>NZ_DLHN01000028.1:246-139950 GCF_002483235.1 Pedobacter glucosidilyticus | reverse complement strand
TTTCTACAAAATTAATCAAATCTTCAAGTCTCCCCAACTTTTACGCTTGATCCTAATTCCCGACCCTCTTTCATTAAAGCACAAACTATCTATCAGCTTCATTTCCGGAAAGTCTGGCGTATTATTACCAATACTGGCGGAGACTAAGGTTTGGTATATGGCATGCCATTCTGCATTACTTACAAAATTACTGTCTACCAGTACAGTTCCATTATAGTTATCCAGATTGGTTTGCTCCATAGCTACATCACGCAGCAGGCCAAAAGGTACCCTGCTGGTTTCTAAAGAAGAAAACACCTGGCCAACTTGTTGTGCAAATACATTAATTACTTCTGTACTTGCAGCCGGGATACTTAAAGTAGTGGTAATAGCACCGCTGTTGTTAGAATACCCTTCTGATACTACATAATAAGCGCCCGCAGCAAGAGATATTTTTATTGATGCCTGTAAGCCCGAACATAGTGGTCCTAAATCATCATTAGAAGCAATAATACTTCCTGAAGCATTTAAGAGGTACATATAAGTATCAAAGCCAGAAGCACAATGCGAAATACTTACTTCTGCATTGCTTGCCAAAGTAAAACCATAATAAATATCATCACTCGCTTGGCCTATATTATTTATGAATCCGTTACTTGGACTATTATTTTTAGTATCAGAAAAAGTTATACCTGGTGTTAATGTACCTGCTTGAATAGGATTGCTAATGGTAGCACCTACAGGTTGCGACCATACTTTTAGCCCTGTAAATAAGATAGCTAAAAATATGATTATGGCTATTTTAAACTTAAAAATTGGTTTCATAATGTACTGTTAAGAATCTATTAATACTTCATATCAAAACGTCCTTCTCTAACCTCTACCTTTTCTCCCGCTTCATTTACTGCATCAAACCAAAATGTACCGGATATAATCCTTTTGATTTCATCCAGTTTAGTAATTTTAAGTTGACCTCTTTTGTCTTTAACTATATAAAAATTTGGAGTTGTATATATATATTCCGCAGCTGTGTCTCCTAAAATATTTGGTAATCCTAAATTATAAATCTTATTTTCCTCAAGTTTTAGGCTATCACTGCTTAAAACAATAGTCTTGTCATAACCTTTGTTATCACTATAAGCGGACAATTTGAAATAATAGCCTTCTTGTTGATAATTTGTATAATAACATTGAAATAATGGCCCTAATCCTTGGCGTTTTAGGCTGAATACCTCCCCATTAACCAGACAACCAAAGGTGTTCCTACCTTCTTGTGTAGCTGCTGGTAAAGCATCTATTCCGGTTTTATCTTTTTTACAAGAAGATGCACTTAAGCTGAAATAGCTTATGAGTATGATGATGTATTTTAATGTTTTCATGATGTTTGTTTTTATTTTTTAACTTGATTTCGTTCTGTAGTAGGTACTATTTTATCCATTTGTGCTTCTGTAAGAATTTGCCCTAGTTTCTGATTTTTTTCTGCTATTAAAGCAGCCATTTGTCTGCTTATTTGCTGTTTGCTTAAAGTTGTATTTGCTAAAACCGCTTTGGCCTGGCTTTTATATGCATCCATAATTTGTGTAACTTTTTCTGCTTTTTCTTGGGAGATAGCCAGTTCTTTACTGATGTGCTTTGCCTGGTTGCTTTTTAAACTATCTCGTTCTTGTGCCTGGCTTATACATGCAAATAGTAGAGCAATGCTTAATAATGTGATTTTCTTTTTCATGTTTTTATTTTTTATGTTTAATAATTATTTTAAAGTTTTTTCCTTAGTTGGAATATTTTACAATCAATATTTCATATCAAAACGCCCCTCTCTTACCTTTATCTTTTCTCCCGCTTCATTTACTGCATCAAACCAAAAGGTGCCTGATAGGATTCTTTTACTCTCATCCAACTTGGTAATAGTGATTTCTCCTTTTGATATAGCGCTTGTATTATATTCATCTATTAAAGTTTCAGAATATCTTGCACTAGCATTACCATCTTTTAATTCTTCTAAGTTCAGCTTGGTATCAGAAATTAATGAAATACCAGTGGAATAGATGATTATTGAATTGCTATTTGAACTTCGAATTTTATCAGTCCCTCTTAAATAAAATCTAAACGAATTAGTTCCTGAAATGAAGGAATAGTCACATTCAAAATAAGGCGGACCAAATCCACCTCTACTTCTTGCAATAAACACCTCCCCATTAACCAGGCAACCAAAGGTATTCCTGCCTTCCTGCGTAGCTGCCGGTAAAGCGTCTATTCCAGTTTTATCTTTTTTACAAGAAGATGCACTTAAGCTGAAATAGCTTATAAGTATGATGATGTATTTTAATGTTTTCATGATGTTTGTTTTATTTTTTAATTTGATTTCGCTCTGTAGTAGGGACTATTTTACTAACGGTAACTCATATCAAAACGCCCCTCTCTTACCTCTACCTTTTCTCCAACTTCATTTACAGCATCAAACCAGAAAGTACCTGATATAATTTTTTTACTTTCATCCAGTCTAGTAATTTTTAATTCCCCAGAATTATCAGTATTTGTATAATAAGTATCAAGACTAACAGTATACCTCGCATAGCTTAAGCCTTTCATTCCAAAATTTTCAAACATATAAGTTTTATTTTGCTCAATTTTCAAAGAATCTGTATTAATAATTATACTTTTTAAGGTCGAGTTATTATCAGTTGCGGAAATAGTTAAATAATATCCTACTTTTTCATTGAAGTTTTGATAATAGTAAGAACCTCTTAATACTGGTTGTCCAACTCCTAACCCTTTAACTTTAGGAAGTAAAACCTCTCCATTAACCAGGCAACCAAAGGTATTCCTGCCTTCCTGCGTAGCTGGCGGTAAAGCGTCTATTCCAGTTTTATCCTTTTTACAAGAAGATGCACTTAAGCTGAGATAGCTTATAAGTATGATGATGTATTTTAATGTTTTCATGATGTTTGTTCTTATTTTTTAACTTGATTTCGTTCTGTAGTAGGTACTATTTTACTAACGATAACTCATATCAAAACGACCTTCCCTCACCTCTACCTTTTCTCCCGCTTCATTTACTGCATCAAACCAAAAGGTGCCTGATAGGATTCTTTTACTCTCATCCAACTTGGTAATAGTGATTTCTCCTTTTGATGTAGCGTTTGTATTATATTCATCTACTGAAGTCTTAAAATAAATGGCATTAGCATAACCATCTTGTAATTCTCGTAAGTCTAGCCTAATACCAGAAATTAATGAAATACTATTAGATGAAATTATTATTGTATTTCTATTTGAACTTTGAATTCTATCACTTCCTCTTAAGTAAAATCTAAAAGAATTAGTTACAGAATTGAAACCATATTCACAAGCGAAGTAAGGAGGTCCAAATAAACCTCTGGTTCTTGCAATAAAAACCTCCCCATCAACCAAGCAACCAAAGGTATTCCTGCCTTCCTGCGTAGCTGCCGGTAAAGCGTCTATTCCGGTTTTGTCTTTTTTGCATGAAGATGCACTTAAACTGAGATAGCTTATAAGTATGATGATGTATTTTAATGTTTTCATAGTTTTTCATAAGTAGATAGAAATTATTTTTGCACTTATTCTAGTACTATCTTTTTGGCTTCATTTAAATTTTTACCTGATAATTTAATTAAGAAAATACCTTTTTGTAATGGGGGAAGTACTGTTTCATAACTTTCTATTTGCTGTTTTAATTCTTGTCTAAATATTTCTTTACCTAACATATCTATCAAAGAAACTGTACCCAAAAAGGGCTCATAAAACACCAATTTTAACTTCCCATCCTCCACCTTAACATCATAGGTATCATCAGCTTGAGTTTTAGCGGCAACTATTTTACTGGTATTATACGTACCATCTTGGTCATAAGTAACGATACGGTAATAAACTGTTCCCCGCTCCTGATGATAGTCATCAAAACTATAATACTTTAAAGTTTGGCTATTTCCTGCTGCTATCTGGGTATGTATAGCATTAAAATCTTTACCATTTACAGATTTTTCTACCACAAAATGTTTCACATTTTGCTCGCTTAAGGTTTCCCAAACAATGGTATTTTTATTAAAACCTTGTTTTATACTTATATCTTTTAAGGTAACTGGTAAAACATAATTCTTTTTGGCATAAGCAAAAGCTCTTATCTGCGTAAGCGTACCTACTATTAAATCGTACTCATACTCGTAAACAGCATTTTTACCAATAGTTTCTGTTCGTAAAGGCGACATATAACCTGTAGATGAACTGGTTGCGCCACCACCCTGCGCACCATTATAACCTCCAACAAAATAGGTTGATGAGCCGTTATAAACTCCTACGCCCCAATGATTTGCATCTACCAAAGCTGCCCAATGTTCTGGTGTTGTCCAATAAGCCCAAGGTGGCCCGGCATTGGTAATTTTGTTGGGTGCTGCGCTGGTAAATGGCGCATTACCTGTATAGGTGTATAAATTGTATAAATCGCCAATGATATATACTGCCGGGAGCTCTTGATGTCTAGGGATCTCGCTCCATCGGTTATCTGTTCTAAATACAGTGAGTTTGTTTTTAACATGTATAGTATTGCCTCTTAAAGACAACCACATTTCCATGTGGCATTGTGCCAATTCATTATTCATATCCCATAACAATGGCTGGGTTTTAGTGTAAATGGTACTATCTGTAAAAGAGCTTGCCAATACTGGCGATGAATTATTATAAACATCACCTACTTGTATGGGGTTCCAGTTCCATGGCGACCATGACGGATGCTGCCCTTCTGCCAGCCTATTAATGGCAGAGCCTGCATAGTAAGATTGCTGTATATATCTACCTCTATCATAAATATTAACCAAATTCTTATTATCTGATGATTTTGAAAGGTAAGAAATAGCGCCACCCATTAATAAATCGGCCTTAACTTTTAAAATACCATTATCCACCACAAGTGTATAGGCATCATTCGTAAGTTTGATATAATCTATAGCTACTGAGGTATTGCTAGCCGGATTCCCAGGGTCTAATCTGATTTGCTTGATGGTACCCTGCCAAGCTGTTACCGAGCTAAAATCAAAAACATATTCTTTTTGTGTAGCTAAATTGGGAGTAATAGGTATCTGAATCAACTTAGCCGAGTTATAGGTTTGATCTGTATTGGTAATCCAATAAATCTGAAAGGCAGATTGATTGGTATTATTTTGAACCCTTATTCTAATAGTTTTAATCAACGATGCATTGATATTTAAATTATTGGGAGAATAAATATAAGGGTCGGCCCCGGTTGCTGTTAAAGTTAAAATGCCATTGTTTACACTACTTGTTAAGCTATTGGTATTGCCCCAGCCTTCTGTAGTAGTATCAAAATTCCACTCGGCTTGCGCTATAACTTTTGAACAAGACAAGATGAAGCAAATACCTAATAAAAGTTTTTTCATGTTTGAGGTTTACTTTGTTGATTAAAATTTGATTGTAGTTTTGAGTTTTTCATCAGCTGCATGGCTACCCAAAACCAACTCATACTGGCCGGCATTTAACAGCATCATCTTTTGTTTTACCGACCATTTTTTCAGTTCTTCTACAGGTATTTCTAGACTAACGGTTTGCTCTTCTCCTGCTTTTAAACTTATTCTTTTAAAAGCTTTAAGCTCTTTTAAAGGAAAATCTGGATGTGGTGGATATTTCATATAAGCTTGCACCACTTCATCTGCATCTGTTTCGCCAGTATTTTTTACTTTAATAGCGAAAGAAATACCTTTAGCAGTGATTTTCATTTTTTGTGCAGGAGGTGTTACCCAGCTATATGCAAAAGAAGTATAGCTTAGCCCGTAACCAAATGGATATTGCACTTTACCTTTAAAGTAGCGATAGGTACGTCCTTTTACATCATAGCTTTCGTAAGGAGGTAAATCTGCCAGAGATTGGTAAAAAGTAACAGGTAATTTCCCTGATGGAGAAACCTTACCAAACAAGATATCAGCCAAAGCATTTCCGCCTTGTTCGCCAGGATACCAAGCTAAAATGATAGCATCAGCGTAAGCCTGAATAGCAGCTATATCTACCGCACTACCCGCCGTTACTACGGCAACTAAAGGTTTACTTGGATTCTTAGTTTTAAGCTCTTTAAGTAACGCTAAATGCGCTTTAGGAATATCCAAGCCACTTTTATCACCACCTTTCTCAGATAAAAAGGCGTCATGCTCCTCGCCTTCTAAAACAGGGGTTAAACCTACCATAGCAATGGTTAAATCACTTTGTCCAGCAGCCCAAATACCGCCAAATCTTAGGGTATCTGTATAATCGCTCCCTTGTTCATACTGTACGGCCACGGCAGGACCAGCAGCAGCCGTAATACCCTCAATAAAAGTGACTAGGTTTTCTGATACCCCGTGATAATTGCCCAATAATGGCCCCACAGAACCTGCATTAGGACCAATAACAACAATAGATTGGTATTTTTGAGTCTTTAATGGTAGTAATTGCTTATCATTTTTAAGCAAAACCATACTTTGCTGTGCTGCTTTTCTGCTTAAAGCAATATGCTTGGCAGACTGTATATCTTGCTCATTTAAATGGCTGTAAGGATTGCTTTTAGCATCATCATAAAAACCTAATTTAAATTGTGTTCTTAATAAGCCTGCCAAAGCCTTGTTGATTTCATTTTCTGTAATGAGTTTTTGCTTAACAGCTTCTAATAAATCTTTCTGTACCAGCTCAGAACAATCAAGGTTTACACCTGCTTTAAGGGCTGCGGCGGCAACTTCAACTGGGTTTTTCAATACCTGATGACCTTTATAGATATCATCCAAAGCCCAGCAATCAGCCACTACATGACCTTTAAATTGCCATTCTTCTCTTAAAATCTTGTTTAACAAAAGGTTATTAGAACAGCAAGGCACATCATTTAAACGGTTATAAGCACACATGACAGATTCTACACCTGCATTTACTAGCTTTTTAAAGGCGTATAAATAGGTTTCTCTTAAATCTTTCTCGCTTACTTGTGCATTAAAAGAATGCCGCACCACCTCTGGCCCGCTATGGGCTGCAAAATGTTTAGCACATGCTGCTGTTTTAAGATAGTTAGGATGATTACCTTGCAAACCTTTCACAAAAGCAACCCCCATTTTGGAAGTTAAAAAAGGGTCTTCGCCATAAGTTTCTTGTCCACGTCCCCAACGTGGATCTCTAAAGATATTAATATTTGGAGACCAAAAAGTTAAGCCCATATACTGGCTACGGTTGCCTCGGGCAATGGCTAAATTATATTTAGCTCTGGCTTCTGTAGAAATTACATCAGCTATTTCTTGTACCAATGGGTCGTTAAAAGTAGCTGCCATAGCTATAGCCTGAGGAAAAACTGTAGCCTTACCTGCTCTGGCAACACCATGTAAACCTTCATTCCACCAGTTATAAGCTGGAATACCTAAACGCGAAACTTCTTTACTTTGATAGCCTAGTAAAGAAACTTTCTCTTCTAAAGTTAATTGGCTAATTAAATGTTGAACACGACTTTCTAGAGGTTGGCTACTGTCTTTATAAATCTGGGCTTGTACAGCAATCGTAAAAGAAAAACTTAGTCCTATAAAGGCAAGATGCTTAGTAAAAATTTTCATCATATTTTTGAATGAACAGACTTATAGTCTTATTTAGGTTCATTCAAAAATAGCTTAGTGTAATTATTAAGCTTTGTACTAGAGTAACAGAGTTATGTACAGGAGTTCCAAAATGATATTTAACTACTTGGTAACCTGTAACCAGCTCTATACTCGGCAGGCGAACAATTATACTTCTTCTTAAACTCTCTGTAGAAGTGAGATTGATTGCTAAAACCTGTTTTATAGAAAATCTCTGAAACTGAAAAATCAGAATTTTCTAATAATGTAGCCGCATGCTGCAACCTGATGTTTTTGATCAACTCGCCCGGCGTCATATTAGATAAAGCTTTCAGTTTTCTATAGAAATTGGCTTTACTCATACCCAATTTATCTTCTAGCATTACAGCGTCTAAATTCTCATCATCCAGATGAGCTTCTATTAAAGTAATAATTTGCTCTAAAAACTCTTTATCACCATCTTTCATCCCTACATCTGGTATTTTTATTGGCGATTGCTCTTTATTAAACAAATCATGCAACCTTTGTTGATATTCTAGGAGCTTCCTAATCCTTACCAATAAATGCTCTGTTTGAAAAGGTTTTGGTATATAAGCATCGGCGCCAGCCTCATAACCTTCTGTTTTCTGCTCCATGGTTCCTCGGGCAGATAAAATAACGAAAGGTATATGGCAAGTTTCCGGAGTACTTTTAATAATGTTACACACTTCTAAACCACTCATATCAGGCATCATCACATCACTCACAATTAAATTAGGAATAACTTTTCTTACAATTTCAAGCGCCTTTTTACCATTACTAGCTTCATAGATATTGTATGTATCTTTCAAAATATCTTTCAATAAGAATCTGATAGAAGGCTCATCTTCAATAATGAGTACACTTTTCTTTTCTTGCTTATCTAAAGTGGTTAAAACAGCTTGTTTATTATTCTCTGTGATAACTTTCTCCTCTCCTTTTTCTTGCTCTATAGCCATAGAAGTTAATAAATAAGAAGGGGTTTCAAGCTTTTCTATGTTATCTTCTAATTTTTCTTTTTCAGTAGGGATGTAATAAAGCGGTAATAAAACTTTAAAAGAAATCCAATCGTTTTCTGATGCTACATGAATACTACCTTTTAGCAAGGATACCAGTTCACGTGTAAAAGCCAAGCCAATACCAGAGCTTATCTTACTTTGTTGGGTATCATCTACCACAAAAAATCTATCAAACAAACTGTTAAGCTCTTCTTCAGAAAGGTTATTACCAAAATTAGCCACAATAATCTCTAACTGATTATTGTCTTTTAATTGCTGAATAGAAAAAGTAATCTGCTTACCCGGAAGTGTATGTTTAAAGGCATTGGATAAGAGATTGAAAATAATTTTTTCGAGCTTATCCTTATCTATCCAGAGTTCAATATTTTCTTCAATTTTCACAGAAAAATCAAACTTATTTTGGTCGTTTAGCTGTGAAAATAATTCAGTAATATTTGATAAAAGCTTAGATACATTCAAGTAACTGTAATGATTTTTAAGATGCCCTGATTCTGCTTTTCTAAATTCTAATAATTGATAAACCAAATAATTTAAGCGAGATGCTTGTTGGTTAACAATAGATAAGAAATAATCATTTCCAGATTTTATATCGGCTTTAGTTTTGATGAAATAACGCTCTAAAGCGCCTAAAATTAAAGTTAATGGTGTTTGTAGTTCATGTGCAATATTGGTAAAGAAATTAAGTTGCTCTTGATGTATTTCTTCATCTTTTTCACGTAGCATGTGCTCCATAGATAATTTATATTGCATCATGACTTTATTTTTTCTGTAACGATAAAAGGCTAAGCCAGCACCTAAAATAATCAAGAAATAAACTAAAAAAGCGGGCCATGTTAACCAAAAATATTGTTTGATATGGATATCAAAAGCCTCTATTTCATTAGTCCATACACCACTACCGTTAGACCATTTTACTTTTAATGTGTAATTACCAGGAGTAATATTGCTATAACTTATTCTATTATCTTCCCCTAAATAATGCCATACTTTATCATTACCCTCAAGAAAATACGCATATTGACATTTTTCAGCTCCGATATAATCAATAGCTTTTAATTTAAGTTCAAAAAAGTCATCTCCAGGTTCTAAAGTATATTTGGGAGTTGCCTCATTTACTTTATAATTTAATACATGAAAACCAGATTCTTTTTCTGATTTACCTGCCATTTGAACCTCTGTTAGCAATAAATTAGGTAAATAGCTGTTAGACTTTATGTTTTCAGGTAAGAAATAGTTAAAGCCATAAATGCCTCCGAAAAACAAATAGCCTTGTTTATTTTTATAAACAGCATTATCACTAAACTCATCACTTTGTAGGCCATCTGTAGCTTTAAACCTTACTATTTGTAAAGATTTTGGATTAATCTTTACCAAGCCTTTGTTGGTACTTGCCCAAATAAAACCTTCATTATCTTGTGTTATGGTATGTATGGTATTATTGGGCAATCCATTTTCTGTAGTTATCTTCTTGAAAATTGGTTTTTCGGCACTTAAATCCTGTTCTGTTATATAATTAAGTCCGTAACTGGTACCAATCCAAATGGTATTACTTTTATCCTTATAAACTGATAAAACATCGTTATTAGACAAACTTCCTTCATAGGAAAATGCCTTTAATGTTTTAAACTTCTTTGCTTTTTTATCAAAAATACTTAATCCGCCGTATCGGCATCCTACTAATAGTTGGTTTCTACTACCATTCTCTAAAGTATAAATTACATTATTACCCGGCCCCAAATTATCACCAGTATAAGGATACCTTTTGAGATAAGTTATTTCTGGAGAACCGTTAGCCGACTTTTTTATTTTAAGATGAATTAATCCGTAGGTTTCCAAGCCTAACCATACAGAACTATCTCTATCTATGAGTATGCTATGTATCGAGTTAAATAAAGGATATTGATCATGGCCTTTAACCTCATTCCATTTATACCATTTTTTATCTTTTAAATCATAAATGGTAATCCCCAAAGCATCAGAACCTACATATACATAATCATTAGCGGCTTTTTCTATTGCGTAAACACAATTATCCAATAAATCAGAAACCGAGTAGAAACTTCTTATCATGTTATAAGAAGCATTTACTTTACCTAGATTTTTAATGGTGATGATACCATTTCCTTTAGTTCCTATCCAAAGCTCATCATTTACTTCATTAAAAGCTCTTATAGGAATATTAATGCTGTTTCCTCCTGGCAATTGTTTTACCGAACCAAAGTGATTTTCTTCTTCTGAAAGTTTTAATACACCACTACCATCAGTACCTACCCAAAGCATGCCTTGATTGCCTACTTGTAATGAGGTAACACGCATATTTGCTATTGCAGGAATTTCTTTATTAACTGTAGTAAGTGTTTTAAAATCCTTAGTATACTCGCCCAAACCTTTAGAAGACCACGCTAAAAAGTAATTCCCTTTATAATAAGCCATAGACCTTATTGCAAAAGGCAAACTAGCAACCTGCTTAAAATTTAAACCATTACCTTGGTAAAGCTTTTTATCTGTTGTAGTATAAAAAAACTGATTATTGGTATAATATATATCACTAATATCCCTACTTACATTTAACCTGATTTTAACAAAGCCTACTTTGGTTTTCTGAAAAGCTTGTAAGTTTCCGTTAGCCTGATGTATCCATAATCTATTTTGTTTATCAATAATAATTTTAATGATTTTACCCGCTTGTAATCCTTTTAGATTTAATGGTTTAAAAATATCTTCTTCTTCATGATAAACACTTAATTTCTGTTCTGATTTTGCAGTGCCATATATAACGCCATCTTTATCAATATCAATGATAAAGCCTTCATCAATAACTTTATTCTTACTATTTCTATTATAAAAATAGTGCTTATAATTACCTGTTGATTTACTGTATTTAGAAACCCCCTCTATGGTAGCAATCCAAATATTCTTTTCTTTATCTTCTTTAATTTCATAAATCACGTTACTACCTATACTCTTGATTGGATTACCTTGACTATAATTAAAAACATGAAAAGAAGAGCCATCAAAAACATTTAGTCCATCCCAAGTTCCTAACCAAATTAAATTATCAGAATCTTCGTAAATAACGTTTAAACAGCTATTTGATAAACCAGTGCTGTTATCTAATCTTTGCGAGTAATAATTAATTTGAGCATGGGTAGAAGTACTCCTGGTAATTAGAAGCATTAATCCCAAAAAGAAAATAAATTTAGGATAGCAGGTTAAACAAGAATATTTTTTAGTGATTAAACTCTTCATCTGATTCATAAAAACCCTCTAATAATCTTACTAACTGAGTTTATAAATTGGCTTGGTTTATTAAAAACTAATTTAGGAAAATAATTTAACTTCTATCAGGAAATAGTGTTACAATCTGAAAAACATTCAATAGGATTATTTTTTTTATGATTAAAAATCATAAAAGGAAAAAAAAAGCAGCCTTTACAGCTGCTTTTTTGTGCTTTGCGGAGAGAGCGGGATTCGAACCCGCGGTACCGTTTCCAGTACGACAGTTTAGCAAACTGTTCCTTTCGGCCTCTCAGGCACCTCTCCTTTTTTTAAATGATATTATTTTGTTTCAACCAGATATAACCATCTATAGATTTAAAATAATATTCTCTTTTTTGAGCTTCTGACCTTGTTTCGTATTCTTCCTTATAAATAAGTACGAATGGTGTTCTACTCTTTGTAGATTTGACTTTGCCACTATTGTGCATCGTTAATCTTTTTTCTATATTACCACAACTACCATAATAATATCTACCGTCTTTAATAGATTTTAAAATGTAAGTGATATACATATCTTATCACAATTTTAGTTTAGCTCCAAAGGAGTCCCTTTGGGACAAACTGTTCCTTTCGGCCTCTTTCCGAAGGAATCCCTTCGGGACAGGCACCTCTCCTTCCCTATTGGGTGTGCAAATATAACAATACGAATATATCTACAAAAAGAAATTTTAATTCTATTGTCGGTAATCTATCCTTACATGGTAGATACCCATCAGCATCGTTTTGAAAATCAGCTTGATAGTCTCAATTTCTTTCAATGTAATATTACTATCATTTAATTGATTTTGCTCTAGTTTATAATCAATAATACGTTCTACCAGGTTATTGATGCTCTCTGCATCGGGTTCTTTTAAGCTTCTAGAGGCTGCTTCTACAGAATCTGCTAACATCAATACAGCAGTTTCTTTGCTAAAAGGGATTGGCCCAGGATAACGGAATGTATTTTCATCAACAATCTTTTCTGGGAAATTCTTTAAAAACGACTGGTAAAAATAATCTACTCTGGTATTCCCATGATGTGTCCTGATAAAATCTATAATCACTTCTGGCAGGTTATGTCTTCGGGCTAATTCTACACCATTTACCACATGCCTGATGATAATTTGAGCACTTTCTTCATAAGGTAATTTATCATGCGGATTTAAACCTTTATTTTGGTTCTCGATAAAAAACTGTGGATTTTCCATCTTCCCAATATCATGATAAAGCGCTCCTGCCCTTACCAACAAAGCATTACCGCCAATTTTAAAAATGGCAGATTCTGCCAAATTAGCTACTTGTAAAGAATGCTGAAAGGTACCCGGTACTTTATAAGCCAACTCTCTTAATAAAGTAGAATTAGTATTGGTTAACTCCATTAAAGTAATATCTGAGGTAATACCAAACATCTTCTCAAACAGATAAATTAATGGATAAGCCAATAAAGAAAGTAATACACTAAAAATAAATGGCAGAAACTTTAACCATTCTACAGATGCCAAGGCCCCTTCTCTGATTAAAGAAATACCCAAATAAGATATAAAATAGGTAAGCAATATCAATAAAGCACTAATCAGAAACTGCTCTCTGCGTACCAAGTTTTTAATACTATAAATAGATACCATACCCGCAGAAATTTGTAAAAAAGCAAACTCGAAGCTATTTGGCACAAAGAAACTCGCTATTAATACCACCAATAAGTGGATGTTCATAGCCAAACGAGTATCAAATAATATCCTGATGATGATAGGAACTATACAGTAGGGTATGTAATATAAACTTGGTAGTTTCATTCTGATAGACCAAGATAGAAATAACAACATCCCGGTTACAACCAATAAGATTAAAGAGATTTGTCTGTTATCCTGAAAAATATCTTTTCTAAATAGGTAAAGAAAAACCATCAGTAAAGACACAATAAGTGCAACTAATAAAAACTGACCTAAAAGCACTAAATTTCTATCTCCCGTTACTCTTGCATTCTCCTCATAAGCTAAACGTAAAGATTCTAGTTTTTGATAAGCCTCATCATTGATGGTAGAACCATTTTCAATAATCACCTCACCCTTTTGCACCATACCTCTGGTAGAGGAAACATTCTCTATAGCTTGCTTTTGTAAGCTTTCTGTAAAGCGTTCATCTAATAAAATATTTGGCGTTATCCTATCTTTAAGAACGTTTACTAGAATATCAGTTCTTACTTTTTTATTCTCAACCACACGTTCGCTGGCCAAAGAAAAAGCCGATGTTGTGGTTAATAAAGTTGCTGTACTTACTTCTGTTTTCACGTTGTTTTTCAACAACATGATTAAATAGTTAGCATTATCTTTTTCTTTCTGATAATTCTTATTTAATCCAATAACACCTTTTTGATAGATATTTTTTAATAGCTCAAAACCAAATTCAAAAGTTCTTTCTTTGTAATCATCATCGGGTAAACCTGCAGAACGCCATTTGGCTTCAAAATCTGCCTGATACTCGCTTAACTGTACTTCTAAAACCTTATCATCTAAACGGTAAACAGGCAAAATAGACTTTAAGATATTATCCTTATCAGATTTTATCTCTTGTGTAGTTTTTCTGATAGCGAAATTATAAGGCGATATTAAGTCATCATGCATCCAAACCACACCCTTTTCAAATTCATATTTGAATCTGGCTTGTTTGGGTAATATAGCAGTGATAAACAGGATGCTAAACACCATTAAAACATATTTAAGGGCATAGGCATATTTCCTATAAATAATCTTGTGCGAATCTCTGTTGATAGTAGCCACTTGTATAATTTGTTCAAAAATAGGATATTAATTATAAAATACCGATTTACATGCTATAAGAATATCGGTATCACTTGTGTTTTAAAACTAACAAAGGCCAAGCCTATTTTTATTGAGCATAAAAAAACCCGCATTTGCGGGCTTCTCCTTATATTTTTTCTCCTTTAGCTAATTTCTCTTTCCTGTGGTCTTGCCATAAGTAATGCATCAAAGTATTTAGAACTACAGCATTCCAATCATGATGTAAGCTTAATTTTACTTTTTTTCGCTTATCGCTGATGCTATCCACATGCAAAATACCTTTATCCAGATAATATTTAATATCGTTCCAATGCACCAGCTCCGTTTTAATTTTACCCCAAAACCACGTTTTATAAGTCATCATAAAACCTTGATTACTTACGGTTGTAGTCCCGATATCAAAAGTTTCTCCGGCGTTTAAAATCTCAATAAAATGGCTTACCAAATACTTTTTAACGTACTGC
The DNA here is from genome assembly GCF_002483235.1 of Pedobacter glucosidilyticus. Classification (GTDB taxonomy): domain Bacteria; phylum Bacteroidota; class Bacteroidia; order Sphingobacteriales; family Sphingobacteriaceae; genus Pseudopedobacter; species Pseudopedobacter glucosidilyticum_B. The sequence goes on along the minus strand of NZ_DLHN01000028.1, from coordinate 124,825 downwards.
CACAAGCCAGACATAATGTAATAATAGGTATGATCTTCTTCTAAAAGCTCCTCAACCTTACTACTACTAAACTTTATACTGATGTTTTTTCCATCCTTAGCCTGCACATCAATGGTGTATTCTTTTCTTTCAGGCTTTTTTGCCGAGCCAATTAAAGAAACACCGTAACGTATTGCCGAAACATCTGCACAAGCAATAGTGCTTTGGTTAACCTCAATAAATTCTTTATTGATTTTTACTTTCTGTTTCGATGAAGGGATGACGATATCAACGTCAAAATTGTGTTGCTGCATGCCTCGAATATAATAATTATGAATTAAAAAAGTGTCCCGGTACTGCCGGATTTTAATTTACCTAAATGATGATAAGCCGCTTCTGTAGCTTCCCTCCCTCTTGCTGTACGCATTAAATAGCCTTCTTGTATTAAAAAGGGCTCATAAACCTCTTCTATCGTACCTTCATCCTCACCTACTGCCGTGGCTATTGTTTTTAAGCCTACTGGGCCTCCTTTAAACTTATCTATAATGGTTGATAAGATTTTATTATCCATCTCATCTAAACCATGTTCATCTACATTAAGTGCGTTTAACGCATAACGAGCTATTTCGGTTTCAATTTCTCCATTTCCTTTTATCTGGGCAAAATCTCGAGTACGTCTTAACAAAGCATTAGCTATACGTGGCGTACCTCTACTCCTTCTCGCAATTTCATAAGCCCCTTCTTCTGTAATAGGCGTTTTTAAAATATCTGCCGAGCGCATCACAATAGAAGTCAACAACTTAGCATCGTAATATTGTAATCTAGAATTGATACCAAATCTTGCCCTTAAAGGCGAGGTTAACAAGCCAGACCTTGTAGTGGCTCCAACTAAAGTAAAAGGGTTTAAAGATATTTGTACCGACCGAGCATTGGGCCCTGTTTCCAGCATGATATCTATCTTAAAATCCTCCATGGCCGAGTATAAATACTCTTCTACTAGCGGACTTAAACGGTGTATCTCATCAATAAATAAAATATCACCTGTATCTAAATTGGTCAACAAACCTGCTAAATCACCGGGTTTATCTAATACGGGGCCGCTGGTAATTTTTATACCCACGCCCATTTCATTGGCAATAATGTGTGAAAGTGTGGTTTTACCCAATCCTGGAGGGCCATGTAATAAAACATGATCCAAAGCCTCGCCTCTTAAGCGAGCAGCTTTCACAAATATTTTAAGGTTTTCTAGAATTTTATCTTGTCCGGCAAAATCTTCAAACTCCTGCGGACGTAACACTTTCTCAACCTCTTTATCTGTAGGATTTAATCGATCTTTATTAGGATCAAGATTTTCATTCATGGGGATGAAGTTAATAAAAACACTTCTGGTTTAGAATAAGTGTATAAGATTTTTTAGAAAGCAAGTAAAATGCAGCTATTTACCGGTAGTCCTGCTAAACGCTCATACGCCTACAAGGCATTAGGCTCAAGGCCGGTATCCGCTTATATCAGGTTTAGGGTGGCAAAGCCTTAGAAACTATTAAAGTTTTATCTTCAATAATTCTTCATAAATACTTACCAACTCATCTTCTGCGCTAAAAATTTAATCAAACCGTTTGCTATATCTTGCTGCTCTTTAACACTAGGATGTCCTGCAGTATTTTTATAAGGGATAAAATGTGTGTAAATATGAGCATCTTTTAAACCTGCTACAGCTTTTTCAACATAGCCAGGCCAAGGCGAGCCTTTTTTGGTGACATCCATATTCCCTAAAATACAAACTATCTTAGCTTTAGGATATTTGCTTCTGATAGACTGCACAAAATTCTGATAAGATTTAATGATAAAATCTTCTGTTGGTGCTTGGCTACCAAAAGCAGCTTTAAAGCCCTCGGTATTGGTTCTCTTTACCAACCAAGAATCATTCTGGAATAAATTAATAACTACAACATCTGGTGTATATTGCTTAAAATCCCATCTACTAGAAGCGTCTTGAGGATTTAAGCGATCATACATTTCGGGCATAATCAAAGGAAACCAACTGATCATGATACCTATACCACTTCTGCAAATGCTATGGTATTGCGCATTAAAATGTTTAGCTGTTAAGTGTGCATAACTTAGGTAAGCATTGGTAAAGGTGCTGTCTGGAGAATCTTTACCAGAAAAATCTTCTACTGCATAACCTGCTGTTATAGAATTTCCATAAAACTCTATTTTTCTTGCTTTAGGCTTATCCGCTGCAAGAACCTTAGCTTCTTGAGGCAATTCAAAACCATAAAAAAGGGTTTTACCTCTTGTCCACTCTGTTCTTTTAAAAATTTCTATTTGATGTTTGCCCGATTTTAAATTTTGAGCAAGGATATAAGTTTTCTTTACTTTTTCTGGTCTAAAAATATAGCTGCTATCACCATCTATGATGATGTTATAGTAATTATTACCCGTTTCATCCTGAAAAGTTGCTGAGATTGCACTGCCTTGAAAATTAAGCTTCACACTTGTGGCCGACCAGTATAACTCCACTAAAGCCTTATCCTTCTTTATTCTTCCCTGATAAGCAATAGCGGTATGTTGTGCATCTATTTTTTGTTGCGCAAAAGAGGCATAAGTAACCAACCAAAAGATGATGAATAGAAAGTATTTTTTCATGCTGATTTTTGCTTATACGTTCTAAACCAACTTCTTATTTTCATTTCAATCACTCCTAAAAAGGCTTCTCTAAAAATTTTAGTCGACATTTTTGAAGTTCCTTCTGTTCTGTCTGTAAAAATGATAGGAATTTCTACTACGTTAAAACCATGTTTAATAGCCGTAAATTTCATTTCTATTTGGAAAGCATAACCTACGAACTTTATCTTATGAAACTCTATAGTTTCTAAAACCTGCTTGCGATAGCATTTAAAACCAGCCGTAGCATCTTGTATATCAATACCTGTAATTAAACGTACATATACCGATGCAAAATAAGACATCAAAACCCTGCCCATTGGCCAATTTACCACATTTACACCCTTAATATATCTTGAACCTATAGCAACATCAGCCCCAGCTACGCAAGCTTCTCTTAACCTCATTAAATCATCAGGGTTATGAGAAAAATCGGCATCCATCTCAAAAATAAATTCATAATGATGGTTTAAAGCCCATTTAAAGCCATGAATATAAGCAGTACCTAAACCTTGTTTACCACTACGTTCTTCTATAAAAAGCCTTTCGGGATAGATGCTTTGCAAATGTTTAACAATAGATGCTGTCCCATCAGGCGAGCCATCATCAATAATTAAAACATGAAATGGATGAGCTAATGAAAAAACCTTATGAATAATTTTTTCAATATTCTCTTTTTCATTATAGGTGGGAATTATAATTAAACTATCAAACAATTTGTAAATTTTTAGCCTCCAAAAATACATTTTTGGAAGCTTATACATATATCAATTCTTATTCTCTTTTTATCGTATTAATGTGCTATTGGTGCAACACCTTCTTCTGCACCGTGTGTAAGTCTTTTTAAAGGCTTAATGATGAAGAAAACCAACAGACCAAACAATATGGAAAATATGGCAATACCAGTAAAAATGGTAAGCTCGCCAGCCTCGGCAGATGCTTCTGATAAAATACCCGCAACTTTACTTCCTAAACCTGTGGCGGCAAAATAAGCCCCCATCATAAAAGCTACATACCTTTCTGGAGATAATTTTGTGATAAAAGAAAGTGCTACCGGCGATGCACAAAGCTCGCCAATGGTATGAAATAGATAAGCTAAAATTAACCAGTGCATAGCAGATTTACCAACTTCTTGGTATTCAAGGGAAGCGGCTGTCATGAAGAAAAAGCCAGAACCCATGATAATCACCCCAACAGCCATTTTAAAAATTGAAGAAGCTTCTTTACCTGCTTTAGCCCATTTTGTCCAGAAAGCACCAACTATAGTGGCAAAAATTAAAATAAAAATTGCGTTTACGCTTTGGAACCAAGATGCCGGAACTTCTGGTAAGAAACTTAAACCTATCATACGGTTGGTTTTTTGGTCGGCATAAACATTCATCAAGCCACCGGCTTGTTCAAAAGCTCCCCAAAAAACAATTATGATTAAAAAAGATAGAAAAACAACTTTCATCCTATCTTTTTCTATAGCATTACACTCGTTATACATCACCATAGCAACTCCTACGGCAAAGCTTAAACCCATAATTAACAGCCCATATTGCCAGCTAGAGGTTGCAAAAACAACTAATCCTACAGCTAACACTGCTAAAGTTGAGAACAAAGAGTTTTTCTTTTTAAAGATGTCTAAAAACAAATTTTGTTGAGGCTCGCCAGAAGTTTTATCTACCACAGCCAAATCCCCTACATGGGTTAAATATTTTTGTCCGTACAGGTACACTATTTGCCCTAAAGCCATTCCTATACCAGCCATCCCGAAACCATAATGCCAGCCATAAGTTTCGCCAACGTAACCAACTGCCAAAGCAGAAATTGCAGCACCAAGGTTTATCCCCATATAAAAAATATAAAAACCCATATCTTTTCTTCTATCGCCATTGGCATATAAACCGCCTACCATGGTAGATATATTAGGTTTTAAACATCCCACACCGGCAACAATTAAAATTAAACCTGTGTAAAAAGCCCACATTTGCTCAATAGCTAAAATGCCATGCCCTGCTACCAGTAACCAACCGCCCAACATCACCGATTTTTTCTGACCTAAATATTTATCAGCTATAATACCACCGGGAATAGAAGCTACATAAACAAACATGGTATACCAACCGTAAAGTGCATAAGCCTCGCCTTCTGTCCATCCTAAACCGGCATTTAAATCGCTTGTTTTGGCTACCAGATAAAGTACCAAGATGGCTCTCATGCCGTAGTAACTAAAGCGTTCCCACATTTCTGTAAGAAACAAGATATAAAGCCCTATGGGGTGGCCAAATAGTTCTTTTTGCTTTTCCATACAATGGTTGTGTTAGTGTGTTTTTGAAAGATATTGAATTTAGCTGGATTTTATAAATATTAAAAGCCAATTATTTTACCCCATGCATTAATTTTTTCAATAATGGCGTTAATAGAATGATAAATACCCCTAAAGCAACCGGAATAATGGTGAAGATTAGGAAGAAGACCGACATAGAATAGTTAGCTGTAATCTGATCTATCATCCCTCCCATAGTACCTGCTATTTTATTACCAATGGCAATGGCTAAATACCAAATACCAAACATAATGGCTATCATCCTACCCGGTACCAGTTTACTTACGTAAGATAAACCTACTGGAGAGATACAAAGCTCGCCCATGGTGTGGAAAAAATATGCTAACACTAACCAAATCATGCTAACCGCTGCTGTTTGTGCTCCTTGCGGAATATCACTAGCACCATAAGCTAAAACTGCAAAACCAGTTCCTAATAACATCATTCCTACACCGTTTTTAACTGTTGCAGGCGGGTTATACTTACTTTCCCAAACCTTAGAAACCAAAGGTGCGCAACTGATGATGAATAAAGAGTTTAAAACACCAAACCACGTTGCCGGAACTTCTGATTTTACATCGCTATACTGCTGAGCAAGCATGTAGATAACAATTACCCAAATGATGATAAAACCAATAGCCAAAATGATATTTCCTAAAGCAAATCTTTTAAAAGTATTAGCGAAAAGCTTGAATAAAACATAAGAAATAATCACCAAAGGCACTACTGTAATTAAGGTATTGGCAATATTGAAAATCAGTTTATAATCGCCTGTTAAAATTCTAGCGGTATAATCACTAGCGAAAATAGTCATAGAACCACCAGCTTGTTCAAAAGAAGCCCAAAAGAAAATGGTAATAAAAGCCAAAATGATAACGGCTATCATTTTATCTCTTAAAACAGGTGTGTACTGAGAAATCCTTTTGATGAGGATGAATAAAAACAACACCAAGGCTGTTATAATCATAAAATTACTACCACTTAAGCCAGCAAGCTCAAAATTAAAGGCATTTACACTGGTGATTTTTGATACAGGGTCATTAATTACCCAAGTTAAACCTATTACTGATATTAAGCCTATCAACACTAAATCAAACTTAGAGAAAGGGTTCAGTTGTTCTTCCTCTTTAACTGCTGTGCCAGCAGCATTTGAGGCTTCTTCTTTTATCGGCTTTAAGCCAATATCACCAAAAATATTTTGGGTGAAATAGAATTGAAGCATCCCTACCAGCATGAAAATTCCGGCTAAACCAAAACCATAGCTCCATCCCCAATCCGGACTTTCGCCTATATAACCGCATAAAAGCATCCCTAAGAAAGCTCCAGAATTTACACCCATGTAGAAAATGGTATAAGCACCATCTTTCTTTTCAGGATGATTTTTATACATCTGCGCTACAATAGAAGTCATGTTAGGCTTAAAAAAACCATTACCAAACACCAACAAAGCCAAACCCAGATACATAAAAATTGGGTCTACCTCTATCGCCATAGATAAATGGCCCAAAGTCATCAATAAAGCACCAACAACTACGGCCCAGCGGTAACCAATAATTCTATCGGCTATGTAGCCCCCTAAAATAGGTGTGAGGTACGCAAAAGAAGTATAGGAGCCATAAATAGCTAAAGCATGTTCACGTGGCCAACCCCAACCTGGGTTATCGCCCATGATAGAAGAGGTTAGAAATAACACCAATAAGGCTCGCATTCCGTAATAAGAAAAGCGCTCCCACATTTCGGTAAAAAACAACACAAATAGCCCTGCTGGATGCCCTAAAACTTTAGATTTAAAAAAATCTTCTTCTGAAGATTGAAGATGCGTACTAGCCATAAATATCTAAGGATAATTTGAAAAGATGATATCTCAAAAATGTTTTTTGTCGCATTGAGCGGAGTCGAAATGTTTACAGACTTACCCAAAAAAGGCTTCGACTCCGCTCAGCCTGACAATATAGTTGCTTTGAGACAACCTCTACTATTTCAATATTAATTAATTGCTATGTAATTGTATAACTTGTATTCTTGAGAAACGAAAATATTACAAATTTGCCTTACTTCTGCTGATTAACCGGAGGAGCCAATTTTGTTGGATCTATAAACAGTTCATCACTAATATCGGGCTTATTTTGCAGCTTTACATTTTCTTGCAATTGCCATTTTCCATTTTTAAAACGGTAGGCATCGTAACTTAAATCGGGTCCGTACATAGAAGGTATACCTGCCATTTCTTCATTTGGTACGGCTAAATGATCTAAAACAATCAATTTATCATCCTTATCATAACGTAAAAGCATAGAAACACTACTGCTATACTCAAATACTTTACGGTTTAAGAAAAGCTTACTTTTAGCATCATCCTGTAATACGGGTTTCCCAAAAACTGCGTCTTTTCCGCTAAAAGATAGTATTTCTATCACTTTAGATGATGTGGTTAAAGATTTCCCCTTCCACCCTAGCAAAATATAATAAGGATCTTTGATGCCTAAAACCGGTATAATTTGATAATAAACAGCTCCGTACCATTGCTTGTTAGATAAGATTAAGCTGTTATCCAGAATTTGCGAAGTATAATCGGTTAAGGGAATAAGTTCTAACTGATTTGGATTATTTAATTGGATAGCCCCATAATATCTAAAAGAGCCATCATCTAAGGTTAAAAACCAGGTGAAGATTTTAAACTTTTTATCATCAGCAGTTTTTACTGTGATGTATCTCGATAAGCTATCAAAAGGATAAGCGAAAGCGTTTTTCTCTTTTAAAGCACTAATTAAAGTTCTTACAAATTTGTAATTCGCTTGAATACGGTTTTGCTCTAGTGAATCGTTAATCATCACTTCACCTAACTTTTGAAGCTCAAGCTCATAGCTCTGTATCGTTTCTGGCTTTACCTGAGCTTGAATACCGCTAAAAACTAAAAATAAGACAGTTAAAATACTGTAAAACTTCATTTAATTATGATTTTGAATAACTACTGCACTAGCGCCACCACCACCATTACAAATACCCGCAACACCATAACTTGCTTTATTTTGTTTTAGTATATGGATAAGCGTAACCAAGATACGGGCTCCGGAAGCCCCAAGTGGATGCCCCAAAGATACTGCTCCGCCTTTAATATTCACCTTAGTTTCATCTAAACTTAAAGCTTGATTATTGGCCAAAGCCACCACAGAAAAGGCCTCATTAATCTCAAAATAATCAATATCTGATGTTTTTAAGTTTGCCTTTTGCAAGGCTAAAGGAATTGCTTTTGCCGGGGCTGTAGTAAACCATTCTGGACTTTGCTGTGCATCTGCAAAAGAAATAAGATGCGCTAAAGGCACTAAACCTAGTTCCTGGGCTTTTTCTTTGCTCATTAAAATAAGTGCCGCAGCACCATCATTAATGGTGGATGCATTAGCAGCCGTAACCGTACCGTCTTTTTTAAATACGGGCTTTAGGTTGGGGATTTTATCAAAAAATACTTGAGAAATTTCTTCATCTGTTTGGATGAATGTTTCGTTACCTTTTTTATCTATCAGCCTTATCGGGATGATTTCATCAGTAAATAAACCATCAGCTGTAGCTTGTTGCGACCTCTTATAAGATTGTATAGCATAAGCATCTTGCTCTCCCCTAGTGATATTACATTCGCTGGCACAAAGTTCTGCTGCGCTACCCATGTGGTAATCGTTATAAACATCCCATAGGCCATCTTTTACTAAACCATCCGTTAACTCGCCATGCCCAAGCCTGTAACCATTTCTTGCTTTGGCTAAGTAATAAGGTACATTACTCATGCTTTCCATTCCGCCAGCCACCATAATGTCTTTATCTCCTGTAGCAATAGCTTGTGCGGCCAACATCACCGCTTTCATTCCAGAAGCACATACTTTATTGATGGTGGTTGCCGGAATATCGGGTAAACCTGCAAACTTAGCGGCTTGTGTGGCCGGTGCCTGCCCTACATTGGCCGAAAGCACATTGCCCATGTAAACTTCTTCTACTTTATTAGCCTCTAATCCTATTTTGTCTAAAGCGCCTTTAATAGCAAAACCACCCAATTGGCTTGCTGAAAAGCTTGATAAACTACCACCAAAACTACCAATGGGCGTTCTTACTGCCGAAACGATGACTACTTCTCTCATGCTTAAAAAATTGGTTGAAGCAATTTAGCGATATTATTAATGATTTTTAGGGGTGTGTGGAGAATTTAGGGGTTGGAGCTAAAAGAAAAATTTAGAAATTTCACTTTTAAAATATTATAAAATAATTTTTTAAGCCAAGGGATTATACCAATAGAATGCGTAATTGGTTTCTACAGACATAATGTCTCTGCTTTATCTGTCACTAGGTTATTCAAAGACATCCTCCAAAAAAATGGAACTAAGTTTAATCTACATTTTTTAAACCACGCTCTTTCAACACAATATTTAAGGCTTTTTTGTACTTAACATCCCAATTAAAACTGCTGCCATGGATAATATTCAAAAGTTGATTATCAGACATCTTGCGATAATAATCTACCAAGTCAGCAATCATTTTAAGTTGATTTTCTCTTTTGCTCATAAATATCTATGAATTATTTGCAAGCTATATACAATCGATTTAATTGTGTACCTCTAACTGCAAGTCTTAGAGGGCTAGATAAAGAGCAAATGCTTGACTTGTGCTTTCATTACTCTAATGCATTTATATCTATTAAACCTATACCTTCTTGATAATTCTTTTCACTACTATATAAATTATATACTGCATGCTTTACTACGCCCACTGAATAGGCACAAGTCAGGCTCTCCCTTTTCACCCTACTCACTAAGACTTGCGCCAGTGAGGGGTCAGCCATTTTTGTGCAAATTTGCTGTTGTGTATAGTTTTATTTTATCCATTTTGTTATTTATTGATGTGCTTCATATTCTCAGTATTTATAATTGAAGGTAAGATAATAACAAAAAAACCTTGTGTTACATCATCTGTTTTCGTATGGATTTTTGGTGGAAAAATAAATTGAATCTTCTGTTCATTTGTCAAATCACTTAATGTGTAATAATCGCAATGTTCGCCTTCTTTACCCTTAATTTGTGTGTAAACATTTTTATAAACATTTACATTGTGCTTTTCATTAAAATTATTTTTAATTTCGTTTCTCTCTTTCTCTAATTTCCAAGACGGGTCTTCTGGACAACATTTAGAACCATAGCATTCCTGAAAAAAATATTTTATTTCGTTTTCTTTCAAATCTGGGTTTTTAAAATTTATTTTTATAGAATTCTTTGAGTCGTCGATTCTTATACTTGAACTATCTATTTGGATCTTTGTATTATTTCTTTGAATATGATAAACTTTATTTTGTCTATAAGGATGCAACTTCAAACCAGAGTTTTTTCTCTCAGTTTCTTTAACATTATTATAATATTCCCAATCAGGTGTAATAAGTATAAATTCATTTTGACCACATAAGAATGAATTTCTGCTAAAAAATAATTTTGCAGGAATACGGTGGTCGTCATTGAAAATAACAATAGCTTCTTTTTGAGGTTTGATAGGTATATCAATTAAAAAATGAAATCCATCCGTAGATACATCTGTGTTATTAATCAAAATCACATTATTAAAAACGGAGTCTCGAATTGTTTGTGCGAACAAATTATTTATACAAAAAAGTAAGATTGTAAGTGTTAGTGTTTTTTTCATTATTCAGCTTTTATTTACTTAGATGCAAAAAAGGAAATAAAGGTTGGCTTTTTTGCTCAGTTCGGAAAAATTGCATACAACTATTATATATCCCATAAACCTGCGCAAATACAACCTACTAGATTGGTATATGTGCAAACATCAAGTTATTATTAATTTTTATAAAGCATAATTTAATCCAATTCCATAGGTATTTTTTATAAAACAGAATTTAACTCTAAATAAGCAAATATTTATTGTAAGTCAAAACCAGAACAGTTTTAACTATTTCAGATAAATGTTAAAGTAGTTCTATCCTACGTTTATCCTACGTTTATCTTACGTTAAACATTAAACTAAAAGAGCAATGTGGAAGGCAAAAGGCGGAAAGCTGAAGGCTTAAATCATCATAGGAATTTGACTTTCTTCTTTATCAATCCATTCTCCGTATTAAAAACTTAGAATTGTTTTAACCACAAAGAGCACAAAGTTCACAGAGCGCTTTTATAAGTCTATACCCAGCTTTGTGCCCTCTGCGTACTCCGTGGTAATAATTGAAAAGTAAAAAGGGAAAAATTAAAATTCAAAAACAGGAAATCATTCGAAAAAGCTTAAAGCAGAAGGCTAAAGGTGGAAAGCTTTAATCTATTCTACAACCGCTTGGCTCTTATTTTGACAGAGAACAATTCCTATAGTTTTATTCTCATCTGGCAACCTCATTTCGCGGTCATAGTAGTTTACATACATCTGCATTTGACCTAAATCCTGATGAGATAATTCTCCAATTTTTAAATCAATAAGAACGAAGCATTTAAGAATTCGGTTATAGAACACTAAGTCGACACGAAAATGCTTCTCGTCAAAAGTTATTCTTTTTTGTCTTGCAACGAAAGTAAATCCAGTACCAAGCTCCAGTAAGAAATGTTCTAATTTATCAATTAGTTTTTGTTCTAACTGGCTCTCTGAATAAATCGAATGTTCTGGTAATCCAATAAATTCTAATATATAAGGATCTTTAACTGCATCTTTAGCATGCTCAATAACTAATCCTTTCTGAGACAACTCTAAAACCTTGTCTTTATCTCTGCTTAAAGCCAAACGAGCGTAGAGAGCACTATCATATTGACGTTGAAGCTCCCTTAGGCTCCAGTTATTCTTAACAGATTCAATTTCATAAAATTTACGTTCTTTAGGGTCATCAATCCTCATAAGTTTTAAGTAATGAGACCAACTTAATTCAAATTCGTCAGACAGTGTCTGACCTTTTGAATACATGAGATAAAATGAACGCATTTGCTTAAGGTTAGTAGCAGAAAAACCTTTACCAAACTCCTGAATCAACCTCATAGAAAGTTCTTCAATAATCTGTTTACCGTATTCTGCCCTTTCTTTACCATTCTGCTCCTCTTCAACAATGAGTTTACCAACCTCGAAATATGTCCTAACCATTGTATGGTTAATGGTTTTAATTATTGAATTTCTTGCCTGTTTTAGCAAACTTGCTATTTTCTCAAAGAAATCTGATTGTTTATTAATCAATCCGTTCATCATATAAAGAATAAATAAGGTTGAAATTTATGAAAAAAGCTAGCTTATCAGGATATAAATGACTTAGAAAATTCAAAAGGTAAAATTCAAAACTAAAAACCCAAAACTCACAACTAAAAACTGATCATCAATCACTCAAAAATCAATCCTTCACTAAATAAAAATCCCCACCCAGAACTGGGAACTGGCAACTCACAACCGTCAACTATATAACTATTCAATTGTTTCCCAATATCCTGTTTTATCACTACTAATACGGTCTATTTTTCTGTTATTTTTAAGTTCTTTTATTTTACGTCTTACTGTGTGCTTAAGCTTATTTTCAAGCATTCGCTTATTTCGTTAGCCGTTATTTTATTGTTTTGCTTTATCAATAAAAATACAGTGTCATTTACAGTATCAATTTTAAGTTTTACAGTGTCATTTACAGTGCCAGCAAGAATATGTATTTCTCGGTTTTTAAGGCTAAAAGCGGAAGGCTTCAATCTATCATTCAAAAATCAATCCTTCAATAAATAAAAAAAAGATTGCTTCTTCGTTCCTCATCGCAATGAAAGAAAAATTAAAAGTCGCCGACGAAAACTGAAAACACAGACATGGAAACCAGAAACCAACCACCTGCAACTGCACCCCTATCCTGAAAATTCAAAAGGAAAAGATACACCTACCTTACCAAACTTTTTAATATACGTTTAACTAAGCCAGGGCCTTCATAAACAAAGCCTGTATAAACCTGAATCAGACTTGCCCCTGCTGCTAGCTTTTCTTGAGCATCCTTTGCACTATGTATACCTCCTACTCCAATAATAGGGAAAGCTTTATTAGATTTTTCTGATAAATAGCTAATGACCTCGGTAGACCTTTTTCCTACTGGTTTACCACTTACACCGCCCATTTCGTTTTTCAGAGATGCTGGTGCCTGTAATCCATCTCTGGAGATGGTGGTGTTTGTAGCTATAATACCAGCAATTTTAGTTTCTTGCACAATTTCTATAATGTCATCTAACTGAGAATTTGTTAAATCAGGAGCTATTTTTAATAAGATTGGTTTAGAAATACCATCCTTATGATTTCTTTGTTGTAAGGTGTTTAAAATATGTTTTAAAGGTTCTTTTTCTTGTAGAGCTCTTAAATTTGGAGTATTGGGAGAACTTACGTTAACAACAAAATAGTCTACCACATTAAATAACCTATCAAAACATTTGATATAATCATTTACGGCTTCTTCATTGGGTGTATTTTTATTTTTACCAATATTACCTCCTATAATTAAACCATCGCGTTTAATACTTTCCAATTTTCTGGCTAAAACATCAACACCCTTATTGTTGAAACCCATTCTGTTTATTAATGCAGCATCTTCTTGTAACCTGAACATTCTGGGTTTATCATTACCCGGCTGTGGTAAGGGTGTTACGGTACCAACTTCAATAAAACCAAAACCAAAATTTGCGAGCTCTTCTATATATTCGCCATTTTTATCGAAACCTGCGGCTAAACCAACAGGGTTTTTAAATTTCAAGCCAAAAAGTTCTCTCTCTAATGAAACATGATTAAAGCTGTATGCTTTTTTTAACAAAGCTGGTAGGCCCCATATTTTTTGAGCATTTTTTAAACTTCCGGTAACAAAATAGTGGATTTTTTCTGGGTCGAATTGAAAAAATAGTGGTTTAATAAGTTTGTACATGTAGGCAAATTTACAAATTTTTAATCCTAATAACTATGTAAAGGTTAGAATAGGCAGAAATCTTAAAACAAGAAAAGGATTGTTTACTTGATGTAAAACAATCCTTTTCTTTAAATAAAGCAGGCAATAATTATTCTAAGCTTGCCTCTTCATTAACAGCGTTTTCTGCAATTTCTGTCAGTAAAACATCTGCTTCTTTTTCCTCATTTAAAGTTTCTTCTAACAAAGCTTGTGCTTCTGTAAAACCTAATGTTCCGGCTAAAGCCCTTAAAGTGCCATAAGTGGCAATTTCGTAATGTTCTACTTTTTGCGCTGCGGAAATTAAAGCTACGTCTCTAACTTCGGTACCATCTTCGGTTTCCTCAATAAGCTCTTCTGCTTCTTTAATTAAACCTTCCATAGCATCACATTTTTTGGCTGTTGCTTTTTCTCCGATAGATTCAAATACGCTTTCTAAACGGGTAATTTGATTTTCGGTTTGGGTCAAGTGCTCTTCAAAAGCTGTTTTAAGTTGCTCTGAGGTAGCAGCTTTAGCCATTTTTTTAAGGCTTTTGGTTAAATGTTTCTCGGCCCAAAGGATATCTTTTAAAGAATCTACAAATAATTCTTTTAAAGCTCCTGATTCTTTTTCTGTTCTTTCTCTTTTAGCACCTTGTGCTTTAGAGGCTTTTGCTTTTGTTGTAGGCATGTTATTTTTTAAGGTATTTAATTTCTAAAAGCCAACCAATAACAATGCCATTAAAAAAGTTTAAAGATGTGTAACTGTATGTATGAATTAAATCATTTCTAGAAGTTTGGCTTAAGAACATACTTTTCGTAAAACCTAAAAATATGCTCTGCTGCTTCTTCTGCGGTATCTACCAGCCTAAATAAGTTTAAATCTTCTGGACTTATATTTCTTTCTTGTTCTAGCATGGTGTTTTTAATCCAATCTATTAAACCTGTCCAATAATCCTTTCCGACTAAAACTATTGGGAAACGGGCTATTTTTCCAGTTTGGATTAAAGTCATGGCTTCAAAAAGTTCGTCCATAGTACCAAAACCACCAGGCAAAACAATATATCCCTGAGAGTACTTCATAAACATTACCTTTCTAATAAAGAAGTAATCAAACTCTAAGATTTTATCTCTATCAATATATCGGTTATGAAATTGCTCAAAAGGTAATTCTATATTTAAACCTACAGATTTTCCTCCTGCTTCAAAAGCCCCTTTATTACCGGCTTCCATAATACCAGGGCCACCACCGGTAATAACACCATAACCACGCTCTGTTAATAGTTTACCGGTTTCTACAGCTATTTGGTAATACTTATTTTCTGTTGGTGTTCTGGCAGAACCGAAAATAGATACACAAGGACCTATTTTAGCAAGCTTTTCAAAACCATCTACAAACTCGGCCATGATTTTAAATATTTGCCAAGAATCTGTTACTTTTATTTCTTGCCAAGTTTTGTTCTCAAACGCACTTCTTATTTTCTCATCATTTGTCATAAACTTCTATTATATAGTTTCTCTTCGGCTGTAGTTTTGGTAGCTATTAAATACAGGCCTAAAAATGTTATCAATCCGTTAATTACTATCAATTCATTATCAAAAACATAACCACCTAAAATTGTTTTAGAATTTATGTTTAAAACATAACATATTGCTGGTGCTGCCAAACAAATAATAGGCACCCATTTATCTCTTACCCCTTTTTGTGCAAATAATCCAAAAGCATACAAACCCAATAAAGGCCCATAAGTGTAGGAAGCTACCGTAAAAATAGCACTTACAACAGCTTTATTGTTTACTTGGTTAAATAACAACACAACTAAAAACATCAGGATAGAAAAACCAATATGTACGGTATGTCTTACTTTAATGTATTTAGCATCATTGATATTTTCTTTTTTATCAAAGTTTAAAAAATCTACACAAAAAGAGGTGGTTAAGGCTGTTAAGGCCGAGTCTGTTGTGGCAAAAGTAGCCGCTGTTAAACCTAACATAAAAACAATAGCGGGCACTACAGCTAAATGGTTAAGGGCTATTTCTGGAAAAAGAAAATCTGTTCTGATGTTCCCTGTATCATCAACCGGAATAGCAATACCATTTTTGCTTGCGTAAACATAAAGTAAAGCACCAACACTTAAAAAAAATAAGTTGATCAATACAAAGATTCCTGTAAAGGTAAACATGTTTTTTTGTGCCTCTTTAATGTTTTTACAGCTTAAGTTCTTTTGCATCAAATCTTGGTCTAAGCCTATCATGGCAATGGTTACAAACATGCCTCCTAGTATTTGCTTAGCTACATGAAACTTGCTATCCATAAAATTCTCAAAGAAGAATATTTGGGAGTAGCCGCTCTGTTTAATAGTCTCAAAAGCTTCAATTACGTTTAAATTTAAGCTATTACAGATAAAATAAATGGTTAAAAGCACCGATAAAACTAAAAAAGTAGTTTGTAAAGTATCTGTAATGATGATGGTTTTTAAGCCTCCTTTGTAAGTATAAAGCCAAATTAACGCCAATGAAAGCAAAACCGTTAACCAAAATGGAACACCAAAGGCATCAAAAATAAAACGCTGCATCACAATAACCACCAGATACAACCTAAAAGCCGAACCAATGGTACGGCTCATTAGAAAAATAGCTGCTGCTGTTTTATAACTTACTACTCCTAATCTTTTTTCTATATAACCATAAATGGATGTTAAATTTAAACGATAATATAAAGGCAACAACACTGTAGCTACAATAATAAAACCTAAAGCATTACCCAATACAAACTGAAAATACTGAAACTGGTTACCTGCTGGTGCCCCCACCTGCCCCGGTACCGAAATAAAAGTTACGCCACTTAAAGCAGTACCTATCATCCCGAAAGCCACCAAATACCATTTAGAATTCCTATTGGCTATAAAAAAAGTAGAATTATCTGAAGACTTTTTTGAGGTGATAAATGCTATCGTTATCAACACAAAAAAATAAGACAGAATAAAGATTAATAAAGTAATGGGCGACATTTAAAGCTCGTTTTATCAATCGCTATTTAACATTTAATTTTTAATTTAGCAAAATGAATTTCTCCTCTAAATTATTAGAGAATGCCGTAAACGAATTTGGTAATTTACCCGGTATAGGTAAAAAAACTGCATTAAGGTTAGTTTTACACCTTTTAAAGGAAAGCAAAGAAGACGTTGATACCTTTGCTAGCAGCATTATTACCTTAAAAAACAACATTAAATACTGTAAAACCTGTCATAACATTTCTGATTTTGATATTTGCGAGATATGCAACTCTTTTAAAAGAGACCATTCTTTAATTTGTGTGGTTGAGGATACTAGAGATGTAATGGCTATTGAAAACACCAACCAATACCATGGTTTATATCATGTATTAAATGGTTTAATATCACCTATGGATGGTGTTGGCCCGGCAGATTTAACCATAGATTCTTTAGTTGAACGTATTAAAAATCATGAAACTAAAGAAATTATATTTGCCTTAAGTGCTACCATGGAGGGAGATACAACTATATTTTATCTGCACAAAAAACTTAAAGATTTTAATCTTAAAATAAGCACCATAGCAAGAGGTATTGCCTTTGGCGGAGAAATAGAATATGCCGATGAGATTACTTTAGGAAGATCTATTACTACTCGTGTTCCTTATGAAAACACCTTAAACAAATAAGCTTGAAACTATCTATCATTATTGTAAATTATAATGTAAGAGATTTGCTGCAACAAGCAATTGATTCTTTATTAGACGCTTGCAAAACCATAGAATACGAGTTTTTTGTGGTTGATAATGCCTCTGATGATAAAAGTGTGGAGATGCTGCAAAGCAATTATCCAGAAATTAAACTTATCTGTAATAACAACAATGTAGGCTTTTCAAAAGCTAATAATCAAGCTATCAAACAAGCTACCGGGGAATATATTTTAGTGGTAAATCCAGATACTATCACCAGTAAAGATACCCTAACCAAAACCATTGATTTTATGGATAAACACCCTGAAGCTGGTGGTTTAGGTTTGAGAATGATTAACGGACAAGGAGAATTTTTAAAAGAGTCTAAAAGGCAAATCCCTGGTATTTCAACAGTATTATTTCATTTTACAGGTATTTCTAAGCTTTTGCCTTCATCAAAGTTTTTTAATAGCTATTATGCACATCATATTGGAGAATTTGAAATTTCCGAAGTTGATATTTTAGCAGGAGCCTTTATGCTATTAAGAAAAAAAGCTTTAGCTAAGGCCGGTTTGTTTGATGAAGATTTTTTTATGTATGGCGAAGATATAGACTTATCATACCGACTAAAACTTAGCGGCTTCAAGAACTACTACTACGGTAATACTTATATCATTCATTTTAAAGGACAAAGTACCAAAAAGTATAATTGGCGATATATCAAGAATTTTTACGGAGCAATTCTGATATTTGCTAGGAAGTATTTTTTAAAATTTTAAATCATGGATTTTCAAAACAAAGTTGTTGTGATTACGGGTGCATCTAGCGGTATTGGCAAAGCACTAGCAGAAGAATTTGCTAAAAAAGGAGCCCATATTGCCATAGCTGCGAGACAGTATGTTAAACTTTGTGAAATTACCAATGAGATTCAGGAAAAATACAAAGTTAAGGCTTTAGCCATTCAGGCTGATGTAACACAAGAAGAAGACTGCAAAAACATCATCAACCAAACTTTATTTACCATGGGTCGTATTGATATTTTAATCAATAATGCAGGTATTTCTATGCGGGCTTTATTTAAAGATTTAGATTTAGAAGTTTTAAAAAGAGTAATGGATATTAACTTTTGGGGGACTGTTTATTGTACTAAATATGCTTTATCAGAATTAATTAATAATGGTGGTTCTGTGGTAGCTATATCCTCTATTGCAGGCTATAAGGGTTTACCAGGCAGAACGGGTTACTCGGCTTCAAAATTTGCTATGAATGGTTTTTTTGAAGCTCTAAGGGTAGAGCATTTAAAAACAGGTTTACATGTAATGGTAGCTTGCCCAGGCTTTACTGCATCTAATATCAGAAATGTAGCTTTAAATAGTGATGCTCTTCCGCAAGGAGAAACCAGTATGGATGAAGGTAAAATGATGACTGCCGAAGAAGTAGCTCGTAAAATTGTAAACGGCATAGCTGGCAGAAAAAACACTTTAATCATGACAGCCCAAGGAAAGCTAACCGTATTTCTACAAAAAATAGCCCCTAACTTTTTAAACCAATTGGTTTACAAGCATTTCACTAAAGAAAAAGATCCTTTGATTAGATAATTTATAATCTGCTTGTCTGTTTTTTAAGATAATCGGTTTTTTTATTTTTTAATTTTCAAAAAAATATCATATTTGCTGTTGCAATGAGACATACAAGTGTAAATACAATATGGTGGTGGCATTACGAAATATCGTAAGGCAAAACCTATTTGTATATACCTGATAAGATACTGTTAAGGGGCTGCCGTTGAGGATGCCCCTTTTTTATTTGATTTTTTTGAGCACATATTGATGAAAGAAATATTAAACCACCTATTTGAACATAAGACTTTAAGTACTTCTGAGTCTAAAGAAATATTAAAGAAAATTACGCTAGGCAGCTACAATAACTCGCAAATGGCAGCTTTTATGACCGCCTATTGTATGCGTTCTATTACGGTAGAAGAATTACAAGGTTTTAAGGACGCTATGATAGAGCTCTGCCTACCCGTAAAGCTTAACCAAAACTATAATCTGATAGATTTATGCGGTACAGGTGGCGATGGTAAAGACACTTTTAATATTTCTACCCTAGCTTCTTTTGTAGTGGCTGGTGCTGGCTATCATGTAGCTAAACACGGTAACTATGGCGTTTCATCTGGCTGTGGCTCTTCCAATGTGATGGAATATCTAGGCTATCAATTCACCAACAACGAAGATAAATTATTACAAAGTTTAGACGAGGCCGGAATTTGCTTTTTACATGCTCCTTTATTTCATCCAGCGATGAAACATATAGCACCCATTAGGAAAGAACTAGGCGTAAAAACTTTTTTCAATATGTTGGGACCTATGGTTAATCCTGCTCAACCACAAAATCAAATTGTTGGTGTTTTTAGTTTAGAGCTTGCTCGTTTATATGCTTATATATACCAAAATTCTACTATCAACTATACCATTTTGCATGCTTTAGAAGGTTATGACGAGGTTTCTCTAACCTGTGATTTTAAAACCTTCTCTAACCAAGGCGAACAATTACATGCCATTAAAGACTTAGGTTTTGATAAAATTGATGCCGAAATGATTACAGGTGGCTCAACCGTAGAAGATTCTGCCAAAATATTTTTAAGTGTTTTAAATAACAAAGCTACTATACAGCAAAGCAGCGTTGTTTTGGTAAATGCAGCTTTAGCCATCAAAACCATAGAAAGTAAATTAAGCTTTGCAGATTGCTTTTATAAAGCAGAAATGGCCTTGCTTAATGGTAGTGCATTAAAATCTTTCCAAAAACTTATAGATATCAGTAAAAACTAAGATGAGCTTAAAAATTAAAGTTTGCGGAATGAAGTATGAGGCTAACATCAATGCCTTAGGCTCTTTAGAACCAGATTTTATGGGTTTCATATTTTACCCAAAATCTGCCCGCTTTATTGGTGTTGATTTTGACCGTCAGGATGTGTTGAAACTTCCTAAACATATTATCAAAACTGCTGTTTATGTTAATGCATTGCAGCATGAGATTATAGAGTTTAGCAGAATTTATGGCATCGGCACAGTGCAACTTCACGGAGAGGAAAGTCCAGAACTTTGTCAAAACTTAAAAAAAGAAGGTTTTAAAGTGATTAAAGCATTTGGCATTCATCCTGATTTTGATTTTGATGAATTAACAGCTTATACAAATTGCGTTGATTTCTTTTTATTTGACACAAAAATTGATTCTTACGGTGGTTCTGGTAAAACTTTTGATTGGGATATCTTAAATCAATATCAATTAAATATACCATTTATGTTAAGTGGAGGTTTATCCATAGAAAACCTCGAAAAAGTAAAAAAACTAACACACCCGCAGCTATATGGTGTCGATTTAAATTCTAAATTTGAAGTTGAACCGGGTGTTAAAGATATAGCATTATTAGAAGAAGCATTTAAAATGATTAGAGCATAGTTATGGCACATACAAACTATAGAGTTACAGATAAAGGATATTATGGAGATTTTGGTGGGGCTTATATCCCAGAAATGTTATACCCTAATATTGAGGAGCTTAGAAATAATTATTTAAATATTATAGCGCAGCCAGATTTCCAAGCCGAATTTCAATCGCTATTAAAAGATTATGTGGGCAGGCCTTCACCATTATATCTGGCTAAAAGGTTATCAGAAAAATATGGTGCTACCATTTACCTCAAACGCGAAGATTTAAACCATACCGGTGCTCATAAAATCAATAATACCATTGGACAAATTCTTTTAGCCGAGAAATTAGGCAAAAAAAGAATTATTGCCGAGACCGGAGCCGGGCAACATGGTGTAGCAACGGCTACCGTTTGTGCTTTAAAAGGTTTAGAATGCGTGATTTATATGGGCGAAGTTGATATAGAAAGACAAGCGCCTAATGTTGCCCGTATGAAAATGATGGGTGCAACGGTTGTTCCTGCAACTTCTGGAAGTAAAACACTTAAAGATGCTACCAACGAGGCCATGAGAGACTGGATTAATAACCCGGTTGATACCCATTATATCATTGGTTCTGTAGTTGGGCCACACCCCTATCCAGAAATGGTATCTCGTTTTCAATCTATCATTTCTGAAGAAACTAAAAAACAATTGATAGAGCATACAGGCTCGCCATCACCAGATTATGTTTTAGCTTGTGTGGGCGGTGGCAGTAATGCTATGGGTATGTTTTACCATTTTTTGGATGATGAACATGTAAAACTTATTGCCGCAGAAGCAGCAGGTTTAGGCGTAAACTCTGGTCATTCGGCAGCTACTTCTGTATTAGGTAAAGAAGGTGTTTTACATGGCTCAAGAACCATTTTAATGCAAACAGAAGATGGCCAGGTGATAGAGCCTTATTCTATCTCTGCTGGTTTAGATTACCCGGGTATTGGCCCTCAACATGCACATTTACATAAAACCAAGCGTGTAGAATATGTAAGTATTACCGATGCTGAAGCTATGGATGCAAGTTTATTACTTTCTAAAATGGAAGGTATTATTCCTGCTATAGAATCGGCACACGCCTTGGCACAATTAGAAAAAATGACTTTTAAAGGTGATGAAATCGTGGTGGTTTGCTTATCAGGACGTGGCGATAAAGATTTAAACACCTTTATGAAATATTTCAACCTTTAAATAATAGATAAAAAACCTTTAAAGCTTGCTTAAAGCTTTTATATTTTATACATGAACCGACTTAAACAACTATTCGATAAAAAAGACAAAGATATTTTATCGGTATATTTTACAGCAGGATACCCTACTTTAGATGCTACACTTAAAATTGCCGAGGAGCTTCAAAAAGCTGGAGCTGATTTTTTAGAAATAGGTTTCCCCTACTCAGACCCTTTGGCAGACGGACCTGTTATTCAAAAAAGTTCTGAAGTAGCCATAGAAAACGGTATGACTTTAAAAGTGCTGTTTGAGCAATTGAAATCTTTAAGAGAAAAAATCCATATCCCTGTTTTACTGATGGGTTATGCCAACCCTATGATCCAATATGGTGTAAAAGAGTTCTGTAAAAAAGCTGCAGAAGTTGGTGTTGATGGCGTTATTGTACCAGATTTACCGATGTACGAATATGAAGAACTTTATAAAGACGATTTCATTGATAACGGTTTAAGCAACGTTTTTTTGGTTACGCCACAAACTTCAGAAGAAAGAATCAGAAAAATTGATGGTTTATCTAATGGCTTTATCTATTTATTATCTTCATCCTCTACTACAGGTAAAGCCTTAAATGTATCAGACGAAATTGGTATCTATTACCAAAGGGTTAAAGATATGAATCTCAAAAATCCGTTAATTATTGGTTTTGGTATATCAGACCAAAAAAGCTTTGAAAGAGCCAACCAATATGCAAACGGAGCTATCGTTGGTAGTGCATTTGTTAAAACTCTTGCCGATAAGGATGATTATTTATCACACATACCTGCTTTTGTAAAAGCAATTAAAGGCTAATTTAGAAAATGAAGATTTAAGATGAGTAAGGCTATATGCTGAGGCTTTTCTGTGATATTAAAAACCTAATGATATAAGCATAGTCGGGGTATTTTTTACAATATCTAGGAAAACCCCGACTATGCTCTTGATACATAAATCTTAATTCCCTCTATAAGTGGAGTAACCATAAGGTGATAAGGTAATGGGCACATGGTAATGTTCCTTATCCACAAGTTCAAAAACTACTTCTATAAACGGATAAAATGATTTTTGACCCAAAGATTTAAAGTATGGGCTTGTATGAAATGTTAATTTGTAAACTCCGGTATTATCTTTTCCATCTTGTTTCAAAAAATCTTTTATTCTACCATTGCTATCTGTATTTTTCTCATCAACCTTAATCCAATTATCTTGCTTATCTTTTTTAGATAATGTAATCTTTACGTTTGTAGCTGGCTTGCCTGTGGTAATATCTAGAATATGACTAGACAACTGAAATATTGGCTCTTGTGAAAAACTGACCTGCGCTAAAAGTATCAAAGCAAGCATAAGAAACGTGTGTTTTTTCATTTTTTTTATCATTTTAATGAGGAACATTTATACAAAGTAATTAGAAATAAAAACCTAAGCTCGGTTGAACCGTTAAAAGTCTTTAAATCTTCACTACTTATGGTTTGATTAACTCTAAACTTGCGGTTTTGTTTTGAAGATGCTGTAGGAAGAAGTTCCATCTTCATGATGAATAAGAAACAAGCATGAGCTTTTAGCTCGGTATTTGTATTTATTGCCGATTTATTTATTTGTTGCGAACCAGTTTACAATAGCAGGCATATTTTTTTTAAAGCCCCCTGGAATATAAAAGTTGATAAACCCTGCTCTTTCAGTCGTTTTATTGGTAAAATCATGAATTGTTTTTGAAGGAATTCTGATGAAAGTACCTTGATCAGCGTCTATCCATTTATCCCCAACAAGAAACGAAATTGTACCCTCCAACATATAAAAAACTTCGTCATTATCATCATGTTGATGAGCGCCAACACCCTCAAAACCAGGTTCAATCCACCATTCCGAAATACTATATTTTTCGTTAGTTTCATTTTCATCTGCTTTAAAAATTGCAGTCATTTTTCCGCAGTTATAAACACGACCTTGTTCTTTTGTTAAGATTAAAACCTCTGACTGATGATGTTGATGTTTCATTGTATTAGGTTACTGTTTAAGTTTTCTTAAAATATGTGAAGCAACTTAAATGATTTGTAAAAAACTGAGCGACAATAGACTTGCTATATTACTAAACAGTTTTAATAACCACAATACCATGTTTCGGAATGGTAAACTGCTGATTATTCTTAAGCTTTCCAAGATTTTTGTGCTGCCATAAATCTCTTATTTTACTATAAGCATCAATTTTCAACTTCTCTGCTGTAGCATTAAACACGGCCTCTTTGTCTCCTCTATTAAATATGGCTATTGCTTTATGTTTACCTTGTGTACCTAGTGGTTTTAACCAAACTTCTACACCACCTTCTTTTAAAATTCTTTGTGCTTGTTTAAATCCTTTATCCTGATTTAAAGCGATAAGCTCTTTATTAGTCAGAATTTCTAATGTTTGTAAAGACATATTCCTTAAATCATTACCTGCTAATAAAGGAGAATTTAACATACACCACATAGAAAAATGACTTTTATCTTCATCGTAGCTCATTCCTCTGCCTACTTGTAGCATATCCATATCATTATAATGACCGGCTGAAGCATATTTATATAGCTCTGCATTTAAATCTATGATCTTTAAAATTGAAGAAAACTTTTCTACAATATCACCAGAAACACGCCATGAATCAGCTTTTCTGATTACCCATTCTCCTGGAAATTTCCATCTGCAAACATTAAAAACAATATCATCATCAATAGCCTTAACAGCATCAATAATTTTCAGATATTCCGTAGCTTCATCAAGCTTCATTTTTTCTGCACCACACCAGTCTACTTTTAAAAAATCATAACCCCATTCTTTAAAAAACAAATCACAATCTTGCTTTACAAAACCATAAATGCCTACTCCTAGTCCTCTTTCGTCTTGATCGTACATAGAACCACAAGTATTTTTACCAGCATCAGTATAAATACCGGCTTTAAGTTTCTTACTATGGATGTAATCTGCTAGCGCTTTCATACCAGAAGGGAATTTTTGTGGATGAGAAAACAACTTACCTGCTGAATCTCTACCTCCAAAATAGCCATCATCAATATTAACAAAACGATAACCTGCTTGGTATAAACCCGAAGTAATCATTGCATCCGCTTGCTGTTTAATCAATTCTTCATTGATATGTATTCTAAAGTTATTCCAACTGCTCCAACCCATTATAGGTGCTTTTGGCTTTTGAGCAAATGAAGAAATAAAGAACAAAAGACAAAAGCAAACAAGGATAGATTTCCTTTTACAATCATTTAAAATATTCATCAAAATGGATTTTACGATGTTTAAAATTGGTGTTTAAATATAAGGACTATTTTTAAAAAAACAGCTCTAATCTAAAGAAAAATCGATTTCCAAAAATATTTTAAAGAACATAAAACTGGCCCTTTAAAAAGCTGAAGGCTTAATGCTAAAGGCGAAAAGCTTTTACGAAACTATCAATGGATTCTATATCAATCAAAAATCAATCAATCAATCAATCAATCAATCAATCAATCAATCAATCAATCAATCAATGATTCAACTACCTATGTGCCTTTAAAAATAAGATGACCCGGCGCTAAAGCATCTAAATCTGGTTCTGATTTGAAAATACCGTAAACAGAAGCCCCGCTCCCACTCATCAAAGCAAACAAAGCTCCTGCTTCTAATAAAGCGGCTTTTACGCCTCTAATTGTAGGATGAGCTTGTAAAATATGTCTTTCGAAATCATTTTTAATTTTCCCCTGCCATTCTTCAACGGGTAATTGAATCAAATCTTTTAAAGAAGTAGCTGGTTCTTGTGGTTTTACCCCTCTGTAAGCTTCTCCGGTAGAAACATGTACGGGAGGCATTACCAAAACCAGATAGTAAGTAGATAAATCTAAAGTTATAGGCTCAAAAAAATCTCCTTTACCATGTGCAAAAAGAGGTTTGTTTTCTATAAAAAAAGCACAATCTGCACCCAGTTTACGGCAATAGGCTTGCAGCTCCTCTGTACCTAAACCTAAGCTAAACTTTTCGTTCACCAGTTTCAAGAAAAACGCAGCATCTGCCGAGCCTCCGCCCAAACCCGCACCTATAGGAATTTGCTTATGTAAATGAATGCTGACATTAGGTAAATCAAAATCTTTCCTTAATAAATCATAAGCCTTTAAACATAGGTTTTCATTGGCATGACCAGGAATTTCTATCCCTGATGATTCAAACCTCATTTCGCTAGCCTCTATAACTTCCAAAGCATCTTTTATTTGTACTGGATAAAAAATAGTTTCTAAGTTGTGATAACCATCATTTCTACGACTGATGATATTTAAACCAATATTTATTTTAGCATTTGGAAAGGCTATCATGGATATTAACAATTAAGAGTTTTGCACATTAATAGGATAGCAAATATAGATTATTTTAATTTGCAGATTCAGGATATTCCCAATGAAACAATATTTAGATTTAATGCGCCATGTTTTAGAAAATGGCACACAAAAACATGATAGAACGGGTACCGGTACCATCAGTGTTTTTGGTTATCAGATGCGCTTTAACCTCGAAGAAGGTTTCCCTATGGTAACCACCAAAAAATTGCATCTTAAATCTATCATCCACGAGTTGATTTGGTTTTTAAGCGGCGATACCAACATCAAATATTTAAAAGATAATGGTGTTAGAATTTGGGATGAGTGGGCTGATGAAAAAGGTAATTTAGGTCCGGTTTACGGCTCGCAATGGCGCTCTTGGCCTACGCCAGATGGTAGACATATCGATCAGATTTCGCAAATCATCAACCAAATTAAAAACAATCCAGATTCTAGAAGAATTATTGTTTCTGCTTGGAACGTTGCCGAAATAGAAAACATGGCTTTGCCGCCTTGTCACAGCTTTTTCCAGTTTTATGTAGCTGATGGTAAATTAAGCTGCCAGCTTTACCAACGTAGTGCCGATATTTTCTTGGGTGTACCTTTTAACATTGCTTCTTATGCCCTCTTAACCATGATGGTAGCGCAAGTATGCGGTTTAAAACCTGGTGATTTTGTACATACTTTGGGCGATGCGCATCTCTACAATAACCATTTAGAGCAAACCAAACTGCAATTAACAAGAGAACCAAGGCCTTTGCCTACCATGCAAATCAATCCGGATGTGAAAGATATTTTTGGTTTTAAATACGAAGATTTCACTTTGTTAAATTACGATCCACATCCACATATTAAAGCAGAAGTAGCGGTATAAGGTTTATCCATACAATAAATAAAGCGTTCATTAGAAAATATGCAAAACCAAGAGGCTCAGGAAACTCAACATATATCTTTAATTGTAGCAATAGACCAGCACCATGCCATTGGTAAAGACAACCAGTTACTATGGCATTTACCCAATGACTTGAAGTTTTTTAAAAAAACAACATCTGGCCATAGTATTATTATGGGGAGAAAAACTTATGATTCTATAGGTAAACCATTGCCTAATAGAAGAAATATTGTGATTACCCGTCAAACAGATTTACATATAGAGGGTGCCGAGGTTTTCAGTAGCCTTACCGAAGCTTTAAAACATACCAAAGACGAAAATGAAGTTTTTATCATCGGCGGAGCAGAAATTTATAAACAATCTTTACCCTTAGCCCATAAGATTTATTTAACCTTAGTACACCATATTTTTGAGGCAGACACTTACCTAAACGACTTAAAATTAGAAGATTGGAAGGTAGTAAGCAGAGAAGATTTTAGTAGAGATGATAAACATGCTTACGATTATTCTTTCCTGATACTGCAAAAGCCTTGATACATATATGAATAAATTAATTTTAGAAATTTTATAATTTAAAAATTTAATTAGCTTTGCCGTCTTATATAGAAGAGAAGTACTAATAATCAATTAAAAACAAAATGCAAAACAAAGGAGTAATTAAGTTTGCAGCAGTTATTTTAACATTACTGAGTTTGTATGCCCTTTCTTTTACCTTTTTTACCAACAAGGTAGAAAGTGATGCAAAAGAGTATGCAAAAGGCGATCCTGAAAAAGAAAGAATCTATTTAGATTCTATGTCTTCACAACCTGTTTATCCTCTACTTGGCCATACTTATCAGTATGTAAAAGAAAGGGAAATACAATTAGGTTTAGACTTAAAAGGTGGTATGAACGTAACCATGGAGATAGATTTATCTGCATTGATTAAAAGTTTAGCCAACAATCCGGATGATGCTAATTTCAATCAGGCATTAAAAAATGCTCAGAACAGATTAAAAACCAGTCAGGAAAGTTTAGTAACACTTTTTGTACAAGAGTATGAAAAATTAAGCCCTAGCGGTAAGCTAGCAACTTTTTATTCAACAAAAGAAAATGCTGCCGAGCTTAAGTTAGATGCTACCAACGCTCAAGTAAAAACTTTCTTAGAGAAACAAGCAAACTCTGCAGTTGAAAGATCATTCAATATCTTAAGAACTCGTATAGATAAATTTGGTGTAACACAACCAAACATCCAATTACAAGAAGGTTCTAACAGAATTTTGGTTGAGCTACCTGGTGTAACCGATAAAGAACGTGTTCGTAAGCTGTTACAAGGTTCTGCTAAATTAGAGTTCTACGAAACTTTTGAAAACCAAGAGATTTTCCCTCTTATCCAGAATATCAACAATATTTTAGCAGCTAAGCAGCCTAAAGAAGAAGCCAAACCAGTTGTAAAAAGTGCTGATAGCTTAGCAAAAGATGGTAACAAGCCTGCTTTATTAAGCGCTAAAAAAGATACAGTTGCCAAAGATTCTGCTGCGGCAAGTGCTGCATTAGCCAAATCTAATCCATTATTTGCTTTATTGGCTCCAGCAACTTTCCAAGGTGCTAACGGGCAACAAGGTTTAAGACCGGGTGCTGTTGTTGGTTATGCTAACCAAAGAGATACAGCAAAAATCAACGCTATTTTTGCCGAGCAAGATATTAAAGCTGTTATTCCGCCTAACGTTAAATTAATGTGGGGAGTTAAAGCTATCTCAGAAACAGATAAAGTTTTTGAATTATATGCCATTAAAGCTACTGGCTTAAACGGTGAGCCAGCTTTAGAGGGTGACGTTATCTCTAACGCCCGTGATGACTTTGACCAAAAAGGAAATCCTGAGGTGGTGATGGTCATGAACTCAGAAGGTGCTCGTGAGTGGAAAAGAATTACGGCTGCGGCTGCAGGTTCTGAAAAAAGCGAAGAGGACAATAAATCAATTGCTATTGTTTTAGATGGCATGGTTTATACTGCTCCAAGAGTATCTGGCGAAATTCCTAACGGTGTATCTTCAATATCTGGAAACTTCACTCCAGAAGAAACAAAAGATTTAGCTAACGTATTAAAAGCTGGTAAATTACCGGCTCCAGCTAAAATTGTTGGAGAATATGTTGTAGGTCCTACCCTAGGTAAAGAGTCTATAGATAAAGGTTTAGCTTCTTCTGTAGCAGGTTTATTAGTGGTATTATTATTCATGTTGTTTTACTATAACAGAGCAGGATGGATTGCAAACCTTGCTTTATTAGCTAACTTATTCTTCTTAATTGGTGTAATGGCATCTTTAGGTGCTGTATGGACTTTACCTGGTATTGCAGGTTTGGTTTTAACCATAGGTATGGCAGTTGATGCCAACGTTTTGATTTATGAAAGAATTAAGGAAGAGTTAGAAGCTGGTAAATCTTTAAGATTGGCTGTTGCCGATGGTTTCTCTAATTCATACTCTGCCATCTTAGACTCTAATATTACAACCTTAATTACTGGTGTTATTTTAATGGTGATGGGTTCTGGACCAATCTTAGGTTTCGCAACTACTTTAGTTATTGGTATTATCTGTTCTTTATTTACAGCTATATTTATCAGTAGATTGGTATTAGACCAAAAAGTTGAAAAAGGTCAAAACATCCCTTTCTCTTCTTCTTTTACCAAAAAATTATTTAAAGGTTCTACTTTTGATTTCGTAAAAGAGCGTAAGAAATTTTACATCATCTCTTCTGTCATCATCATTGCGGGTATCATTTCTATTTTTACTAGAGGCTTTAGTTTAGGTGTGGATTTCCAAGGTGGTAGAACTTATGTAATCGAGTTCCAGAAAGAGATAAGCACTTTAGAAGTAAGAAACGTTTTAACCGAAGCATTTGAAAACGATGCTCCTGAGGTAAAAAGTTATGGTAATGGTGTAAGGGTAACTACAGATTACTTAATTACTGATGAAGGTGCTGATACAGAGAAAATTGTTGAGAACAAACTTAACGAGGGTCTTAAAAAGTTAAACGCTCCTTACGAAATTAAGGATGCACAGAAAGTGGGCCCAACAGTGGCTAATGATATTAAAACTTCTGCTATCTATGCTGTTTTACTATCCATTTTTGCCATTTTTGTTTATATCTTCATTAGATTCAGAAGAATAGAATTTGGTTTAGCTTCTATCGTAGCTTTAGCACACGACGTTTTAGTGGTGTTAGCTTTCTTCTCTTTATTAAACGGTTTTGTACCTTTTTCTTTAGATATCGACCAATCCTTTATTGCTGCTATTTTAACTGTTCTTGGTTATTCTATTAATGATACGGTAGTTATTTTTGATAGGGTTAGAGAATACTTAAACGATAACAGAAATAAGAATGAAAGCATGGGAACTATCATTAACAACGCACTTAATAGCACATTAAGTAGAACTGTTGTAACGGGTATGTCTACCATATTTGTTTTGATTATCTTATTTATTTTTGGTGGCGAGATTCTAAGAGGTTTCTCTTTCGCTATGTTAATCGGGGTAATTGTAGGTACTTATTCTTCATTATTTGTGGCAACTCCGGTAGTTGTTGAGTTTATGAGAAATAAGAAAGATCATAAAGAATAATCAATAACAATAAGAATCATTAAAAAGGGCTTGTAGAGTTTTTCTACAAGCCCTTTTTAATTTAGATGCCTGGCTGCTTATTGCTGCCGTCTTCATCTTCCAGCTCATCCTCTTCTAAGTCCTCGCCGTCTTCTTCCATAAATTCTTCTTCTGCCTCTTCATCATACTCTTCTGGCAAGATAGACTCGTTTTCATTTACAGGGCCAATATCTTCATCTTCTTCCCCTGCTTCTTCAAAAACTCTTGGATTGTTTTCGTTTTCCTGATTACCGTTTCTTTCTCCCGGTTGACCATGAGTTTGCTCGTTAAACTCGTTTTGATTTTGATTTTCCATAATGTTTGTTTTTATAGATAGTAATTAATTAAAGTCTTTTTTTTAGACACTTTGGGTTATACAACTACCATGCAAAATTTAAAACAAACCAAAAATCATCATGTATATCGCATCAATTGTTTATAGGTTAAGATAAAAACAACAATTTTAGATGCTTTATAAGCGTTAGATAAATTTCTAATAAAAAATAAATGCTTATGAATGGTTCAATATTTCTTTCACTGATGATACTTGTTACGTACTGTACTTAGTACGATAAAGTTTAATAAGATGTCTTAAAAATCTTACTCATTATTGGTATTACCTGCCTGATAGGTAATGATGGTTGAAACCTTTACCTCCGTTATTTAAGGGTTACAATAATCACAATAGGTTGGATCTTCTGTAGTTTTTTGATGTGGGTATAATTCTTCTTTACTAAATTCGCAATGTTGGCAGGTATAAACATAACTCAGGGTTGATTTTGTTGGTAAACCACACAAGCTACATCTAAGGCCTGGTTTGGCAACTGTTATATCAAAACCTGGCATTTGGCATTGCGGACAAAGAGATTGTATTTTTTGAAGTAGTTTATATGTAGCTTTTTCTATGATTCCCATACGAGTAGGATTATAGAGTGCTCTCATATCAGTTTCGGCATAAACACTTTGGTAATGCTTATAAAGATGATGAAAGGTAGCTATTAAAGTTTCTGTATCTACAATTCCTTTATGAATATCTTCAAAGGTATCTTTTGATGGTCTTAAGATTAAAGCATGCTGAGGAAAACCTATTTCGCTGGCAAATGCTAACAATTCTTTCTCATCACTTATTTGCTTACCGTTAAAATTAGTTACAGTATTTAGCTCCCTCGCAATAATCTCTATCCCCATTTTCTGGTCTATAAAAATTAAAAATTCATCATCAGCATTCACAAAGAATAAGGATGGATGCGGACCAAAAGAACCTTCGCTTGCCAAGCCTAAATCACAATTATTTAATTTCATGGCTCTCAGGCATTTTTCTCTAGCGGTTTCAATAGGGTCTAAACATCGCTCTACCTCGCCTGTAAATGTACCCAAGGTATCGGTATCAAAATTTTCATCGATAAAGCACTTTACACCTAATTCTTTTTCTAAAATAGGTGCAATAACCATTTCCTTTTTATGCTTTGTAGCTATGATTAACTTTCTTCCATTAAACATTTAAGCTGGTTTTATAATTTTTTAGCTAAAGTGCTGATGATCGCCATTTAAAGATTTAAAGTAATGATAATAGGCTATAATCTGAAACATAAAAATCACTATTGATTTTGGGTTTAATAAATGAATGATATTTAATAGATGGATACATTATGAATTAAATATTTATGAGCTTTAAAAGCTCTAAAAACCTCCCTCCTATACCTCGTTAAACTATCCCAATCCTTTTAAAAACTTACTTAGCCACCAACCAGAATCTTTAATGGTTCTTTCTTGGGTATCAAAATCTATATGAATAAGACCAAAACGAGGATGGTAACCTTCTGCCCACTCAAAATTATCAGTTAATGTCCAAACGAAGTAACCTTCTACCTTATAGCCTTCTTTTTTGGCTCTTAAAACCTGTTTAATATTGTCTTGAAGATATTTCAGTCGCTCTGTATCATGAATATGCCCGTCTTTTTTAACATCCGGGAAAGCAGCACCATTTTCTGTTATCAGGAGTTTTTTAATTTGAGGATAAGCATTAAACTGCTTGATCATTTGGTAAATAGCTTCCGGATAAACTTCCCATTTCATGCTAGTGATGGGTACTTTTCTTTTTTCGGCTTTTACCAAAGAAGCACCAATATAAGGTGTTAACCACGAGTTTTTGATAATTTCTCGTGTATAGTTTTGTATACCAATAAAATCAAAATCAAAGCTTAGCTGTTCTAAATCTCCAGCTAAAATATATTTCTGTAAACCTTTAAGCACAGGAAGCTCTTGTACGGGATAACCCAAGCCTAGCAAAGGCTCAATATATAAGCGGTTTAACAGTGCATCTACACGGGCAACCGCTTTTCTGTCTCTTTCTAAGTTGCGGTAAGGTTCTAAATAAGAGCAGGAAAAAGTGGTACCAATATCAGCATCTGGCTTTATTTGCCTGATGATTTTGGCGCTGGCTACAATAGCCATTGTAGCGTGGTGTATGGCAGGCAGAAAATTTTTCATCCCTCGCCTACCTGGTGCATGTAAACCTAAAAAATAACCTGCCCCGGTAAATACTACAGGTTCGTTCATCACAATCCAGTGTTGTACTTTATCTCCAAAAGTGATGATGCAAAGTTTGGTAAACTCCTCAAACCAGGTGATAACTTTTCTATTTGTCCAGCCGCCTTGTTTTTCTAGTTCCTGAGGTAAATCCCAATGATAAAGGGTAATCCAGGGGGTAATGTCATTTGCCAAGCATTCATCAATAAGTTGATGATAATAATCAATTCCGGCTTGGTTTACTTCCCCTGTGCCTTTAGGTAAAATACGCGACCAAGATATAGAAAACCTAAAATTAGGAATATGTAGCTTTTTGATTAAGGAAATATCTTCTGTATAGCGATGATAAAAATCACAAGCTATATTCCCATGATCTCCGTTTAAGACTTTGCCCTTTTTGTTGGTAAAAACATCCCAAATGGATGGCCCTTTACCATCTGCATCGTGGCCTCCTTCTATTTGATAGGCTGCAACAGAAACGCCCCATTTAAAATCGGGACCAAATTCTTGAACTGATGGAAATTCTTCTGGATTTATTGGCATGCCTTAACAAAAATTACGACTGCAAAATACATCCAAAAATCAAATATCAAAATAGCTGTAGTATTTAATGGATTTAAATATGATTTAATTTTGGTTATCAGAGCCATTTATACATCCTACACCTTATGTTGCGTTAACGATGGTAGCGACATCCTTTTTGGCTCCAAAAGCCAAAAAGATATAGCGGACAGCGTGTTAAAACGCCCAAAACAAACCTCATTTGAGAACCCCATTTAGTGGGTAAATAAAGAACGCATCTTGTTTAAAAACAATAGTTCTTTTATTTTATCGAGATATTTTATAAACCAATGATACATCATGTTGTATTTTAATGATGTATAAAAATAGGTATCGCTTATAAATTTAGCGTTTATTTAAAATGAAGAAATGGTTAAATACTGAGGGTGAAATCAACTTCAAACACATGCCCATGTTCTACAAACTGTATAGCTTCTTTTTGGCTAATATCTTTCAAATCTTCATCGCTATCTGCATAACCTAACCAAGGCTCTATGCAAACAAAATTTGCTCCAGGTTTTGCCCAAACACCTAAAGAAGTAAAATGTGGAAAATCAAGTTTTACAAATTTATTTCCTCTATTATTTTTTAAGGTTACACTTCTGGATTTTATGTTTTTAAATACCAGTGCATCAGTATCAAACAAGGTTTTGCTAAGTTTTAATTCGCCATGGTCTGCAATTGGTGTTGTTTTCCCGTTAAATAATCCTTCCTCAGATAAGCTTGAACTTTGTAGATGTTCTGGATGCTCGAAAAACAAGGTATAATCTTCATAATTTTCTGTAGCTATAAGCGGAACTTTAAAAGCCGGATGCGCCCCAATAGAGAAATAAACACGTTTATCATCTAAATTAATGACTTTATACATGACTTTTAGAGAACGCCCTTTGAGCTGATATACCACTTGAAACTCGAATTTATAGGGATATTGCTGTAGGGTATCATCGTTAAAACGCAAAGCAAAATGTGCGTGGTCTGGTGCAGATTCTATCCTTCTAAAATTACTGGTTCTGGCAAAGCCATGCCTGTTCATGTGGTAAGTTTTACCATCAACCAAAAGCGTATGATTTTTTAAATTACCTACTATAGGGAAAAGGTTGGGTGCATGATAAGCCCAAATAGCTGCCTGTGCATCCCAGATATATTCGGTTTGACTTTCTTTATCAAAAAGAGAGCTTAGCTCTGCCCCTTTCATGTTAATGGTAACTTTTAGCTGGCTGTTTTCTAAAATAATCATACGCTTAACAATTAAAGTTTTTTGAATTTGCTGGCTAACATTTTCAGCATATCTTCATCAGCGGGTTTAGCTAAATCAGGATCTTGTGTTTTTGCTACAGGTTTATTAAAGTGTACTTTTGTTTGTTGTCCGTGTTGTGGTTTTGGCTGGTGTTGTCTGTTTTCGTTTTTCTGGTTCTTATAATCGGTCCAAAGTTTTTCTAAACGATGTTTGGTGTATAAAGGAAAATCTCCGTTCATCATCCATGCATAATAACTAGGTTCTTCATCAAAAACCTGAAAAACTGTTTTCCCTTTATGTTTTCCAAAGTTAAAACAGGCAATATTATCGTTATTAAAAACCATTCTGCCAGCAAAATCTACGGGTTTATTAAGGTTGGTAAACTGGTGTAAAGCGGCTACATCATTAACCACTGGTTTTGATATTTTGCCGTTTTTATCTTCCCAATCTTGGCCTTCGTACTTTTCTATCTGTGCCAGTAAAACTTCGTAAGTAGCTTTGATATCAGCCTCGGCAGAGTGGGCATTGATGATATCTTTTCCACAATAAAACTTATAAGCTGCTTTTAGGGTGCGCTGCTCCATCTGATGGAAAATATTTTGCACATCTACAAAATGTCTGTTATCAATATCAAAAAGAGCTTTTACACGTAAAAACTCTTCCATCAGCATAGGTATATCAAATTTATTAGAGTTATAGCCTGCTAAATCTGCATCTCCGATAAAATCTATAATTTCCTGTGCAACATCTTTAAAAGTTGGCGCATCTTTTACATCCTCATCATAAATACCATGTATTAAGCTAGACTCTAATGGAATAGGCATTTGAGGGTTTATTTTGAGGGTTTTAATCATTTCGGTACCATCTGGCATAGCTTTTAAGATAGATATTTCTACAATACGATCTGAGGCAACGTTTATACCTGTTGCTTCCAAATCAAAAAATGCCAGTGGGCGCTTTAGCTTTAATTTCATTTATTTTGTTCTTATATAAGTGTTGCATGAAATACTAAATTGCTTCACTTGATGTTGATAAACTCTTTCAAAGGTGAGTAATTTATACGGCTATAGAAAGCAAAATTTTCTTTTGTTAAAAATGTTTTATTTGATTGAACCGCCTCTGGAAAAATATTTATAGGTATAAGGGTCTTTCAATTTCTGTACCATTACCCCTCTTCTAGTACTGGCGTGTACATAATAACCATTTTGAAGGAATACTCCTACATGGCTAAATTTCTTTTTATCGTAATCAAAAAAAACCAAGTCGCCCTCTTTAAGCTGCCCTTCATATTTTCTTTTGATGATTTTTACTTGTTCTGCGGTGTTTCTAGGGATGTTTTTATGGTAAATTTCTTTATAAAGTAAATGGGTAAATCCCGAGCAATCTATACCGTTTTTACTTAATCCGCCTAAGCGATATTTTGTTCCTAACCATTCATCAATAAATTGATACAATTCTGGGTTCTTAATTTTCTTTTTAGGAACATCCATTAAACGGGCATACTTTTGTACTACAGCTGTATTATTTTTAGATGAGCTAAGATTTTTTCTGGAAGAACAGGCAACGAATAGAAAGGTAGAGAGAAAGTAAAAGAGTAATACCCGCTTTTGCATATTTAAAATTAATGATTTTGTTTGATGGATAAACGAGAAATATATTATGGTATTACAATTGAGATACTGTTTTTAAATAAAAAAAGATGATAGAACCAGAAAAATATCAGGATTTAAGTCCTAAAGAAGCCATAGCTTACCAAAAGGAATTAAGAGCCTTAATTAACTTAGAGGAGCTAAAAAAACCTATTCGATATATAGCTGGCGCTGATATTTCTTTTAATAAATATGAGGAAACAGTTTATGCTGGCATTGTGGTTTTAACCTATCCAGATTTAATAGTTGTTGAGGAAGCCACGGCTATTTCTAGTACTACTTTTCCTTATGTTTCTGGATTATTAGCTTTTAGAGAAATACCTGCTTTACTGGAAGCTTTTAAAAAATTGAAACAATGGCCAGATGTGATGGTGTTAGACGGACAAGGGATAGCACATGAAAGAAGATTGGGTATTGCCACACACTTTGGTTTATTAACCGATGTACCTAGCATTGGTTCTGCAAAGAGCAGGTTACATGGTCTTTATGAAGAACCTGGTGATAAGCCTTTTTCCCAATCACCTTTATTAAGTAAACAGGAAATAGTTGGCTTTGCCTTAAGAAGCAAAACCAAGTGCAAACCTATTTTTGTATCGCCCGGTCATAAAGTTTCTTTAGCCCAAAGTGTAGAAATTATGAAAAATTGTATAACCAAGTATCGCATTCCAGAACCTACCAGATTAGCTCATTTATTAGTAAATAGCATTAGATTAGCACATAAAAACTTATAAAGGCGGCTATTGACTTATTGTTGTACATTCTTCTCTAGGCTATTATAGTATTTTTGCCAGATTCTGTATCATTTTTGCAAAAACTTCTATATACCGCACAACTTCCTTAATTTCATTAAACATAAACCAAAACGTTTTTTTTAATGATGATTTTACGCTTTTCAAGCTTTGTGCTTAGCTTGATTTTACTCTCTATTTCCTTATCGGCAGAGGTAAAATTGGCCCGAGTTTTTACGGATCACATGGTTTTACAGCAGCAAACAACTGTAAAGCTTTGGGGTTGGGCCAAGCCAAATGAAAAACTATCAATTTACAGCAGTTGGGATAAAAAACAGCAAGGTATAAAAGCTAACAACAAAGGCGAATGGTTAGTGTATCTACAAACACCAAAAGCTAGGTTTAAACAGCAGGAGATCAAGATTAAAAGTACTTCAGGTGATGTAAAACTTCAAAACATTTTGATTGGTGAAGTTTGGTTATGCGGCGGGCAATCAAACATGGAAATGCCTATGAAAGGCTTTAAAAATCAGCCTGTTTGGGGTGCTAACGAATCGGTACTTAAATCTTCCAATCCAAACATTCGGGTATATACCGTACCCAGAGGTTCTCAGTTATTACCACAAGACACCAGCAAAACTTCCTTTTGGAAGGTAGCGCAACCAGAAAGCATTGCAAATTTCAGTGCCACCGGCTATTATTTCGGCAGGATTTTACAAGAAATGCTGGATGTTCCCATTGGCTTAATCAATTGTAGTTATGGTGGTTCTGTTGCAGAAGCCTGGATGAGCAAACAAGCCCTTCAAGAATTTAAAGACATCAATATTCCTATCAGACAGGATAGTATAAAATCTCCTAACCGTACGGCTACCTTATTATACAATGCCATGCTAAAACCCATTATTCCGTATGCCATAAAAGGCTGTATTTGGTACCAAGGCGAATCTAACTACGAAAGACCAGACCAATATGAGTCTTTATTCCCGGCTATGGTAAAGCATTGGAGAGACGAATGGAAACAAGGCGATTTCCCTTTCTACTACACACAAATAGCCCCTTATAACTATGCGCAGCTACCTCCTTATCGTGTTGGTGGTAAGTATAACTCGGCTTATATCAGAGATGCCCAGCGCAAAGCCGAAGCTAAGATTAACAACTCCGCTATGGCGGTTTTGTTAGATATTGGTGAAGAAAACAACATCCATCCTATGCGTAAAGAGCCAGTTGGAACCCGCTTGGCTTTATTAGCATTGGCTCAAACTTATGGCTTAAAAGGTTTTGGTTATGCTAGTCCGGCAGTAGAAAGCACTCAAATCAGCGGAAGCGTTATGACTTTAAAATTTAAAAACGCCCCTAACGGCTTAACCAGTTATGGCAAAGAGCTACAACAATTTGAAGTTGCTGGGGCCAATAAACAATATTATCCTGCAAAAGCCAGTATACAAGGTAGTACGGTTGTAGTATCTTCTCCTATGGTGAAAGAACCTGTTGCAGTAAGGTATGCTTTTAAGGATTTTGTGGTTGGCGAGCTTTTCTCTACCGAAGGTTTACCGCTTTCGTCTTTCAGAACTGATGATTTTTAAATGAAAAAACAAACTTTATATAGCCTGATTTTTATTATAACACTTCGGTTAACTGCTGTTGCGCAAGATATTAAGCAATATCACCCGGTTTGGCTTACGCAAAGTAAAAACTCTGGGGAATCTATGCCTTGCGGAGGTGGAGATATAGGCCTAAATGTTTGGACAGAAGATAACGACATCCTGTTTTACCTTTCTAAAAGTGGTACGTTTGATGAGCATAATATGCTTTTAAAGCTAGGCAGGGTACGAATAAAGCTGAGTCCCAACCCATTTGCTAATGGTGCTTTTAAGCAAGAACTTCATTTAAAAGAGGGTTTCATTACCATTGATGGCGATGGTACTAGTGTAAAAATAAGTGTAGATGTTTTTCATCCCAATATTCGTGTAGAGGTAAGAAGCAAGAAAGCCATACACACTCAATTGATTTATGAAAGCTGGCGTTACCAAGACAGGTCATTAAAAGGGAAAGCCAATAATGCCAACTCTTGGAAATGGGCACCACAAGAACCCGTTGTGGTTTATGCCGATAGCATTACTTTTGAGCAAACCAACATCTTGTTTTACCATAGAAATCGTAAGCAAACCGTTTTTGATGCTACCGTTAAGCAGCAAGGTTTGGCCAATATTCAAGATAGTTTATACAATCCTTTAGCGCATTTAACGTCGGGTGGTATCATCAGCGCAAACAATATGAAAGCTGCTGGTATCCAAACAGGAAAATATCTGGATACTGATTTTAAAGCTTGGCGTTTAAGCAGTATCAAGCCGAGTAAATATCAGCAAATTAACATCACTTTATACCGAGCGCAAACGGTAAACATACAGACTTGGAAAAATGAGCTTAAAGAAGCTCAGCTTAAAGCTTTAAAAGACAAAAAAGCAGAAGAGAACACCCTCTCCTGGTGGCGTAATTACTGGCAGCGCTCTTATATCTACACCAAAGCAGCAGAAAACACTGAAGATTGGCAAATAGGTAGAAATTACCAGCTTTTTAGATACATGTTGGGTTGTAACGCCTTTGGACAATGGCCTACCAAGTTTAACGGCGGTTTGTTTACTTACGACCCTTCTTTAACCGATAGCACCCAAAAATTTACTCCCGATTTCAGGAATTGGGGAGGTGGTACGCATACCGCACAAAACCAGAGATTGGTGTATTGGCCCATGTTAAAATCGGGAGATTTTGATTTGATGTTGCCTCAATTTAATTTCTACCTGAATGCTTTGAAAAATGCCGAGCTACGCACCCAATTCTACTGGAAGCATAAAGGCGCATCTTTTACAGAGCAATTGGAGAATTTCGGACTACCAAACCCGGCAGAATATGGATGGAAAAGGCCTGCCGATTATGATAAAGGAATGGAATATAATGCTTGGCTAGAATACGAGTGGGATACTGTTTTAGAGTTTTGTATGATGATGCTAGAGCATGAAAACTATGCAGGCAAAAACATCCAAAAATACATTCCTTTTATAGAAAGCTGCTTAACTTTTTTTAACGAGCATTATACTTATTTAGCCAAGCAAAGAGGTAGCAAAACTCTGGATGCTAACGGACATTTGATTTTATACCCGGGTTCTGCTGCCGAGACTTATAAAATGACTTATAATTCAAATTCTACCATTGCAGCCTTAAAAACTGTATTAGAGCGTTTGCTAGTCTTGCATAACACTTATTTATCTGCCACACAAAAAACACAATGGGAAACCATGTTAAAACGTATCCCTCCTATTTCTTACCGTGTGGTAAATGGAAAAACGACCATTACCCCGGCTAAGCTTTGGGAGCGTATCAATAATACCGAAACACCTCAGCTTTACCCGGTTTACCCTTGGGGGATATTTGGATTGGGAAAAGCGGGTTTAGATACAGCTATTCATACTTATACATACGACCCTGATGCGCTAAAATTTAGAAGCCATGTGGGTTGGAAACAGGATAATATTTTTGCTGCCCGTT
The DNA here is from genome assembly GCF_002483235.1 of Pedobacter glucosidilyticus. Taxonomy (GTDB): domain Bacteria; phylum Bacteroidota; class Bacteroidia; order Sphingobacteriales; family Sphingobacteriaceae; genus Pseudopedobacter; species Pseudopedobacter glucosidilyticum_B. The sequence continues at coordinate 83,550 of NZ_DLHN01000028.1, read as the reverse complement.
TGGGTTTAGCCGATGAAGCTTACCGCTTAACCACTTTAAAATTGAAAGACTCGGGCAGAAGATTTCCAGCTTTTTGGGGACCAGGATTTGATTGGACACCAGACCATAACTGGGGAGGCTCTGGCATGATAGGTTTACAAGAAATGCTAATGCAATGTGATGGAGATAAAATCATGCTCTTCCCTGCTTGGCCTAAAAATAAAGACGTAAGCTTTAAACTACACGCCCCAAAACAAACTATTGTAGAAGCAAGCCTAAAAAACGGAAAGCTAAAACACTTAAAAGTAACACCTGAAAACAGAAGAAAAGATATCATCAATTTTATTGAGCAATAATATGGAAAGAGTAACCGCACATTATTACATAGAAACACCTTTAGAAATTGAAAAAGCCGCACAAATACTAGCTGGTGAGCAATCATCAGGAACTTTTGTAGCTGTACCCGGTGAAACCGAAGAGCTAAAAAACAGATTTGCTGCCCGGGTAGAAAATATCCAATACCTAGAAACGGTTGATGAACCTGCTATCCCTGGTATCATGACTGCTGGTAAAAAATACCATAGGGCTAACCTAGAAATATCATGGTCTATAGAAAATTTTGGCTATAACCTTCCGGTGATGATTTCTACCCTGCAAGGGAATTTATATGAGCTTAGCCAATTTACAGGTTTAAAACTGATGGATATTGAAATTCCGGATTCTTTTAGACTACATTTTGAAGGTCCGGCTTTTGGTGTTTCGGGTTCTAGAGCACTTACAAAAGTTTACGATAGACCTATGATAGGCAACATTATTAAGCCTAGCATTGGCATGTCGCCAGAACAAACCGCAGATTTGGTAAAAACCCTTGTAACTGCTGGTATAGATTTTATTAAAGATGATGAATTGATGTCGTCTTCTGCTAATTCACCTTTTGCTAAAAGAGTAGAAGCTGCAATGAGGGTGATTAATGAACACGCCGATAAAACAGGTAAAAAAGTAATGTATGCTTTCAATATCAGTAATGAGATTGATGAGATGCAGAGGAATTACGAAACTATTATTGCCCACGGTGGTACTTGCGCTATGATAAGTTTAAACAGTGTGGGCTTAGCAGGAGTTAAAAAAATATGCGATAACAGACAGCTATGTATCCACGGACATAGAAATGGTTGGGGAATGCTTAACCGCCACCCTTTATTAGGGATAGCGTTTACTGCTTATCAAAAGCTATGGCGCTTGGTTGGGGTAGATCAAATCCATGTTAATGGCATCCAAAATAAGTTTTGGGAGTCTGATGACTCTGTGGTTAAATCTATCAAATCATGCCAGAAACCATTGTTAGGTGGTTATGGTATTTTACCTGTAGTATCATCCGGACAATGGGGTGGCCAAGCACCAGAAACTTACAGACGTACCCAAACTACCGATTTACTTTACATGGCAGGTGGTGGTATTTTGGCGCATCCACAAGGTGCTAGTGCTGGTGTTATAGCATTAAAACAAGCCTGGGAAGCTGCTGTAAACGGCTTAAGCATCACGGAAGCGGTACAACAATACCCAGAGTTTGCTCTTTCTGTAGAAAAATTTGGCAAAAAAGCATGAGCATAACAGCAAACAGGTTATTATTATCTTTTTATGGTGATGACTTTACTGGCTCTACCGATGCGCTTGAGTTTTTGAGTAAAGCAGGTATTAAAACCATGCTCTTCATATCAGCGCCAAGCAAAGAACAATTACAGCAATACCCAGATTTACAAGCTATTGGCATTGCAGGCATGAGCAGAACCATGAGCCCGAAAGCTATGGAAGCCACCTTAAAACCAGCTTTTGAAGCTTTAAAAGCTATCAATCCAGAGCATGTGCATTATAAAATATGCTCTACTTTCGACTCGTCACCAGAAAGAGGAAATATTGGCATTGCTATAAAAACGGGGCAATCTGTCTTTAAAACTTTGGTGCCTTTAGTGGTTGCTGCCCCTGCCCTAGGCAGATATTGTACTTTTGGTAATTTATATGCCCGTATGGGGATAGGTAGCCAAGGACAAATTTACCGCTTAGACCGCCACCCATCCATGAGCAAGCACCCTACTACGCCAGCAACAGAGAGTGATTTACGCTTACATCTGGCTAAACAAAGTACTGTAAAAACAGGCTTATTAGATATTCTGGATATCGCCAAAGAAAGCGAACAAAGAAAAGAAAAACTTCATTCTCTGATAGCAGAAGGAAATGAGGTGATACTTTTTGATGCTATTGATGCCACACACATGGAAAGTATTGGCGAGTTACTGGCCAATATAGCCCCTCGGGACCATCCCCTTTTCTCAGTTGGTTCATCTGGAATAGAAATGGCTTTAGGTTTATATTGGAATCGTATCGGTCGTATTAAAAACAAAGAAAATTGGCCTCAGCCTAGCGCTGTAAAGCCTTTGTTAGTGGTTTCTGGCAGTTGCTCTCCGGTTACTGCCCAACAAATAAATCAGGCTGTAGCCATTGGTTTTGAGGAAATTGCTTTAGATACTGTAGCCATAGCCAAGCAGCAAGATGAAGAAATCCTTAAGGTAATTACCAAAGCTGTAACGTTTTTAAGAGCCGAAAAAAATGTGGTTATCCATACCAGTAAAGGCCCGGATGATGAACGTTTAGCCAATACCGGAAAAATCTTAAAACAAGATGAGCAGCTAACTTCTGCCTCTTTATTAGGTACGGTCTTGGGAAATATCACCAGAGCCATTTTAGAAGAGGTAAAACTACCACGATTATTACTAGCAGGCGGTGATACATCTAGCTATGCTGCCAGAGCTTTGGGTATAGAAGCCGTAGAAATGATAGCTCCGTTAAGTCCTGGAGCACCTTTATGCAAAGCTTATGCACCAAACTCGCCAGCTGATGGCATTGAAATAAATTTTAAAGGCGGCCAAGTAGGTGCGCCCAACTATTTTGAACATATACAATCAGGAAAAATTTCATAAGACATACACATGCAAACTAAAACATTAGGATTAATTCATACTTCTGCAACCTTAGTACCTTTATTTCAAGGACTTTGCGAAACCCATTTACCCAATACAAAAGTTTTTAATATGGTTGATGATAGTTTAATTAAAGATGTCATCAGCAAGGGAACGCTTACTCCGGCAACAGCTAAAAGAGTTGTTAATCAGGTAGCATCAGCAGAAGCTGCCGGGGCCGATTATATTTTGGTAACCTGCTCATCTATTGGTGCAGCGGTAGAAACTGCTGCTAGCCTTACGCAAGTTCCAGTGATTCGAGTAGACCAAGCTATGGCAGACCAAGCTGTACAAAGTGGTAAACGTATTGGCGTTATAGCTACCTTGCCTACCACTTTAGAACCTACCAGCGATTTGGTAAGAAGAAGAGCCATAGCAGCAGGTAAAGAAATTACTTTGGTTGCTAAGCTTTGCGATGGTGCTTTTGAAGCTTTAATGAGTGGAAATTCCGCTAAGCATGATGAAATGGTAGGTTCGGCATTAAAAGCATTAAGTAAAGAAGTAGATGTTATTTTATTGGCACAAGCTTCTATGGCTCGTGTGGTTGATGGCTTAAGTGCCGAAGATAAAATTGTTCCTATACTGGCTAGTCCTGCCATAGCGATACAAGAACTGGCTAAAATCATCCATGCTTAATTCTATCACCATGCTCACGTTACGTAAAATCTGCTTATTTCTGGCTATCGTTGCATTACTACTTTTGATAGCTGGTTTAAGCCTACAAGATCCACAACTTTGGAAATATGCGGCTTTAGGATTAGCCATATCCACAGCTATTGGTATAGGTGCTTTACCCGCTTTAAAGGGTTATCAGTACACAGCTTGGATAATAACCGCCGTTGTAGCTGGTATGATTTTTCCCACGGCTTTTCAGAAATGGGGAGATTTTGATTTACGTAATAAATGGCTCATCCTTATTGTGATACAATTGGTGATGTTTGGCATGGGCATGCACATGAAAATTTCAGATTTTACAGGCATCAGTAAAACTGGAAAAGGCATTACCATTGGCTTATTATGCCACTTTACCGTGATGCCTATCATGGGTTTTATCCTTACTAAAATATTTCATTTTGAGATGGAAATTGCTGCCGGTATCATCCTTATAGGCTCTTGTTCTAGTGGTTTGGCTTCTAACGTGATGACTTATATTGCCAAAGGTAATTTGGTGCTTTCTGTAACGGTAACAGCTATTACTACGCTTTTTGCACCCTTAATGACGCCCTTTTTGATGAAATTATTAGCCGGCACACTTATCGAGGTGAAATTCATCAATATGATGATGGAGATTATTAAAATTGTGATCATCCCTATTATGGCAGCGCTTATTCATGATTATTTAAAAACTGCTTCTGCAAAAGAAGTTAGAAAAGTAAAGTTCATTTGTATTTTGGCTATTTTATGGTTAATCACTCAGTTAGCAGGTTTATGGGCTATTTTAAGTAATTATTTCTCTTTACCTGTATTAGAAAGCTTAGAGATTTTAAACTTTTTTGCTGGTGCTATCATCATCGGTTTTGCTTATCACCAATTGGCTAATAGGTTTAAAAATTTAGATGGGATGATGCCTTACGTCTCTATGGCAGGGATTATTTATTTCACTACGGTAACCACAGCAGCAGGGAGAGAAAATTTAATGCAAGTAGGCTTGCTTTTATTTCTAGTAGCTGTTATCCACAATGCAGCAGGTTATTTTTTTGGTTATGTATTTAGTCGATTATTAGGTATGGATAAGCCCTCTGCCCGCACCATTGCTTTCGAAGTAGGTTTACAAAATGGAGGTATGGCCTCTGGCTTAGCTGGTACAATGGGTAAATTAGGTACAGTTGGACTTGCAGCAGCAGTTTTTAGTCCTTGGATGAATATTTCAGGTTCTATTTTGGCTAATTATTGGCGAGCTAAGGCTTTAAAAGAAGAAGAAGAAAAGCCCTAGCTTAAATCTAAATTATATTACCAATTATTTAGCTATAAAAAACCAAAGATTATATCTGATGTTAACATCATAAGTTTATTTTTTTGCTATCTATACTTATAAGTTAGCTAAGGAGTAATAATCACGAATTACTATCTATTTTCTAAAAAAATAAATAATTATATCTTTAAAGCATGAGACTATTCTTACAATGGACTATTTTAATCCCAACAATAGCATGGTTGCTGTTTTTTTCTGGTGCTATAGATAATAGTGCCATTACTCAGATGATTGCTAGTTTATTGCTCATTTTAAGTGTAATATCTGCGGTTCATCATTCTGAAATTATTGCACACAAGGTTGGAGAACCTTATGGTACCATCATACTAGCCATTTCTATCACTGTTATAGAGGTTTCTATCATCATATCTTTAATGGTTTCTGGCGGTCAGGAGGCTGTTTCTTTGGCCAGAGACACTGTTTACTCGGCAACTATGCTTATTTTAAATGGTATTGTTGGCCTCTGTTTGTTTATTGGTGGATTAAAACATCATGAGCAAACATTTTCAAAACATTCTGTTACTATAGCCCTAGTATCCATAATTTCTATTATAGTTTTTACCCTGATTATTCCAACATTTACTGTTAGTGTACAGGGCTCCTATTATTCTACCCCACAACTTTTGTTTGCTTCTATAGTTTGTATCGTTATCTACGTAGTATTTTTAATGGCACAAACCAGCAGGCACAGAAACTACTTCTTAATACAAGAAAATGAAAACCACACGCATACTCCGGTTAACATTAATAAGCGCATTTTTATATTAAGTTTAATATTCCTGATTGTAAGCTTGGGCATTGTGGTACTGTTGGCAAAAACTTTATCTCCTACGATAGAACGCATCGTTATCCATCATAACTTACCGCAAAGCTTGGTTGGGGTTATTATTGCAGGAATTATTTTATTACCAGAAGGCATTGCAGCCATCATTGCAGCTAGAAAAAATAAATTACAAACCAGTTTAAATTTATCATTAGGCTCTGCATTGGCTAGTATTGGTTTAACCATACCCAGTGTTGCAGTTGTTTGCTTAATTTATGATATGAAGATTATATTGGGCTTAGATATTAAATCTATCATTCTTCTAGGACTCTCTGTATTTATTACCATGCTTTCGTTAAGTAGTGGCAGAACCAATATTGTTTATGGAGTAGTACTTTTAGTGAATCTTTTTGCCTTTATATTTTTTATCATTTACCCTTAGTATACAAACATAATTAGTTTGAGATGATGTTTAACTAAGTTTTTGGATGTAAAAAATTATTTTTTCTACCTGTTTATCTTCATCAGGTTGTGATAAAATATCATGAAAAATCATTTCTTGTTTTTTAGAGTCCAATAGTTTAAATTTTTCTATGAGCTGAGCATCTTCAAAACTTAATAATATTTGTTTGTAATCTTCTATTTTTTTGATGGTTTCCAGATACAAAGACACCTTTACTTTATCTCCGGCGTTTTTACCAATAGCTTTTCTAATTTCTTCGTTAATAGCCAAAAGTTTATCTGATTTTTTTCGGGGAGATAAATTTTTACAGCTAATTTGAAATCCATCTATACTACCCGAAACTTTTAAAGAACCCCAACGACCTTTCAAATGTGCCGTATGAGGGATAAGTAAATGATATGTCCAAGCGCCCATACCCGCTGCGTATTGTATCGTTAATTCTTCATCTTTTACTAAATAATCCATCTCTTATAGCTTATTAAACTCAGCAATATTAAGATTTGTTTAGACTATTGGATAATTAATGAAAAGAAACATCAGGATTTTAAAAAAATAAAACGGAATCTTTTTACAGCATTCCGTTCTAAAAACCAAACCAAACCAATATTTAAAATAATTTAATCAATTTAATATATGCGCTTTTGTTTTTTACGCAATAAAATAAGAAAGGTTGTATTTATGGATAAATTTTCATGAAGAAAATGTTTTGTTTAAGTTTACATCATTAAATGTTTTAAAAAGTTAAACAAAACATCATCACTATCGTTTAATAGCATAAAATGAAAAAGAATAAAACCATTTACCTGTTAGTTGCTATTTGTGCTTGTATTATCTTATTTGATATTTTCTTGCTTTTTAGGTCGTATGATGAAATCAGCAGAACTTATGAATCCGTACAAAGTAAGTACGATTTTACAGTGAGCTCTTATTCCTTATTAGAGAATATTAAAGATGCAGAGTCTGCCAAAAGAGGTTATTTGCTAACAGAAAATAAGGCTTATTTAGAAAACTATTATAAAGCTAGTTTTAGGATAAATTTTGAGAAAGAAAGATTTAAGAAAATATTAGCATACAAAGAACTATCTCAAAATGAGAAAGAACAAATTAATCAATTACTATATCTGGTTGATCTAAAAAGTGCACAATTAAAACATGTCATAACATTAAAAACGCACAATAAAAGTGAGGAGGCCATTGCTTTGCTAAAATCATATAACAATATCAACTTGTTTGATAGTTTAGAAAACAATATTAAGAAAATCAATAGCCATAAAAAGTATCAAGAAATTAAAGAAAAGAAAATAATTACTGATACCAGAGAACAAACTAAATTGATATTAACATGTAGCCTTATTTTAGTTCTTATAATTTTAATTGTTATTACCATGATTTTGCCAGAAGACAAAGCTACGAACTGGGTTGAGTCTTGAAAAAATCATCAATAAAATTAACAAAAAACAATTCTTTAGATGCTCTGGTACAGGCTGTATAAAGCCATCTTAAAAGTTCTGTATTTAACAATTCTGGTGTTAGGTAGCCTTGGTCTACAAATACAGCAGGCCACTGTCCACCTTGGGCTTTATGGCAAGTAACGGCATAAGCAAACTTAATTTGTAAGGCATTATAATAAGGGTTGGTTTTTAACTCTTCCATCCTAACTCGCTTATTGGCTATATGCTCATAATCTTTCATCACTTCATTAAAAAACAGTTTTTGCTGCTCATAAGGAAGATTAGGGCTTTCTGTATACAAGGTATCTAATAAAACTTTAGCTTCTATTTGATAACCTTCATCCGTACTATCTAAAATTTCTAATTGAACATCAGCAAACCTAAAACCATACATATCATGGATATTCTTAACTCTGGTAATTTTTGCAATATCTCCATTGGCTATAAAACCGCCCTTATCTTCGGGCATCCAGAAATAGTTGTTCTTTACAATCATCACTAAATCTCCGCCTGTTAATTCATCTTCCCGCCAAAGTATTTGGTTTCTGATATGCTGATTATACATATTGGCATTTTTATTAGATCTACAAACCACTAAGCAATGCTCTAATCCGTATTTATCATACGCATAGTTTAAACCTTCAATAATTTTATCTCCCGTCATTTTATAAACATCTTTATACCCTGTTGTTATCAGCGATGGGAAATTACTTTCTTGCTTTCTTATTTGATTTCTGATACGTGTAGCATTAAATAAGATTCCTGATTTTTGTGCTTGCCTTACAACATCTGTAAGCTCTGTATATATCACTTCTAGCGAATAAGCTTTTAAATGAGCTACTGATAAAGCTGGGCTTTCTACAGCGTTTACCGGAGGCAATTGGGCAGTATCACCAATAAAGATTAATTTATTGCCTTTATCGTTGTAAACATAACTTATCAAATCTTCCAACAAGCTACTACCGCTAAAATCAGTTTTATCATCGCTAATCATAGAAGCTTCATCTACCACAAAAAATGTGTCTTTATGGAGATTTGGAGCTAGGGTAAACATTAAATCTGGAGTTCCTGCAACGCGTTTACGATAAATTTTACGATGTATGGTAGATGCCTGAAGCCCTGAATAATTAGCAATCACCTTCGCTGCCCTTCCGGTTGGTGCAAGTAATATAACTTGCCTTTTTTGCATTTTTAAAACATTAACAAATGCACTTATGATGGTAGTTTTACCTGTACCGGCGTAACCTTTTATCAGTAAAGCAATATCTGGCTGTTGACTGGTCACAAAATCTTCTAACAATTTAAATAAAGCTAATTGCTGCTCATTAGGTTCGTGAGGAAATTTCTGACTTATGGATTGGGCTATAGACATGTTCTTCAAATTTCATAAAAATTTTGAACTCATAGATGAATTAAAAATTTTACTTTTGTTACTCATGGAAGATATCATCATTCAATCAGCCGATTTTAATCCAGAAAATTCAAATCTTCAACAATTAGTTTTAGAGCTTGATGAAACTGGCTATCAATACGCTATTGTTCAAAATCAATCACTAAAGCTTGTAGGCTATCACCCGTCACATAGCTTTTCACACCATCATGATTTATTTAAATCAGATTTTGCACAGGTAAAAGTATCTATAATGACCAAATCTTTTACTTTTATTCCAGAACTACATTTTAACGAAGCTATAGAGGCTAAATTGAAAGCTATTATTGGTTTTGATCCTTATCAGGAAAGTGTTTTTAAACGATTGATTCCTAGAACTGATATCCATGCTGTTTATACCTTTAAGCATACACAAATAGAAGAGGCAAATCGTTATTTGCAGGATGCTAAACTTTACCCTCAATTTATTCCGCTTTATGTGGGTACAAAACAACTTCATACAGAAACTTCTTATCCAGAAATGTTTTTAAATTTTAAAAAAGAACATGGTGAAGTGCTTATACTAAAACATGGTGAATTATTTTTTTACAATATTTTTGAAATTAAAAATCAGGAAGAACTCAAATATTTTTTGATGTTGATAATTCAGGAGAAACATATCAATACCAAAGAAACACCTCTTAAATTGAGTGGAAATATCGATAGCGGGCATGTTTATTTTAATGAAATAACTCATTTATTTACGGATGTTACTTTGATAAAAGATATACCCTTTATAACTGCTGATGAAAATTTTACGGAAGCACCATTACATCATTTTTTTTCTTTATTAAGCATGGCTTTATGCGAATAATTGGAGGTACATTAAAAGGCATCAGGTTAAATCCGCCAAAAAAATTACCTGTAAGACCAACTACTGATATTGCTAAAGAAGCTCTTTTTAACATTTTAACTAACCAGCTAGAAATTAGTGATTTAAAAATATTAGACTTATTTAGTGGAACTGGTAATATTTCTTTAGAATTTGCATCAAGAGGAGCTCAGGAAATTATTGCTGTAGATAGAGACTTTGGTTGTTATGGTTATCTAAAAGCGATAAGTAAAGATTTAAATCTTACCCAAATCAAAGCTATCAAAAGTGATGTTTTTAAGTTTTTAAATACTGAAAACCAAACATTTGATTTGATTTTTGCAGATCCACCTTATGATTTAACCAACATCCCAGAAATAGCAAAGATTATTTTTAACAAGCAGCTTTTAAAACCAGGCGGAATTTTAATTATCGAGCATCAAAGTATGCAAAATTTAGCTCATCATCCTAACTTTACAGATGTAAGAAAATATGGTTATGCTGCATTTAGCTTTTTTACAAATTAATATTTAAAACTATGAAAATTGCCTTATTCCCTGGTTCTTTTGATCCTATTACAAAAGCCCATGTAGATATTTTAAGAAGATCTATCTCACTGTTTGATAAAGTTTATGTAGGCATAGGATTAAACAGTAATAAACAGCCTTTAATGGACGCAAACCAAAGATTAGAAATGTTAAAAGCTGTTTTTAAAAGCGAACCTAAAATAGAAGTAATTTCTTATGAGGGTTTAACTGTTAATTTTTGCCAAAAGATTGGTGCTTCTTACATGATTAGAGGTATTAGAACTGTGTCTGATTTTGAATATGAGAAAGCTATAGCACAAATGAATCATGCTTTAATACCCAATATAGAATCTATATTTATTTTAAGCAAACCTGGTTACTCTTCTATAAGCTCTACCATTGTAAGAGATATTTTAAGATATGGCGGTGATGTAAGCCAATTTGTACCAGCAGAAGCTCTTCCTTTTCTTCCGGCTTTAAACAATATCTAACACATCCAAGATAGAAGGATAAGTATTGGCTCTTACCAAATTCCAATCTTTTTTAGCTATCCATTTCACTTCGGTAATCCCCTCTTCTAATTGCGGAATAAGCTTTTGGTTTGATTTACTTAACATGGCATACCAATGAGAAACCTTTAAAACAGGCTTGCCTTTTATTTCGTACACGTGGTAAGTTTTAATCAGTTTTTTTCCAAGTTTTTTAACTACAATACCACACTCCTCCTCCACTTCTCTTACGGCAGCATCCCTTTTACTTTCATCTTCTTCCAGCTTGCCTTTAGGTAAATCCCATCTGCCATTTCTTTTGATAAAGAGGTATTTACCCTCGTTACTTTCTACCAAGCCACCTGCTGCCTCAATGATGCGTAAAGAACTTTTTACCCCCTTAAAAACTGCTTTAGGATGCTCTGTTAAGAGGTAAAATACAGATTGTGGATTTTTTGATAAAGACTTATAAAATTTTTCAAACTCAAAAGACTGAACATCAAGCATTTGATAATCCAAAGAATCATCCGGTTTAATAGAAGTTATAATTAACGCCTTTTGGTTTATATAAATATTGTATTTTTGAGCCATGTACAACAAAAGTGAAATCGAACAGAAAATTGCTGAATTTTTGTTGCAAATTAAAGCAATTAAATTACAACCTACTAATCCTTTTACATGGGCCTCTGGTTGGAAATCACCAATATACTGTGATAACCGTATAACTTTATCTTATCCGGCTATTAGAACCTATATCAGACAAAAACTTTCTGAGCTGATACAAGAAGAATTTGGTTCTGTTGGAGCGATTGCAGGTGTTGCTACTGCCGGTATACCACAAGGAGCTTTAGTTGCGCAAGAACTAGGTTTACCGTTTATTTATGTGCGCTCTAAACCTAAAGAACACGGTACGCAAAGCTTGATAGAAGGCGAAATTAATGAAGGTCAAAGAGTGGTTGTGATTGAGGATTTAATTTCTACAGGTAAAAGTAGCTTACAGGCTGTACAAGCTTTAAGAGATGCAGGTTATGAGGTAGCAGGTTTAGTTGCTATATTTTCGTATGGTTTAGATGTATCAGTCGAAAATTTTCAGCAAGCAAAATGCCGTTTTGCAACATTATCTAACTACTCTGCTTTATTGGCTTATGCCGCAGAGCATCATTTTTTCCCGGCAACTGATTTACAGTTATTAGAAGAATGGAGAAAAAATCCTTCAACTTGGGGCAAACAATTAACCAATACTGCTCATGACCATATTTGAAAGCAAAACCACACTTACTAAAAGTTTTGCAGAAGTTTATCAATTTCTTGAGGATTTAAACAATCATCAACTCTTGATGCCCGAAAATATTTATAATTGGTCTTCAACCCGAGACGAAGCTCGTTTTACCATACAAAATATGGCTAAGCTGGCTTTAAAAGTTGAAGAAAGGATAGTTAACGAAAAAATAACCATTACGCCCGCAGAAGAAGCGCCTATTGTGCTAAACTTAGTATGGTCTTTATCAGAAATTGATCATCAAACACAGGCAACACTTACTATATCTGCCGAGTTAAATATGATGATGAAAATGCTTGCCAGCGGTCCCCTACAAAAACTAGCTGATTTCCAGACACAAGCACTCAAAAATAAACTGGGATAATCTCAAAATTGATTTTAAAAGCGCAATAAAGGCGCTTTTTTTTATGCTAAAAATTCATCCAAACTTCGCTAAAACAGCCATTATGTCTTTTAAATACAAAGTATAAAGACATTTTTTCATGATTCTGCATTCAAATCCCATTCTGGATACTTTTTTGATATACTAGTAAACGGAGGAAATTAAATCATGAATTTCAATAATTACACCATAAAAGCACAAGAGGCTATACAAAAAGCTTCTGAAATTACACAAGGTTTTCAACAACAAGCTATAGAAAACGCTCATATATTAAAAGGCTTATTATCTGTAGATGAAAATGTTGTAGGTTATCTGCTTAAAAAGCTTAACGTTAATATCAATAGATTAAACGAATCTTTAGACGAACAAATTGCAGGTTTTCCTAAAGTTAGTGGCTCCAACCTATACCTATCCACTGCAGCAAATTCATCATTACAAAAAGCACAATCTTATCTGAAAGAGTTTAAAGACGAATTTGTATCTGTAGAGCATATTTTACTTGGTTTATTAGCTTCGGCAGACAAAACCGCAAGCTTACTTAAAGAGCAAGGCGTAAATGAAAAAGACTTGAAAAAAGCCATTAAAGATTTAAGAGGAGACGCAAAAGTAACCGACCAAAATGCCGAAGCCACTTACAATGCTTTAAATAAGTATGCCCGCAACTTAAATGACTATGCAGCATCAGGAAAATTAGACCCTGTTATTGGTAGGGATGAAGAAATAAGAAGAGTAATTCAAATTTTATCCAGACGTACCAAAAACAATCCTATTTTAATTGGCGAACCTGGTGTTGGTAAAACAGCTATTGCAGAAGGTATTGCTTTTAGAATAATTAAAGGCGATGTACCAGAAAACCTAAAATCGAAAACCGTATTTTCTTTAGATATGGGAGCTTTGGTAGCAGGTGCAAAGTATAAAGGAGAGTTTGAGGAACGTCTTAAAGCAGTTATCAAAGAAGTTACGGATAGCGATGGTGAAATTATTTTATTTATTGATGAAATACATACCCTTGTTGGTGCCGGTGGTGGCGAAGGTGCTATGGATGCCGCTAATATTTTAAAACCTGCTTTAGCCAGAGGCGAACTGAGGGCAATTGGCGCTACAACTTTAAATGAATATCAAAAATATCTGGAAAAAGATAAAGCTTTGGAACGTAGATTTCAAAAAGTTATGGTAGACGAGCCTGATACCCAAGATGCCATTTCCATTTTAAGAGGATTAAAAGAACGCTATGAAACGCATCATAAAGTAAGGATAAAAGATGAAGCTATTATTGCTGCTGTAGAACTTTCTCAACGTTATATTTCTGATAGGTTTTTACCTGATAAAGCTATTGATTTGATGGACGAAGCTGCATCAAAATTGAGGTTAGAGATGGATTCTGTACCAGAAGCGGTTGATGAGCTAGATCGCAAAATTATGCAGTTAGAAATAGAAAGAGAAGCCATTAAAAGAGAAAATGATGATGTTAAAGTAAAAGACCTGACACAAGAAATTAGCAATCTAAGTGCCGAGAGAGACGAACTTAAAGCTAAATGGCAGGGAGAAAAGGATTTAGTTGATGCTATTAACAATAATCTGCAAAATATAGAAAATTTTAAACTGGAAGCAGAACAGGCAGAAAGAGCAGGCGATTATGGTAAAGTAGCAGAAATAAGATACGGTAGAATTAAAGAAGCACAGGATCAGGTTGAAAAACTAAAACAGGAATTAGCTGGCAAAACTGCTGATAGTAGAATGTTAAAGGAAGAAGTAACTGCTGATGATGTTGCAGGTGTTGTAGCCCGTTGGACAGGTATACCTGTAACCAAACTTGTTTCAAGCGAAAGAGAAAAACTTTTACGCCTAGAAGAAGAATTACACAAACGTGTAGCCGGACAACAAGAAGCTATTGAAGCTATTTCTGATGCTATAAGAAGATCAAGGGCGGGTTTAAGTGACCAGAAAAAGCCTATAGGCTCCTTTATATTCTTAGGTACAACTGGTGTGGGTAAAACAGAGCTTGCCAAAGCTTTAGCCGAGTTTTTATTTAATGATGACCAAGCGATGGTGAGAATTGATATGAGCGAGTATCAAGAAAGGCATGCCGTTTCCAGATTAATTGGTGCCCCTCCGGGATATGTTGGTTATGATGAAGGCGGACAATTAACAGAAGCCGTAAGAAGAAAACCATACGCTGTAATCTTGCTTGATGAAATAGAAAAAGCCCATCCCGATGTTTTTAATATTCTTTTACAGGTTTTAGATGATGGAAGATTAACCGATAATAAAGGTAGGCTGGTAAATTTTAAAAATACCATCATCATTATGACCTCTAACATAGGTTCTCACGTGATACAAGAAAATTTTGAACTCCTGAATGAATTAAACAGAGATGAGATTATTGCCAAAACAAAAAGTGAGGTCTTTGAAATTCTTAAAAAATCTATCAGGCCAGAGTTTTTAAACAGAATTGACGAGGTGATTATGTTTACCCCACTTCATAGAGATGAAATTAAAGAAATTGTAAAATTACAATTTGTTGCCTTGCAAAAAATGTTATCAGAAATGGGGATACAAATTTCTGCATCAGAAGATGCTTTAGACTGGCTTTCTCAGTTGGGTTACGATCCTCAGTTTGGAGCCAGACCTTTGAAACGCGTTATTCAAAAGAAAATCCTGAATGAGCTTTCAAAACAAATACTTGCAGGCACTGTAAGCAAAGACAGCGAAATAAAGCTTGATGTATTTGATAAACAATTTGTTTTTATCAACTCCGGGAAATCATAATCCCAGTAAATTAAAACAGCACAGCCGGAAAAAAATTCCGGCTGTGCTGTTTTAGGAGATATGAAGTAAACAAAAGAATATGCAATAAATAAATTAAAATAAAGTCTGCTTTAGATATGTAGTAAAATAGGGAGTTTACATACAAGGCCATTTCCACGCATAACGGATAATCAGACAAAGTAGAATGACTTGTATAACAGCACCAACCACCATGTGAATCCAGGCCTCTCCTGCCAGATTAAACAATATTAATGGAATATTAATACCGGCAGTAACAATATTAGCCCATCGATTTACTTTAGCTGGTAGGGCAACAGAAAGAAAAATCATCAGTGTTGGAGTTAACACCATGGCGAGTGCTGCTAATAGAAACCCTTGAGTAATATCAAATATAAATACCCTCCCTGCTATCATATCTTTTAGAGAACCAGGCATATATAAGTGGAAATAATCGAGATAGATAATTATAAACATCAAACTTGCCCATAGTGATGCAAGTTTCAGCTTCAAATTGGGTTTGATGTCTTCTAGTTCGTTATTCGTTAATTTTTCTGAATTCATTAAATTTTAATTTATGTTAAACCATACTGCAAAGTTAGATGGGTTGTAGCCTTAAAATCGTTCTCTTAAGATAAGAAATGATTTACTTTTCACTTTTATCTAACATCTTACTCTTAATCTGCTTTGTGACTAAGCTGTAATGCCTAAACAACCAGCTAATTGGTATTAGGAAATAAAGGACCCCTTAAAATGAAAAGAAGAATCAAGCTTTTGAAAACAATTTGAAAGCAAAAAACCGCACTAGAATATGCTCTAGTGTGGTTTTACATTTTAAAAGTACCCAGAGCCGAAATATAAATATTATTGTAAATCAATTAGTTATAAAGTAATTATTTTTGAAAACATATTACTGTTTAACAGCTACTTCTGCCTTCTTTTATAGTTCGTATTTTACCCTGTCTGGTGTGGCGGTGTAAATGTTTCCGGTAATAAAATTTACCAATAACTAGATACCGCCTGTAGCCACATCTAATAAAGCCATACCTACCTGTACCTTTTTATGAATTTTGATATCTTGACTTTCGTAACTATTTGCTTTAATGGTTATGTCATTGTTTAAAGCATGTTTAAGAACTCTTTCTGGTTTGGTTTTGACTTAAAAATAATTTTTTATGTATTGTAACATAAATTCTACCCCTTAAAATGATATTTTGATAGAATATAATTAGAATTTAATATGATAAATTTTGTGAAATATTGAAGCTTTATATCTCATAAAATAGAATATTTACCAATGTAGTTGACCTTATAAAAAAATAAATTATTGCTTATATTTGTAAAAACACATAAAGCTATGACTACTTTAACTATAATGATACCAGATACAGAGGCGAATAGGTTTAAAAAACTTCTTAAAGAGGTTAATGGTGTTATTGTTCCTTCTAAAGCTGAAAAAAAGCCGTCTAAGCTTTTAAAGGAGATAGAGAAAGGGTTAAAACAAGTGATAGAATATAAAGAAGGAAAAGGAAAAATGTACACACTCAGCGAAGTTTTAAATGGCAAATAAGGTGCTTTTTTCACCTTTATTTAACCAGAATGCTAAACGACTACTTAAAAAGTATGCTTCCCTTTCTAATACTCTAATTCAACTCGAAAAAGATTTAATTATAAACCCTTATTTAGGTGTAAACTACGGGTTCTAATATCTATAAAATACGCATACCTGGAGAAGGAAAAGGAAAAAGTAGTGGTTATAGAGTAATAACCTATACAGTTGACGAATCCAAAAATTCGACTATTATAAATATGATTACTATATTTCCTAAAAGCGAAGAAAGTACAATCACGAAATCAGAAGTAATAAAACTGCTTAAACGACTAGGATTGTACATACCTAAAAAATAATCGTGTCCAAAAAATCTAATGTTACACGAAATATTTTGCATAAAAACCCTCCTACGATTTGAAAACAAACCGACTAAAAGTGAATTAAATAAAGCTTTTGAAAACAATTTGAAAACAAAAAACCGCACTAGAGCATGCTCTAGTACGGTTTTACATTTAAAAAGTACCCAGAGCCGGGGTCGAACCGGCACATCCGAAGATATTGGTGTTTGAGACCAACGCGTCTACCAATTCCGCCATCTGGGCTTGTTTGGCATTTCCATCATTAAGATTGGGTTGCAAATCTATTAATTGATTCCCGTATTCGCAACAAATATTTTTTTCTGTAATAGATGTCTTTGATTTGCAGCAACAAAGCTTTTTTTTCCTCTGCTCCTTGCTCATCAAATTGATGGGTAAGTGATGCTAATGTTGTATCTAAACTATCTTCTATTACTGCTACTTGTGTTTTTAATTGTTCTACTTTAGTATAGTCTTCATCAAATTCTAACTCCATCAAAGCCTCATTTACTTCCATCATTTCCATTAGAAAATCCTGAGGCAAAGCATACTTCTCTCCTTCTTCTAAAGCTCCAAATAATTCTAATACATAGTTTAATCGCTTCTGCTCATGAGATAATATCTGATAGGCTTTATTGTTTAATGTAGATAAATCTAAGATTTCTTGCTGTTTCTCCTCAGACTCATTTACATAAAAATCCGGATGATATTCTTTGCTTAAAGCATAAAACTTCTTTTTCACCGAATCTGCATCAGGATGAAAAGAAACTGGTATCTGATAGAACTCAAAGTAATTCATTCTTTTAAAGTAAAATTCAAAAGTAAAAAGATAAACAACATTCTTGCAATTACATCAGACATTCCGCTTTAAGTCTTATGCTTTTAGCCTATCTTGTGAATGCTTTAAAAATATCGTTACCTAAAACAAAAACCATTAAAGTAGCTAATAAAACAAAACCTACAATTTGTGCTCGTTCCATAAACTTATCGCTCAATGGTTTGCCTTTAATCATTTCTATCAATAAGAAAACTGCATGTCCGCCATCTAAAGCTGGTATGGGTAATAAGTTCATTAAAGCCAATGCCATAGAAAGTAAACCTGTAATACCCCAGAATTTTACCCAATCCCAAGTGCCACCATATAGTTTACGGGCAATTTCTACGGGACCAGAAAAAGCTTTATTAGCTTTAACTTCACCTTTAACTACCTTACCTAAACCTTTTGCATTATCTGTTAAACTTCCCCAAGCTTTAGCAGCGCCAACCGGAAGTGCTTCAAAGAAGCCATATTTTTGAGTTTCTAATTTTAAATCTTCAATTTTAGGAGCAAAACCTATCGTACCCTCAGCACTTACTAAAACTGGTAGAGAAAGTGTATCTGCTCCTCTTCTTATTCCTGCAGTTACTGTTTTACCTTTATTATCTTTTAAAGCTGTTTGTAATTCATCAAAAAACAAAGTTTGCTGACCATTAACAGCATAAATTAAATCGCCTTTTTTAATTCCTGCTTTAGCGGCATTGCTACCCTCAACAACAGAGTCTACCGCAAATTTTAATCTTGGTGCAACAAATTCATCCACACCATAATCTGCAACAGTATTTAATATGGTTGCAGGTACTACTAAATTTTGCTCTTTACCATCTCTGATGACAGTAATAGTAGCGTTCCCCATCAAAACCTCAGAACTGCTTAACTCGCTAAATTTTACAATTTCTTTGCCGTTGATAGCAACAACCTTGTCTCCGGTTTGCAAGCCTATTTCTTTACCAATAATACCAGGCGCTATACCATTTCTAATTTCCTTGTTAGGGATGTAAGTTTCGCCATAAGTAAAAGTCAACATCCAGAAAATCAGAATACCTAAAATAACGTTTACTGTAACACCACCAAGCATCACAATTAGACGCTGCCAAGCTGGTTTAGCCCTAAACTCCCAAGGTTGCACCGGTGCTGCCATAGCTTCTGTATCCATAGATTCGTCTATCATACCTGCTATTTTTACATATCCGCCTAAAGGCAACCAACCTATACCATATTCTACATCTTTGTATTTAACGCTAAATAATTTTACGCCCCAAGCATCAAAAAACAAATAAAATTTCTCTACTTTAATTCCAAATGCTCTTGCAGCCCAAAAATGCCCCAACTCGTGTAAAACTATTAAAATTGATAATCCCAGCAATAGCTGGCCAATCATAACTAAAACATCCATCTAATTTTCTTTTCTATTTTTATTTATATCAACTCTTCTGCAAATATTCTTGTTTGCTTATCTGTTTCAAAGTAATCGTCTAATATAGGGTTTTCTACAAAGCTTACCCTATCCATACAACGTTCTATGACATCACTCATTTGTAAAAATCCAATACGTTCTTTCAAAAATGCCGCAACCACTACTTCATTAGCTGCATTGATTATACAAGACATATTTCCACCTTTTCTTAAAGCATCATAAGCTAAAGCCAAATTTCTAAAAGTTTGGGTATCGGCTTGCTCAAAACTAAGTTGAGGATAATCTAGAAAATTGAAACGTGGAAAATCACTTACAATCCTATCGGGATGTGTAAATGCGTACTGAATAGGTAATTTCATATCTGGCAACCCCATTTGTGCTTTCATAGAGCCATCCTGAAATTGAACAATAGAATGGATGATAGATTGCGGATGTACTATAACATCTATTTGCTCTACGGCTAAATTGAATAGCCATTTTGCTTCAATTACTTCCAAACCTTTATTCATTAGAGACGCAGAATCTATAGTGATTTTTGCACCCATAACCCAATTAGGGTGCTTTAAAGCTTCTTTAAAACTTACCTGAGCTAATTCTGATTTGGTTTTACCTCTAAACGGACCACCAGATGCGGTAAGATATATTTTCTCTATAGGTGCTTGTTCGCCTACCAAACATTGAAAAATAGCCGAATGCTCTGAGTCTACAGGTAAAATTTTAACATCATTTTCTTTTGCCAAAGTGGTTACCAAATCGCCAGCAACTACCATAGTTTCTTTATTAGCTAAAGCGATATCCTTTTTAGCTTTGATAGCTGCAATAGTAGGTTTTAAACCTGCAAAGCCAACTAAAGCAGTTAAAACTAAATCCAACTGGGGTAAAACTACGGCTTCGCATAAAGCTTCATACCCAGCCTTAACTTCAATATTTGTGTGTGCTAAAGCTTGTTTTACTTCCTGATATTTGCTTTCATCGGCAATAACCACCAACTGAGGTTGAAATTGTAAAGCTTGTGAAACCAATAAAGCAACATTAGACTGAGCTGTTAATACCTCTGCTTTAAACAAACTTGGGTTAGCCTTGATAACATCTAAAGCTTGTGTACCGATGCTTCCGGTAGAGCCTAAAATGGCTATATGTTTAATTTTATTTGAAAATGTATTTGTCAATTTTTGTTATGATAATTGATAAGGAACAAGTTTATCTGCCAAAGCTCTATCGTTTGCCAAACGAGGCACTTTATTTTGCCCACCTAGTTTACCTTCTGCCCGCATGAAATTAACAAAAGCTTCTGCTTGCAACGGTCTGATGATTAAAGGCTGTAATACCTTACCTTGAATCAAATCTTTGTAATAAATATTTTTCAACTGTAATTGTTCATCTACTTTGGCACTAAAAACAGCTAAATCTGTAGGTTGTTTTGCAAATTCTACAAACCACTCGTGGTAAGGCAGCTCTCCCGCTGGCGGATTTACCTGTGGGGCAACCGTAAACTCAGTGATTTCTAAACCTTCTTCTTTGGCTACATGAAGCAAAGCATGTTCTACCTCCTCGCCTATCACATGCTCGCCAAAAGCAGAAATATAATGCTTTATTCTTCCTGTTACCAAGATTTTATATGGATTTTTAGAAATAAACTTCACCGTATCGCCAATGGCATATCCCCACAAACCAGCATTGGTACTCATAACTAAAGCATAATTTTTATTAAGTTCTACATCAACTAAGCTTAAGCGAGTTGGCTTTTCATTAAAGTATTCATCCGTAGGGATAAATTCGTAAAATATACCTGCATCCGCCAAAAGTAATAAACCTTTATCTTTCTGAGAGTCCTGAAAAGCGATAAAACCTTCTGAAGCTGGGTAAGTTTCTATGGTAGCAATCTTTTTCCCTATACTTTCTTCAATTCTTGCTCGGTAAGGCTCAAAATTAACCCCTCCGTAAACAAATAAATTGAAGTTTTTAAAGATGTCTTTTATCTTTTTACCATTTGCTTTCGCCGATAAACGATCAAAATACATTTGACACCAAGGTGGTATACCGGATATCAATCGCATATCTTCATGAAAAGTTTCTTCTACAATAGCGTCTACTTTTTCTTCCCAATCGGCAATACAATTTACCTGATAACTTGGCAACCTATTTTTTTGCAAATACTGCGGAACATGATGTGCTACAATGCCAGAAAGTCTTCCGAAAGAAATTCCAGCTTTTTTATCCATTTCCGGACTGCCTTGTAAGAATATCATTTTACCATCTACAAAACTAGCGTCTCCGGTTTCGTGGATGTAACATAATAAAGCATTTCTGGCGGCTTTAATATGCTCTGGCATAGACTCTTTAGAAAGCGGTATATATTTAACACCCGAAGTAGTTCCAGATGTTTTAGCGAAATAAAGCGGTTTTCCTTTCCATAAAATATCAGCTTCTCCTTTAACTACACGCTCTACATAAGGCTTTAAATCTTCATAGTCCCTAACGGGAACGTATTTTTTAAAATCCTGATAATTTTTTATATCCTGAAACTGGTGATCCTTACCAAAAACGGTATCTTTTGCGGTATTAATTAAATTAGCTAATACTTTTTCTTGAGCGGCTACTGCATTAAACTTCCACTTATTTATGCCCCGCACTGCCCAGGCTGCAAATGGTTTACTTAACGCTGCTTTTAATCCCATAGTGTTGTTTATTCGGCAGATGGTAATTGGCCATCATGCTCTTGTACATAAGAGTTTACCAATTTACGATATGTTACAACCAATATCACATTTGTAAACGGATAAGTTACAATAATACCTACTCCTAATGCCAAAAAGCCTAGTATTATAAAACCAACTACGATGAGTAAAACGGTTACTATCCTCAATAAATTATCCTGAGTAAGTGCCCTACTTTGTCTTAAAGACTCTATAGAATTAGAATCATCATCAACAATAAAACAAGGAAAAAACATAAAGCGCATGGTTACCATCATCAATAAAACAAAGGCAATTACGGCTAAAAGTTCTAATGCTATGGGGGTTACTTTTAATTGGTCTATAAATTTGCTAAAAGTATCCAGCGTAAGTAACTTTTGATAAATGAGGTTAAAAGTGGCTACAATGAACCCTAAAAACAAGGTTAAAGTAATAAAACTAGAAATATTTTTCCAGGTTGGGATGACTGACTTTATTTCAATGTCTTCATTTTCTTTATCGATAAGATGGAAAGTAAGTTTATAAAAACCTAATGTTGCCATGCTATTTAAAATCAATACCAAGAAAAGAATAATAAAGCTAAGAAAACCCCCGCTACCAATTAAAAACATAGAGGTAAATTGCATTAAAGCCAGTATAATAAAAGCTGTTACAGAATAGCCAATAATCACTAAAAAATTCTTCTTGGTGATTTCCCATGAGGTTTCTAAAACTTCTATTACTGAAAAAGATTTCTCCATTTAAGATTTAAGGTATAAACTAATATTGATTGTTAATGTCTTGCTTTAATATTACACGTTTGCAATAATCTTGCACAAAACCAAAGCCATAAGCTGTTAGCTGTATGAAAGACGCAATAATGCTCAAAAATGCAACATTTAATGACTTATTTTTAAACAAAGAATCAAAAAATATCAACATTATGTAAGCCAGTAGTAATAAATTACCTAAAATAGCCAAGCCTATAGAAAAAAGGTTAAGCATGAAGACTAAAATTAAGAAAGCTGTAAATGCTACAGGTAGCAAATGAACCGCTTTTAGGGTATCAGGATAGCGTAAAAACAAATCTACCCGAGTGCGACCAAATGAGTGGATTTGTTTCCAAAATTGTTTAAAACTTGTTCTTCTTTTGTGGTATACTTTAGCTTCTGGCACCAAACCTATTTTAAAACCCATTTGATGTATACGGATAGATAAATCCATATCTTCTCCCATACGGGTTAATTTAAAACCTCCTGTTTTTTCCCAAACTTCTCTGGAAATACCCATATTAAAGCTTCTTGGATGGAACTTACCTCCTGCATTTTTTTGCTTGCTTCTAATCCCTCCGGTAGTTAAAAAGGATGTCATGCCGTAGCTAATAGCCTTTTGTACAGCTGTAAAAGAAGAATGTGCTTCATCCGGACCACCGTAAGCATCTAAATATTCTTGGTAGAAATGGTCTCTTAAAAGCTCTAAATAATTGTGGGGGATGATACAATCAGAATCAAAAAAAATAAAATAATCACCTTTAGATCTTTCAAAACCATAATTACGAGCAAAGCCTTGTCCGGCATTTTCTTTATAAAAATAATGGATGTCTAACTGATTCTTAAAGCTCTCTATAATAGCCTTAGCATCATGCTTAGAGCCATCTTCTACCACCAAAACCTCAAAAGAAGTATAAGTTTGCTGCGTTAAACTTTCTAGCAGTTCTTTAATCTCTTGTGGCCTGTTGTATAATGGAATAATAATGGAAAAAAACATTTAAGATGAAGAGGTTAATGAGTTAATCCAGATCTTTTGATAACATCATGAGAATGAACCAAAAACTATATTTCTTTTTCTATTTGATACTGGTTTCTGTTTGCTGAGCTTCTTGAAACTAACTCGGCAACAAAGCCTGTTAAAAATAACTGTGCCCCTACTACTACTGCAACCAATGCGATATAAAACATGGGTTGCTCCGTTACTTCTCTTTGATAAGGAGTGTGCATAGCAATATGGTAAAGCTTTTCGCCTATAATCCATAAAGCCATAATGGTTCCGAAAAAGAAACTTAATACCCCCATAGTACCAAAAAAGTGCATGGGTCTTTTACCAAATTTACCTACAAAGAAGATTGATAATAAGTCTAGAAAACCGTTGATAAACCTGCTGAAACCAAATTTTGTAGTTCCGTATTTTCTGGCTCTATGCTCTACAACTTGTTCTTCTATCTTATTAAAACCTGCCCATTTTGCAATTACAGGAATATAACGATGCATTTCGCCGTAAACCTCGATATTTTTAACCACTTCTTTGCGGTAAGCTTTTAATCCGCAATTAAAATCGTGAAGATTGTGAATACCAGACATGCTTCTGGTAGCAGCGTTAAATAATTTAGTTGGGATAGTTTTACTTAGCGGATCGTAACGCTTTTTCTTCCAACCGGATATCAAATCTAGCTTTTCTTCTTTTATACGACGGTAAAGTACCGGAATTTCATCTGGCGAGTCTTGTAAATCAGCATCCATAGTGATGACAACATCTCCCTTTACAGCATTAAAGCCAACATTTAAAGCAGCAGATTTACCGTAATTTCTTCTGAATTTAATGGCTTTTAATTGTTCATGTTGCTGTTGTAATTCCTCTATCTTTTCCCAAGAACCATCATTACTACCATCATCAATTAAGATAATTTCATAACTGTATGCGTTCTTTTGCATTACTTGTCTTATCCATTGGGTAAGTTCTGGTAATGATTCTACTTCATTATATAAGGGTATTACAACTGAAATATCCATTTCTTAACATGAGCTTTATTTGGCAGCCAACCTATTTTATTGATGATTTATATTGATAATGAATATTTATGCTTCACTTTCGCTTTCTTCAAACATGGGCGCTTCTTTTTTAAAGATAGCTGCAAATACCAAACTTAAAGCCGCCCCGGTTAAAGTGTACATAATAGCTGTTGTTACAGCAGCTAGGTAAGGTCCCCAACTTCTAGCTATACTCATGGCGGCATCTATTTGCTTTGATGATTGACCTTGGTCTAACATCTGGTTTTCTGCTTCAACCAAACCCAATTCTAAAACATCAGGATTTAACCATTTTAAATAAACCATCATAAATAAACCCATCATTAAAGAAAGTAAAGAGCTAAATCTGAAGCCTGTATTAAATGCCCTACCAAAAGAGATATAGCCGTCTAATTCTTTTTCTTTATGATTTTTAATAGCTAAACCCAAGCAAGCTATAAAAGGAATATAAGTGATATAGTTTAATGCCGATTTTTGATCAACGTCTGCAAAGTAAAACACATAAGTTAAGATAACAATCATGACAAAGGCTAATAAAGCCCAGTAACTAGCTGTTTTGGTTGGTCTAACTTCTAATTCTTTCATGCTTATGCTTGATTATAGTTTACAATTAAATCTAAAACAGCAGCATCAAAAGCCGGGTCTTCACTTAAAGCTTTAAACTCTTTTAAATACTGTGCATCAGGATTGATATTGAAGAAAAATGCCATCAGAGGGAAAAACAATTCTCTAATTTCTGAATCTGGAGAAAGCTTTTTAGATATTCTGGCAATTTCTTGAAGCGAGCTTTCCATTAATACTTGGTTGGCTATGACATCTTCATAAATACGGTGCTCGTCTTGAAACTCATCCTCATCAACCAACAAAAACTCTTTTAAATAGTCATCTAAAGAAGGGTTAATATCTTCATCATCACACTCTTTTAGATATAATAAAAGATTTAAAAGCTCGGTACCTCTATCAATAGTTTCTTCCTCTATTTTCTCCCATTCTGGAGATTCTAGATAATCTTCATCTAATTTTTTAGCGTCTTCTGCAAAAAAGTTGATTAACAACAAATCAAAAGTTAGCTCTCTTACCGGATCTAAAGCTGTTGAAGTATCAAAAACTTCATCCATAGCAGACAGTTTATCCATAAAATGCTGATCGGAACCAAATATGGTATTTAACTTCTTTAGTTCTTGTTGAGCAGATACACCTTCTAATGCAGAAAATGTGTTGAAAAGGCTCTCTAATGCTGCTTTTACTTTTGTGTCCATAAGCTTTTTATTTTATTTAGCTTCGTAAAGCTGATGATTATTAATGGTTAACCAAACTTTTCCTTTTAATTTTTCTCCTATAAAAGGCGAGTTTTTAGATTTTGAGTAATTATTTTCAGTTGTATAATCCCACTCGCTCTCATCAAACAAGGTTAAATTGGCTTGTACGCCTTCTTTAACTTCTGGCTGTGGTAAACCCAAGATATTTCTTGGACTAATTGCTAATTTTTCTACAATTTCTTGTGCTTTTAAACCCGCTTTAAATAGTAATGGCAAAACTGTTTGCAAACCTGTGATGCCGTAAGCAGCGGTTTCAAACTCTACTTCTTTAAACTCTATCTCGTGTGGCGTGTGCTGAGAAACAACAGCATCAATAGTGCCGTCTTTTATACCAGCAGTTAAAGCTTCAACATCAGCATTTGTTCTTAAAGGAGGTTTTACTTTATAATGGGTATCAAAATCATGTAAAGCTTGTTCTGTTAAAACTAAATGGTGGGCTGTAACATCGCAGGTAACTTGTAAACCTTTGGCTTTGGCAGCTTTAATAAGTTCAACGCTGTGTGCGGTAGAAATACTGGTAAAATGTATTTTAGATTGGGTATATTCTGCTAAATATAAGTCTCTTACAATCATTAATTCTTCGGCAATGTTAGGAATACCTTTCATCCCTAAATAGGTACTCATTTCGCCTTCATTCATTTTAGCTTTTCCGGCTATAGCGCTATCTTCGGGATAAGAAATTACCAAAGCATCAAAACCTTTAGCATATAATAAGGCTCTTTCCATTAAACCAGCGTCTTGTACAGGTGCTGTACCATCTGTAAAAGCTACAGCGCCAGACTGGGTCATATCGTACATTTCTGCAAGGTCTTTGCCTTCTTTCTTTTGCGAAATAGTACCATAAGGATAAATATCAACCAATAATCCTTTAGCTCTGTTTTTTAAATATTCTACCTGAGCTTTAGCATCTACAGGCGGCTGTGTATTAGGCATAACGCCAACCCCTGTATATCCACCGGCAGCTGCTGCTGCACTACCGCTTATAAAATCTTCCTTATTTTCTAATCCTAACTCTCCTAAATTAGCATTCAAGTCAAAAAAACCTACCGATAAGTATTTCCCTTTTGCATCAATAGTTTTAATATCAATTGGGTTAATATCAGTAGCTATTTTACTGATGATACCATTTTCTATCAGTACATCTACGACTTTTAAATGATGTGGAGAGGCAGGACTTACAAGCGTACAAGATTTTATAAGGATATTCATGATTAATTTATTGCAGTTTTATTTGCCTGGATATTGAAATACCTAACAAGAAGCATCTCAATAGCCAAAAATATCAAAATCAAAATTATACAAAGTTTCCATAAAGAAGCACCTAATTTCACTTCTTTTATCTGATTAGCTATGGATGATGTACCAGCTTCAATAATTTCGGTATTTTTTCCAAAACTATTATTCAAATCAGCATCACTGGCATAGCTTAAATCAGACTCTTTTCTACTTTGGTTAAAGGCCAGTACAGCCACTTGTTTATCTTGTTTGTAAAGTTCATAAAAACCTTGTTCTTTAACTTGGTCGGCAAAAAAAATAACCGTTCCTAAACTTGTATTTCTAAGTTCGGGTATAATTTCTTGTTGTACCGATTTTAATGTTAAAACTTCACTAGCGGCTAAATCAACATTATCTATTAACGCTGTTTCTTGCATCCCTAAAGTATAAAACAGGGTTTGCTCTTGCCTTTTTAGCAAAGCCATTTTAAATAAAAGCGGCAAAAACAAACCATGGTTAGTAAAATTAGAAATCTGCGGTTCTAGCGGTATGGCACTTAAATAAAGATTACCCTTCCCTACCTGATAAGCCTGCAAAAGAGGTAAAGCAGCATCAACCTCCATTAAATTTTGCTTATTGGTTTTGGTAACATTACTTAACTGGTAATAGCCAGATGTTTTAGGTAAATCTATTTGCTGAGGGATGTTTTCAAAAACGTTTTCAAAAACAGGATGCTTTAAATTTAAATTGGCAGCCATTACGCTATCTTTTTGGTAACGGATGGGGTAGTTTGTACCAGCTGCTTTTAGGAAATTGATGTAAGAAGGTAAATCAGCCGCTAGAGGCAAGAAAACACTTAAATTACCACCATTTTTAATATAAGCTGTCAATTGCTGACTTAAGCCCTCAGAAATACGCTTTAAATTATGCAGTACAATTAAATGTTGCTGTTTTAAATCGCTATAATTTATTTGGCTTTCGCCGATGCTTTGCACTTTGAAAAAGCTATCCGTATCAAAAGCTGATGAGATAGCATTAGCTTCTATAGTTGAATTGATGATGGTTATAGGGAGGTCTTTTTTAACCTGAAAAGCAAAAAATAAAGCATCATCAAAAACCATTGGATAATCTTTAACCCTCAACTCTCCTTTTTGCCAGCCGGTATTTAAACCAGAAAAAGTAAGGGTATCTAAACTGCTTTCTCTTGGTGCTATAGCTACTTTGCCAATAGCTTTTATTTGGTTATTGATTTTTAAAGTAAGCGATATATCTGCCAGGCTTTTATCAGAATAATTTTTTACCCTTACTACCAATTGCTCTTTACTTTGCGGACGATGCAAAGGAGAAATAAACCAAACACTATCTACCGCAACATTTGGTAAGCTATTGGCTTTTAGTTTAATGAGATGATATTTTGCTGTGCTATCTTTTTGTAACTGGAGATTATCTTGTTGCTGAAAATCAGACACCAGATAAGCGTGTTTTTGATAGCCGTTGTTGGTCTTAAAAAATCGTTCTTGTTGATTTAAAACTTGCTGATAATCATAGGCTCTTGCGCTAATTTCTATGGCATCTAAAGCTTCTAAAAAAGCTTCTCTATCTAATAATCGGTTTTGTGAACCATTAAAATCATTACTCAACAATTGAAATTTATCACTTAAACCATAAGTAGTTACAATTTCTCTGGCTTTGCGTTTGGCTTCATCTAGTAATCTTCCATCCTGGTTTACAGTTTCCATAGAGTAAGAGTTATCTATGTAAATACTTACCAAATGATTTTGCTGATTATTAATATCATCACCTTGAGGTATATAAGGCTTAGCGAAGGCTAATACTAGGAAAGTAACTGCTAAAATCCTACTTAATAAGATTAAGCGTTCTTTTATATTTCTTCTAGATGATGTTTGCTGCTGTATATCCTTTAAAAAGCTAGTATTAGAGAAATAAACTTTTTTGAACTTTCTAAAATTGAAAAGATGAATAATCACCGGAATGGCAATTAATAATAATCCGAAAAGAAATTCAGGATAATAAAGCTTCATTAAGCATCAAATATATTAATAAATCTGATTAGTTAACGGTGATTTATACAACAAAATGCTATTGACATGGCATTAACCTACTTAAAATTATGAGGTATTAAAATTTCTTCATCAATATAATTTTTTATTGCTTTCATTCGCATTCCACCAATGGAGTTTACGCATGTAACTTACTTCTAAAGTGTAAAAGTTAAACTCAGCAGTTACTTTTCCTTTAAGAAGATAACAGCCTTTACCTTTAAAAGTATATTTGGCTGCCACATCTGGAAATAAAACAGTATCTATCCAATTGCCATCTTCATCTAAAAAAGTTCCAAAATACATCACTACCCCGTGTTTGGTACGGGCATATTTGGTAGTTACTAAATGTCCAATAATTTGTACTTCTTGGTTTAAATATTCAGGAATATCCTTTGCTTTTATACTTTTAATATCGGGCTCATCAATCAATTTAAAAGGTGGATGAATGGTAAAACCTAGAATTTCCAGCTCATCAAGCATATCATTACGTTCATCATAATGTAATGGAGGCATGTTAAAATCGCTATTTATAGGTTGCTTAAATAAGGTGTCTTGTATAGGAGCTTGTAAGGGTTTGTTTAATAAAAAATGTACCTCCCAAAGTAAGGCTTGCTTGCTTTTTTGGGTAAACCTAAAAGCTCCAATTCTGATAAGTATGATGGTTTGTTCCAAACTAATAGCTGTACGTTCAACAAAATTTGCCAAGCTGATGTAGGGTTCCTGCTGTCTTTGGTATAATATGTTCTCTATCACCCTGTCTTCTAGGTTTGCAATATGTCTAAATCCTAAATAAATAGTTGTATTTGAGATATGAGTAAGGTAATGGCTTTGGTTAACACAAGGTAATTCTACCTTGGCACCAGCTTTACGGGCTTCGTGTACATAAAACTCGGTTTGGTAAAAACCACCCGCATTATTGATAACCCCTACCATAAACTCCAAAGGAAAATGTGCCTTTAAAAACATACTTTGGTAGCTTTCTACCGCAAAAGAAGCCGAATGCCCTTTGGCAAAAGAATAACCAGCAAAAGACTCTATCTGTCGCCATATTTCTGCTGCTAAAGCTGGCTCGTAACCTAGTTGTTGGCAATTTTTAAAGTATTTATCTCTAACCATCAAAAACTCGTTTCTAGAACGGTATTTACCAGACATACCTCTTCGTAAAACATCCGCTTCTGCTAAATCTAGTTGAGCAAATTCATGTGCTACTTTAATAACATCTTCTTGATAAACCATGATACCATAAGTCTCTTTCATCAAATCCCACATCGTTGGATGGGCGATAGATTCACCCTTATCAGGCATTTGATGGCGTAAAACATATTCTCGCATCATACCAGATTGTGCCACACCTGGCCTAATGATAGAACTTGCTGCTACTAACGTGAGATAATCGTTACAAGCTAGCTTTGCCAGCAACATCCGCATGGCTGGAGATTCTACATAAAAACATCCCATCAGATTACCACGTTCCAGATGTTCTATAATCTTTTTATCTTTCATGAAGCGAGGAACATCATGGATATCAATAACTACTCCTCTATTTTCTTGCACAATACTGATGGTGTCTTTGATGTGTCCTAAACCACGCTGACTTAAAATATCAAACTTATAAAGTCCTAAATCTTCGGCATTATACATATCAAACTGGCTTATAGGAAAACCTTTGGGCGGATGCGAAGTGGCTGTATAACAGTAAATAGGCTTTTCAGAAATTAAAATTCCACCAGCATGTATACTCAGATTACGCGGAAACTCATGAAGTGCTTTAGCAAAATGTACAATTTCTTTGTGTAATGGCTCTAGGGTATTTGGTTGCTCTAACCGAGTTAATATTTCTTCTATTTCTGCAAGAGGTAAACCATAAACTTTACCAAGCTCTCTTATAGCAGATTTAACCTGAAAAGTAGTGTAAGTTGCCTGTAAACAAGTATGTTCTGTACCGTATTGATCAAATATAAACTGGATAATTTCATCCCTATCCTGCCAAGAAAAATCAATATCAAAATCTGGTGGATTTTTACGATACACATTCATAAAACGCTCGAAATACAAATCAAGCTCAATGGGGTCCACATCAGTTATTTTTAAACAGTAAGCTACGATACTGTTAACTCCACTACCCCTTCCTATATAGTAAAAACCACGACTAATGGCAAAAGAAATGATTTCATGGTTAATTAAGAAATAAGATACATAACGTTGCTGCTTGATGAGATTTAGCTCTTTTTTTATGCGAGTTTCTATCTTGGCTGTTAAGTCTTTATACCTAACTTTTGCACCTTCATAGGTGAGTTTTTTTAGCTTTTCAAAATCCAGATTTAGCGCTTCTTCAAATTGCAGATGCGAGCTTAAAACGGCTTTATTTTTGTGTTGACCCAGTTTAAAATCTACAGGTTTACAAGCATATAACAATTGGGCTGTTTGAGCTAAAATTTGTGGGTAATCTTGATAAGCATCGGCGAAAGCCATTTCATCTAAAAAAACTTCTTTTCCGCTAGTGCTTAGCTCTGGCATTTTAGAAAGAATGGTGTTCTCATCTATACAACGTAATAATTTATATAGCTGCAAATCTTTAGTTTCGTTAAAACAAACCGTGTGTAGCAACACCATTTTATGGCGGTTTTTATGGTATCGTGGCAAATTTATATAATGTAAATCGTTAGGTTTTACCCCTATAAATTCGTGGTTTTGAAGCTCGGTAAATACCTTATCAGGATGAAAAGGATAAACTACAAAGCTATTCTTCAAGTAAGGACATCTCTCAGGAATAGTACTTTTTTCTTTTAGATAGGATGATAGTAAACGATTAAGTTCTTCAAAACCTTTTTCATTTTTGGCTATACCGATGAATTGCTGCTGTACATTATTTCTAAAATCGATACCGGGGATGATATCTAAACTACCTTTAGCCTCTCTAACACATTCTATAATAGCTGATGTGTTATTGATATCCGCTACAACCAAACGCTCTAAGCTTATAGCCCTAGCTTGTTGTACCAAATCCTGTGGTTTGATAGTACCGTATAGAAAACTAAAGTAGGTTTGACAATGGAGGTACATTTAGGTGGTTAGTTATTAGATGGTTAGGTTATTAGTTTGTTAGGTGGTTAGTTTATTGGGTGATTAGTTATTAGATGGTTAGGTTATTAGTTTGTTAGGTGGTTAGTATCATTAGTCACTAGTTTGTTGGGTGATTGGTCATTAGATGGTTAGTACCGATAGCTGTGGCGAGTTAGTATCATTAGTCATTAGTTCATTAGGATGGTTAGTTCATCGTGATAAGGAACGAAGTAGCAAACTCATTTTATACTATTTCTACCCTAGACTTCGGACGGCGGTCTTCGGTCTTCGGACTTTTTATGTCATCCCATTAAACGGATTAAAACTCCTATTTTCTATACCGATGCCTATGGCCCTGAATACGGTTTTGCTACCAAATCTTTTATTGAGTTTATCCATAGCTTGATAAAGATGAATTTGCTCTTCGCTATCTTGAAAAAGATTAATTTGATGATGTCCATGAACTAAATTGCTAAAACGTACACCTATAAGTCTGATGAGCATACGGCGGTTATACAATTTCTTAAAAAGCTCTTTCACTTGCGGAATAAGCAGGTGATCTGCCGAAGTATAAGGCACCTTAATTTGTTGTGTATGGGTATTAAAATCAGAATATCGTATTTTAACAGCTACGCATCCACACAAAAAATGTTCTTTCCGCATTTTAGAACATAAATCTTCTGTCATAGAAACCAGTAAAGCTTCTAGCATTTCTACATCCATGGTATCTTGCTCAAAAGTATTTTCGCTAGATAAGGATTTACGCTCTGTATAAGGCACCACAGGACTTAAATCTATACCATTTGCTTTTTCCCATATCATAATACCCGATTTTCCAAAGGCAGATTCTAGCAAGCGACAAGGCATTTCTTGTAAAGTTTGTACTTTTTGCACACCCATTCTACGCAAGCTTTCTGCTGTTTTATCGCCAATCATAGGAATTTTCTGGACTGGAAGAGGAGCTAAAAAAGGGCGCTCGGTACCATAATCTACATGTTTATAACCATTAGGTTTAGCTAAACCAGTAGCTACTTTAGAAACTGTTTTATTTTTTGATAAACCAAAAGATATAGGCAAACCGGTTTCATGTATTACCTTTTCCCTCAGTTCTGTTGCGTGTTTTAAAGTCCCGAAAAACTTATCCATACCCGTCATATCTATATAAAACTCGTCGATAGAGGTTTTCTCAAAAACCGGAACTTGTTCATCTATAATTTGAGTAACTTCTAAAGATGCTTTGCTATAACTTTCATAATCTCCGCGGATAAAAATCAAATCAGGGCAAAGCTGTTTGGCTAGTTTACCGGGCATGGCCGAGTGTACACCGTATTTTCTAGCCTCGTAGCTACAAGAAGCTACTACGCCACGGTCTCCGGAACCGCCTATAGCCACCGGTCTGTTTAACAAACGTGGATTGCTACGACATTCTACCGAAACAAAAAAAGAATCTAAGTCTATATGTATGATTTGCCTTTCCATCTTATCTAAATTCTTTATTTTTAAAACTAAATAAATTAGTTTTTATACAAAATTACTAAATTATTTAGCTAAAAATACAAGTACTTTTACAAATTATTTTAAAGAAAATAATTGCCAAAAAAAATTTAGAATAGCTAGTAAAAATTTACATCATAAACTATTGTGGTTTGTATAATTATTTTTATTTTTGAGAATATGATTTTTTCTACTAAAAGGATATTCATCTCATTAACAGTTATTGTACTTCTGGTATCATCGGTACTGGCTGGTATACATCCTTTTACCAATCAACAAAAAAATCATAATACCCAAAACACTTCTTTAATACTTGTCAAAAAAGACTCTTCAGTTGTAAAGAAAACCACAACAACTACACCTGCTAAAGAAATCAAGAAAGAAACGCCTTCATCAAAATCCTTTAAAGACTTTATTAACTTTGATGCTGATGAAGAAGAAAAAGAAAACAACAATGGTTTTTCTTTGTTCCCTCTGCTCAAACAAGGGTTAAAAGTCATCCTTAATCAGATGACGAAATAACGTTTGTTTATCTACAATTAGCAAATTAATTTATAATCATACACCATGAGGAAAATTTATATCCAAACTGTATTATGTGCTGCTTTAATAGCTAGCTATGGCTGCAACAATCAGCAATCTGGTACAGAAACAAAAGACTCTACAGCAGTAGCGGCAGAAGCCAGCGTACCAGTGACGACATTTAAAGACAGCAAAGCAGATAGTATTTACCAAGGTTATATCAACTTAAAAAATGCTTTAGTTGCCAATAATGAGGAAGATGCAAAACAAGCAAGTGCTACTTTAGAAGGTATTTTAAAAAGTACTAATGATTCTTTAGTGGTACAAGCAGGAAAAATTAATGCTGCTGCTAGTATTGCTGATAAAAGACTAGCTTTTAATGATTTTACAGAGAATATTCTAAAAGAAATACGTACTCAAGTAAGCAGTGGAACCATATATAAGCAATATTGCCCTATGGCTAATGATGGTAAAGGAGGTTTTTGGCTGGCAAGTGAGAAGGAAATTAAAAACCCTTATTACGGAGAGGCCATGTTATCTTGCGGTACGGTAGAAGAAGAAATAAAATAGCTATTACAGATTTATCTGATGATTAAAAACAAAAAAGGGAGCTTTCGCTCCCTTTTTTTATGCCTCAACTTCTTGAGTTTTCTTTTTAAACAATCTTTCTTTTATTCTTATCCTAATCAAATACATAGAAGGTACAAGAATTAAGGTTAAGAAGGTAGCGAAACTTAAACCAAATATCATGGTCCATGATAGAGGGCCCCAGAAAGCTACGTTATCTCCACCAAAGTAAATATGTGGATTACCTTCTGAGAATAGTTTAGCAAAATCTAAGTTTAAGCCTACTGCCAGAGGAACCAAACCTAACATGGTTGCAGTTGCTGTAAGTAGTACAGGCGTCATCCTAGTTCTACCCGCTTCTAAAACAGCCTCGAAAGGTTGCATTCCTTGTTCTATCATTAAATCGGCAAATTCTACCAATAAGATACCGTTACGCACCACAATACCTGCTAGTGCCACAATACCTACCCCCATCATCACGATAGACATTTCCATTTTAAATAAGCTAATACCTAACAATACCCCAATGATACTAAACAGAATTTCACTTAAAATGATGATTGGCTTACCTATAGAGTTAAACTGAATCACGAGGATAATTAGAATCAGGAAGAAAGCTACACCCAGAGCTAAACCTAAGAAAGCTGCGGTTTCTGCCTGCTCTTCTTGCGCACCAGCCATTTTCACCAATACACCATCAGGAGCATTAAATTGATTAATTTCTCTTTGGATATTAGCTACAACTTCGTTCTCATTATAATCAGACAATACGTTTGATGATAAAATAATGATTCTTTTTTGTTGCTTACGCTTGATACCTCCGTAAGTGTTTACATAATCAATATCAGCAAAAGAAGAAACTGGCACTTGACGAATCATACCGCCCATACCCATATCACGATAAGTGATTTTTAAGTTTCTTAAAGCTTCTAAGCTATTACGTTGGTCTTCCTGAGCTCTTACGTTAATTTCATAATCCTCATCCAAATCACGGAATTTAGAAACTTCTTTACCGTAAAGAGCGGTTCTTAAATCCAAAGCAATTTGTCCGGTAGAAATACCTTCACGGTTGGCTCTTTCTCTATCAATATCAAAAATAATTTCTGGTTTATTGTTTTGGAAGTCTGATTTTAACTCCTCAATCCCAGGTATATTTTTGGCTACTAAATAGTTTTTTAATCTTTCTGATGTTACTACCAAAGAGTCTAAATCATCACCCGTAATTTCTATACTGATAGGTTTAGCTGTTGGCGGACCAGATTGTTCTTGGGTTACAGAAATTTCTGCTCCAGGAACACCTTTTACAGCTTCTCTTATGGCTGTCATATATTCTGTAGTTGGTTTGCCGCTACGCTTACCAAACTCTACAAAGGCTACAGTAACCTTACCACGGTTTGGATAATCGCCTTGATCTTCATCTTGAGGATCTGTTACACCTTTAGTTACGTTAGAGATGATAGAAGAAACATTTTGTTTTCCCATACTATCTACTACAGCTGTAACTTTAGCTTCAACTTTTTTGGTTACTTCGTTGGTATAAGCTTGGTCTGTACCTACTGGCAAACTGATGTATACATAAGTAAAGTTAGGATCAGCCTCTGGGAAGAACACAAATTTAGGCTTCATAATCATGGTGAAAATGATAGAAAAAACCAATAAACCTAAAGTACTTCCTAAAATAGTATAAGGCCTGTGTAATGCCCATTTTAAGAAATTAGCATATTTATCTTGATACCTTGGCCATACTTGATTTTGGAATTTATAGATAACCCTGTTAAGATAAAAATGCTGTAATAAGTAAAACAATGCTAATACAACTACCATATTACCAAAGCCAAAATCTATGATATAAGCTAAAACAGCAGCACCAGCAAAGTATTTAAGCACCTTTTGAACTTGTTTATCAAAAGTTGGCTTATGGGTATCATCATGTTCATGAGCTGTCATAAAATCAACCGCAAAAACTGGGTTAATGATATAAGCTACCAGCAAAGAAGCTAATAGAGTGATGATGAGTGTTATAGGTAAAAAGAACATAAACTCGCCTATAATACCTGGCCAAAATGCTAAAGGAATAAATGGTGCTAGGGTTGTCATGGTACCAGAGAATACGGGTAAGAATACCTCGCCGGCAGCCATTTTTGCAGCTTGTTTAATAGGAACTTTTCCGTTATCAAAAATTCGATGGGTATTTTCGATAACCACCACAGCATCATCCACCACTATACCTAAGGCAAGTAGGAAAGAGAACAATACAATCATGTTCATGGTAAAACCTATGGTAGGCATCAATAAGAAAGCTACACACATAGATAATGGTACCGATAAAGCTACGAAGAACGCATTGGTAACCCCCATAAAGAACATTAATATCAGAGTAACCAAAATAAAACCAATGATGATGGTATTAATTAAATCGTGTAAAGTAACACGGGTTTGGTCTGATTGATCTCCGGTAGTAACAATTTCTAAGCCTTTAGGAAATTGCTTTGCCTTCATCTCGGCAATAACAGCCTCTATTTTATCTGATGCTTCAATTAAGTTCTCGCCAGAACGCTTTTTAACGTTTAGTGTGATTACATTTTTACCATATAAACGAGCAAAAGATTCTTGCTCTTTAAAACCATCTACAACTTGCGCAATGTCTCTTAAATAAATAGAAGAGCCAACCGGGTTTTTAACCACGATATTGGCAATCTCCTCGGCAGAACCAAATTCTTTTTTAATGTTTAAGGTACGTCTAACACCATCCATAGGAACAGTACCACCAGATGCTGAAACGTTTTCGTAATCTACAGCTCTTTCTATATCAGAAAAAGATATTTGTGCGGCAGCCATTTTGTTCATATCTACATTGATTTGAACTTCTGGGTCTAAAGCACCAACAATATCAACACCTGAAATTTCTGGTAAAGCCTCTATCCTATCTTTTAAGTCATCAGCATATTGCTTTAATGTTTTCAAATCATAATCTCCGGATAAGTTGAGATACATGATAGGCAAATCAGATAAATTAATATCTAAAACCTCTGGATCATCTGGTAAATCTGTAGGTAAATCTTGCTTGGCTTTATCTACGGCATCTTTAATCCTTTGTTTAGCATCTTTAATGTCAACATCAGCATTAAATTCTGCCGTGATGAAAGAAAAATCCTGATAAGAATTTGAGGTAACTTTTTTTAGCCCTTGCTGAGATTTTATTTGCTTCTCTAGCTGTTTGGTTACTAAATTCTCCATATTTTCTGGAGAAGTACCCGGATATAAAGTGGTTACAAATATTTTAGGTATAGAAATCTCCGGAAAGTTTTCTTTAGGCAAGCTTACATAAGCAAAGTAACCTGCTATTAACAATATCACCGTAAGGACATAGATAGCAGTTTTGTTATCTATTGCCCAACTGGCGGGTTTAAATTCTTTTTGTACGTCTTTCATTGTTGTTTATTTAATCAACCCTGTTTTATAAACAGGTAAAAACATCTTATTTATGGTACGATTAAAACTTAACTAAATCACCTTCGTTAAGGTTGTTAAAGCCTATTGTGATAACTTTATCACCAGTATTTAAACCACTTAACACTTCTGCCATACCGTTATAAACATTACCTATTTTAACGGCTACACGTTTTGCCTTTCCGTTATCAGCAACTAGTAAATAATCTCCTGCTTCTGATTTTTGTACTGCTTTGATGGGTACGGTTAAAGCATTTGCTTTTTCGTAATCAACAATTCTTAAAACTGCTAGCATGTTAGGGCGATAGATTTTTTTGCTTGGCAAATTTACCTCTACACTAAAGCTTCTTGAGGCTGGATCTATCACTTTAGAAGTGAAAGAAATTTTGGTGGTTAAAGAATCTTTAGCATCAGGAATGATGATTTCTACTTCATCACCTTTATCTATTCTTGAAGCGTAAGTCTCTGATAACAATGCTTTTGCTTTTAAATCATTAGCATTTACAATTCTTACACCTGGTGCGCCTGGTTGTACAGCCATGCCAATTTTCCAATCTAATTGGTCTATGGTACCATTAATTGGCGATTTTACTTTGTACATAGCTGCTTGTTGTCTTAAAACCGCCATTTGCTTTTCTAAACCTTCTTTTTGGGTTTTAGCATTTAGGAACTGTACTTCGGTACCAATTTTCTGGTCCCAAAGATTTTTTTGACGGTTGTATAAATTGGTTGCTAAATCTAACTGTGTTTGTAACTGCGCCATACTCTGACGAAGAACAGCATCATCTATCTGAGCTATAACTTGTCCTTTAGATACGTTTTGACCAATATTTACAAATATTTTGGTAAGCACACCAGCAGCCTCAGGGTTAACTTGTACGTTTTCTTCGGCATCTACCCTACCTTGTATTTCTATATAGTTTTTAAAGGTTGATGATTTAACTTCGTAAACATTAACATCTTTAGCTAAAGTGTCTTGATTAGAGCCTAGTTCGGCTTCAAGCTTTACTATTTTAGCATTTATTTCTGCTTGTTCTTTTTTAAGCTTATCTAGCTGTGCTTTCTTATTATCATCGCCGCTTCCGCAAGCTGCTAAAAACACGATAACGGTTAGGTATATAAAATTTCTCATTGTATTATGGATTATATTTTTTTGATTATTCATTGATTTTACCGCTTGCTTTATCTAAGTTAACTTTGTTTACTAAAGCATCATACAACGCATTGATATAGTTATTTTCTGCTTCTTTTAATGATGTTTGCGCTTGTGTAACCTCTATACTAGACCCCACACCTTGTTCGTATTTAATTTTAGAAACTCTTAAAATTTCGTTAGCTAAGTTTAGATTGGCTCTTTGGTTGTTTAAAGAAGCTATACTATTTCTGAAATTGGTTGCACTACTTTTAATCTCCAGATTGATGTAGTTTTTAACCTGAAATAAATCATTATTTGACTTTTGTAGAGCAAGTTTTGCCTGTGCTACCCGGTTTGCTTTTTGGAAACCACTAAAAATAGGTACATTTAATTGTAAACCTACCACTACCGTTGGGAATCTATTATCGTAAAGTTGGCTAAAATTGTTGCTTTGAAATTGGTAAGCACCAGAACCAAAAGCTGCTAAACTAGGCAAGTATTGAGATTTGTATCTTTTTAGGTCTAACTCGTTTAACTTAATTTGAGTTTGGCTTAGGCTATACTCAATCCTGCTTTTATAAGCCGTAGTATCTAATACTACTTCTTCTGTATCAGCTAAGTTAACATCAGCAATTTTGCCCTCTACTATAAGCGTATGTTCTACTGGCATTCCAATTTGAAACTTCAACATTTGGTTGCCTAGCGCTAATAAACGTTTTATGTTTTCTCTTTCGGTAATTAGGTTATTATACAATACATTTAACCTATCTACATCAATTTTTTCTGCAAAACCATTTTCATTTAAAGCTTTTGTTTGTTTTAACTGCTCTTCTAATTGGCTAATATTTGCATTTAACAAGTCTAATTGCTCATTATTTACCAAAACCATGTAATAAGCCTTTCTTACTGCTACATTGGTTTCTATCTTGGTTCTTGTAAAAGCTCTCTGAGACAACTCTTTAAAAGTTTTAGAGGCTTGTAAACCTACGATGTAACTACCATCAAATAAAAGCTGACTAACGTCTATACCTGTACTTGATTGATATTTAACCCCAAATTGTACTGGAGTAAAAGTACCTGGAGTACCACCAAAGATTTCTGAGGGTATCAAAGATGTTGGTATCTTCAAAAAATCCTGAAACGTTGCATTTCCACTAATTTGTGGTAAACCTATACCAATGGTTTCTTTTACTTTAGCATCGGCAATTTTCTGGTCTATATCAGCATTTAAAACATCTGTTTGATGTTTATAAGCATATTGTATACATTCTTCTAAGGTAAAACTATGCGTAGTTACCGTATCTGTTTGGGCCAGTAAAACAGAAGAAGAAATTAAACTTAAAATTGCTGCAAGCAGCATTCTGTTGGCTATCATGTGTTTACTATTTGTACTTGTCTTTATATTCTGTTATTAATTCTAATCCTTTTTGAGTTGCTACACCACATAAAAAGTGGTTAGTAAGTTCGGTTATGACTTCATATAAACTATATTTTCCGCCTCGTACCAAGTCTGATTCAAATACCCAATCTATCTGGCTTACCCTTGAAGCTGCCAAAACTTCGATATTTAAATCATCGCGATACAAACCTTCTTTTATACCACGTTCTAAATTGATTTTACATTTCTGTAAAATATGGCCATGTTTAAAATCTTTCATAATACCATTTGCTTCTGTATGATATTTCTCTAAATCGTAAAAAACTATCGGATTGATACCAGACAGGCTATCTTTTAGATAATTCATGATTTTGAACATCTCATCTATTGCGTTTTCAGCCTCGGCACTACAACAATCTAACTGACACTCGTCTTCCTTTAAAATGGTGGTAAACATGTGGTTCACCAAATCATTCTTATCCTTAAAATTTACATAGAGTGTTTTTTTAGACATACCTAAATGTTTGGCAATGTCATCCATGGTAACACTGCGCAAACCGTATTTCATAAACAGTTTCTCTGCTTCTTTAATGATGTATAACTGCACTTCTTCCATAATTTCTAATCGCTGACAAAACTATGGAAACTTTTATCATTTCCAAAGTTTCCTCTAAAAATTTTATTTTTCGTAATTCAATGATGGA
Source organism: Pedobacter glucosidilyticus (assembly GCF_002483235.1). GTDB lineage: Bacteria > Bacteroidota > Bacteroidia > Sphingobacteriales > Sphingobacteriaceae > Pseudopedobacter > Pseudopedobacter glucosidilyticum_B. Next base: position 41,695 of record NZ_DLHN01000028.1, on the reverse strand, counting down.
TTTTTTGAGAATCATTTCATCTTTCCTTAGCCTATCCCACTCATTTTTGTATTTTTGCAAAAATTTTTATCATGAGTTTATCTTCTTTATACGCAATTTCTCCGGTTGATGGCAGATATCATCAAGCAACTAAACAATTAGGTGAGTTTTTTTCTGAGGCTGGTTTAATCAAATACCGTGTTTTTGTTGAAATAGAATACTTTATTGCTTTATGCGAAGTAAAGCTGCCACAACTTCAAAACTTTGATACTAAAAAGTTTTCTGATTTAAGAAAGATTTATCAAGACTTTAGAGAAGCGTATACTTTAGAAATTAAAGAGATTGAAAAAACCACCAACCACGATGTTAAAGCGGTAGAATATTTTATCAAAAACAGATTTGATGAATTAGGCTTAGGCGAGTTTAAAGAGTTTATCCATTTTGGTCTAACCTCACAAGACATCAACAATACAGCTATTCCTTATTCTTTAAAATTAGGTTTAGAACAAGTTATTTATCCAGAAATAGAGGCTTTAATTGCTTTATTAAAACAATTAGCTGCTGATTGGAAAGATATTTCTTTACTAGCCCATACGCATGGGCAGCCTGCATCGCCAACTAAATTGGGTAAAGAAATTTTGGTTTTTGTAGAGCGTTTAGAAAAACAATACGAACAACTAAAAGCTGTTCCTTTTGCGGCTAAATTTGGTGGTGCTACCGGAAACTTTAATGCCCACCATATAGCTTATGGCAACATCAATTGGCAAGATTTCGGTAATAAATTTGTAAACCAACAATTAGGTTTAAGTCGTTCTCAATACACCACACAAATAGAGCATTACGATAATCTTGCGGCACAATTTGATGCGCTGAAAAGAATCAATAATATCATATTAGATTTAGATAGAGATATGTGGACTTATATCTCTATGAACTACTTCAAACAAAAAATAAAAGCTGGCGAAGTTGGCTCATCTGCTATGCCACATAAAGTTAACCCTATTGATTTTGAAAACTCTGAAGGAAATGTGGGTATTGCAAATGCCCTTTACGAGCATCTGGCTGCTAAATTACCTGTTAGTCGTTTACAAAGAGATTTAACAGATTCTACCGTTTTAAGAAACGTGGGTGTGCCATTAGCACATACTTTAATTGCCTTAAAATCTACGGTTAAAGGTTTAAATAAATTATTGTTAAACCAAGATGCTATTGCACAAGATTTAGAGGATAACTGGGCTGTAGTGGCAGAAGCTATTCAAACAATTTTAAGGAGAGAAAACTACCCTAACCCTTACGAAGCTTTAAAAGCTTTAACACGTACCAATACTGGTATTAATGCAGCTGTTATTGCCGAGTTTGTGAATACTTTGGATGTTTCTGATGCTATAAAAGCCGAATTAAAACAAATTACCCCATCTAATTATACAGGAATATTTTAAAAGGTTTGGATTAGATGCTACATTAAGCGTGGTCGATATCCTCTTCTATACTACTTAGAAGAGGCTTCGGCTCTGTTAAGCCCAACAAAAAATGGTGATTAGACAGCCTCTTTTTTTAAGCTTAAATGTTTGAAACTTAACTTTGATTTTTAGCTAATATTGCATTGATAATCTTATCAGCATGTTCTCTAGAGTTTTCTATAAACCAAAGATGGGTATCCATACCTCCACAAATTACCCCAGCTAAATAAATACCCTCTCTATTGGTTTCCATAGTATCTGGATGGTGTTGAGGATATTTTTTTTCATCATCGGTTAAAGTAATTCCCATTTTATTTAAAAACTCAAAATTAGGTTGATAACCTGTTAGGGCTAAAACAAAATCATTTTCTAGGCTTATTTCACCATCAGAGGTTTCAACAATAACTTCATTTGCTCTTATTTCTTTGATAGATGATTTAAAATATGCTTTTATAACACCTTCTTCAATGCGGTTTTTAATATCAGGTCTAACCCAATATTTAACTCGTTCACCAATATCATCTGCTCTAACAATCATCGTAACATCAGCACCTTTTCTATAACATTCTAAGGCAGCATCTACAGATGAATTACTAGCACCAACCACTATAACTTTCTGTAAAGCAAAATAATGGGGGTCTTTATAATAATGATAAACTTTTGGCAAACCCTCACCACGTACATTTAATAATACAGGTAAATCATAAAATCCAGTTGATATGATGATATTTCTGGATTGATATCGGTTTTTTGATGTTACAATTTCATAATGCTGTTTTCTATCCAAAGTTTTTACTTCTTCAAAAAGCTTTATCTGAAGCTTGAATTTTAAGGCAACTCTGCGGTAATATTCTAATGCCTCAGACCGGGTAGGTTTTGGATGATTAGAAACAAAAGGAACATCGCCAATCTCTAACTTTTCTGATGTAGAAAAGAAAGTCATGTTTTGTGGATAATTGTAAATAGAGTTTACTAAACATCCTTTTTCAATAATTAAATAACTGAGCTTAGCTTGTTGCGCTTTTATGGCACAGGCTAATCCAATAGGGCCACCACCAATAATGATGATATCATAAATATCTTCCATAAATTATTTTGTTCCTATCACAAATAACGCAAGTTTTAGTTTTGAACAAAGAATTCAAAATTTAGTTTAGCGTCTTCTGAATGAGAACCAATAAATAAGCCATATTTTCCTGACACCAAAGTTAAAGCTTGTTTAGTATCGTCCCATTTTTTTAAATCGTTGATAGGGATATTTATTTTAGTATTGGCTGATTGTTTTTGGTTTATGGATAATCTTTTATAATACCTTAATTCTTTTAAAGGCAACAACTTATCGCTTTGCGGATATTTGATATAAACTTGTAGTACCTCATCTCCGTCTTTATTACCTATATTTTTAATATTTACAGCTGTATTGATAATCTCGTTTTCTTTATAAACGTTTTGTGAGGGCTTATTATCCCAAGTATAATTAAAATTGGTATAGCTTAAACCATAGCCAAAAGGAAAAAGTGCTTTACCTTTAAAGTATTTGTAAGTTCTGTTAGCCATGTTATAGTCCTCAAAATCTGGTAAATCTTTATCAGAGGCATAAAAAGTTAAAGGTAATTTACCTGATGGATTATAATCGCCAAAAATAACATCAGCAATAGCGGTGCCTGCAGATTGGCCAGCATACCACGCATTGATGATAGCTGGTACATGAGCTGCTTCCCAAGGAGTAGCAATAGCGCTGCCAGTCATCATCACAAAAACAATGGGTTTTTGTGTTTTCTTTAAGGCTTTCATCAAATCTGTTTGAACCTGAGGCAACAAAATAGAAGTTCTATCGCCACCGTTAAAGCCTGGATAATTCACAGGCATTTCTTCGCCTTCTAATTGAGGTGATATCCCACCCACAAAAATGAAAGCATCAGCATCTTGATGTTTTTTAGCTAAAGCATCAAAATCTTGCTTGTAACGCGTTCCGGTTCTTAACTGAATGGATGCTTTTCCTTCTGTTTGCTGATATTCTACCACCAAACGATAAACTTTATCTTTTTCTATAGCAAGTTTAAATGTTTTTGCGCCCCACCTATTTCTTGTCCATGCGTTTAAAACTTCCTTACCATTAATAAAGAATTTATAGCCATCATCACCTTCTAGTTCAAAAGTGATTTCTCCTGTTTCATGAGCTTTATAATCTGCTGTGTACCGAGCTGAAAAATTGTAAGCTTTTAGATTATTAACTACAATTTGCCCTTCTTGCCAAAAGTTTTGTATTGATTTTTCATTTCTTACAAAAATTGGAAGACCACTTAGGTTTTGGTTATCAAAATATTCTGCTTTAAAACCTTGCTTGCCTTCAAAAGAAAAATAGTTATCAAGATTAATATACCTTAACAAAGTATCATTGGTAAAATTAACTGCTTGTTCATAAACCACTTGTGTTTGTGCCCCTACTTTGTCTTGAATACCTTTTAATGCTGTGATGGTTGTGGATGGTATACCATTATAATTACCTAAAACGGCAATGGTGTTATCAGCATTTGGACCTAAGACAACAATTTTCTTTAAGTTTTTACTTAGTGGTAAGATTTGGTTTTGATTTTTTAACAATACCATGGATTCTCTGGCCATTTTTAAGGCATGAGCCTGATGTGCTTGACTTTCTAAAACAGATTTTGGTGTTTGAGCATATTTTACTTTAGCAACATCATCAAACATCCCTAATCTAAAACGTATGGTAAATAACCTTTGTACAGAAATATCTATTTGTTTCTCTGATATTTTGCCTTGTTTAACAGCATCTACCAATGCTTTGTAGGCTGCTGTTCCGCAATCAATATCGGTACCATGTATCACGGCATCAGCTGCTGCACTAGCAGCATCTGGATGGGTTTTATGGTTTTTATAAAAATCATCAATAGCCCAACAATCTGAAGTTACATAACCTTTAAATTGCCATTGATTTCTTAGAATATCAGTCATCAAATCATCACTAGCACAACAAGGTTGACCTTTAAAAGCATTATAAGCACACATAACACCAGCTACTTTGGCATCAACAACCAAATCTTTAAACGCGGGTAAATAAGTATCCCATAAATCGTACATGGTTGGCGAAACATTAAAAACATGTCGGGATGGCTCTGGCCCACTATGAACCGCATAGTGTTTTGCACAAGCTGCGGCTTTTAAATACTTAGGATCATCACCCTGCAAACCTTTTACAAATGCTTTTCCTAAAGTTCCTGTTAAATATGGGTCTTCACCATACGTTTCTTGTCCACGGCCCCAACGTGGGTCTCTAAAAATATTGATATTGGGTGTCCAATAAGTTAGACCTACATAACGTTGGCCAGACTTTCCTGTTTTAATGGCATCATTATAAATAGCCCTACCTTCTAAAGCGGCATAATCTGCCATTTTATTTAAAGCATCTGGGTTAAAAGTTGCGGCCATAGCTATGGCTTGCGGAAAAACAGTAGTATAATAAGGTGTACGAGCTACACCATGTAAAACCTCATTCCACCAATCATAAGCAGGAATACCCAATCTTGGAATTGCAGGTGCAGCGTTTAACATTTGGCCTACTTTCTCTTCTAGGCTTAATAAACTCACTAAGTTTTCAGAACGTTCCTCGGCACTTAAACGGTCGTCTTGAAATTTATAAGTTTGAGCGTGACTAAGGATAGAAAAGGTTAAAAAACTAAGTATTATCAAATATTTCTTTGATTGCATGATGCTTTGTTTCATCGGATTTTTTTGAGTTGAATGGCATTTAAAATCGGTTCTGCTTTATTAGCTTGAAAAGAAATTGTTATACCTTCATTAGCTTTTGTACTCACACTTAATTTGGTTGAAAAAGCAGTTTCTGGCGTTAAAAATTCTTTATTACTTAGCTGTAAAGTTTGTTTATCATTTACAACAACAGCAAATACCCTCTCTGTAAATTTATCTTGCTGGTTTTGGTTACCTAAGTTATAAATTAAATCTTCCTTTTTTTCATCAGAAAGTAGCTCGGCAAAATGTAAAATAAGCTCGTAATCTCCGGCAGGAACATCAAATTTAAACTGCTCAATACCTATTCTTTGTGTTGCATAAATAGGATCTAAATCTGTATTCAGGATATTTTTATCTGTACCGTAGCTTTGTCTTTGACTGTTTTCTATAGAAAAAACTTTACCTCCAATATAACCCCAACTGCCGGGTTTATAAGCTTGTTCTGGTATCCAAATTTGATTACTTAAGTTATCATTAAAATATCTATAATCGCCTAAACTGATATTGATATCATCAAAAGGAATAACTGTATTGGCTAAATCATCTGTTAACAGTTTAAAATTTACGACTAACTGATCTGTAATTTCTTCAACGCCGTTAATTTTTGATGAAGCGATGAGGGTATTTTCGCCGTTTACAAAAGGCACTTCAAAAGTGGCAATACCCAGTACTGATTTAGCCTCTGCTATAAACTTACCATTATGCTTTAAAGTTATATAGGGCTGATTACTAAACACTAATACAGTTTGATTGGAAGTTAGATTTGAGTTAGAAACAGCAAAACCAGCCCTTAAATTCCATTCTTTAGAGCCAATTTGTAGATATGGTTTCTTTAATAAATTAGCTTGATAAAATCTGTATCCGTCTTTTGGTATTCTGTCCCAAGTCATGATACCTTTATTGTTAATATGCGGCATAGATTCAGTCCTTGTTTCCGAATTAAAATCGGCCAAATTCCAAATCATACCTGCAACAACAAAAGGTCTATCCATCATAGCTTTAAAATAAACCTGATGGTATAAATTGGTATATTCTATAGATTTATCAAAACGTACCGGCTTGAAGCTATGCAAACGTGGGTCGGCATCTGCGCCATATTCGGTTATTAATAAAGGTTTATCAGGTAATTCGCGATGATGCTTATCTAAAAAATCTGCAAAGCCATCTAATTTACCAGAGTACCAACCTTGGTATAAATTCCAGCCTACTAGCATAGGAATTTTTGTTAACTTAACTTGTTGATATAAATCAAAATTACCATGATTTGGAATCATCGTGTAACGATAAGTATCTTCTTTTCTGGTTATATCTTCCAGTTCTTGAGCTAGTTGAGTAATTTTATTGAAGTAAGCCATCTGTGCTGATGAATTTTTCTCATAAGCAGGCAAACGTAAAAGCACTTCATTCATATAAGTCCAAATGATTAGGCTAGGATGATTATAATTTTGCCTTATCATCTCTAGATGCATGGTTTTAGCATTATCAGCGAAAGCATCAGACTCTGTAATTTGGTTCACGATAGGCGTTTCAACAGAGGCCAGAATACCTAACCTGTCACAAGCTTCTAAAATTGCAGGATCTTGTGGATAATGGGCAATTCTTAAAAAATTACCTCCCATTTCTTTCAGTAAAACCACATCTCTTAGATGCATTTCATCTGTTAAAGCATGGGCCATATCTTTAAAATCTTGATGACGACTAGCCCCCATCAATTTTAAAGGTTTACCATTTAAGAAAAAGCCATTTTTAGCATCAAAACTAAACCATCTGAAACCTAAAGGATTAGATATTTCATCTAAAACGGTATTCGTTTTACTATCTGTTATAGAAGATATAAGACGGTATAGGTATGGAGATTCTGGTGACCATAATTGAGGATTCTTAAGGCCAACCATATTTTGGTTTAAACTTATTTTTTCTTGAGCTTTTGCTTGAATATTTTGTTTGATTTCTTTTACGATATCGCCTTGAACATTTAATAATTTATGACTAATGACCACAGTTTTAGTGGTATTACTACGATTGATAAAAGCGCCTTTGATATTTACCGATGCCTCTAAAGCTGATACTTTGGGCGTGGTGATAAAAACACCAGAAGAAGCGTAATTATCCATATCAAAGTGAACTTTATCTACTGCCTTTAAATAAACATCACGATATAAACCGCCAAAAAAAGTAAAATCAGCGGTTAATGGAGGAATATCAGGATGGTAACTGTTATCTACCTGAATAAGCAATTCGTGACTTGAATTGATATTTTCTTTAAAATTTAGATAAGATGTAATGTTAAAACTGAAAGCATTATAACTTCCAATATGTTTACCAATAAGTTTTCCGTCTAGGAAAACTGTGGTTACTTGTGCAGAACCTTCAAAATGCAAATAAACGTCTTTCTTGCTCCAGTTAGCTGGGATATAAATTGTCTTTTTATAGGTACCTAAGCCACGATAATAACTAGGCTCATCATCCATAACATCAAACTTATTCCAACTGTGAGGGATAGATACGGTTTCCCAATTACTAGGCTTGTCTTTTTGAACCGTTCCTTTAGTAAACTGCCAATTAGCATTTATAGAAAAACTTTCTCTTACTTGGGCATTTAAAGAGAAAGAAAATAATAGAAAAATAAATAATTGTAAGGTAGATGAATTTTTAATGTTCATGATTTATAGAATCGAAATAGGAAATTAGTTTATAGCGATTGATATTAAGCTGCTGCATTTTATTAAATAGAGGTTGATAGGCTTTATAATCATTATCAAAAATTCCTTTATTGGCATCTCGGTTAGATGGTTCTGCATTTTTATCTTCAGGGTCGTTATCCTGATATTTAAACCAATGCCAGCCCACACAATTTTTAGACTCTAATAATCCTAGGCAAAAGTTTTGGTAGGCTTTACCCCTATCCTCCTGAGTTTTTACTTGCCAGCCAGCACCAGAAATGTTAGGTAAGCCAGAATCCATACCTTTTGTATAAAACTCTGTGATGATGAACGGCTTGCCAGACCATTCTGTCCATTTAGCCATGAAAGACTTAGTAGGTGTCCATACGCCATAATAATTGATAGATACGATATCTAAATACTTTCCAACAGCTTGCATAAACTCTGGAATGTTTTTCTCGCCAGAGTAAAACCTACTTCCAATAATCATGTGGTTAGGATCATACTTTTTGATGGCCTTAGAAACGATAGAGAAATATCTATCCCCAACATAAGCTAAAAAAGCTTTTCTGTGTTCATCAGTAATATCAGCCTGTTCAATACCTTTATCAGCAAGCCACTTTTTAGCAGCTTGGTAGCCATAATCCTGAGGATTGTTTATACCTAAATAGCCTTCTAAATTTTTAAGATTAAAAGGCAACTCGTTATCCGTAAAATATCCAAACAAGTTTGGATCATCTTTATAAGCAACTAATTTTTGAGCTTGCTCATCGCAATATTTTTCAAAATCGGGGTCGAATACAAAAATGGCATTCCCTAAGAAACCTGTATGCCCCGGAACGATAAAAGTACCACCTCTTTTTTTTCCATAAGAGGCCATAAAGCTTAAATTTAAACTATAAACAAAGGGCTTTTCTGTTTCATTATTTTTAATGATTAAATCATTTCTAGACCAAGATCCAGAAGAATTAAAACCCATTCTATGAAGCTCATTTATGGTATTTTTCATCCATAAATCTTCATTTTTAAATAAATGGTTAAAGGCTTTTTTATTTCTTGTAGATGCACCCAGACTTATAGCATTAACACTAACATTAGTCCCCAAGTAACCTTCTGGGTCTACTATCCACCATCTGTCTTTAACTTTTTCTGTTCTAAAAAAGCCGGTAGCCTTAAGTTTAACTTCTTTTTGGCTACCGTACTTATTTAAGTCGGGTTTTGTTAGCGGTACAAAATCCGTCATATTATCAATTAACCTTGTTTCATAAGGTTTCCAGTCTGAGTATTTGGAACTTCCTGATGCGTCTGCACTTCTGGTTTTAGCATCTACATATTCGGGCTTATAGTTGCCACTTTGCTGTGCATAAGTATTTATAGAAACAGCTATTAAAATAAGAGCGTAGAAAAGTGCAGTTGCTTTAGTCATTATTATTGAAGTTGAATTTTTGATGATTTGGTTAAACCTTGTGTGCTCGCTTGTATAAGGTAAGTGCCTTGCCCTAATTTACTTTTTAAGGATAAAGATTTAACAGTATTATTTAAAACATCAAATTCTTCTTGATATACAAGCCTACCCAACATATCAGTTATTGTTAGGGTTGTTGTTTTACCTTCAAATTCAGATAAATTAACATTGATAACATCTGCTGATGGGTTAGGATAAATCATTAAGCCAGCATTATCTGATGAATTTAAGCTAAAATTAATAGATTTGATACCTTTCTCGGTAAACTTACCATCATAATCATATTGTAATAATTTATAATAATTAATACCAATTGCCGGATTGATGTGTTTAAAAGAATAAGTATGAACTGCATTTGTGGTGCCGTTGCCTTTTACTTTAGCTATAGTTGTAAAATTATTAGCGGTAGTAGCATGTTGAACTTCGAAATAATCGTTAATTCTTTCGGAAGATGTAACCCAGCTAACATCTACTTGATTAGCATTTTTACTAACTTTAAAATCTTTAAGTTCTACTGGCAGAGTTTGTGTTAGTAGATATTCTCTTAAACGATATACGTCTTGCCCAATTTCTGTAAAGGACTGACGCATAGGCTCCCACCATCTGTATTCTGAATCTAGCAAACCTTTATTATCACCCTTGGTTGGGTCTGATGGATCTAAAGGATTGTCTTTATATTCGAAATATTGAAAGCCAACACTCGATTTATTCTTCAAAGTAGTCAGGGTAAAATTTTCAAAGTAATCAGCTCTGTCTTGTTGTGTAAAAACTCTAAAACCTGCACCTAAAGAGTTAGGCAAACCTGCATCAGATGCTTGAGCGTAAAACTCGCCAATTAAAAATGGTTTATTCGTAGTAGCCCAAACATCATATCTGGCATTTAGTTCTGCTTCTGTCCAAACGTTATAATTGTTTACTGAAACAACATCGCAATGTAAAGCGGCACTTTGAAATAAGAAAGGGTTTTGCAAATCCTGATGTAAGCGGCTACCTAAAAATAAATGGTTAGGGTCTCTTTCCTTAATAGCTGTATTACAAACTTCATAATATTTAGCAGCAACTACACCTGGCCATTCTTGCTTATCAGCATTGTTAGGAGCCACTAAATTACCACCATGTCTACTTTTCATCCAATTTACAGCGGCTATATAATTTGGATCAGTATCAGCAGCAGCCTGCCCGCCGTAAAAAGAAACATCAAGCCATTTTTCAATTAAGCTAGGTCCTGTAAAAGCATTGGCTAAAGGCACTTCATTATCAGAAAAATAACCTACCAAGAATTTATTTGTTATTTCTGCAGTAGTAATTTCGGCAGCAGCTCTATTTCTACAATACGTTAAAAAGGCAGCATCAAAAACAGGAATAATAGAATTATCATAAAGTGTTCGTATTCTGGTATCTACACCTCTGTAATTTAAAGCAAAGTTTAATCTTGATGTCCATGGAATTTTATTATTAATAGTTTCATCAGAGAAGTTACCTATAGTGTTAGCATAAATACTGGTTAACTGGTTTACAGGGTCTACACCACCGCCTTTATTAACCACGTTTACGCCCATCATGTAAAATAAATGCCCATCAGGGTCTAAAAAATGCCACACGCCAGTTACAGGATCTTTGTAGGTACTAAAATATCCGGTACCAGCACCTTTATCGTCTGCCAAAGAAGCCCTGTAAGGTGTTAAAGCCTCAACACGAGTAACGCCACTTACAACATTGGTAGCGTAAGTATTTCCATTTTGGGCAGTTATATTTTTGTTGGTGATGGTATAACCTGTAAATGGTGGAGGCGCTGGGGCAGTATCTACGACAAAATTATCTATAGCATAACTAGGTCTATCGTTTGAACTTGCTGGGTTATTATCGCCAGAAATATATCTTAAAATCCATCTTAACTGTAAAACAGGAACATTACTGCATTCTTCTGGCAATATGAAGGTAAAGTTTTGTAAACTCTGGCCGTTTGTACCTGATGTTTGTGCAGTTGTACCATTTCTTACCGTATTATTTACATTGGTAAACTCTCCGCTAGTACCAATACGATATTGTAAAACTAACGATGTAACCAAATTTAAGGTAGTACCGTTATAAACATTACGTATAACCATGGCATCAAACTTAACCCTTACTCTTTGGGTAACGTTAGCAGTATTTAATGCTACCATAATGGTATTATCTGATGAGTTTCCACTTTTAAAACCTATTTTTCCAGCGAAGTTGTAAACGTTGTTACCCGAGGAAGCGGCTGTTCCATTCAATATGGTATTTATATTTGCTCTAGGCTCTTTAACACGTGGATTTACCGAACCACCTGGAGCAGATTCTTCAACATTCCATCCATACCAACCTGTGGGATAGGTTGTTCCCATATTATCAAAATTTTGAGAATAACCACCTGCAATACTTACAGCACTTGGGTGTGTAACGGTAGCTTGACCTAATGCTACATCCGTTGAGGCTAAAAAAAGCAAGCCAACTAGTAGTTTTTTTAAGTAATTGTATTTCATAAAATGCCTTTAAAATGATTTAATAATTGGTTTATTTTGAGTAAAGAAGCCCCATCCTATCTTAAAATAAGACAGGGCTAATACTTGTATTTAGATTTTACTATCTGATATTGATGGCTATATTAACTGCTTCGTCATAAATTCCTCCTTGAAAGTCTTTAGCTTCAACAGTAAAAGAATCTGTTGCTGCTGTTGTGCCTGCAAATAGGTATTTTACCACTCCTTTAGTGATTTGCTCTTGTGTAAAAGATGAATTTATAGAAGCAGGTAACCCGTTAATGACAATGAAACCGTTTTGTGGCGAGTTAGTTATGGTATAGGTTATATTTTTATTGGCTGTACCGCTAAATTCTAATTCATTTAAAGTTATTGCTTTTACTTTTTGAGCTAACTCAACTTGTAATGGGTTATTATTAACCGGACTTATAATAGTAACCGGTGGACTATTCAAGATAATTCTGGCTCTAAAACGGCCACCCTCAAATTCTTTGGTTCTAAAGCCAATGGTTTGGTCGGCAGAAATTGAAGAACCAATATTCATAAAAGTTTTTCCATTTGCCAATGCAGAAATATAAACTGGAGAAATATCAACATTTTGCCAAGTATTTCTTAAAGCTGTGGTAATATTTATACTCGCAATTGGTACAGGCCCATATACCGGAGCATTATTCCAGTTTACTGTTAATTCATTAAAATCAACATTCTGGTCTTCATAAAAATTTAAATTTGCAGGTCCTGTGATGTTATGAAAGTACATTTCTAGCTTCACTGTACCAATTCTATCATTAAAACTAGGCTGTCTAACAGGGAACTGCGTTAATATTCTTCTAGCAAAATTAGCGTTATTTCCTGTGGCATCTGCTAATTTTGTAATGGTTTCTAATAAGTTTCCATGATTTCTGTTTTTATTAGCGGTACTTCCATTTTGGTTGTAAGTATCTTTTGTTATATAAATGGTATCGCTTAAAAAATCAACTAAATTATTATCTACTTCATCAGGAAAATTAACTTTACCAATATAATGGGTAAAATTATTGACAACATGCCCCACACCATTTTTAAATTCTAAGTTTTGTGTTCTAACAGAAGTACTTGAGGAATTAGAAGTTGTAGATGAATTTACGGTTAAAACATACTCATTAGATACAGTTACAGTTCTAGTAAGGTATAAACTATCATTACTTAAACTTACAAAAGCTGTGTTTTTGCCTGCTTCTAAATCAAAAGAGCGCACTTTAGTGTCTATAACAAGGTTCAGTAGTAGATTTTTGAGTACAACAGGAGGCACATCAGTAACAGACGCATAGCCCAAGCCTGCTAAAAATGCTCTTAAGGTGGTATTTGTTGGTATAATTACGGTTAAGCTAGCATCTTGCTGATTTAATAAATCTTTTAAGCCAGCGTGTTCTATAGCTCTTCCAAATAAGCCAACGTTTGTAGAATCATTTGCATGAAAATTATTTTCTGATAAAAATTCCCAAATGGTTTTATTTAATAGATTTTGTCCGGCTGGCTGATGGTCAATATCAACACTTTTGAGGACAGAAAATTTTTCACAGGAAGTTAAGCCGATAGCTACTATCAGCAAACAAACCATTGATTTTGTTAATGCTTTCATATTTTCCTGATTTATTTATAGAAATTATTTTGCTCTATTAAAGGGTTTTGCCTAATGATATTAAGATTGATAGGGAATAGAATATTTTCGGCGTTAACTACTATAGGGCGCTCTGTATCATTAACGATTACTTTGGTAGTAAATACTCTGCCAGTTCTTACCAAATCAAACCATCTTTTACCTTCAAAACATAGTTCTTTTTGTCTTTCTTCTAAAATAACATCATGAGCTTCATTTACGCTTAAAGCTAAAAAAGCTGCTCTTGCATTAGAACCTGTGGGTCCAGTAATATCATTATTATAATTGTTGGTTGAAGAAGCCACGCCAAAGACACGTTCTCTAACTCTTCTTAATAATGCCCAAGCACCATTTCTATCACCTTTTAATGTTAAAGCCTCGGCTCTCATCAAAATAATATCTGCTAAACGGTAAAGAATAACATTTTTATCATTAGCAGTAACCCTATCAAAAGTACCTTTAGGAAACATTTTAAATATCTGAACATCAGATTTAAAATTAGCCAGCACTCTTAAATCAGTAGGGAGAAATTTTGATGCAAATTCTGATTTGGCAAAATACTGAGCCAAACCTTCCCCACCTCCAAATAAAGAAATTAATCCTGATGTTGTACCTTCATCAAAACTAAAGGCCATTTCAAAGATAGACTCGGGACCAAATCCATCAATAAACATCTTTGCATACTCTGTATTGTCAATATCAACCTGTGGTCTTGCTAAATAATCAATAGCAGGGTCATATAAATTAGCTAATCTGTATTGCGTGTTGCTTAATATTCTTGCTGATGTAACTAAAGCGCTATCTAAATCATTTCGCCACATGTAATAATCAGTTAATATAGCATCAATTCCACCTCTTGTTAAGGTTGCTCTGGTTCTTCTGGCATCAGAACTATAGGATGTTGGTAATAAAGGTTGTGCTCTTAACAAATCTGCTACTATTTGATTGTAAACTTGTATAGTATCTGTACGAGGAGTTTTAAATGCATTAATATCACCATTACTTATAACAGGTTCTGTAATTAATGGTACTGCTCCCCAAACTTTAACCATATACAAATAACAAAGTGCTCTTAAACCTAAAGCTTGGCCCAAAACCCGGTTGTACTCAGCATCTTGATTTACATACAAACCTTTGGCCCTCATTTCTTGAACATTTTTGATAATAAGGTTAGCTTGACCTATAACACGATAGAAATTTGTCCAATCGGTTAAACCTAAATCAGGGTTGAGGGTGTTATTTTGTAATGCTAGAGTAGTTACATTATCAGGTCTGGTAACCTCTAAAATATCAGCTCTTGCTTCACCATAACTGATAAACTCTGTATTTAAGGTAGATTGCAACCTGAAATATGCACCACTTAAAGCTGCACTAGCTTGTGCGGGCTCGTTCCAAAAATTATCATAAGTATATTCTGTAAGTGGATCTTTATCTAAAACCGAGTTACAAGAGGCAAATACAACTAAAAAGCTGATTGCTATGAGAATATGTTGAATTTTAGTTTTCATATAATTAAAATTTAACGTTTAAAGACAGGTTATAAGAACGAGTTTTTGGAAAAGCACCATTATCAATACCAAAGCCTAATGGATTAGCGCCAGAACTTACCTCGGGGTCGTAACCAGTATAGCTTCCTAGGGTTAAAAGATTTTGTACGTTTATACCAATATTAGCATTGGTTAAACCCAATTTGCTGATTGTTTTTGCAGGTAAACTATAAGATAATGCCACATTTTGGAATCTGATAAAAGAACCATCTTCAACAAATCTGCTGCTGATAGCATAACTTTGCATACGATCTCCTTTAACCAATCTTGGTATATCGGTTACATCTCCTTGCTGTCTCCATCTTCTTAATTGTTTATCAGAATAGTTAGGGTCAAATTGGTTACTATCCTGATTTCTGTTTAATTGATTGAATATTTGGTTACCAAAAACATAATTCACAAATACACTAAATGTAAAGCGTTTGTAAGCAAAAGTATTTTGCAAACCGCCAAATGCTCTAGGTGTTGGATTACCAATAATTTGTAAATCATTGATATCTATAATTCCATCGTCGTTGATGTCTTCATAAATTACATCCCCACCTTTGTAAATATCACCATCAGCAGAACCTCTTCTGTATTGCGAAGAAACACCATTTGCATCTATATAAACATTATCTTCATCCCTAGCATAAATACCTAAAGCTCTAAATCCGTAGAAAACACCAACTGCTTCGCCAACTCTTGCTAAACTAAAAGGATTTGGACGGTAATCTTCTCCACCAGGTAAAGATGTTACCCTATTTCTATTAGTACCCAAGGTAAATGAAGAAGACCATCTAAAGGCTTTGTCTATGATAATTCCATCAACACTTAACTCAAAACCTTGATTACTTAAGCTTCCAAAGTTGAAAGGAATAATGCTGTAACCTGTTTGTGAAGGTATTTGTACGTTAAATAGTAAATCGTCGCTGTTTTTGGTATAATAATCGGCTGTAAGATTTAATCTTCCTTTAAGGAAAGATAAATCAACCCCTAAGTCAAACTGCTTTGTGGTTTCCCATCTTAAATCATTATTACCCAAAGCATCAGCAACCAAAGAAAGTTCACCTAAATAAGAGCCTGCTCTTGTAATAGCTCCTTGAGAAGCATAATTACCAATACTTTGATTTCCAGTGATACCATAACTAGCTCTAATTTTTCCATCATAAAGCCATTTATAGTTCTTCATGAATGATTCTTGAGAAAATCTCCATCCACCAGATAAAGAAGGGAAATAAGCATTTTGATAGCGCTCGCCAAACCTTGAAGAACCATCTCTACGCATGATAAAGGAGAATAAATACTTTCCTTTATAATTATAATTAGCCCTAGTAAAATAAGAAAGTAATACGTTTTGCTGCTCGCTTTGGCTAAAGTTTGCTATACTAGCAGAACCACTAATAGAAGTTATTTGATTATCAATATTTCCGATACCTCTTACGAAAGTAGCATTGGAATTAAATATTTGATAAGACTGCCCTAATAATAAACTTAAGCTATGGTCTTTTTTAATTTTAGTGCTATAAGATAAAGTATTAACATTTTCAAACATGGTTCTTAGCTCGGGACGGTAATCACTAAAAACAGATCTGCCTGAAGAGTTAGTTGCCAAAATTGGGGGCGAGTAATAAAATGCCTCTGTATTACTAAAATCTAAGGCTATACTACTTTTAAATTCTAATGCTTTAGTAATATTAGCACCAACTTCTTGCTTTCCAATTAATCTCCAACGTTTAATATCATTGGTAACAAATTGTGCTTGTGCTAAAGGGTTGGTTTTAGAAGCCTCAAATAAAGGAATAATATTACCTGTTATAGGGTCATAAGGAGCATAAACAGGCATGGTAGTTAAATACCTTGAGATAATGCTATTATCCTGTCTATTATACCCATAATTAGAAAGATTAAAAGTTGTAGAACCTTTTATAGCATTACTGATTTTGTAATTTACTTTAGCATTACCAAAAATTTGGTTGTATTTAGTTTCTACAACTATGGGTGCTAAATCTCTAAAACCTGCACTTATGTAATAGTCAACGTTTTTCTCTTTTGAGCTACCACTAACGCTAAAATCTAGCTTTTGCTGATAAGTTTCGCGGTACATGATGTCTTGCCAATTAAATGAATTTCTAAAGTATGGATGTAAAGAATCATATAATGGAACCCTATTAGGAGGCAAACCTGTTGCGTTTAAATTGGCTTCGTAGTTAGCTTCTCTAAATTGTGCAGCATTAAGATTTCCAATTTTTCTGGATATACTTACCAAACCACTGTTATAAGCAAAGTTTATAACTGGCTTGCCTGCAGCACCTTTTTTGGTAGTGATGATGATAACGCCATTAGATGCTCTTGCCCCATAAATAGAGGCTGTACCAGCATCACGTAGAACCTCTATAGATTCTATATCTGCCGGGTTAATATCATTTAAAGGACTAAAAGAAGCTCCATCGTTTAATGATTCAAAAGCATCATTATTAACTGCAACTCCATCAATAATGTATAAAGGTTGGCTAGCTCCGTTAATAGAAGAAACACCTCTTAAAGTTATATTAGCACCCGCACCAGGCTCGCCAGAATTGGTGGTAATTTGTAAACCAGCTATTCTTCCTTGTAAACTAGTATTGATAGAACCACCAGCAAATTGATCTATTTGATCTGCCTTGATAGAACTAACCGAGCCGGTTAGCTCTCTTTTTGTTTGTGTACCATAACCAATAACTACAACTTCATCCAAATCTTTAAAAGACTCTTTTAATTGTATATTGATATTTCTTTGATTACCAACTACTTTTTCTTGGGTTTCAAACCCTAAATAAGAAAATATTAAGGTTGCATTATCTGTTGTTATATTGATATTATAACTGCCATCAATATCTGTTAAAACGGTGCTATTTATATTTTTTACTTTTACTGCAACACCTGGCAGGGGTTCTCCTTTAACATCAGTAACAATACCTTTAATAGGAATTTTAGTTTGTGAAAATGCATTTGTACAGAGCAAACACATGAAAACAAAAACTCCTAAAAGACGGGGTATCCCGTAGTTTTGATAAAATTGTTTCATATCATTAATTTAAATTGGTTAGTAAAGAGATTAAGATGCTCTTAGTTCAATATCATTAAATCAATCCTAAATCAAAAAAGAATTAAGACTGTGGTTTAATAAATTGGTTTAGCTTATACTATTAAATGAAAGAAAAGAAACATAACAAGAATTAATGATGCAGCTACTAACAATAATTTTATTTGATTCTTTTCCATAATTTCTTTTAGCACTCAGCTAAAACAAATGTATTATGGCTCTTTATTTTCTTTCCAATACTAATCTTACACATTAGCCATACAAATCTTTCAGAGTTTCAAAAACCTTTGTTTTGAGAGATTAAAGTCCATGATTCTAAAAAAAGCTAAAAGATTTAAGAGGTAGATATGCATGATTTGAAGGGGTTAATATCTTTCTAATTGATATAGCTTGCAGTATTAATTCTTTTAAGTGTACAACACATTTAATAAACCAATTTAAATCAATTATGAATATGAGAAATTCGCTCACCCTATCCTATCTTTTACTATTTAATTTATTTGTTGGTGCTGCATGCAGTAAGACAGCTAAGCAACAAATAGTAGAAGAATTGCCAGCCAACGGAAACACCAACTATTATGTAGACGCCATTAACGGCGATGACAAAAACAATGGTCGGTCTAAAAACACTCCTTGGAAAACACTTTACAATGTTAATATAAGAACCTACAAGCCCGGAGATTCTATTTTACTTAAAAGTGGTTCTACTTGGGAGAGCAGACTTGTTTTAAAAGGATCTGGTAAAGAGGGCTCTCCTATTGTTTTATCATCGTATGGTGAAGGTGCAAAGCCTCATATCATGGGAAATGGAAAAGTAAACCAAGTAATATTGTTAGACAATGTTGATTTTTGGAAAATAAACAATATTGAAATAAGTAACAAAACCACCGTTATTGGAAATAGAACAGGTATTTTAATACAAGCTTTACAACCAGGAGAAAAAAAGCATTTCCATATCACTAATAATTACATACATGATATTATGGGCGATTATTCTTTTGAAATGAAGGGTAAAAACACCGGAGGTATAGGTATTATTGGTGGCCCCGACACCAAAATAGATAATATCTTAATTGAAAATAACGAAATAGGTAATATTAACCGAGTAGGTATTTTCACTAATTTAACTGATGCAAAAAAAGCTACCCGAGGTAACCGACCTATCACTAATTTGATTATCAGGAATAATAAAATTCATCATTGTGCTGGTGATGGCGTTATTGTACGTTACGCTTACCGCCCGGTCATATCACACAATATAGCTTATGAAAACCACAATGCTCCGGAAAACTTGGTAGACCATGGCGTTGCTTTATGGTGTAGAAGTACTGATGAAGCTTTATTTGAATACAATGAAGTTTACAATACCAGAGGCAGTATGGATGGGCAAGCTTTTGATGCTGATTTAGATAGTTATAGAACCATCGTTCAGTACAATTACAGCTATCATAATGAAGGTGGTTTCATGTTGGTTTATGGCTCATCTAGCGAAGCCATTGTAAGATATAACATCAGTGTAAACGACGGAAAAAAAGGTAACCATATTTTTGATTTTCCTGTTTGGACAAATCCTAGAGGTTCTGGTATATTCCATAATAACACCATTATACTTGCAGAAGGTAGTAGCCCTGTAATTGCTGATGAAGCTTTGGAAACAGCCAGATTTTACAATAATATTTTTTACAATGCTGGTAGTGGTAAATTGGTTGTAAAATCAGGAGGTAGAACAGCACTTTTTAATAATAATGCCTATTGGGGATATCATATAGCTGATTTAACAGAGACTAATCCTACAACTACAAACCCTATGATTATTGCTCCACTTACCATAAATGCTGGTATTAATAACACTAATAACTTTAAATTAGACGGAAATAGTCCATTAATCAACAAAGGTGTTGGTGTAAAAAATATAGAGCAACAAAATTATTGGCTGCCAGATGAAGGTTTAAAAGATTTTGCTGGCAAAACCATCGTGAATTATAATTTCATGGGTGCTTTTGCAGATTAATTTTCTATCATTCTGGAAGTATAATCTTTAGGATTTACGCCAAATTGCTCTTTAAAACATTTTCTAAAATAATCGAGGTTGCTGAAACCTGTATGATAGGCAACCTCGTTTACATTAAACTTCTTTTGTGCTAGCATTTGGGCAGCAATATTTAACCTTACACTTCTAATAAACTCGTTGGTATTTTGGTTGGTTAATGCCTTTAGTTTACGATAAAGTGTGGTTTTGCTCATCCCAACTTCTTTGCTTAGCTCTTCTACACTTAAAGTAGGTTCGGTAATATTTTCTTCAATAAACTTAATTGCCTTTTCTAAAAACTTTTCATCAGGTGATGTTATAGCTAGTTGAGCGGGCTGCATATCTACCTTTTTGATATATTTTTCTTTAAGTTTTATTCTAGATTCCAGCAAATTCCACATCCTCATTTCCAAGTATTTCAAATTAAAAGGTTTGGTGATATAATCATCAGCTCCGGTTTCAAGACCTTCTATTTTGTATAGAAGTGGTTCTCTGGCAGTAAGTAAAATCACCGGGATATGGCTTGTTCTAACATCAGATTTCAACTTCACACAAAGTTCTGTCCCGATCATGTTTGGCATCATCACATCACTTATAATAATATCAGGGATGAGTTGTGTAGCAAGTATCCAACCTTTTTCGCCGTCTTCCGCTTTATAAACATTAAAATCATCGTTAAAATGATTACTCATAAAGTTCATCACCTCTTCGTTATCTTCTATCAACAGTAAAATCAGTTTTTCTTTACCTGCTGCTTTTAAAACTATTTCTCTGCGTTCTTTAATTTTATTTTTGATGACTGTGTTTTCCTCAAACTCATAGGCATTAATATCTTCGCTATTATTATAATCTGTAACAATATCCTCATCATTAAAGTGATTTTTACCTAAAGGAAGTTGTATTTTAAACTGTGTTAAACCGCATTCATCTAAGAAAGCAGCTTTACTTTCAACCTCAATTTTTCCGTGATGAAGCTCTACCAATTCTTTAGAGAAAGATAAGCCTAAACCTGTTCCTTCTTGATTTTTCCCTTGTGTATTGAAATATTGAAATTGATTAAAAATTTTATGGATATTATCAGCAGATATACCTATTCCATTATCCTCAACAACAACAACAAGTTTATTTTCATCTTTTAAAGACTCATCATCTATAATAACATGAACATAACCGCCTTTATTGGTAAACTTTAACGCATTAGAAATTAAGTTAAAAATGATTTTCTCCATTTTATCTTTATCAAACCAAAGTTTAATGCTGTTTTTGTTTGTCATAAGCTTTAAGGTAATATCCTTACTAAGGGCGTAAGATTGAAAAGCTGCTATAACTTCATTTAGAAACTTAACTATATTACCTTCAGACACTTGCAAGTTCATACTTCCAGCATCAAATTTTCTATAATCAAGAATCTGGTTGGTTATACGCATCAATCTTTCTCCATTACGTTGTATAATTTGTAGCTGATTTTGAACCTTATTATCTAAGCTATCAGAAGAAAGCATTTTCTCTATAGGTGATAAAATTAAAGTTAAAGGCGTTTTAATTTCATGAGAGATATGTGTAAAAAAAGATAATTTTCTTTGAGCCAATTCCTGATCTTTTTCGTGACTCATTTGCTCAAAATCAAGTTCGTTTTTAAGCCTGATGGTTTTGTAAGAGAAATAATAGAAAGAGTATAATAAGCTTGAGAAAACCGTAAGATAGATTAAATATGCCCACCATGTTTTATACCAGGGAGGCAATATCTTAATTTTTATTGTTGCTGGGTTTACATTCCAAACATCATCATTATTAGATGCCATAACCATAAAGGTGTAAGTGCCGGCATTTAAATTGGTAAAACTTACTGTACGTTGGTTACCTATTTCTTGCCATTCATCATTAGAGAAACCTTCTAACCTATATTTGTATTTATTTTTATTGGGGTTTACAAAATTTAAAGCAGCAAATTTTATGGTGATGTTTGATTGCTCGAAGGGCAAAGTTATTTCTCTTAATACGTTAATATGTTCTTTTATAGGAGCGTCTTCATCTTTAATATTTATAGGTTTATTATCAATATAAAAATCTGTAAAAGCTATATGGGGAATGTGTTTGTTTTGAATCAATTTTTGGGGATTAAAAATTGTTAATCCATCAATACCACCAAAAATAAGTTCGCCCTGTCGTGTTTTTGCCGTAGAACCAGACAGGAATTGATTACTCTGTAAGCCATCTGTAATGGTATAATGTTTTATAGATTCGATTTTAGGAATACGCCGCTTACTAAAGCTAATCACGTTAATTCCTTTATTACTACTTATCCAAAGTCTACCTTGTTTATCTTCATTTATAGCTCTAATCACATTATTAGCTAAGCCATCTTTCTCTGTAAACGAGCCAAATTTTTTACTTGAGTTATCAAAAACATTCAACCCTCCTCCTCTGGTTGCAATCCATAAACGGTCTTTACTATCTATAAATAAACTGGTGATATTGTTATTATTTAATCCTTGTTTTTGTTGAGGGTGACTTACATATCTGCTAAACTTTCCGCTTGTTTTATCATAATAATTAACACCTTGTAAAGTACCTATCCATAAATTGCCTTTCTTATCTTTTATAATAGAACTGATATGATTTCCGCTAATACTATTAACGTTTGAACTGCTATTTACAAAAACCTTTAAACCCTTAACAGGATGATAATATAATAATCCACCGCCGTTAGTACCTAACCATACCCCGCCATAATCAGCCAAAACACTGTAAACCTGACTTCTTCCTGAAACTTTTTCAGGATTTATACTAATCGGATTAAAACTTTTAGATGTAGTATTAAAGTAATATAAGCCATCAAAAGCACCTACCCAAAGGTTACCTTTTTCATCCTTTGATAAAGATTTTATCAAGTTTTCTGATAATTCTAAGCTATTTCTTTTAAGACTAAAAACGCTAAATTCTTCTTTTGATTTATTCAGATAATTAATTCCTCCGCCTTCTGTCCCAATCCATAAACCACCATTTTCTTCGGTTAATATAGCACTAACTACCGGGTTATTTAAGCCGCGAGTATTCCCTAATTGCTCACCAATCTTTAAGAAATTAGTGCTTGAAGGATTGTAAACATTTACACCTCCAGCAAAAGTTCCTATCCATATACTACCCGCTTTATCCCGCATAATCTTTAATACAGAACGATGAGATAAACTCTCTGGATTATATTTATTGTGGGTATAGGTATAAAATTGTTGTGTATCTAAATAAAAAATACAAAGTCCTTTTCTGGTAGCTATCCAAACTTTATAATCATCATAAAAGAAAATATCTCTCACCACATTTATAGGTAAGCTTTTACTATCAGCAGGGTTGTGGGAGTAGTTTCTACAAATTTTTGTGGTTATATCATAAACAAATAAACCAGCTTGTTCTGAACCTAGCCAAATATTCCCTTTCTTATCTTGCTTAATAACTCTTATATCTCCAGGAAAACTTTTTAGTTTCTCTTGAAGAGAAGAAGGTATAGCTACCACGCTTTGCTTCTTGCTATGATAACATAGAAGCGTTTGTTTTAAGCTTATCCAAAGTATACCATCTTGATCTCTCAATAAAGTTTGTATCTTAAATTTATCTGTTTTTTGGGTTATCAGGTTATTTTCTAATTGCTTAGTTTTTAAGTTTAATAATTTTAATCCATCAAAAGTTGCTAACCACAATTTGTTATTTTCAGCTTCTACAATTGCGGTTATATAATTTACCAGTTGTAAATTTTTACTATTTGAAGATGGAATACTGATATTTTCAAAATCTTCTGTATCACGATTATAAATGGATAAGCCACCAGCAGATCCTATAATTAAACGATGATTTTTATCTTCTAAAATAACATTTACCTGGTTATTGATTAAACTTTTACGATCTGCCGGATCATTTTTAAAAACTTTAAATTCATACCCATCAAATCTATTCAATCCGTCTTCTGTACCTATCCAAATAAAGCCACTAGCATCTTGATAAACGCTAAAAACAGTATTCTGAGATAAACCTTCGTTAATAGTTAAATGCTTAAAAATAGGTTCTTCATGCTGAGCATATAAAGAAATAGAATGTAAGAAATTAAATAAAATTAAACAGCACAACATCTTAAATAAAGCGTTGCAAGACTGTAGTTTTTTCAAGAGAGTTACACTAAAATAATAAGACATTAAAAATTCAATTTTAGATATTTTTATTCTTATGATGTTTGAGGGTTAAGCCTAAAATTGGTTAATCAGCTTAATTTAAATATTTAAATTAGAATAGGAAACAAAAGCAATATCTTTTTATTACGATAAATCTTATTTTTAACAAAGAAATAAATTTAAAATCTCATAAAAATTTGTGTTGATTTTAAATGAGTAATGCCCGGGCAATAGCCGAGCATTAAACACCAATTAACTATAATAAACCATTAACCTTCATTCTCTTTAGCTGTTTTATTAGGCTCTTTCATGATATTGTAGGGTTCGTCCATTGCCTGTACTTGTATTTTTATTGTAGTAGCTAAACCTTTGATAGCTTCTGCTGGTGCTTGTATCACTAAACCTTTTTCAGTCTGTGTCCATTTTATTTTTTCATCTGAACCAATAAAAGAAACATTTCTTACACGCTCTATTTTAGGTAATTGGTCTTTAGCAAATGATTTTAAAATAACTTCTTGTCCTGCGCCTAATTCGCCCAATAAAGTAGCATAAATAACACCTGTTTTTGTGGTATATCTAACATCTTTAGCAGAGTACTTTACTTTCAAAAACGCTTCTCTATTCTCGAAATGACCTTCTGGCTCTTTGGTAGGTCCTTCGCCATAGGTATACCAAGGTCTGGTATTATAAATGGCTTCTCCGTTGGTTTTTAACCACTTACCAACACCCAATAAAACTTCTCTTTGATTTTCTGGAATATCTCCAGAAGGTGTAGGTGCTATATTTAATAACAATACGCCATTCTTGCTTACCACATCAATAAGGATATGAAGAATATCTGGTAAACTTTTGATTTGTAGGTTTGTAGTATAACTCCAATCTTTTATACCAATGGTTTCATCAGTCATCCAGGTTTTAGCTTCTAACCTATTTTTTCTTGATTTTTCTAAATCATCAACACTCATTTCTAGCGGTAAATCTCTTTGCTTTCTCACAATTACCACTTCCTGGTTTTTCTTTTTAGCATGATTTAAATAATAAGCAGCCATTTTTAAACGGTAAGCTTCTGGTATCATGTGTAACCATCCATCAAACCATAAAATATCTGGATTATATTTATCAACCACTTCTTTAATTTTACCAAACCACTGATTTTCTAACCATTCTTTTTCAGGGATATTGCCATAAAGTAACCTCAACTTAGGGTCTGTAGACGTGGTTGGCATGCCTTTAAAAAATGGGAAATGGCTCTCCCAAAATTTTTCATAGTTTTTCTTATTACTAAACTCTTCATTGGGCTTATCTACATAGCGTTGTAATTGCCTTTCATGATGAAAAGTGGTAATAAATTTCATGTCCAATTTTCTGATGGCCTTCTCCAATTCTCCAGTAATATCCTTTTTGGGCCCCATATCTTTAGCGTTCCAAGGTGTTAATTTACTGTCCCACATAGCAAAACCATCATGATGTTCTGCCACCGGTCCTGCAAACTGTGCCCCCGCATCTTTAAATAGCTGTGCCCATTCTTGAGCATTAAAATTCTCGGCCTTAAAAAGCGGAACTAAATCATGATAACCAAATTTAGCTGGGTCTCCATATTTTTCTTTATGGAAATTATATTCTGCCATTCCTGGGATAAACATATTCCGCGGATACCAAGTACTAAAACCAGGAACCGAATAAACTCCCCAATGGAAATAAATACCAAATTTTGCATCATTAAACCACTCTGGCGCTTCTTGATGTTTGTTTATAGACTCCCAGTTTTCTTCATAAGGTTTTACCTTTTGCGCATAAACTCCAGTAGTTAAAATTACAGCGGTAATGAATACAGAAATACCCTTTCTTAAGGATATAGAATATTTACTTATCAACATTTTTGTAAAGAATGATTTATATTAGGTTTATCCAAAACTACAAATAGCACATTTATTTAAGCACTACAATTCTTTTAAATAAACCTTGTAAATCTTTCATCATTTAATTTTAACACTAAATCTTAAATATTTACTTTAGCATATAAACCAATCCAATTATAAAAATTGAAAATATTTAAAAACTTAACAGCATTAGTTTTAATTGCTATTGTTGCTGGTATTTTAACAGGCTTATTTTTTCCTGAATTTGCTGATACCGCCCGGATATTGAGCGAAACATTTATTAACATGATTAAGATGGTGATAGCGCCTATCATTTTCTTTACCATTGTGTTGGGTATTGCCAGCATGGGCGATATGAAAAAAGTTGGTCGTGTTGGTGGTAAGGCATTACTTTACTTTGAGGTTGTTACCACATTTGCCCTTTTCTTTGGACTTTTTATTGTGAATTGGGTTAAACCCGGAGATGGTTTTGCCTTTAATAGTACTACCAATGAAAAAGTAAACCAATATGTTGAAACCGCCGAAGGCATTAAATGGCTAGAGTTTTTTACCCATATAGTGCCTTCTAATGTTATTAATGCTTTTGCTGAGGGCGATATTTTACAAGTACTTTTCTTTTCCATTTTGTTTGGTTTGGCTTTAACACAGATGGGTACAAGTGGGCAAAGTTTACTATTAACTTTCGATAGGCTTTCTAAGGTGTTTTTCAATATCATGAAATTTATCATGAAACTGGCTCCGGTTGGTGCTTTTGGCGGAATGGCTTATACCATTGGAACGTATGGACTAGAAGCATTAATGCCTTTGGGAAAACTGATGGTATCTGTTTATGCCACTATGGCTTTGTTCATTTTCATAGCACTAAACCTGATTTGCTACTTCTATAAATTTAGTTTGTGGCAATATTTGAAGTTCATCAGACAAGAAATTCTCATCGTTTTAGGTACTTCTTCATCAGAATCTGTATTGCCAAATATGTTAGATAAAATGGAACGTTTTGGCTGTTCTAAATCTGTAGTAGGTTTGGTTATCCCTACTGGTTATTCTTTTAATTTAGATGGAACAACCATTTACTTGGTGATGTGTACCGTTTTCCTAGCTCAAGTATTTGGTGTTGATTTAAGTTTTACGCAGCAACTTACCATCATCGGAATTTTAATGATTACCAGTAAAGGTGCTGCCGGAGTTACAGGAAGTGGCTTTATCGTCTTAGCTTCTACTTTAACAGCTTTAAAAGTTATCCCAACAGAAGGTTTAGCTATTCTTCTTGGTGTTGATAGGTTTATGAGCGAGGCAAGATCCATCACCAACTTAATTGGTAATGGCGTGGCTGCTATTGTGGTTGCTAAAAGTGAAAAAGAATTTGATGAAGAAAAAAATAAACTGGCTTTAGCCGAGCAGAATTAATCATTTAATTATTGATACTTCCAGGATGATACTGATAAACTACCTGGAAGTTTTGATGCTGAAACTCCGGAGCTATTTGACCAATTTTTAAGTCTTTTTTCTGCGGAGTAGGCTCGCAAACGCTATATTTTTCTCCTTTATATTCTATGGCTTCCCCAATAGGTTTATCAAATTTTACAGCCATGGTAATATGCGAAGGATACAATAAGGCTATCATAGGTAAATTATAAATCTCTTTTACCAGATAAAAAAATAAGGCTACCCTATCATCGCAATCGCTATATTCTTGAAACAAGGTTTGCTCTGGCGATAAACGTTTTTCTTTACCAAAATTTTGCTCATCGTTTTCGTATAAAAAAGCATTTCTGGTAAATCTCATCAAATAATCAACACCTTTCTTTTGGCTCATTCCTTTTAAATTATGCTTTAAATATGGAATTAAAGAACTATAGGTTTCTCTGCTTAAAGGGATATTAAAATAAGATTCAAAAGTAACACCCGGATAGTTTTTAAAAATAGCCTGAATATCGGCGTTAAGCTTTATTTTAAAATGATATGCTTTTTGTCTGTAATTAAAAGCCAATTGTTTTTCACGATAATCTTCTGGCTTAAAATCTGGTATTTGCGTTACCTTATAAGAAAAGGCTTTAGTAGCTTCGGGTACATTTAATTTTACAGGGATGATTTTATCTTTTGCATAATCAGCATATTTATAATCATGAAAATTTAAACACATCATTTGCTTACCACCCTCTAAATAATAAGGTATATCAGCTATGTCTTCATCACTCCAAACATAAAATAACAATTGGCTGGGGCCAATGGCTAATTTAGTATCATAACCAGATTTTGCCAGTAAAAACCATTTATACAGCGTATAACGTTCGTAATTATCTTCTTTTGGACTTATTTGTTGCGCTGTTTTCCTAATTAATTGATAATAAAACCAATCGTTCAACTGCTTTTTTTCTTTGTATTGTGTTAAAGTTTGGATAATAGGTTGATAATTACCTTCGTTTAAACGATTGTAAAACTGAATAATAGATGCTGAAGAGAGCCCATCGTTAAAAGGAATATCAACAGATGCATCTGTTGAGAAATTAAAGGTTTCATCATAAAACTGAAAGGCAAAATTTTGTGCTTTTACCTCTTGTTGCAAAAGAGATAAAAACATCAAAAAGAAGACAGAAATGCAATTTCTTGTAAAGCCTTTCATGACGTGTTAATAATTTGGTTATTTTAAATTTACATAAAATTAACATCAAATTCATGTCATGGGTTTATAATTTTACAACAAAAAATAAGGCTTCGTTATTAACGAAGCCTTAAGTCCCAAACTTATTTTATGATGTTTTTATAATTCCAATTTACCTTCTATGCTGTCATCCATTGTTTTACCAGTTACCAAAGACAGTGCCATTTTTGCAAAAGCCACTACCTGTCCGTTTTTGGTATCCCAATAATAAGATTGTGTAGGCACAACTTTTATAAGACTAATATTTGGGTCGTCAACACCTTCCTGAAACCAAACTTTATGTAAAGGTTTCCATAACTCTTCAATTTTAGCTTTATCTAAAATAATTTCTGATATACCGTAAACATTTAAAAAGCCAGCATGCTGATGCTCTTGAAAGAAAAGGTGTGTAAAAGGATCTGTTTGTAATTCTTGATTTCTTTGGCTGTCTTTAGCACTCATGAACCAAAGATTGCCTTCTTCGTCTACTTTTAACAACTCCATAGGCGATGCAGTTAAAGGTAAACCTGTTTTGATACTGGTACAAAAGAAGCAGGTTTTTGCACCTTCTGCCAATTCGGTAAGTTTAGCAATAGCCTCTTTACCAGATAAAGATTGGTTATGGTTGTTTTCTGATGTTTGTTGGTTTTCCATAGTCTTTGTTTTTTATTGAAGAAATACAAAGACTGTTCCACAGAAATTAAACCCAGCTAATATCCTTTTTAAGCAAGTTTAAAGTTTCTTCTTCTTTACTACCTGCTGGCGCTTTATAATCGTACACCCAAGCTGCCATTGGGGGCATACTCATCAGGATAGATTCTATACGTCCATCAGTTTCTAAACCGAATTTTGTACCAGAGTCGTATACTAAATTAAACTCGGCGTACCTGCTTCTGCGTTGGTATTGCCATTGCTTTTCTTCCAAGGTAAAGTGTTTATCTCTGTTTTGATTAGCTAAATGAGCATAAACCTTAGCAAAAGAACGACCCACGGCTTTAGAAAAATCAAAAATATCTGTCCAGCTATTTCCTGTACTTTCAGGTGTTAACCTATCATAAAAAATACCGCCAATACCTCTGGTTTCTTGTCGATGCTTGATAAAAAAATATTCATCAGCCCATTTTTTAAATTTTGGATAAAACTCAGGGTTGGTATCATCACAAACATTTTTCATCGTTTGATGAAAAAATTTAGCATCCTCAGGAATAACATAATGCGGAGTAACATCTATACCGCCACCAAACCAACGGATGGGTTCTTGGCCGTCACTTTCCATTTCAAAATACCTGATATTCATGTGGATAATAGGCACCCAAGGATTATGCGGATGTAAAACTATAGAAACACCTGTTGCAAAAAATTCTTCTTTATCAGTTTTAAAAGCTTTTTTAATCGCATCAGGAAGTTTGCCATGTACGGCAGAAAAATTAACACCGCCCTTTTCTATCAAAGCACCGTTTTGTAAAACTCTGCTTCTGCCACC
The DNA here is from genome assembly GCF_002483235.1 of Pedobacter glucosidilyticus. Classification (GTDB taxonomy): domain Bacteria; phylum Bacteroidota; class Bacteroidia; order Sphingobacteriales; family Sphingobacteriaceae; genus Pseudopedobacter; species Pseudopedobacter glucosidilyticum_B. The sequence goes on along the minus strand of NZ_DLHN01000028.1, from coordinate 11,410 downwards.
GCCACCGCCATTTCTTTCCCAGTTTTCTTCTTCAAACAAAGCTCCTCCGTCTAATGCTTCTAAAGCATCGGTTATTTCTTGTTGAATGTTCTTGTACTCTTCGGCTATGTGTTCTTTTTTTAGCATCAGCTTAGTGTTAACCTTAATTTATTCCTATATGAAGCAAGTAATTTGGTTTTAGAAATTACGCCTATAAAAACTTCTTTATCAAAAACAGGAAGATAAACCATATCAGTTTTGTCAAAATAATCAACCATTTCTGAGATATTATCTTCTATGTTTAGTTTTACAGATGTTTTGCTAACAAGCTCCTCAACAGTCAGCTTATTTTGCAAATCGGCATCTAATAAAACCTTTTTAACTTTATCAAACCAGATAAAGCCCGCAAATTTCTGATGTTTATCCTTACAAATAATCAATTGATGGTCAGAATTTTTAAATACCCTTAATAAATCTATCAATTTGCTATCGGTAGAAATCTCATCATAATCTGTCTCTAATATCTCATGAATTTTTATCAAACTCAGGATATTCTCATCATAATTTTCAGTAAATATTTTTTTATCCTCTATTAAGTCTTTAACATCCATAGAATGAGGCTCAAAAATCTTAGCAATAACGTAAGCAGAAGTAGCTACCAGCATCAAAGGAATCATTAATTCATAACCACCAGTAATTTCGGCTATTAAAAATATACCTGTTAAAGGGGCATACATTACACCACTTAACACACCACACATCCCAACCAAAGTAAAATTATTTACTGGTAAGGTATGGATACCCATTTTATTAAACAGTGATGCAAAAAAGAAGCCCATAAAGGCACCAGTAAATAAAGAAGGAGCAAAATTACCTCCGCTGCCACCGCTTGCTAAGGTAAAACTGGTTGCCAAAACCTTTGTAAGAAAAATTAACCCCGTAAAAATGATAATCATCCAGCTGTTTTCTGTAGGGGTGTTAAAAAAAGTACCCTGTAGCAAACCTTCTGGATTATTTGAAGCCAGGAATTTTACAGCTCCATAACCTTCCCCGAATAATGGCGGGAAAATAAAACATAATAAAGCAATGATTAAGCCTCCTAAAATAGCTTTATTGTAAGGACTCCATTTTAGTTGATGATGAAAAAAGTGTTCTATTTTTCTGGAAACACGTGAATAATAAACCGCTACCAAACCACTAAATACACCTAAAAGAATGTAATAAAACACATTACTATGGTCAAATTCTTTTAAGCTTCTAAACTCAAAAAGAATCTCATCATTTAAAATAATTTTAGATATTAAAGCACCAGAAACAGCAGAAATAATTAAGGGGATAAAATCAGAGAAAACAACGCCAACTAAAATTACTTCTATAGCAAACATTAAACCTGTAATTGGGGCATTAAAAACTGCCGCTATACCTGCAGCTGCACCGCAGGCCAATAATAAAATACGCTCACGGTAAGTTAATCTATACGTTCGGGCATAATTAGATCCTATAGCAGCACCAGTAACCGCAATTGGCCCTTCTAAGCCTGATGAACCACCAAAACCAACCGTTATAGCGCTTGTAATAACCTGGCTATACATCTTAAACTTAGGTATAACGCCAGACCTTTGCGCTATATCTAACAGAATATTGGCTACACCTCTCCCATCTTTTCCTTTCAAAAATTTACGTATTACCCAAACGGTAATCAATATACCTGTTAAGGGCAAAAAAAGATTTAGATATGGATAATGAAATACTTTTAGCTGGCTATTAATTAATACATGTATATAATGAACCATAGACTTTAAAAGTATAGCTGCGGTTCCGGCAGATAAGCCAACCAATACGCCTGATAAGATTAAAAACTGATTTCTAGTAAGACGATGGTGAATTAATCTGATAATAAATTTATGCTGGTTCCAAAACTTCATACTATTCTTCTACATAATCTAAATCTTTGCCATAGGTTTCCTCGAGGTTATAAACTGCAATAAACGCAATAATTAAAGTTATAACTCCCACAATTAAACCCGAGTTGATAATACCTACCTGATGCTTCAAATACTCGAAACTAAAAGTTACTAAAACCAAAGAACCTCTTATAAAATTAGGAACTGTTGTGGTTACTGTTGCTCTTAAATTTGTACCAAATTGTTCGGCAGCAATGGTTACAAAGATAACCCAAAACCCAGTAGAAATACCTAAAAGAAAGCAAATAAGATGATACGTTGAAGCATTAATACCTTTAGAGAACAGATATATCAAGATACTGGCTAAAGTTGCTATCAAAAATACAAATACTACTTTTTTACGCGTTTTAAAATACTGACTTAAAACACCACTCAATATATCTCCTGCCGATATACCTAAATAGGTGAATATAATCCCTTTTCCGGCACTTAAGGGTTCCGTAGCACCCATCGCAATACCAAATTCTGGTGCAAATGTTATCAATATACCCACTACAAACCATGTTGGTAAAGCAATTAAAGTACAATTGATATATTTTTTGAAACGAGGCCAACTGGTAAACAACATTAAAAAATTGCCTTTACTTACATTTTTATGTTGAATTTTGTTATAAATATTTGATTCCATCACGCCTAAGCGTAATACTAATAGTAAAAGCCCCATACCACCACCAATAAGATATGCTGTTTGCCAAGTAAATTTATCACCAACCAAGCCAGCAGCAACCGCCCCTAGCAAACCTATAGCCGCAACCAGCATGGTACCATATCCTCTTTTTTCTTTACTCATGCTTTCCGCAACCAAGGTTATGCCTGCACCTAATTCTCCTGCTAAACCAATACCAGCAATAAATCTAATAAAGACATAAGTAGGCACATCAGTAACAAAGGCATTGGCAATATTTGCTAAAGAATACATCAAAATAGAGCCAAATAGAACTTGTAATCTGCCTTTTTTATCGCCCCAAATACCCCACAAAATTCCACCTAGTAACATGCCTATCATTTGGGCATTAATTAAAGTAACGCCTACAGAAAGTAGGTCTTCTTGAGCAACACCTATAGATTTTAAACTCGCCACCCTAATCACAGAAAATAATACCAAATCATAAATATCAACAAAATAGCCTAGTGCGGCTACAGTGATTAATAAGGTCACGTTTTTATTATTCGAAGGATTCATAAAAAGCTGAAAGTGAGCGGCAAAAATAAGATTTACATCTTATTATAAAAGTAAATAAGAGCTTTAAAAAGAATTCATTCTTATTTTGTTTAACAAAAACATAAAAGACCTAAACATTTTTATCCCTTTTTAGTTATTAGGATGATGGAAAACTTCATACATTATAATCCTACCAAAATCCTTTTCGGAAAAGATGTTGTGGATGATATTTGTCAGGAAATTTCACCTTATGGTAAAAAAGCACTCATCATCATAGGAAAAGGTTCTGTTAAGCAAAACGGTGTTTATGCTCGTGTGGTTTCTTTGATGAATATTTGTGGGTTAGAGCATTATACCTACGAGGGAATACAATCTAATCCAACTTTTCAAGATGCTGATGCTGCTGTAAAACTAGCTAAAGAGAAACAAGTAGATATGATTATTGCTTTAGGCGGTGGATCTGTGATAGATACCGCAAAAGCTGTAGCTGCAGGTTTTTATGTTGAGCACTCTGTTTGGGATTTTTATCTAAGAAAAGCCCCAACACCAACGAAAGCCTTGCCTATCATTTCTATACTAACGCTAGCAGCAACAGGTTCAGAAATGAATAATGCAAGTGTTTTACAGGATAGTGAAAATGGTATTAAAACGGCTATTCTTAACGATTTGCTTTATCCTAAAGTATCATTTTTAGACCCTGCCTTAACAGTTTCTGTACCGCTCAATTATACTGCTTATGGTGTTGTTGATTTAATAGCACATGCTTTAGAGCAGTTTTTCGGAAAAGGAAATGCTCCTTTAACAGACCATTATACCGCTGATATTATCAAGCTAGCCATAAGCTATGGTCGTAAAGTGATGCAACAACCACAAGATTATGATACTAGAGCACAAATTATGTGGTTAGCTACCAATGCTTTAAACGGAACACTTAGAGCAGGTAAAAGCCCGGGCGACTGGGGCGTACACAATATAGAACATACCCTGAGTGTACTTTATGATATCCCGCATGGTGCCGGTTTATCTATAGTTTATCCTGCTTGGCTAAAAATTCAGCTACCAAAGACTAAAGATAAACTTGCATTCTTAGCTAAAAATGTGTTTGAATTTACTTCTATTGATGATGAAGTTTTAGGCTTAGATTTTATTGCAGCCTTAGAAGCTTTCTTTAAAGAAATAAACTCGCCACTTAGCTTAACAGAAGTGGGTATAAATGTTCAAGAAAAGCAAAGCATCTTAAATAACCTTGCTCAAAACAAGGTAAGTGGAATGGTTTACGCCCTAACAGCAAAAGACCATCAAGATATTGTAGATGAAATGTTCTAAGTTTTGATTGTTGTTGCATGAAAAAGCCGCTTCGAGATAATCGAAGCGGCTTTTTAGATTTTAGCTCTTTAAGAATTATATAGATTTGATAATATCTCTTAATCCTAATGATTTGATGATAGCTCTATATCTGTTAATATCTTTTTTGAAAAGATATGCTAATAAAGCTCTTCTCTTACCAACCAGTTTTTGAAGTGCTAACTGGGTAGAGTAATCTTTTTTGTTTTTCTTTAAGTGACCAGTTAAATGCGCAATTCTGTAAGTGAATAACGCAATTTGACCTTCTGCAGAACCAGTATTGGTTTCTACTTCACCATGTTGTTTGAAGATTTCTTTCTTCTTCTCTGTACTTAAATACATTACCTGAATAATATTGAAGCGTAAAAAATTTAATTAATTGCCTGCAAAGGTAAGGCTAAAAAATTAAATATCAAATCATTATTCTGCATAATTGTTAATGTCTAATTCCCAACTGTAATCAGCATAATCTATTTGAGGTTTTTTATCCTGTGGGATGAGCTTAAAATCTTTTAATATCTTTAAAACACCTTTTTTACCACCAAAATCGCCTCTAAACCAACTCATCAATGGACTTACCATAACTTTATTTTCAGAAGATTGATACTTGACCACCTCAGTTAGATAAGACTTTGTTGCCTCTTGTAACTGCTTTTCTAATGTTTCAGCCTTATAAATTCTTACTGGCGGACAACTTTTTGCACCACAATTTAATGCAAAATGTATACGATAATCTCTTTCTGAAACCCTTAACTTACGCTCTGTTTCAGGAGGAAATACCTTACGAATATAACCTAAACCAAACTTAAATTGCGATTTCCTGATGATGCCATTTTCGATATCATCAAAACTAAAATCATGCTCTGCAATTCTAATTTGTTTAGTTGTAAAAAAGTTAGCCCTGTCTTTAAACTTGTTTGGCTGCTCTTTTAAAGTAACTATGATATAAGCATTATAAATATTTATCCAAAAAGCCATACGCTGGTTATCGTTAACTAAACTTTTGGCTAAATCTTCCACTTTTGTGTTAGCCAATTTTTCCTGAATATCTTTTACAGATTTACCTTCCTTCAGCTTCATCAGCATGTCTTCTGAAAGCTTATTGTAAGAAGTGCTTGTAACCTTATTTTGTGAATAATTGGCTTTTTTTACTCCACAAGAAGCTAATCCTAAAGTAAAAACAAGAGCAAATATAATGTGGGTAACAATATTCATCTTAAATGTTTTATTTTTCAAATCTTAATCTCTAATATAGACGTAATTATATCAAGCTTGGTTTTATTAATTTTTATCTATGATATCCGTCAGCGTAATTATTCCTACTTATAATGAAGAAGACAACATACAAACATTGCTCCAGCACTTAAAAAAGATAGAAAATTTCCAAGAGATAGAAATATTGATAAGTGACGGCGGCAGTACAGATAAAACCATACAGCTTATTCAAGCAGAAGGTTTTACATGTTTACAAGGCGGACAAAAATCCAGAGCTAAACAACTCAATTTTGGAGCTAAACATGCTAAAGCTTCTATTTTGTATTTTGTACATGCGGATAGTTTGCCACCTTTAACCTTTGTAGCTGATATAAAAAAAGCTATTGAAGAAGGTTTCCCTATCGGGTGTTATCGCTTTAAATTTAACTCGCCCAAAAAGATTTTAAAAGTTAATGCCTATTTTACCCGTTTTGATAGGCTGATGTGCCGAGGCGGAGACCAATCTTTATTTATAACCAGAAAGATTTTTGACGAACTTCAAGGATATGATGAGCATTATAAAATTATGGAAGATTATGATATCATCATCAGAGCAAGAAAAAAGTACGCTTTTAAAATCATCCCTAAAGATATTATCGTATCTGCAAGAAAGTACGACCATAACAGCTATTTCAAAGTTAATATTACCAATTTAGCGGTTTTCATGATGTTCTTTTTAAAGGTAAATCAGGATAAAATGATAACCTTTTACAAGAAAATGCTAAACCATCAAGAAAGCGAATTAAAATACTAGCATGACTAAAAAAAACATTTGTGGAATACAGCAAATAGGTATAGGTTATAAGGATATTACAGAGTCTTGGAAATGGTATATCAAATATTTTGGTATGGATGTACCCGTTTTTGAAGATACAGCAGAAGCTAAACTTATGACTAAATATACCGGTGGACAAGTTTTTAACCGCCATGCTATTTTAGCCATGAATATGCAAGGTGGCGGTGGTTTTGAGCTTTGGCAATTTAAAAACAGAGAGCCTCAGAATCCTAAAGAAGCCATTAAAATGGGAGATTTGGGCATCCAAATCGTAAAAATTAAAAGCCCTGATGTAAAAAAAGTATATGATTTCTTTGTAACGGAAAATCTGAATTTACTTAGTCCGTTGATGGAATCGCCAGAAGGTAAATTACACTTTTATGTAGCAGACCCTTACCAAAATATCTTTGAAATCATAGAAAGTAAAAACTGGTTCAATTTAAAAAAGCAGCTCACCGGGGGTGTTGCGGGTGTAGTTATTGGCGTTTCTGATATAAATCAATCTCTAAAGCTTTATAAAAATATATTAGGTTATGATGATATGGTTTATGATATAAGCAGTAAGTTCGAGGATTTTGGCGGTTTACCTGATGGAAACACAGTTTTTAGAAGAGTTTTATTAAGACATAGCCAAGCAAAATCTGGCGGATTTAGTAAACTTTTAGGTGCCACAGAAATAGAACTTATTGAAAGAAAAGATAAACAAGGCGTAAAAATTTATAAAGACAGATTTTGGGGCGATGCTGGTTTTATTCATATCTGTTTTGATGTGATTGGCATGCAAAGCTTAAAAGCAGAATGTGCTACTGCTGGATTTAATTTTACGGTTGATAGCTGCGATAGTTTTGATATGGGTAAAGCTGCTGGACATTTCTCTTATATTGAAGACCCTGATGCTACACTTATCGAGTTTGTAGAAACACATAAAGTGCCTGTCATTAAAAAACTAGGTTTATTCTTAAGTTTAAAAAACAGAAATCCACATAAAAATTTACCAGATTGGATGGTGAAACTTCTAGCACTTAACCGAGTGAAATGCTCTTAGTAATTCGTTTTTAAGCCTATCAATACGTTTGTAAACATCAGGATGTTTGACTTTTAGCAGTTTTAACTTCAATGTTTCTAAAATTATGAGATAGCTTTCTCCTAAATAATAATGTGTAATACTTATAAGAAGTAGAGCAAATAAATAGATGTTATCAAAATCAAACATCACAAATAAAAGAATAACCAGCATTATGTAAATGATGTAAATAAAAGTAGCGGAAACCATTCTTACTGCACTTATAAACTGTTTATCTTTTATCTGTTTTATAATTTGCCTTACCGCAAAACTTGGTAAATAATTAAATACAAAACCTATCAAAACTAAAGGAATTGCAAAAATTAGCACTATAAGTTTTACAGCATTTTGTTTTTGAAAAGCTTTCAAAGTGATATTATTTACAGAAAGTATATTTTTTAGCTCTTCTACTTTATTTTTAGCAGCTAAAAACAGATTCAGGTTTTCTTCTTTCTGTATTTCAAAATGAGTAATTATCTTTTTTGAGCGATTTACAAAAGGTTCATCAGCCAAATCTTCCTTCAAAAGCTTAAACATAAATTCATAAAAGCTATCATCACCAGCATCAGGAATAATCAGCATTTGTGCGGAAATACTAGAGTGAATGCTTTTTAAAAGTAACTGTTTACGATTTTTAAATTCATCTTTTGGGTTTATATCGTCCACAAAAATCAAAGGTAATGCAGTTACGCTCACTTGTGTTTGCAGCAGATAAGGTTCTTCATAATCAATAACTAAAGGCAAAATTGCTACATTTTTAAGGTCATCTCTTAAAGCTAAATCTGCTATACCACTTTTAAATGCTCTTAATCTTTTTTCTACTACGCAGTTTCCTTCCGGAAAAATCAGTAAAGCACCATTTTCTTTAAGTAAAGCAGCGCATGCATCAAAAACCTCGTGGTTATATGTTAAAGCCTCTCTCCCATCTCGCAGCCTATAAACTGGCATCATATTTAGTCTTTTTAAGAACCATCTCTTTATAGGACTGTTAAAAACATCGGCTCTTGCCAGAAAATGAACTTTTCTGGGTATAAGAACTGCTAATAAAATGGCATCTAAGAAAGAGTTACCGTGGTTACTGCATATTATGAATGCTTGATTTTGAGGTATAGTTTTTAGTCCATGTGTGTATATTTTTTTAAAATAAACTTTAACAACCAAACTAAAAATGAAATGAAATATGTGGTATATCATGAATATCAAAACTTAAAACTAAAAGAATTTTATTTAATATAGCCTAGCAATTTATGGAAATAGCCCTGGTTTTGGGATTACTTTTACTGGCCATCATTTTATTTGCAACAGAAATTGTTTCTGTTGATGTGGTAACCATCTTCCTGCTTATAGCTTTAGCCTTGTTGGGCATTTTAACTCCCGAAGAAGCTTTTGAAGGTTTCTCAAGCGATTTTATCATCATACTGGCCTCTATTTTTGTGATGGTAGGTGCTTTAAAAAAAACCGGAGTGATTGATAATTTCATCTCCAGGGTGGTTAATATCAAAAAACAATCAGCTAGTATGTTAACCATTATCGTGATGCTATTTGCCTCTTTAACATCTGCTTTTTTAAATAACACTACCATAACAGCTTTAATGCTTAATCCTACCATAGGATTATCAAAATTATCTGGTGTAGCCCCCTCCAAAGTATTAATGCCACTTGCCTTTGCTTCTATTTTAGGGGGTACATGTACGCTTATTGGCACCTCTACTAATGTTGCGGTAAGTGGTTACTTGGCAAAACAAGGTTTAGAAAGAATAGGTATGTTTGATATAGCTCCTATTGGCTTAATTCTACTGGTTGTAGGTATTTTATTTATGATAAGTATTGGCAAAAAAATGCTTCCTGTTAATTCTAAAGAAGATTTAGAAGAAGATTATGCCGTAAGAAAATACCTAAGCGAGGCGGTTATTCTAGAAAAATCTTCTATGGTAGGGCAAAAAATGGTAGAATCTGAAATTGCAAAAATGGGCTTTAGCATTATTTCTATCATCAGAGATAAAGCAAAGTTTATCCCTAACAGATATACCAGATTAAATTTAGGCGATACCTTGATTATCAAAGGTGATATTGATGAACTTTTGAAAATAAAAGACATCCCTGGCGTTGAAATAAAAGCTGATCTCTTAGATTTTAATACTAAAGATGATGAATTACACCTGGCAGAATTGATGGTTTTGGGAAGGTCTGATGTGATTAAGAATACCGTAGAAAAACTCAACTTTAGGCAACGTTATGGTATAAGCATTTTAGCTATTTTCCGCAAAGGAAAAACCATTAGCGATAAAATAGGGAAACTTCGTTTGCAAATTGGCGATTTGCTTTTGGTACAAGGTAATAAAGAAAGTATAGACCTCATTCGTACAGAAACAGATGATTTTATTATTCTGGAAGATTATAAACCCAATTTAAACCTCCGTAAAAAAGGAATTTTAACCTTATCTTTTTTCTTACTGTCTATCATCTTGGGGACAACAGGTGTTATGCCTTTGGCTATTGCCTTTTTATTTGGCGCCTTTTTAACTGTAGCTTTTAGGTGTATCAATGCTAATGAAATTTATGAAGATATAGATTGGCGTTTGTTGGTTCTAATTGGTGGGATGAGTGCTTTCGGTATTGCTATGACTAAAACCGGAGCAGATAAATTTGTAGCAGACTTTATCATTCAAATTTTTGAACCTTTAGGCTCTTATGGTATTTTAGGAGGTTTCATCTTATTAACCGTATTGTTAACCCAACCTTTAAGCAATGCTGCTTCTGCACTGGTAGTTTTACCCATTGGTTTACAAACAGCAGCGCAATTACAGGTTAATCCTATTACGTTTGCTATTGGTATCATGATGGCGGCTTCGGTATCGCTACTTACCCCTTTTGAGCCTTCTTGTATTTTAGTTTACGGGCCAGGCAAATACAAATTCTTTGATTTTGTTAAAATAGGTGGTTTATTAACCTTAATTTTGATGGTTATTTTATTGATAACCATACCGATATTTTTTCCTTTTTAGATGACAAATTTTAGCAGGTTTACCACCAACTATAAAGTAAGGCCAGACGATATAGACATGTTTAACCATGTACACAATAGCAAATATTTAGATTATGTATTAGCCGCCAGATACGAACAAATGGATACACACTATGGCATGTCTATGGAGAAGTTCTTAGAGCTAGGTTATGGCTGGGTAGTACAAAAAGTAGAAATAGCATTTAAAAGACCTTTAGGTTTGGGCGACCATTACAGCGTTACCACAGGTTTGGTGGATATTAACCATCGAGGTTGTAAGGTAAGTTTTGAAATTAAAAACCTAAAAAACAATAAACTAAGTGCCGATGGTTGGTTTGATTTTGTGATGATAGATTTAAAAACCGGCAGAGGTGTTGAAGTTAGCGATGAAATGATTGCTAAATATTCAATTTGATAAATTGGCTTTTTTATTCTAACGACTATTGCGCTCAAGGCTTTCCGGCCTCATAGGCGGCCAACCCTATTCACTTTTTTCTTGATAAAAAAGTGAACAAAAAATCAAGGCTGATGAATATTTGTCATTACGTCTAAATAAATCTTTATCCACAATCCTGAGTGGTGTGAAGGGTTTTGAATATTGAAAGCTACTACAACACCC
>NZ_DLHN01000028.1:0-213 GCF_002483235.1 Pedobacter glucosidilyticus | reverse complement strand
CTTCCAAATCTTCATAGGCCGTCCTTCTTTCTTCGGAAAGATAAGTTTTATGTTCAAAGTCAGTTCCTATATGTCCCAATTTTAGGCTCTTTCTACTTTATACTATGTACTTTCTACTCCCAGACAGGAACAACCATTCATAAAAAGCAGACTATCCCGAAGCACATGAACAATCCCCGAGAGCCGGAAAGACGAAAAAACAGCAGCAGAAAT
>NZ_DLHN01000026.1:1988-189142 GCF_002483235.1 Pedobacter glucosidilyticus | reverse complement strand
GCCACATTCCATACCATGTGCATACGGTTGTTATTATCAAATACTATCCTGATTTTGTAACCCTGATAAGCGTTATTGGGTGGGGCTCCGGCTCCGGATAAATCCCAAAATACGGCTTTGGTTTGGTGGTTAGCATCCATACCACCAATGATGGTTTGTCCTCTATCTCCTGTAAAGGTATAATCCAGAGAGCCTAGTTGGCTCCATCTTTTGGTATCGGTATTGTAAACTTGTATGTTACCAGCCATATTACCCGGTACCCAACCTTCTGATACGGTATTAACTCTTTGACGAGATATGTAGAATAAGGTTCCTTTTCTGCTCTGGATAAACCTACCATAACTTACGGCAATAGGGCCAGAGATGCCTCCATTAGCAACATCTGAGTTAAGCATGATAAAGTTTGATATACTTTCTGGCTGGACAGAGCGATAGTAAACCATTGGGGTTTGGTGCATATTACCTGTCCAATGGATATATCCTTCTGCATCTACGGCTATAGAAACCTCATTATGGTTATCATCAGCTGTCATGCCTGTCATTACAATGGCTGTGGTAATATTACCATTTACATCTTTACGGGCTATACATCCGTTTAAATTAGCATCTATATAACCATAATAAATTACCCCTTTGTAAGTTACAATAGCTGTAGGAAAATCTGCCCCATTGATGGCGTGGGTAGTCAGTGTTAAATCGGTAGTGATACTGGTGGTTTCTGCTGGAGTTTGCGCCTGAAGCACTAAACAGTACAACACCACCACTTTTAGGAAAAGTAGTTTTAGTTTCATATAGTTTTATAATTGGTTGAATTAAATTTATACTAATTAACCCCTTATAAATAAAACTATATTGGCAGTATCTTACACATTATAAGCATTTTATAATGCTATAGATTTGTAAGTTTAAAGTGCTACTTTATACATTTTTGTTATGCCAACTTTACTGGCTGAGCATTTTATGATATAAATACCTGGTTGTAGTAGGGCTGTATCTATATGAAATTTTTTATAAAAACTATTCTTTTGTAAACGTTGTCCGCTTAAATTATAAAGCTCCATGTCTATCACATCTTCATGGTTTGAAGTTAAGGTGATAGATTTGGTTTGCATATCCGTATGGATCATCATACCATAAGTGTTTTTATGATAGTCTACTACTACATATTGGCTCATGGTACTGCTTGCATCCATGTCAACAGCTTTTAGCTTGTAATAATAAGTTTCGCCAAAACTTACATTTTTATCCAAAAAAGTATAAACAGAAGGTTTGCCAAAAGCTGTTTGTATAGCTTTAATCTTAAAATTTTCGCCATTTGTAGACTCCAAAATTTCAAAATGTTTTGTATTTAGTTCTGCCGAGGTATTCCAGTCTAATAAGATACCTTGTTTATTTAAAGAACCTTTAAAGTTAATGATAGAAACAGGTAAAACAGCTTCTATGACAATTTCAGATGCCGCCAATCTACTCTCGGTTTTAGTGTTATGGAAGGCTCTGGCTTTTAAGGTAACAGAATTACTGATGGTGATGGGCCCGGTATAAACGGTCCCGTTTGTAGTGGTAGGTAAACTACCATCTGTTGTGTATCTGATGGTGGTATTGGATGTAGGGCAAGTTATCTCAACATGAATATCATCTACATAATGGCTACCACTTACCACGCTAATTTCTGGCTGTGCTACCTGCCCACCGGTAGAGCCACTAAAGGTGATGGTTTGTACGGTTGATGTTGTACCTGATACCCTTTGATGTCTAACTTTACCTGTTTCATATAAATACTGATAATCTATACTGTGTGTTCCGGTATTACTAGGCAAACTTGCATAACTTAACCAAGTACTTCCATTATCATTGGTTCTTCTAAAGGTGGATGAACCTGCGGGAAAGGTAATCCAACCGTTGCCATCATTATAACCTTCGCCTGGCCAGGCGGAATTGATGGTGCTGCTTACATCTACCCAATTACCTCCTGTTAACCTAAAAGCCAACATCTTGTTTTGTGTATAAGATTGTTGTAAAATCGTTGGCTGGTTATCATTTCCAAATAGGATATTACAAAAGTTGTACATCCTTTGTGCATTTACATTAGGATCTTCCATGTACACCACTTCTCCATTAGCTGTTGTTATAGGTAAGCTTAATGTGGTACCATTACTTCTTTTCCAGGTGATGCCCTCATCATCAGAATAAGCATACATCAAGTGGGTATGTGTATCAGAAACAGTTGTCCTCACCGGATTTTTAGCCACATTCCATACCATGTGCATACGGTTGTTATTATCAAATACTATCCTGATTTTGTAACCCTGATAAGCGTTATTGGGTGGGGCTCCGGCTCCGGATAAATCCCAAAATACGGCTTTAACTTGGTGGTTGGCATCCATACCACCGGTAATGGTTTGCCCTCTATCTCCTGTTAAGGTATAATCCAGAGAGCCCAGTTGGCTCCATCTTTTGGTATCGGTATTATAAACTTGTATGCTACCGCCCATAATACCCGGTACCCAACCTTCTGATACGGTGTTTAACCTTTGTCTGGATAAGAAAAATAAAGTTCCTTTTCTGCTTTGGACAAACCTACCATAAGTTACACCTACCGGGCCAAATATTCCACCGTTGGCAACGTCACCATGTAGCGCAGTAAAAGCACTTATATCTTCGGCCCTAACAGATCTGTAATATACCATAGGGGTTTGGTGCATGTTTCCGATGTAATGGATATAACCTTCGGCATCTATAGCTAAGCCAACCATGGTATGGTAGGCATTATCAGCAACGTTAGGTATGATTACTTGGGAGGTGATTATCCCATTTTTATCCTTTTTAGCAATACAGCCATTTAGTGCAGCATCTAAATACGCATAATAAATATTTCCTTTATGGGAAGCAATAGCGGTCGGAAAATCAGTGCCGTTTATAGCGTGAGTGGTATAAGTTAAATCTATATTAACATTTGCTAACTCACCTGGCGTTTGTGCACATAAATAAGAAGATAAAAATATTAAAAAATGTAAAATCAAGAATTTAAATGGCATCATATTAATTTATAAATCTGCGGCTATATTAATTATATTACGCTTCACAGTTTTAAATTAGATTGACCATCTTTATAACTTTATTGGCATTTTTTAACTATATCTTCATTAAAAAATCACTTGGTTTAATTTATTAAAACCTTACCACAAACGGCTGATTTTTAAAACAATTTAATTGCTTTATTTTAAAGCCTGATATCTTAACAAAGCTTCCAGATAATAATAATCTGCATAAACTAGAGGCACATTTACTTCTTTGTTATGAGGCAAGCTTCCTACACTGTGTTTTAAAATGAAATGATGATTTGTTTGAGGTTTAGCTAAATACTGCTTTTTACTTAATGATTTTAAAATTTTGATGGCAAAATCTTCATAAAGCTGCGCAGATTCTTTGCTGTATTTACTCAATTCAAATAGTGCAGAACTTGTGATGGCTGCTGCTGATGCATCTCTGGGTATAACAGGATATTGATTGGGTTGATAGTTAAAAACAGGTGTATAATTTGGCTGATTGACATGATAATCCCAATATGGAACTCCATCTTTTGGAAGGTTTGGATGATTGATGATAAATTGTGCAATTTTTTCTGCCTGTTGTAAATACTGAGGATCTTTAGTTTCTCTATAGCAAACCGTAAAACCATATAAGCCCCAAGCTTGCCCTCTAGCCCAGGCAGACTCATGCGCATAACCTTGATTGGTTTCTTTAACTATTGGTTTTGCAGTAAGGGTATCATAACACACCACATGATAGGTACTATAATCCTCTCTAAAATGATGTTTGATGGTTGTATTGGCGTGTGCAATAGCTATATCTTTAAAATAAGGATTTCCGCTTTCTCTACTAGCAAAAAATAACAGTTCTAAATTCATCATATTATCTATGATGACCGGGAAATTATAAATATTTACACTATCGGCAGCCGGAAAATCATTCCATGATTTGATAGCTTTAACTGTTGGGTTATATCTGGTGGCTAAAGACTTTGCTGCTTCTATCAGTACATCTTTATAATAAGTTTCTTTGGTAAGTCGGTACGCATTTCCAAAACTGCAATAGGCCATAAAACCTAAATCATGATTTTCTGTATAAAACTTGATAGGTTCTAAGGCTTTTGTCCATTTAATGGCTTCCTGCTTTAAATTGTTATTTTCACTAAGCTCGTAACCATACCATAAATTACCAGCAAAAAAACCACTGGTCCAATCGTACATATCAACACTTTTAAAAGAACCATCATTAAAAAGAGAGCGTGGTATAACTGAAGGATTAGTTTCTTTAGCCACCATGTTGTTTAATTGTATCTCGGCAGTAAGAACAGCCTTATTAAAAAATTTTTGAGCAAATAATGGGTTTCCCAAAAAAAACAAGCAGGTAAAAATAATCGGTTTTAGGTTCATACAATAAAAGGTTTCTTTAAAAATAAAGCACCCGGCATAAATCCGGGCGCTTTAACATTATCACAACAAATTAAACTTTAATAGGAAACTACCAATACATATTGATAACTGTGCCCACATTTATTCTATTTAAGTTTGAGCCAATTTGGGTTGGGTTAGTTAAGTTAACGTTTTGATAACCTCTTAACACCATGGTATAAACTTTACCAGACTCAAATTTCAAAGTAAACTCATTGGTTGTAGATGTAGCCATATTGATCCAAGTTGGCAATATCTGGCTATTATTAACAGCTACAGAAGAAGTAAATGTTGGAATAGCTGTAGTCACCCCTGTTGGACGAATACTTAATTTATAACCACCTGCATCTACTGTAACAAACTGACTAGCATTTTTAAAAGCTAAATTACTGATTAATGTAGATAAATTTGCTGCTGTAGCAGTAGAAGGCCCTGTTGCCAAATCAATTGGACCTGTATCTGGCGACATGTGTACAAAACGGATACTTGCCTTACCCGCAACTGGTCTGGTAAAATTATCCTCAGTAACTAAAACGTCTGGTGCCTGAATCCTACCACCTAAAAATACGGAGTAATATTTACCTCTTTCTAAATTTAAAGGAACAGAAGCAACATTAGCAGATGGCTGAATAAAATCAGCTACAAACCTTGTGCTGTCTATTAATAAATTTTTGCTTCCCGGAGAACTTAAAAAATAACCCGTGGTACGGTTAACTTGCATTACTTGAGAATACAACCTTCTTCCGTCTAAGTTAAAGTAATAACCTAATACCAAACTTGTTGGGTTATGGGTGGTTAAACCGGGTCTTACTTCGGTAGCTGTTTGCATAATAGCAACTTTAGCCATGTTCGACGCATCTGTAATACCTTCTCTAGTTTCTTCTTTACAAGCGCTAAAAGCAGCAGCAAATAAAGCTATGCTATATAGGATATATTTTTTCGATTTCATTTTTCTGATTTTAAATTAATTGTAGCCTGTATTTTGAGTTAGGTTTGGATTAAGATCAATTTCGGCTCTAGGTATTGGTAATAAACCACCTGTATTAGCTTGAATTGGTCTGTTATGTGCTTGCATCACCTGTACAATATTTCCCCATCTCAATAAATCAAACCATCTTTTTCCCTCTAAGTTAAGCTCTAATCTTCTCTCCAGTCTGATCGCATCGCGTAAAGCATTACCCGTTAAGCCCACATAAGCTGCTAAACCTGTTCTTGGATGATTGTGTACTAGGTTTAAATTAGCCAATGCCTGAACATCTTTGTTACCTTGCGCTTGTTGTGCTTCTGCTAACATCAATAAAACATCAGCATAACGGTATACTACCCAGTTTACAGAAGAAGTATTTCCTGAACCTTGTACGTAGAATTTTTGTGAAACTGCTACGGTAGGTGTACCATTATTTGTTCTTACAGATAAGCCTAATCTTAAATCTGAAGTACTAAAAGCTTCTACCAAGGTATTATTTAAATCTGATGCTAAAGTTAAAGCCTTATTGGTAGGCATATAACGGTTAAAACCAGCAACACCACTACTTAACTCATCTGGTGGTGCAAACTGCCATCCAAACTCATTTTGTGCCCCATTTAGAGTACCTTGTGGCGCAAATTGCGCTTCAAAAATAGACTCTACCCCATTTTCTGTACCACCTGGTAAAGCACCAAAATTGGTAGCGTAATTGCTATTTAGAGAATATACACCAGAGTTGACTACTGCTTGCAATTGCTCTTCTGCTTTAATGTTATTACCAGTAGTAAGATACATGTGGCCTAATAATGTTCTGGCTGCGCCAGAAGTTGCCCTACCTATATCTGTATGCCCACCAATATTTGGAGCTATAGGTTGTACTATAGCCGCATTAGGGTATCTGGCTGGCAGTAAAGAAATGGCTTGTAATAAATCGCTTTCAATTTGTGCATAAACTTGTGCCGCTGGGGTTCTAGGGATATACAACTGATTAACATTCGTTGGCTCTACAGTTATCAAAGGAACATCTCCGTATAACCTCACCAAATTAAAATAATGTAAAGCTCTTAAAAAATAAGCTTCACCTAAAAATTGGTTTTTTAAAGCTGTTTCATTACCAGGAAGAGTTTGTAGTGCTGGCACTCTGGTTAAAAAAGTATTACAACGACCTATTCCTGTGTAAGAATCGGCCCAAAGGTTGTATGCAAACCCACTTCTATTGTCTAAAGAGTTTGTCTCTAATCCATCTGCAACGGTATTGTGTGCATCATCACTCATGACATCTAATTGCCAGATATTTCTGTAAACACCTAAAACAGGAGGATATAAACCTACCGATGCTTGTCTAACGCCTTGCAACGTTTCAAAAGATAAATCTGTTAAAGTTCTACCTGATATCTTTGGATCTACATCTAACATCTTATCACATGATGTTAGTGATAAAAATGCTAATCCAAATATGATTATATTCTTTTTCATCTTTCTAAAAATCTTAATTATAAGCCTATGTTAATACCCATTTGGAAAGTACGAGCCACAGGGTAAGAACCTAAATCCTGACCTCCGTTAACACCATTGCTACCATTACTGCTAACCTCTGGATCCCAACCTTGATACTTGGTAAATGTAAAAGCATTGGATACGCTAGTGTATAAACGTAAAGATTGCATTTTATATTTGTTAATAAACTTAGCAGGAACTTGATAAGAAAAAGTAATGTTACGAATTCTTAAGAAAGAGGCATCATCAACAAACCTGTTAGACTCTAGCAAATTTAATTGAGATTGCGCTCCGGCAGTAGGTCTTGGATAAGTGTTAGAAGTTCCTGGACCAGACCAAGCATTTAAATTATCTATACTACCCCAAGAGTTTAAGCCTTGTTGAATTTGTAGTCTGGCTTGGTTAAATAACTCATTACCCAAAGAGAAATTAGCAAAAACATTTAAGCCAAAGTTCTTATAGGTAAAGTTATTGGAGATACCGCCAAATAAATCTGGAAACGGCGAGCCTAATATCACTTTATCAGCATCGTTTAAGATACCATCATTGTTAACATCAATATATCTTTGATCTCCAGGTTGTGGAATTCTGTTACCCGGACCAATTTGATAAGGTACTCTTTGACCGGTAGTAGCATTTACCATAAAAGAGCCATCAGGGTTTCTTCTGTAAATATCATCAACCGTTTGGTATAAACCATCAGTTTGGTAACCCCAGAAAGAACCTATTGGGTATCCTGCTTTTGTCAAGTTTACAGGACCCGCAACACCTCTTGGAGTTATGCCTCTGATTTCTAATGGTGCCCCGCTACCATCTACACCAATATTGATAACTTTATTTTTGATGGTTGATACGTTGATGCTAGAAGTCCATTTTAAAGCCTTATCAATATTAACTGTGTTTAAAGCAAACTCGAAACCTTTGTTCTGAATTTGCCCTAAGTTTTGCTGTTGAGAGAAAAAGCCAGATGTTCTTGGCAATAAATTATTATACAATAAATCCGTTGCATTTTTAACAAAATAATCTGCCGCAAACACAATTCTACCTTTTAAGAAAGAAACGTCTAAACCGATATCGGTTTGTTTGTTAGCTTCCCATCTTAAACCTGCATTTGGTATACCATTAGGAGCTGTACCTGTAGCTAAAACATTGTTAAAGGTATAGTTAACACCTGAGTTCATTAAAGCTATGAAAGCGAAAGCCCCAATATCCTGATTACCGGTTATACCGTAACTCGCTCTGATTTTTAAATCATCAACTACATTTTTCAATGGTTTAAAGAAATTTTCTTCAGAAATACGGTAAGCAACCGATGCTGATGGGAAAATACCATAGCGATTGTCTGGACCAAAGTTTGATGAACCATCTCTACGTACTGTACCGGTAAATAAATAACGGCCTTTGTAGCTATAGTTAACTCTACTGAATTGAGATACTAAAGTGTTTTGAGAAATTGATTCAGAAAATGCCACTATCGTAGAGTTGTTTGGACCTATCAATAATAAATTTGGATTTAACGAGCCATCAGCTTTCATAAAATTCGTTTCCAAATTAAATTCTTGAGCTGAAAAACCTAGTAAAACGTCTAATTTATGATCATTGTTAAATGTTCTATTGTAGTTTAAAGTTTGCTCGGCAATCCAGTTTCTTCCAGAGGTGTTATCTAATTGAGATCTAGAAAAATTGTTTGGCGCAGTGTCAGGCCCTGCATAAGTAAAGGTAGGACCTCTAAGAATAGCTGGCGTATAAGTACGCTGCTTCACATTTACTAAATCAATACCAAAAGAACTTTTAAAAGTTAAACCTTTAGCTATTTTATACTCTCCAAAAACATTAGAAATAACACGATTTCTATCTACCAGCTTATCAAACTCAATAGCTTCTGTAACGCCGTTTCTATTATCGAAAACGACTCCATTAGTATTAGGTGGCCCCCAATAAGAACCATCTGCAAAATAGGCCGGTTGATAAGAAAAAGAAGTAAGAGCCATGAGGACGTTTCCTTGGAAACCATTTGCGTCGAAAGCATTATCTCCTGTTTGTCTTGATACAGTTGTTCTTATACCGAAAGATAATTTATCTGTAGCATCAAAATCTAAATTAGCTCTTCCTGATAACCTTTCTGAGTAGGTATCTAAAAATATACCTTCTTGGTTAAAATAGTTACCGCTAACGGCATATCTGATTTTATCTACACCACCAGAAACTGATAAATTTAAGTCCTGAATTGGTGCTGTTCTAAATAATTCGTTTTGCCAATCTGTACTGCCTGGATAATCAGGGCTAGAAGCAAAAGAAAAAGGATTGAATAATTCTGGTTCTATGTTTCTTGGACCACTTACTACGTTTATAATAGCTTGATTTCTTAACATCATACCTTCCGTAGCATTCATCATATCCCATTTATTGGTCATTTGCTGTGCACCATAGTAATAATCTAAATTGATTTTACTTTTGCCTGCTTTACCAGATTTGGTGGTAATGATAATCACCCCATTGGCAGCCCTTGAACCATAAATAGCTGTTGCAGAAGCATCCTTTAACACCTCCATAGATTCTATATCGTTTGGATTGATGGTAGCTAAAGGATTACCCAAGTTAAAGTCTGGTGTACTAGCACCACCACCACCTGCAGTAAACTCACCGGTAACTTCAAATAAAGGCACACCATCTATTACAAATAAAGGAGAATTGGAACCTCGTCTCTCACCAGTATTGTTTACCCCTCTGATTTGCACTTGGGTTGCGCCACCTGGTGCACCGCTAGATTGGATAACGTTTACACCGGCTGCTCTTCCTTGTAAAGCTTGGGCCGGGCTCATTACCGGAACTTGTGCTATTTCTTCGGCCTTAATAGATGTTGTAGAACCGGTATTATCCCTCTTTCTTTGCACACCATAACCTGTTACCACCACATCATTTAAAACATTTTCAGAAGATAGCTCGATAGGGTAATTAGTAGCACTACCCGTTCTTACTTCTAGTGTTTTATAACCTACATAGCTCACTACTAAAGTAGCACCCTCTTCTATAGATATT
Source organism: Pedobacter glucosidilyticus (assembly GCF_002483235.1). GTDB lineage: Bacteria > Bacteroidota > Bacteroidia > Sphingobacteriales > Sphingobacteriaceae > Pseudopedobacter > Pseudopedobacter glucosidilyticum_B. Next base: position 179,185 of record NZ_DLHN01000026.1, on the reverse strand, counting down.
GTAAATTTACCATCCAAATCAGTAGTAACACCTCTTGTTGTAGATTTTACTTTAACTGTTGCCCCGGCTAATGGTTCCCCGGTACCATCTTTTACAACACCTTTAATTTCTCTTAAGGCTTGCCCAAACACATGGACATGTAAAAACAATAATGTGCTCACACATAATAGCAATTTTAATTGCTTTGAAATAATTAGTTTTTGCATAATTGATTAAATATAATTTTCGGTTTATATCCAAAAGTAGAAAGCATTTGAAAAAATATTAACCAATATATTGTCTCTTTCTTAAACTATTTTGACATAAATGTTAAAACACAGAGACAATATATTGCAATATCAGTTAAGGAATTTTGATTATTGAGATTAGAAAAAAAAGAGCGTTAAATTTATTTCTTCTTCTTTAACAATATGTTTAGTCCTATTTCAAAACTATTACTAAATCCAGGAAGCTGATTGTTGGAAGCGTTGTAATTACCTTGGAAAGATATGATTTCATCATAGGTAAAACCCAAACCAAAGCTCAAGACTTTATTATTACCATAATAGCCTAACAGATTAAATTTATCATCTAAAAAATTCAATTTGGCTCCACCACCAATTAAAGGGTCATTATCAATAATGCCTTGTACGGTTAAGATAGGTTCTACTGAAAAACCTAGATTCTGCTCTTCCAAAAACAAATAGCTTGCTGCAGCGTAATAAGAATAATTATTGGTGGTGATGATATCTGATTTGAGTAAACGACTTAGGTTAGGCAAGCTAAATTGAAGGTTTAATTTATCATTGGTGTAAGCTATACCAAAATTTGATTCTAATGTTAAAGGTCTATCAGAAAACTGCCCTACAACGGGGTCGCTATTAGAAGCCGTAATGTCTGACTGGGCTAGCCTTAACTGGCGTCCGCCTACGGATACCCCAAAATGTAATTGTTCTGAACTTTTGCTTAAAGGCAAATGATAAGCATAACTTAAAACTGCAGCAGTGCTTTTAAGCAACCCTATAGAAGAATTGTTAACCTGTAAGCCTAAACCAACATTTTTACCCGCTTTATAGGAGGCCGTAATGGCTTGGTTAACAGGTGCGCCCGCAACACTATTAAATTGATTACGATACGCTAAGCCTATAACCAAACCATCATTAATACCTACATTTGCAGGATTTATCAGGTATTGATTATGGTAATACTGATTGATAAATGGTTGTTGAGCAAAAGCTAAACTACCTAATAACAGTAAAGGAAGTATGATAAATATATTTCTTTTTAACATTTTTTTATTCTTTAAAGCTTGTTTCAAATGAGTTATAGGGTAGCTTAATAAACTATGGTTATAAATCCTTTTAATGTTTTATTGTTTCCAAGGTCTATGATGTACAAATAAGCTCCTGGATTTAATAAATTACCATTTACGGTTCCATTCCAATCATTCTGATAAGCCCTTCTGTCTAACATAACTCTTCCTAAAGAATCAAAGACCTTAATTTGGTGATTAGGATATAAATGAATGTTTTCAATCATCCAAACATCATTGATATTATCTCCATTAGGCGACAATAAATTTGCTACAACTACATCTAAATTATTTGTTGAAAAAGTAAGCGTTTTTACTGCTAAACCTGCACTTTGTGCCGAAACATTACTAGCAGCATCAGCTGCAGCAACCGTGATGGTGTAAGTGGTATTAGGAGATAAATCTTTGATGAAAATGGTATTACTAGCAGTATTACCATAAACTTGACCATTCACAAATACGGTATAAGATGTTACTGCTACATTGTCTGATGAAGGTTTCCAACTTACACTAAGACTATTTGCATTGATGTTTGAAGCAACAAGTTCAGTAGGTACTGTTGGTGCTTGTATATCACCTGCAGAAGTGGTAACATTTAAAACAGCACTTTGAGCCGAAGCATTTCCTGCCGCATCTCTAGCTAATACAGTTAGTGCGTAACTTGTTGCAGGTGATAAACCCGTAAGCGCAAAACTAGTTGCAGTTGATGTTCCTATAGAGGTACCATTTCTAAATATTTCATAAGATACCACACCAACATTATCTGTAGAGGCATTCCAAGTTAAAGTAAAGCCAGTAACTGTGATATTGCTGGAAGCAAGATTTGTTGGCACTGTAGGTGCTTGCGTGTCTGGTGCTGCCAATGTTCTTACTAGCAATGCTGTACTTGGTGCAGAAATATTACCAGCTAAATCTTTAGCTACTACTGTAATACTGTAGTTGGTTAATTCTGTTAAGCCACTTAATGCTAAACTAGTTGTAGTTGATGTCCCTATAGATGTACCATTTCTAAAAATCTCATAAGAAGTAACACCTACATTGTCTGTTGAGGCTGTCCAGCTTAATGTAAAAGAGTTAAAGGTAAGGTTAGACGAAGCTAAACCTGTTGGTACGGTTGGTGCCTGTGTGTCTGGAGCTGCCGGAGTGGTTACACTTAAAGCTGTACTTTGAGCCGAAGAATTACCAGCTACGTCTTTGGCTAAAACTGTTAAACTATAAGTGGTTGAGCCATCTAGACCTGATACCACAAAACTAGTAGTGATAGATGAACCGATAAGGGCTCCATTTCTAAATATCTCGTAACTACTTACCCCAATATTATCTGTTGAGGCGGTCCAGTTTAAAGTAAAACCATTAAAAGTTAGGTTAGCAAAACTTAAAGCTGTTGGTACAGTTGGTGCCTGCACATCAGGAGCTGCAAGTGTATTAACCACTAATGCTGCACTCTCTGCTGAACTATTATTGGCAGCATCTTTAGCTTTTATAGTTATAGAATAAGCTGTAAGAGCATTTAATCCTGTTAAAGAAAAACTGGTACTTGTTGCTGTACCAGCAGACACACCGTTATTAAAAATCTCATAAGAAGTAACGCCAACATTATCTGTTGAAGCCGTCCAGGTAATATTAAAACTCGTATTCGTAAGGGTATTGAAAGCTAAACCTGTAGGTACGCTAGGAGCCTGTGTATCTGGCGCAGCAAGTGTAGCTACAGCTAAAGCAGGGCTAGGTGAAGAATTATTACCAGCTGCATCTCTAGCTCTAACAGTAATGTTATAAGTTGTGCCCGCTGTTAAACCTGTTACTTCAAAATTTGTGATACTAGTTGTACCTACAGACGTACCATTGACAAATATTTCATAAGCTGTAACTCCTACATTATCTAAAGAAGGAGACCAGTTGATAACAGTACTTGTTTCTGTAACATTAGAGAAAGCTAAACCTATTGGTGAAGTTGGAGCTTCAGTATCTGGCGGTGCAAGTGTAGTAACACTTAATACCGTACTTTGTGCTGATGCGTTACCAGCTTCATCTTTAGCTAAAACGGTCATGCTATAAGTTGTACTACCCAAAAGGCCAGTTACATTAAAATCTGTTTTTGTAGTAGTACCTAATGAAACACCGTTTCTAAATACTTCATAACTTGCTACACCAATATTGTCTGTAGATGCCGTCCAATCTAGTTTAAACCCGGTTGCGGTAATGTTTGAAGAAACTAATCCTGTTGGTACAGTAGGTGCTTGATTATCTGACACTTCAGAAAAAGTTACAATACCAAAATTAGCAGGGCTTTGCCAAGAATTATCTTGATTATTAAACCAGCTCATTTTACCTTTTCTAAAACCTGTATCATTATCAATTAGCGAAATATCAAAACCTAATTTTTGCCCGTTTGCTACAGGAGTTGGTATAGCTAGTGATGCTAAGGGTATTTTAATTTCTACCACATAACCGCCACCGGCTGCTTTATTTACATAAGCCAGTTCTACACCGGTTACAGGTCTTGAAGCTCCGTTTCTTGAAGTTAGAACTGCATTACCATGTGTAAAAGTTAATTGGAAAGTAGAAGTTGTATAAGAAGCTGATTTTGCATTTGTAGCATCAATATAAATTTCTATCCCATCGTTATCATACCAATTTGAAGATGTGGTATTGATAGCATCATCAGTTACATCTGCAAAAATATAAAGATTTGTTGCATCGTAATTTGCTTGCCATGTACCGCTTAAATCTGCCGCTCCGGAAAGAGTACCAGTTGTTACTTTTGCAATAGGCAAAGTAACGCCAGCCCAAGAACTCTCTTTAACACCATCAATAACAATAGCTGAGCTTGTTTTATCAATAGAAGCATCATTAGATCTGGTAGCTATGTTTACAGCTGCACTAGGCGTAGTATTACCTGCTGCATCTTTAGCTCTAACAACAACGCTATAATTTGTAGCTAATGTTAAACCAGATACGGTAAAAGAAGTACTGGTGGTAGTACCTACGTAGTTATCGTTAATTAAAATATCATAAGCTGTTGTAGCCACATTATCGGTAGCGGCGGTCCAATTAATTTTGAAACTATTGGAAGTTATTTCTGAACCAAAAATATTGCTTGCTGCGCTTGGTGCTACATTGTCTGCTACAGCATTGGGCGTAGTGATAGATACATTGGTGAAAGTAGCGGATCTTAAAGCGTTTAGGTTAGAAGCTACAAATAAACCTACCTGCACAGTACTTTCTAAAACTACGGTTTGGGTACCTAAAACTGTCCATGCAGAACCATCCTCCGAGTATTCTGCCCTAAAACTATTTCCTGTTCTGGTCAAACGAATCCAATGAGGTAATAATTTACTATAAACAACATTTGCTTGTGTAAAATTTGCACTTTGGGTTGCTCTTGTACGCCACTCGATACCATTTGCACTATTAAAACAAGCCAAGTACAAACCCGGTGGATTGTTAGCTTGCGTACCTTGCCTAACCATAAAGCCTGCTCTTCCAAAAATATTAGCTACATTATTATCAAAAGTATAAGACTGAACGCGACCAGTTAAAACAAAATCACCCGTTACATCTCTAAATAAATATTGAGAGGCTTCATTAGTTGCATTGGTATTACCTGCACCATTAATAGTGTATGTACCACTATTAAAAGTAGAACTTCCGGCAGGTGATGCGCCTCCGATATCCAACCTACTGGTAAAAATACCAATAGCGTTTGATGACAGGGTGCTTACACTTAATACATTACTAAAAGCAGAGACATTACCTGCGGCATCTTTACCTTTTATAGTTACGCTATAATTAGTACCTGCATCTAAATTATTAAAAATATAACTTGTTGAGGTAGAAACCCCCACCATGGTATTGTTTAAATAAACCTCATAAGTTGGATTTGTTGTACGATCATCCACAGATGCTGTCCAGTTTACGGTAAAACCTCTGGATGAAATATTGGTAGGACTTAGATTGGTTGGAGCAGAAGGTGCTTGTGTATCCGGACCAATAAAAACAAGAATTCTTGAAGCGGCATAACGGCTGCTTACCCTACCTGTTTTAAAAGCTACTGCTTTAATGGTAGTGGTATTGCTAATCGTAATTGGCGTGGTATAAACTGTTCCGTTTGTTGCTGTTGGTAAAGAGCCATCTGTAGTATATCTAATAACGACATCAGCAGTAGGATGTGTAATACTTATAGTTTGTGCCGTTGTAAAGGTAGTACCACTTAGAACACTTAATACTGGTGGAACGAGTTGACCTTCACTTGCATTAGAAAATGTTACAGTTCTTACCTCGCTTAAAGCACCTCCATTTGCACTTTGTAGCCTTAAAATACCGGTTTCTCTGTAATATTCATAGTCGAATGATATAGCACCTGGATAGGTTGATACACCTGTATATTGTCTCCAGCTAGTACCATTATCATTAGAGCGTCTCATTCCGCCACCGCTACCACTCACCAATGACATGTAACCGTTATCATCTATTAAGCCTTCGCCTGGCCAACTTGGATTCCAAGTCCCTGAAACTTCTTCCCAAGTTGTACCGTTAAATTTAAAAGCTAAAGTTTTATTTTGAGTGTAGGAGAACTGTAATAAAACCGGCATGTTATCGGATGTTAACATGATATTACAGAAATTGTACATTCTTTGCGTATTTACGTTTGGATCTTCGCTATACACAACTTCGCCATTGGTAGTGCCAATAGGCAGGGTTAATAAAGAGCCATCAGATTTTCTCCAAGTAACACCTTCATCATCAGAATAAGCATACATTAAATGGGTATGGGTATCAGAAACAGTAGTTAAAACTGGATTTTTTGCAACATTCCATACCATGTGCATCCTGTTATTTTTATCAAAAACTACTCTTAATTTATATCCTTGATAAGCGTTACCTATTGGCCCAGGAAAAGCTCCTGCCCCAGAATTATCCCATATCACGGCTCTTGTTTGGTGCTGACTATCCATACCACCTGTAATGGTTTGACCTCTATCACTTACCATACTATAATTTAATGAGCCTAACTGGGTCCATCTTTTGGTATCAGTATTATATACTTGTATATGGCCTCCCATGATACCTTGTACCCAGCCTTCATTAACAGTATTTAATCTTTGTCTTGAAAGAAAAAACAATGTTCCTTTTCTACTTTGTACAAACCTACCGTAAGTTACCCCTACAGGGCCCCACATCCCCCCGTTTGCTACATCTCCATTTAAAGAAGTAAAAGCAGTGATGTCCTCAGGTTTATCAGATCTTAAATAAACCATTGGGTTTTGGTGCATATTACCAATGTAATGTATATAACCTTCGGCATCTATGGCAATACCAACCATGGTATGAGAAGGGTTGTTTTGGATACCCGGTAATACCACTGCCGATGTAACCACTCCGTTTGGATCTTTTTTAGCTATACATCCATTTAATGAAGGATCTATATAAGCATAATAAATACTTCCTTTATGGCTAACAATGGAAGTTGGAAAATCCGTTCCATTTGTTGGATGGGTAGGAATAGATAATTCTGTAACTACATTAAAAGTTTCAGTTGGTGTTTGCGCTTTACAAATTGATGCTAGGCATAAAATGACAAGGAGTAATTTTATTTTCATTGTGTTTAAAATAGTCTTTTGGCTAGGGTATAAAGTTAAAAAGTAAGCCCTTTTAAGTTTTAAACATTTTAAGCATTTATTACAACTATTTTTACCCAAATACTCTTAACAAAGATGAATTGGCTTTTAAACTAGCCTTTATCTTAAACAAGCAATAAACAAAAAACTAATAGAATTAAGCAAATTAGAACATTTACTAAAAAGGATACTTAATCTTTTTTTAAACCTGTTAAGTCTGATTGGATATGGATTAAACCTCTTCCTGGATTAATTTTTGCTCTAAAATTCTTATGCAGCTCTATATTACCAAAGGTTTTCAAGTAAATTTCTTTCCCATCAACATCATTTTTTAACAACTCAAACTCTCCTTCCTTTTGAAAAGAACATGCGTAGATATTGATATTTGTTTTTAGATAGTTAACCATAGCCTTATTACTTATAAATTGAATATGATTATTTCTAAAGCTTGAATTACTGATGGTAATTAAATCAACTGGAGTTGCAATAAGTAAAAATGGGATATCTTGATTATGTAGTATACGAATATTGTTAAAACTTAATTGCTCTTGTAATGGAATAGTGGCGTTGGGATAATAAGAACGGCTATATTTATCATTATCAAAATGAATAGATAAGCCAATACGAGGCTTTTCGAGAAAAATATTGTTAAAAACTACATTTCTAACGCCTGCGGTATATGTTACATCAGTTTGAACAACACCCCAATTAATTCCATCTAGAATTTGGCTGCCTTCTTGATGTGTAGGTTTTGTTTTAGAAACATATTTTGTGCCATCTGGTTGAGCTTGTACCCTATAAATTCTACCATTAGCCACTACTGCATCGGATTGTTGAACTTCCATTCCTTCTTGCCAATCTATCCATGCACCTGCTAAAATCCGACAGAAATATCCAGTCGTATTTTCTGCATTTAAATCATGACAATTCTCTATAACTCCATTTTCAATCCAACCTAACTCTGGATTACTTGTCGCATAATCATGTGCATTCAGCGCAATGGCATCATCAAAAGTTTGGAAAACACCGTTTCTAATCGTAAATCTTTTCCCTCTTCCTAAATGAATTCCATCTTTTTCACCTCTTATCATTACATCATCTATGATTAAATCTTCAAAAGTACACACATGTATACCAAACTGCATTTTAGTTAAATCTTCGCACCTAAAACGCTCAATATTAACATCTTTTACATAAAAAAACGCTACCTGCCCTCTTAACCCATATACTTCTGAAAAAGGTTTATCTATACCATTAACCATTAAATTAAGTCCTTTAATACTGATATGCTCATTGTAGGTTTTAGTTAACGCCCCTTTATTAAGAAAGACATGAGAAAAATTACCTTTTTCGTTTACCTTTTTTATGAATACGTTATTTCCAAATTCTATGGTTGTATGGCTGCCAACATATACTGTTTGAGCAAATTTATAAACACCAGGCTTGCTTATGATGATAGTACCACCCAGATTGATTGCTTTTTGTAAAGCCTCTGAATTTTGTATACCTGTAGCTGTAGGTGAGAAGCCAAATTGAGCTGCATCTGTAAAACCCATTTTTTGACAAATACTAAACTCTGGCTTCAATATAAACACAAGCAAAAAAATCGCTTTCAGGTATCTCATAATAGGTTTTATCTGGAGGTTTAATAAACAACTAAAATAAATTATGATACTTTTAGTATTTCAACATTTTGAGTATTTACTACAACTATTTTAGCCTATTTTAAGCTGCACCATCTCCTGATGATAGTGCATTTATAAAAGCACTAAATATGGTTATTACTACCCAAAATGACAATTTAGTTTAAAAGATTGCCCAAATATTACAGGATTTGCTTTTTAAAAATAATGAAGTTTGTACAACTCATCTCTATTTAGAATACCTTTCTAATAAAATTGGTTTAGCAGGCTGCCACGAAAATAATTCTGGCAGCTTCTTTTTTGTCTTTTAAGATAGCATAAATAAAAAATAAAACTTTTTTTGAATATAAACCTATACTAATTCGATTTGTTAGTATGAGTTAAATAGATTGATATAAATTACACCCGATTTTGAATAGAAAATACCCCTTCATCTATCCCATTACCTACACCTTAGCTCATACATTTAAAACCTTTATCCATTTTATAGGATAATCATTTCTTAATAATTCTTTTTGTTGGAAAACTAGCTTTTTACATCCAACATAAAAGTTCAAGAAAGAACCATATCAGGTATTTATTAAAAATTAACAAGTAAGTAACACGTTATTTATAGGAATATAACAGGGTGATTAACCTTATGATAACCCTGTTATGACCCTGTTAGTACCCTGTTAGCTATAGATTTAGACATCATGATACACACGCTTTCTTGGTTAATGAAAACAACACAAACTTATAGTCAATTAAGGCGCTAAGAGGCTGTAAAATCCAGTTGTAGCGGTATCTTTTAGCAGACCTTGCTGTTGGTAAATAAAAAAGGCCTCCAACTCTGGATGTTTTTTTAAAAAGTGAAGAGCTTCTGCTACATCCATACCCATTAAAACATTATCATAAGCATCTGCCAGCATAGCGGTTTTAGCATAAACCGTTACACTTATATTTTTACTTTTAATAGGATAACCGGTTTTGGTATCTATCAGGTGTGTTTGCTTTAAACCTTTGGTCTCTACAAATTTACGATAGCTTCCGGATGTGGTGATGGCTCCTTTTTTAGGGATGATGATTTTTTGAAAGGCTGTTTCCTGTAGATTTGGGGCTTCTATGCCAATTTTAGGATAAGAACCATCAGGCTTTTTTCCTTTCATTCTTAATTCGCCACCTATTTCTACAATATATCTTTTGATACCTCTTTGCTCTAAAAAATCGGCAAGAATATCTACCGAATAGCCTTGTGCTATACCGTTTACATCTATTTTTACAGCGGGGTTACTTTTGATTAAGCTATCCTTTTTAAGGATTAATTGCTGATACCCTACATTTTTTAATATTTTTTTTACCGTTAGGCTATCTGGTAAAGACTGTTTGGGTTTCCCTAAAAACCCCCATGCATCTACTAAAGGAAAAACGGTGATGTCAAAGGCTCCGTTAGAGGCTTTAGCTACTTTCTGAGCTTCGTTTACCACTTTTTTCAAATGCTTATCTAATACTACACCTCTTTTGCTTTGGTTAAACTGGCTGATGAGTGATGTATCATGATAAACTGATAAAGATTGATTTAATTCGGCTAAAATAGCTTCAATTTCTGCTTCAGCGATAAAAGCTTTAGATGCGTAATACTTTATGCTATAGGTTGTACCCTGGGTATAGCCTTTGATTTCGTAAGTTTCTACTACCCTTTGGCTGGGCATAAAAGAGGAACAAATGAGACTTATTAAAACAAAATAGTAGCGAGCTTTAAATATCATTCATCTTATTTTGCCGATGAAAGTAAGTATTTTCTATTGATAATGGAGCATATAAAGCTGATAATGGCCATTTATGATAGCTTCGTCTACACTTTTTTGTGATACTTGCTTCGCTAAATCAAGGGTTTCCAGAGCACATAAATAACTCTCGCTTAAAATACCGGAAGCCAATAAGGTTATGGCTTTATCCGTTCCTTTTAATTCTTTTAATTCTGCACCAATTAACAAGCCACTTAAATAATGGTAATTGCTCTCTTTACTAAACTTATTAAACAGTTGGTTGGTTCTTACCCAAAACATGGCATGTAGTAAATTAGCTTTAAAACTATCTAAAACACCATGCTTAAAGCTTTTGGTATTTTCCTCATCTGCTAAAACACCTTGTTTTTCTACTGTTGTTGCTAAAATACTTTGGGTGCTTAGTAAGCTAAAAAGTTCGCCCGTCATGTAAGTACAGAAGCCTACAGCTTTATCATCAACAGTAAAAACGTGTTTAGAATGTGTACCCGGAATAATAAAAACCTGTTCTTTGATTCTCTTATCTGGCTGGCAACCTACTAATTGTATTTCTTCGCCTCTGATCACATCATCTGTAGAGCAAACACCTGAAACTAAAGTAAAGGGATGCGGAAAATTTGCGGTAGCAGGAAAATGAATAGTTTTTAAATCGGCTCCATTTAAAGAGAATGGAAGCTCTTTATAAGGTACCTCCTGCATGCCTACTGTAGATGATGCCATACCAGAGATGATGATGGGTAACCCATCTAAATTTTCACCAGATGTTGAACTGATTTTATCTATATTTTCTTTCAGGAAGGATAGATAAAAGTTTATTCTTTGGTGTGTATCAGCCCCAGCGGCTTTCCATTTTTGGAATAAGCTAGCATTACCTTCGGCATTGTTTACCTCTGTTAAAACCTTTAAACCGTAAGCATCTACCAAACGTAGTCTGAAAGATGATGTACCCCAATCGCAACTTAAAAACAAATTATTCATGTAGGAGAATTAAAAAAAGAAGGAAATCAAAAATGTACATCTTTCTGAAAGAAGATTTATTAAACCAAACCAATGAATACACCCTTCAAACAATGAACGTTTATGACTCCTCCTTTTATCTTTTAATGATTACCACTCTGCTATACTACCGTCTTGATGACGCCAAACCGGATTTTTCCAGTTGTGCCCAACTTTAGCCATAGCTTTTACGTGTTCTTCATTTATTTCTATACCGAGGCCTGGTCCGTCTGGTATTTTAACATAACCATCCTCATATTTAAATACATTTTTATCAATGATATAATCTAAAATATCACTACCCTGATTGTAATGGATACCTAAACTTTGCTCTTGTATAAAAGCATTGTAACTGGTAGCATCTACCTGTAAACAGGCTGCTAAAGCAATAGGGCCTAATGGGCAATGCGGCGCAACGGCAACATCAAAAGCTTCTGCCATTGAGAATATCTTTTTACACTCTGTTATACCACCTGCGTGGGATAAATCTGGCTGAATGATATCTGCATAACCACCAATTAACAAATCTTTAAACTGCCATCTAGAGAACATACGCTCTCCGGTAGCAATAGGGATAGAAGTTAGGTTAGCAATTTCTCTTAATGCCTCATTGTTTTCTGGTAAAACAGGTTCTTCAATAAACATTGGTCTGTAGGCTTCTAACTCTTTAGCTAAAATCTTAGCCATAGGTTTGTGTACCCTACCATGAAAATCTATCCCTATACCAACCGCCGGACCAACAGCTTCCCTAACAGCGGCAATACGAGCTATAGCGGCATCAATTTTATCGTAAGTATCTATGATTTGAAGCTCTTCAGTAGCATTCATTTTTACTGCCTTAAAGCCTTTATCTATCATTTCCTTAGCAGCAGTACCTACTTCAGCTGGACGATCGCCGCCTATCCAAGAGTAAACCTTCATGGTATCACGAGCTTTACCTCCTAGTAACTGATAAATAGGTGTGTTATAGAATTTACCTTTAATATCCCAAAGTGCTTGGTCTATCCCAGCAATGGCGCTCATTAAAATAGGCCCTCCACGATAAAAACCTGCCCGGTACATCATATTCCAATGGTCTTCTATATTCTGTGGATCTTTACCTATTAAACCTTCCATTAGCTCATGTACAGCAGCTTTAACCGTAGCGGCTTTACCTTCAACAACGGGCTCGCCCCAACCTACAATACCTTCACTGGTTTCTATTTTAAGAAATAACCATCTTGGTGGAACCTGATATAATTCGTAACCTGTAATTTTCATTTTAAATATGGATATTATTGAACAGCATTTATAAACTGCTTCGCTTTTAAGCTTAATTGTTTTAAATATTCATCATTGATGTTTTGCTTAGCATCAACCAAAGAACTACCAATACCATAAGCTACAGCACCCATTTTCTTAAATTCTTTGATGTTATCTAAACCTACACCACCAGTTGGCATGATAGGAATTTGTGGCAAAGGTCCTTTTACATCTTTGATATAGGCTACCCCTGCACTTGCCGGAAAAACTTTCACAATATCGCCACCCCAGGCATAAGCATTTAATATTTCTGTAGGTGTGTATGCCCCAGGAATACTTACCGCACCATGTCTTCTGGTCATGTGTATGGTATGGATATCTACCGTTGGCGATAAAATAAATTTCGCACCAGCATAAATGGCTGCTCTGGCAGATTCAGGATCTAATACAGTACCTGCGCCTATTAAAACTTGGTTCCCGATACTATCTGCCAGTTGCTCTATAACTTGTAAGGCTTTTGGTGAGTTTAAGGTGATTTCTAAAATTTTCACACCTCCCTCTGCTAAAGCAAAAGCCACATCTTTAGCTTTATCGGCGGAAACGCCTCTGATAATGGCTACTATTTTATGTTGATATATATGATGTAATGTTTGCATGTTGTTGATTTATTCTGGCCTAATAACTCCAATTTCTAAAATGATATTGGCAAATCTTCTAACCTCTGCAGTAGCTATGGCTAAACAAACATCAGGTGTTTTGGCAATATCATAAAACTCGTACCTTTTAAGCACTTCAAATGGCGTATCCTCATCAAGAATTTGTTTAAATTCATGATGGATGGGTTGTGGTGTTTCATCTGGTGGCTGCATGATGTAGGCTTTTTCTACCGGGATGAAGTTTTTAATCACTTTTAATACATCAATAACATTCAAAACTCCGGGAGTAAGATTTAAGTAAACCTTTTTTGCTGTTTGTGGTGTACAGGTGTTTACAGGAAAGTTACCATCAGAAATTAAAATTTTGGCGCCATGTCCGTTACGGCCTAATTCCATTAATATCTCGGGGTGTAGTAGTTGTGTTTTTAACATGGCAAATTTAATTTGATTGATTTATTTGAGGATTATCCTGATTTACATAAGCATGTAATTCTTCATCTCTTACCAAAGGCCCTATCACAAATAACACTACACATAAGCCTAAAAGTGCTAAAACACCATAACCTATAAATACTGTATTGTATGCTGATGCATAGCCGTAAGCATCAGAAAAATTCTTAACGGTTACACCAGATATAGATTGAAAAATAGCTCCGCCTAAACCAGAACCCACACTTGCCAAACCCCAAACAGATGCCGTAGCATTTTTAGGAACAACATCAGCAGGGAAAGCCATAGAGTTAGCGGTGTAAGACGAATAGCCAAAACCCGCTACTGCTAAAACAGCTATTGCAATTGCCGGCGAGGTGATAATCAACGGACCTAATATTAATGAGCCAGCCGTCATCAAACCGAAGATGGTAACGGCTAATTTTCTGGCTCTAGGTACTGGCATGCCTCTTTTAATTAGGGTTTGGGTAAATAAGCCTCCTAAAATATTACCAAAATCGGCAGAGATAAAGGGTATCATGGCAAACCAGCCAATCATGGCTAAATCCCAACCGTGTACATCAACCAAATACCGCCCAATCCAAAAGGTGATAAAATACCATACAGGGTCCATCAATACTTTAGATAAAGTAAAACCCAATACAAACTTGTTTTTGATGAGTTTTTTAGCTGGGATGGTTCTTAACTTGGTTTCTTCTAGGGCTTGTTTTGGAGTATAATAGGTAAACCAAAAAGCAATAAGCCATATATAACCTAAAGAACCTACGATGATAAATGTTGCTTTCCAGCCATACACAGTACCTAAAAAGGCAATTAATGGTGGAGCAACCACAGCACCTATAGCAGAACCACTATTAAAAATACCCGATGCAGTAGAACGCTCGCTCTGCGGAAACCATTCGCTGGTTAATTTAATAGCCGCTGGCCAGTTACCTGCTTCGCCTATGCCCAAAAAGAAACGAGCTAAACCAAAATGCCAAGGTAACCTTGCTAAGGCGTGTAACATAGCGGAGGTAGTCCAAAAGGCCATGCAGATAGCATAACCTAATTTAGTTCCTAATTTATCTATGGCAAAGCCAGAGAAACCGTTAGAAACCATATAAGCCACAAAAAATGCAGTAGTAATATATCCAAAAGCATCATCTGGAATGATTTCTCTTAAGGCTCCCTCGGCACTTAAATAATTAAAAGCCAAACGGTCTATATAATTTAAAACGGTTGCTAAAAACGCAAAGCCTATCATGACCCAGCGCATTTTAGATGGCTTAAAAGTAGTATCTGTCATTAGTTTAGGTTAGTTAGGTAAAATGGTATATGTTTTACCTGCTTCTACGTTAAAAGTATATAAATTTTCCGCTGCTTTTGTAAGCTTAATTACCTGTTTATTCAGCAGGATTTTCACTGGTGTTTTACTTCTTAAATTGCAGGTTTGAGCAAATTTTGAAGTGATGGTAGCTTCTTTTAGTTGATGATTTGTCCAACTGATGTTAACACCATAGCCCCCTCTAGCTCTTAAACCACTGATATGACCATCTTTTAAAGCTTTTGGTACAGCAGGCAATAAGTATAACTCGTTAGAGTGACTTTGCATCAGCATTTCTACTACACCAGCAGTAATACCTTGTATACCTTGGTTACCTTCAAAAGAAGGTGTGATATCACTATCCTCTGCTCGTGGGTGGATGCTGATATCGGTAAGCATAGATTTTAAAATCTGATACGCTTCTTCGGGCTGCTCAAAACGGGCTTGTTGGTTAATTTTCCAAGCACCAGACCACCCTTTATTGATATTGCCCCTTCTATCCAAAACAACTTTAACCGCTTTTGCCAATTCTGGCGTTTTTCTTAAGGTGATGTCATCATCAGGATAAGAAGCAAAAAGGTGCGAGATATGTCTGTGCCCAACTTGCATCTCTTTAAAATCATGCAGCCACTCTTGTAATTGCCCAAACTGTCCAATTTGATGTGGTGGCAATTGCTTCATGGTATCTTCTAGCTTTTTAGCAAACGCAGCATCCTCACCTAAAACTTTTATAGCTGTTATACAATTTCTAAACAAGTTTCTTATGATTTGATTATCCATAGAAGATCCCGCAGAAACAGAAGCTTCTTCGCCTTTAGTGGTGAAGAAATTATTTTCTGGCGAAGTAGACGGGCAAGTAACCAAATAACCAGTTTCTGGGTCTTTAACTAGGAAATCTAAGATAAACTCCGCCGAACCTTTCATTAAAGGATAAATTCTTTTAAGGTAAGCTGCATTGGGCTCGTAGCTATAGTGGTCAAATAATTGTTGCATGATCCAAGCACCGCCCATAGGCCATACAGAAGCTTTTGGGTTTGGATCTGTTGGTGCTGTATTGAACCAAATATCTGTACCGTGATGTGCAACCCAGCCTTTACATCCATACAATTCTTTGGCTGTTCTGGCTCCGGCTTGCGCTAACATCTCTGTAAAGGTTAATAAAGACTCGTTTAAACCAGCCAGATTTGTACTTTCAACAGGCCAATAACATTCTTGTATATTGATATTTAATGTCCAACGCCCCTGCCAACGACCTTCCATATTGTCTAACCAAATATTATGGTTATTAAAGGCTAAAGTTTTTTCTCTGGCTCCGGCCAACATGAGGTACCTGCCATATTGGAAATATTGCGAAATGTATAACGGATCATGTGCGCCTTTGCGCAAAGCTAAAATCCTATCAGTAGTATTCATTTTAGCTTTTTCATGTCCGCCTAAATCAATTTTACAACTTGCAAAAAGCGGCATATAATCTTCCAGATGGCGGTTTTTTAGCTCAGGATATTTAAATTTTGCTGCTTTAGTGATATAATCATTACACCTTTCTTTTTCATTGGCACTTACATCGTTGTAATTTACCCAATTGGTAGCCCCAGCAAGTATTAAAACCACTGTATTGGCATTGGTGATATGAATTTCATCGCCCGTTTGCCCTTCCTTTTTTATAAAATTAGTTTTACCACCTTCTGCATTTACTTTTAAACGCGATTGCCATTTGATAGCGGCGGGTAAAATCTTTTTAGCATACTCTTCTCGGTTAAGCTCTGTGGTTGTACCGTTCATCACGATATCGCCGTTTAACAACTGAGTTACTGCCGATGATTGTAAACTACTTAAAGAAGCCTTTAGGTTGATGCTTTGAGGTTTACTCGCAGTAATACGCATCACCACAACTTGGTCTGGGTAACTGGCAAAAATTTCTCTTTTGTAGTTTATACCGTTTAGCTGGTAGGTAATGGTAACTGTAGCGCTATCCATACTTAGCTTACGCTGATAGTTTTGTGCTTTTGCTTCATCATGATTAAAACCCAAATGAAGAATACCCATAGGTTGGTAGTGTTGTACCCTTAACGGGATGCTACCTAACCTAGATGAAGCCTTACTTGCCGCAGTATAATCTTTTTCAATGAGGATTTTCTTTCTGATGTCTTCCAATACTTGTGGCCCTTGTGGATTATTAGGATTGTAAGGCCCACCAGACCATAAAGTCTCATCGTTAAAAGGAATAACTTCTTGGTTGATGCTGCCACCAATCATAGCGGCAAATCTGCCTGTTGCTATAGGCAAACCTTCCCAATATTTTTTTGCTGGTTGGTTATACCACCAACTCATTTCAGGACTGTTTACTTGCTTGGCGTTTTGCGCTATAAGTGATATGGAACAACTGTAAAGAAGAATAAAAAGAAAGTATTTTTTCATCAGAAAGCCTTTTAGATTTAGCAAATACGCATGCTCATGCCACCATCTATAACCACATTTTCACCAGTTATAAAATCGTTTTTAAGTAACATAGCCACAGCATCTGCTACATCTTCTGGTTTACCTTCTCTTTTTAATGGGATACGGTTTTCTATATTATTTTTTACTTGTTCTGGTTTTAAGAAATCTTGGAAACGCGTACGAATAACACCTGGCGAAACACAGTTAACTTTAATGTCAAACTCGGATAGTTCGTAAGCTAAAGCTCTTGTAAACTGCGGTAAAGCACCTTTAACCACCGCATAAGCCAAAGCTCCTTTAACACCTCTTAAACCTGCTGCTGAGGAAATGAGAATGATACCACCAGAACCTTTTCTTTTCATAGAAGGCACTGCTGCCATACATAAATGAAAAACGGCATGTATATGAATATCAAAAGCGCTGTACCATACATCTTTAGCACCATTTAGTAAACTACCTGGGGCTGCGCCACCAGCAGAATGTACCAAAACATCTATATCGCCTAAAGCTGCAATGGTTTCTGCTACTACGCGTTCGCAATCTTCGGGCTTACTCATATCGCCTTTGAGCAATACACAGTTTCTGCCTAAACTTTTAATTTCATCTATTAAAGATTGATCATCGGTATTTCTGGCTACTAAACTGATATGCGCCCCTTCACGAGCAAGTTTTAAGGCAGTTTCTGCGCCAATACCCTGTGTACCACCCGTAATAAGGGCTACTTTATTTGTTAATTCCATTGTATATGTTTTATAATTGAGCTTTTAATTCAAATATTTTATTCATGAGTACCCACTTCTCACCTTCTTTTGCCCAAGCTAGTGGCTGTTGAAATTTCCACATCAACTTTTCCCATTCTTGTACTTTAGGATTTTCGGCATCGGCTTTAGCCTTAGCGTCAAAACTAAATTCATCACTGGTTTCCATAATCATGAAGAGCCTATTACCTGTTCTGTAAATCTCCATGGTGGTTATATGTGCATCTAAAATGCTTTTTTTAATCTCGGGCCAACCGTTCTCTGCTTTGTGCCAATGTTCATACTCTGCAATAAGCTTCTCATCATCTACCAAGTCGAGCGCTAAACAATATCTTTTCATGCTTTTACTGTGCTATTTTAAATGTATAAACCAATTGCTCTTCTGTAGGAATAGCATTTTTTAACTCATCAGGAACTTGAATAGCTAGACCTTTCTTAGTAGAATATTTCCATTTTAAAGGTTGATTAGACCCAATTAGATAGATTTTAGAGCCTTTTACTGGCTGTACAGTTTTTAGATTAAAGACTTTATTAGGCCACTCAAAACTATGAGCGTATAGCGTTTTACTATCTTTAGAACGGGTAAATCTGATACTATCACCTTCTTTCCAGTGCTCGCCTTCACGGGCTCTGGTTCCGTAAATAGCTTCTCCGTTTGTTTTTAACCATTTACCTGTTTGCTTTAATTGTGCTTCTGCTGTTGGATGAAATTTACCATCACCATCGGGGCCAACCCCAACCATAAAATTACCACCCTTTGCAGCACAGTCTACAATATTTTGCACTACCCATTTCGCTCCTTTATGCTTATCGGCTTCAGCCTCGTAAGAAAAAGTACGACCCAAAGGATATATCACAAACCAAGGCACTTGTGTATTTTCTTTTGCTCCTGGCACAAAACCTTCTGGGGTGTAATAATCTCCGTAATTACCTATACCACGGGCTCTAAACATGACATCGGGCTGTATTTTACGTAGCTCAATCATGGTTTCTCTGAGGTAATGCCATACCGCAGGACCAAACCACATATCCAAACAAATCATATCTATTTTGCCGTAATTGGTTAATAGCTCTTTCAATTGCTCGCGGTGACGCAACATGGCTCTCTCAACTTCTTGCGGAGTTGGGTCTGGTGCCATGATAGGGCCGTTTTTACCATAATGAGATTCTATAGCACCTTCTGGCTTATAATCTTTACCTCTTACCGCTAAAGTTGCAGAAGATGGCGTTTGTAAAGGATGCCAAACATAAGGACGAAAATCAGCATCATACCAATCTGGGTTAGAGTAATATAAATCTATTTTGATATCTCTTTTACGGGCAGCATCGGTTAGTTCTTTAACGATATCTCGTTTAAAAGGGCCTTCCATAATGCTATAAGCAACATCGCAATCTTCTATAACCGGGCCACCTGGGGCAGTGTAGTTCACCCTTTTTTTAACTCTGGTTTTAGTATCAAACAAAGAAAAACCTTCGTGATGCTTGGTGGTAAAAGCAAACATTTTCATGCCGCTTTGTTTAAATAACTCCATCCAGTTATCTGCATTAAAACCTGTAGGATTCCAAGTTTTATACATATCAAAATAAGCTTGCTTTTGCTCGTTTGGGAGTTTTAATAAAGGCCAAGATTCTTTCTCTTGTTTAATAATAGAGTATAAACCCCAATGGATACGTACGCCAAATTTCATATCATTAAAAGCCTCATAAGCTTCTTTTGATGCCCAAGTATATTCTGCAACTGGGTTTTCTTCTATGTACCCACTGGTATATGTGTACTGCTTATCTGTTTTAGGCAAATAATGTTTAGCATTTTCTTCAGCACTTCTGGTTTGTGCCTGTATAACAAAAGGAAGCGTAAATGCTACGATAAATATTTTTATAACGCTATTTCTCATCATCATAAATTAAACTTGTACGGCAAAACTGTAAGCTATTTGCTCTTTTTTAGGAATACCCGCTCTTACTTTTGCTGATGTCTGAATGGTTAATTCTTTGGTTGAAGTATTATAATTCCAATCGACCGTTTTTTGGTTACCTAAACAAGTAATTTTTGACCCAGCTTTAGGCTGTACGGTTTTTAAAACCAGTTGATCTCCAGGCCAATCTAAACAATGTACATAAATGGTTTTTTGGTCTTTAGAACGGGTAAACCTGATGTTGTCTCCTTCTTTCCAGTGCTCGCCATCTCTAGCTCTGGTAGCATAAATTCCTTCGCCGTTTTTCTTTAACCATGCACCCACTTCTTTCAGTTGTTTGATAGCTGTTGGCGAGAATTTTCCATTTCCATCAG
Organism: Pedobacter glucosidilyticus; assembly: GCF_002483235.1. Classification (GTDB taxonomy): domain Bacteria; phylum Bacteroidota; class Bacteroidia; order Sphingobacteriales; family Sphingobacteriaceae; genus Pseudopedobacter; species Pseudopedobacter glucosidilyticum_B. Next base: position 158,733 of record NZ_DLHN01000026.1, on the reverse strand, counting down.
GCCCAATACCTACCATAAAGTTTCCACCTTTAGAAGCAGAGTCTATAAGATTTTTTACCACCCATTTAGCACCTTTATATTTTTTTGATGATGGATCATAAGAGAAAGATCCTGCTAAAGGATAAATAACAAACCATGGCGAATCTGAATTTTCTTTATCACCTGGAACAAAACCTTCTGGAGTATAGTAATCTCCATAATTACCTATTCCACGAGCTCTAAACATCACATTAGGTTGTATTTTTCTAAGCTCTAAGAGGGTTTGTCTGAGCTGTGGCCACACTCTTGGACCAAGCCAAATATCCAAGCAAACCATGTCTACTTTACCATAATTGGAAAGTAGCTCTGTTAATTGTGCCCGGTGTCTGGCAATCATAGCGGCTTCTTCTTCCGGAGTAGGATTTGGCACAATGGTTAAAAATGCTTTTTGCCTTTGCTTAGATCTTTCAAATTCAGTAAATTCTTCGTCATCTGCCTTGGCTTTGCACCACTCTTCGCTAGAAGGAATTTGTAATGGGTGATAACCATAAGGTCTAAAATCTGCATCGTACCAATCAGAATGTGAATAGTATAAATCTATTTTGATATCATGTTCACGGGCGGCATCACACAGTTCTTTTACAACATCCCTTTTAAAAGGTGTATCCATGATGCTGTAAGTGGTATCACACTCTTCTATTTTAGGACCACCTGGAGCAGTCCAATTAGGACGACGTTTAACTCTGGTTTTAGTATCATACATAGAAAAACCTTCGTGATGCTTGGTGGTAAAAGCAAACATTTTCATACCGCTTTCTTTGAAAAACTCCATCCACTCGTTAGCATCAAAACCTTTAGGATTCCATGTTTTGTAGAGTTCTTGATATTCTTGTCTTTTCTGGAAATCAAAAGCAGGCTCTCGGTTTCCTAAAAACGGCCACGACTCGCCACCCATTTCTAAGATAGAATATAAACCCCAGTGTATTCTAACCCCATATTTCATATCCTGAAATGCTTCATAAGCTTCATCAGATGCCCAAGAATATTCTGGAATAGGATTGTCTTCTATATAATTTTTTGACCTTTTGTAGTTTTGATCTGTTTTTGGTAAACGGTGAGAATATCTTGAAAACTTACCACTTAATGAAGCATAAAAAGGCTGTTCTTCTTGCGCTAAAAAGCTCAAACTTTTAGCCATTTTAGTTGATAAAAGTGCTCCAGCTGTTAAACCTAAACTGTTTCTTAAAAAATTACGTCTTTTCATTAAATTTTCCTTTTGATGAATTTATTTGGAGTTTATCACAGTGTCTTCTGTTTTGAAATATTTAATATTTCTCCACTTGATTTCTGGGTTAGCATCAGCCTCGTTATACAAACCGTATTTATGATAATAAGGGTTAGAGTCTTTAGCCTCGGCGGTGTAAGTTAATTTACCATCAAAGTAAACATCAACTGTTTTGGTATTGGTGTTATGGATAACATTTAGCTTTACCCATTTATTTTTAAGATTATTGATTACTTGTTTGCCTTTGTAGTGTACAGAGCCATTATCTAAATCACTCACAGAAACGATATGGCTAAGCCAAACTTGCATGATACAAACATCATCATTACGCTCTGGTCCGCCGGCTTTGGTGATATAAAATTCACCTTCAAATTGTGTTTGCCCAGCGGTGTAGTCATCCATCACCCTAATCTCGCAACGTTGTCTAACAGCTTTCCCGTTTGCATCTGTAGCTGGATTTAGCCACAGTTTAAAACTTTCTACCCCATTCTCATTGGTATAACTTGAATGTTGAGTGCTATTTTCTTGCTGCAATTTGGTTTCTGGATAATAAGGTAACCAATTTTTTCCTATTTGGGCTGTTGCCTGAGATAGAAAACCAAAACAAATAAAAATTACAATAAGGCTTAAAATTCTCATCATTTGCTTATTTAATATTACCAAACCTAACATCCTCCGCTTTATCATCATTTAAAAATTGTATGATGGTTGATGGACCTAAATTGAAAGGAGCAAGCCATTCTTTTAAAGCCCAAACCACTTTCTTATCTGGTGTAACTTCTAGAAATTGAGCGGGTAAATTTTGAGGCTCTATCTTATATTTTTTCCATTGGTTAAACCAATTGTTAATTAAAGTATTTCCATTTGGTAGGCGATAGGCCATCTGCATCCCAAAAATCCTGTAACCTGTTAAATCTTCGGGTTTTAATTCCCATACCGTTTTACCTTCTCTGGTTATTTCTCTGATGAAATTCTTATTGCAAACCGCTAATAAATTACCATTGGTTAGTTCTTCTACAGACCAAGGTGTAGGGAAATCGAGATTTAAAAGTTGCTTACCGTTGCTGTCATATTCTATGATTTTACTTAAATCCATGTGTGCAACCAAATAAGTTCCTCTTTTGGTTAAACGAGCATGCCTAAACTGAATATGCGCTCTGGATGTGTCTTTTACAGGTATAGCAAATTCCTTTACAAAATCCCCAGTACGGATATTTACCACCCTTACTTTAGGTTGATTGGAGTTTTCTATAAATATCACATGCTCTTTCCCGATAGGCTGTGCGGTGTGTATTTCTGTTCCTTTGGGACAACTCAACTTCCATAAGAAATTCTTGTTTTTATCTATCACAGCTAAACCATGTTGATGTGCAAAAACAATATTTCCATTAGACATTAAAACGGCATCGCTTATTTCTCCCTTACCTAAAGTATCTATATAAGACCATACAATTTCGCCGTTTTTAACGATATACATATTCCTATGCTTTTGCTCGCCGGCATACAAGAAATCATATTGCTTAAGCCCTTTACCAGGTAAAACAGCAGGTGTTGTTGGCTCGGTAATAAGCTCTTGCGTATAAGCTTTTGCTATACTTAAGCATAAGAAAAAAAGCGCTGCTTTAATCTTCATAACCTTTCTATTATTTCTTTTTAGGTGATGATTTCCCAGGTACATAATCATCAACAGGATGAGCTACAATTACACCTTTATCATCAGGTGTCATACACCCTAAAAAGTAAGCTTTTACTACACCATTTTCTACATAAGCAAAAGGTCTTTCTACCCTTTTAAATTTTTCTTTACTACCATCATCATAAGTAATCTCATTGGTACTGATAGGTTCTTTAGTTAGTAATTGATAGTTGATACCATCTTTAGAATAATACTGAACACCCACTTTATTTCTACCCGTAGCCACACCTGCAAAATCTGTACAGATGACATTATATTGGTTATTTGCCCACCAAATGGTTGGGTCTTCTAATTCGTAATTGTTAGGGAAAAGATTTTCTTTTTCAGGGGCTAAGTTTTGATAAGGACCTTGATAACTTTTAGCTTCTGCTGCTCTGGCTGTGCGCACTTGCTTATCACCAATTTTAACAGATAATCTACCAAAAACATAAACGCTACCATCGGGTCTCACCAATGGAGCTGGATTGCTAAAACTCATCATCTTTTCAGACCTTGTCCATGGACCAGTAATGGCATCAGCTTCTGCATAACCTGTTTCATTGGCTGATGATATATAATACAATACATATTTATTACCAACTTTAACTATCTTAGGATTATGCACCCTATCATTATCCCATTTGCCTTCTCTTTTATCTAACACCACTTCAGCAAATTCATAAGGCCCTAAAAGGTTTTTTGAGGTTGCCCTGATACATAAAGACTTAGCTGTCCAGCTTGCCATACCACCTTCTGCTGGCCATGCAGAAGCAAATAGGTGGTAAGTATTGCCAACTTTAATAACCGATGGGCACCATAAAAAATACTGACTTAACTTTAAACCTCCATCCTTTTTTGCTGGTTTAATAAAATTCTTGATGCTCTCAAAAGCTTGTTCTTGTGCTATGGTAGCTTTACTGGAAGCTACAAGCAGTAAAATGATAAATACTTTTAAAGAAAACTTCATGGTTATACTATGATTAAGGTTTAATAATTTCTATTTCTTTAACTATCTCGCCAAACTTGTTTTTTGAGGCTTTAACATCAGCACTTTTACCTTCTACCCTTATTAATGATTTTGCTTTTCCAGTTGTACTGATTTCAGTAACATTTGCGGTTTGTACATTTTCTAACCTGATTACCGCTTCTGCACCTTCAAAAGTTGGAACTTGGCTGTTAGAGATATTTACGTTTTTACCATCTTCAATAATAAAAGCTGGTCTTAAATCGGCACTATCAACCGTAAAACTTATATTTTTCAGGGTTAAACCCGATACATGTCTGACCCAAATACCATAAGCTGGAATAGTTGGTTTAAAAGCACTGATTTCTGGATAAGCGGTTTCTGCCTCTGGCACCACTTGGCGGGCATGTTTGGCATTACCACCTCCTGCTATTCTAATGTCTATATTTTCTAAGGTTAGATTTTTAATATCATGCCCCGGTACACCAGTAATTAAAATACCACTTGGTGGATCTATTTGCGCTGGATTTGCCGCTTTTGCACTTACATTTCTAATGGTTACATTTTCTATTACTCCGGTTTTTTGTTGGGTATCACTATCCTTTCTAAATACATTGAGACGAGAACCCAATCTAATGAGCATAGGGGTACGCACATTATTCATGGTGATGTTAGAAATTTCTACATTACGTATTTGTGCACCATCAACACTGTTAATTTTAATGCCACCGTTTCTGGTATCATAAATATAAACATCAGATATTTTGATGTTTTCGAAAGGCGCCATAGACTCGGTACCAAACTTTATACCGCCGTGGTTGCTGGTAATTCTTAAGCCTTTAACTTCTATATTTTTACAAGCCATTTGGCTCCAGGTAGTTTTAAAGCAAAGGCCATCATCACCAGTATCAATATCGCAATTGAAAATTTTTACGTCTTGTGAGCAATCAATGTCAAAACCATCATTATTACCTAAACCTCTACTTTTAATGGTAACACCAGATATATCTATCCCCTTACATGCAAAAAAGTGGGTAGTCCACGCGGTAGAATTAATCAATTTTACATCTTTAACCACAATACCTGTACTTCTTACAAACCTCACCAAGAAAGGTCTTCTTCCTCTTCCGCCAGATGCTAAAACATCTTTACCTCTACCATTGATGGTTCCACCACCAATAATACCTACATTTTTAGCATCAACAGCACCAATAAAACAATAACCCATTAATGCTCCGTTACCGGTTTTAAAAGCGTCTACCATTTGGTAATCAGCAATGTTTTTACTGCCCAATAGCTCTGTTTTTTCTGATAGAGAAATGGTGATATTATCTTTCAATAAAATAGTACCCGAAACATATTGGCCAGCAGGGAAATATAAAACAGCCCCACCTTTTTTACTATAATCATCAATTAACTTTTGGATGGCCTTAGTGCTAACCACATTGGTATCTGCAACTACGCCATACTGTAAAACATTGATGGTTTGTTGGGCCAAGGAAATTTGACTGGTGAGTATCAACAGGAAAGCTAGTTGAAAGAACTTTTTTAACATCATAAGCTTGTTATCATTATTACTGTTTGTAGGTTATTAAGCCTTTAAAAAAGAAGTTACTAAACCAAGAGTGATAAATACCCCGGAACTTAACACCTTGATGAGGAGCAACTTCTTTCTATATTTTAAATTCGCATGAAAGCCTGTTTCAAGAACTTAAAGCGTATCATTTCAATAAACTATAATCAAAAATCTTTAGGCCATTTATATGCTAAAATGCATGTTGCACTAAAGCAAGATTTAAAATTGATTAAATCAAATAAACAGTAATTTTAGCTTAAAATGGTAGGAGCAATTAGCTATTAAGTAAGTTATTTTGGCAGATTTTTGCAGCTAAAAACAATGTTTTTCATAGGTAGATGATCAACTTATTTTAACTGTCTTTTTCTTAATAAAGCTTCTAGATAATAGTAATCTGCATAGTTTAAAGGCACATCAACCTCGCTGTTAGAAGGTGCAGCACCTGTACTATGAAGCAAGATAAAACCTTTAGCCTCGCCCACCGGAGCGGTGTATTTTGTACTTAAACTATGTAGCATTTTATCTGCTTTTTGCTGATAATACGACTTCTTATCTGGTGCATAAGTACTTAACTCGTACAAGCTAGACGCTACGATAGCTGCTGCCGATGCATCACGAGCTTCGTTGGGTATTTTTTTAGAATCAAAATCGCAGTAAGGCACTAAATCTTCTGGTAGGTTTTTATGGTTAAGGTAAAACTTCGCGATGTTTTCTGCCTGTGCTAAATAAGCTGGGTTTTTAGTTTCTCTGTAACATAAAGTATAGCCATATAATGCCCAAGCTTGCCCTCTAGACCATGCGGATTCGTGAAAATATCCTTGATGCGTATTTTTCTTAAGCACCGCACCTGTATTTGGGTCATAATCTATTACGTGGTACGAGCTATAATCTGGTCTAAAATGGTTTTTCATAGTCGTATTAGCATGGGTAACCGCTACTTTGTAAAAAGAAGAATCGCCAGTTAATTTGGTAGCTGCAAAAAGCAATTCCAGGTTCATCATGTTATCAATAATTACGGGGTTTACCCATTTATCTCTACTATGATCCCAAGATAAAATAGCCCCAGTTTTAGGGTTAAACCTGGTCATTAAAGTTTTTGCAGATTGTATTATCACATCTTTATAATGTGGATCATTTGTTAACCTATAACCTGTTCCAAAGCTGCAATAAACTTTAAAACCCATATCGTGGGTTGTTCCGTTTGTTTTTTCTTCTTCAATATCGGCAGTAAACTTTTTAGCTTCTGTAACCCAAGTATTATTTTTCTTATTGTTCTCATGTAAAAACCAAAGTACACCCGGGAAGAAACCACTTGTCCAATCTCTTGAAGCCACCAATTTTAACTCGCCATTTTCTATGGTACGTGGCGATACTAACTTCTTATTGGTTGTTTTAGCTTTAGCCCTTTCTACTTCTGTAAGCATGACTGCTGTTTGCTTTTCGGCATGTTTAAAAGCCTTTTTAATGCTTACTTTTTGTGCAAAAGCAGCATTATTAAATAAGGCTAACGTAAGAATCAGTTTAAAATATTTCATTATTTATAGTTTGAAGTATGTATTATTTCTTAGTCATATAGGTAAAACTTACCTTACCAATGGTATTAGGTTTACCTTTTTCTGGAGCTGATATAGAACCTTTAAATGTTCCGTTTTTTAGCTTTTCAATTTTAATTTCTCTCCAGCTGTAAGCTCCTTTTTCGTAATTAAAGGTTTCACCATCATCATCATAAAGCATAAAAGAAGCTGGTTTTTCACCATAAAATCTCACCTCTAAATCAACTTTCTCATTCAGTTTAGGCGCATGTAATTTGGCAGGCATCATCGGTATAATACCACCATCTTTTACGAAAACAGGTATCTTATCTAAACCTGGGGTAACGGTAATGACTTTACCATCACCAACAAAATCTCCGGTATAGAAATCATACCATTTACCTTTTGGTAACACTACTTTTCTTGATGTTTGACCAGTAAACATTGGTGCTACCAGTAAATAATCTCCAGCCATGTATTGGTCTTTAATTTCTTTAGAAGTAGCTTCAGCATAAGGGTTTTCTTCCAAATTAACGTTTCCTTGAGCTACTTCTTTTTTTACCTCTTGTTGGAAACCTTCTTCTAAATTCATCGCTCTAAAAGGCGGAACTCCTTCAAAATGATACTTGGCAAAAGTGGTATACCAATAAGGCATCATTTTCATCCTCAATAAAGAAAACTCTTTTACTTGTTCGGCAACATCTGGGTATGTCCAAGGTTTTGTACCCGATGACCAAGCGTTAATCATAGCCATTGGAGAAAATACGTTAGATTGGAATCTTCTTAACCATTCTTCACCAGTTTTTGATGCTCTAACCTCTGGAGTCCATAATACGCCAGAGAAACCACTATTAATTAAAGCGGTGATAAAATCTTCGTGGTTATAATAATCGTTATAGATGACATAAGGGAAAGAAGTACCGCCTCCATTTGATGCTCTTACCAATCCAAAAGTTCTTTGGTTACGCTCCTTAAACAAATCTGAAGTGTAGCGTTGTACCATTAAACCATAAGTTTGTCTCATTTGCTCGGCAGATACTCCGGAAGGAAATTTTGCAATATCTGGCCATAAATGATAATCATAACCATCAACTTCATCTATTTTGTACCCGCTTACGCCAATATCTATTTGGTCTTGTTTAAGCTGGTTAAAGAATATTTTTCTGGCTTCTGGCAAATTAAAATCAGGAACTGCACCACGCCATACGGTATGTGAACCTGTTAATGGTCTTATTTCTTTATAAAAACTAGCTTTTGGCGATACATAAGGATTTATCCAAAGGTTTAACCTGATGCCTTTATCAAGCATTTCTTTTACAAAAGCCTGTGGGTTTGGATATCTGCCTTTATCCCAAGTAAAACTCCCTGGATAGGCCCAACTTTGCCAACCTGGTTCTAAACCCACAAAATCTAAAGGATAACCCTTATCCTGAAAAGCCTTAACTTCTTCTTTTACTTCAGCATCGGTAAATTTTGTTTTAACACGTTGAGTAAAGCCTAAACCCCATCTTGGAGGTAAATAACCGCCGCCGTTAAATAAGTTATAGCGTTGCATAACTTGTAACGGTTTTGGACCAGCAAAAACATAAAACTCTACCCCTTCTGCTGGCACTAAAATTTCAACAGCATCAGAAGTATTTCTTGATTGCCAGTTTTTACCTGCCGTTCTATCTACCGGTTCTGCTGGAAAAATAGGGCTATCTTTTCTTAAACTTGTTCCTGCCCATACTTTAATATATCTGGCCGAGTTGATGAAAACACCATAACCTTTGGAAGACATGTAAAAAGGCACTGGAGCATGTGTACGACCATTATCTTTACCTCCATAGTGGTCTACATGTAGCTCTAAAACCTTAGCTCTTTGATGCACAGTTTGGAAATTCAAACCAAAACCATACAGTTGTTCTTCCAGTTCTAAAGGGAAACTTAAAAATGTTTTTCCGTCTTGTAATTCAAATTTAATATCGGCTTGTTTCAAAGGGAAATTAGCACTACCTATTTTAGCTAAAGCGTTTGCATTAGGCTTAGCGCCTGCTGCTTTTAATAAATCAAAATTTTCTGGTTTACCAGCTACACCTTTCCATACGCCGGGATAAACTTCTGTCCATTGTATAGCTTGAGAAAACGCTTGAATTGCTATTAAACAAAAGCAAGCAACTATTAAACTTATTTTCTTCATGATGAATAACGATTTTTATTTTTTACGAGCGTTTAATTGCGCTAAATACAAAGAACTGGGCTGCAAGCCTGCTTTATTTTGCCCTTCCCATTCTCCATCTGGGCGGTCGCCAAGTTTTGTATTGATTCTTTTTTCTGCTATAACACCGATAGCATAGTTTTTACCGCTTACATAAGGATTTTGCAAGGTTATTTCTTTCGCTCGGCAATTCCAAAACACTTGGTTTACGCCAGCCCAACCATGTCCTGTACCCGAGTTACCTCTGTCTTGAACATTTATTTGCCCGTCTGTTACAACGTTATCGTAAAGGGTACCCATGGTCCAGCGGTGGTGCGGACCAATATCAGAATGGGTTTTAGATGCTTTACAATTGTAAAACACATTGGGCCCTAAAACTTGTGCTGCAGTCACATAATCATGTCTGCCTTCGGTGGTTTCTAAATTCATGAAGAGGTTTTGCTGCCCTACATTATTAAAAGAATAACGTCTGCCACCTGTAATTTGCGATTTTCCGTCTAAGCATTTAGAATCTATAACGGTAACTTTTTTAGCTCCTCTTTCTAAGCTCACGCAAGAATATCCAAAATATTTAGAAACTATATTTCTAGCCCAAGCATTCTCAACTTTATTAAACTGTACGGCTATCCAACCATGTTCTTCATCAGTATCATTGGCATATTCAGACTCTATCTGTAGGTTTTCTATACCTACTTCTTTAATTCTTCCCGTAAAAGTATATTTATAAACTTCACCACCACCGTATTGTGCTTCCATAGCCATCACAATAGGATTATCTATAAAAATTGTGTTTCCTTCTATTTTAGTGATTTTACGTTCAAACGGAAAGTTATAAGTTTTGGTATCCCATTGTCTGGTGTCTGATTTGGGAACTATTTTATCCATTTTTAAATCGGCAATCCATTTTTCTGTCGCTGGTCTGTATACAACAATATCATCCCCAACCTGATAAGCTTTTGCAGATTTTACTTTAAAAGATTTAGTTCCCACAGGCACATAATCATCCGTTATTTTAACTCTTGTGGTGCTAAGCTCTTGAACATCACCAGCACCAGAAACCACAATTAGGTTTCTTTTTACTTTACCTGACGCCACTAAAACAGTACCTTTTTCTCCTCTTAACACAATACCCCCAGTATTAATTTTAATAACACCGGGTATTTTGTAAGTCCCTTTTTTGAGTAAAATAGCACCCCGATGCCCCATAGTATTAGGCTTTAGTTTAGCTACTTCATCAATAGCTTGTTGTATCAGTTTTTCGCTATCACCAGATGCAGGTGCGGTGAGTGTTTTTACAATTTTCACATCAGGAATTGCTTTATCTCCGTGGTGATAGCCTACTCGGCTAAAATCTGGGATGGTATTACCTTGTTCATCAGGAAAATAGGTAATACTGCCATCGGCATTAACTTTTAAAAACTTAGACTGCCATGTAGCACTGGAAAACGCAAAAAGAAGCGTGGTGGTCATTGCTACCAGCAACAAGACCTTTACAGGATATAATTTCATGTAATAAAATTGGTTATTATGGTTATACCAAATAAACAGCATTTTTATGGTATAAAAATCACATCAATTACCTTAAAAATAAGCTGAATTAACATCCTATATGATTGTTACACAAACATAAAAGTCTACAATAAAGGCATAATAATATATTTCATGCCCTTTTGGGTATTAAAATCTATGGTAAATTCTTTTGATACATTTAAGTTTGGCAGTTTAACTTGTGCTACTTTATCGAATTTAACCTCATCAAACTGATAATATAAAGGATTTGGGTTTTTACCCGATGCTGCTTTACTAACTACCCCAACAACTTTAACAGGTATTTTAGTAGTTAAACGGCAGTTGCCTCCTAAATGAGATATTAGAGTAGCTTGTGTTAGCTGGCCTTTATCCCAAGAAACATCTACAGTAAAATTTCCTCTTGCTTTAATCCCTTTGATAGTGCCTTTTGCCCATTCTTTAGGCAGCGCTGGCAGTAAATTTATAGCATCGGTATGGCTTTGCATTAACATTTCTATAACACCTGCTGTTGCTCCAAAATTACCATCTATTTGAAAGGGAGGATGCGCATCAAACATGTTTGGATAAGTACCGCCGCCACTCGTTTGAAAATTACTTAATTGGGCATTAGACCCAGCGCCATCTTCTTTCTTTTGCACAGGGTCTATTTCCGTTAAACCGGCTTTTAATATCTCCAAAGCTTTATTTCCGTCTTGTAATCTTGCCCACCAGTTGATTTTCCACGCCATAGACCAACCTGTACTGATATCTCCACGGTGGATAAGAGATTGCTTGGAAGCTGCTGCCAATTCTGGTGTATGTTGTATGGTGATATGATTACCTGGAAATAAGCCAAATAGATGAGAAATATGTCGGTGTTTATCTTCCGGATCATCCCAATCTTTAAACCACTCTTGCAACTGCCCATGTTTTCCTATTTTGTAAGGATACAATTTTTGATAAGCATTTTCTACCCGAGCTCTTAAAGCAGCATCAACATTTAAAGCTTTAGCTGTATGTAAGAAAGCTGCAAAAAACTCTTTGGTAATACCCATATCCATGGTGGTGGCCATGCTCATCTCGTACTCTTCACCGTCAATTTTAAATACGTTCTCTGGTGAGGTTGATGGATTGGTAACCAACTGTCCATTAGCATCTTCTTGTAACCAATTCAATAAAAACTGGGCGGTACCTTTCATTAAAGGATAAGCTTTGTTTCTTAAGAAGTTAATATCCCCAGTATACAAATAATGGTCGTATAAGTGCATACAAAACCAAGGGCTGCCCATTGCCCAAGCCGACCAACGCGGCGTACCGCGAGGGTCCCAATCATAGCCTCCTGTTGGCGATGTTTTAGCCCAAATATCTGTATTGTGATGTACGGTCCAGCCTTCATTAATACCGTAATTGGTTTTTAATGTTGCTTTTCCATTAACGGCCAACCTTTCAATAAAATCAAACAAAGGATGGTGTAATTCAGAAAGATTTCCGTTTTCTGCTGGCCAATAATTCATTTGGGTATTGATGTTGGCGGTATAATTACTTCCCCAAGGTGGTTGTACCAAATCATTCCAGATGCCTTGCAAATTGGTTGGTAAAGAACCCGGTCTGGAGCCGGCAATCATCAAATATCTCCCAAATTGGAAATACAAAGCCTGTAAACCTTGATCGTTACCTTTTACACCTTGCTTTTGCAAACGGATGTTGGTTGGTAATTTATCTAAATCAGGATTATTTTGTAAAGCAAAACTTACACGGTTAAATAGCTTTTGATGATCTGCAATATGTAGCTGTTTCATGGCAGCGTAAGACTTTGCAAAAGCTTTATTCATATCTGCTTGCGCCTGTATAGCAGGATTTTTACCTTCTAAACCTGGCGATTTATCGAAACCGTTATAACTGGTAGCATCCGTAAGATAAATGGTTACCGCATTGGCTTTACTAACTTGTAATTGATTTTGTAAAGCTTTTACTGTACCTCCTTCGGTCTTAATTTTTAGATGAACTTCAAAAGTCATCCCCTCCTTTTCATCGTAAACAATCTGCTCTGGTTCTGTACTTCTGTGTGCCACATGTTTAGGAGCTTTGCCTTTTAAAATCAAGTAATTGGCTGCATTGGCTTGTGTAGCGTATTTAAGTTTGCTATTTAACTGTGTATTAAAACTAATAGCATTTGGCTTATCGGCAGTTATGCGTACAAGTAAAACCTTATCGGGATGACTGATAAAAGTTTCTCTGGTATATGTAACTCCCGCCACTTTATAAGTTACCTTATGGATGGCTTTGCTAATGTCTAACTCTCTTCTGTAAGTGCTTGCGGTAGAATCTTTAAAGTTAAAATCCAGATATAAATCTGCCATGGTAAGATAGCGAGCAGAATAAGGTCCTTGTAGATTTTTCTTCCAAATATCTGTGGCTTTACCATAGTCTTCTGTGATGATGGCTTGCCTAACTAGTGGTAAAGCCGCTGCACCTTTGGGGTTATTACCCGGGTTTGGATAACCAGACCATAAGGTGTTGTTATTAAGTTGTAAACGCTCTTTGCTGATGTTACCAAAAACCATTGCTCCGGTTTTGGCATTTCCTAAAGGTAAAGCCTCTTCCCATACTCTAGCTGGCGCTTGGTACCACAATTTATTTAAATTCTCTTGAGCGATAGTCACATGAGCAGTTAAGCCTGTTGCAGCTATCAACAAAAAACGTTTCAACATCATCATTTTAAAAATTAAAAGAATAGGTTTTACCCGGTTTAGCATCTATATCAAATTCTTTAGAGACTTTTATCCCTACCGGATTTATTTTAGCCTCAGCAGCTATTATTGGTTTTTTAACTTCAGGGACTTCAAAAAAAGTATTAGCATTTAATCCCTTAGCAGGTTTTAAACCTTGCGGGATAACAGCTATTAAATCTTCATTAATTCTTAACCTACAATTACCGTTTAAAGAAGATTTTACTGTTAAAGAGGTTAGTTTTTTATCCTTCCAAACAATATCAACCTCAAAACCGCCTCTGGCTTTTAAGCCTTTTATGCTGCCGCTTGGCCAGTTATCAGGCAAAGCAGGTAAGATGTGTATGGCACCATCATGAGATTGCAAAAGCATTTCTGCAATACCTGCTGTACAGCCAAAATTCCCATCTATTTGAAATGGTGGATGGGCATCAAACATATTAGGATAAGTACCTCCTCCGGTAACACTCATCGGCATTGCGGGATCTACCAATCGTAATTGGTCTGTAATTAATTTGTAAGCATGATTTCCATCTAAAAATCTAGCCCATAAATTCACTTTCCAACCCATAGACCAGCCTGTTGCCGGGTCGCCACGGTACAACAAAGAAGTTCTGGCGGCATCAAATAACTCTGGCGTTTTGTATGGCGATATTTGATTACTTGGATACAAGCCGTAAAGATGAGAAACATGACGATGTTTATCATCAGGACGATCTAAATCCCACATCCATTCTTGTAATTGGCTATGTTTACCAATTTGCATAGGCGCTAATCGGGCTTGTGTAGCGGCTAATTGTTTGGCAAAATCAGCATCAACACCTAAAATTTGAGCTGCTTTTATGGTTTTTCTAAACAAATCAAACAAGAGTTGATTATCCATAGTTGCGCCTGCCGTAATAGATACCCTTTGCTTAGCCACTTGTGTATTTTCTGGAGAGTTGGATGGCGATACCACCAGCCATTTATTTTTAGGCTCTTCTTGTAAAACATCTAAATAAAATTCGCAAGCACTTTTTAATATCGGATAATGCTCTTTTAAGAAATTAACATCTCCGGTAAACTCATATCTATCCCAAAGGTGCTGACTCAACCAAGTACCACCCATAGGCCATAAACCAGCAAATGGTCTATCAACCGGACCTGTAATTCTCCAAATATCTGTGTTATGATGCGCTACCCAACCTTTAGCTCCGTACATTAACTGAGCGGTTTCTTTACCAGTAACAGCAATATCTTTAATCAACTTAAATAAAGGCTCATGCAGCTCTGTTAAATTGGTGAGCTCTGCAGGCCAATAATTCATTTCTGTATTGATATTGATGGTATATTTACTATCCCAAGATGGATTAACCTGCGCATTCCAGATACCTTGCAGGTTAGCAGGTTGTGTACCCGGCTGCGAGCTAGAGATTAATAAATATCTACCAAACTGAAAATAAAGCGCTGCTAAATGCGGATCGTTACTTTTAGCAAACTCATAAATCCTGAGGTTAGTTGGCTTCTTAACAGCATCGTTAAGGCCTAAATCTAATTTTACACGATTAAAATATTGCTGATAAAACTGAATATGTTTAGCCAAAGCCTGAGGATAACTTACCTGAACAGCCTTATTTAAATAAGCACTCGCTTTCGCGGATGCATTGCCTGATACATCTTTATAATTAATAAAATTGGTAGCGATTGCGATATAAATAGTTGCCGAGTTGGCATTTTTAACCTTCCATTGGTTATCTACTAGCTGTGCTGTACCCCCATTGGTAAGCACCTTAACTTGGGTTTCAAACTTTACTTGACCTTTTTCACCCTCATGGTCTGATGATGTTCCGGTAAGGATAAGTTTTTGATCAGCTATTTTTTGCTCTCCCTGTAAAGGCGATGTTAAAGAAGCATTAAAAGTTATTTTCCCGCTTTGGCTTGCCGTTAAACGTACTACAATAGCTTGGTCTACAAAAGAAGAAAAAATCTCCCTTTTATAACTAACGCCATTGAGTTTATAAGTTACGGTGGCAACAGCTTTTTCGATATTTAAATCGCGGTAATAATCTTGAACTTCCTCATGCCCAGGAAAATCTAAAAATAAATCTCCAACAGGTTGATACATCATACCGCTATTCTTTTTAGGCATGAGTTCAACATCGGCTATAGCCTGAGCTTCTACAATTTTCCCTTCTGCTAAGAGTTTTCTTACAGCGGGAATAGCTTTTCCAGACTCGGCAGTTACATTGTTATTAGGGCCACCAGACCAAACCGTTTCTTCATTGAGCTGTAATTGCTCTTTAGCTGAGCCACCAAAAATCATTGCCCCTAAACGTCCATTACCAATAGGTAAAGCTTCATTCCAATTGGCGGCTGGCTTATTATACCAAAGTTTTAAAGTTTTATCTAAACCAGTTTGACTAAAGCTTAACCCAGAAAGAGCTATTAAAGGCAACAAGCAGATGTATTTCTTCATCTTATAAAGTTAACATTTCTGAAGGTACACCTTCTGATTTAACGGCAATGGTATTTTTACCGCCATTAGTTTTAACACTGATTAAAGCTCGGCCATTGTAGAACTGTACATATCTAGAGCCTGTAGAAGTTCCTTGATTATCGATTAACTCGCCATCTCCGGCTAAAGAAAAACGCACCCAGTTTCTAGAGTCTAAACATTGTACGCCATTAGCATCTTTAAGTTTAACCTCGATAGTAGCTTTACCATTTTCTTCGGATATTTTGCGTACTTCTAGTCTTGCCGGAGCGCCCCATTGCCTAGTTTCATATTCAAAGCTTAACTCATCTTCTAAAACAGTTTTACCTTTTTTGGCAATTACTTTAACTATGTTTTTACCTGCATTTGGCACTACATTCCAACGTAAACCTGCCGCAGGAAAATCCTGACTGTTACGTTTTTTAACTCCTTGGCTTTTACCATTAACAAATAATTCGGCTTCATCGCAATTAGAGAAAACTTTAATCATTTTCTCCTCTCCGGCAGCACCCCAACGCACTGGCCAAGTATGCCCGTAGATATGAACCATTGGCTTTTTAGTCCAATAAGATTGATAAACATAAAAAACCTCTTTTTTGGTAAAATCTCTTTCTATAACTCCTTTTTGGTTCATGTAAGGCACCGGGTTATCAGGTCTTACAGGTGTAGAAAAATCTTTAAAAGGCCATTGTGCAGTACCAGTTAGCCAAGGCATAGTTTCTTGTTCTTTTAAATGCCAATCTACCAAGTTTACGATGTAAGATTCGCTCCAATCACCATCTTTAGAAACTCTGCTAGCACCACCAATTAAAGAAGCATCTCCAGCTCTTTCATCGGCACCAACGCCAGTTTTAACTTTACGCAAAGCATTATCTGGGTTTTCAGAATGGCGACGAGCATGACCATCGCCACCCCATTCTACATGTAAGAAATGTTTAACTTTCTTAAATTCTTCTTCAGAAACTTGCTTATACTCGGTATAAATACCACGATACCAACCTGCCCAGATTGAAGGCGAGTAAACATCTACAATGTCTTTACAGAAATCGCATCTTCTGATAGCTGTTTTACGCGTAGGGTCTAAAGCATGAGAAAGGTCATGCAACTCTTTCATAAACACCCTGATTTTTTCTTTATCAAACTCAGGAAAATCTCCAGGCCAATCGTTCTCATTACCTAAACCCCAAATGATTATAGATGGATGATTATAATGCTGCTCAATCATGTTAGTGAGCATTCTACGAGCTTGTTGTTTATAAACATCGCCGCCTAAACCACCACGACACCAAGGAATTTCTTCCCAAACCACCATTCCTAGGCTATCACATAAGTTTAAGATGGTTCTTGATTGCTGATAATGACCTAAACGGATGAAATTAACTCCCATATCTTTCATCATCTTCATCTCGGTACGCATCATTTCATCTGTCATGGCGGCAGCAACTCCGGCATGGTCTTCATGGCGGTGTGTGCCTTGCAGTAACAAACGTTTCCCGTTTAATAAAAACGGCCCTTTTTCTACAAATTCAAAATGTCTGAATCCTATTTTTTCTTCATGTTTATCTACACCATCAGCAGTTTTAACATTTAATTCAACGGTATAAAGTGTTGGTTTATCGGTAGACCAAAGCTCGGCTTTAGCTACTTTTATATTAGCAATTTCTAAATCTTTACCTGTTAGTTGAATTTGCTTTTTTTGCGTACTGATAACTTTACCTGAAGGCGATATTAATTTAAGCTCTACCTCTGCATTGCTAGTGCCTTTAGGGTTATAAAACCTTGCTTTTACGTTTAAGGAAGCATTTTTACCTTCTTTATCTACCGTGGCTAAAGCGAAAACTTTATCAACCGAAAGGGATGGCTTATAAACCAAATTTAAGTAACGATAGATGCCTCCGTAAAGGTTAAAATCAGATAAATCTGACGGAATAAGTTCTAAATCGCGAGAATTATCTGTACGGATAGATAATGGAATTTTACCTTTAAATTGTTTCTGATAAACATCAGTTTTCTGGAAAGCAGCTACAGCATCAGTAATATCAACGGTAAATTCATCATATCCACCAACGTGTGAACCCACTTTTGTTTGATAGATATAAACATCTGTTTTTTGGCCAGCGCCTTCAAAATGTAATAAGGTTCTTCCTGTTTGATAAGGATTTTTTACCTCTATTAAAGTTCTGTACCAAGATGGTCCTTGGTAATAATTCATATCAGGGTCTACTGCATCTTCTGCATTAACACAATGTGGCAAACTTACTTTTTCCCATAGCGGCACACTTTCTGGATTACCTGCACCTACTGGTCTAACAGCTTCCCAAATACCTCCTAAATCTTGTTTTAGGAACTCCCAGTTATCATTTAATCTTATTTTTTGTTGCGCAATTACTGAATTTTGTAAACCTAGAACTACAAGAACTAGCCAAATGATATTTTTCTTTAACAAAGCGTACGATTTTAGTTTAATTAATGATTAATAAAAGTTATGGGTTAAATGGCCCTTCGCCCGCCCAAGTTTGTAGCTGAGATGATATACTGCCCATTCTTTGTGCTGGAATAGTGACATTATTTACAGCGGCATCGCCTAACCTATCTTTTAACTGGGTAAGATACAAACTTCTGGGCTGTACATGGATATTGTTACTTTCAAAATAACCATTACCTGCAAAAGTTAGGGCAATATTACCAACACCCCAATTTCTAGCTGCTGCCGGACTTTGTACCATGATATCTACCCGGGTTGATCTGCAATTCCAAAACATGGTTTGCGCACCTGCCCAACCATGGCCAGAGCCACTTGCACCTCTATTTTGTACCCTTATTTGACCTCCAAAAACATTATCAAATAATAATCCTGTACTCCATCTATGGTGCGGCCCAATGTCTGATGTGGTTTCTACTGCAACACAATCTAAGAATACGTTTGGCCCAGGTACGGTAGAGCCTGTAACATAACAGTGTCTTCCACCTCTTGAAAAACAACGTTGAAATAGATTAAAAGGTGAGGTTCCTGCTATGTTAAAAGAGTATTTTCTCCCTCCTATTGTTTGAGATTTAGGATCAAGCATAGCACAATCTTGAACTGTGTTATATACAGAGCTCTCTTCAATAGATACACAAGCATAGCCAAAATATTGTGCTGTAACATCTTTAACCCAACAGTTTTCTGCTCTAAGAAGTTTTACTCCGTACCAGGCATGTTGCTCGTCGTTATCGTTTTCAAAAACAGAAACTAAACGCATATTTTCCACACCAGAATTTTGAATTCTACCAGAAACGGAATGTATACCAACTCTACCACCACCATAACGGGTTTGTATAGGGTCTACAATGGGTGCATTTATGGTGATATTATTTCCGCTTATAGCGGTTATAACACGTTCATAAGACATCACATATCTACTTGGTGTCCATCCATATTGTGTCATTTCTAACAAATCTATCCATGCTTGGTTAGGGGTTCTGGTAACCAAAACTCTACTACCAACCGTTAAGCCATTGGTATTTTCTAAATTAAATGATTTAGCACCTGTAGGAACATAACTATCAGAAATTAATCTTCTAGAGCTTGTTACCTCACCCAAATTAGAACCACTTCCTTGCACCCTTATCAGGGTACTACCAATCAATCTCTTAGTTGCTCTTAAAATTGTACCAGATGCGCCTTGTCCAACGCCTCTTAATACAACCCCACTGGCTCTTATTACTAAAGAATCTGCAACATCATAAGTACCCGCATTTAGTAAAATAGCCCCTCTAAAACCATTTGCATCTACTGGTAAAGCTTCAACTTCACTTATCACTTGCTGAATTCTGGCTCTATTATCACCAAGTTGGGGAGACAAAGTTCTTACCACTGGAGCTGTAGGAATAGCAACACCTCCGCCTTTGTAACCCGCATTAGAAAAATCTGGTACTGTATTAATTTTATCGATTTCGCCCTGGTTTGCAAAAGTATTATATGCTAGTTTACCACTAACATCAGTATATACTAAAGCAGTATTGTTTGCCGGTGGCGTGGGTGGCGGAGTTACCGGAGGCTCTTCCAATGGTGGTGGAGTAGGTTCTTCTTTCTTAGCTACTTCTTTCTTTTTACAAGCTAATGCTAAAACAAAAAGCGTAAAAACAAACCATAGCTTGTAATTCCGGAGAATTTTAACAAATAATACTGTTTCCATATAGTTTAACTAAATTATTTTTTACCAGCTGCTCTAACAGTTTTTACCTGAGCTGCAGTAATGGCACTTGCTTTATTTTGAAAGCTGTTTCTCACATAAGTGAGTACATCTGCAACTTGTTGATCGGTTAAAAAAGCCATAGCAGGCATTACATTAGCATAAGTTTCTCCATCAATCTCTACACCTTCACTTAAACCTTTTAGTACGATATTTATGAGCCTGGTTTGGTCTCCTAAAACATAAACTGTTTTACTTAAAGGTGGGTTTAAACCTGATACACCTAAACCATCGGCTTGATGGCAAACCGCACAATATTGCGTATAAACTACTTTTCCGTTATTGATAGCGTTTTGCACACCAGATGCTACCGGAACTGCTTTAGTTACCGCCTTCTTAACTGGTACTTTAGGCTTAGTTTGTGAAAAAACCGAAACTGACATTACCAAAACCAGTATTACACTGGCTATTAACTTATTTACCGTCATATATAATTCTAAAAATTGTTCCTTTTTTGTCTTCACTTACATATAATGACCCGTCTGGCCCTTGCGCCAATCCGCAGGGGCGGTATTTTGCCTGACTGCTAGACATTACTTCTGGTGTTCCGGCAAAACCATTGGCGAAAATTTCCCAATCGCCGGCAGGTTTTCCATTTTTAAAAGGCACAAAAGCCACAAAAAAACCTTCCTGCTTTAAAGGAGCTCGGTTCCAAGAGCCATGAAAAGCTACAAAAGCTCCGTTTTTATACCTTTCAGGAAACTGATTACCGGTGTAAAACAGCAGTGCATTAGGGGCAAGATGCGCAGGAAAAGCTACTACAGGATCTATAAAAGAAGGATCGGCTTCTTTTTTACCATCACCACCATATTCTGGCGCTAGTATTTTCTTTTTTTGGATAGGATCATAATAACTGTAAGGCCAACCAGCATGATCGCCTTTCTTAATCATAAACATACATTCAGCAGGCAACTCGGCATTTGCTTTATCATCATAAAGTTCAGGAAAAATACTGCTTAAGTTATCTCTGCCATGCTGCATTACAAATAGCGTATTGTTTTCAGGATTCCAATCTAAACCCATTACATTACGTAAACCCGTGGCATACCTTACACCTTCTTTGTAAGATTGATTTAGTTTGTCGGCTTTAAATTGCCATATTCCACCGGCAGAATCCAAGATAGGGCAATTTGGAATCCCCATTGAGCCTTTTGCCCTATTTTGGTATTGGCAAGAGTTTGATGGTGAGCCGATGTTTACATAGATATTGTTATCATTATCTAAAACAATGGATTTAGTATTATGCTGTCTTTGATTGATTAAACCTGTTACCAGTTTTTCTGGCTTATCTGGTGCTATAACCTCATAATTTTGATTAAGCTTGTATCTGAAAACCTCTGCATCTGAACTGGCATACAAATAATCATTCTTCAAAAAAATTCCAGTTCCTACATAATCTCCAAAACCGATTTGCTCATCAATTTTACCATCGCCATTATTATCTTTTAAATGATAAATGGTTTTTTCGTTTAAAACCTTGCTTAGTTTTACATAAATATCACCTTTTGGGGTAACGGTTAAATGTCTGGCTTTACCTAAATTTTCTGCAACAACTAAAGCACCAAAACCTTTAGGCAATGTTAAGCCCGCGTTGTTCTGATCTGGCAATACTTTAATTGACTTTACTGGTTTAGGATGTTCACTCTTAAAGGATGAAAAGATTATAAAACTTGTAATCTGGATGATGAAAAATATATGGCGCTTCATAACTTAACTCTCTGTTTGAGGCAAGCAGATAAATATCTGTTGTACCTTCTTGATGAAATTTAGACTTTATATAATTTAGGATGAATAACAAAGCTACCTTTTAAAGTAAACATTAGGTTATGCCTAATTAGCAATTTATGCAGTACTATTGGCAATATGGCTTCATTAAACGTGATGAAGCAAAAGAAAACGATTAAAAATATGGGTAAAACTATATAGTTTTTACGAAATCGATTACGATGATATATATGAAAAATTATATCTTAAAAAGAATTAAATATTATTATAAAACATCCATATAAATATATTATTAATGTAATTATTAAAAAGTAAATCTATATTAACTTTAAAGAATACATACCTACGTAACAGGTTTTAAAGGCATTGTTTAGGGCCTTGTGTTGATTTATAATTGTATCAACCAAAAATTAAACCAATGAAACCACAACTTTTAAAAGTGACCTCTGGTCCTGTACATTCTTTTAGTGTGAGGCAAGACTTAGTCCCAAACATCAACAACAGATGGCATTATCATCCAGAATTAGAACTTATTCATTTTAGAGCGGGTAAAGGAACTCAGTTTATTGGCGACAGCATTAAAAGATTTGGCCCGGGAGATATAGTGCTTGTAGGCTCTAATTTACCACATTATTGGAGATATGATGACTTGTATTCACATGAAAGCCCAAAACTAACGGCAGAGTCAAGAGTGGTACATTTTAATGAGAATTTTTGGGGCGAAGCTTTTTTAAATCTACCTGAGAATAAAATCTTCCGAACTTTATTTGAGAAAGCTAAGAGAGGTATCCAAATTAAAGGTAAAACCAGGGTTAAAGTAGCAGAATGTTTAGAAAAGCTACTCTATACAGAAGGTCCAGAAAGAATCATGATTTTAATGGAAACCTTGCTGACCATAGCTCAATCTCAACAAATTAGCACTTTATCTTCTATTGGTTATCATAATGAACTTGAAGAGCATGAAAATGATAGGATGACTTTAATATATGAGTACACACTAGCCAATTTCCGCAAGAAAATACAATTAGAGGAAATAGCAGAAATAGCTCATATCAGTCCAAATTCTTTTTGCCGATATTTTAAATCAAGAACAAGAAAAACTTATTCGCAGTTTTTATTGGAGGTAAAGGTTGGACAGGCTTGTAAATTATTAATGGAAAATAACCTATCTATAAAAGAATTGTGTTATGAAAGTGGGTTTAACAATTTTGCAAGCTTCCACAAGTATTTTAAGCAAATAACAGGTCTTAGCCCTTTAAGCTATAAGAAAGAATTTAACCAAACCAGTTTTAATGTTTTGCAAAAAAACTAAGTACTGCATACCCTACATCAAATTATTAACTTATAAAACGTACAAAAGCCCTTTATGGGCTTTTTGTTCATTGTACAACAATTATGAAAAAAACACTTTTATTTTTAGTAACATTAAGCTTTGGCAATTTATATGCTTATGCTCAAATTGGTAAAAACTGGACGGAAGTTACCAAAAGAGAAGAAGGACGATTTAAAATACAATTAGAAAATTTCAAAAAACCATCAGGAGATAATACCCCTTTTAGCTGGCCTAGAACCGCCGCTTTTGCAGATAAAGATGGTAAAGAACTATCCTCATTATCTGCTGATGTTACTACGCATTACCATTGGAACCCAGCTTTAAACACACATACTTTTACGCTAGTTAAATTTCCCGGAAACAGATCTGAGATAAGAATTCATGATAATTACAGAACAGGTTCAAGACAATTTGAAGGTTATATTACCATGAATGATAAACTAGATAAACAAGCAGTTTTCCAACTTTTTGGTAGCGCAGAAGGGGCTACACAAATGCAAATCAGAGGTTTTGGAAACCGCAAAGGTGGCTCTTTAGAAGTTACGTTTGATACCAAAATGCCTTCATCTGGTAATAAAGTAATTGCAACTAACATCAACAATAAAGAAGTAAGGATAAATGTGATCCATTTACAGGAAGATGTTGGCGATGCCGTAATTGTTTATGTGGATGGCGTAGAAAAATTTAGATTTAAAGATGGCGAAACTTTAAAAGAGGGCAAGGAATTTATGAATTATATGAAATTTGGAGTATATGGAAGAGAGCAAGATGGAGAGTTTGATGGGGTTACCAATATGCAAACCAAATGGAGAAACGTAAGATTGTGGGAAGGCGGACAACCATAAATCATTCCTAGAACGATATCCACACAAATAATAAGGATAAATCATATTAAATCATCATTTTTGCGTTTTAATTGAGCTGGCAGATGCTAACAACAGACATAAGCAAAGCAAAAGAGGCGCTTGAAAATGATGATTTAATTGCTATCCCTACCGAAACGGTTTACGGTTTGGCCGGAAATGCTTTTAGTGATACTGCTGTAAAGAAAATATTTGATTTAAAGCAAAGGCCACATTATAATCCCTTAATTGTTCATATTTCTTCAATAGATTTTTTAAGCAAAGTTGCCAGAGATATACCTCCTTTAGCATTAACATTAGCGCAGCATTTTTGGCCTGGCCCATTAACACTGGTTTTAAAAAAACAAGCTATTGTACCAGATATGGTTACCGCAGGTAAAGATACTGTTGCTGTGCGGATGCCAGACCATGCTTTAACCTTGGCTTTATTAAAAGAATTAGATTTCCCATTAGCGGCACCAAGTGCTAATCCTTTTGGTTGTATCAGCCCGTCTACAGCGCAGCATGTTTACAATTATTTTCACGATACTTTACCTGTTATTTTAGATGGTGGCCCTTGCCAGAAAGGGATAGAATCTACCATTATTGGTTTTGAAAACGATGAGCCTATTCTTTACCGCCATGGTTCTTTGGCTATAGAAGATATAGAGGCTTTAATAGGTCCTGTTAAAACCAAAACCCTAAATAATGCCAATCCACAAGCGCCAGGGATGCTTTCTAAGCATTATGCCCCTAAAACAAGAACTTATTTAACAGAGGATATTTCCAAATCACTTAAAGAATTTGAAGGCAAAAGAATTGGTGTGATGATGTTTAAAGACAAAGCAATAGGTAAAGATATTGTGCATCAGGAAGTATTATCTATAAATGGAGATATGAAAGAAGCTGCCAGGAATCTATACAAAGCCATGCATATTTTAGACCAGCAGGAACTTGATGTCATTATCGTAGAAAAATTCCCGGATATAAACTTAGGCATCACCATAAATGATAGGTTAAACCGGGCTACAAAATTATAATCAAAAAAGCCGGAATGCATGTGCATAACCGGCTTCCCTCTCTATTTAATTATAATTTCTATAAAGAAACACCTCGTTTCCAAGGGATAAAATCATCCTGACCGTGTTTTACAGCGCAAACCTCAATCTCGCC
Source organism: Pedobacter glucosidilyticus (assembly GCF_002483235.1). Classification (GTDB taxonomy): domain Bacteria; phylum Bacteroidota; class Bacteroidia; order Sphingobacteriales; family Sphingobacteriaceae; genus Pseudopedobacter; species Pseudopedobacter glucosidilyticum_B. The sequence goes on along the minus strand of NZ_DLHN01000026.1, from coordinate 133,506 downwards.
ACTAGCTACTGCAATAACATAGTCTAAAATTCTCGCTCCTGCCTCTTCAATAGTTTCTTCACCTTCTATAACAGTACCTGTATTGATATCGATAATATCGCTCATACGGTTATATAAGGTAGTATTGCTTGATAATTTAACAACGGGTACAATTGGGTTGCCTGTTGGAGTACCTAAACCTGTAGTAAATAAAACCACATTAGCTCCAGAGCCAACCTCGGCTGTTGTACTTTCTACATCATTACCTGGCGTACAAAGTAGATTTAAACCCGGTTTGGTAACCTTTTCAGGATAATCTAAAACCTCTACTACCGGTGATGTACCACCTTTTTTTGCCGCTCCGGCAGATTTTATAGCATCTGTAATTAAGCCATCTTTAATATTTCCTGGAGATGGGTTCATATCAAAACCAGACCCAGCTTCAACAACTCTTTTCTCATAAGTACGCATCAATTGGTTAAAGCGTTCTGCTTGTTCTACAGAAGTGCATCTATCGCTGATATTTTGCTCTACCCCGCAAAGCTCAGGAAACTCTGCTAAAATAACAGTTCCGCCCAAAGCAACTAACAAATCAGAAGTATAACCTATAGCCGGATTTGCAGAAATACCCGAGAAACCATCAGAACCACCACACTCTAAACCAATGGTAATTTTACTTAGCGGAGCTGGTTGACGTGTACACTCGTTTGCTTTAGCTAAACCTGCTAAGGTTTGTTTGATAGCCCATGAAAGCATATCAGCCTCTGTACCAATTTTTTGTTGCTCTAAAATGTATAAAGGTTTAGAGAAATTAACGTCTCTCTTAGCAATTTCTGCCTGTAAAATAGAAACTTGAGCGTTTTGGCATCCCAAACTTAAAACTGTTGCACCAGCACAATTTGGGTGCGTAATGTATCCTGCTAAAAGACCACATAAGGTTTCAGCATCTTGTCTGATACCGCCACAACCACCTTCATGTTTTAAGAATTTAATACCATCAACGTTAGGGAAAACACGTTCTGTTTTCTGATGACTTTCTTCTACAAAAACTTCGGCCTGTAAAAGTTCTTCGGTTTTTGCACCGCTTTTATAAAGGGCTATCAGTTGCTCTGCTTGAGACTGATAGTTGTTTTTTCTTTTGTAACCTAAACTCCCGGTTAAGGTTTCTTGCAGTACATCTATGTTTCTATTCTCACAAAAAACCATCGGGATAACCAACCAATAATTTGCTGTACCTACGCTACCATCTTCGCGGTGGAAACCCATGAAAGTACGATTTTGCCATGCAGAAACATCGGGCTTAACCCAATCTGTTTTACGCTCTCCGGTTTCAAAACCTAAAGCAGCGTGTTTAAGATTTGATGTAGTGATAACATTCCCTCTTTTTAAATCGCTTTGTGCTTTACCAACCAAAACGCCATACATGATGACTTCTTCACCCGCTTTTAAATCAGTGGTTAGAAATTTATGTTTAGCCTGTACATCGTCTAAAACGGTATAGTTTTCATTTTGGTAGGTTAATTGTTCGCCTGCTTTAATATCAGTTAAAGCAACAATGACATTATCATTTGGATGAACTTTTAAAATACGTTGTCTCATGGTTATGCCTCTGCTTTACTGTTTTTAAATTGTTTCAATAAAGTACTTACTGAGGATTTTTTTATTTCTTCGTAATACTTGTTAACTGCTTTTACAAAGCCCGGAAACTCTGCTAAAGAATCTCCCCATATAAAATTATCTGCTAAAACAGCTGCTACTTTGCTATCTTGTTGTTTTATTAAAATATCGTTCACATAGGCGGCTTTATCATCATTAATATGATACGTTGTACCGTTAAGCTCTCCATAAAATTTATCGCCTTCTTGCTTACCTTCTATAAAACGAATGTAAGCAGCAAAACCAAAAGCTATTAATTGGGGTACATGTGTAAATTTCTCGTAATGGTTTAGCAATAATGGTACTACCCTCATCTTCAGTTTGGAAGTATAGTTCATACTGATACTTAACCATTGATGTTTGATGTGTGGGTTTCTGAACCTGTCTAAAACTTTGTCAGCAAAATCATCCGTAATGTCAGTTGTAACTTGATAAGGTATGGCTGGAGCTATTTCAGCTTTCATCAAATCGGCAATAAAAGTTGCCATCTCCTCATTATCCATAGCTGATTTTACAGTCTCAAACCCTGCTAAATACGCTACCCCGCAGCTTAGGGTATGTGTACCGTTTAATAAACGAAGTTTTAGCTCGCGGTGTAAATTGATATCAGGAGTGATGACTACACCTTTATCAGCCTCGGCAAAAGAAAGCTTTTGCTTAACTTTTTCATCACCTTCAATTGCCCAAAGACTATAAACTTCAGACATGGTGAGTAAATTATCAGTGTAACCTAATTCTTGCTGTAGGTTTTCTAAAGCGGTAGCATCGGGTTTACCGGGTACAATTCTATCAACCAAAGAATTACAAAATTGATTACTGTTTTGCATCCAATTCATAAAATCTTGTGGTAACTGATTTTTCTTGGCTTGTTTTAAAAGGATGTCTTTTAGTTTAGTAGCGTTATCGGGGATAAGCTCTGTTGGAACGATAACTAAACCTCTGTCCTCTGCACCATTAAAAATTTTATATCGGTGAAATAAAACGGCTAACAGCTTCCCTGGGAAAGATACCGGTGGATGTGCATGAACATCATCTTCTACCAGTTGAATACCTACTTCGGTAGTGTTTGATATGATAACTTGAAGATGCGGTGAAGCTGCAAAATCTAATACTTCTTGCCATTGTGTACCTGCTACCAAAACTTTACTAATAGAGGCATTAATGATGTTTTCTTCTATTTTCTTGCCGTTTTCTATACCACGTACACAAATAGTATATAAAGCGTCTTGCTCATCAAATTCTTTGGTAGAGCCTGTATCGGTAGATTTTACGACTACCACCCGACCATTAAAAATACCAGCTTTGTTGGCTTTGTCTATATAATAATCTGGCAGACCGCGTAACAATACGCCAGTTCCAAATTGTAATACTTTAGCAGGTAAATCAAATATATCTGTATTTGGCTTATCTACTACTTGGGCGTTAATGTTTTTTAAATTGCTTTGTGATAATTGCATTTTGAGAGATTGTTTATTTTGAGGATGTTAGCTTTAATAACCAGTGGAATAATTCTTTAGCTGCTGTGAGATTATCAAAATCTGCAGGAAGCTTTCTACCGTCTACATATTCATTGTACAGCCAAGGGTCGCCAACGGCAAATACCAAACCTTTACCATATTTAGCAGTTGCCATAACCACATCAGTATGGTGGGTTAAAACTGCCTTTGCAGGCGCTTGAAGTTGTATGGTACTAATTTCTTTGAGATATAATTTTTTTGCCGATTTAAAAATTTCATTACCAGCAGGAACTGGAATAGCTCCCATCTCATATTGGTTGTTGATTACAGGATTTTTCAATTCCTTTTTAAATTGAATACCAAAAACCTCTGCCAGTTTATTAAACTTATCTAATTCGGCATTTTTTTCATCATTAGCCATCAAAACTAAAGTTCCGCCTTGGCTAACCCAATTTTTAATTTCTTGGATGGATGAAGCATCCATAAAATTAGGGCTAGCGGTTTCTTTTTCAGTATCGGGGTCTACAATGATATAAACATTGGCCTGTGCCAAATTAGCCGCTGTTGGTGTTGCTTTTAAGGTTGCCAATTTTGCCCCTGTATGGTTAATATGTTCGCCTAATAAAGAAAAACCATTATTATCCATTTCATCCCATACGTAATGGAAACTTTCTTGCTGACCAATGATGTTCTTACGGAACTCGTTATTGAAATAATTGTCTAACAAAACAGTTTTACCTTTTCCAACTTGTGGGTTATTTCTGATTTGCATTTCATTAGCTGCCAAGATAAAAGCCCCCATTCCTTTAGGGTCATCCTGAATTACTTTTTCGCTTAAATAGTACTCATAACTACCATCACGATAAGGTTTACCGCCTAAACCAGCCACACTTACCGTACCGTTTAAATGCAGAAAACCTTCGGCATCAGTCTCTAAAAATTGTTTTTGGATACCTGTATAAGCTTTTTGTGCTACAGCTTCATATTTTTCTGGTAAAACGCCTAGTCTAATACCTTTTGCCAAAGTATAAACAAACATACAAGAGGCAGAAGCTTCTAAATAGTTTCCTTTGCCATCAGGCATATTCATCACCTGATACCACAAACCGCTTTTTTTATCTTGAGATGCTTCTATAGCTGCTGCAAAGCGATTTAAAACGGCAACAATTTCTTGCCTTTTAGGATGATTTGCAGGAAAATGATCTAAAACATCAACCATAGCCATGCCGTACCAACCCATGGCCCGGCCCCAGAAATGTGGCGAGTTGCCTGTTTCTTTGTTTGCCCATCTTTGTTCTCTAGACTCATCCCAACCATGGTAAATTAAGCCTGTCTTTGGATCGCGGGCAACTTTCTCTATATGCGTAAATTGGTTAGCAATGTCATCAAATGCTTCTGGTTCGTTAAAAAGTTGTGCCCACTCTGCATAAAATGGCATCCCCATGTATAAACCATCCAACCAAACTTGGTGTGGATATATTTTTTTATGCCAGTAGCTACCTTCTTTGGTTCTAGGATGTTCTTGTAATTGTTTTCTTAGTTGAGCAGCTGCCTTATAATACTTTTCTTTTCCTGTTACGCGGTAAAGCATCAATAAAGCTCTTCCTGTACGGATGTTGTCAATATTATAATCTAATAGTTTATAGGTTTTGATGGTTCCATCAGCTTCTACAAACATATCCATACAGCGTTGTACGTAGTTGAAATAAGTAGCATTGGCAGTGCTTTTCCAAACATTGGTGATGCCTTCTAAAAAAACGCCAGTTTCATAAGTCCACTTTAATGGTCTGCTATTATTTTCTATAGGAAAAGGCCATTTATGCATCACTGTTTTAGACAGTTCTTGCGCCAGTGGCTTCTGCTGATTAGAAATTTGACGAGTGGTAGAGCAAGAAGCTAAACCCATACTTCCTGCTAAAAATGCTATTATAAAACGCTTCATCATTTCTTATTTATTAATTTTTAGCGATTTTGGCTTTGCTCCGAAATTAAATTTCACCTTATCTTTTGCTGTGGTAACAGATGGGCCTGCAAGAGAAACAGCCTCGGTTCTATCGCCAGATAGGGTTATTAAGTTTTGGATTTCTGTATCTGATTTTAAACCGCTGATGTTGATTTGTTTGCTATTTTCTACTAAAATCAAAGGGTTAGTTACATCACTCACCAAATGGATATTTTTTAGGTTGATATTGGTAGCCTCAATTAACTCGATACCAATTTTAGATTTAATGGTAACATCCTCTAAATTGATGTTTTGGATATTCATTTCTGGAATCCCCCTCATGAAAATACCTTTCTCTGCGCCCACGCAAACTACGTTTTTGATGTAAAAATCTTTAAACTGTGGTGTAGCCTCTGTAACTGGTAAAAATTCTACTTTAGGTGCTGCTCTTTGCTCTCCAGCCATAGGTACTGGGTCTATTGCGGCATAATACATATCAAACAAAATAGCATCGCCCGGGATGTTTTTCATAAAGGTATTGGCGATGTAAATTTTTTCTACCACGCCACCACGACCACGAGTGGTTTTAAAACGTAAGCCAATATCGGTACCTATGAAAGAGTTGTTGTACACAAATAGATTTCTTGCCCCGCCAGACATCTCGCTACCAATAACAAAGCCTCCATGAGCATGGTAAACCACATTATTTCTTACGATAACTTCCTCTGTTGGCATACCTCTTTTTCTACCAGCTTCATCTCTACCAGATTTAATGCAAATACCATCATCGCCAACGTCAAAAACAGAATCTTCTATAAGAACATTTTTACAAGATTCTACATCAATACCATCTCCATTTTGTGCATACCAAGGGTTTCTTACCAGGATATTTCTTACCGTTAAATCTTGACACATTAAAGGATGAAGATTCCACGCCGGCGAGTTTTGAAAAGTAACACCTTCTAATAATACCTTTTTACAGCTATTTAAAACCAGCAAATTAGGACGATAGAAATCTTTCATTTCTACATAGTCTTCTGGTTTGGTACCGGGCTTTATAACTGTAGCATCTTTAGTATTAAAGCCTTTCTGGTAACTTGCTGATGGAAACCAATTTTTACCATCTTTATCTACCACACCACCAGAAGCCACTAAATTTTTCCATTGAGATTCGTTTAATTTACTTTTCTTAACAAATCTCCATGCATCGCCATTACCATCTATAATACCGGCACCGGTAATAGCTATATTTTCCAGATTGTAACCTGATATTGGTGCTTCATTAACAACGGCAGGTTTACCTTCCCAGCTACCTTCAATTAATTTATATTGGCTTTTATCTGTAGTAAATAACAACAAAGCGCCACTTCTTAAGTGTAGGTTTACATTACTTTTAAGGTAAATTGGCCCGGTAAGCCAAACACCTTCATTAAGTAAAACAACACCTCCACCGTTTTTGCTACAAGCCTCTATAGCTTGGTTAATACTGCTAGTGTTTAGCGTTACACCATCAGGATTAGCGCCATATTTTACAATATCAAAAGTATCTTTTTTAAAAACAGGCGTTTTTATAATAGGCATTTTAACATTAAAAGTTTTAATGAAAGCTAGTGAATCTGTTATTTGCTTTTGCCTATTTTCTTGCGCAACAGATGATGAAATAAGGGTACACAATACCAAGCCCGAAATCATCATTCTTTTAATTCTTTTAATCATCATATCGTTAATTTTATAACCAAAAATTATTGGCTCCATATTGTACTAATATTTAAAATTTGATCAGGTTTATAAGAATCTTAAAGGCTTCAATAATTGATTTTAGACCTTTAAACAACAATTTTAACGAAATTTAGTAAAGCCTATGCGTATTTGGGGGTATTTATTTGTGCAATCGTTACCGGGAAGGTTTGCGTAAAAAATTACGAGTACTTTAGCATATTTTACATTGGGCAGACAAGCTCATCAGAAGAAGAGTTTCTTTTGTGCTTCTGATAAGAAAATTCTCCTTTAATCTTAGATAAGATTAAAGGAGAAATATTTAAAATATTTTAGTCTAGCTTGAAAGCTAAAACAGAATTTTTAAGAAAAGTTGGAACATAAACGATACGCTTTACAGGGTCGTAACCAATATCAGCAGTATTAATTTTTTCGGCTCTGGTATCTAGTAATTTTTCTACTTTACCGCTTACAGTTACGTAGTAAATTAGACCTCCCCAACAAGAAACTAAAAACTCTCCGTCCTTAACAGGCTCTAGTCCATCGCCACCTAATTCAAAGCCTTCTGCTAGTTTAGTAAGCTCTTTTTTAGCATTAGCTTTCCATAATTCTGGACCTGCTAAAATGTATAAATCTGTACCTATAGCTTTTAGTCCGTTTACACTTTTAACATCTTCTAAATAAAGTTCAGGAGTGTTGTTAACGATACGAAAAACCTTTCTTTTACGTGTATCAGACACATAAACAACGCCTTTATCATCTACAGTAACATCGTTTAAAAACTCGGTTTCTGGTACTGTAATACGATTGGTAATTTTAGCAGCTTTCATATCTATCACCACTACTTCGGTTAAATCTGCCACGTACATGGTGTTTTTATAAACGCCAATTCCTTTTGGTGCGTTAAGCCCAGTTACCCAGTTTAAATTGATGGTTTTACCATCTAAAGTTAGCTTACCAATAGCACCTTTTCCATCTTTTTCGCTACCGCCACCATCTATCTGAGACACGTATAAAAGTTTCTCTTTAGCAGAATACAAGACAGATTCTGGTACGGGAATACTATCTGCAGATTTCCAAATTTGCGTTAGCTTGTGCTGTGCATCGGCCTTTAAGGCTACAAAAAACAAAAATGTAAAAAGTAGTTTTTTCATGATGTTAGTTTATAATTTTTCTAAAACTAACCATTAGAATCCTTATTTAAAAGGCTGCCATCCTTTAAAGACTTGGTTAATGGTGTAGGTTTTTAAATCTTTCTTATTTATTTGATGTGCCCATTTCACACGTTCCTGTACAAAAGCACCAGGTCCACTACTTCCATATTCTGCATAAAAAACAGTACTTTCATTAGCAGGGTCTCGCCAATTATCCCAACCTTCTGGTCTGATATGCTTATCCATAAAAGTGGATATAAATACCGTTTTAGCATGAGGGCGCCATGGTCTGCCTAAGAAAACTTTTCTAACTTGATCATCTGCGGCAAGTAACTTACAATTCATAAAAACAAAGCCATAACTTGTTTGAGAGGTGGTAGAAGCTGCCGTAATGTAAGAATCTCTAATACTGATGATTGTACAATTTTGAAACCATGCTGTGGCTGCACCAAAAATAAAATCGGTAGTGCCGCTAATAGTACAATTTTCAAAATAATTTCTTGCGCCATCTCTAGCTACATACAAAGTATCTTGATGACCTTTTATATCGCAATTTTTAACGGCTGTTCTATCGCCTTCTATGTGTAACGCAACAGCTTGGCCAACTGGCCCCGCAGTGTTTTCTATGGTTAAATTTTGTAATTCGCAATCGCTCCCTGCAATTAAAACGGTATAAGAAGTATAAGTGCTAAATTTTGGATTTCCGGTAATATCAGTTCCAGGGAAGGGTTTGCCAGAATAATCATCATGGCTAATGATGGTGTTTTCTTTATTTTCTCCTAAAAGGATGATGTTTCTTTTCCATGTGGGGATAACCAATTTCTCTTTGTAGATACCCGGCTTAATGGTGATGGTTACTTTCTGTTCTGAATGGTCTCTTACAGCATTTACTGCCTCTTGGATGGTTTTAAAATCTCCGCTACCATCTTGTGCAACCGTAAATTTTGATGGATAAACTTTAGGCTGCGCTTGTAAAATGGTGATGCTTAAGCAACATAGAAAAAAAGATAATACAGACTTCATATCAATTAATCAAAAAATGAAATGTGAGGTAGACTACCATCTGCTTGACGAGGCTTTAACAAATCCTGAATATTTAAAACTTTTTGCTTAGCTGTAGGCTTTTGCCAACTGTTATTACTGATATCCATTACATCTGCATTTAAGCTGCCCACTTCACCTATAACCTGAGTATTTTTTATCGTTAATTTTGCTAATGGATTTTTACTACCAAAACCCATATTGCTTTGCTTATTATCAAAAGCTAAACAGTTTAATAAAGTTACCTCGCCACGATTGCTGTTATGGTCAAAACCTTTTTTTAGATTAGCAGCTGCGATACAATTTTTATAAACAGCATGATGCTTGAGGAGTTTATCATCACTACCTCCAGATTTAAAGCCATTTCCATCACCTTTACCGGCTGTACCATCTTTAAGTATTCCGTTTAAGAAAGCCCAGCAATTTTCATAAGTTGTGGTGATATTATCTGTTTTTTTGAGGTAACCATCCCAACCATCATCTAAATTTTGCCATGCTCTGCAACCTTTAAAAGTATTACCAGTTCCGGCATCAAGTTTACATGCAAAACCATCGGCGTTTTCTACTTTAGCATCAGCATTGAAATAAGAATCGCAGTTTAAGATGAGATTTTGAGTTGCTCCACCGCTAATTTGTAAACCTGTATCGGCACATTCTGAGAAGGTGCAAAACTCGATAACATTGTAACTTCCACCATTGATGATTAAGCCATTATCGCCAGCATTAAAAATATCAATGCCCTTTAGGTGCCAATAATTTCCCCTTAAAGCGATACCTTGGTTTGCATCAGCTTCTAGCTGCGCAGAAAAATCAAATTTTGGCCGATTAGCTAAATCTGCAGCTATTAATTTTATAGGTTTTTCTGCCGTACCAGAGGAATTTAAGTTGATACGAACATCAAATTTATACTCGCCCCCTTTTACTAAAATGATATCTCCGGCTTTAGCAACTTTTACTGCAGCCAAAATTTCTGCGGCATTACTTACCTGAATTTGTGCCTTTAAGGCGATACTCAAAAAGAGTAAAACTGCACTTAAAAAATATTTCATCCATTTCATTATTTAATAGGTTCTACATGAAACCAATCTACATCGGCATAGCCAGAATCATTAATTTGTGTGTTTCTAACAGCGTAAAGTCCAACTTTAGCACCTACCCATTTACCTGGTAAAGCAGTAAAAGGCTCAGCAATAGGTAAAAACTTCTTATTATCTGTACTGTAAAACCATTTGCAAATACCGCCATTGCTCACTTGAACTCTGAAATACACCGTTTTAGTATCTATTTTACCGATGATGCTTTCTACTTCTTCTTTACCTTTAACAGCTCCTTTACATAAACCATATCCCAAATAAATACCATCCTTTTTGCTTTTTAGGAATAGGGTGCTGTAGTCTTGACCTAGGATAATCAAGCCAACTTTTTCATTCTCTAACTTATCATTTGGGGTGAAGGTGATTTTTGTTGTTACCTGAAAATTATCGGCCGGAAATTTTTGCCCTAAAATGTTAGGGACATCCCATAAACTTTTTGCTTCTGCCGGAATTTGTTTGGTATACAACCTTAAATTACCCTTGTTACCTGCAAAAGCCCAAGTGCCATCTGCATTTGCTTGCCATTGCCACTGTTTGCCTAAAATTGGGCTATTAAACTCATCAGACTCGGCAGGTGTTACTGTAGGCCAATTTTTACCAACATTAGGTTTTTTATAAACCAAAACAGGCTCGCCTTTTCCATCGCCATCTTTATCCTCTCCAATAACTGGCCAATCTTTTACCCATTTCATAGGTTGTAGGTGTACTACCCTACCATAAGCTTCTTTATCCTGAAAATGGAGAAACCAGTCTTCACCGGTAGGTGTATCAACCCAAGCACCTTGATGCGGACCATTAATTGGACTTTTGCCTTGGTCTAGCACATTTTTACGCTCGTAAGGGCCATAAATATTTTTAGACCTTAAGATTAATTGCCAGCCTGTTGGTACACCTCCTGCTGGGGCAAATATGTAGTAATAGCCATTTCTTTTATAAAATTTTGGACCTTCTATGGTTGGGTCGTCTTCATGCCCATCATAAACAATTACACTTTGCCCGGTTACTTTGGTGCCTTCTTGGTTCATGGGTGCAATGGCGATTACACTTTTTATACCTGCCCTGCTACCTGCGTAAGCATGTACGAGATAAGTTTTGCCATTTTCATCCCAAAGCGGACAGGGATCTATTAAACCTTTACCCTCATAAATTAATTCTGGTGTAGACCACGGCCCTTCAGGACGAGATGCTTTGGTTAGATAAATACCAAAATCAGGATCTGGGTAATAGATATAATATTCGTTTTTATGAAAACGTATAGCAGGCGCCCAAACACCATTACCATGCTGAACTTTTTTAAATGTTTCTGCCGGAATTTGCTTTGGTAAAACATGCGTAAGGATAGTCCAGTTTACCAAATCTTTAGAATGCAATAAAGGTAAACCTGGTATATGGTTAAAACTTGATGAAATCATATAAAAATCATCGCCTACGCGGATAGCATCAGGGTCTGAATAATCGGCGTTTAAAACTGGATTTTTATATTTTCCATTTCCTAAATCGGCCACCCAAACTTTAGAAACATATTCTTGAGCAGTGATGGTTTGAATAGAAAAATAAGCAACAGATAGCAATAAGCTTTTAAAAAAATGTTTGTTCATGATGATTATAAAATTGGCTTCTTTTGCAATTCTACATAAAAAATTTTAAGATGTTAGTACTTATGCTCGACAAACTATGCAATCGATACCGGGAATTATAAAGGCATAAAAAACTAAAAAAGGTTTAAGCTATTAGCCTAAACCCTTTCTGATAACAGATAGCTTATTGCTTGATAAACTTACTGCTAAATATTTCTTTACCTATATTAAGTTGAATGAAATAAACACCAGCGTTAAGTGCAGAAACATCAACCTTAGTTTGATTTTCTGATTTCAGTCCATCAATTTTTAAAACCTCTTTACCCATGCTATCAAAAATACTTAGCTTGCCAGCTGCTTTTGCGCCTAGATGAGAGATAGCCAGCTCAGAACTTACTGGATTAGGGTAAATAATAATCTGATTATTTGTAATATCAACCGCTTTTATAGGGCTGTATTCAAACTTTGCATCTAAATCTATTTGTTTTAAGCGGTAATAGCTAACGCCTTTAAGAGGAGAAAAATCCGTAAATTGATAGTTGAAATTACCACTTTTGTTTTGTGCTTTTACATTACCAATAGCATTAAACACCTGTCCATCAACACTTCTTTCTATATCAAAACTTGCGGTATTGATTTCTTGAGCGGTAGTCCATTTTAAAGCAACTTCTTTACCTTGTCTAACAGCTTGCGCTTGAAAGCTTAAAAGTTGAAGAGGTAAAGTTTGATATGGTGTTGATGCCTGACTTAAAGCACCATACTCGCTTGCAGCTTGCACTGTGTAAGTATAATTGGTATTACTAACCGCAGTATTATCTGTAAAGCTATTGGTTAGTGAAAATCCTATTACGTTGCTATTTCTCGTAATTACATACAAACGTGTATAAGGCACATCATCCCAAGATAATGTATTACCAATACGTTGTAAATTTGCTGGCTTATCTGGGGCTTCTGCTATTAACCTTGGATCCCAAATATCACCACTTCTAAGAATCACATTTTCATAAGTATAACTTGCCGCCTCTGTATCTGTTAAAGATTTTTTTGCTACGCCAGTTACTGTACTGGTTACATTGCCATTTGCATCTTTTACATCGTACTCGTAATTAGAAATACGCTGACTTAAATCTATCGGGTTACCTTGGGCGTTAACCGTATTATAGTCTGCAAACACAGCCGGAATAGCACCCATTTTATAATACCAACCTGCTGCATAAATGCCGGTTAATAGTTTGGTATTGATAAAAACTGTTTTAGGGGCATTTTGCCAAGGCCTGCCAAAGTAAGATGTAGCACCAGTTACAACTGATTCATTAATTACACAATTACTAAATACATAACCCCATGCTGTACCATTACCATGACTTGGCGCAACAATGTAACCACCATCTTTACGGGTCATAGTTATCGTATCTTTATCAAAAAACACATCTCCACCACCATAAATAAAATCTACTGCACCTTCTATTCTAGAATTTTTGATGTAATGTCTATCAGCAATACTGCTATAAGCTGTTAAATAAGTGTCCTGATAGCTTCTTAAGTAGCAATTGTTCATCGCAAACTTATCTGTTGTGGTGTATAATGCTAAAGCTTGTGGACCTGCTTGTGTCTCAAAACCATAGCTGTTTTCAAAAATGATATTTTCGAAATAACAATCTCTAGCGTTTACGACCATTGTTGCGCCCTGACTTACGTGATATACAGTTGCTCCAATGTTATTTGCGCCAGACAATCTGTTATCAGAAATAATAACCCCATTTCTGCTTTGGCCTATTAAGTGTATAAAAGGTTTATTGCTTGGGATATCATGATGACCAGTATATTTACCATTTTTAATGAAAATTACCCAAGGTGTAGTTCTGGATGTTGGAGCAGCTGCAATAGCATCAATTACTGAGGTATAATCTCCAGAACCATCTTTTGCAACAACGGCATCAAATAATTTTCTTGTTGGTTGTGTACGGCTAGCAGTTGTAAAAGTGATAGTTGTGCCAGCATAAGGATTACCAGACATATCTGTTAAAGCACCAGCTGGAACAGTGAAAGTGTATTGTGTATTATAGTTCAGCTTTTCATAAGCAAAAGTTGCCGTTTTAGCTCCAAAAACTCCGGTTAAAGAAGTACTACCCAAAGTAATATTACCCGTACCTACTTTCACTTTCTCATTAAAAGTAAGTACTATAGAACCATTGATGGTTGCTGTGCTTGAAGATGATGCAGGCACACTTGATATTAATAAAGGTGCATCGGTATCGTTTACAATTTCTTTATCTGCAAAAACAAAAATATTGGTAAATGCTGTCCCATCGTTATCTGTTGAATTTCCTAAAATAGGACTAGAAGTATCCGCTATCCATTTTAAATAAACCCTAGCTTGACCTTCTGCCGCAACAGGTAAAGTAACATTTAAGTCTTTCCAACTGGCATTGTAAACGCTTGTGATATCAACATTTGCAACATCTGTATAGCTAATATCATCTAAAGAATATTGAAGCTTTTGTACTGCATAAGCTTGATAATTAGCCGTAACCATAGATTTTACCTGAATATTTTTATATCCGGTTGTAGCAAATTGAGCTTTGAGATATCTTCTGGTTGTATTAAAACTTGCGCCAGCCGTCCAAAATCTTAGATTAGGATAGGCAGGAGAAAAAGAACCCGTATTTGATAACCAGTTAACAGCTGTACCACTAGGTTCGTATATAGCTATCAACCCTGTATTACTAGACTCTGAATAAAAGTCTCCCGTACGATTAATTTTAGGGTTCTCGGCTTTAAAGTCCCAACCAACGATGAAAGGAATTTCATCAAAGGTTGCGGTAAAAGTTTTATCAGCATCGATTGTAACAACTTTTTGTAATGCTGTAGAATTATCATCCCAATAACTAAAACTAGTTACCCGGTTAGGAATAACTGTCATCGTAACTTCTGTACCGGCAACGTATTTACCATTTGTTGGGGCTGGAGATAAATTAACCTCGCCCCAGTTAGAACCTACCTTATTTAAGGTGAAGTTATAAGTTGTAAGGGTTTCAAAAACAGCGGTAATATTTTGTGAGGCATTTACTGTGATAACATAAGGGTTGGTTGTAGATAAATCTGCATTGTTATCTGTATTAATCCATTTTACAAATCTATAACCAAAATTAGCAACTGCTTGTATACTTAGTGACGAGCCTTCCTCATAATCAGTATTATTGGGAGTTTTAATAACTGTACCCGCACTACTATTATTAACTATTGTGTTAACGGTATAACGGGGTAAAACAGGGGTAGTATCATCTGCTATAACCCCTGTTAACTTAAAATCTTTAGAGGTGAAATACCTACCTGTTGAACCTGCCCAAACATAAATTCTTATGGTAAACGTTTTGTTTTGACCTACTTCTATATTCGTGTTTATGTTAGCTACTTCTTGCCCTGTAAGGGGGGTTGTACTTGTATTTAATAAGCTTACTGCTCCTGCTCCTGTATCATTAGCATAACTTGTATTATTATAACTAATAGTCCCAGCAGAAGATGAGTTTAGAAAACCATTTAAAGAGTAAAAAACAGCCATTCTTGCACCGCTTGTTCCACCTCCTAATGCACTAAAATTAATATTACTAATCGTGATTTTTTTACCAGCAGGTACAGTAATTGCATATTCTATATATGAATTTGCTTGATAACTAGTAGGTAAAGTAACAGTTGAGGCAACTCTTTGCCACCCTGATACAGTTCCAAAAGTAGAGCCATATTGAACACCAGATATAGCACTTCCTAAGTTTTGGTTACTTAATGTTAATCCTCCCGCTGAAACTGTTCCGGAAGTATTGGCTAATAGTGACCAGGTAGCAGTAACACTTTGCGCTGCCGCACTAGAAACTAATAAAATTGATAGAAAAATAGCGTAAATTATTCTTTTCATAAAATTAGGTTAAATTGATTTTATTGCTGATTATCTTGTCCGCTAGTAATAGGGCGATTCATGAAATCAAGCTTGATTGTTATTTTTTTACTACTTTTTTTACCAGTAGCACATCGTGATTTTTTATGACGTACATTGTATAAATACCCTGTGGAAGGTGTTGAATGTTTATGAAGTTTTCTCCAGCTATAAAGTTTAAAGTATCCTCAAATATTTTCTGCCCAAGCAGATTTTCAAATATAATTTTGACCCCTCTTAGCTCTTCAAGACTTTTTATATTCATTATCTCTTGTACTGGATTCGGATATATTGAAAAGATATTAGCAGATTTAAATCCTGCCACAAAAACCACATCACTCAGCGTAAACTTTCCATCTTTATCTATTTGTTTAAGCTGATAGTATGCTTTTCCTAATAATGGATTTTCATCTATAAACTCATAATAATGAATACCCGGAGTATTTCTTGCGATTTGTTGGTGTATTTTAACAAAAGGTGTATCATCGTCTCTTCTAAAAACTTCAAAATCTTTTGTATTTACCTCATTCGTAGTTAACCATGTTAATTTCACAGTTGATTGATTAGCCATTCTCTGTGCTTCAAACTTCAATAAATCTAATGGAAGAGGTACTACATATTCAAAAGCTCCAATATCTGGTGCTGAACCTGAAAAAGTTAAACCCACATCTACTCCTCTATCTATTAAATCACTATTAGCAAGCAGTTTAAAGAAATTAATATCAGGTAAGCTACCATCTGGCTTTCTTGGTAATTTTAAATCTACTACATCAACACTTACAAAATCTGCAGATGTAACACTTACCGCCGGACTACTATTCCAGCTGTTATTGGTAACATCTAATAAAGTAGCATTTACAGAACCTGTGCTACCTAATACTAAACTGTTTTTAATAGTAAGTTTGCTTAAAGGATTGGTATTACTAAAGCCCATATTACTACCATTACCTGTGGCAGCACAATTAAATAAGGTTACTTCGCCTCTGTTACTGTTATGATCAAAACCTTTAGATACATTACCAACTGCTAGGCAATTTTTTAAGACAGCATTGTGCTTTAAATCTTTAAGATCACTTCCTCCGGTTTTAAAACCATTACCATCGCCTCCACTTACAGCACCTGATTTTAGTTTTCCATTATCAAAAGCCCAACAATTTTCATAAGTAGTACTGATATTATCAGCGCCTCTTAAGTATCCATCCCAGCCATCATCTAAATTTTGCCAAGCCCGGCATCCTCTAAAAATATTACCCGTACCAGCGGTTAGTTTGCAAGCAAATCCGTCGGCATTTTCTAGGCTAGAATCGGCATTAAAGAAAGAATCACAATTTAGAATGAGATTGGATGCAGAGCCATTATCAATCTGCAAACCAGAATCAGCACACTCTGAAAAGGTACAAAACTCAACAATATTATTATTTGATGCTTTTATTTGCATACCGTTGTCTCCGGCTTTAAAAACATCTATTCCTTTGATATGCCAATAATTTGCGTTTTCTACTAATACGCCAACATTGCTACTATTTTCAGGCATGGCAGAAAAATCAAATCTTGGTCTATTAACACTAGCCGGATTAGCCATTAAAGTGATTCTACTACTGGCATTTCCACTTTTATTTTTAATTTCTAACCTTGTCGTGAACGTATAAGTGCCTCCGTTTAATAAAATTACATCGCCAGCTTGGGCAGCAGAAATAGCGCTTCTAAGTTCTGTAACAGTACTAACCGTATATTGAGAGGCATATAAATCCTTAACATTAAAGCAAAAAACAACCAGTATGAACAAGTAAAACTTTTTCATTTGAAGGAAATAACGGACTAAATAAAGGCATGCATCCTATAAGAAACATGCCTTTTTAGTTAAGAAAGTAATAGGCTATTTTTTAATAAACTTTGCCGAAGATTGTTCTCCATTAGCATCTACCACAACGATATAAGTACCAACATGTAAACTTGCCACATTTATATCCGTAGAAATAGTATCATTAGAAACTGCTTTTTCTAACAATTTTTTACCCTCCAAATTTATTATAGTTACACGATTTACAGAAGTTGGGTGTTTAACACTTAATACATCACTTACAGGGTTAGGGTATACTGCTAATGAAATACCTTGTTTAAGATTAACTGATTTAACATCACTATAATCAAATTCGCCATCCTTATCTACTTGCTTTATTCTGTAATACACAGTAGATGCTAGAGGCTTGCTATCTGTAAAAGAATAATTGTGAACTCCAGCAGTGTTTTTACTATCCACAAAACCTATGGTTTTAAATTCCGAGTTAGCTGTTCTGCTTTGAACTTCGAAATTTTTGGTATTTACCTCATTGGTTGTTTTCCAGTCTAAATCAACACTTCCAAAAGTTGATGGTTTAGCAGAGAAAGAAAGGAAGTCTAAAGGTAGAGTAAAAACTGCTGTACTAGCTAAGACTCTATATATCCTTAGTGTTTGACCACTTGTTCTAATAATTCTAACATACTTAGTTCCAGCAGGGAAAACACCTGTGCTGTATTTACCAGGTGCTAAACCAGCACCTGCCGGAAAACCATCAATATAACCTACTTGTCCAGAATTGATGATAACTGCACTTGCTTCATCTGCTCCTGCATAAACCACAGGTTGGGCTGCTGCGGACCCACCACCACCTCTAAATAAAAGTGTAATTTGCTTAATGTCAGAAGTACTTACAAAATCAATGCTATTTGCTTTTGTTGTAGCATTAAAATTAGACCCGAAATTTAAATAACGGAAAAGAGCTGAACCGTTATTAGACTCTTGCCTTGCTCCTATACCAAAAGATGTCATTATAATATTACCTTGAGTATAAGGTCCAGACAAAGGGTGAGTATCAACACCATCATTGGGGTTTGGATTATTAGCCGTAACATTATAATCAAAAGAAGGGGTTGGTGTGAATGTTGCAGCAATATCATCTTGAGCTTTTACGTCTAAAAAAGCTAAAAAGTACAGAATTACTACTGAACTTGATAAAAGTAATTTTTTCATCATAATCTAAAATTTAAAGTTGATAAATGTTTAAAATGTAAGTTGATTTTGAGCTTTTGAAATCTTTTCTAAGAGCTTAAAGTCTTTAATTGGTTATTCAATTCTACTAAGTTTTTTATTGAAAAACAGGCATTTAGACAAATAAATCTGTGCAATCGTTGCCGGGAACGATGTAGTAAAAAAGAAATAAAAAAAGACGATAGATTCTCAGGCCTATCGTCTTAGCTAACATTCAAAATACCACTTGTTTAAAACAAGTTTATCTTACTTTATTGAGGAATCCAATCTCGTAAAATCGAATCCACATTATAACTATCTACTTGATTTACTGTTAATTGAAAAGACCAACTTACACGTTGTTCTGGTTTAAAACCTTCACCTTTGTTTTGATACTCGGCATAAAAAGCAGTACGCTTATTACTTTCTTTTCCCCAAAAATCCCAGCCTTCTGGTTTGATGTGTTTGCCTAAATCGCAATGAATAAAAACGGTTTTAGCATAAGGACGCCATGGCCTGCCTAAATAGGTTGATTTTTCTGGCGCATCGCTTGTAAGTTTGCAATCTATAAATACATATCCGTATTTTATGGTATCAGGAGTTGATGCCGCTGTGATAAAAGAACCGCCTTTTTTACTATAAATCTCGCAAGATTTAAACAAGGCTGTTGCTGCACCAAAAATAAAATCTGTTGTACCCTCTATATAACAGTTTTCATAATATTGCCTGCTACCATAACCGTAGGTGTAAAGTGTATCCTGATAGCCTAAAAATCTGCAATTTTTAAAATGTATACGGTCTCCAATAACCTGTACAGCTACTGCTTGCCCAACCGGACCAGATGAATTTTGAAACGTGATGTTTTCAGCACTAAAGTCATCTCCGTAAATGTAAAAAGAAGAAGAACCCGATGTACCCATAGGCTCTCCAAATTTATTAAGCTTAGCTGCAAAATCATCAAAAGTTAGAATGGTTTTTTCTTTACTTTCACCTATGAATTTTACCATTTTTTTTGAGCCCGGTAAAATCAACTTCTCTTTGTAAACACCATTTTTGATGTAAATAATGGTTGTTTGCTTTCTAAAATCAGGAACAGCGTTTATAGCCTCTTGTACGGTTTTAAAATCTCCACTCCCTTTGGCATCAACTATAAAATGGTAATCTTTAGCTTTAACCGCATGCAGATGAAATATACCTATCATCAACAAGAAAAGATACTTAAAAAAATTACGCATTATTTTACAATATATGTTGCTAAACCAATTTGCTGTTTATTAAGCTCTTGCAGTACCAATTCTGCAATTCTTCTGGCGCCATAGTCATTAAAATGTGTTCCATCTTTAGCCCCTTCTGGGTAGTTTGGATGTAGTCCTGCCGGAAAATCAAGAAATAATAATTTAGACCCTTCATCACCAAATTGCTGATATAAACTCCTACTCATCTCATCCAAATCAATCATCATAACTTTTTGTTCTTTTGCTAATACTCTTACTACTTCAGAATAAGGTAAATGTGTTTGTTTTATCTTTCCTTCTTTATCAAAATATCTTCTAGAAACAGGAGTTACCAAAATTGGATTTGCCTTTTTAGATCTTGTTTCGTTAATGAACTTTAATAGATTTATGCTATAATCTTCCGGAGAAGTATATCTATCAGCATGTTTCTGACTTTCATCATTATGTCCAAATTGTATAAAAACATAATCTCCTTCTCGTAAAGAATCTACAATGGGCTGCCAAAGATTTTCTTGTAAAAATGTTCTGGTGCTTCTACCGTTTTTAGCCTTATTTTTTACTTGTACTGCATTGTTAAAATAGTTGGCAAAAGGCATTCCCCAACCATGCTCAGGAAATTTATTTGTAGGCTTTTGTGCCATGGTAGAGTCTCCAATTAACCAGATAGTTAAAGGCTTATCTTTAACAATTTTAAATGAGCTTAATATGAAAGCAATAGCTAAAATATAGATTCTTATCATGGCTATTTTTTTACTGGTTTAATGATTTTTGAGCTAAGAGCTAAGTTTAGCGATTTTATTTCTGCCAATACCAACTGAGCCATGTAACGAGCTCCTAACTCGTTAAAATGTGTGTCATCTATTTTACAATTTGGATAATTAGGGTTTTGACCGGGTGCTAAATGGTTAAATAAGTAAGCTGATTTTTCTACTCCAAAATCTTGTAGCAGTTTCATACTACTTGAAGATAAATCTATCACAGGAACTTTATTTTGCTGAGCTACCTCTTTTACCAAAGCTGCATAAATTTCATGCGTATCTACAATCTTACCTTCAGAATTAAATTTTCTTCTGGCAACTGGCGTAATTAAAACAGGGATAGCTTTTTTTGACCTGCTTTCTTTCACAAATCTTAAGAGATTGGATTTAAAATCTTTTTCTGTCGTATAGCTCTTTTTAGTTGGTACCTCATCATTATGCCCAAATTGGATAAATACATAATCTCCTTTTTTTAACTTAGTTAGAATAGGTTGCCACCTGTTTTCTTCTATAAAAGTTCTGGTACTTCTTCCATTTTGGGCATGGTTTTCTACCACTACCGTAGAATCAAAAAAATGGGTAAAAGGCATTCCCCAACCAGTTTCTGGATAAGCTTTCATACTTTTTTGAGACATGGTAGAATCACCAATTAAAAAAATAGTTGTTTTATCCTTTGCTTGATTAAAAGCTAAGATGATAGCAACGATAAAAATAAACCCTATCTGTTTGAGGAACTTCATACACTGTATCAATTACTTTGTTAAGCTATTGATATATACTTCTAAATTGGTATAATCTTTATTTAAGGTATATAATTGATGGTCATTTGATGATTTAGGATTTAACCCCTTTTTGATTTCCCAATCATCCGGCATACCATCTTTATCGGTATCTAATTTTGCATTTGTTGATGCTAAAAATGGCCAAGCAATTTTGCTTTCTTCGTAAGGTGTACCGTGTTTAAATCCACCTTGTACATCTATAATGCTGCCTGTTTGTTTCTTAACATCGTTTATCAATCTGCTATCTAAAGTATCTCTTTTATAACTTGCACCTACGTCTTTTAGAACTAATTTATAGGCTTTCTTTGCTGATTGATTTACATCCTCTATAACTTTAAAAGACTGTTCAACAATAGCTTTTTCTTTACTTAAGCTATCAGCTTTTTTATCAAAATATATCCCTTTACGATTATTTTTTGTAGTTTCTGATGATTTGTAAACTGCATTTCCGGCCACATAAAATTGCCCATGTTTACCACTTTTATCAACCGAAGGATTAACAATTCTGTATAAAACATTTTTATTGGTTGATGACCCAAACTTGTAATAATTGTTTACAATATTATATTTGCCACCCTCGCCACCATAAACATTATTATGCCCCCAGTTATAGATAACGTTATTTCTAAAATCCACAAATTCATCTGTAGAACCTAAACGGGCACCATTAAATCTCGGCGTTCTACTATTGCAATGAATAAAAAGGTTATGATGTGCAGATAAATTTGAACCTCCCCAGATACCTCCATAACCGTGTTTTTCAAAATCGGTATCGCCTTCTTCAAAATGGTAAGAATAGTTTAACGGTTCAGAAATGATATTCCATTGTAACGTGGTACTATCTCCGCCATAGGCTGATAAAACTTCATCGGTACTCCAACTAAAACTGCAATGGTCTATCATCACATTTTTACGTTTAGAAATACTCATCGCATCATCACTACCAGAACCAGCTACTTTACCAGTATTTTGATAGCGGTCTCCCATCCTAAAACGTAAATACCTGATGATGATATTATCCCCAACTAAACTTACCGGATAATCGGCAATACAAATACCATCACCAGGAGCGGTTTGGCCTGCTATGGTTATATTTTTACTGATATTTAATCGAGATTTTAGATGAATGGTACCAGATACTGCAAACACAACCATTCTGGGATGTTTTGCTGTAACAGCAGCTCTTAAGCTCCCCTCGCCATCATCATCCAGATTACTTACAATGTAAACTTTTCCACCTCTGCCACCAGTGGTATATTTACCAAAACCTTCTGCCTCAGGGAAAGCTATTGGCTGAGCTGTAACAGCCATCGTAAATAAAAAAAAGATGCTTATTAGGCTATATACTTTTCCCATTTATTTGATTTGATTTTCTGTGATAGTGCTTACCAAACTATTGATGTAAACCTCAATATTATCATAAGCAGTACTTAAATCTTTACCATTAGCATTGGCTTTGGTATGATCTAGTTTCTTGGCTTTTTCCCAATCATCAGGCATGCCATCACCATCGATATCAGTTAAAACAGCAGTTTGATTGAGTATTGGCCAAGCACCAACATCTGTTTGTGTATCTATAATACCATTGGTACTGCCTTTAGACCCTTGAGCTGTAAAAGTTTTATTTCTAACATGAAGTACAATTCTGGCATCTACTGCATCTCTTTTAAATGATGCTCCTGCATATTCTAAAACTCTCTCATAAGCTATTGAAGCAGAGTGAGTGGTTACGTTATTATTGATTTGTAAAGCACTTGCTAAACGCATACTGGCTTTATCTGCTTCTGAAATTGTACCGTAACTGTTATGAAATTGATTATAAACTCCAAAAGTCCAGTTATCATTAGTTGCTCTTGTGCTTCCATCTACAAAATTACCATCTACATAAAATTTACCCCATATATCAAATACTTCGGTACCTGTGGTTTTATTTTTGTCTATAGATAGTATGCGCTCGTTTTTTGAAGTAGCGGGTCCGGGTTTATAGTAATTATTTACAATGTTAACATTCATGGCTTCGCCGCCATACATGCTATTATTACCCCAGTTATAGAATACGTTATTTCTAACATCCACCAAATCTGTTAAGGCAAAAGCTTTACCTGCTTCTTCTCCAAGTCTTGGATTTCTACTGTCATGATTAGCCATTAAGTTATGATGAAACGAGGCTCTTCTGCCGCCCCAAATTCCGCCATAACCATGCGCCCCTTTCCCATGTACAGAGTTCCTTAAGCTTTCTGCAATGATACACCACTGTAAAGTAAAATCTTCATTTGCGTAAAAAGACACGCATTCATCAGTAGACCAACTCATAGAGCAATGATCTACCATAATTCTTTTCCTGAATCTGCCACCTAGAGCATCTCCTTCTTGCTGAGCAGCATCGCCCATTCTAAACCTAAGAAATCTAATAATTACATTATCTGCATCAACACCCACCTCGTAATCTCTTAAACATATCCCATCTCCAGGTGCTGTTTGTCCAGCTATGGTGACATCACCATTTCTTATAAGAAGTCGGCTTTTTAAAACAATAGTTCCAGAAACTTCAAACACTATAATTCTTGCACCTGTAGCTTCTATTGCTGCTCGTAAACTTCCGGTACCTGCATCGTTAAGATTGGTTACTTTTATAACTCTACCTCCACGTCCGCCTGTAATATTTTTAGCAAAACCTTCTGCACCAGGGAAAGCTAGTGCTACCTCATTTACCGGTGTTGGACCAGTAGGTGGTTTTACAGGTTCTTCTGGTGTACTACCTTTTTTCTTACATGCTATTGCAATAAAACCAAACACGAATAATACAAAAAGTAATCCCTTATATTTCATATAAAATGATATTATTTATACTGATTTTCTGTGATAGTACCGACTAAACTATTGACATAAACTTCAATATTATCGTACCCTGTGCTTAAATCTTTGCTACTAGCATTGGCTTTGGTATGGTCTAACTTCTTAGCTTTTTCCCAATCATCAGGCATCCCATCACCATCGGTATCAGTTAAAACACTGGTTTGTGTTAAAAATGGCCAACCACCTACATCGCTTTGTTTATCTATTATACCTAAAAGCCTTGATACAGAACCGCTAAATGTTGCTGTACCATTTCTAACCTCTCCAACAATTCGGGTATCTATAGCATCACGTTTTAAACTTGCCCCACCATAAGTTAATACTGCTTCGAAAGCTTGTTCTGCACTATGTACTGGTATATCTGTTGCAGGAAACGGTGTTGTTCTTTGCGCCATTGTTCTTGTAATACCCGAATCAAAATCGACACCTCCTGTCCAGTTGTCTGCTGTAACCGCTACGTTGCCAAAAACAAAATTTCCTGCGATATAAAAAGTTCCATAACCTAAGCTATATTCGGCGGGATTGGGGGCAGTAGTAGCATTATCTTTAGAAATTTGCATAATTCTATTTCTTCTATTTGTTGGGGTAGCAGGACCATATTTATAGTAATTATTTACCATGTTATACTCGCCATTTTCTCCGCCATAAGTACTATTACCGCTCCAGTTATAAACAACATTATTTCGATAATCTATTTTATCTGCACCATATTTACTTAAACCCGTACCACTACCATTGCTGTATCTTTTTCCTCCATCAAAGCGTGGATTTCTGTTGGTATGGTGCGCTATTAAGTTATGATGAAAAGTTGCTGGGTTACCCCCCCAAATACCGCCATAACCGTGTGCACCTTTGGCATGTCCAGAGTTGTTCATACTCTCCGTAATGAAGCACCATTGCATGGTAAAATTTTTGGTATGGTAAAAGGATGCAGTTTCATCTATAGACCAACTCATAGAGCAATGGTCTAAAACAATGTTTTCAATTTCTCTGCCCCATAAAGCATCACTTTCTATGGTGGCTACGTTGGTGTCTCCTAATCTAAATCTTAGGTAACGGATGATTACATTATTAGCCGTTATATTAGTTTCATAGTCTTGTAAGCATATCCCGTCACCAGGGGCTGTTTGCCCGGCAATGGTAAGGTCTCCATTTCTGATTTGTAACCTGCTTCTTAGTTTAATATTACCAGATACTTCAAAAACTACAATCCGCGGCCCTGTTGCCTCTACAGCAGCTCTCAAACTTCCTGTTCCGCTATCATTAAGATTAGTTACTTTAATAACTCTTCCTCCTCTACCGCCAGTTGTAGTTTTACCTGCACCTTCTGCACCAGGGAAAGCAAAAGCTGTTTCTGTTACTTTTACAGGAACATTATCATTACCCACAGGTGGTGGATTGATGACTACATCTTCTTTTGTTGAAACATTATCCTTTTTACAACTAGCAAATAAAAAAACAACTGCTAATGAAATAGCTAATATGAAACTTTTCACTCCCATAATCTTCTCCTTTTATAAACAAAGCTGTTTCATCTTTCCTATTTAGAAAGTGAAACAGCTTTTTGAAATTAATTTATCCTCCATCTAGGATCTCCTGATGTATTTCTACCCACGAAAGTGGCATCTTTTATTTTAAAATCTCCTGCTGCTGGATTAGTAAATAAATCTGTAGATGGCTTACTATATGCAGTAAATCCTGGATTAGGGTTTGCAACATTAAAAGTTAAATCTGATGTAAAGAAAGATGTAGAAGCATCTAATATAGCAGTAGTGGTAGAAGTTCTAATTCCACGTATTTCTGTACTAGTACCGGCTAGTCTTCCTAGCCCGAAAATATTGTTATTTAGTTTGATACCATTAGCCACAACATTGGTTGGCGAAGTAGAGTAATCAACTATATAACTTGCAGCTACAGGGGCCTCGTTAAAAGTACAATTAGAAATAACAACTGAATTTGAATTACTTCTACTCACAATTATCCTATCTGCCTTATATATTGTGCTATTTGTAACAGATATATTTTGAGTTGTACAAGCTATATTATCTACAGATATTAATCCGTAATTACCAATATCGGTAACAATAGAATTATTAATACTAAATAATTTTACAACGGAAGCAGCTGATTGTTGTCTAAATATCCCTCTAAAGGAGGTAATTAAACATTCATCAAATATCATCTTATCTATGTTTGCAGCTTGGGTAGTATTAAATACATACCTTGATGTTGGATTATCACTTCTTAAAGTAATATTCTTAAATTTAATTGAATCTATAGTTGCACCTGGGGCAAAATTAAAGTTACTGGTAAAGAATATCTCTGCCCTTCCTGGATTGAAGTTATCTTCACTTACAATGGTAACCGTTCTATCCAAAGAAATGGTTGTTGCTATGGTATATTGCTGTCCTTTCTTTAGAATAATAGTACTACCTGCTGGTATTGCACTCCTAAGTGTATCAGAAAGAACTGAAGGTCTATTGGTTATTCCAGTTAGGTCAATTATAGCTCCTGTACCAACTGGTGCTTTTGTTCTAAATTCAATTGTACCTAAGCTTAAGCTTCCAGCAAAAATTTCTGCCCTAAAACCGGCTAAAGATGGTAGTCCGCTCAGTAATTTAAAGCCCAAATTAGCGTTTTGTGGGTCTTTATCATTAACTGTTAAATTAATATCATACGCCGCTCCAACCTCAGGAGTAATGGTCAATTTAGTTAATCCATTCCTAAAAGTCCATCTTAATTCGGCTGCATCGCCTGTAGTAGTTGCCGAAGTAAAAATTTGCGCCCCTACTATACTAAAGGGCTGGGTAATTAGCCATTTAGAGTCTTCTCTACCATTAATTCCGAGTGATTTTATTCTAGCCACATAACGTTGCCTAATTAACAAATCAGGGAAGTTGATGGTTACACCTGCCGTATCTACTTGTGTAGTGTATTCTATGTTTGAAAAGGATGAATCCCTAGCAACCTCTATTTTATAATTTATGATTTCTTCTTCAACAAAAATACTAGGCTTCCATTCTATTTTAACATTAGACTCTCCACTTATTATTCTTGCCACAGTGGTTGGGGTAAACATACGTAAGCCTGAATAGTCATCTAACAATACATCTTTTTTACATGAATGCAAAACTGATGCTACTAGCAATACTATAAGTAGGTAACTAAGTTTAATAAATACTCTATTTTTCATCTTTAATGTTTTAAAATTAATTAATAGCCATAGTCTTGAGTTAACCTAAAATTAGCTCCAATGATATCACTATGAATAGGAAGCAGTTCTCTTGAGTTGGGTACGAAAGCATGTGCAATACCATCTACGCCTGTTATA
Organism: Pedobacter glucosidilyticus; assembly: GCF_002483235.1. GTDB lineage: Bacteria > Bacteroidota > Bacteroidia > Sphingobacteriales > Sphingobacteriaceae > Pseudopedobacter > Pseudopedobacter glucosidilyticum_B. The sequence goes on along the minus strand of NZ_DLHN01000026.1, from coordinate 105,990 downwards.
AATCTTTCACTATTACCTGTATCATTCACAGCATCTCTCCATCTAACGGTGGTATAACCTGCAGGTGCTGTACTTGTGCCTAATCCTGGGGTATACATGACGGTATTAATATTACCTCCAAATAAATTAAGATTAGCTAATTCCCCAGGTATGGTAGCAGCATTAATAAATGGCGATGGTATATAATATATATATCTTGGATAATTAGCATAAACACCCACTCCATCTCTAAAGTCTCTCATTTTTTGTCTGGTCTCTTCTATGTTTGAAGCTAATTTATTCCATCTTATTAGATCATATTTTCTGATTCCCTCGCCTCCAAACTCTAATAAACGCTCTTGCATAATGGCATTAAAGAAGGTTTCTTTATTTGCAGAAACTGTATTAATGTAATTGGTAACCTGTGTTGACCATTGACTCTGTGGAAAAGCTCTTTCTCTCACCTGTCTTAACGCACTTTTAGCATTTTCAGGACCACTCAATTCGTTTTCGGCTTCAGCATACATTAATAAAATATCTGCATAACGTAAGATAGGCCAGTTAACACCTAAGTTTTGAGAAGCATCTCTTATGGCTGTCCAATATTTTCTAAATTTACCCTCTCTCATAACTAAAGAAGTTGTTAATTCTTTGGTATTAGTTGCTGAAATTGAGTAATAAGCCAATGTTACATCCCTTCTTAAATCTTCTCTGTCAAACTCATAGAAATAAGTTGCAATAGCGGCATTTAAACCGTTTGCTTGGCCATAGGAAGAACTAGCATTTTGTCTTATCCCATTACTGTAAGCCATTTTTGTATTGGTAGCTCCTGTAGTTCCTGCTGCTCCAACTGTAAACATCATTTCTCTTCCAACTTCAACAGATTTGGAAGTATGTAAAGACTTAAATAAGTTTTCAAAATTTGGATTTAAGCCATGTTCTCCACTTTCAATAATCTCTTTACACTCGTCTCTAGCTATGGTGTAGTAAGTTAAATAGTCATCTTTTCTAGCCATAACTTGTGGATTTCTTCTTAAAGAATAACCACCTCTTGTTAACGCTATTCTTGCTCTTAATCCTTTAACTACACCCTTTGTAATTCTTGTTGGTGTGTTATCACTTGTTTGTGACCTCCATGGCACAAGAGTTGCGGCTTCTCTCAAATCTTCCAATAAGCGATCATATATAACATCTCTGTCTTCTTTGCCTATATACTGGTCTGTAATATCAGATGCTGGCACAAAACGAGCGGGTAAATCTCCCCAATTTCTCAACAACTCTAGGTAAAATTGTGCTCTTAATGTTAATGCTTCTCCTAACAATTTCCTCATTCCTACCTTTTCTGTTTCTGTCCCAGAATTATAAATAGGAGATAAAGGAATATATTTAATACACATATTAGCTCTTTCAATTCCTGAATATAACTGCTCATAAGGTGCTTTTAAATCAGGTAAATTAGGGCTGGCACCATAATGACTAAGACCTCTGGTTTGTAAAGGATTGTAAGCGCCATCTACTTTAAAATCGTCAGCTCCTTGAGAAAAAGATAAGGATAAACGACTTCCATAGCCATTATCCCCTGGCAGTTTAGCGTAAACGCCTACAACTGTTGAGTTTGCTTCATTTAAAGACCCAAAAGCCACTGTTTCAGATATAGTAGAAGGATTTTCAATGTTAAGATAATCTTTACAAGAAGATAGAAGTGACAATACTACTACACCCATTGCCACAACATTATATTTTATTAATTGATTCATAATACTTTTCGTTTTATACAAGGTTTGTAAATACACGTTATATCTAGTAATTAATTTTTTACTGATTAAAATGTCATATTTATACCTGCCAATACATATCTACTTCTTGGATATGCTGCATAATCTACACTTGGCGTTAATGGGCTAGCTCTTCTTGTATTAGCTTCTGGATCAAACCCAGAATATCCAGTGATAGTCCATAAATTATTTACTGTTGCATACACCCTAAGATTAGAGATAAACTTTGACTTTCTAATTAAATCTTGTGGCATGGTATAGCCTAATGTTAAATTGCTTATTCTTAAGAATGAGGCATCTTCAATAGCATAAGAATGAAGAAAATAAGCACCAGAAGATGGTGTCCAAAACGTTGTATTCTCATTTAAAGCAGCCAAAGCTGTAGGCTCTGTTACCAAAACACCACTTTCATTATACCATTTCCATCTATTATTCATAACAGCCAACATATTGTTATCTCGGTATAAATATTGGCTTGTAAATTCTAGGTTATTAGCATTATAAACTTTTCCTCCTACTGACCAATTAAGAAAAACACTCATGTCAAAATTCTTATATGCGAATTGTTGGTTCAACCCTCCTGTAAATTTTGGTTGCGCATTGCCTAAAACTGTTCTATCATTAGCATCAACCCTGTAAGGATTTGCCGAGTTAGGATCTACGGGAGAAAGCTTCTTTAGTTTTAAATCCCCTGGCTGAGGGGCTCTATTACCTATTAAATTAAAAGAATTTGGAATTCCGTCTTTTAAAACATAAGAAAAGCTACCATTTGTATTTTGGGTAATATCAAAATCCTCTATTTTATAATAACCGTCAGTTACGTATCCATAAAACTGCCCAATAGGTTGTCCAACTTGTAATAAGAAATCTTGATACTGATTACTAGCTGAAGCCCATCCAGAACCTATTAATCTTGATGCTAATGGATTACCAGACGCGTCCAAGCCTAAGCTTACTACTTTATTTCTATTAACTCCAATATTAAAATTAGCGTTCCAAGTAAACTTTTTGTTAGCTATAACGGCTCCAGCTAATTGGATTTCAAAACCTTTATTTTGGGTAGCACCAACATTTTGTACCTGTGTAGGGTTTCCGGCCTCTTTTGGAATATCAACATCAAAAAGCAAATCATTAACAGTATTCAGATAAAAATCAACATTAGCAGTCAATCTAGAGCCAAATAAATCTAAATCTAGACCTAAGTTACGCGAAGTTGTTTTCTCCCATCTTAGATTAGAATTTGCTAAAGAAAGCGGATAAGAGCTAGGTGTAATTGATGTACCAAAAGCGTAGCCATCGCTAGCACTTGAACCATACACAGTTTTAAATAAGTCATCTCCAATTCTATTATTTCCAGCCGAGCCTAAACTAAATCTTACTTTCATATTGTTTAGCCAATCGCCTTTAATATTAGACATAAACTTCTCTTCAGAAATCCTCCATCCTAACGTAACCGCCGGAAAAGCCGCAAATCCATTATCCCTATTAAATTTTGATGAACCATCATATCTTAAAGATGCTGTAGCTAAGTATTTTCCCTGATAATTATAATTTACCCTACCAAAAAAAGATAGTATTCTATTTTCAGAAACGCCTGTTGATGGTGGAGATTGAAATTGGTCTGCCGGAGGGACAGCTCTTTGTATACTTGCAAAAGCTTGTTCAGGCGTAATTCCTATTGGTAACCAACGAATAGTTTTGTTATCCGTAAAACCTTTCCAAATATAAGTTTCTTGCCCTAACAAGAATTCAGTTTGATGCTTACCAAACTTTTTAGAATAATTTAAGGTATTAGAATTTGTAACACTGTAGTCATTTGATTTACGAATATCAACAACTGGTTGGTTATTTGCATTATTGGTTCTGGTTACACCACTTGGAGGTGCATAAAAGAAGTTTTGAACTCTATCATTGGTAACATACCCTAAAACACTTCTAAAAGTTAGGTTTTTAACCAATTCTAAATTAAAATATCCATTCAAATTAGTATTTATTCTGCCATCTTCTCTAATTTCATTATTAGCCAATAATACTGGACTAGCTAAGTTTGTTAAATTAGTATACTCTGGATCAAATTCATCAACTTCTGATTCTAAACCAGGTCCTATAAAAGGTCTAAATCTAACTGCGTTTCTTAAACGATTATTACTTTGTGTTCCTGTATTTGAAGTACCTACACCAGTTACGTCTTGGTCACTATATCTAAAATTTAATCCAACTTTTAATTTTTTATTTACTTTATGATCGAAACGGAATGATGCTAAAGTTCTTTTATAGCCAGAATTAAGCATAATTCCATCTTCATCAGCCCTATTTAAGGTGAAATTATAAGTTGTTGCTTTAGTACCTCCAGAAACCCCCAATACATGCGTTTGACTATATGCATCTCTACCAAATACTTCATCTTGCCAATTTACAAATGGCATAGATTTATAAATATCTAAATCTTCATATCTTCCATATCTATCTATAAAAGAATTTCTAGTTTGTTCATTGGTATTATAATTATAAATCTGATATTGATACTGTACAAAATCATAAGGATTCATCACTTCAATTTTGTTTGTGATATTTCTAACACCTCCAAAACCATTATAGGTAATTTGTGTAGGCATTTCTTTCCCTCCTTTTGTTGTAATAATAACAACACCGTTTGCTCCTCTTGCACCATAGATAGAGGTAGATGCAGCGTCTTTTAGAACATCTATGGATTGAATTTCTTGAGGAGATAATATCGACAGTGCATTTTCTACCACAATACCATCTACAACAAAAAGAGGGGTATTATCTCCTGAAATGGACCCTCCTCCCCTAACTCTTATTAAAATATCAGCACCTGGAGCACCCTCTGTAGTAGTCACTTGCACCCCTGCCAACCTACCTGCTAAAGCCTCGGCAGCTGTACTCACTGGCATATCTTGTAATTGTTTGGCTGTAACAGAAGATACTGAACCTGTTAAAGATTCTCTGGTAGTAGTACCGTAGCCTATTGCAACAACCTCCTGAAGCTCTAAGGCATTAGATTGTAGTATAACGTTTATGGTTGTTTGTCCCTTGAGAGTAACTTCCTGAGGTTTATATCCCACATATCTGAAGGTCAAAATAGCCCCTTCAGTTACATTAAGCGTAAAATTACCATCAACATTTGTTTGGGTGCCTATGGAGGTATTCTTAATCCCCACAGAAACACCAACTAAAGGTTCCCCGGTCTCATCCTTTACAATTCCTTTTAATTGTTTAGTTTGGGCAAAAACCGAATTTAAAACAACTAACGATATCGTTAGTAATAGTAGAGCTTTTCTAATCATATTCATTTATAATTAATGGTTGCTAATAAATAAATACACTTCACAAAGCACTCACTAGGTTAGCATTTGTTGCAAGAAGTCTTTTATTGAAATGGTCTATTTATTTAATTGGCTTAAACAATGGTAATCAGTTTTTAAAGAAAAAAGAAGTAACTGGTTTAAAAAAAATGTGCAATCGATGCCGGCATCGATGCCGTAATTGTTAAATCAACATTTTTTAACTTAAAAAACGCTTTTAAATATATTTTTTCTAAATTTATCTTGAAGCTTTTAAAACCAACCAGCCTAATGTTTAAACCTACTACGATAAAAGATATTGCCAAAGCTTTAAATCTATCTACTTCAACAGTATCCAGAGCCTTAAGAGGTGGATATGAAATTAGTGAAGAAACTAAAAAGATAGTTTTAGAATATGCCGAGAAAGTTAATTTCAAAAGAAATCCTATTGCATTAAGTCTCAAAGAAAGAAGAAGCTATTCTATTGGTGTGATTGTATGCGAGGTTGCTAATCAGTTTTTTTCTCAAGCTATTGACGGTATAGAATCTGTAGCTTATAGTAAAGGTTACCATGTTATCATCTCCCAAACTCATGATAGTTATGAACGCGAAGTTATTAACGTAGAACATTTAGCAAACAGATCTGTTGACGGTTTACTGGTATCTTTAAGCGCAGAAACTAAAGATTATAGTCATCTTGAAAAATTACATGACCAAGGTTTACCTATAGTTTTTTTCGATAGAATTTTAAATTCTATGAATACCCATAAAGTATCTAGCAATAATTTTAAAGGTGCTTTTGAGGCTACAGAATTTTTAATTAGTAAAGGATGTAAACGAATTGCGCATTTGGCAAATGCTTCGCAGCTTTCTATTACAGCCGAAAGACAAAAAGGCTATGAAGAAGCTTTAAGACAACATCATATCCCCATAGATAAAGAACTTATTAAATATTGTAAACACGGTGGACGAGATCAAATAGAAGTAGAAATTGCTGTGAGAGAATTTCTATCTCATGACAATCCTCCTGATGCTATATTTGTTGCCAGCGACAGATTAAGTACTGGCTGTTTAAGTACCATGAAAAAATATGCTACTCATCATCATGATATTCTTGTTGCAGGTTTTAGTAATTCAGAATTAGTAGAGTTATTGAATCCTTCCCTTTCCTATATCAGGCAACCGGCCTTTGAGATGGGCGAAAAAGCTGCAGAAATGCTTATCAGTATTATTGAAAGTAAATACCCAATAGAAGAGTTTGAATCTATTATGCTAGATACCACGCTTCATCCTAATGGAGCATAAAAAAAGCTGCCTTTTTTCTTTTTAAAGGCAGCTTTTATATAAACTAAAATTTCTTATTAAATTTCTACAGCTTTCATTTTTGGTACTAAAGTTTTCATTACAGACCAAGCTACTACATAAGCTAAGGCACAAATAGTAAACATTATGGTATAACCTGTTTCTACATGTCCAAGTTTCTCATAATAATCAAATAAATATCCACCTAGCTTACTCATAACCACACCACCTAAACCTCCGGCCATACCACCAATACCCGTAACAGATGCTACTGACTTCTTAGGGAACATGTCTGAAACTGTTGTAAAAATATTAGCAGACCATGCTTGGTGGGCTGAAGCACCTATACCAATTAATAGTACAGGGAACCAGAAGCTTATTTCACCTAAAACGGGTGCTAAAAGCACTACCAATGGGAATAAAGCAATAATAAACATAGCCCTCATTCTTCCATCATATGGTTTATAACCTTTATTGATAAAATACATAGGGAAAGCACCTCCACCAATACTACCAAACATAGTCATACTATAAAGTATAGAAAGTGGTAACATGATATCTGTACCTGTCATACCGTACTGCGCTTTGAGGTAAGCTGGTAGCCAGAACAAAAAGAACCACCATACACCATCAGTCATAAATTTCCCAAAAGCAAAAGACCATGTTTGTTTAAATCCTAACAGTTTAAACCATGATACTTTTTCTACAACTTCGCTTGTATTTTCTACTTTCTGGTCTTCAACATCACTATTTATATATGCTCTTTCGGCTTCACCTAAACGAGATGATTTATTAGGGGTTTCATAAAGCCAGAACCAAAATATGAGCCAAAGGAAACCAATGGCACCAATAATCCAAAAGGTAAGTTCCCAACCCCAGTGAGATGCTACCCAAGGCACTGTAATTGGTGCTAAAATTGCCCCTACGTTTGAACCAGAATTAAAAATACCTGTTGCAAGTGCCCTTTCCTTTTTAGGAAAATACTCTGCAGTAGCTTTAATTGCGGCAGGGAAGTTACCAGACTCTCCAAATCCTAATAGTGCTCTTGCTATCATAAATCCTATAACAGAAACTGGTAAAGCAATACCAAGGGAAATAAAAAGAGGAGATGCTAATTCGCCTAAAGCCTCTGCATAAGCATGTATTATAGCTGCAAGAGACCAAATAATCAATGCCCAAGCAAAACCCCATTTAGTACCTAATTTATCAATTAAACGCCCTGCAAAAAGCATAGAAATTGCATACGCAAATTGAAAAACAGCTGTAATATTGGCATAATCAGAATTTGTCCAGCCAAATTCTTCTGCAAGTAGTGGCTGTAGTAAACTTAATACTTGCCTATCCAGATAATTAACTGTAGTGGCAAAAAATAAAAGCGAACATATCGTCCACCTAAATTTTCCTATTTTTTCGTTCATCATTTTATTTTGGTTTATATAATTTGGATTTATTTACAAAGTTTTATCAGCCTGAAAGCTTCTGCTGTGTTTTTTGCTAACTCGTCTAAAGCTCTGTTTTGCATCACATCTTTACTGATGAGTTTGCTCCCCATTCCAACTGCAGAAACACCTGCTTTAAACCACTCGCGAATATTTTTTTCTTCAATTTCAACACCTCCTGTTGGCATAAAATGTTGCCCAACAAAAAGTTCTCTTATCGCACTTACAAAACCTGTCCCTAAAACATTTGCAGGGAAAAGTTTAATCAATAATGCACCCACACCTTGTGCAGTACTAATTTCTGTAGGTGTCATACAGCCAGGTATCCAAAGCATATCAAGGCTATTTACCAATTGGCCAACCGCAACGTTTACCGTAGGGCATACAATATAATCTGCACCAGCATCAATAAAATCTTGTGCCTCTTTGGTGTTTTTAATGGTTCCTATCCCTAAGTAAAAATCAGGAAGATCTTTTAATTGTGATTTTAAATATCTAAAATTTTCTAAAGCAGCCGGACCACGGTTAGTATATTCTAGCGTTTTTACACCCGCTTCGTATAAGGTTTTAATGATAGCTAAGCTTAGCTCTTTATCTTCATGATAAAACAGAGGTAGCATCCCCTGGCCAATAATGGTGTCTAATACAGTTTGTTTATGCGGCATAGTCTTTTATGGTTTGTAATATTTCTTCTTTAGTTGTTGATGTTGAATCTGTTGGGATAAATAGCTTTTTAAAAGCAGCAGCCGTAGCAAATTCTAAGGTATCTTGTGTGCTGTAACCAGATGATATACCAAAAAGTAAACCACCCATAAAGGTATCTCCACTTCCTACTTTATTGATAATTTTATCAACCTGATATTGCTGAGATACATGTAGTGTACCTTCTTGATAAAATGTGGTATAATAATTAATGCCCTCGCCGTTTTCAAACCTAAAGGTATTGGCTACTGCTTTACAGTTAGGAAATTTACTCATTATCTCTAAAGATGTTTTTTCGGCATGTTTAAGATAAGCTTCCTTAGCATCTTGTACTATCAAGGTATCATCTAATGCCGTACCCAACATTTGATGAGCAGCCCATAAATTACCCATAATTAAATCACAATATGAAGCAATTTCTGGCATAATTTCTACCGGGCTTTTATCATATTTCCAAAGCTTTGCTCTGTAATTCAAGTCTAAAGAAACATGTATACCTTTTGCTTTACAAGCTTTCACAGCTTCTAGGCAAACGTTTGCAGCATTTTGCGAAACAGCAGGACAAATAGCACTAAACTGAAAATGGCTTACGCCTTCCAATACTTTATCCCAATTTACATCACCTGGCTTTAAAGCATAAAATGATGAATATGCCCTATCATAGATAACCCCGGCACTTTTTAAATCTTTACCTTGGGTAAGGTAATAAATCCCTATACGCTCCCCTTGTAAAGCGATTCTTGAAGCATCAATATTTAAATTTTCTATATAACCTAAAATTTCTTTGGTTAGGTCATGATCTGGTAAAGCAGTAAAAAAAGCTACATCAGCACCCCAAATGGCTAAGCCGGTAGCTACATTTAGCTCGGCTCCGCCAACAAAAATTGGGATTTCATTATTTTTTAACCATGCTCCGTTTGCGTCCGGAGAAATTCTTAGTAATAGCTCACCAAAGGTTAATATTTTACTCATTATAAATTAAAGTATTGTTTAGCGTTATAGTAGCAAATATCTTTAACAATTTGTCCAATCCATTTTTCATCATCAGGGATTTGGCCATTCTCCATCTCAGAACCTAAAAGATTACATAATATTCTTCTGAAATATTCATGTCTGGAGTAAGAAAGGAAACTTCTAGAATCTGTCAACATCCCAACAAAAGTACTCAGAACTCCCATATTTGATAAGGAATTTAATTGTTTCTCCATCCCATCTTTTTGGTCTAAGAACCACCAGCCCGAGCCAAATTGCATTTTACCTTTTGTTTTCCCATCGGCAAAATTGCCTATCATGGTAGCAAAAACATCATTATCAGCAGGGTTAAGGTTATAAAGAATGGTTTTGGTTAATTGGTCTTCTAAAGAAAGATTGCCTAAGAAATTAGAAAGACTTTCTGCTTGTTTAAAATCGGCAATAGAATCGTAACCAGTATCCGGACCTAATTTTCTCATCATCCCGTGGTTGTTATTACGTATAGCACCTAAATGGAATTGCTGTACCCAACCTTTTTCATGATAAATTTTACCTAACTCTGTTAAAACATATCCAGCAAAAGCATCTGGATCAGAGAAAGTATCCACATCACCAGCTAAAAGCTTTTTGTATTCTTGTTTTTGGGCATCTGTTAAAGTTAACTTTGATGGAATAGCTTGTAAACCATGGTCTGATATACTTGCATCATGAGCTTCAAAATAATCAACCCTGTTTCTTAAAGCTGCAATTAAAGACTCAACATCTGTAATTTGTATACCCGATGCTGCCGATAGTTTTTGGATATACGCTCGGTAAGCATTTACATCGCCAATTAACAAAGATTTATCCGGACGGAAAGATGGTTTTACCTTTACTGCAAAACCACTTTCTTGCAATTGCTTATGGTATTCTAAATCATCGCAAGGATCATCTGTAGTACCTACCATCACTACATTAAACTGGGTTAATAAGCCTTGTGTAGAAAAATTGTCTTGTGCTAACAGCTCATTAGCATGACTGTAAATTTTTGATGCCGATTGCTCATTTAAGAAATTTTGAACGCCAAAAGGATTTTTAAGTTCCATGTGTGTCCAATGAAAAAGTGGGTTTCTTACGGTTGCAGGAACCACTTTAGCCCAAGCCATAAACTTTTCCTCATCAGAAGCACTGCCGGTGATATAATTTTCATCTACACCAAGAGCCCTCATAGCCCTCCACTTGTAATGATCCCCTTTTAGCCAGATTTCTGTTAAAGTGCTAAATTTCTTATTTTCTGCTATCTCTTGCGGAGGAAGATGATTGTGATAATCTATAATAGGTAAATCCTTAGCATAATCATGATATAAAACCTTTGCCTGCTTGCTGTAAAGTAAAAAATCCTCTGGTATTACTGCGCCTTCTTTCATTTGGAAATTTCTGTTGTTTTTGTTGCTTAATTCTAAAATTTTAAATTGGTTGCTACGGCGATGCCAATTTGTAAAAAATATTGCTTATTTACACTATCAAATGTGTATTTTTTAGTAAATGCTTTTAATTTTTATTCTTTTTGAGATTTTTTAATCCTTAAATTAGAAGTAACAACACTTAGTATCTTTTAGATTATCACTTATCAGCATAAACTTATTTTAACAATAAAATTTATTAGAAACTTATAAAAGCTATATTATTTGCTATTTTCAGCCTTAATAAAAAATATTAATAACTTTTAAGCCACTAAACTGGTATAAGATTCTTAGAATACGTTAAATTTAAAAACCATACTTGTACAAAATTGATGGAGTCTTATTTAAATAAAGAAAAACCCGAAGTAAGATTAAGAGCGTTTAGGGCGATAGACGATCCAGAAACCTGTGCGCTGTTTGTAGAAGGACATAAAAATGTGCTTACGAGTATTGGCGTTACCAAAGTTACTTCCTCAAAAAACGAGTGGGTAGACAACCCGGGAGCCTTTGTTCTCATTGTTGAATCATTAGATAAAAAGAAAGTTTATGGAGGGGTACGTATACATGTTGCCGGTGGAAGTCAACCCCTACCCATAGAAGAAGCCACTAAAGCACTAGACCCTGCCATAACCACCTTAGTTTACAATTATGCACAACAAGGTACAGGCGAGTTTTGTGGCTTATGGAATTCTAGAGAAATAGCAGGTTATGGGGTGGGTAGTATTTTTCTATCAAGAGCCTGTGTGGCTATATCTACACAAATCGGTATAAAATCTATTTTTGCATTATGTGCACCCTATACCGTACAAATGGGTATAAATTCTGGTTACGAAATAGAAACCAGTATAGGTAATAATGGTACTTTTTACTACCCAAAATTAGATTTAATTGCTACCACCATGATACTTAAAGACCCAGAGTTTTTAAGCAAAGCAGTTGAGGAGGAAAGAGAAACCATTTTCAAACTGAGGGAAAATTTAACCATCACCCGTTTAGAAGAACTTAGAAAAAAACAAATAGAAATACATTATGAAATCCAAATACCAAATCTAGAAAATTGGGATTTAAAGGCTGCAATAGCCAATACTTCTTTGCCTTCAGCTCAGGTTAAAACACAAGACTTTGATGAATTTGATATTTTCTCCTAAATCTTAAAAGATGTCTAACACTACAACTTCTCATTTTTTACAACTAAACCACCATCTTAAAGAAATTTATCAACCTTTAATACTTAAAATACATCAACCAAAAGACCTACAAATTTTTAACGATTTAATTAACCAACAACAGGTTGTGTTCTTTTATGACGAAATATGGAGCCAATTGCAGGAGCTTATCAAATCAAAAAACCCTTCCATAAGGCTTAAAGAAGATGTTTACAAGAAACTGATTGATGAAGAACTAGGAGAATTTAGTTTAGAACAATACGGTGTTTGGGTTTATTATCCCTGGAGTAAAAAAATGGTACATCTTTTAGATAGAGATGCTTTTGTAGAGGTAAGAACAAACCGCAATCAATATAAAATTACAAGAGAAGAAAGAGATTTATTAAGCACCAAAAAGATTGGTATCGTAGGCTTGTCTGTAGGGCAATCTATTGCGCTTACTTTAGCCATGGAAAGAGGCTGTGGCGAATTACGCTTAGCAGATTTTGATACACTTGAACTCAGTAATTTAAATAGAATAAGAAGCGGTGTAAGTAACTTAGGCTTATCAAAAGTGATAGTTGCCGCTCGTGAAATTCTGGAAATAGACCCCTTTTTAAATGTTACCTGTTTTAAAGAAGGCTTAACGGAAGATAATTTGGATGATTTCTTTCTTAAAGATGGCAAGCTTGATCTTTTAGTAGATGAATGTGATGGCCTCGACATGAAGATTATTGCCAGACACAAAGCCAAAGCATTACAAATTCCGGTTTTGATGGATACTAGCGATAGAGGAATGCTGGATGTAGAAAGATTTGATTTAGAACCCAACAGGGAATTGCTTCATGGCACTTTAAAAGGGATTAACCCGCATACAATCAAAGAACTAAGCAATGAAGATAAAATACCATTAATCTTGCAAATGTTAGGTGCAGAAAATATTTCTTTAAGAGGAAAAGCATCAATGGTAGAAGTACAACAAACCATCAATACCTGGCCGCAGCTTGCCAGTTCTGTTACTTTAGGAGGGGCTGTAGCTGCCGATGTTAGCCGAAGAATCTTACTTAACCAATTTCATGCCTCTGGCAGATATTATATTGATTTAGAAGAACTCATCGCAAATCCGAAGATTGATAAACAAGAAAACACCTCTGAAAGAAAAAATCCACACAACCCCTTATTCAAACAAGATTTGATAAACCTGGCACAACAGGTTTCATTTACTAAAACCAATAATGCTGTTACTATTGATGAACATACACTTAAAGAATTAATATATGCAGCAGCAGCAGCCCCATCAACAGGAAACGACCAACCTTGGAAATGGCTTTATCAAGAAGGCCTTCTTTATCTTTTCCATGAAGAAAATAGGTCTTATTCCTTTGGAGATTTTCAAAAAACAGCTTCTTTTATTTCTCTAGGTGCAGCTTTTGAAAATTTATACCTTAAAGCACTCACATTTAATTTAAATACAAAAATAAATTTCTTACCCATAGCTAGCCAAGAGCAACTGGTTGCAGTTATTTATTTTGAAAAATCAGAAATAAACACCAATACCTTAGCACAAGACCTATCAACTTATATTCATCAAAGATGTACGAACAGAAATCATGCGCTACAAAAAAATAGGCTAGAAGAAAAGCAGTTAGCATATCTCAAAGAAATCACAAATAGCATATATCCTATTAATTTTCAATACTTTACAGAAGAAAAAGACCTTAAATTATTTGGAAAAATGATAGGTATTTGCGATAGAATACGCCTATTAAACCCAGAGGGCCATTATGATTTTGTACATCGAGAGATGCGCTGGACCACTGCCGATGCCGAACAAAGCAAAGATGGCATTGATGTTAAAACTTTAGGATTAAGTAACTCGCAACTTGCTGCCTTGAGTATGATTAAAGATGCTGAAGTTGTTAAAACAATAAAGGAGTTAAAAGGCGGAAAAGCCTTTGATACTTTGGCCTTAAAAACAATAGAATCAGCATCGGCAATATGCCTTATAAGTGTACCTAAATATAGCTTAGAAAGTTTTTTTAAAGGCGGTCAAGCTATGGAGCGTTTTTGGCTTGCTGCAACAAAAATTGGTTTAGCAGTACACCCACTCATATCGCCTTTATACTTATTTACAAGAGTCAATCATGGAAATGGCAAGGGCTTAGATACAAGTAGTATAAATGAATTAACAGCATTAAGAAAAGAATTTGAAGCTTTAACAGGATTAGACAAAAACAATGCAGAAGTATTTTTAGCAAAAATTTCTTTTGCAGAACAAATAGAATTAAAATCACATAGATTACCTTTAGAAAAAATTCTATTTGTTAGTTAAAAATTAAATCCACCTTATGAGGAATAAACTTTTACTTTTTCTTATACTTTGCTGTTCTTACACTTATGGGTTAGGGCAACATAAGATTATTTTTAAGAATGATAATAGCATCATAGGTCATCATATTGCTATTTTACAAGATCATTCAAAAAAATTAAATTTTAATGATATTGTAAACAACCATTCATTTAAGCCATCTGGCGCAGAAACCATTATTTTACCTTTAAGTGATGCTAATTTTTGGTTAAAATTCACCATCAAAAATCAAAGTAACCAAAACAACCTACTTTTAATGATAGAAAGTTCTTATCTAGACAATAGTGAACTATATTATCAAAGAAACGGAATTTTATACTTTCAGAAAATTAGTAACACAAAAAAATTTAATGCCAGAAAGTATAAACATCAACATCCTATTTTTGATTTAAACATTGCCGCAAATGCAGAACAAACTTATTACCTCAAAGTAAATAGCCATGAGCAAATGTTTCTTCCTATTTACATAGGTAAAGAGCAAAAAATATCAGAATACCTTAATAGCCATGATATTTTTTGGGGTGTTCTTATTGGCATTTTAATGGTTATGATTCTTTATAATAGCTTCTTGTATCTCTCAACCAAAGATATAAGCTATGTGTATTACGTTTTATATACCTTATTTACCTTACTAACTCAAATAACCCTTTCCGGACATTCATTTAAATACCTGTTTAGCAATACCCCTTACCTGTTTAATAAAGTTTTGATAATTTTCCCGGGCTTGGCGGGTATTATGGGCATAATATTCATCAGACTTTTTTTACAATCAAAAACCAGAACGCCTAAACTCAATAAACTATTTATCATCTCTTTGGCGGTTTACGCCAGTGCCATTGCAGCCAGAATTATAGGTTTTGACCTTTTAAGTTATCGCTTAATTGATATAGCCGCCATTTATACCATTATTGTTATCTATACCGTTGCGATAACCATCACCGTACAAGGTTATAGGCCTGCTAAGTTTTTTTTAATTGCTTGGAGCGGCTTTTTCATCGGCCTCATCGTATTTATATTAAAAAACTCCGGTTTATTACCTTATAATACCTTTACCAATTATTCTTTACAAATAGGAACAGCACTAGAAGTAACATTACTTTCTTTAGCACTAGCAGATAGAATTAATATTCTTAAAAAAGAAAAAGAGCAGTCGCAAGCACAAGCTTTAGAAATTGCTAAAGAAAATGAACGCATTATCAAAGAACAAAATACCATATTAGAGCAAAGAGTTAAAGAAAGAACTGTTGAATTGATAGAAACAAATAACGAACTTAGCCATACACTTGAAGATTTAAAACAAGCACAAACTCAATTGGTTGAAGCAGAAAAAATGGCCTCATTAGGTCAATTAACTGCCGGTATAGCACATGAAATTAATAACCCCATTAACTTTGTAACTTCCAACGTTTCGCCATTACTTAGAGACGTAAATATGTTATTTGATGCAGTAGATTTAATAGAAAAAATAGGTTTATCTGATAAAACTATACAAGAAAAACAGCAAGAAATAGAAGAATATAAAGAAGAGCTAGATTACGATTACCTAAAAATGGAAATTAACCATTTACTAAAAGGTATTCATGAAGGAGCTAGCAGAACTGCAGAAATTGTTAAAGGTCTAAGAATTTTTTCCAGAGTTGATGAAGATGACTTAAAAAGAGCTGATATAAATGAAGGGATAGAATCTACTTTAGTAATCATGAATAATTTACTCAACAATAGCAATATTAAAGTAGAAAAAAACTATGCAGCATTACCTTTGGTAGAGTGCTATCCAGGGAAACTTAATCAAGTTTTTTTAAATATCATCTCTAATGCCATACACGCTATCAATGTCAAACATACCCATAGTAAAGATGGTTTATTAAGTATCAAAACTACAGCAACAGAAGATTTTGTTAACATTTATATTACCGATAACGGCTGTGGAATGTCTGACACTACAAGAAATAAAATTTTTGACCCTTTCTTTACCACAAAAGATGTGGGAGAAGGAACAGGTTTAGGTATGTCTATAGCTTACAATACCATTAAAAAACACAACGGTCAAATTTTCATCAATACTGAGCCAGATAAAGGCACAGAATTTATTATCAAAATACCCGTTATACACCAAATCATGATCAGCTAAAATATAATCATGTCAGAAAAAATTAAGATACTGTATGTAGATGATGAAATGAATAACTTAATAGGCTTCAAAGCCTCATTAAGATTCGATTATCAGATTTTTACTGCACAAAACACTTCTGAAGCTTTACAATTTTTAAATAAATATCCTGATATAAAAGTAATTTTTTGCGACCAAAGGATGCCCCATAAAACCGGGGTAGACTTTTTTGCAGAAATTAGAAGTACACACCCATACCCCATCAGAATATTATTAACTGCTTATACAGATATAGAATCGGTTATTGACGCCATTAATAAAGGACATGTTTTTAGATATGTAAAAAAACCTTGGATAGATGCAGATATCATTAGTGCTATTGAAGAGGCTGTACATTTTTACGAGGCAAGTTCAATGCTTGCATTAAAAAATCAGGAATTACATAAAGCTTATTCAGAACTTGATAAATTCGCATACTCTGTAAGTCATGATATAAGAGGCCCATTAGTAGGTATTGCAGGAGGAATAAATCTAGCGTTAAATACCCATAACTTAGATGAGGTAAAAGAAATATTGAAAATGATGAATAAATCTGTTCAAAAACTAGATGATTTCATCTTAAGCATGCATGATTATTACAGCTTAGAAAGAGGCGAACTCAAAATTACAGATATTGATTTCAGAGATCTTATCAAAGAAATGGAAGATGTCTATCAAATTTATGCCAAAACCCTATCCATAGCCTTTAAAATCCATTTACAACAAGAAGAATCTTTCTGGAGCGATAGAGTTTCTATTTTTTTAATCATCAACAACCTTTTATCAAACGCTTTTAAATATCAGGTATTAGAAAAAGAAAACAAATTTGTTAGCTTAAATATTGTAGTAGAAAAAGGCATTGCTACCATTATTGTAGCTGATAATGGCTCTGGAATTGATGAAAAATATAAGAATCAAATTTTTGATTTATTCTTTAGAGCGCATATTAAAGAAGCTGGCTCGGGCTTCGGATTATTTAATGTTAAAAGTGCTTTGTTAAAACTAAACGGACAAGTAGAAGTAGATTCTGAACTTAACCAAGGCACAACTTTCACCATCAAAATACCTAACAAATAAACATGAAACTAAACTTTATTATTGTAGACGATAGAGAATTAGATTGCTTTATTGCAGAAAAACTTATTCTTAATACAGGCAAATGCAATAGCTTTAAAGCTTATGACAATGCTATAGAAGCTTTACAGGATATTAAAGCTAAAGAACCAGAAAAAGGAAGTTTAACAGTGCTTTTACTTGATATCATGATGCCTGTAATGAATGGCTTTCAGTTTATAGAAGAGTTTGAGAACTTGCCGAAAGAAACCAAAAACAATTATCGTATTATCTCCATTACAACATCATTAAATAAAAATGATATCAGTAGAATTTCTACTTACGAATCTGTATTTGGAGTATTAAAAAAACCTTATAGTTTTGAAGCTTTTGAAGAAATGATAAATAATATTAGCCAAGAAAGTTAAGATAAAAGTTTTTGTCTTAACAAAAACTCTAATTGATCATTAGAAGTAGCCAATTTTTCATTCATAATTTCTATTTGCTTACGTTCTAACAAGATGTCATAAGCTCTTTTAATAGTCATATCAAGCTCTGCTTCATCCCAAGGTTTATTAAGATAATGGAAAATTTTACCTTTATTAACGGCGTCTATCACTGCACTCATATCAGCATATCCAGTTAGTAATATACGCATGGGCTCTGGAAACTTTTCTAATACTTTTTCTAAAAACTCAACACCAGTCATATTGGGCATTCTTTGATCTGTAATAATAATATCTACAGCTTTGGTTTCCATAATCTTAAGGGCATCATCGCCACTTAATGCAGTAAGTACTTGATACTTTATTCTGAAATTAGCTTTAAAAGAAATTAGATTATTTTCTTCATCATCTACATAAAGTACAACTATTTTTTTTTCAGACATGGATGCAAAGTTTTAAAAACGAAAATAAATATAATAAAACTTTACATTTAAAAAGAAGTGCAATATTACACTCGTATTATTTTGCGGTTGATTGCCTTTTAATAACTAAAGGTTCTATCACGATATGTTCTACATTTTGATAAGGATTACCACTTTTGATCATCTTAACAAAACTTTCAGCACATGCTATACCCATTTTAGCTGCCTGTTGGTCTATGGTAGATAAATTTGGTGTAATAAAAGCAGAGAATGTTTCATTAGCAAAACCCATAACCCCAATGTGTGGCGGGGTAAGTTGCAATTCTTTTAACTTTTTGATAACACCCAGGGCAGTATAATCATCTCCAGCAATAATAGCATCGGGTCTGTCTTGCGCTCTCATAAGTTTATCAGCACCATAACGTCCATCTTTTATAGATAACCCTCCATATATAATATGATCTTCTTTAACCTTCAACTTAAAATCAGCCAAGGCAGCTTTATATCCCTTTACCCTATTACCAAAAATACTATTTTGATGGATAGTAGTTACAAAAGCAATATTTTGATAACCTTGTTTAATTAAATGTTCGGTTGCCAAATAACCAGCTTTATAATCATCTAAAGTTACCGTCGGAACATTTAGTTTTTCATCTACACGATCAAATAAGACCAGTGGTTTATTTTGTTTGATTAGCGTTTGGAAATGTGAAGTATCCTCGGTCTCAAGAGAAAGAGAAGCGATAATACCATCCACCTGTGCTTCTAACAAGGTTTTTACGCCATTAATCTCGTTCTCAACCGATTCTCCAGACTGGTATAAAAGAATACGATAATCATTATCTTTTAATACTTGCTCTATACTATGAATAACTACAGCAAAAAAATGGATTTCCATGCTGGGAACAATAACTCCTATGGTATGTGTTTTCCCTGACTTTAAAGAAGATGCGAGACGATTGGGGCTATAATTTAACTTTTTAGCAGTCTCAAAAACAGCTTTTTTTGTAGCATCACTTATCGTAGAAAAATTATTAAGAGCCCTGGATACGGTAGATACCGTAATATTAAGCTCTTTAGCTATATCATAAATGGTTGCCTTCTTTTTCACTTTTTAAAGTAAATAAAATTATAGGATATTTTGACAATTTAAATATTAAATATACCTTTATGCAACCGGTTGCACTTAACCATTATAACCTGGCTTAAACATTTATGTATTTATTAGGTATAGACATAGGCACATCTTCAGTAAAGGTTTCAGTTATTGAAACGCTTACGCAAAAAATTGTATCAACTGCACAATATCCAGAAACAGAGGCAGAAATCATCGCTCTTAAACCAGGCTGGGCAGAGCAATCACCAGAAAACTGGTGGGAGTTTACGCAGAAAGCCATCTTAAAAAATCATCAAACCAAAAAATACAACCCACAAGACATCATAGGTATTGGTATAGCCTATCAAATGCATGGCTTAGTATTGGTTGATAAAAACCAAAAAGTACTCAGAAATTCTATCATTTGGTGCGATAGCAGAGCGGTAGAGATTGGAGAAAAAGCATTTCAAAATATAGGTGAGGCAGAAAGTTTAAGTCACCATCTTAACTCTCCTGGTAATTTTACGGCATCCAAACTGGCGTGGGTAAAACAAAATGAACCCGAAATTTTTGCCAACATCTACAAACTCATGCTTCCCGGAGATTTCATAGCCATGAAGTTAACAGGCCATATTACAACCAGTATCAGCGCATTATCTGAAGGTATTTTCTGGGATTTTAAAAACAACAAGCTATCAGAAAAAATATGTAAAGAGTTTGGCTTTGATACTTCCATATTTCCAGAACTGAAACCTGTATTTTCCAACCATGGCGAGGTAAAAACTGATATTGCTACCGCTCTCCAGCTTAAAGCAGGCGTACAGGTAGCTTACAAAGCCGGCGACCAGCCCAATAACGCACTTTCTTTAAATGTATTAGAACCAGGAGAAGTTGCTGCCACAGCAGGTACTTCTGGTGTTATCTATGGCGTAAGCGACCAATTAGTTTACGATCAGCAATCTCGTATCAACACTTTTGCACACGTTAATTATTTGCAAAACCAGATTAGAACAGGTGTTTTATTATGTATCAATGGTACAGGGATATTAAACAGCTGGGCAAGAAAACTTTTTGCCAAAGATTTAAGCTATCCGGAAATCAACCAACTTGCTTCTCAAGTAGAAATTGGAAGTAAAGGCCTTAGAATTTTACCTTTTGGCAATGGCGCAGAAAGAATGTTAAACAACAAGCTTATTGGGGCTCACATTTTTAATATCGATTTAAATCAACACCAAGCAGCACATATCCTTAATGCTGTACAAGAAGGTATTGCTTTTTCTTTCAGATACGGTTTAGATATCATGAGAGAAAATGGCTTAAACCCCTCAGTTATCAGAGCCGGAAAATCAAATTTATTTTTAAGCGAGGTATTTAGAAAAGCATTTACCGGAGCTACCCAAGTACCTATAGAACTTTATCAAAACGATGGAAGCGTGGGCGCTGCTTTGGGTGCAGGTATGGGTATTAAACACTTTAAAAACGCTCAGGAAGCTTTTCAAAATCAAGAGGTGTTAGCAACCATAGAACCTCAGGAAACAGAGGCTTATGATGCTGCCTACCAAGAATGGAAACAATTACTCAATCAAAAAATTAATAACATATAAATCAATCAAAAATGTCAATCGTAACAGGTGAAAAAGAATTCTTCAAAGGTATAAACCAAGTTAAATTTGAAGGAAGAGAATCAGATAATCCATTAGCTTTTAGATGGTATGATGAAAACAGGATAGTTCAAGGAAAAACCATGAAAGAGTATGTAAAATTTGCTTGCGCATACTGGCACTCTTTTAACGGTAACGGTGCCGATCCATTTGGAGGTCCTACTCATGAATTTGCTTGGGATGTTAAAGCAGATGCTGTAGAAAGAGCAAAAGACAAAATGGATGCCGCATTTGAGTTCATGACAAAAATGAATCTTCCTTACTATTGCTTTCATGATGTTGATGTTGTTGATTATACCAACGATATTGTAGAGAATGAAAGAAGATTGAACGCCATGGTAGAATATGCCTTACAAAAGCAAAAAGAAAGTGGCATTAAATTACTTTGGGGTACAGCTAACCTGTTTTCTCATAAACGTTATATGAATGGTGCTATCACCAACCCAGATTTTCATGTATTGACACATGGTGCCGCACAAGTAAAGGCTGCTATTGATGCTACGATTGCTTTAGGTGGAGAAAACTATGTGTTTTGGGGTGGTAGAGAAGGCTACATGACCTTATTAAACACCAATATGAAGAGAGAGCAAGAACATTTCGCTCGTTTCTTACACACCGTAAAAGATTACGCCAGAAGCAATGGCTTTAAAGGAACTTTCTTTATTGAGCCTAAACCTTGCGAACCTTCTAAACATCAGTATGATTATGATTCTGCTACTGTTATAGGTTTCTTAAGACAGTATGATTTATTAAATGATTTCAAACTTAACATAGAAGTTAACCACGCTACTTTGGCTGGCCATACATTCCAACATGAGTTACAAGTTGCTGCCGATGCTGGCATGTTAGGTTCTATTGATGCTAACAGAGGCGATTACCAAAATGGATGGGATACAGACCAATTCCCTAATAACATTTTAGAATTGGTAGAAGCTATGTTGGTGATTGTTGAAGCTGGAGGCTTACAAGGTGGAGGTATTAATTTTGATGCTAAAATCAGAAGAAATTCTACAGACCCTGCAGATTTATTCTATGCGCATATTGGCGGTATGGATACTTTTGCTAAAGCTTTATTAGTAGCAGAAGAAATCTTAGAAAAATCAGATTATAAAAAGCTAAGAGCACAACGTTACGCTTCTTTTGACTCTGGTAAAGGCAAAGAATTTGAAGAAGGAAAACTTTCTTTAGCTGATTTAAGAGATTATGCCATTCAGCATGGCGAGCCTCAAACTATAAGTGGTAAACAAGAATTTTTTGAAAATATGCTTAATAAACATATTTTTTAATAAATTCACGTCCTCCAAACTAAACTTAAATAAAGAATGAACACACTTCAAACTTCTGATTACATTGTATTTCTAATATACTTTGTGATTGTTGCTGGATACGGACTATGGATTTACAACCGTAAAAAAGCAGAGAGCGCAAGTTCTAAGGACTACTTCTTGGCAGAAGGGTCATTAACATGGTGGGCAATTGGAGCATCACTTATCGCTTCCAATATCTCAGCAGAACAATTTATTGGTATGAGTGGCGCTGGCTTCACCTTAGGCCTTGCTATTGCAACTTATGAATGGATGGCTGCTGCAACGTTAGTTATTGTTGCTGTATTCTTTATCCCGGTATATCTTAAAAACAAGATATTTACCATGCCTCAGTTCTTAAGCCAGCGTTATAACGAGACCGTTGCCATGATTATGGCCGTTTTCTGGCTATTGCTTTACGTTGTGGTAAATTTAACTTCTATCCTTTTCTTAGGTGCTTTAGCAGTTAGTAGCATATCTGGTATAAACTTTACGGTTTGTATGTATGCCTTAGCTATATTCTCCATCATCATTACCCTTGGCGGGATGAAAGTTATTGGTTATACCGATGTAATCCAAGTGTTCTTCTTAATTTTAGGAGGCTTGGCAACCACTTATTTAGCACTAGATTTAGTAGCTCAAAATAATGGATCTAGCGGTGTACTTAATGGTTTTAACCTCATTACCTCACAAGCAGAAGATCATTTCCACATGATTTTTGATAAAGACAACAAAAACTTTGTTGATTTACCAGGCTTAACCGTATTGGTAGGTGGTATGTGGATTGTAAACTTAAACTATTGGGGTTGTAACCAGTACATTACTCAAAGAGCTTTAGGTGCCGATTTAAAAACTGCCAGAGGAGGTTTATTATTTGCAGCTTTCTTAAAATTGTTAATGCCTATTATTGTGGTATTGCCAGGTATTGCCGCTTACGTACTCTACAAACAAGAAGTTTTTACTACCGAGATGCTTGTTAATGGCGAAGTAAACCCTGATAGTGCTTACCCTGTATTGTTAAACTTATTGCCTCCGGGACTAAAAGGTTTATCTTTTGCAGCTTTAACAGCGGCAGTAGTAGCTTCTTTAGCGGGTAAAGCAAATAGTATTGCCACCATCTTTACTTTAGATGTTTACAAGAAGATATTCAACCCAAATGCATCTGAAGCTAATCAGGTATTAACAGGTAAAATTACTATCATTGCAACTATGCTATTGGCAGTAGTTATTGCCCCTCACTTAGGTATAGAAAAAGGTGGTTTTAAATATATTCAAGAGTATACAGGCTTTGTGTCTCCAGGTATTTTTGCAATGTTTATCTTAGGATTCTTCTGGAAAAGAACTACTTCATCGGCAGCAATGTTTGCCACCATTGGAGGCTTTATCTTATCGGTAGTGTTAAAATTCCTTCCAGAATGGACAGACCTTTCTTTCTTATACCCAGCAGGATTCGCTGTTAACGTAAATGGTGTTTACGAAATTCCTTTCTTAGATAGAATGGGCTTTGTGTTCATCTTCTGTATCATTGGTATGTATTTGATTTCTATTTTAGAAAACAGAAAAGGTGTTAACCCTAAAGGATTAGAGATAGACAGCAGCATGTTTAAAACCAATACAGGCTTTACTGTTGGTGCTCTATTAATATTTGGTATTTTACTAGCACTTTATACGGTGTTCTGGTAGTATCAAATTACTTGAAATACTTAAAGGAGGTTGTGTTTACACATAACCTCCTTTTTATTTTCCAAAAAATTAGTCATAAAAAAAACCGCTATAAAAGCGGTTTCCTCAACTATTTTAATTTATTTAACCTTTAAAATTTAAGCCAACTGCAATTGAGGCATCTTACCAAATAAAGTCTCAAAATTAATAGAATATCCACTCAGCTTGTTAAAGAAAGCAAACATTCCGTTTGCATTTTTTGGGTTACTTTTAGCCGTTTGTATAAGCTTGTTCATGATAACAGGCATCTGCTTATCAGCAAAAGTTTTAGCCGTATTCATATTTATGCCATAATACTTGTTTAATCTAATAGCATATTTTGATGCTATTGAACGTACTAAAGCGGTGTTTTGAATACTAGATACACTAAAGAAAACTAACAAATCATTAAACTTACCATTATCAATTTGCGCTTTTAAAACATCAATAATAGTACCTGATGCTTCGTTAATGATAGCTTCGTGTGCACTAGCAGAAATTTGACCTACCTCATTTAAATGTGGCTCTAAATTCTCTTTTACTATAGAATACAACTTCTCAAACATTTTATTTTAAATTAGGTGAGATTACAAAATTAACTACTCAAAAACAAAATTCTAATAAATTATGCAAACAAACAAATATTTTAATATATTTTTATTAATAAAAAGCAAAAATTATTAAATCAATTATAATTAGATAGAACTGAAACTTTGGTATCAATTACTATACCAAAAAATAAAAGTGGATTAACAAGAGCTAATCCACTTTTAAGAGTACTTAGTGTACAGTATTTATTTAAAAACTATCCTCTTTGATTTGTTTTTCGGTCAGTTTACCATAAGCACTTACTACATTCTTAATTTCTGCTGCATTCCCTACAAATAAAAACTGCAAATCATTAGCCGAGAAATACTTTTGGATAATCTCTTTACTTTTTTCAACAGTTAAGCCATCTACTTTATTTTCAAAAGAATTGATGAAGTCTTCGTTAAAATCATACCAAAACATATCGGTAAGTAAAGAAGCTAATTGAGCAGGCGTTTCATAATCTGGCGGAAACTGCCCTTTTACATAATTTTTAGCAGACTGCAAGGTAGCTTCATCTAAGCCTTTCTCCTGAAGCTTTTTTAATACTTCTAAAGCTTTATCAACCGTAGCTTTGGTAGTTGCTGTAGCCGTAAAAGTACTGATGTAAAATGTACCAGAATTTTTCAAGGTAGAGAAACGACTGTTAGCACCATAAGTTAAACCCGAGTTTACCCTTAACTCATCATTTAACCACGAGGTAAACCTACCTCCTAAAACAGTATTTACAACTTCTATAGCCACAAAATCTGGATTGTTACGACTAACGCCTTTACCGCCTATCAACATAGTTGTCTCACGGGCATCACTTTTATTAACCAATAAAACTCTGGCCTCTTTAGGGCTTTCTATAGTTGATGAAATAGCTGTGGCATTAACTGAATTATTCCATTTACCAAAAAGCTTAGAGATTTTAGCTTTCATCTCTTTAGCTTTAAAGTCTCCAACAATAGCTATCGCTGCACCATTAGGCCCATAGTTCTTGTTATAAAAGTTCTTTACATCAGTAACAGATAAATTTTGAACCGAGCTAACACTACCAGAAACCGGGTTACCATAAGGATGCTTGCCATACATAAAACTATCCCAATAATTACCTATTACAGAACGCGGACTTTCTTTAGCTCTTTCTAATTGTGTAAGTATTCTTTGTTTTTCTTTGGTAAATTCTTGTTCATTAAAACTTGGCGCTGTTAATAGCTCGTTTATAATAGGTAAAACCTTATCTTGATGTTTAGCCGCAAATTTTGCGCTTAAACCTGCTAATTCTTTACCCGCATAAGTATTATAAGATGCCCCAATAAAGTCCATTTGCTCTTCTATTTGAGCTTTGGTGTAACTTTTTGTTCCAAATTGCAAGGCTTTAGCTGTTAAGGACGCCAAACCTTTTTGATCAGCATCTAAAACTGCTCCTGATGGAATTACCGCTGCTATATTAATTGTAGGAACCTCATGTTGCTCCATCAGATAAATGGTTAAACCATTAGCTAATTTAAATTTCTCGTATGCCGGAAGCTTAAACTTAGCTTGCTGTGCCAAAACTGCCAAAGGAAAAACCATTAGCAAGAAAAAGCCTATTTTTATGATTGATTGATTTCTTTTCATGATTATTCTTCTGTGTTACTTTTTAAAATTCCAACTGTTCTATTAGATTTTTTGAAATAAGTTGCAGCTACCCTTTTAACATCATCTATACTTACTTTAGCATATTCATCCATAGCGGTAAACATCTTTTTATAATCGCCAAAGAAAACCTCATAAGTACCTAGATTATTAGATTTGCCATTAATGGTTTCAACTTGGTCATAAAACTCACTCAATTTCTGGTTCTTGATTTTTTGTAGTTCATTAGCTGTAACACCTTCTTTAGCTATTTTTTCAAGCTCACTATAAACCATTTTTTCTATCTCATCTGTAGATTTTCCTTTTGCAGATGATACATAAATAGAGAATAAAGTGGGATCAAAACTGGCACTATAATCTGTAAAAACAGAAGTTGCTAATTGGTTTTGATCAACCAAATTGCTGTGTAAACGAGATGAGTTTCCGTTACTTAAAATGGCACTTAAGATGTCTAAAGTATAATAATCAGCATGCTGTGCTTCTGGCGCATGGTAACCAATAATCATATAAGGAGAACTTACTTGTTTCTGAACCGCAATTCTTCTCTCTCCGGTTTGCTTTGGCTCAACCAAATAAACTTTAGGACCAGGTTTTTGAGCTGGTATGGGTTGCATATACTTTTCAGCAAGTCTTTTAACCTCATCAAATTTTACGTTACCCGAGATAACAACCGTACAGTTGTTGGGTGCATAATAAGTTTTAAAGTAATATTCTAAATCTTGTTTTGTCCAATTTTTAATATCCTCCTCATAACCAATTACAGGCCAATGGTAAGGGTGTTCCTGAAAAGCAGTGGCATAAACAGCTTCGCCTAGCATTCTCCATGGCGAGTTTTCTAAACCCGTACTTCTTTCTGAAAGTACTACACCTCTTTCAGATTCTACCATATTATCGGCTATCGCCAAATGAGCTATACGGTCTGATTCTAAATCGAATATAACTTCCAAAGCTTGGGCCGGAAACCAATCGGTATAAACCGTTACATTTTGTGTGGTATAGGCATTATTTGCCCCGCCATTATACTCCATGGTACGGTCAAATTCTTTAGGACCATATTTTTTAGCTCCGTTAAACATCATGTGCTCAAAAAAATGCGACAAACCGGTTATGCCCGGATGTTCATTTCTTGAACCTACTTTGTAAAACAGGTACATATTGGCGTTAGGGATTGAAGCATCTTCCAGAACCAGAAACTTCATTCCGTTGCTTAAGGTAAATGTCTTTACGTCATCTATCTTATTTTGTGCAATAAGTTGCGAACTTAATGCAACTAGCAAAGTAACAAACAGTTTTCTCATTTTTTCAATTAGTGTTATGTTGCAATTTAAGATATAGTACCTTACAAAAACGAATGCGAATAGTTTTGTCTTAAAAATTTTGCAATGCTTATATTGCACTCTATTTAGAAATCAATAAATTAAACTGCATGTTACCAAAAATCAACTTCACACAAACAAAAAGCTATCAATATCTGGCAGACCATCTTGTTGAAATATCTGATAAACACTTGAGAACTCTTTTTACTGAAGACTCAGAAAGGTTTAACAAATTCACCATATTGTTTAATGATATTTTAGTTGATTATTCTAAAAATAGAATAAACGAAACAACCATAGCCTTATTAACGCAACTTGCAAAAGAATGCGGCGTTGAAGGTGCTATACAAGCGATGTTTAATGGGGAGAAGATTAACGAAACAGAAGATAGAGCCGTATTACACACAGCATTAAGAAACAGAAGTAATACACCTGTAATAGTTGAAGGTAAAGATGTCATGCCTGATGTAAATGCGGTTTTACAAAAAATGAAAATCTTTTCTGATGCTATCATCAACGGAGATTGGAAAGGATATACCGGAAAAACTATTACAGATGTCGTAAATATTGGCATTGGAGGTTCTGATTTGGGTCCCGTTATGGTTACCGAGGCTTTAAAAGCTTATAAAAATCATTTAACACTTCATTTTGTGTCTAATGTTGATGGCACACATATAGCAGAAACTTTAAAAAAGGTTAATCCAGAAACTACGCTATTTTTAATTGCATCTAAAACTTTTACTACACAGGAAACAATGGCTAATGCCCATTCTGCCCGTAATTGGTTTTTAGCTGCTGGTGCAGCAGAAAGCGATGTTGCTAAACATTTTGCTGCGCTTTCTACCAATGCAGATGGCGTTTCTAAATTTGGTATTGATACTCAAAATATGTTTGAGTTTTGGGATTGGGTTGGCGGACGTTACTCTTTATGGAGTGCCATTGGTTTACCTATTGCACTTTCTATAGGTTTTGAGAATTTTGAAGATTTACTTCTAGGCGCTCATGAAATGGATATCCATTTTAGAGAAACAGAGTTTGAACAAAATATCCCAGTAATATTAGCTTTATTAGGCGTATGGTATAATAATTTCTTTGAGGCAGAAACTCAAGCTATTTTACCTTACGACCAATATATGCATCGTTTTGCGGCTTATTTCCAACAGGGAGATATGGAAAGTAATGGGAAATATGTTGCTAGAGATGGGGAACAAGTAAATTATCAAACTGGACCAGTAATTTGGGGAGAGCCTGGCACTAACGGACAACATGCTTTTTATCAGTTAATCCATCAGGGTACTAAATTAATTCCTTGTGATTTTATTGCGCCAGCAAAATCTCATAATCCATTAGGCGAGCATCATACCTTATTACTTTCTAACTTCTTTGCACAAACAGAAGCTTTAATGAATGGTAAAACAGAAGAAGAAGTAATTGCCGAACTTAAAAAAGAAGGTAAAACCGATGAGCAAATAGCAAAAATAGCTCCTTTTAAAGTATTTGAAGGCAATAGACCAACCAACTCTATTTTAGTTAAACAAATAAACCCTAAAACTTTAGGCGCTTTAATAGCCATGTATGAGCATAAAATCTTTGTACAAGGCGTTATCTGGAACATCTTTAGCTTTGACCAATGGGGAGTTGAATTAGGCAAACAATTAGCAGGTAAAATATTACCTGAGCTTAAAAACGATGATGAAATTACTTCTCATGATGCTTCTACCAATGGTTTAATCAATTTGTTTAAAAATTGGAGGTAATATTTTAATGAGTGTATCAACATTTTATAAATAATAACGTTTCTAAAGAAAAATAACATCATGAAAAAAACAATCTTATTATTGTCTACGCTATTTTTCCTTATCGGGAATGTAGTAGTTAAAGCTCAGGAAGCTAAAAAACAACCTGCTAGTCCGCCTGCAAGTGTTACAGAAACCTTAAGCAATGGCACTAAAGTAACGATCAATTATGCACAACCGGGTATAAAAGGCAGAACTATTGGTAAAGAAATTGCGCCTTACGGAAAAGTATGGAGAACTGGTGCTAATGCAGCCACGCAGTTTGAAGTGAGTAAAGACGTTAAAATTAATGGCAAAAGTTTAGCTGCTGGTAAATATGCTTTGTTTACTATCCCAGGAGAAAAAGAATGGGTTGTTATTTTTAACAAAACTTGGGACCAGTGGGGAAATTACAAATACAAAGAAGCAGAAGATGCGCTTAGATTTACTGTAAAAGCAGAGAAAGCTAAAGAGTTTATGGAAAGGATGACTTTCACTATTGCTAAAAACGGAGAGGTTGCTTTAGCATGGGGAGATGTTCATATAGATTTTATGGTTAAATAAGTTATCTTCAAAAAGATAAAAAAAGCTATCCGTTTTGGATAGCTTTTTATTTTCTAAAGGATTTTAACCGCTTGCCTAGCTAATAGTTCCCAATTTCCGCTATTCTTTACAAATACCAAAAGGATATGTAAATTCACATGTCCTGGTTTACCACCATCATTGGTATCGGCAGATAATTTATGTCTAACAATAGCTGTATTGCCTGTAACTTGGATAGTTTGATCTGCTAAATCTATTTTCACAAAATCAGATGAGCCTCCGGCAATAGACTCTACAAAGGCAGCTTTATCTTCAATTTTACCTCCAGAATGCCCATAACTTAAATGGGTTGATGCAATACTCTCTAAATCGGCTCGGTTACCGCTAACCATAGCATCACGTAGCTTTTCTACGGCTATGCTAACTTCTTTTTCGGCTTTTGTTTGTGCAAAAGCACTTGTCATTGTTGTCATAAAAATCAGGATTAAAAGAGGTAACTTTCTCATAATTTATCATTAGTTAAAATAAATACTTGCCTACTATAGGCATTCTTCTTCCCATTCCAAAAGCTTTAGGTGATACCCTTAAAATGGGAGGCGTTTGGTAACGCTTAAATTCGGCATTATTAACCAGATTTAAAACTTTTTTAACCAAATCTGTATCAAAGCCCTGTTCTATAATTTCTTTTGAGCTTTTCTTCAATTCAATATACTCAAATAGTATTTTATCTAGGATATCGTATTCTGGCAAAGAGTCAGAATCTTTTTGATCTGGCCTTAATTCCGCAGATGGTGGTTTAACTATTGTATTTTCAGGAATAATTTCTCCATTTCTATTGATATATCTGGCTAATTGAAAAACTTGAGTCTTATAGCAATCGCCAATCACAGAAATAGCGCCACACATATCTCCATATAAAGTGCCGTAACCTACAGCAGCCTCACTTTTATTACTGGTATTTAATAATACATAGCCAAATTTGTTAGACATGGCCATTAACAATACACAACGAGAGCGAGCCTGTATATTCTCTTCGGCTAAACTTGGTGCAAGGCCTTCAAATTCTTGAGCTAGGGTATCTTCAAAAGCTGTTGCTACTTGTGCTATAGGCAAGGTAGTATGTTTACATCCAATATTTTTAACGAGGTCTAAAGCATCTTTAACAGAATGATCTGAAGAATACTTAGAAGGTAGTAATACAGCCATCACATTTTCTGCACCCAAAGCTTCGCAGGCTAGCGCACAAACTACAGCAGAATCTATCCCTCCTGATAAACCTAAAATAGCTTTTTTAAATCCTGATTTTTGAAAGTAATCTCTAACACCTAAAACCAGAGCTTGGTGTACTTGTACTGTATCTGATGGTCTTTCTTGATTTTCACTTAAAACAATGGAGCTTTTAACCTGTCCAACATCAAAAATTTGAACATCCTCTTCAAAATATTTAAGTTCTGATACGATATCGCCTGCTTTGTCAAAAACCAAAGAACCGCCATCAAAAATCAACTCGGTATGCGCACCAACTTGGTTCACATAAAATAATGGGATTTGATATTTATGGCAGTTTTGAGACAGGATGACAATCCGTTGTTCATCATGATGATAAGCAAAAGGCGAAGCCGCAATGTTAATCATAAAGTCTGGCTCTTCCTTAATCAGCTCATCCATAGGACAAGCTTTATACAAAGGATTATCGCCTAAATTCCATAAATCTTCGCAAATGGTAACGGCTATTTTATAGCCCTTATAATCTACGCATTTAAATTCATGAGCAGGTTCAAAATATCTATACTCATCAAAAACATCATAAGTGGGCAACAAGGCTTTCCTAATGACTTGTTTAATTTCGCCATCAGCCATAAAATAAGCTGCATTATACAAATCTTTGCCTTCTATAACAGGATTTAACTCCGGAACACCCACAATGCAAGCTATACCTTCACAAGCTTTTGCTATTTTTAAAGCAGATTGTTTACACAAAGAAATAAACTCCGGATATTCTAGAAAATCTCTGGGTGGATAGCCACAAATACTCAACTCTGCAAAGACAACTAAATCTGCCCCAGCTGCTTTCTGCGCTTGAATGGTTTGTATAATTTTCTGAGTATTGAGCTCAAAATTTCCGATGTGATAGTTTAGCTGCGCTAATGCTATTTTCATAAATAAGTAATCGCTTAAAAATGCTTACCTTCTAAAAAAACACCCCAATATTTATACCTAAATAAGCATTTTTTAGAGAGCCATCTCCCTTTTTAATATCAGTAAAACCATTATCAAAACTTAAACCAGCTAATATTTTGGTTCTTCCTGTTGTGCTAATCTCGGTGCCAGCACCTATAATGATAGAGCCCCTGTAAAAAGCAGTCTGGTTGTAAATATCTCTGTTATCAGCATTGTCTGCCGTTATGGTTGATGTATTATCTTGTTTAGCCTTGATGTTTAAACCATTCCCTAAACCAAACTCTCCAAAAAACTTAACCCCATTATTATCATTGGTTAATAATTTAAGTTTAGCTGGTATTTCTATGTATTGCAATTTAAAAACCTGTTCAGAGTTCGTACTTCCTGCAACAGCCTCTGTTCTACCATTAATGGTGGTTAACTTTAAACCAGTGCTAAAAGCATAATTATCTGCAAAGTTTATATCAGCCAAAAGACCATAAGAAAAACCCAATCTCACCCCTTTTCCATCTACATTATCAATATCAGATTTTATCCATCCTAAAGTTGGATGTGCCGTTAAACCTAATTTAAAAGCTGGCTCTTCATCGTCTTGTGCCAAAACGCAAAAACTTAAAAATAGAAACGGAAATAGGAATAATATCTTTTTCATAACTTCGGTAATTAAAAATTTAACTTTATGATTCTTAAAATAAAAATCTGTCTCAAAAGTACTTTTTTTTTTCTGATATGCTTAGTTTGTTGTATATCATGTAAGCAAGAAAATAAAGTTGATGTTAGTCATATTAATATAGAGCTTACTATCAAAAGGTTTGACCAAGATTTAGCTAAAGTAAACCCAAACCAGCTTGCTACAGCATTACCTCCATTACAAAAAAAATATGGGGCTTTTTATCAAGATTATTTTGAGAAAATCTTAAATACGGGGCCAACATCTGATACCGCTTATTATCCTGTTGTAAAAGATGTTTTATCCGGGGCTCCTTATCAGGATTTACAAAAAGAAACACAAGCAGTTTATCCAAATTTAGATGCTCAAATTCCTATACTTACAGATGCTTTCAAACATGTAAAATATTACTATCCCAAAATTAAAATACCAACATTAATCACCTATATTTCGGGGTTTCAGGTACAAACACCTATTGGAGAAAATTATATTGGTATTGGTTTAGACATGTTTTTAGGCCCTGATTCTAAGTTTTACCCCGCTTTGGTAGAAAGTATTCCAAGATACATCAGCAGAAGGTTTACACCGGATAACATCACCCCGAGGGTAATGGAAGTATTGGCTCGTGAAGAGTTATTTCCAGAATCTGATGCAGAAAAAAGCTTATTGGATAAGATGATTTACAATGGAAAGATTCTTTATTTTTTAAGTAAAGTACAACCTACCATTGCTGATAGCATACTTATTGGTTACACCAAAGCACAGGCCGAATGGGCAAACAATTTCGAGTCTGATATTTGGGCTTATTTCTTGAGTGAGAATTTACTTTATGATACTGATTATCTAAAAATCCAGAAATATTTATCAGAAGCTCCATTTACACCAGGCTTAGGCGATAAGAATAATTCCGCACCAAAACTTGGTTTATTTATTGGCTGGCAAATTGTAAAGCGCTATATGCAAGAAAATCCTGAAACAACTTTACAAAAACTGATGTTAGAAAAAGACTATCAAAAAATATTAAAAGCATCTAAATACAAGCCCAATCAAAAATGAAAATAGGTATTGTTTTAAGCGGAGGCGGGATAAGAGGAATTGCACATTTGGGTGTTTTAAAAGCCCTAACGGAAAAGAAAATTCCTATCCACCAAATTACAGGTACTAGTGCAGGCGCTATAGCAGGCGCTTTGTTCGCTAATGGAATAGACCCTTATGAAGCTTTAAATATCTTTAAGAAAACGCCACTACTTCGCTTATTTAGATTAGCCATAGGTAGGCCAGCACTTTTAAAATTAGAATCTACTTTTCCACTTTTTTTAGATTACCTCCCTCATAATAGCTTTGAAAAGTTAAAAATACCTTTAACCGTTACCGCTACTAATTTTAATACGGGTAAGTTAACTTATTTCAGTTCTGGTACTTTGATTGATAAGGTGATGGCTTCTAGTTGTATACCGGGGATTTTTAATCCTATAGAAATAGAAGGAGATTTTTATGTTGATGGTGGAGTACTTAACAATTTCCCTTTAGAGCCTTTACAAAACAACTGCGATTACGTTATTGGTTCTTCTTGCAACCATTTACCGGTAATACAAAAGCTCAGGAATATGAAGCATGTGATAGAAAGAGCTGCTACTTTATCCACCAATCATGATATGGAAGAAAAAAGAAAAGGAGTAGATATTTTAATTGAGCCCCATGGTTTAGGAGAAACTGGTCTTTTTGATATTAGCCGGGCCGAAGAAATATTTTGGATAGCCCATGAAGAAGCTTTAAAGCAAATACGCGAGAGTGAATCTTTAACGCAAATCATATTAAGCTTAAAAAAGAAAAAGCCCTGAAATTATCAGAGCTTTTATAAATATGATTAAAATTTCATTAGTCTTTTAAAATTTTGAATACTCCGCCAATAGAGATAAATGCACCAATGAAAGTTAAAGCCCATCCAATTAAATCTACAACAGTAGAGTGCTCTATAAATTGCTTAATGTATACACCAAAAAGAGTTACAAAAACTCCAAGGATAATTACTTTATAATGAGAAGGGTTGTTTGCGTTTACCATAACTTAAATATTAAAGCTTTATGCCTGCAAAAATATAAAATAGTTGGATATAGTCGCTAATTTATTTTATAAAATTGTAGCAGTTATACATTAGAAAACGTAAGGTTTTAAAACAAAAGATGATGAAACTTAAATATCTTTTATTTCTGCTCTTATTTCCACTAAGCTTTTTCATCATAAGCTGCAATACTCAGGATGATGGAAAAATTTGTCCGGCAGTATTATGCGCTGCTCCGGCTCAAAATTTAAGACTGAAAATTACCGATAGAGGTCTAAACAGCCTTATTTTCAATTCGTCTAAACAACAACAAGCAGATTTAAGCATCTACAGTTTTAGGCTAAAAGAAAACATAAGTTTTAAGATTGATAGTACAGTAAGCACAACCAGATACATCAGCTTCCAAACAGCTATTTCAGATGAATTTATTATAAAAGTTGGTACTGTTTTATCTGATACTTTAAAAGTAGAAACTAAATTTATTGATCAGGATTGCTGCGGTACTTTGCAAATTACCAAGCTATCTTTTAATAATAAAGTATTACCACTTACTGCCGATAATACCATCATCTGGGAAAAACCTTAACAATATATATTTATACATTAACCTTAACACCTCTTTAACCATAATGGTAAAGAGGTGTTTTTTTATAAAACTGATGAAACAAAAAAAGAGGATAGTTTCCTACCCTCTTTTAAAATAGCTGTATTAAAATTGAACTTATCCGTTAGATAATGCAGCTGCACCACTTACAATCTCAGAAAGCTCTGTAGTAATAGCTGCTTGACGAGCTTGGTTATAAGCCAATTTCAATTTCTTAAGTAAATCTCCAGCGTTATCAGTGGCTTTATCCATAGCAGTCATCCTTGCGCCATGCTCAGAAGCGTGAGAATCTAAAACAGCTTTGTAAAGTTGTATTTTGATGTTTTTAGGAATCAATTGCTCTACAATTTCTTCTTTAGAAGGCTCAAGAATATAATCTGTATTAGAAACCTGTTTCTCAGAACGCTCTGCTTTAGGCACTGGCAATAATTGTTCTACGGTTAAAATCTGCATTGCTGCATTTTTAAACTGGTTGTAAACAACTTCTACCTTATCATATTGGCCTTTAACAAAAGCATCCATAACGCTTTCTGTAATTGCAGAAACGTTCTCAAAATTAAGATTTGAGTAAAGCTCGTTATTGTTACCAATAACATTATAATTGCGCTTCTCATAATAATCTTGAGCTTTTTTACCAATAGCTATGATGTGAAGATTACCACTTTTGTGGTAAGAATCATATTTTTCTGCTATTAAATTATTAGCAGTTTTTATTGCATTTGTATTAAAAGCTCCGGCTAACCCACGATTAGAAGTTACTACAATTAATAGTACATTTTTAACTTCTCTTTCCTGAGTATATACAGATACCCCATCCTCTAAACTAGCAGAAAGATTAGCTAAAATCTCTTTTAGTTTATTAGCATAAGGACGTAATTGTATAATAGCGTTAGTAGCTCTTTTTAACTTAGCAGCCGAAACCATTTTCATAGCTTTGGTAATCTGCTGAGTAGAACTTACAGATGCAATTCTAATTCTTACTTCTTTTAAATTTGCCATTTTCTAGTATTGAGAATTGAGTAGTGAGTATTGCGATGATTTACTCCATACACTATACACCCTACTCAATACTAAAATTAATATTTATCAGAAACCTCTTTTGCTACTGTTTCTAAAACACTTGTTAAGCTATCATCAAATTTACCAGCTTTTAAGGCTGCCAAAACTTCTGGATGACGTTGCTCTAATTGTGTAGTATACTCCAGTTCAAATTCTCTTACTTTATTTACAGGTACATTTCTCATTAAGTTTTTAGTACCAGCGTAAATAATAGCAACTTGCTTTTCAACCGTTACCGGAGAGAACTGACCTTGCTTTAAGATTTCTACGTTACGAGCTCCTTTATCTAAAACCAGTTTAGTTGAAGCATCTAAATCTGAACCAAATTTAGAGAATGCCTCTAACTCGCGATATTGTGCTTGGTCTAGTTTTAAAGTACCCGCAACTTTCTTCATGGATTTAATTTGAGCGTTACCACCTACACGTGATACAGAAATACCAACGTTAATAGCCGGACGAACACCCGCGTTAAATAAGTTAGACTCTAAGAATATCTGACCATCGGTAATTGAAATTACGTTGGTAGGGATATAAGCAGAAACGTCACCCGCTTGAGTTTCGATAATTGGCAATGCTGTTAAAGAACCACCACCTTTTACGATACCTTTGATAGACTCTGGTAAATCGTTCATTTGCTGAGCGATAGAATCGTTAGAATTGATTTTAGCAGCTCTTTCTAATAAACGACTGTGAAGATAGAAAACGTCTCCAGGATAAGCCTCACGACCAGGAGGACGCTTTAACAATAAAGATACCTCGCGGTAAGCTACTGCTTGTTTAGATAAATCATCATAAACAATTAAAGCTGGTCTACCTGTATCACGGAAGAATTCGCCAATTGCAGCACCTGCAAATGGAGCATAGAATTGCATTGGAGCAGGATCTGCTGCAGAAGCTGCAACAACAATGGTATAAGCCATAGCACCTTTTTCGTCAAGCGCTTTTACAACGTTCGCTACAGTACTTGCTTTTTGACCAATGGCTACATATATACAAAATACAGGTTGTCCTGCATCGTAAAATTCTTTTTGATTGATGATGGTATCAATACAAACTGCTGATTTACCAGTTTGACGGTCACCAATAACCAACTCACGCTGACCACGACCAATAGGAATCATCGCATCAATAGCTTTAATACCTGTTTGTAATGGCTCGGTAACTGGTTGACGATAGATTACACCCGGTGCTTTACGCTCCAAAGGCATCTCGTAAGTTGTACCTATAATAGGGCCTTTACCATCAATTGGCTGACCAAGCGTGTTAACCACACGACCTAACATACCTTCACCTACTTTAATAGACGCGATACGTTTTGTTCTTTTAATGGTGTCACCCTCTTTTATCTCGTCAGAAGCTCCTAACAATACCACCCCAACGTTATCTTCTTCAAGATTTAGTACGATACCTTGTAAACCAGTTTCAAACTCCACTAGCTCACCGGCTTGTACTTTAGTTAAACCATAAACACGGGCAATACCGTCACCCACTTGGAGTACAGTACCAACCTCTTCTAATTCAGTTTCAGACTTGAATCCCGACAATTGCTGACGTAAAATCGCCGAAACTTCATCTGGTCTTACCTCTACCATCTTTTATTTATTTAAGATATTAATTTTTATTTTTTACTTAATTAAGCTACTACTCTTTGTGCAAAATCCTTTTTTAGCTGATTTAACTTGCTTGAAATACTAGCATCAAATTGCTTATCACCAACGGTTAAAACAAAACCACCAATTAAACTTTCGTCTATAGTAGCATTTAATCTAACCTCACCACCTGTAACTTCTTTTACTTTGGCAATAATGTCTGCTTTTGCAGTGTCTGATAAAGCTATAGCAGATGTTACCTTAGCAGTTACAATATTTTTGTATTGGTTGTATTGGTTAAGAAACTCTTTAGCAGTTCCAAATAGCACTTCAGCTCTTGCTTTATCAATAACAATTTTTAAAAAAGCTTTGGTTGTAGCATGTACTTTGTCTCCAAAAATTGCAACTAAGATGCTATTTTTCTTTCCAATTGGAATAATTGGATTCTTAAGTACAGCTTGTAACTCAGTACTTGCTTTAACTGTATCTACAAATAATTGCATATCACCTTTTACTTGTTCTAAAGCATTTTGCTCTTTTGCAAGGTCTATAAGTGATTTAGCGTATCTTGATGCTACTTTTATTTCTGACATATTTTTTAAAAGTTTAATTCAAAAATCAAAATTCAAAACTTAAACATCGTTTTGAATTTTAAATTTTTACTTTTTATCTAGCTCAGCTTAACATCCTTTAATAACTCGCCCACAAGTTGTTCTTGCTTTTGCTTATCATTAAACTGTTGACGCATAATTTTTTCTGCAATTTCTAAAGATAAAGAAGCAACTTGGTTTTTAACCTCATCTAAAGCCGCTATCTTTTGGTTATTAATCTCCAATTTTGCTTTCTCGATTAATTTAGCGCCTTCTGTCTGAGCCTGGGTCTTAGCCTCATTAACAATCTGATCTTTAATTTCTTTAGCTTCTTTTAAGATAGCATCACGCTCTGCTTTAGCTTGTTTTAAAAGTGCCTCGTTTTCGTTTGATAAGCGAGCCATTTCTTGCTTAGCTAATTCTGCTTTGTTTAAAGCATCCTCAATAGAACGCTCACGCTCATGAATAGCGCCTAACATGGGTTTCCATGCTAATTTCTTTAAAATAACAAGTAAAATTAGAAAGGATACTAATGTCCAGAAAACCAATCCAATACTAGGAGTTACTAATTCCATAAAAGTTTATATATGTTGTTACTAATGAATGTCTTTTTAAAAACCGGAAATAAAGCCAATCGCTAGATTTCCGGTTTTGTTAATGATAATGATCCTTATGCAGGATTGTTACCTAATAACGCAACTACCACACCGAATAAAGCAACACCTTCTACAAGTGCCGCAGCGATGATCATAGCAGTTTGAATTTTTGAAGCAGCCTCTGGCTGACGAGCAATACCTTCCATTGCTTTACCACCTACTTGACCGATACCAATACCAGCACCGATTACTGCTAAACCTGCACCTATTGCAGCGATTGAACCTACCATAACTTTAATTTATTATATGATTGTTAAACAAAATGTTTCTATTTATTGAGTTGGTTAGTTTTGTTAGTTGATAGTTTTTTAGAAATAAAGCACTATTCATCTAAACTTTATTAACCTTTCTATTTTATTCTTAAAGTTTTTAACTTCCTTTTATTAAGAAGTCTTTACTCTTTTCTCTTTAAATCCTTATTCTCCATTAATGATGATGCTCTTCTACTGCCGTACCTATAAATAATGCCGTAAGCATGGTAAAGATAAAGGCTTGCAAGAAAGCAACTAAAAGTTCTAATACATCCATAAATAAAACGAAAGCAACTGATACCGGAGCGATAGCTAATGTTTTAAAGATGAAAATCAGAGATATTAAACTTAATACGATAATGTGACCAGCTGTAATGTTTGCAAACAAACGAACCATTAGAGCGAAAGGCTTAGAGAAAACTCCAATAACCTCTACCACCCACATGATTGGTAATAACCAAAAAGGAACATCTGGTTTAAAGATATGCGCCCAGTAGTATTTATTACCATTGATGTTAACAACTACAAGAACGATAAAAGCTAATACCATAGTAACTGCTATATTACCAGTTACGTTTGCACTACCTGGGAAAATAGGAACTAAGCCTAACAAGTTATTAAACCATATAAAAAAGAATATGGTTAATAAAAGAGGCATAAATTTCTCGTATTTATATCCAATATTAGGACGAGCAATATCATCTCTAACAAATACAATTAAGGGTTCTAACCAAGATTGTAAACCTTTAGGTGCTTTTCCAACACGTTTTTTATAAGAACCTGCAACACTAATAAAAATCACTAATATTAAAATAACCGATATAAACATAGCAGCTACGTTTTTAGTGATTGAAAAATCTAAAATAGAAACAGACTCATCAACAGTACCATCAGCTTTTAAAACTTTAATATGCTCATGCTCATTTACATAAGTATAATACTTACCAGCATAAGGTTTTGGTGCATGATGCTCATCCATTAAATTAGCTGAAGAAAAAATTTCTAAACCTTGAGGAGTATATAAAATAACTGGAAGAGGTAAACTTGTGTGACCCCATAAGTGCCAGCTATGCGCATCGCTTATGTGCTCTAAAATAGTTACCGTTGGATCAAATTTTTCTTCTGCCGCAGCATGATGTCCTGCTTCTGCTCCTGCCGGTTCAATGGTTGCATTTTCTTGATTTGAATAGGCATTAAATGACAAAAACGCTAAAAAAAGTGCGAATAACGCCTTTAATCCAAAATTTTTATAATTTAAAATGTGGCTAAAATCCATTGATTCCGTGTTTTTTACTTTTTAATTTGGTGGCGCAAGTTAAGTAACAAACAATAAATTTCAAAGGTCGTAAAGGATAAATAAATAGAAAAAAAATTTATAACGAATAAAATAGGGTCTATTTTAAACTTACTGAGATAAAAAAGAACAACTATCATGCTGATTAACAGCCTGATAACTATAGCGCCCATCACTACAAAAACTTGTCCCTCGCCTCCTTTTTGTATCCCAATAAAAGAAACAAAGAAAACCATAAGGGTAATGACTGCCATGAAGCCAAATATTACCCAAAATTTAGGAATGAAAAAAGCTTGCAAACCTAATGGCCCTTGAAGCAAGCTAACCAAGCCAATTAAGAAAAGCGTAAAAATGGTAAACCAGATAAAAAATTTTGAAAGACTCAATTTGAAGATTTATTAATTCCTTTTAATACTGTATAAATAGCGATGATAACGCCAAGCAAACTTGAGATACCTGTTATGATAGGTGTTTTACTAGCCCTAGACTCGTCTATTTTATATCCTACAAAGGTAAAAACTCCTATGATACTAAACATCTGAAAAGCCAATCCAGAGTATTTAATGTAATTATTTACAGTTTTAAGCGGTGGCTTCTTGTCTTTCTGCTCTAACATCAAATATTTTTTTCTTTTCTGAAATAGATTTGGTTTGAGATAAACCTGTTTGGCAATGACCAGTAAAATTAGCCCCGTTTTCTACCACCAATTTATTAGATGCAATATCGCCATTAACTTGAGCGGTAGCTTTTAAATATAATGTTTCTGAGCTGGAAATATTACCGTTTACCAAGCCAGACACTTCTGCCGAGTCTGAATGTATATTACCATTAACTTCACCGGTTTGCCCAATAACTACTTTTGCTTTAGATAATAAGTTACCTGTTATTTTCCCATCAATCCTGATATCTCCACTGGTTTCCAAATCACCTTTAATTTGAGTACCCACACCAACAATATTGATAGCGCCTGCTTTTTGTTCGCCTTTAATGGCATCTTCCTTTTTTTTTCGAAACATGACTTGTGTTTAAAAGGTTATATAATTTTCTGGGTTTACTGGCGAACCGTTTAACCAAAGTTCAAAATGCAAATGTGGCCCGGTTGTGTATTCTCCGCTATCGCCAACTACGGCAATTACCTCTCCTGCCCTCACGAAGCTACCAACTTTCTTTAACAATGCAGAACAATGCTTATAAAAAGATAACATATTATTTGCATGCTGTATAGCAATTACGTAACCTGTTTCTGGGGTGAAATTTGAAAAAACCACTGTACCATCTAGTGTAGACTTGATATTTTCATTCTTCCTGGTTACCACAT
This sequence comes from Pedobacter glucosidilyticus, assembly GCF_002483235.1. Classification (GTDB taxonomy): domain Bacteria; phylum Bacteroidota; class Bacteroidia; order Sphingobacteriales; family Sphingobacteriaceae; genus Pseudopedobacter; species Pseudopedobacter glucosidilyticum_B. Next base: position 63,610 of record NZ_DLHN01000026.1, on the reverse strand, counting down.
CAACTGCATAATGTTGTTGAGTATTATCGAATTTCGATGATATTTTCCCTTTCACCGGGCTAAAAAAAGAGAAAGTTGCTATCCCACTCTTTGCTCCGGTGCTACCTTCACTTAAATCAAATCGGCCTTCAGACTCTATAAGCTTTCTAAGCTCTTTTTCATCATCAGAAATTTTTTGATTCAATTTTATACTATCAGATTTGATGTTATTATCTTTTGGCTTGGCTAGTTTATCTTCATCTGGTTTGCCACTGATGATTTGATTAAGATTGGCGAGGTATAAATCATTTGCCTTCACTAATTTTTCTAAGGAATCTACCTTGGCATAGGTAGAAATAATGTCTCTTTTATTATCAATATCGGCAACACCGGTTATGTATTCTCTTAATGGAGTTATTTTAATGATTACGATGGTTAAAAAAACTAATACAATAGCAAAAGCAGATGTTCCTATTAATAAATACCATAAGGAGGCTCTAAACGATGCTTTTTCTTCAAAAGTATGATCATTTAAAATAACTAATTTATATTTTTCCTTTAAGCGGGCCGAGAGTTTTTTTCTTTTACTCATCCTTTCCTAAATATTCTGCTCTTATTAATATCTTTACGATAGTGTGAATATTGGCAATATAAAATAAATTTGCTCGTATTTAGTTGTAATATTTAAAATCAATATTTTGAAATTTTATAAAACTAATGGTCTTTTTAGACTATTTATCATATTTATTATAGTTTTTTCTTCGGGTTGCTTCATCAAAAAGAAAGGTAAGAAAACTTCCATGATGAAGAATATAACAGCACATTACAACATTTATTACAATGCGTCTGAAATTCTTAGAGAATCAGAAATCAATATTAGAAATCTTCATAAGGATGATTATAACCAAATTCTTGATATTTATCCCTTACCTACAGAGAGTGGTTCATCATCAGAATCTGAAAATTTAAATGAAGTAGTGAACCGGGCTAATAGAATAGCCCTTGAAAAATTTGAAAGCAGATGGGTAGATGATGCCTTTTTACTATTAGCAAAATCAGAATATCTAAAAGGAAATTACTACAATGCGTTAGAATATTTCGGTTATGTGGGTAGCAATTATCCCGAAGAAAAGAAAAACACACTTGAAGGGCTTATCTGGCAAGGAAAATCTTACTTTGCTATAAACAATTATGCTTTGGCAGATACCATACTGCAAAAGGCTTACGCAAAGAATCTTAAGTATCACAGAGCCCAGTTAAATGCCGCACTTGCACAAAGTTATCTCTATAAGGAAGATATAGATTCGGCCATCTTTCATCTTCAAAAAGCGGTTAATTTCACTAAAAATCGTTACGAGAAAACCAGGTGGACATTCATTTTAGCGCAGCTTCAGGAAGAAAATAATCAGTTGGAAGACGCTTACTCCAATTACTCTAAAGTAGTTAAAAGTAATGCTGCTTTTGAAATGTCTTTTAATGCAAATTTAGCTCGCATTAAATTAGAGGAAAATGCTAGCGGGAAAGATTTTAATAAAATTGCAACGCTTAAAAGACTGCTAAAAGAAGATAAAAACAGAGAATTTAAAGACCAAATTTATTATCAAATTGGAAATACCCTTTTACAACAGGGAGATTTGGCACAGGCCCAAGAGTATTATCAATTATCTGCACATACTATACCTGGCTCTCAAAAGCAAAGAGGTTTATCTTATTTAAAACTAGCTGAAGTAAGTTTTGATTCTTTAAAGAATTATACCCAGGCACAACTTTATTATGATAGTACTTTGCAAAGTTTACCCAAAGAGTATCCGGGTTACCAAAACATTGTGATAAAAGCCAATAACTTACAGTATTTAGCCCAACGCCTAACCTTGATAGAGAAAGAGCAGGAGTTATTGATGCTTTCTACTTTAACCAGTGAGGCCAGAGAACAATACATCAATGAAAAAATACAAGTTAAAGTAGAAAAAGAAGCTGTTAAAAGGCAAGAAAATGCAAATTTGGCTTTTGTAAGTATACCCGAGGCATCTGCAAGTAATAAAAATGCAGGCTCTTTTTACTTTAATAACCCTTTGGCAATTAGCCAGGGAATGAGTGATTTTAAGAAGAGATGGGGAAACAGAAAATTACAAGATAACTGGAGAATAAGCGGAAGTTCTTCTGTAAATAATAATGCTGCTGGTTTAGCCAATAATTTGGGGAGCATCAATAATAATTTAAGTACAAGAGCAGAGAATATAGACTCTTTAAAAGCTGATTTTTTAAATACTGTGCCCTTAACCAACGAAAAAAGAACTGCATCTTTAAACAAAATTAAAACAGCCCGCTATGAAATTGCCCTTTTTTACAAAGATGTATTAGATGATAAAATAGCATCCATAGAGGCTTTGGAAATGCTTGTGAAAGATTATAACCCGCAAGACGAGAAACTGGCCGAAATTTATTACCAACTTTATAGAATTTATCAAGATATAAACCCTCAACAATCTGATAAATATAAAACTTTATTGACGGATTATTTCCCTCAATCTATTTACGCTAAAGCTATCATTAACCCAAACTTTAACAAAGCAGACCAAGCTGTGTTAAATGATTTAAACGCAAAATACGAGGCTATATTTAAGCTCTATCAACAAAAAGAATATCAAGAAGCTATTGAAAAAATTGAAAATTTAAGTCCTAAATTTGAAAACTTTCCAGACCTAGCTCCTAAATTTTTGTACCTTAAAACAATGGCATTGGGTTACACTCAAAAACCTAATATTTTTGTAGAACAACTGCAAAAAATTATTACTGATTATCCTACGGACACCATTACTATACCTACCATAAAAACGCAACTGGCCTTTATCAATAATAATAAAACAAATTTTTATAGCAGGCCAACTGCTTTATTAGCTTATCACCCAAATCAGTCTCAAACATCTACTAAACCAAATTTAGTTATACTTGATATACCTAAAGCAGAGGATGAGGAAATTGCAATTTCAAAAAAGGCAGTACAACCAAGTGTTGAAACAAAAATAAATCAAACAAAAGAAGACAAGCCAAAACCAAATATAGAAATTGCTGCAAAAAAGCCCGAGAAAGACATTAAACCTGTAATAGAAAAACCTGTAGAGAAGAATATAGACCCTGCAAAAGAAGAAACTAAAACGTTAACAAAACCAGCAGAAAGCCTTGTTAAAGAAGAGAAACCAGCTGACATAGAAACTGTAAAACCAACGCCTAGCAAACCGGCAGCTATTATATTTTCTAATAATCCCAGGGTGCAACATGTCATTATCATTAACATTAAAGATGCAAAAACTAACGTAGCCAAACCTTTTGCAGAACTTACCAAGTATTTTTATGCTAAATTTGCACCATCAACAGTTAATTTAACAATCAGAACCGTGAGCACCACGGATAAATTAATAGCTATAAGAGCGCAACTTAACAATAAAGATTTAGCTGAAAAAGCTTTACTTGAGTTAGAAAAAGAATTGCCTACTATTCTTAATTTACCAGCTTCATCGTATAGAAAGTTTGTAATTTCTGAGCCTAACTTACTGTTGATAAAGGATACAGAAAGTTTAAACCAGTATTTAAATTATATAAAATAACATGCAAAGAAAAGAAAGCCTTTCTTTAGAAGATATCAAAAAGTATAATCGTATTTTTTGGAAATGTATTGCTGGATTTATAATTTTTCTAATTTTAATTCTAAGTGCTACTGGCTTAGGCTTGTTTGGAGAACTCCCTTCGTTTAGAGATTTAGAAAACCCTAAAAGTAACCTTGCATCTTCAATACTATCAGAAGATAAAGTTGAATTGGGTAATTACTATGTACAAAACCGTTCAAATATTAGGTTTAAAGATATTTCTCCTAATGTGATTAACGCATTGGTAGCCACAGAAGATGTAAGATTTTTAGACCACTCTGGTATAGATTTTAAAAGAACATTCACCATTATTTTTTATAACCTTATCGGGAAAAAGCAAGGTGCAAGTACCATTACACAACAATTAGCTCTAAACTTATTTTCAGATAAAGCCAGAGAAAGATCAGTCATTAAAAGAATTCCTCAAAAACTTAAAGAGCTTATTGTAGCGGTTAAATTAGAAAGGAATTATACCAAAGAAGAAATCATCACCATGTATTTAAATACGGTAGATTTTGGAAATAATTCTTTTGGTATAAAAGCAGCTGCCCGTACCTATTTTAATACAACACCTGCAAAACTTAATCCAGCACAAGCCGCTACTTTAGTAGGTATTTTAAAAGGTACCACTTTATACTCGCCCACCAGAAACCCAGAAAGAGCTTTAGGAAGACGTAACCTTATCATGCAAAAAATGGTAGATGAAGGTTTTCTTGAGCAGCCAAAAGCTGATGAATTAAAAGCCCAAGACCTAAATTTAGAGCTTAATAGAACCAGCCATAGTGAAGGACTGGCTACTTACTTTAGAGCTGTTTTAAAGAAAGATATTCAGGAAACTTTTGAAAAAATGTCTATCAGAAAAGCTGATGGTAGTAGTTATGATTTAGATAGAGATGGATTACGAATATATACCACCATCAATTCTAAAATGCAACGCTATGCAGAAGAGGCACAAAGAGAGTACATGAAAACGCTGCAACAGCAATTTAATGCACATTGGAAAGGCAGAGATCCTTTTAAAGGAAACGAAAATTTGATTATTCAAGGTATGAAACGCTCTGACAGGTATAAGATGCTCAAAGAAGAAGGGCTTTCTGATGAAGAAATCAAAGATAATTTCAATACACCAACATCCATGGAAATTTTTAGCTGGAGGGGTAATATTGATACCATGATGAGACCTATAGATTCTATCAAATATTATAAAATGATATTGAGAAATTCTATGATGGCTATGGACCCTAAAAGTGGCGAAATCAAAGCTTGGGTTGGTGGTATTAGCTTTGAGCATTTTAAATACGACCAAGTAAAAATGGGAACTCGCCAAGTAGGCTCAACCGCAAAACCTTTTACTTATGCTGTAGGTATAGATAATGGATTATCTCCATGCTATCAGGTGAATAATGTACCTTTTACCGTAACTGGTTACGGAGAGCCATGGACACCAAGAGGACACGGTTCTATACCCGGATATATAACTTTAAGGAAGGCCTTAGCCAACTCTCAAAACTTTATAACGGCATGGGTTATGCAGCAAGTAGGCCCTACAGCAGTTGCTGCTTTAGCCAAGAGAATGGGTATAACCACAGATGTACCTCCCTATCCGTCTATCGCATTAGGTTCTTTTGAAGCTTCTGTTTATGACATGACTGGTGCTTACAGTGCTTTTGTAAATCATGGTGTTTGGACAGAACCTACTTATTTATTAAGAGTAGAAGATAAAAACGGCAATGTATTGTATGATAGAAAACCTAAAGTGGTACAAGCTTTAAATGAACAAACCGCTTATGTAATGACTTATATGCTTAAAGGTGTGGTAGAAGAAGGTACAGGAGTTAGGTTAAGATACCGCTATGGATTAAGCAACCCCATAGGTGGTAAAACCGGAACCACAAACGATAACTCTGACGGTTGGTTTATGGCTGTAACACCACAATTAGTAGCCGGAGTTTGGACTGGATGCGAAGACAGAGCCATACATTTTAGAAGCACCAATTTAGGCGAAGGAGCAAATACCGCATTACCAGTTTTTGCACTCTTTATCAAAAAAGTTTATGCGGATACGTCTTTAGGCATCAGAAAAGGAGATTTTGAAGCCCCAGCAGGTGGTTCTTCTATAACTTTAGATTGTAGCCAATATCAAGGTTCTGATACAGGTACCAGCACCAAAGGAAATAAAGAAGATTTAGACCAACGTTTAGGGTTTTAATTCTATTTATCATGCTATTTGATTATAAAGCAGCGTTAAAAAACATACCGCATAGACCTGGTGTTTATCAGTATTATGATGATGCTAATGAGCTGATTTATATTGGGAAAGCCAAAGATTTAAAAAATAGGGTTAGCTCTTATTTTAATAAAGACAATTATAAAGTTAATGCCAAAACAAGGGTACTGGTTAGTAAAATCAGGAATATAACTTTTACCATTGTAGACTCTGAAGTTGATGCATGGTTGCTAGAAAATAGCCTCATCAAAAAGCATCAGCCGCGTTATAATGTCATGCTTAAGGATGATAAAACGTATCCTTGGATTGTGATTAAAAACGAAAAATTCCCTCGTATACAATGGACACGCCGTATCGTAAAAGATGGCTCAAAATACTTAGGTCCTTACCCATCTGTAGGTATGATGCACTCTATCCTAGGTTTAATTAAAGAAACTTATCAGTTACGTACTTGCAGCTTGCCACTTACACAACCCAATATTGTAGCTGGTAAGTTTAGGGTTTGCCTAGAATATCAGATTGGAAATTGTAAAGGCCCTTGCGAGGGTTTACAAAACGAAGCCGATTATAATCAATCTATTGATGAAATTAAGGATATTTTAAATGGCAAAATAAGTGGCGTATTACGCAATTTAAAAGAGCAAATACTAGAAGCTTCATCGCAACTTAATTTTGAGCTTGCGCATCGTTTACAAAAGAAATACGAGCTTTTAGAAAAATACCAGAGCAAATCTACCGTTGTAAACTCTTCCATTACTGAAGTAGATGTCTTTAGTATCGCATCAGAAGAAAAAATTGCTTTCGTAAATTATCTCAAAGTAATGCATGGCACCATTATCCAAACGCAAACCATTGAGATGAAAAAGAAGCTTGACGAGACGGATGAAGAACTTTTAAGTTTAGCGATATCAGAATTTAGAAGCAGATATCAAAGTAAATCCAAAGAGATTGTGGTGCCTTTTGATATAGATATTGATGATGACAAATTAACTTTTACAGTACCTAAACAAGGTGAGAAAAAGAAACTGCTAGACTTATCTATGAAGAATGTTTTATTCTTTAAAAAGGATAAAATAGAACAATATGAAAAGCTAAATCCTGATTTAAGAACCGAACGTTTGCTTACACAAATGCAAAAAGACTTGAGACTTAAAGAGCTACCTAAGCATATAGAATGTTTTGATAACTCTAACTTTCAAGGTAAATATCCGGTTTCTGCTATCGTTGTTTTTAAAGATGCCAAACCTTCTAAAAAAGACTATAGGCATTTTAACGTTAAAACCGTTGAAGGACCAAATGATTTTGCTACGATGGAGGAAGCTGTTTTTAGACGCTACAAAAGATTGCTAGAAGAAGGAGAAACGCTACCACAATTAGTGATTATTGATGGTGGTAAAGGGCAATTATCTTCGGCTGTAAAAAGCTTAAAAGCTTTAGGTATTATGGATAAACTGGCTGTGATTGGTATCGCCAAAAGGTTGGAAGAACTTTATTATCCGGGAGACCAATACCCTTTATATCTGGATAAAAAATCTGAAACATTAAGAATTATACAGCATTTAAGAGATGAAGCGCATAGGTTTGGAATAACTTTTCACCGTAAGAAACGAGACCAGGGTACTTTGCAAACCGAGCTTGAATTGATTGATGGTATAGGTAAAACATCTGCTGAAAAGCTATTGAAAAGATTTAAATCTGTTAAAAAGATAAAAGAGGCACAAGAACAAGAATTACTTGAAGTTGTAAACCTAAAACAAGCCAAAGCTATCTTAGATTTTTTTGCTAAAAACTAAAAAGGTGCTTTTTTGCTATGTTTACAATAGCCTCGCTAAGCTGAGGCTATAGTTCTAATTTTAGTAGGTCTGAAAAACGAGGGAGCTTACACAACAGTTATGACTGTTGTGCGGAGTCTTACTTTTAAGAGATACTTTTTATAAATTCTTCTGCTGACATTACCGGAAGTAAAGAGTTTTTGAAATCTTTCGCATTTCTAGTTATGATAACTTCACATCCAGAATCAACAGCGCAAAAATATTGTAAAGCATCCTCAAAATCTTCAAAACTAGAGTTTAACCCTTTTTCAATGATAGTTTCATCTATGATAGAGATTTCACAAAGAACTTCAAATTTTCTCAACTTATCTTTAGCAACTAAAATTCCTTCAAACTTTGAAAGAAAATAGTTTACAGTAGCAAATGAAATAGGAGAAACAATTATTTGTAGTTTTTTCTGATCAGCCAATGTTGCAACTTGAGCAATTGAATAATAAAACGGTTCTCTTTCACCAAGCAGATCAAGTATTACATTAGTATCTAAATAAACCCTTTTACTCATTTGTATTTGTTCATAAGATGTTCTGAATACTCTTTTTTATAATCCAAGTCGGTCGGTATTTTTTTACCCGAACTCAAACTTTTTACAAATGGAGAGATTTCTATTGAACGATCATCCTTAGCATCACTAGTTAAGGAGTGTAAGTAGTTTTCAATGATTCTTGATAAACTAACTTTTTTTTGAGAAGCATAAATTTTCGCTTTCTCAATTATTTCTTGATTTAGTTTCAACGTTAATTTAGCATCCATAATAATTTATTGTACGTACAAATATACAAATAAAATCCGTACAGCTTCCATTTTAACGGTGTCTTAGATTTTGCAAAACGTAAACTACTCGTTAGATTATATTCTAAATACGATGAATGAATTATAATTTGTATCTTTTCAATGTGTTTTCAAATGTTGAAGATTTTAAAAAGTTTTGTTTTTGCTTGTTCACTTGGATGATTTCTAAAAAACCTAATTCAACTAATGATTTTAAATCTGTTCTTGCAGTAAAGTTTGACACATTGAATCTTGATTCCATTTCTTTAGCGTTTAGAATTCTGTCTGGGTCATCGTGTACTATTTTTAAAATTTGTGCCATTCTATCATTTACTCCCGGTATTTTCATAAACTTCGCAGCTTGGAACACTTCTTTCTGTTTTCGGTTGATATACTCTTTCAATGCATCAAATGCTTTTTCCATCGTTCTAATATGATAGGTAATGAAGTAAGTCAAATCATTTTCATCTATTTCCGAATAGAGGTATGCTTTTTCATATTGTGATTTGGAATCTTTGATAATTCTTGAAATAGACAAATATTCCGTTAGCCAATATCCCTTTTTAAGCATATACCAATAAAATACAGCCCTTGCAGTACGCCCATTTCCATCTGTAAAAGGATGTATCCAGCCAATCATAAAATGAATAATACATCCTTTAATTATAGGGTGGATAAATTCTTCGGTATCAGTATTGAAAAACAGACATAGGTCATCTATGAGTTTTTTAAGATCAGATTGTAAAGGAGGTATGTGTACAATCTCACTATGAACATGATTTACTACATGTACATCATCGTTTTCTCTAAATTTTCCTTCATCATCTTTATCATCTAATGTATTACTGGTTATTAGTTTATGAATGTATAATAAATTCTCTGCTGTTAAATCTTCACTTTTTTGTTGAACAATATGCTTCATAGTCATGAAATTGTTCAAAATCATTTGTTCAGATTTATTTTTAGGCTTTTTCTCTTGCTGAATCATTTCTTTAGCCTTTTTTCTAGTAGTATTAGCTCCTTCCATTTGGCTACTAGAAATAGCCTCTTCCATTATAGAGCTCATCATAAACTTAGTCTTATCAGTTTCAGCAATACCGATATTACTTCCCAATGTTCCACCAATATGCATATCAAATTGATGTAGAGATTTTTGAATATAATCTGTTATTACATAATGAAACTTAAACGAATGAAATTCAAGTTCTTTTCTTCTCAGAAATCGATATAGCTTTATTGCACTCCACAGTTCTATAGGAGTACAGTCTTTAGCTTTATATTTTATGATGTCCCAATAAAAATATTCATCTTGTATTTTCTGTAGATTTCCACCCATCTGAAACTTAACCATAAGTGATATAGTTTTGTCTGTTTTTTCAATTTGTGGCGCTCGTTCAATCATTTTAGATTCAAAATATTTTGAGAATTTAAAGATAAATAAAAACCACGAGGTTTTAGATAAATCTCGTGGTTTTTATTAGTTTGAGTTTTTGAAATACAATATGGCTTGCTCTATGCAAAAAAACTCGGTTTGGTTTCTATCTATTCTATTCCTATGATGAATTTCATACTTCAAAACAACAAAAGCAGCATAACATAAGCACTATACTTTTTAATTTCCTGTGGAAAAGCTAAGAAGGTTTTTAGACAGTTTGACGTATTGCAGCTTGCCGAAGGCGGGGCTTTCGGAGCACCATCTGTCAAGCTACGATTAATGTTTATTCAGAGCCGAAAAGTTTCTGTAACCACGTTCGCCCCGCTTTTGGCAAGGTGCTGTTAGCGGTAGTTCTTTTAAGCGTCCATTCTGTAAACTCATTTATATAAACTGAATACTTTTTGGATAAAATTAAACCAGCATAGTTTTTTCTCTGGTTATCTTTTGCATTTTCCAAAATAAATTGCGTTTCTTCTTCATTAAATTTATAGAGTTTATGTCTATAATTCTCGTATTTCGATTTATATAAGGTATATTCTATATCGTTTGGATAAATGATGTTTTTATTTATAATGATATCATCAATGTTGAAGAGTTCGTCAAACAATGTTAGACTTCCTAAATATGATAAATCAAGTTTATTTAATTTAGGGCATTTTGTCAAAATATTTAGATTGTCTAAGTCATAACAATATATCAATTTTAAATTTTCGAGTTTCTCATTTTTTTCAATTCCGTTTAGATTCTTAAGTTTTGAACAAGAAAGTGTAAGTCTTTTGATGGTTATATTTTTTAAAGTATCTAAATTTTCAACAGTGTTATTTGAAAAATATAAGTTTTCTAGATTAGTAAATGCTGTTAGATTGGTGAAGTCTAGGAATGAGTTGTGATTGATAATTAAGTTAGTGATTTGGGTTAATTCCAATAAACTTTTTTCATCTACGATAAAATCATCCAGTCGTTCTCTTATCCCTTTACCAAATGCCATTTTATATTGACTATACAACTCATTATAAGGTTTTATCTCAATGTTATTTGTGAAAAAGTCAAAATTTGCAATCAAATTTTTTCTCTGATTGTGATTTAGTTCTTTCCACCATAAGATTAGATTTTCCTCCATTGTATTGTCGTATTTAGAATTACCGCTAACGTCAGTTCGTCTAAAAACCTAAATCTAATCGCTGAGAATTGAATATACAAGAATTTTGTAAGATAGGTGTCCGTATATGGAATTTCAATTTTGAGGTTTTTAGACAGTTTGACGTTTTGCGTGTATGAGAAGTAGCGGTTTTAAAGCACTTCATTTTCAAATTGGTACTGACTTTTATTAAAAGCATTTACCTTTGACCTAGCACTTAACCCGCTATTTCTTATACACGCTGTTAGCGGTTCGTTGTTTTATCCGTTGTCGGTTGATAGTAAAATATCGTAACACCAGAGTCAAGAATTTTTGTATTTATAAGTTTCAAAATAATTTGTTCTTTTATTTGGTCAAATAATGGTAATCCTTTGCCTTCAATTATTGGATGAATACAAATTTGAAATTCGTCAATAAGATTACTGTTCAATAATTCAATAATTAAACTTCGACTTCCAATTAAAATATCTTTTCCTGCTTGTTGTTTGAGTTCAATGAGTTTTTCGTTAAGCGGTTTGTCTGAAATTTTCGCACTTTCCCAGCTTGTGTCTTTTAGAGTTTTGGAGAAAACAAGTTTTTGAATTTTGTCTATTGAAATTGCAAAGTCGTCCATTGATTTTTTTCCTGATGGATTTTGCAATAAGGTTTGCCAAAACTTCATTAGTTCAAAAGTTGTACGTCCGTATAAAATAACCCCACCATTATTTATTAGGTCAGAATAATGTTGATGAAGTTTTTCGTCCACTATTCCTACCGTATGGTCGCAAACACCGTCAAGTGTCATATTGATTGCTGCAATTACTTTTCTCATATTTTCGTTATTTTCTATAATTTCACAATTTAATTCTGTCGAGTCCATTTATAATTGCACCTTTTATCATATTTCCATAACCATCTTCTGGCAATAGATTGCAAAATGAAAGAGCTAAATCATAATTGATTTTTGCATTTTGTAAGTCGTTAAGGTCTTCGTGGCACTTGCCAATATTTAAATAAAGTGATGGTAATATGTCTTTAACATTCTCGTCATTTATTTTCAAAGCTAAATTTAAAGCTGTTTCGTCCCATTTTAATTTATTTTGAATATTCTCTTGATGTCTGGCTACATAATGTGCTGATGTAAATTTTTCGAAATCATTTGATGCTTCGTCCCAGGCTTGCTGAAAAAGTTTAAGTGCTTCCATTTTTCGTCCTTGCCCTTCAAGCTCCATTCCTTGAGCACATAATTTTACAACTTTGTTGTTTGTGTCAAATTGCATCTTAATTGTTTTTAAAGTGAAGCACAATATTAAAATATTTAAAAATCCTGTGCATTGATATAGGTCAAAAAGGTCATTTTGATTTAAGTCTGCTCAATGTTTCTTGTGTGATGTCGAGATAGGAGGCTAGTATTTTATTTGATAAGCGTTGAATATAAATTGGATTTTCAGCCATTAGTCTGTCGTAGCGTTGTTTTGCTGAAAGTGTGACAAGGTTTTTTATTCTTTTGTTTTGATATAAATAAGCCATTTCTAAAAGTGTTCGATAAAACTTTTCCCATTGCGGAAAGTCAGAAACTAATTGGTAAAAATCTCTATAATTTATAGAATATAGTTCTGAATATTCAAGCGTATCAACAAATTCAAAAGATTGCTGTTGGGAAATGAAACTTGAAATTGAGCTCGCAATGGAACCATTGAAAGCCACATACCTTGTCTTTTCGTGTCCTTGTTTGGTTATGAAATATGTCCGGATACAACCACTATGCACAAAATATAGTTCTTTACAAATTTCTCCTTCTGAAAGTAAAATCGTGTTTTTTTTGAAAGTCTTTAACTTAAAGCAAGCTGCTATTTTGTCGATTTGATTGTCGTCAAGATTTGTGTTTAATTTAAGATAATATTTTAGTTTTTCTGTCACGTTGTTTGTTGTTGGAGTAGTCGTCTTACAATGACCGCTAACTAGTAAATATCCGCTATCCTATAGCGCATATTTTTCGATTAAGTTACAATTTAGTATTACATTTTAAATTTTCAAATGATTCAAAGAGCTTTTTATTTAAAAATATGCTTCATACTCAATTTTAATAGCTTTTCATTTGCTACTGTGTCTACAATACGATTTTCACTATCTAATCTAAAACTCAAACAATTATAAGAATTAAGACAACTATTATCTGGATATATACGAGTATACACGGATAATTCAAGTTAATTCTTAGTATAAATTCATTGCTTTTTTAAAGTATTCACGAATTCGTTTCTCGTTTTTTGAGGAATTTTTTAAGAAAAAATTGCCTAGGATTGGCCGCCTATAAGGCTGGAATGCTTTGTCTAGGAAGACCTGATTTTAAAATATTACAGAAAAGGAAAAAGAGTCGAAATATTTCCTGAAATGCTCAAAAAATACTTCGACTCCTCTTCATCTAAAAATAATGGTGATTTATTGATATGATCTCTTCATTCTTAAAAGAGATTAATATTCCCACAAATCTTGCTCATACTGTGTTAAAGAGCGTTTTATTCTTTCTGCCTCTAATAACTTATCAATACCAGTAGCTAAATCTTTACGGTCTTTAATTCTGATGTCTTCCGGAGTAGATTCTTTGGTAATAACACTACTGAAAAATCTTAGCTGGAAGATGTCATCAAAACTATATTTGATTTTATCATTTGGATGCGCAACAATGTATTTGCATAATCGCTCTCTTACAGATGGGTAATTAATCCAAACTACAGGCTGCATATTGTTTAAAAGCTCACCTAAATTGCTAACACCGCCAGGAGTAGCGCCACCACCTGCCCCAGGTAAAGCAGGACCGGTATTTAAGTTTACAGTATTAGGAACAATAACAGCTATCCCAATAATAAATGGTTTAAACTCTGATCTGTTTTTGTCAAAATACCAGTCTTCCATGATTCTTAAACCAAACTTGATATTCTTTTCGTAATCGCTAAATTCCTCATCACTGATAATACCTAGTGTATTTAATGTACCGTCTATGGTTGCGCTATCTACATCAAGTTCAAATTTATCATTATTGTAACCCTCCATTTTTTGAGAGCGCACTTCATCTAAAATAATTCTAATGATATTTTTCTTAGGCTCTGCCGCCGAAAGAAACTTGTTTGCATTTTCTACAAAGAAAATATCTCTCCAAACTCTCTTGCTGTAGGTTACATCATCTGCCTTAACTTTTGGCATCTCTGGCGCACACTTAATACTATCTTTAGATATATTTTTATCGTATTTCACAGAATCTGTAAAATCATGAATAGATCTAACAATGGCCTTCTTTTTCTTCTGCGCAACTGCCGGAGTAGTAGTTTGTGCAGCACCGGGTGTTTGCCCTAAGGCTACAGAAGTGCTAACTAAAGCTACCAAAAAAGAAAAAATTATTTTTTTCATACCAAAATTATTTAAGGTAGTATTATCTACCAACTTGTATACTAACTGGTGTTTCTAAAGCAACCGTCTTACCTGTTTCCCCAACTGCCGATATATTTAAGAAATAAACAACATCACCAGGGTTTAAACCTCCAATAACTTGTTTAATCTGACCAGAGAAATTATCATCACTTGATTGTAGGATAATAGCATCTTGTCTTGGCTTTTGAACGTAAAGCGTAAACTTGCTTATTTTATATTTAAAGTCGAAATCAAAATTTCTTAATTCTGCCTCTAACTTCCCTGTACTTCTTGCAGCAGAAGCACTGATGGTACCAGATGCCTTACCTGCAAACGTTGCAATTGGAGGAGGTACTTCTTTAATTCTGAAGTTGGTAGTTCCTAAAACCTGAGTTTTACCCGGTGCAACTTCTGCCGATACGGTAATCGTTGCTTGTGAACCACCGCTAACTCTGGCCACATATTTACCATTTCCGCCCGAAAGGCTACCACCTGTCATACTAACTTTTAACTTCTCTTTAGCTATACCCGGGGCAGAAACTGAAACTGGGTTATCCGGACCAATATAAAATACATTCATTTTATCTGGAGAAACAACAGCTGATGGTCTTGCTACACGGTAAGTTTGCTCCGGAGTTTCATAAATCTTCTCTGTACCATCAGTTTGTTTTACTCTTATGGTACCTTTCCATTTAAACTCCCCTTCACTATTGGTATTTACGCTATAAACACCTCTACCATCTTTAGTGGTTAACCTAGAACCATTCACCACAATATCAGGATTCTGTTTTGAATCATAAGCCGTTAAGAAAACTTCTGCTGTGTAAGGCTGCCCCTGTATAACATAAGACGTAGGTGCTACCGCAACTGCAGCAAAAGCATCTAAATTCACCAAAGCTTCATCCATTTTAGACAAAAGCTTTCTTACGATAACATTTTCAGCGTTTTTTGCATCAGCTTCTATTTTAGAAAGTATCGTTACAGATGCTGTAACTGGTGTACCTTCACCAAAATTAGATTGTACCCAATCTGCTTTAGTACCCGAAGTTGTTCTTTTCTCTGGATCTTTAGCCTCTAAAGAAAAAGATACTGATGCCCTGTCACGAGGATCAAGAAGACTTAATAATTTATCTCTCGTCTCGTTTACTTTTGTTTGCAGTAAATATCCTTTCCCTTTATCTTTCTTGCCTTCTGCCCACATAATTCTTGGAGAAACATCCAAATCATCTCTATTTTTTATTTCACCAGTTTCTGGAACAATACCACCGCCAGCTTCTACTAATTCTTTTCTAACGGCATCTATGTAAGTGTTTAGTTCGGCAGCAACTGCTTGTACTTGTTTTATTTTATCTAGGATAGGTTTTGCTCTTTCAGGGTTTTCCTTAAGCTTTGTTTGTTCAAAAGCAGAAACAGATTGTGTTAAACTTGCGTTAACGTTGGCTGTTGATGTTTTTAAACTATTATTTATTGTAGAAAAAGCATTCAAAATGGTATCAGATACGTTAATGGCTAGCATAGCCATTAATACAAGGTACATGATACCAATCATCTTCTGCCTCGGGGTTTCTTTACCGCCTGCCATGCTGTTTTTATTTTAAGTGATCAGATGAATAAATTGTATGATGAACTCGTATTAAGCTCTAGGCTGGTTCATAGCAGAAAGCATATTACCATAAACCGCATTTAAGCTAGATAAATTTTTAGATAGCTTACCCACCTCTTCTTTAAACTGCTTAGAATCCTCCAAAGACTCATTAAAGTTTTGCATGGTTTGTGAAAGGTTCTGATAGAATTTATTCATTGATTTTAAATGAGCACTAGAATCTTGCAACTCTAATTCATATACCGCATTAAGTGCAGAAATATTTTTACCCAAATTGTTAATTTGATGGTGATACTCTTTTGATGGTTGGGCAGCTTGAGCAATTTCGCTAACACCACTTGCAGCTTGGTCAAAAGCTAAACTTAAATTCCCAGCTTTTGCAGAAGCTTCTTTTAACTTACCTGCAAATTCATTAGTGGTAACAGATGCATCAGCTGCATTAGAGATAGCAGCTACCTTATTACTAAAGTTTTCTAAACCTTCTTTTATTTTAGTTGTAACATCATCACCTATTTTTAGGTCTGGCAAGAAACTTCCACCGCCTGCTGCACCACCTTTTATTTCTAACTCATTTAATTTAACAGGTTTATTCATATCTGGTAAATCACCAACATAATCTTCTGATAGCTGTGGATAAACTTTCTCCCATTTTGGGTCTTTATGAGGAGGAACAAAACCCATAATAAAGAAAAGTAAGGCTTCTGTACCTAAACCAATACCAATAATGATAGCACCACCTGGTAAGTGCAAAATTTTAAACATCGCACCAATAATTACAACGGTAGCACCCCATGATATAATTGCATCAAGTGTGATTTTGAATTTCTTCTTTTGAGCCATTTTAAATACGTTTTGGATTTTTAGATTTAGTGTGTTTTGATAATTTAGTAAGGTTTGTTTTTGTTCGGTTTGTCTGCAATGTCTCTACCTGTAAAAGGTGTTACACATCTAAAACCTATAGAAGATCTTACAGAATCAGGATATTCGTAAGCTCTGGCAGAGTTTTGTAAGAAATACCCAATATCTTTCCAAGACCCACCTTTGATTACTCTTCTTTTATTATAATCTGGATCTCCTTCTTTTACAGCCCTATCAAAAGAAGGATTTAAAGTATTAACATAAGCCGTAGCCACATCATTATAAATAGAGCTTGTCCATTCTGCAACATTACCTGCCATATTATAAAGTCCGTAATCGTTAGGAAAATAAGACCTAACAGCAACAGTTGTTGCGCCACCATCATCTATATAATTACCTCTACCCGGTTTAAAGTTCGCCAATAAGCAGCCTTTAGCATTTCTAATATAAGGACCTCCCCAAGGGTAGCTGGTTCCCACTCTACCGCCTCTGGCAGCATATTCAAATTGAGCTTCGGTTGGTAAATCATAATCTAGTCTGGAAGGTAATCCTCTAGACGCTTTATAGGCTTCATTATATCTGGAGCGCCAAACAGAAAATGCTTTAGCTTGTTTCCAGCTTACGCCAACAACAGGATAATTTAGAAAAGCCGGATGAGAGAAATATCCTTTTACCATAGGATCATTTTGCGCATAAGAAAAGTCTGAAATCCAAACCAATGTATCAGGATAGATATAAACTTCTTCTTTTATAATAAAATTATCTCTTGTTATAGAAATACCATTTTTATTTAAATTAGGATCTCTGGCGCCACGGCTATCTGCTGCTTTTCTGTAATCTATCCAAGCATAACTATATTTTAACTGCTCTACATTAAGTTCTCTCTTGTTGAAGAATTTCTCATTACCTTGATAGAACATGTTTTTTTCAAGATCTTCTACTAGCGTTTTATCAGACCATAAACCTTTTTTTCCGGTTCCAACTTTTTTCCAATCTATATATTTATCGGTGTTGTTAGCACTTTTACCTTTAGGTTTAAGCATATACTTTTCTGCTTTGGTACCTAGCCTATTTATAGCTATAGAATCTCGAACCCAGTTTACAAACTGCTTATATTCGCTGTTAGAAATTTCTGTTTCATCCATATAAAAGGCAGAAATGGTAACTTGCTTGTTTTGAGGGAACTGAGAAATAGTAACATCTTGATCTACTTGCCCCATCACAAATGTACCAGCGGGTATGTAAACCATGCCAAATGGCAACTCTTGCTTGTAAGGTTTTCCCTTGATGCCTATGAGCTCTCCTTGCCCCCCACTACTACATCCTGCCAAAGCCATATATAATACTATCAAGGATGATAAGTATACTCTCTTCATACGTGTTTTCTTCTATTTTCTTTTTTAATGCTACAAAAAACGTTTCTAATATACAGAAATTAGCCATTTGAAAATAAAAAATTATTTAAAACATTTTATTGTCAAATAAATAACGCTATAGATAAAGTCAAAAAAGACTTTCTTAAGTATTCTTAACCTATTTTCTGCCTAGCTTTGAATGCTTTTAGTACCGTATTACGGCGCTATTAGTATAAAGTTTCAAAAAAACGTAACCACTTTTATTGTTTGGGTAGGTATCAAAATTTAGTCCATCCTATTTTAAAGACTTGATGTATTGTTCTATAGCCATGGTCATAGATGGGGCCTGTGGTGTTGGAGCGGCAATATCTAGTATTAAACCAGCATCTAATATTGCTTTTTGCGTGGTAGCACCAAATGCGGCAATACGAGTATTATTTTGCTGAAAATTGGGGAAATTTGTAAACAATGATTGCACACTAGAAGGACTAAAGAAAACAAGAATATCGTAATATACCTCAGCCAAATCTGATAAATCTGACACCACAGTTTTAAATAAAACGGCAGGTGTAAAATCAATCCCCTGAGACCTTAAAAAAACCTCGGTTGCTTCTGCAGCAACATCCGAACAAGGGTACAAGAATTTTTCTCCACTATGTTTTTTAAGTACATCAGCCAAATCTTTTGGTGTTTGCTTGCCAAAAAAGATTTTTCGCTTTCTGTATTGTATATATTTTTGAAGATAAAGTGCTATAGATTCTGATATACAAAAATATTTTAAATCTGCAGGTACTTCATACCTCATTTCTTCGCAAACTCTAAAAAAATGATCGGCTGCATTTTTACTGGTAAGAATAACAGCAGAAAAATCCGGAAGGTTTACTTTATCTTTTCTAACTTCTTTTGCCGGAACACCTTCAACATGGATAAAAGATCTAAAATCAATCTTTAAATTCAAAGTAGTTGCTAAATCAAAATACGGTGATTTTTTGCTCTCTGGCTCGGGTAAAGTAACTAATATGCTTTTTACCTTCTTCTTTCTGTCTTCCAATTGAGATTGCATAAACTTCCTTTTATATATTGAGTGCCTTAATGACGATTAAAACTGGACAAATTTCAAAGGCGCAAAGATAAAGAATTAAATAAAACTTTGAAAGTTTGTAATTAGATAAGATTTGAACTACTAATCTTGAAAATTGAGCGATTAAAATGATGCTTAATAGCATTGCGGCAATACCTAATATCCAATTACTGTCTTTATATACCGTTAAAATAAGAATGATCGTGAGCGGAATAAATAGTATGGCCACATTAAAAAAAGTAATGTAAATGATATGAACATATTCTCTCACTAATTTACCCAACTCAAAAACAAACCCAATAAACCTGAGTAGCAATATTTTAACACCAAGAAAAAGACCTAAATAAAAAGAGACACTTAAAAATAACGAAAAGCCTGTTAAAGAAACGCCTGTACCTTGTGTAGCGATAAATAGGTATAAAAATAACCCTGTAATTAACGAATAGAGCAAGTAAGAGAATAAGAAAAACCAAGAAGTAAAGATATTTTCTTCTTTATTTATTTGCGCCAGTATTCTATTGTCATAAAAAGCAGAGAAAACCATCTCGGTTTCTTTACTAAATATCCTTTTTAAAAGTGCAAATAAGAGCAATAAGCCTAGCATCACAAAAAGAACCCAGTAATGTAGCTTGGTTATAGTTTTACCCACGCCGTATATTGCGTTCTTTGATTTTTTTGCATCAAAAATATGGGTATACAAATCTGCTATCACATATTTCTTGAGCATTTGCTGCACAAAAAGATTTTCGCGTTTGGGGTTTGGATTTAAATAATACCACGTAATAGAGTCTCTTATTTTAGCTTGTTGCGCTTTAAGCAGAGCTTCTTGAAGACGCCAGTTTTGAAACTGTGCTATTTTAAGGCTATCTGTTTTTTTTGATAAACTATCTTGTGATAACTTACCCTGAACCGTAAACGCTAAACATAAACACCATACAAAAACACAGCTAAACTTCAACATTAAAAATAACTTACAATACCGAAATGGATTTTACCTCTCTGCAAATTTAAAAGATTATTTTGTTGTTTCCCTAAAGCGTAATTTAAAGATACAATACCCGCTTTAGTTTGAAAAGTAAAACCTGCACCAAAACTAAATGGGTAATCTTTTAGTTGATTTGCATTGATATTTGATTGAAGATAAGCTTGTTCATAAAACAGATTCAAGAAAGAGCGCTGCTCTAAAAAAAATCTATACTCAAAAGTTTGAATACTATAAGTACTTGCTAATAATGATTGCTCATCAAAACCTCTAAAAGTTTTAATGCCACCTATTCTAAAAAGCTCATTCTCAAATAAATTATCACCACTTATAAACGCACTTTGGTTATGCAGGTAAATATTTGACCGCTTACTTAAATAAATATAATAATTTAAATCAGCCTGAATTTTGAACTGACTACGCCCATTAACAGGAATTGTATCTGATGATAAATTTCTTTTACCAGCGCCAAAGTTTAAATAAACTTTATACCCTTTAGTTGGTATAATGTTGTTATTTAAGCTTTGGATATTTGTTTCTAGACCATAATAAATGGTACGGATATTTCCTGCTGTATTGGTAGTTTGATTAAGCCCATTAGCAACTTGATTGCCTGTAAAACTTTCTACAAAAAAACCAAAGCTTTTATCAAGTTGATATTGATAAGCAAAACCTAAACGAGCATTAAGATTTAGAAAACTGCTGTCTCTCTTAAAAAAAGATATATTAGAAAATATACCGATTTGAGTATTTAAGAGGTAGGGATAATCAAAGCTTAAATTAAGTTCTTGAGATTGAGCCGGTAAACCGCGATAATTAAAGTTTAGCAACTCCCCACGCTTAAAAGCATTCTGTAATTTAAGCTTAAAATCTCCTGTCAATTGTAATTTACCAGTTGTATTGTTAGGTAAGAAACCAATAACGCCATCAAATTGGTTAGCATTCTCTTTATCTAAGAATATGTTAATTTTAGCGTATTCGTCAGAAAAAATTATTTCTGTAGCTTTAACTTGTTTGGCAAAAGATAAATCTTGTAAGCGTTTATCTATATTGATAACTTTTGTTTCATCATAAGAATCGCCTTCTTTAAACCCCAGATAAGCATGTAAATACTTAGGATTAATTTTTGCAGAACCTACCAACCTTAAGGTGTCAATGGTAATTTTCGTACCTGGAATGCTAAAAAGTTTTGCACTTATTTTTTCCTTTTGGATGCTGATACTATCTAACCAAACCTGTGCAAAAGGATAACCATGATTTTCGTACCAATTTAATATATCATCCTTAACCGAATTTATCTGACCAATATCCCAAAGTTCGTCCTGATAAAATTTTTCTCTAAATTTAATCTCTGCTAAAACTTGTGGCTGTATATTACCATTACTTAAGTTTGCCATTTGATAGGGCTTACCTGCTTCCATGGTAACATGCAACACTTTATTATCCCAATAATATTTTAAAACTGATGCGTTAAAATAACCTTTAAACTGTAATTGATTGATAACCGTATTTACAGCCTTAATGGTACTTAAAGAGTCTGCATAAGCATCTGCTAAACGGGATTGATGTTTCTCAGGAAATCCTGATAATTTAAGTTGATAAGGTTTTTCCTGTGCCTGTAATTGGACAGTAAGCAGTAATAAAAACCATACTCTTCTTAACATCTATCTTCTTGTACTTATGAATAGTAAAAGTAAGGTTTTAAGCTAAAAAAATAGAAATCATAAAACTTCGATATACTGATTAATTAAAGGAATTGTATGAGATAGGATATTGTATTAAACCCTAGCTGAATACAAAAAAGAACAATTGCCTTTAATGCTAGCGAAACCTCATTTCAGTTATAATTTTCTTATCTTTAACACACAATACTTTTTGACCATGGAAGCAATCAAAATAAATGTAAATAAGCAAATGGATGGATACTCATTTAGTATTACACCATCCATTCGAGATTTAATTAAAAGACTTTTTCCTAATGCCTATCCAGCTAATAATATTTTCGTTGGGTATGACACAAAAAGCGATTTTGAATTTTATGTAAGTAAGCTTGAAAGCCATATTTATCCAGCTTTGTTGGGCGTTGACAATGAAAACGATTTAAATCAATTTGGTGAAATTTTGTTCATTGACACACAAACAGGAAAGATCTTACATAAATTAACACCTCGTGACGAAAAAATTTAATCAATACTTAGGTAAGGCTGGACACCTAAATGTAATGTCGGAGTTTCTAATGTTGGGATGGAATGTTGCCATTCCAGAGGTTGATATTGGAGATGATATTTTTGTTGTTCAAGACGACAATGGCACATTAAGACGAGTTCAAGTTAAAACTTCAACTTCTACAGTAAGACAAGGGAGTTTTAGCGGACAATTCAGTGTCTCTGTTAAAAATCTGCGTAATATTTCTAATATTTTGGTTCACTATATATTTCTTGTTAGGCATAATGATGAGTGGTCAAAACCTGTTATAGTTAGACAAGATTATTTACCTGACCATTTTGAAAATAACAAAGTAGGTTCAGAAGCAAAAGGAAACATCACATTTTATTTTTCTTATCATAAAGGGAAAGTGGAGTGTTCTGGACAAGATTTCACAAAGTATATCAAAGACTATACAGACTTTCCAAAAATAGAACATTAAAAAGTACTTAATCTGTGTAAAATTTATATCTCTGGCTGCGCTGCGCTCTAAAAACATCTTTCTATTTATAATAAAACCCAAGAATCTGAAAGTGCAAACATCTTCTATTCTTGGGTTTAATCATTTGTTAAATTATGAAGCCTATTTATAAGTCTCAGCCAATTTCAAGGCTTGATAAGCATTAACAATTCCACCAGAAATACTTAAATCAGCAAAAGGCATTTTTACTTTTTTCCCGTCAACTAAAAATTCTACATCCTGATTAACTTTTACCACAGATTTCATGATGATATCTTTAACCTGTACAGCTGTTAGGGAAGGATAATAAGATCTTATTAAAGCCGCTAAACCACTTACTACAGGTGCCGCCATGCTGGTACCACTATTTGCTTTGTATAAAGAGCCCGGTACGGTAGAATTGATATCAACACCAGGTGCAAAAACATCAACGGTTGTTTTACCATAATTAGAAAAACTGGCTTTTAAGGTTTTATCATTTTTAGCATCAGAAGCACCAACTTCTATCCATGCTTGGGCAGTTTTACCGTTACCAAAAAACCTGTTAGGGTATACACGTTCTAAATCGAGATTTTTATTATCATTACCAGCAGCATGTACCAGTAAAACATCTTTTTTCATGGCATATTGTACCGCTTTATCTACCGCTTCTTTATCCCAGCTATGGGTTTTACCAAAACTCATATTGATAACTTTTGCGCCATTGTCTACAGCATAAATAATGCTGTTAGCTACATCTTTATCTCTTTCATCTCCATTAGGCACTGTTCTTACAGCCAAAATACTTACATGATCTGCAACGCCTCTAATGCCTTTATTGTTAGTTCTATCGGCAGCAATAATACCGGCTACATGGCTTCCATGCTCAGCATCGGGGCCCATCACATCTAAATTACCATAGCTTTTTTCGTAGCTATTTTGATAATTATCACCTACAATGGTTCTAGAATTATAAGCCATATTGAGGTGATAATACAATTGCTCGTAATAATATTTTACACCTTTAGCTAACTCTTGCTCATAAAAATCCTGAAAGTCATCACTTTTACTAGCCTTCATATTAATCAGGATGAGTTTTTTGATTTGTTCTTGCTGTTTAGAAGTGGGATTTACAGCTTTAAAATCTTCTAAAGTTGGCTTTTCTTTACCTGTAAAGGCTATTAGAGAATCAACGGTTTTCTTTACAGAGTATAGCATAAAATACTCTTGCTCTGCTTTACGCTTTTTTTGATTATAAATACTCAGGTTCTTTTGATAAGCCCTTAAAGCCGGTAATTCTGCTTTACGTACTTGGTTAGAGTCTTTTCCATCAAATTTCTCCATATCCCTTAATAAAACCCTTACCAACTCCATATTGTCAAACTCTACATTTCCTTTAGCAGAACCCATAAAATTCCACCCACGCAAATCATCGGCATAGCCATTTTTGTCATCATCTATACCATTACCTGCTATTTCTAATTTATTTTGCCATAAGACAGACTTTAAATCTTCATGGGTAGTATCTACTCCACCGTCTAAAACAGCTACAATTACCGGGGTAGATTTTTTACCTTTCAAAATTTCCTGATAAGCTTTGTCTGCACTTATCCCAAAAGAGCCATCTTTTTGTAAATCTTTGTTGTACCAGTCTGTTTTTTCTGTCTTTTGTGCTTGAAGAAAGGCCGGCATTACTAACAGCGCCAGTAATCCTATCGTCTTCATCACCTGCCTTTTTATAGTTCTCATATATGATTTTAATTTTTAGATTTCGGAAAAATAACGAATATGTTTTTAAATTTTTATTTAAACTATTAATCTCGCTTAAAATTACACCATACAGCAAAATTGTTACTATTATGGGCTTTAATAATTAAGATAAGACTTAAAACCAAGGGTATAAGCAAGGTGCCTCAGCGGCGTTCGGGATTTTTTAGCTACCTTTGCCCCATTAAAAAATTATGCCGGCAAGATAAGGCTGGGAAAAACAATCAGATATGAGTAATATAGTAGCGATCGTCGGGAGACCGAACGTGGGAAAATCAACTTTATACAATAGGCTAACAGAAACCCGCAAAGCCATAGTTGATGATATGAGCGGCGTAACCAGAGACCGCCATTATGGCCTTGCAGAATGGACCAATAAAAACTTTACTGTTATAGATACCGGAGGTTATGTAGCAAACTCTGAGGATGTATTTGAAGCTGCCATACGCGAGCAGGTCTTAATTGCTATTGAGGAAGCAACCGTTATTATTTTTATGGTTGATGTTACCACAGGCATTACAGATTTAGATGATGAAATTGCAAGCGTTTTACGTAAAAGCAATAAACCTGTTTTGGTTGCTGTAAATAAGGTTGATAATTACCAACTACAATCAGACGCTACCGAGTTTTACAGCTTTGGTTTAGGCGAAATTTATTGTATTTCTTCTATGTCTGGCTCTGGTACCGGAGATTTATTAGACGAAGTTGCTAAACACCTGGAAGACGATATTGAAGAAAGCGATAGCTTACCAAAATTTGCCATTGTAGGCAGGCCAAACGTAGGTAAATCATCTATGATTAATGCTTTAATTGGTAAAGACAGAAACATTGTGACCGATATTGCTGGTACAACCAGAGACTCGATACATATCCATTACAACCAATTTGGACATGAGTTTATGTTGATAGACACTGCCGGATTGCGTAAAAAAACCAAGGTTAGAGAGAATATCGAGTTTTACTCGGTAATGAGAACCATTAAAGCTTTAGAAGAAGCCGATGTTGTCATTTTAATGATTGATGCTGCAGAAGGTATAGAATCTCAGGATATTAATATTTTCCATTTAGCCGAGAAAAACAAAAAAGGCTTGGTATTGGTGATTAATAAATGGGATGTGATAGAAAAAGACCATAAAACAGCAAAGGCTTTTGAAGCTAAAATTCACGAAAAAATAGCTCCTTTTACAGACATTCCTATCATCTTTACATCGGTAACAGAAAAACAAAGGATATTTAAAACAGTAGAAGCAGCAGTGAAGGTTTTTGAAAATAAAACCAAGAAAATACCTACTTCTAAACTGAATGATATTTTATTACCTATTATAGAAAAAACACCTCCACCGGCTATAAAGGGTAAACACATCAAGATTAAATACATCACACAGATTAATGCTTCATCACCAATGTTTGCCTTTTTCTGTAATTTACCACAATACATTAAAGAACCTTACAAAAGATTTGTGGAGAATAAATTGAGAGAACATTTTGATTTTTCTGGTGTTCCTATTCAAATATTCTTTAGACAAAAATAATCAACATAAAGCCTAAAGTTTAGCATCATGAAAAACATGATGCTAAATATAAAAGGTATACTATCACTTAGGGCTTTTAAAAAAGATAAAATAGATGAAAAAGTTATTTTGGATAATTACTTTAGTTATTGGATTTGCAGGTACTGCTTGTCATCAGGAAGTTAAAACAGATGAACAAATAGACTCCTTAAATCAGGCTAAAGCAGATTCTTTATTACAAGATGCTTTAAAAGATTCTTTAGCACTAGACAACGTAGCTACAGATTCTGTTGCTACCGCAGATAGTATCGTAAAATAAATAGATTTACTTATTCAGCAGTTCTAAAGCCTTATTTACATAAGGTTCTTGATTATTAACAACTTGGTAAAAGCCTTCTTCCTGGAAATAATAACGAGCTAATATCGCCTTGATATCTTTCTTAAACTTAGGCATCGCTTTAAGTATATCTTCTTGCTTTGCTTTGATATTTCTATTCTTAATAAACTTGATTAAGCTTTTGATGTGATTATCACTAAGCTTGTAGTTTTGGGTAAACTCGAAAGCGTTTTTATAAGGTAAAATATCTTGATAGATAAGATTTCTGTACACAAACTCCTGAAGTATAGAAGCTTCTGAGACCTGCTTATAAAAAGCATTATAATAAGAAGTATCTAAAGGCACAAAATAATCTGGCATGATACCGCCACCACCATATACCAACCTACCTTTTTCCGTTTTATAAGGTTTATTGGATTTTACAAAAGCCGAATCTTTTAATGCGCTATCAATAGAAACATACTCGCCACGCTCAAAACGTTTTTTAAGCTCTTCCTTATAATCAGCCACACCTTTATCATAAGATTTTTGGATAGATCTTCCTGATGGTGTAAAGTATCGAGCTACGGTTAAATTCATGGCAGAACCATCTTCAAAAGAAAACTGCTCTTGTACTAGGCCTTTACCAAAAGACCTTCTTCCTATGATGTAACCTCTATCCAAATCTTGTATAGCCCCAGCCACAACTTCACTGGCAGATGCTGTTCCTTCATCTATTAAAACTACCAACTGACCTTTCTCAAATAAACCATCAGTAGTGGCTAAGTAATCTGTACGGGGCTCGTGTAAACCTTTGGTATAAACAATCAATTTTCCATCGGGTAAAAATTGGTCTGCCAAGGCTGTAGCCGATGTTAGATAACCACCACCATTACCTCTTAAATCCAAAATCAGATTTTTCATTCCTTTTTTGGTGAGTTTTTCTAATTCGGCAATAAAATCTTCATCGGTATTGGCTCCAAACTTGCTGATTTTAATAAAACCTGTTTGCTTATTCATCAAATAAGCAACATCAATACTGCTTACGATAATGCGGTCTCTAACAATTTCTAACTCCTGAATATTGCCTTTACCGTTTCTAATAACCGTTACTTTTACCCTGCTGCCCTTTTTCCCTCTCAGTTTACTGATTACATTTTCTGCCAACAAACCCTTTCCGGTTACATACTCGCCGTTAACGGCAATAATTTTATCTCCTTTTTGCAAACCAGCTTTTTCTGCCGGTCCTTGCGGCCTCACTTGTGTTACAAACAAAGTATCAGACAGTAAATAGTATTCAATCCCTATCCCTTCAAAATTACCTTCTAAATTTTCTGTTTGTGCTTTTGCTTGTACAGGTGGTAAGTATAAAGAGTGTGGATCTAAATTTTTGAGAATTTCATGAATAGCTAAATTCTCCATAGAATCTATGTTAACAGAGTCTACATAGTTTTTCCTGATAAGGTTTAAAATGCGATTTACTTTATTGCTTTTGCTAAAATCAAAAGCAATTACACCATTGCCATTTTTGTCAATAGAGAACTGTGTCCCCAGGAAAAAACCAAGAAATAAAATCAGCAGAACAGAAAAAAAGAATAAAAAGTTTTTCGTTAAAGATTTCATGGAATTATTGGAACAAATGTAATGACTAAACCATTAGAAAACAGAAATTTTATCTATTTATCTGTAAAAAATCATCATTTTTTTTGTAGAAATCAAAGTATGCCACAGCTAACCAAACCAAGACACAACATTCAGGCGTTTATTGCCATTCTGTATCCTTAATTTTTTAAATCTTAGATTTTTTCTTGATGGTAAATTAGCATCAACTATAACAGAATTTTTAATCGTAACAACATTATATTTAAACCACTACTAACAGGGTACTAACAGGGTTCTAACAGGGTCATAACAGGGTGCTTACTATATTATTAACCCTATAAATAACCTGTGATTTACGAGTTAGTATATCATAATTTAATAGGAAGCTAAGGTGTATGGATGAGTTTAGCCTTAATGGGCTTAGGAGAAAATCTTCGGAACTTCTCAGATACAACAAATCAACTTTAATAGTGGCTTTTGGAATTTCAACGACGAGTACGTACTTTTGTAAAAAACATACGTACCATGACAACTAAGTTAACTTTAACAGTAGAAAAATCAATTATTGATAGAGCGAAATCTTACGCCAAAAATACAGGAAGAAGTTTATCTGAACTTATTGAAAATTATTTGGAGACCATAACTCAAGAAAATGACCAAGATAATCTCTCACCGAAACTTAAAAAAATTGTAGGAGCAGTTAAACTTCCAAAAAACTTTGATGAAAAGAAAGAGTTACGCTCTTATTTAGAAAAAAAGCACTTATGAAAAAGGTATTTCTTGATACTAATATCATTGTAGACCTCATTGCAGACAGAAGACCTTTCAGTAAATATGCTATCGAGATATTTAGTAATGCAGAAGCGAAGAAAATTAAAATATTTACCTCTTCTCATTCAATTGCTACGACCCACTATTTACTAAAAAAATATCTCGATGAAAAAGCATTACGTGAAGTGTTATATAATCTATTGGATTATTTAACGGTTGAACCTGTGAATATTGATATTTTAAAAAAAGGACTACGTTCTAAGCACAAAGACTTTGAAGATGCAATTCAAATATTATGCGCATCATCTATAGAAAAAATAGATTGCATAGTTACCCGCAATATTAAAGACTTCAAAAACTGTGAGATACTAGTTTTGCCTCCAGATGAATTCTGTCTTAAATTATGAAGAAAGCCTTCTTATGACACGAATAAAATAGTATGCGTGATCATAGTCTACTCCTAAACCTATCAGGTTCATACAACACCACTGTACGTACAGGTCTCATATACAGCGGTTCATTATTTGTGTAGCAAATTAAGATATTATTCGAGCATGTATGTGTACGCTCCTTTTGTCAGTAGTTGCAAATTAATAGTTGTTATTAAGATAAGGCTTCAAAACTTTCCAGATACAACATCTTAAGCAATTCCATAACCAATAGTCAGCGCCAATAATTAAAAAATTTGTGTCTGATTCATATTTGATGTAAATTTACATCAAAATAAAAAAAATATGGCGAGGCAAAGCATATCTTTTACAAAACCAAATGATGAGTGGTTGAAAACTCAATTAGAAAATCAGGAATATTCTAGTAAAAGTGAGCTCATCAACGATTTAATTAGACAAGCCAGAAAACAACAAGTGCAAATTGATTGGATTAGAGCGAAACTTAATCAATCAGAGAAAAGTGGTTTCACCGAAGATACAAAAGAAGAGATTTTAAGTCAATCAAAATCTTTACTTAATGGTCAAGTATAGATTAAGTATTGAAGCTAAAGAAGATTTGATTCGTATTCATCATTATGGTGTTGAAAAATTCGGACTTTCTCAAGCTGACAAATATTTTAATATCTTTTTTGAATACTTTGAAATAATTGCCCAAACACCATTTTCTTTTGAAACGGTTGATTACATTAAGAAAGGTTACAGGCGATGTGTTTGCGGATCAGATAGCATTTACTTTAGGATAAGTAATGATATGGTTGAAATAATGGCAATTGTTGGTAGACAAGACTTAAATAATATCCTATAGTAGAAAAAATACTGTTCCCAATTTTCTAAGTTTCCCCATTTTATAGCCCATCCAAAAATTCACTCTTCGATTCATAAATTCGGATAATTACTTCATAGCATCTTAAATTTTTAACACTTTAACAGGCTATCCTCAACTACCACAACATCCTGTTAACCATTTATCTATAAAAGCAAACATTTTTTTCGATAAAACTGATTATTTACCGACATTTACGCCCACCTTAATGCGTTATGAGTAAAACCACCGAATCAACCTCTTTATATCATGATTTAGATCAGATGTCTGTTAAAGACATTCTACAGAACATCAATAAAGAAGACCAAACAGTTCCTTTTGCAGTTAAAAAAGCATTGCCCCAAATAGAAAATTTGGCTAACGCTGCGTTAGAGAAGATGAAAAAAGGTGGTCGCTTATTTTATATCGGAGCCGGCACCAGTGGCAGATTAGGTGTTGTTGATGCTTCTGAATGCCCACCAACTTTTGGTGTAGATTTCGAAACCGTTATCGGTATTATTGCAGGTGGCGATAGCGCTATCAGAAAAGCTGTTGAATTTGCTGAAGACCATACCGAGCAAGCTTGGGAAGACTTAAAAGACTATAAAATTAACGCATTAGATACCCTGGTAGGGATTGCCGCTTCTGGAGAAACACCATACGTCTTAGGTGGATTAAAAGCAGCAAACCAACATGGCATTTTAACCGGTTGTATTGTTTGTAACCACCAAAGCAGCATTGCCAAAGAAGCCAAATACCCCATTGAAGTAATTGTTGGCCCAGAGTTTTTAACAGGCTCTACCCGTATGAAAGCAGGTACCGCACAAAAACTGGTTTTAAATATGCTGAGTACTTCGTTGATGATAAAATTAGGTAAAGTAAAAGGCAACAAAATGGTTGATATGCAGTTAACCAATAATAAACTTGTGGATAGAGGAACACGCATGGTGATGGAAGAAACTAGTTTAGACGAACAGGAAGCAGCTTACTTATTAAAAAAATATGGAAACGTTAGAAAAGCTGTTGAAGCTTTTTTAACATCTTTACAATAGTTATGCATGAAATAGAGCCTTATTTTAAGTGGAGGGATGATTATATAGCAGCAGAGGATGAAAGGTCTCCCTTTTATGAAACCCAATACAACGAGTTTTATTACGATAAACAAATCTATAATTATTTACTTCACCCACAGTGGGATACTTTTGGGTCTAACACCCTGTATCTAAAAGTTTTATTTGTTGATTATGACCGCCAATACGCCATTATAGAATTTATTGGCGAGTGGAATGATGCCATCAACAATGATATTATGCTTTTAAAGAGAGAAATTCTAGAAAGCATTATGGATGAGGGTATTAACAAGTTTATTCTGGTTGGGGAAAACGTTTTAAATTTCCATTCTTCTGATGATTGTTATTATGAAGAATGGTTTCAGGATGTAGAAGACGGATGGATTGCAGGTGTTAATTTTAGACCTCATGTGATTGATGAATTTAAAACCAATAACATAGATTATTATATCAATTTTGGAGGCGAGTTAGACGATTTAAGCTGGAGACAATTAAAACCTTTACAGTTTTTCAAACGTGTTGAAGAACAGTTGACAAAAAGGTTGAGTTAAAAGCCTCACCCCAGCCCTCTCCTCCAAAGGAGTCCCTTCGGGACAAAGGAGAGGGAGCTCTTATCAACCGGCTCTTCATTGGATTTTATCATTTAGTTGTTTATATCCCTTAAACTATCTCCTGCGCTTCCTTCTCCTTCGGAGAGGGATTGAGGGTGAGGCTAAACAATATTTGCTTTTGAGCAAAAATATCATCATTTTTGCAGCGCTTATAGAGAAAGACGGAGGGATTAGACCCTGCGAAGTCTTAGCAACCTGTGCTTACAAGGTGCTACATTCTACTTAGGGTGCAACTCTAGGAAAGATAAGTGAAAGTCTAAACGTTAAAAAATCCTGACTTTTCAAAATAAGCTAATGAGTATTGAGATGTGAGTATTGCGTATTGAGAACCATTCAATTACGTTTATTCGCACTTCGCAATACGTTCTACGCAATACGATAAAATGAATATCAGAGAAGAATTAAAAAAGAGAATTTTGGTGATAGATGGTGCCATGGGTACCATGATTCAGCGTTATAACCTAACGGAGGAAGATTTTAGAAGCGAAAGATTCAAAAACCATCCTTGCGATGTAAAGGGAAATAACGATTTACTTAATATTACCCGTCCTGATGTTATCAAAGCCATCCACGCAGCTTATCTAGAAGCTGGGGCAGATATTATTGAAACCAATACTTTCAGTACGCAGCGTATTTCTATGGCTGATTATCAGATGGAAGATCTTTCTTATGAAATGAGCTATGAAGGTGCTAGAATAGCTAAAGAAGTTGCCTTAGCATTTACAGCTAAAAACCCTGATAAACCACGTTTTGTAGCTGGTGCCATAGGCCCTACCAATCGTACTTTATCTATCTCTCCGGATGTTAACGACCCTGGTTTTAGAGCGATAACTTTTGACTATTTAGAAGAATGTTATTATGAACAAGTAAGAGGTTTGGTAGATGGCGGTGCTGATGTATTATTGATAGAAACCATATTTGATACTTTAAATGCAAAAGCTGCAATTTTTGCTATCAAACGCTACGAAAAAGAATTAAACGATAAGTTAGCCAACCAGTCTCACCTCTCCTTTGGAGAGGGGTTGGGGGTGAGGCTCGAAATCATGATTTCTGGAACCATTACAGATGCTTCTGGGAGAACATTATCTGGCCAAACAGTAGAAGCATTTTGGAATTCCGTTCGGCATGCTGATATTTTATCTATAGGCTTAAACTGTGCTTTAGGCGCTAAAGAAATGCGTCCTTACGTACAAGAGCTTTCAGAAATTGCTGATGTTTTTGTTTCTGCTTACCCAAATGCTGGCTTACCTAACGAGTTTGGCGCTTATGACGAAACACCTGATGAAACTGCTGCTTTGGTAAATGATTTCTTAGCCTCAGGCTTTATCAATATTATTGGTGGCTGTTGTGGTACTACGCCAGACCATATCCAAAAAATGGCAAACTTTGCTGCTCAACATCCAGCAAGAGTACCTCAGCAACAAGCGCCTTATTTAAGATTATCAGGCTTAGAAGCTTTTAATATTACCGCTCAAACCAATTTTGTAAACGTTGGAGAGCGTACCAACGTAACAGGTTCACCAAAATTTGCTAAGCTTATTTTAAGCGGAGATTTTGAAGGTGCATTGTCCGTTGCTCGTCAGCAGGTAGAAGGCGGTGCGCAAGTCATCGATGTAAACATGGATGAAGGTATGCTTGATTCTGAAGCTGCCATGACCAAGTTTTTAAACCTCATTGGTGCCGAGCCTGATATCAGTAAGCTGCCCATCATGGTAGACTCTTCTAAGTGGACAGTTATAGAAGCTGGTTTAAAATGTTTACAAGGAAAAGGTATCGTAAACTCTATCTCTCTTAAAGAAGGCGAAGAGAAGTTTAAAGAATATGCTCATAAAATCAAGCAATATGGCGCTGCGGCCGTAGTGATGGCTTTTGACGAAAATGGCCAAGCCGATAACCTAGAACGTAGAAAAGAGATTTGCAAGCGTTCTTATGATATTTTGGTTAACGAGGTTAATTTTCCTCCGCAAGACATTATTTTCGACCCTAATATTTTAACCGTAGCTACAGGTTTAGAAGAGCATAACAATTACGCTGTTGATTTTATTGAGGCTACCCGTTGGATTAAGCAAAATCTTCCTCATGCTAAAGTAAGTGGTGGCGTTTCTAATATTTCTTTCTCTTTCCGTGGGAACAATCCGGTACGTGAGGCTATGCACTCCGCATTTTTATACCATGCTATTAAAGCAGGTTTAGATATGGGTATTGTTAACGCTGGGATGCTGGAAGTATATGAAGAAATTGAACCAGAACTTTTAATAAAAGTTGAGGATGTGCTTTTAAACCGCAGACCAGATGCTACTGAAATTCTAGTAGAATATGCAGAAACCGTTAAAAATAAAGGCAAAGTACTGGTTAAAGATGAAGAATGGCGCAAAGGAACTGTAGAAGAAAGATTATCACACTCTTTGATAAAAGGTATTATAGATTATTTAGATACTGATGTTGAAGAAGCTCGTTTAAAATACGCCAAACCTTTAGATGTTATTGAAGGCCCTTTAATGGACGGAATGGGCATTGTAGGTGATTTATTTGGCGAAGGAAAAATGTTTTTACCGCAGGTAGTAAAATCTGCCAGGGTAATGAAAAAAGCCGTTGCCATACTCATGCCTTACATAGAAGCAGGAAAAGTTGAAGGCGAAAGCAGTTCTGCCGGAAAAGTATTATTAGCAACCGTAAAAGGCGATGTTCATGATATTGGAAAAAATATCGTGGGTGTTGTATTGGCTTGTAATAACTTCGAAATTATTGATTTAGGGGTGATGGTGCCTGCAGCTAAAATTATCGATGAAGCTAAAAAACACCAAGTTGATATCATCGGCTTAAGCGGCTTAATCACGCCTTCTTTAGATGAAATGGTTCATTTCGCTAAAGAAATGGAACGCGAAGGCTTTGATATTCCTTTATTAATTGGTGGTGCAACTACTTCAAGAATACATACTGCTGTAAAAGTAGACCCACATTATAAAGGCGCTACTGTACATGTTTTAGATGCTTCAAGAAGTGTAACGGTTTGTAGCGATTTATTAAATCCTGAAACCAAAACAGCTTACAAACAAAAACTTAAAGAAGACTACCAAACAACCCGAGATAATTATAACAAAAAGAAGGTTGATAAAAGTTTAGTTGCTATAGAAGAAGCCCGAAAAGAGAAGTTCAAGATAGATTGGTCTCAGCCTATTGCCGCTGCACCAACTTTTACAGGCACTAAAGTTATTGAGGATTATCCTTTAGAAGAACTTGTTCCTTATATAGATTGGTCTCCTTTCTTCCATACCTGGGAGCTAAGAGGTTCTTATCCTAAAATTTTTGACGATAAATATGTAGGTATTGAGGCGAAGAAATTATTTGATGATGCTCAAGTTCTTTTAAAACGTATTGTTGATGAAAAATTATTAAAAGCAAGGGCTGTATTTGGTTTCTGGCCTGCCGCAACTGTTGGTGATGATGATATTGAATTAACCATTCATCAGCCTTTACCTAATTTACAATATCAACTTACAGAAGAAGGTTGTGTGTTAAAAGAGCAAGAAGAAACAACACCAGAGACCATCAAAATACACACTTTACGTCAGCAAGCAGAAAAACCAAAAGGTGAACCTTATTATGCTTTGGCAGATTTTATAGCACCTAAAGAAACAGGTTTACAAGATTATTTTGGAGGTTTTGCGGTTACAACAGGTTTAGGTTGCGATGAGCTGGTAGCTAAATTTGAAGCCGATTTTGATGATTATAACAGCATCATGACGAAGGCTTTAGCCGATAGATTGGCAGAAGCTTTTGCAGAGAAGCTGCATGAAATGGTTCGTAAAGACTATTGGGCTTATGCTAAGGAAGAAAAATTAGATAATGAAGCGTTGATTAAAGAAAAATATCAAGGTATTAGGCCAGCACCGGGTTACCCTGCCTGTCCAGATCATACAGAGAAAGCTACTTTATTTAACCTTTTAGATGCTACACAAACAACCGGCATTAAGCTAACAGAAAGTTTAGCCATGTATCCTACAGCAGCAGTAAGCGGATTTTACTTTGCACATCCTCAATCTAAATACTTTGGTTTAGGTAAAATAGGCAAAGACCAAGTTGAAGATTACGCTAAAAGAAAAGCCTTAGACCTAGAAACTGCCGAGAAGTGGTTGAACCCGAATTTGGGGTATTAGTTTGTTAGGTGGTTAGTTTGTTAGGTGGTTAGATGGTTAGGTGGTTAGATGGTTAGGTGGTTAGATGGTTAGGTGGTTAGAAAGTTAAGAATATGGCTGGTTATCAAAAATACACGGAATTAGATGTTTGGAAACAGGCTAAAGATTTAGCTTCCTGTATTTATCATCTTACCGCATCTTTCCCA
Source organism: Pedobacter glucosidilyticus (assembly GCF_002483235.1). Taxonomy (GTDB): domain Bacteria; phylum Bacteroidota; class Bacteroidia; order Sphingobacteriales; family Sphingobacteriaceae; genus Pseudopedobacter; species Pseudopedobacter glucosidilyticum_B. The sequence goes on along the minus strand of NZ_DLHN01000026.1, from coordinate 27,436 downwards.
AAGGAAGAGCAATTTGGCATTATTTCACAAATGAGAAGATGCGTGGTTTCTGTTCCATCTAATATTGCAGAAGGATGTGGAAGGCAACACATAAAAGAAACTATCCATTTTTTATCAATTGCAAGAGGCTCGCTTTATGAACTTGAAACGCAGATATATATTTCAAAAGATTTGAATTTTATAAATGAAGTCGATTTTAATAAAACGCTCCAATGCATTGAACACGTTGGAAAACTAATAAACGGATTTATAAGATTCCAAAACACAAAAAAAAACAGCTAGCAATCCAACTAATTCCTAACAAACTAACCAACTAGATTCTAACAAACTAGACCCCAAATGCCAAACCAAATCAATACAACAAAAGGTATTCTCCTGATTGCGATAGGGGCGATATGCTTTTCCGCGAAAGCGATTATGATTAAGCTGGCTTATCAAGAGGCTCCGGTTGACGCTTTAACTTTGTTAACGCTACGTTTCGCTATTTCTTTACCCTTTTTTATGCTTATTGCTTTTTTAAATCATCGTAAAAATCCAAATAATAGCATTAAACAGATATCAGGAAAAGACATTGCTATCATTTGTGGCTTAGCATTGTTGGGTTATTATATAGCTAGTTTATTTGATTTTATGGGGCTAGCTTACGTAACTGCCGGATTAGAGCGTATTATACTTTTCAGCTATCCTACTTTTGTAGTGATTTTTTCTTACCTATTTTTAAAGAAAAAAATTACTTTACAGATTGCTCAAGCACTTATCATCACCTATTTAGGATTATTGGTTATTGTGTATAATAACGATATTTTTAGTACAGCAAATAGTATAAAAGGTGCTATTTATATTTTTATCAGTGCTATCACTTATGCATTATATTTGGTTTTTGGGAGTAAGTATATCCAAAAATATGGTTCGGTAAATTTTAATAGCCTTGCCATGATGATTTCTTGTTTATACGTGATAGCGCATTACCTAATTTTAGGAGACGGCTTATTATTAACTTATTCTTGGACCATTTACGCATACGGATTTGCTTTAGCCATCATCAGCACCGTAATACCTACATTTTTAGTAATGGAAGGGATAAGAATTCTTGGAGCAAATAAAGGTGCTATTGTAGCAACAGTGGGACCCGTATCAACTATATTTTTAGGTTGGTTAATCTTAAATGAAGCCTTTACTTTGCAAGAGTTTTTAGGTTCTGTTTTGGTTATTATTGGTGTATTTTTAACCAGCCATCAAAAAAAAGAAATTGAACAGGTAAATCCTGAAACAAATAGATAATTTTGAACAGCAAACATGAAAATTACAGATCATATAAAAAACGCAAAAGGTAAAACACTTTTCTCTTTTGAGCTTTTACCTCCTGTTAAAGGACAAAGTATTCAGTGGATTTATGATGCTATTGAACCTCTTCTAGAGTTTAAGCCTCCTTTTATTGATGTAACTTCTTTACGTGAAGATTATATCTACAAACAAAAAGAAAACGGTCTGCTAGAAAAATTATCTTACAGAAGAAGGCCAGGTACCATTGCTATTTGTGCTGCTATCCTAAACAAATATAAGATTGATGCCGTACCACATTTAATATGCGGAGGTTTTACCAAAGAAGAAACAGAAAATGCCTTATTAGATTTACAGTTTTTAGGTATTGATAATGTTTTGGTTTTAAGAGGCGATGCCCGCAAAGCAGATGCTTCTTTTATACCTACCCCAGGCGGACATGCGTATGCTACAGATTTGTTAGCCCAAGTTAAAAACCATAATGCAGGTAAGTTTTTACATGAGGATGTGGAGAGCGAATATAAAAGTGATTTTTGTATTGGTGTAGCGGGTTATCCCGAGAAACATTTTGAAGCGCCAAACCTAGCTACAGATTTTAAATATTTGAAAAAGAAAGTAGAAATGGGTGCCGATTTCATCGTTACCCAAATGTTTTTTGATAACCAAAAGTATTTTGATTTTGTAAAGAAATGCCGAGAAAACGACATCAATGTACCTATTATACCAGGTTTAAAGCCTATAAGCGCATTAAGCCAATTGGTTAATCTATCAAAAATATTCCATATAGATTTACCCGAGGATTTATGCGAAGCTGTACAAAGCTGTAAAAACCCTAAAGATGTAAAACAGGTTGGTACCGAGTTTATGATTAAACAGTGTAAAGAATTGATGGATTTTGGCGCTCCGGTTCTACATTTCTATACCATGGGCAGGCCAGAACAAACCAGACAAATTGCAGAAGCTATTTTTTAAAAATAAGACTTCTTTTAGAAACTCAATAAAGGCTGTTTCAAATCACAATTTTGTGTCAGGAGCGGAGTCGAAGCCTTTCTGAGCATATCAGATAACATTTCGACTCCGCTCAATGTGACAAATATAATTTTGATTGCTAAAAATAACAAGCTGTGTGGTCTCTACCAAAAACCGGCATCCTAAACTTTACCATAATTTCGTGAGAACCTTTTTGTACAGTAGCTAAAGCTGTATTGGTAAAATCATAAGAATAGCCTACTTGAAAATCCGGATTAACGAAGAAAGATGCCATGGCATCAAAAGAGTCTAAAGTACGGTACGATACACCTAACCAAAGACGGTCGCTTACTAACATATTGGCATTAATATCAAATTGTAAAGGAGAACCGTGAACATATTTAGCCAAAATATTGGGCTTTAACTTTAAAATATCGTTTAAATTGATAAGATAACCTGCTTGCAACAGATAATGAGGTTTGTAACGTCCTGCAATATTGGGTTGCCCTAAGTCTGACAAATCTCTGTTATAAAAATGAGGAGATGATAAACCTACATAGTATTTACTAGAAAATAACATCACTCCTACTCCAAAATTCCCTCTAAGATTACTTACATTTTGAAAAACAGGATCGTTAAAAGACTCTGGACTAAAAGGGTAATTTTCAGAGAAATTACCTCTAAAGCTGCTTAATCCTCCATTAACCCCAACAGATAAATAAGATTCATAACCAACTTGTACTCTTTGTGCTAAGGTAATATAACCGCCTGTTTCTTTAATCACTTCCCCTATCTGGTCATTAATCAGTAAACCCCCAATAAAAGTCTCACTAGTACCAATAGGCGAGTGTATAGAGATTGTTTGTGTATTGGGTGCACCTTTAAAGCCCACCCACTGATGTCTGGATAAAGCTGTTACTGATAAAGATTCATCTAAGGTTGGGTATGCCGGATTGATGGCCAGTGTATTAAACATATATTGGGTATACATAGCCTGTTGCTGTGCTTGTACGCCCATTATCAGTAAAATCAGAAATACAGTAAGCAGTAATACCCTCATACCAAGCAAGAGAGGAACCATCAAACATTTGAAATTTTAAATCAAATAAATGCCCTCTAAGTGGTTTTTTACGGCAAAAACCTTGGTGGTGTTACCCTTAATAATTATTTTACTTCTAATCAAATTATCTTCTTATTATCACGTAGCCTTTATTCATTTTTTGTTCCTGATTTGCTGTTTTGGTATAAATCAGGAAGAAATAAACACCATCTATAACTGGAGTTTGGCTATTTGCTAAAATACCTACATTAGAAAATCCAGAAAAGGCGTTGTCTTTATTATTGTAACCTTTTGTTTTATATACTTCATTACCCCAGCGGTTGTAAATAATAACCTCGTTATCTGGAAAACGTTCTATATTATAAATGATAAATTTCTCATTTCCTAATCCATCACCGTTAGGAGACATGTAAGGATCTGGGTTTATTTCGCCATTTTCTTCCGGTCCAATGGGTTTATCCTCTGGATAAAAATCGGTTATAACCACACTGGTACCTGTTCCAATATTCACGAAAGCGGCAGGGTCTGGTGCTGTAATTGCTATTTCTACAGTTTCTTGTCCTTCTCTTAAAAAATCCTTTAAAGCATGTAAGCTAAATTTTTGTACGGTGATAGTGTCTCCTGCAGGAATCATCATCGTATCAAAATTACCACTTAATGTATAGTCTATATTTTGTTGTGCCGTCCCTGTGAAATTTAAAACAAAATTTACGTCCTGAAACAAAGATTCGCTAAGTTTTGCAGTAACGGTTAAGGTATCTCCCTCTAATAATATGGAGGCCGCTGGTGTAAGGCTCACTGTAACTACCGGTTGTGTAAACAGGGTTACCAATGCGGTATCTCTCAAACCAGAAGGATCTGTGATGATATATTTAAAGCTATCCATACCTTTAAAATTAAGGTTAGGGATGTAAATAAACGAGCCATCGGATTCATCAAACTGAGCTAAACTACCTCTGGTAGTACTTTGTATAACCCTAAAGCGTAGTGGGTCTTGGTCTGGGTCGCTATCATTTAAAGCAACATTTGCTCTTATGGTACTATCTTTTTTTACATAAAATTCATCATCCACAGCTAAAGGCGCATCGTTAACTGCAACAATTGTAATGTTTACCGTAGCTATATTAGACAATCTACCTAAAGCATCTCTTACGGTATATGTAAAACTATCAAAACCAAATTCATTTAAGCCTGGTGTATAAATCGCATTGCCGTTTTGCATCATTTGCACCCTTCCCTTTTGTGGATTGGTAATCACATTTACACTACCTGTATTGATGCCATCAGCATGGAAATCATTATTGGTAATAGAGAAAGTTAGAGGAGTATCTTCTAAAGTGCTCACCCTATCATCATTAGCTACAGGACCAATATCATCATTTAAGATGGTTGCATTGGCATCGTTACCCAAAATCATTTTTCCTGCAAAATTGGTTGATAAACCAAAAATCCGGAAACCAAAGCTTTCATTATTTTCTAATTCGATATCGCCAATTACAGGTACGGCAATGGTTTTAGTTTCTCCAGCAAAACCAGCGAATGACAGTCTGCCTGTTCGACTTTCGTAATCTCTGTTGGCAGTTGTTGCAGAAATATCATACGTATTATAGTCTAAGGTGAAAGAGCGATCTGTAGCTTTATCTAATGTAATGCTAAAATTAAAGGTTTTCTGTCCTGTATTTCCTTCTAAATCTGGTGCTGGACCAGCTATAGTAAGGTTAGCAACATCATTATCAAAAATATTGATAACAGGTACTGGCTGTGCTAAACTTACATTGTTGTATACATTTGATATTTGTATGCTGTTGATGGCTACCGTTTCGGTTTCTTCTAGGACTAAATCATCTGTAACGTTTATGGAAAGAGCTACATTATTTTGTCCTATAGGGATGGTAAGGATACCAGTAGCCGGATTTGCAACATAATCACTACCGCCGGCAGTACCTGCTAAACGATAAGAGATATTGATAGGTTGATCTGATGTTACACCAGGAGGCAAACTAAAAATAAACTGGGCATTTTGTAAACCTTCTGTTCCATCTATTTTAGAAATGGTAACAATACCATCGTCATCATTTAAAATAGTACCCCTACTGGTATTTATGGGTATTGTTAAACGGTTATTAAAATTGTTGCTTAAACCAGAAATGATAAAATTAAAATCCTCATTTCCTTCAAGTTTTAAATCGCCGTTTACAAAAACGGTAACGGTACGGGTTTCTCCGGCAGTTCCAGCAAAACTTAAAACTCCTGATGTTTCATTATAGTCATTATCAATTATGGTTGCAGTACCATCCTGTGTTGTATAATTTATAGTAAAGTTATCACCAGTTGCTTTTTCAAGTGTAACAGAGAAATTAAATTGAGTAGTTCCATTATTGCCTTCATTTATCCTGATGGCATCACTTATACGTAATGTGGTAACATCATTATCAATAATTTTAACCACAGGAAGTATTGGATTTAGACTGATAGCATTGATATAATTGCTATTGATAGAATTTATCGTGATGCTGATGGTTTCATCATCCTCTACGATGTCATCATCTATAACTGGTAATTCTAATATTACACGCTCTTGGCCGGCTGGGATAGCGATAATGCCATTTACAGCACCTCTATAATCTGTATCTCCGGCTGTAGCCGTACCCCCTAAAGTATAATTGATAACCGTAGGAATATCAGCAACAATACCTGTAGGAAAACTAAAAATAAATCTGGCTGCTTGCCCGCCTGCCTCTGCACCATTAAGGCCAGTTACGGTAATTACAGCATTGTCATCATTTTTTATGGTAGCTGCTGCAGATGAATTTTGAACCGTTAATCTTCCTTCAAAAGTACGAGATAGCGTTCCTAAAAGTAATCTTAACGTCTCATCAGCTTCTAGTTTTCTATCTCCGTTGATGACAATTTTGACTATTCTATTTTCATTTGCGTTACCAGTAAAACTTATTTGCGAGTTTGCATCTATATAATCAGCATCTGCTAGGGTAGCCGTAGCATCTGCAGTAGCATAGCTTAGGGTAAAGGGTAAGCTGGTTTGTTTGTTTAAATTAATCGTAAATACGGCTTCGCTTATACCCAAATTTCCTTCGTTAACCTCTATATTTTGAATACTTAAAACACCGCTATCGTTATCTTCAATTTCTGCTTGAGCTGGCGAGTTTACTACCGTAATACCATTAAAACTGTTGTTTATAACCACTCCTGTAGTTAATATTAAAGTTTCTTTGCCCTCAATAATTTCATCATTAACCACAGGTAAGCTTAACACCACATTATTTTGCCCTGCCGGGATAGTTACTGTACCCGTTAAAGCGCCTGTATAGTCATTATTGGTTGCCGTACCTGTTAAAGCATAAGGGATACTTGTAGCAACATCACTAACTACCTGTGGTGGGAAACTAAATCTAAACCTAACATCTATACCATCTTCTGAACCGTTTAAAGCAGTAATCATGATGTTTTTATTAGCTGCAATATTATCATCATCTAATATGATACCGCGGGCTGGTGCGCCAATTACACTGAGTCTGTTATTAAAAGTATCGGTTAAGCCTAATAAATTTACGAAGAAGTCTTCTGTTTGCTCTATATTTCTATCTCCGTTTACCAATATGGTAATAGGGTAACTTTCTGATGCATTACCGGCAAAATTCAAAGTCCCATTACGTGGAATATAATCGTTTCCGGCAACGGTAGCACTACCATCAGCAGTGGTATAATTAATACTAAAACTTCTACCTGTATTTTTATCTAAACTAACTGTAAAAGTTAAAGCTGTTGTACCTGTATTTCCTTCGCTTACACTGATAGGGCCACTTATGCGTAATGCAGCTTCGTCATTATCTCTGATAATAGCCGTTGGAATAAGTGGATTTAGAATAATAGCTCCTGTATAAAGCGTGTTTAAAGCGCTTATATTAATGCTTATGGTTTCATCTTCTTCTATCAAGCTATCATCTACAACAGGTAAAGAAAGTGTAGCACTGTTTTGGTAAGGTGCTATGGTAATACTACCTGTATTTGCGCCAACATAATCTACGCTAGCAGCTAAAGCAGTACCTGCAAGTTGATAATCTATTTGGATAGGTTCATCTGTAAGCACATTTGGCGGTAAGCTAAAAATAAAACTTGCTGGGACGCCGCCTTCTGCGCCATCAGTTTTGGTGATGGTTACCTGTGCATCATCGTCGTTTAGAATAGTGCCTGTAACTGTATTGATCGGAATGCTTAAACGGTTATTAAAATTATCTGCCAGAGGCTCTAGAATAAGATTAAATTGCTCATCTCGCTCTATATTAATATCTCCATTGATGGTGATGGTGATGGTTTTTCGCTCGTTAGCATCACCTGTAAAGCTAATAGTTTCTGCTTTGGCAATATAATCTTGGTCTACAACCGTAGCGGTAGCATCAGCAGTACGGAAACTTACATCAAAACCAGTGGAGGTTTGTTTATCTAAAAGCAATTCAAAACTCATTTGAGACACTCCATTATCACCTTCTTGTATTTGGGAAGCTTGTATACTTAAACTGGCCACATCATTATCGGCAATTTGAAGCGTTAATGGCGAGTTTAAAACTACTATATCTTGATAATTGCTGTTATTGATATTACCTGTTATCAGAGAAACGGTTTCGGTATCTTCCACAATGGCATCATCTGTAACGATAAGATTTAAAGTGACACTATTTTGCCCTGCCGGGATGGTTAAACTACCTGTGGTTGCTGTTTGAAAATCTTGATTGATAGCTGCCGTACCGCCCAAAGTGTAGAATATTTCAGTATCGGTATCTAAAGTTACGCCGCTTGGGAAAGCTATGCTAAAAGAAGCGTTATTTGCACCTTCCTCCCCATCAATTTTAGTAATGGTTAAAGATTTATTAAGTGGATTATTATCATCATCTAAAATAATTCCTCGGCTAGGCGAGCCAGAAATTCTTAATCGACCGTCATAAGAAAGACTTAGGTTTTCTAGCAATAGCTCAAAAAACTCGGTTCCCTCTACTCTGGTATCGCCATTTATGGTAACGGTAATAGTTTTAGTTTCATTGGCTAAACCTGCAAAAGCTAAAGTTCCGTTGGTACTCTGGTAATCGTTAGTGGTAGAAGTAGCCGTTGCATCTTGTGTACGATAGTAAACCGTGAAATTAGATGCCACAGCTTTGTCTAACTTAACTTCAAAAGTTAGGGTTTGGGTACCGGTATTTCCCTCGGTTATACTTAAAGGACCATTAATACTTAAGATAGAAATATCATTATCTTCTATACTTAAAGTATCTATACTGCTTCGCATCTGAACATTATAATCACTTATGACATTATTTACGCTTAGTACAACTGTTTCTGTTTCCTCAAGCAGCGTATCATCTATAACATTAATGTCTAAAATAGCGCTGTTTCTATTGGCTGGTATGGTGATGCTGCCAGATGCTGGGTTGTTATAATCTAACCCTGCAGAAGCAGTACCTGATAATACATAATTGATTTGTATAGGTTTATCTACCGTGATACCTGCTGGTAAACTAAAAATAAATTGTCCTTTTTGCGCTCCGGTTTCTTTACCGTTTAGGGATGATATCGTGATATCTCCTAAATCATCGTTACCAATGGTTGCATTTACAATAGGACTAACAAGCGTTAAACGGTTATTAAAGTTTTCTGATAGTGAATCTAACAACATACTGAAAACCTCGTTGGCTTCTATTTTACGGTCGCCTTTTACATCAACAGTAAAATTGATGGTTTCACCTGCGTTACCATTAAAGCTTAAATTTCCACTGGTTGGGGTATAATCTTGATCGGAAGTTGTAGCTGTACCATCAATAGTTTTATATTTTACAGTAAACGGAGCTGAAACTTTTTTATTTAAACTTACTGTAAAGGTAAAAGGCGATGTGCCTACATTACCCTCATTCATAGGAGCCGGACCAGTTAAGGTTAAGGTAGCATCGTCATTATCTAAAATAGCTAAAGAAATGCCCGAATTATTAATCAAAATTGGATAAGAACTTGCCACTAAGCCTGTTGTTATAATTACATTTTCTGTAAGTTCTACTTCTTGGTCGTCTCTCACTGGAAGGTTTAAAATAAACTCATTACTATTGGCCGGAATGGTAATATTCCCATTGATATCGCCATTATAATCTGTCCCTTGGCCAATTGCCGTTCCGCTTAAAGTATAAGGTATGATGATATTTTGGTCTACAGTAACATCGGTATCAAAATTAAATTTGAAGATAGCTGGTTTTGTACCATCGGCTCTTTCTTCACCATCTTCTTTGGTGATGGTGATATTGCTGTTATCATCATTTAAAATCGTAGCTGATGTTTGGGTTTGTGCAAAGCTTAACCTATTGCTAAAGTTGGTGCTAAGGTTACTTATCAAGAAATTAAAAGCTTCGTTGGCTTCTATTTTTCTATCTCCGTTGATAGCAATTCTTACTGTTTTGAATTCGCCAGCAGTACCGTTGAAATTTAAAATACCTGCAAGCGGAATATAATCTTGGTCGCTGGCTTTAGCTTGATCATCTGTGCTAGTAAAATTTATATTAAATGATGTTGCGGTTTCATTGTTTAAGGTAATGATGAAATCGGCAAAAGAAACATCGCCTAAATTACCTTCTACAATAGAAAGTGGTGCATTCAAACTGATTTGAGCTAGATCATTATCTATAATTTGAAGGGTTGGTAAAGTGTTTTCAACCACTAGCGGATAAGGAGTGCTTACATTTACGCCCGAAATACTTACAATTTCATTGCCTTCCACAATGGCATCATCAATAATATTTAACTCGGCATCTATAGAAGAAGTACCTGCCGGGATGGTAATGCTATTTAAATTTAGAGAAGTATAATCTTCTGGAGCTAATGCTATACCTCCTAAAGTATAATTAATTACAGTTGGCGCATCAGATGTTGCTCCGTTCATAAAACTAAATCTAAAAATTCCTTTTGTACCATCTTCGGTTCCGTTTAATGCTGTTACTCGGATGGTTCCTGCATCATCATTTAGTAAGGTTGCTTTACCAACTGATGCTGCGTTATCTAAAGCTAATCTGTTTTCAAAAGTATTAGAAATGGCGCCTAAAACCAGATTAAAGACCTCGTCTTGCTCTATTTTTAAATCTCCGTTATAGGTAATGGCAATATTCTGTGTTTCGTTAGCATCGCCATTAAAGTTTAACACATTATTGATACGAGCTACATAATCTTCTCCGGCAGTAGCCGTAACATTTTGAGTACTGTAAATGAGGTTGAAAGGTAACTTGGTAGCTTTATCTAAACTTACAGTAAAGTTTAAGGTTTGTGTGCTGCTATTGCCTTCTTGCACACTAATATTGTTGATAGCAATTTTAGCCCTATCATTATCCAAAATATCTAAACTTTGAGCTGCGTTTGCTAAGGTAATACCGTAAATACTTAAAGGTAAAGTAGCACTTAGGCTTAGTGTTTCTGTACCTTCTACCACAGCGTCATCATCAATTTGAACTGGTAAAACCACACTATTTGCTCCGGCATTGATGGTGATACTACCCGGTAAATTAGTAAAATCTAACCCTGTAGTTGCAGAACCTGATAGCAAGTAATTGATGTTGATGTCTTGGTCTGCCGTTATACCTGCTGGCAAGCTAAACCTAAATAAACCATCTTTAATACCTTCTTCACCATTTTCGCTACTGATGGTGATAGTGCCTGTATCATCATTTAAGATGTTAAGTTGTAACGGCGAGCCTTGTACCGTTAAGCGGTTATCAAAATTGATGCTTGGTGCACTTAAACTGATAGCTAAAGTTTCATCAGCTTCAATTTTTTGGTCGCCACGAATAAATAATTTAAAAGTTTTGCTTTCTCCGGCTTGACCGAAAAAATCTATAAAACCTGCTAAATCTAAATAATCTTGATCTGCTGTACTGGCCGTGATACCTGTTGCAGTATAATCTACCCTGAAGGGTGAAACTGTTGCATTGTTTAATGTTACGGTGTAGGTAACTTCTGTTGAGCCGCTGTTGCCTTCATTTACGGCTGTAATACCTGTTAAAGTAAGCTGGGCAACATCATTATCTGTAATATTTACCACAGGCAAAACCGGGTTAAGGGTGATGCCACTATAAACGCTATTTATTGTAACCGCAGTAAGACTTACATTTTCGGTAAATTCTACCAAGTCATCATCATTGATATTTAAAGTTAAAGTTGCTGATGGTGCATTTGCGGGAATAGTAATAGTTGTTGCCAATGGATCTGCCGTATAATCTACCCCAGCTCCGTTTGCGGTGCCACCTAAACTAAAGTTAATTAGGGTTTCTTTATCTGATGTGAAGCCCGTAGGGAAACTAAAAATAAACTGCCCGTTACTTCCACCCTCAGCAGCATCTTCTTTGGTAATGGTAATAACAGCAGCATCGTCATTTTCTATAGTGCCATTTACCGTGTTTGCCGGGATGATTAAACGGCCTTCAAAATTATTAGATAAAGCGCCAAGGATGATATTAAAGACCTCGTTAGCTTCTATTTTGGTATCGCCAGTAATAGCAATACTTATAGTTTCTGTTTCATTAGCTGCGCCACTAAAACTTAATGAAGCACCTGTCGGTACAGCTTGATAATCTTCGCCAGCGGTTGCAGTAACATCAGCGGAATCGTAAGCCAAAGTAAAAGGTAAAGCGGTTTGCTTGTTTAAAGTAACTGTAAACAACATATTGCTGACACTGGAATTAAGCTCGGGCTGGTTAACTGCTGTAATGGTTAAAGTAGCCTCATCATTATCGGTAATGGTAATGGTTTCTTGCGGATTATTGATACCGATATTTAAGCTATTTGTTCTAACCAAAGCTGTTATCCTTACCGTTTCTGTACCTTCTACAATTAAATCATCGTTAATAATAATTGGTAAATTTATAGCATTACTACCCGCTGCTAATACCAAAGTACCTGATGTTGCAGCATGGTCTGTTCCTGATAAAGCTGTACCATCTATCACATAATCTATGGTTAAATTCTCGCTAGCTACTACGCCCACCGGTAGGCTAAAAGTAAAACTTCCGTTATTTCCACCCTCTTCACCATTTAGTTTAGTGATGTTGATATTATCATTATCATCGTTTAAAATATTAACAGCTAAAGGCGAACCCTGTACCACCAGTCTGTTATTGAAATTATTATCTAAACCAGAAAGTTGTAGGGTAAAGGTTTCATTTGGTTCAATATCAATATCCCCATTTACTAAAACGTTAATGGTTTTGGTTTCATTGGCTAAACCAGTAAAATTTAAAGTCCCTGATGATGCCACATAATCTGAATTGCCAGTTGTAGCAGTTTGATCTTGTGTGCTGTAATTGATATTAAAACCTGCTCCGGTTGCTTTGCTTAACTTCACAGTATAGCTTAAAGTTGTAAAACCAGTATTTCCTTCTAAAACACTTGGCGGGCCAGTCAAAACCAGTTCTGCTTGGTCATTATCGCTAATGTTTAAAATAGGTCTTGCTGGATCTAAGCTAATGCCAGGGTAGGCAGCATCAAGCGCCAAACCTATAATTTCTACTGTTTCTATGTCTTCTATGCGGGTATCATTAATAACGCTGAGTGTAATTTCTGCAAAAGAAGCACCCGCCGGGATGGTTATGCTTGATGGAAAATCAGCAGTATAATCTGCATCTAAACCTGATGATAGGGCCGTACCCGCCAAGCTATAATTTAAAACAATAGGCTGTGCGGCGGTTGCTCCGTTTAAAAACTCGAATCTTATTTTTCCATTAATACCATCCTCAGAACCGTTGCTTACCACCATTCTGATAACACCAGAATCATCATTTTGGATGGTTGCAGCACTAGAAAGTACAGGAATACTTAACCTGTTTTGGAAATTGTTAGAAAGGTTACCCAATAAAAGATTCAATACCTCATTGGGTTCTACTTTGGTATCGCCATTAATTACTATTTCTACCGTTTGCTGCTCGTTTGCTTGCCCATTAAAGTTTAAATTACCCGTTTTCAATACAAAATCTTCTCCTGCTATAGCGCTTCCATTAACAGTTTGGTAAGGTATAGAAAACGGCTGTGCTGTTGCTGCAGTTAACCTGAAGGTAAAAGTTTGTGTGCTGGTGCCTACATTTCCTTCTGGTGCAGCAGGTGGGGCAGTAACTAAAATTTCTGCAACATCGTTATCCTGTATGTTTAGTGATGCAGTATTATTAGTTAAACTGATACCATAAGCACTATTTACAGCCACTACATTTAATTCTAGTGTTTCTTGTCCTTCTACAATGGCATCATCAACTACATTGATGTTTAGCTGAGCACTATTTTGCCCTGCAGGAATGGTGATAGTTACTGGTGATGGATCCGCCAAATAATCTGTATTAGTAGCAGTTCCAGATAAAACATAATTGATAACTGTTGCTTGGTCTGAAGTTACATTGGTTGGAAAGCTAAATCTAAAATAACCATTGGCACCACCCTCGGCACCATCTGCTGCGGTAATGGTTATATCACCGGCATCATCATTTAAAATAGTAGCCGATGCAGTACTTTGTGGAATGGTTAACAAGCCTCCAAAATCATCACTTAAGCCACTTATGGTAAAGTTAAAAAGCTCATCAGCTTCTATTTTAGCATCTCCGTTTACAACAATATTAACTGTTATGGTTTCTCCGGCAGTAGCCCCAGTAAAACTTAATTGGCTATTCTGCAGAACAAAGTCTTGATCAGTAGCGCTAGCCGTACCGTTTACTGTGGTATAATTAACAGTAAAAGGTCTTTGCGTAGCTTTACTTAAAACTACCTTAAAGGCAACATTTTGTGTAGTTGCGCTAGCCCCCTCTGTAATACTTGGCGGCCCTGTTAATTGTAGTGTTGCAGCATCGTTATCTAAAATATTGGCATTGGCTGTTGAACTTTGCGCTGTTAGGTTATAATCACTAACCAGATTGTTAATGGTTAGGATAAGTGTTTCGGTATTTTCTACCAAATCATCATCAATTACAGGCAGCGTTACCGTAATACTTCCAGTATTGGCAAATAAAACAACGGTGTTGGTGATAGCTCCGGTATAATCCGTTCCGTTACTTGCAGAACCACTTAAAGTATAAGTAATACTGGTATTTTTGTCTACCGTTATTCCGGTTGGTAAGGCAAAGGTGAAAGTTGCAGGAACTAAACCTTGCTCATTTCCGTTGCTAGCTGTGATACTTAACTGAGCTTGGTCATCATTTAAAATAGTTCCTGTTGCCATGGCATCAGCGAAAGCTAAATGACCACCGAAATTATTACTTAAAGTGCTTAAATTTAAGGTAAAAGTTTCATCAGCTTCAATTTTTGTATCGCTGTTAAGGGTAATGTTGATGGTTCTTAACTCACCTGCTGTACCATTAAAAGTTACAGTGTTATTTACTGCTGCCAGATAGTCTTCTCCGGCTATAGCCGTAGCGTCTGCTGTAGAATAGGTTACATTAAAGCTCTCTTTTGTTGGTTGATTTAGGGTAACATCAAAACTTAAAGTTTTGGTACCATTATCTCCTTCTGTTATGCTGGCATCTGAAATACTGAGGGTGGCAAAATCATTATCGGTAATGTTTAAAGTTTGTGGCGAATTAGCTATCAGGATATTATAAGGGCTGGTTACCGCTCCCGTAGTGATAGAGATGGTCTCTGTACCTTCTACAATGGCATCATCTATAACAGGTAAATTTAAGCTAGCACTATTACTGCCTGCTGGTATGGTGATGGTTCCGGTAAGTGCGCCTGTATAATCTGAATCATTTCCTAAAGCCAAACCACCCAAAGTATAATTGAATGTTATGGCTTGGTCTGCCACAATACCTGCTGGCAAACTAAAAGTAAAAACGGCTGCTGCACCACCTTCTGCTCCGTTTGTGCTGGTAATGGTTATATTTCCGCTATCATCATTTAATATTTTGGCTGTTGCAGATGTATTTGCAAGCGTTAAAAGACCTCCAAAATTCTCGCTTAAATTGCTTAAAACGAGGCTAAAAAGCTCATCAGCTTCTATTTTAGCATCACCGTTAATGGTTACACTTATTGTTCTGATTTCATTTAAAGTCCCAGAAAAACTAAGACTACCATTTTCTGTCGTATAATCTTCACCAGCAGTAGCGGTTATATTATTGGTATCATAATCTACCGCAAAAGGGCGTTCTGTAGCTTTATTTAACTGAACTTGAAATAGTACTGTTTTGGTAGTAGCATCTGCACCTTCAGTTACATCAGGCGGCCCAATTAAGGTTAAAGTACCTGTATCATTATCTAAAATATTTAAGCTTTGTGGCGAGTTGCTTACGCTGATGGCATAAGGACTATTTACTAAACTACTGCTTAAAATGATGGTTTCTGTACCTTCTACAGTATTATCATCTATAACAGGTAGAGTAAGTGTTGCACTATTTTGTCCTGCCGGGATGGTGATGGTTCCAGATGTTAATCCGGTATAATCAGCCGTAGCAGTGGCAGAGCCTGCTAAGGTATAGCTAATTTCTGTAGGACTATCAACCGTAACACCGGGTGCAAAACTAAAAGTAAAAGTAGCAGCAAGCTGCCCAGTTTCATTCCCGTTTGATGAGCTTATTTGGATAGTAGAAGTATCATCATTAATGATATTCCCTGTTGCAGTAGCATTACCAATGGTTAAATGGTTATTAAAATTTTTAGATAAATTTTGAAGTGTAACAGTAAAAACCTCGTTTGCTTCTATCTTTTCATCGCCATTTACAGTAATACTAATGTTTCTTACCTCGGCTGCATTTCCAGAAAAACCTAAAGTTCCGCTGGTTACAGCCTGATAATCTTCACCTGCTAAAGCGGTACCGTTTGTGGTAAAATAATTTACCGAGAAAGATTCTTTAACCGCATTGTTAAGTGTTACGTTAAAGCTGAAAGTCTTGTCACCACTATCCCCTTCTGCTTCTGTTACATTAGAAATAGAAATGTTGGCATTATCATTATCAGTAATGGTTATTGTTTGTGGCGAGTTGTTAACAATAATGCCGTAAGGGTTAGCAATAGCCCCGGTTGTTAGGGTTAAATCTTCGTTACCCTCAACCAAATTATCATCGATAACATTAAGCGTTAATGATACAGAATTTTGCCCTGCTGATAAAACGATATTTCCAATAGCTGTTCCGTTAAAATCTAAATTAGCTAAAGCAGTACCAGTAAGCGCATAAGGGATAACTAAATTTTGGTCTGCCATTTTACCATTATCTAAGGTAAAAGTAAAGGTCGCATTCTGCCCCCCCTCTGCACCATCTGCTTTAGTAATGGTAATATTAGCCGCATCATCATTTACAATGGTACCGCTTGTATTAGGACTTGGAATAGTTAAACGACCGCTAAAATTATTGTTTAGCGTAGTTAGTGATAAGTTAAAACTTTCATTTGCTTCTAGTTTTTGGTCGCCATTTACTAAAACTGTAATATTTTGCACCTCATTTAAAAAACCGTTAAAAGTTAAAGTACCACTACTAGTTGCATAATCATTATCTGCAATAGTAGCAGTATTATTTGAAGTATTATAGTTTACCGTAAAGCTGCTACTGGTGGCCTTATTTAAAGTTACCGTATAGTTAAAAGCAGTTGTACCGCTATTACCTTCTGCTAAAACAACAGGGTTGCTAAGGGTTAGGGTTGCAACATCATTATCAAAAATATTTAATGTAGGTACAGCTGGATTAAGCGTAATATTTGTTCCTAAAGGTAAACTATAGGGGCTATTTATCTCTACAATATCTATCACAACAGTTTCGGTACCTTCTACAATATCATCATTAATGGTATTTAATGTTAAAGTTGCGCTTTGTTGCCCTGCCGGGATGATGATAGAACCGGTTAAAGCTTCTGGATAATCTGGTACGTTACCTGTTGAGGTTCCACTAAGTTCGTATTTGACTTCAGTATCAGCATCGGCAAAAACTCCCGGAGGAAAACTAAAAATAAACCTTGCCGGGATAGCATTTTCTTCATTTCCATCTACTTTGGTGATGGTAATTTGTGCATTATCGTCATTATTAATTGTTCCTGTTGCGGTTCCCAAAAAGATGGTATTGCCTCCGGTTGGGTTGGATAATGTTAATGTAAAAGTTTCATTAGCTTCGATAATATTATCTGTTGCTATGGGGATAAGAATATTTGCAGTTGTACTTCCGGCAGGGATAGTTATATTACCACTTGTTAATCCTGCAAAATCAGATGCTTGCGTAGTACCGTTTACGATGGAGTAATCTACAGAAATGTCACAAGCAGAAACCGCAGATAAACTAACCGGAAAGCTAAGATTTCTGGTGCCACCAGTACCTTCTGCAACAGTTGCACTAACTACACTTATAGTTCTAACATTGATACTAACTGATGCATCTTCTTTGATATTATTACAGCCCGTGATACCTGCATTACATTCTATTAAAGGGTCCGTTGGTGGTAAAGCATCTTCATTGGTAGCGTCTGGGTCTGTAACATCAATAGGTCTTAAAATAGATGCGCTAGTATTTAAAGTTCCCCCTGGGTAGTTTGCCAAGCTCCCGTTTATGGTAAATGCGATAACTGCATTGTTAGACATATCTAAGGTTGCCGTGTATTGACTTGAAGTAGTTGCGCTACCTGTTATGGTTGCGGTACCTGTAGTTACTGTTGATGAAGTACTGCTAACCACAAATTGTGTTGGAAAATTAAAGGCAAATTTAGCCCCAGAAACAGCATCCGGTCCATTGTTTCTAACCCTCACAACATAACTTATGTCTTCTCCAACACAATAAGATGTTTTACTTGGTGTAATGCTAATAACTTCTAAATCTGCCTCTTTAAGTGTTACGTTCATGAACGGAAGCACTGTATTACTGATCACATACGTCCAAGTATCTAAACCTACTTCATTGCCAAAGGCAGTACTGCTATAAGTATTACTACCCCACTTATGACCATTTGTTGCACTACTAACACCATTAATTGGCGAAACTATGGGATTTGGTGGTCCTTCACCTCCTCCTGTGATTTCGGAATCATCCCAATAAACTATACTATTAGGGGCACCAACTCCATTGGTACGCGTAATGATGATACCATCAATATTATTTTCTACATCAATAAAAGGAAAATGAACTTCTCCACCAACCAAGCTTAGATTTAAATTACTAGGGCTAAAAGTAAAACTCCCCTGTACTTTTACTCCCAAACCATTTAAACCATCCCAATAAATGCTATTATAACCAGCTGCGGCAATACCTGTTAACCGCCTATCAACAGCATCTGTAAAAATTCCATTTTGATTAATATCAATATCTATAATATAACTTCCGGACTGATTGGTCTCAAAAGATAAATTGGCCCCTAAAGGTGCTGTACCAGCTTGGTTTTGTGTACCTTCTACACCTTCAAATAAAAAATTTGCTGCCTGCGGACTGTTTGGAGTGGTGTATAACCAAGTGGTATTCCCTCCAGGTGTTGGCGCAGTAGCTGGCATACTAGCGTCTGGTGTATTAAAAAATATTTTATGTGTAATATCAGTTCCTGTATCAGGTAGTCTGGGGTCCTGTACTGAAGGTAGCGGGTTTGTCCCGTTAACGCTTTTGTATCTAGCATCCCCGTTAATATCTCTAAAACCTTTGTTGTTTACAAAAAATAAGAATCTATAACCGGCCTGCCCATTATTATTAACATCGTATTGATACCCGTCTTTGGTGAGGATCTTAAATATGGCTGCAAATCTGGAAGAAAAACTCCCCATATTACCACAAAAGACATTTAAAAACGCTCTTCCATTAATAAAAGCGGTATTATTGGTGTTTTTTACTGATACATCAAAAGCACTTATATAAGAAGTATTTTGCTGAGTCCAATTGTCGGTAGCTAGTAAAACAGCAACATCATTATCTGTATTGGTAGGTGCTATAAACTCTATTTGCCATATACCTTCTTGCCCAGCACTAACAGGTATAGTAAATGGTATATACCCCCCATCAGCACCTCCATTTAAAGTTGGCCCTACAATTTCTTGTGCTCTTCCGGTAATAAGACCTTGTGTGGTGGTGGTATAAGTTGTATTGTTTGGTGCCGTAACATTTATAGCACCATTTCCTATCCCAACGGCACTTGAACCTATGTTTAATGTTTCTCCTAATCTGGCATACACATAAACTCTGGCTCTGGTAGGAAATGGAAAATTAACAGTGGTATTATTTGAACTTCTAAAATAAGCTCTGTTACCTCCACTAGCTGCCATTTCTCTACTTCCTTCTGCAAAAGATAGCTGAATAATTATAAAATAAAGTATCGATAAGATGAATAAGCTTTTGGTATAAAGGTTATTCATCCTAACAAACTTATATATAAGGCAAGAAGTTGTAGATTTTACTTTTATAAGCACAGACTCTATTTATACACTTACGTTGATAACCATTTATGATTTGATTCTATGAAAAATATTCATCATTATCATCCTTGATTAGCTAATACGCAAAAAAAGGCTATTGGTTACCATAAAATGCACTTATTTTAGTTTTACTAATACCTTATTATTTAAAATTTAAATAAAAAAAAAGAGCCTGATAAATTACCAGACTCTCTTCATCAACACTAAAAAAATTCTTATGGAAGAAGTACTCTATCAATAATGTGTACTACTCCGTTTGTTGTTTGTATATCAGGAATTACCATATTAGCAGGCTGTGCATTTCCTCTACCAGAAACAGGTAATACACCATTGTTATAAGCTCCTAATGTAAGGGATGAAGTGGTTAATAATGGATTTAATGTACCTTGAAATAATTCTGATGTAAATTTACCACCATCAGCAATTACGTGGTTTAAGAGTACATTGGCAACAACATCTTTTGGAAGTTTTCTTATATCTGCTGGTACATTTAATGGAACTCCAAGAATCACACCTAAATCTTTAAAAGCTTGATCTGTTGGTGCAAAAACTGTGAAGCTTGGCGTACCAGGACCTTTAGTTAATGCTCCTGCTAGGTCTGCATACAAAACTGCTTCTACAAGAAAGCTTAATTCTGGAGTGATGAAGCCTTGGGCATTTTTTAATGTTACAGCAGAACCCACTATATCTGCACCTGTTGCTAATAAAACTTTATCTATCACATGTACGATACCATTATCTGCTTGTACATCTGTTGCTAAAATTTTTGACCCATTGATATAGTATTCATTATTTCTAACGATAACTTTTTTTGGTACAGCTGCTCTATTTACTGGCTCAGTTAGTAAGGATGGAATATTACCAGCAGACATCACTTGGGTTTGATTTAAAGAACCACTACTTACATGATAAAGGAGAACATTAGTTAAAAATGGTTTTTGTAAAACATTTAAATCTTGCGGATTTACTAAACCTAATCTTGCAAAAGCATCATTAGTAGGTGCAAATACGGTATAATTTCCTGATGGATCATTAGGATTTTTATTTGATAACGCAATAGCAACACCACCTCTTATTGCTGCCGCTTCTAATTGCGTGAAACCAGGCATGGATACAGCAACTTGTGCCACAGTAGGTTTAGCATCATTTTCTTTATTACAAGAAGAAAAGCCTGTAGCTGCTGCTAAAGCTATCAGTCCGAAAGCTAACTTTGAATTTATAAATCTATTTATTTTCATTTCTTTGGGTTTTAATTTAATTAACGATTGATTTATTTCCGATAAGCAATCATTTTACGTACATACGAGCAAAAGTTTTTAATAGATTTACAGTTTGAAAAAATAATTTAAATTATTAAAAATCCAGATCGCTATAAACTTACGTATTTCATGCAAATGTGTAATTAAATTTCATCATTTTAAATATCCGATAAGCAATTTAACTCATTTATTAACAATTAAAAGACTTGAAAATGAAAATATTAGACAAATCAAAAATATTAACTTTACTTGCAGTATTAGGTATAAGCGGTAGTGTATGTGCCCAAACACCTTTAAGTGGTTTTATGCAAGGTAAGAAGGGTGGAAACATCTCTTTCTCATTAAATCATGAAAATTATAGTGAAGTTTATTTAATACCAGAAAAAATAGATGGAGTACCTGTATTTAACAGCGTTTCTGTAAATAGCTTTAATATTTATGGATCTTACGGTTTTACGGATAAATTAGATTTAATTGTAAATTTACCATTTGTAAGAACGGTAGGTTCAGGAAATCAAGAGGTGCTTAACGACTTAGGATTTCAAAACTCAAGAGAAGGTGCTCAAGACATTTCTGCTTTCTTGAAATATGAGCTTGCAAAAAAAGGTAATTTATCTTTACAAGGTTCTTTAGGCGTTACAACTCCTATAAGCGACTATAATGTAAACGAAGGTTTACAATCTATCATAGCTATTGGTAACAGAGCTACAACTTTTAATGCCGTTGCATTGGCCCATTATAAACTTTCTAGTGGCTTTTTCGTAACCGGACAAGCTGGGTATAGCTTAAGAAGTACAGAAGTACCTGATGCAGTTTTAAGTCAATTAAAATTAGGATGGGCAAAAAAACGCTTTTATGCGGATGCTTATCTAGCTAACCAAACATCTACTGGTGGTGTTGATATTTTAAGACCCGGGTTTAACGGATTTTTCCCTGCAACCCAAGTAAATTATACTAGAATAGGAGCTAATGTTTATGCACCTTTAGATGGTAACTTCGGTATCAATGCCGGAGGCGGAACCACCATTGGAGGCAGAAACTTAGGTAAAGCCGATTTCTTTAGCTTTGGATTTGTTTATAACTTCAAATACAGAGAATATTAAAATAAAATTATGGATTTTAAAAGCTCGTGGTTGATAACTACGAGCTTTTTTTATGCCTGATAAAACTCAAAAATTGATACATAAAAAAATCCTCAGCTTAAAAGCATGAGGATGATTTGAATTAACCTTAGCGTATTGATGAAATAGATTAAAAATTACCAACACTTCTTGATCTTGTGTTGCTAACGATTAATTTCTTTGCATAGTTTCTTTTATTAGCTTTTACACTGATGGTATAAACACCATCAGCTAAAGTTCCTAAATTAAAATGTAATTTTTGATTACCTGCTGGTACCTGAAAATCTTCGGTTTTAACAATCTGACCCCAAGTATCAATCAACATTACTTTAGCACCGTCATGATCAATTAAATTCAACTCTAACTCTGTATAATCTACCGCTGGGTTAGGATAAACATCAAGCTTCAATAAACTTAAATCTTTAAAAGACGCAGAAGCGATAAGTAAATTTTCAAATACTGTAGGTTGCTCAAAACCTTGAGTTATAATTTCAGCCTTATTGTTAGAAAGTGTTTCTGTAAAGAATGCCTGTCCGATAGTAAATTGAACAGATTCTCCATAAGCATTAGTTGCTGAACCATTTCCTGAAGAAAAAACAAATCTATCTACATGCTGAGCTTTAGCGTTTGTTAAACTTATTAAAGTAATTACTAAAGCGAATATCAATCTTTTCATGCAAAGACATATACAACTTAGAAGCCATGCACCAAAAATTTTATAGAATAGAGATGTTTAAACATCTAATTAGGATCTTAATAAAGCATTATTAGGATAAAATATGCATTTAAATAGGTTTAAACCCACATTTTAAGTTATCGCAAATTGTATAGATTTTGAATATGAAAAGTTTAAGTCATGAGTTTTTAAATGCGCTTAACATAAAATAAATAGAATTATTTCTACACAATAATAAAAAAGTAGAAATAATTACCCAATTAACAATTATTTGCTTGCCCCAGAAAATAACAGAAGACGTATTATCCTCTCAAAACAAAATCAAAAATCACTGATTTTAAACATAAACTTCATAACTCACAATAAAGAGCATAAAAATCTACATTTAGTGTAAAAACGAGAAATATATTACACAAAAAACGCTTACCAGATTTTGGTAAGCGTTTATATCATTAGAAGTTTTTAAATGTTAATTTATTTGTTGCCAATTTGTACCATCAGATTGCAATATGGTAACTGCCTTTTTAAGTATCTTATTAGCACTATCACCGGCAGAATCTCTAAAATCAGTAACATTTTTATCTTGATTGGATGGGTTTTTAATAACATACACTCTACCTGTACAAGTACTTGCAGAAGGTAAGGTTATGGTTAAATTGCCATTTCCTAATATCACAGTATAATGAGTATCATTTAGTGTGATGCTTGAGCTAACGTTTGTAATAGCATAAGATACAGAACCATTTACCTGCATCGTTGAATTACCAACACTACCGTTGGTATTTATACCTACTCTAACGGTATTATCTAAACCAGTTCCTTGCATTCTCATCATCTCTACAGAGGAAGATGTATTATAATTAAACTTAGAAAAAACAATAGGCTCATCACCATCATCACCTACGATAAAATCTAATCTACCAGCATTACCTGTTCCGGAACTTCCTATCTCAAAGAAATCTGTACCTGCAGCACTACCCTTTAATCTGAAATTACCATCTGTAGTAGTGAAAAACATAGGCTTATAAAAGTTTGCTGCTGATGCTGCAAATTGTAAAGCCGAAGTTGTTCCATTACCATTTAAGTGTACCAAAGGTTGGTCATCATTGGTATAATCAGCATAAGACTGTGTTAAACCTAATGTTTGTCTTCTTCCAAATTCTAGCATTGGAATATTATTAGATCTGATTCTCATGGCTACATCATTTGTTGTACCTAAGAAACTTGCTGTTGTAGCATTTGTATTTCCGTTTACCAACCAATTACTTGTTGCAGCTTCAGTTGCAGGAGCCCAATTGGTTCCATTAAATTTAAGTATTTGTCCATTTGTAGCTGACATAGTGTTAAGTTTTGCAGATGTGATAGCACCATCGGCTAAATCGGCAGTAGCTACAGTACCATCAGCAATTTTAGCTGATGTTATGGCATTATTTGCAAGATCTGCAGTTGCTATAGTAGCGTCAACAATTTTAGCTGATGTTATAGCATTATTTGCTATACTTGGCGCAGCTGCAGTTCCTGCTAAATCTCCAGCTAACTGAATAAT
The DNA here is from genome assembly GCF_002483235.1 of Pedobacter glucosidilyticus. Lineage (GTDB taxonomy): Bacteria > Bacteroidota > Bacteroidia > Sphingobacteriales > Sphingobacteriaceae > Pseudopedobacter > Pseudopedobacter glucosidilyticum_B. Next base: position 3,143 of record NZ_DLHN01000026.1, on the reverse strand, counting down.
TCCTTTTGTTGTTGTACTTGCATCAGCTCCAGAAGTACTTGGTGTTGCCGGTACCCATCCGCCACCATTCCAACTTAAGACTTGATTTAAACTTGCGCCAGCTTGAGCTAATTTATTGGGATTTATGGTTGCATAGCCAATAGCATTATCTGTAACAGAAGCACTTGCTAATTTAGATGCAGAAATTACCCCATCCTGAATTTTATCACCTGTAACAGCAGCATTTGAAAGCTTAGCTGTTTGTATAGCCCCATCAGCCACCTGATACCCTTGAACTGTACCACTTTTTAGCTGCATCTGGTTTAAAGAACCCTGAATATCTCCACCTCCGGCACCTATATTTGCGTAAATATCAACTGCAATAGCATTAGAAGATATTGAAATCATATTACCTGCTGTATAATTAGCACCTGCCCCTGCTGGACCTTGTGGTCCTACAGCTCCAGTATCACCTTTGTCGCCTTTATCCCCTTTTGCTCCTGTAAGACCTATATCACCCTTGTCGCCTTTTAATCCTTGTGGACCAGTTGCTCCAGTTAAACCGATTGGACCTTGTGCCCCGGTTGCACCTGCATCTCCCTTGTCTCCTTTTAAGCCTCTTGGACCAGTTGCTCCAGTTAGTCCTATCGGGCCTTGGGCTCCAGTTGCGCCCGGCAAACCTTGGGCTCCTGTTTCTCCTTTGTCTCCTTTTGCACCAGCTAAACCAGTTGGACCTTGTGGACCGGTTGCACCTGCATCTCCTTTTAATCCTTGCGGACCAGTTGCGCCTGTTAATCCTATTGGGCCTTGAGCCCCTGTTTCACCTTTGTCGCCTTTATCTCCTTTTAATCCGGTTAAACCAATTGGGCCTTGCGGACCGGTTGCCCCGCTATCACCCTTAGCTCCGGTAAGACCTATATCGCCCTTATCACCTTTTAATCCTTGTGGACCGGTTGCGCCTGTCAATCCTATTGGACCTTGTGCTCCTGTTTCTCCTTTGTCTCCTTTTAGTCCAGTTAAACCAATTGAGCCTTGTGGACCAGTTGCGCCGGTTAATCCTATTGGACCTTGTGCTCCTGTTTCTCCTTTATCTCCTTTTAATCCAGTTAAACCGATTGGACCTTGTGGGCCTACATCACCCTTGTCGCCTTTATCTCCTTTTAATCCTTGTGGACC
>NZ_DLHN01000026.1:0-1907 GCF_002483235.1 Pedobacter glucosidilyticus | reverse complement strand
CTTTTAGTCCAGTTAAACCAATTGGGCCTTGTGGACCAGTTGCGCCGGTTAACCCTATTGGACCTTGAGCCCCTGTTTCACCTTTGTCGCCTTTATCTCCTTTTAATCCAGTTAAACCGATTGGACCTTGTGGGCCTACATCACCCTTGTCACCTTTTAATCCTTGTGGACCAGTTACGCCTGTCAATCCTATCGGACCTTGTGCTCCTGTTTCTCCTTTATCACCTTGAACACCTTGTAATCCTGTATCACCCTTGTCACCTTTATCTCCTTTTAATCCGGTTAAACCGATTGGACCTTGTGGACCAGTTGCGCCAGTTAGTCCTATTAATCCTTGTACTCCTGTTTCACCTTTATCTCCTTTTAATCCTTGTGGACCAGTTGCGCCGGTTAATCCTATTGGACCTTGTGCTCCTGTTTCTCCTTTTGGTCCTACTTCACCTTGGTCGCCCTTATCGCCTTTGTCTCCTTTTGCTCCGGCTATACCTTGTGCGCCTGCTTCTCCTTTATCGCCCTTGTCACCTTTTGCTCCTGTTAAACCTATCGGACCTTGTGGACCAGTTGCGCCGATATCACCCTTAGCTCCGGTAAGACCTATATCGCCCTTATCACCTTTTAATCCTTGTGGACCAGTTACGCCTGTCAATCCTATTGGACCTTGAGCTCCTGTTTCTCCTTTGTCTCCCTTTTCTCCTTGAATACCTGTTAATCCGATTGGACCTTGTGGACCTGTTGCTCCGGTATCGCCTTTCTGGCCTTGAATACCTTGTGGTCCTGCAGCTCCCGTTAATCCTATCGGACCTTGTGTACCTACTTCACCTTGTGGACCAGTTGCTCCGGTTAGTCCTATTGGACCTTGTGCTCCGGTATCTCCTTTGTCTCCCTTTTCTCCTTGGTCTCCTTTATCTCCCTTTACACCAGCTATACCTTGTGCTCCTGTTGCTCCAGTATCGCCTTTCTCGCCTTGAATACCTTGTGGACCTGCAGCTCCAGTTGAACCGATTGGGCCTTGTGGACCTGCTTCACCTTGTGGACCAGTTGCTCCGGTTAGTCCTGTTGGACCTTGTGCTCCTACTTCTCCTTTCGGGCCTACTTCACCTTGATCTCCCTTATCGCCTTTGTCTCCTTTTGCTCCAGCTATACCTTGTGCGCCTGTTGCTCCGGTATCACCCTTCTCGCCTTGAATACCTTGTGGACCAGTTGCTCCGGTTAATCCTATTAGGCCTTGTGCTCCTGTTTCACCTTTGTCTCCCTTTTCTCCTTGAATACCTTGAGTACCTGTTAACCCTATCGGACCTTGTGGTCCTGCTTCACCTTGTGGACCAGTTGCTCCAGTTAGTCCTATCGGACCTTGTGCTCCGACATCTCCTTTCGGGCCTGCTTCCCCTTGGTCTCCTTTATCTCCCTTTACACCAGCTATACCTTGTGCGCCTGTTGCTCCGGTATCACCTTTTAATCCTTGTGGACCTACTTCACCTTGTGGACCGGTCGCTCCGGTTAGTCCTATCGGACCTTGTGATCCAGTTTCTCCTTTCGGGCCTGCTTCACCTTTGTCTCCTTTATCTCCCTTTACACCAGCTATACCTTGTGCGCCTGTTGCTCCGGTATCACCTTTTAATCCTTGTGGACCTACTTCACCTTGTGGACCGGTCGCTCCGGTTAGTCCTATCGGACCTTGTGATCCAGTTTCTCCTTTCGGGCCTATTTCACCTTTGTCTCCTTTATCTCCCTTTACACCAGCTATACCTTGTGCTCCTGTTGCTCCGGTATCACCTTTCTCGCCTTGAATACCTTGTGGACCTACCACTCCAGTTAAACCGATTGGACCTTGTGGACCGACATCACCTTGGTCACCCTTATCGCCTTTGTCTCCTTTTGCTCCGGCTATACCTTGTGCTCCTGTGTCA
>NZ_DLHN01000022.1 GCF_002483235.1 Pedobacter glucosidilyticus | reverse complement strand
TAACACGCATATATTTTAAGTTTTTTTCATTGGGTTTAATAATAGAAAATTTTCTGTTCTTTAGTTCATGTTCGAGGATGTGTAAAATAATTTCTTTAGAAATAATATTAATTTTACTGTCTTTTACTTCAATATAGTTGAACCCAACTTTATCTCCATCAACAAAAATTATATAATCTTGAACGCTTATTTTATCTTTAAATTTACTATATGCTTTAAATTCAGTGATGAGTACTTCTTTAACTTCACTGTTGCCTTCTAATTTGTATATCAATGTAGCTTCTCCGTTTATACGTTTATGAGGAGTTATAATAGGAAATTCATCGTGGTTTAATACGTTAATTGAAAGGGCTTCTCTCATCAATTCACTATATAAGCGACCTAGCTTTCCCTGTTGATAATCAATAGTCGAAGTGTTAAAAGTGCATTTTCCCCAACTTAAGCTGATGTTAAAAGTAAGTAAAATAGTAATTATAAGAAGTTTAGGTAGTTTCATTACGTTATGCTTTTCAAAATATTAATGGTGATGATTTGTATTTCCAACAATTTTTAATAAGTTTGATTAACCTAAAGTAAACAAATAATTTAAAATACAAAAATTTATTATCTCAAGTCCACGTATAGCCCACCTATACCCCACGTTTTATCCACGTTTTATCCATATCTCCTTCGGTGCTTCTCACAGACTTCTCCCAGACACCTTCGGAAAAACAGGACCATTTCCCGAACAAGTCTCGAACATGGTAGGGAGGAAGCTTAAAGCAGAAGGCTAAAGGCGGAAGGCTTAATCAATCTTATAAGCGGAAAGCAGAATGCTAAAGGCTTAATCAACCAATCCATCAAAAATCAATCAATCTTATGAGCGGAAGGCTTTAAATCATCATGATATGAATAAAAGCATCTAAGAAGCAAAACAGCTAAAGCCATAAAAAAAGGAAGTAAGTTTAAACCTACTTCCCTTTCTAATATTTAGAAAATATGCTTATTAGAACACATAATGGATAATGGCATATACCAAGCCTGCTAAAGTTGCAGAAACTGGAATGGTTAAAACCCAAGCCCATATTAAACTATAAGTAACTCCCCATTTTACGGCAGAGAAACTTTTGGTGATACCAACACCAATAATAGAACCTGTTATGGTATGGGTAGTAGATACCGGGATACCAAAATGCTCGGTAATACCTAAAGTTAAAGCACCAGCAGTTTCGGCACTTACACCTTCTAAAGCGTTAACTTTGGTGATTTTTGTTCCCATGGTTTTCACAATTTTCCATCCACCACTCATGGTCCCTAAAGCTATAGCTGCATAACATACAATTGGAATCCATTCTGGCATGGTGTCTCCGTTTTGCAAAACGCTGCTGGCAACTAAAGCTACATAAATAATACCCATAACCTTTTGAGCATCATTACCACCATGAGCAAAACTTAACGCTGCTGAAGATGCTAATTGGAGCCTCTTAAACCATCTTTCTGCAGTTGCAGGTCGGGCATAACGGGCTATATTGATGATAATTAAAGTAATGATGATGGATATAGTAGCACCTATAAGGGGTGCTAACACAATGAAAGAAACTGTTTTTAATATAGGAGAGATATTAATGGCTTGTAATATACCATCGCCTAAAATTAAAGAGTGTGCTATACCAGCCCCAGCAAAACCACCTATAAGGGTATGAGATGAACTGGATGGAATACCGTAATACCATGTTAACAAATTCCAACCTATTGCGGCAGAAAGACCTGCTAAAATTACCTCTAGCGTGATATAGTCTTCTACAACTGTTTTAGCTATGGTATTGGCTACTTTATGATCTGTAAAGTAAAAATATGCAGCAAAGTTAAAGGTTGCTGCCCAAAGCACAGCCTGAAAAGGTGTTAATACTTTGGTTGAAACTATAGTAGCAATAGAGTTTGCTGCATCATGAAAACCATTGATGTAGTCAAAAACGACAGCCATTATAATAACAATAACAAGAAGTGTAGTTACCATTAAGGGATTTGTTTAAGAATAAATAAACTTATGCGTTTTTAACTAATATAGATTCTAGTACATTAGCTACATCCTCGCACATATCTGTTGCGGTTTCTAATGCTGATAAAACCTCTTTGTATTTAATGATGGTTTTAGCATCATCTTCGTAATCAAAAAGATCTCCTACTGCTTTATCAAAAACGTAATCTGCTTGATTTTCTATGCTGTTGATTCTTACGCAAGAATCAGTAATAACACGAATATTTTTTAAATTCTTAAGCTCTTTAACAGCCTTTTCAACATCTATACAACCTTGTTTTACCAAATCAGCCAGCTTTTTGATAGGCTCTGTCATTTCGGTAACGTTGTACAGCAACATTCTGTTAGCAGAACCGTGTATGTAATCAGCAATATCGTCTAAAGCAGAAGCTAAGGCATGGATATCTTCTCTATCAAAAGGGGTAATAAAGGTTTTGCTGAGCTCTAAATAAATTTGATGGGTAATTTCATCACCCTTATGCTCTAAATTTTCTATACTTTTATAATAAGGCTCTCTGGATGCTTCTGGAGAGTTTACAAGGCCTTCCAGTTGATTAGCCATTTCTATAAGGTTTGCACTTGCTTTTTCGAAAAGAGGGAAAAACTTTCTGTCTTTAGGAATGAAATAAGAAAAAATATTGTTCATTTCTTGTATTGTAGCTTTAGTTTACAAAGCTAACATCCCAATGTTAAGTAATTGTTAATTTTTTGGTTTCCCCTTAACACCAGATTTATGGAAAAACAAGTAAAGAATCTTTTCCTTTTTCTAAAGTAAAGCCAAAAGTAGAACCTAAACCGGTGGTACTTCTCACATGTATAGTTTGATGGTGCGCTTCAACAATATGTTTAACAATTGCCAAACCTAAACCCGAACCTCCAATTTGTCTTGACCGACTTGAATCTGTTCTGTAAAATCGTTCAAATAAACGTGGCAGGTATTTTTCTTCTATACCAATACCATCATCGGTAATTTCTATGAGTATTTGCTCATGCATCTCAAATATGGTAATAGAAGTACTTCCATACTCTTTGCCATATTTAAAAGAATTATCGATGAGATTTACCAATACTTGTCTAATCTTTTCTCTATCCGCGTTTACATAGGTTGGCTGTTGATATTTTTCTTTAAAAATCAGGCTAATATGATATTTCTGTGCTTTTAGCTCTAAAGATTCCATCACTTCCTTGATGAGGGTAGTAATATCAAATTTTTGATAATTGATTGGAATATCTCCACTCTCCAGTTTAGATATTTCATTTAAATCTTTGATTAAAAAACTAAGTCTTTCTACATTTTTGGATACTTTATTCAAAAATTGCTTAGCCAATTCAGGGTCTTCCAAAGCACCATCCTGTAAAGCATCAACATAACCCTCTATAGCAAATAAAGGGGTTTTAAACTCATGGGATATATTAGATAAAAATTCTCGTCTAAATTTTTCCTGCTTTTTTAAATCATCTATTTCTGTTTTCTTATCCCTTGCCCACTCTTTTACTTCTTGTTCTACATCATTAATGGGGTCCGGACTTACATATTCGCCTAAGGCATCTTTGAGATCTTTCCCCAATTTTAAGTTATGGATAAGTTTATAGATGATTTTAATCTTGGAGTAAATGTATTTTTCTAAGAGCACATAAAATACCAGGTAACTTACACAGGTAGATATCCCCATACTGATAGCAAAGTAATACCAACTGTGCTGAAAGTAATAATTTACAATACCTATAGATACACCAACAGCTAGTGCATTTAAAAATACCAAAGTGCGCAATTTCATAACTACAAGATACTTAATTTAAAGAGGTTATATGTTAAATTATGGTAAAGATAAAAAGAAAGCCCTATCCAGTTGAGACTGAATAGGGCTTTAAGATGATTGTAAAAATATTATGCCAATAACCTAATAGGCGCTTCTAATAAACCTTTTAAAGTTTGTAAGAAAGCAGCTCCGGTAGCACCATCAATCACTCTATGGTCGCAACCTAAGGTTAACTTCATGACGTTTCCTGGAACAACTGCACCATTTTTAACTACTGGAACTTGTTGTATAGCCCCAACAGATAAGATAGCTCCGTCTGGTGAGTTGATGATGGATGTAAATTCATCTATACCAAACATACCTAAGTTAGAAACGGTGAAGGTAGAACCTTCCCAATCTGATGGCTGTAATTTTTTGGCTTTTGCTTTTTGTGCGTAATCTTTAACTTCTGCTGATATTTGAGATAAGCTTTTACCATCAGCAAAACGCACTACTGGTACTAATAAACCATCTTCTACAGCCATAGCTACACCAATATTGGTATGCTCGTTAAAACGGATTTTGTCTCCTCTGAAAGAAGAATTTACAGCAGGGTGTTGTTTTAGCGCTACCGCTACCGCTTTGATAACGATATCATTAAAAGATACTTTTACAGGCGCTACGGTATTGATTTGCGTACGAGCAGCCATAGCACCGTCCATATCAATACTGATGGTTAAGTAGAAGTGTGGTGCTGTAAATAAAGATTCGCCTAAACGTTTCGCAATTACTTTACGCATTTGCGACATTGGTTTTTCAGTAAATTTCTCTTCGCCAACAAAAGTAGGGATAACCACTTGTGGTGCAGATGACTCTTTAGAACTACCTTCTGCTTTTGCAGCTGGTTTATAATCTTCTACATCTTTTTTAACGATACGTCCGCCTTCTGCGCTTCCTTTAATTTCTGATAAGCTAATACCCTTTTCTTGAGCTAATTTTTTTGCTAGAGGAGAAGCTTTAACTCTGCTATCATCTGATGATGATGCTTCTTCTTTAACAGGAGCAGAAGTTGTAGCCTCAGCAGCAGCTTGAGCCGGCTCAGCAGATTTTTCTTTTTTGGCAGCCCCGCCTTTACCTGCTTTTAGTAAAGGTTGTATATCTGTACCTTCTTTACCAACAATAGCAATAATATCATTAACTTGGGCAGCTTTACCTTCCTCAACACCTATGTATAAAAGTGTACCTTCTTCATAACCCACTACTTCCATGGTGGCTTTATCAGTCTCTACATCAGCTAAAGAATCATCTGCTTTAATTTTGTCTCCAACTTTGAAATTCCATTTATTGATAACGCCCTCTGTCATGGTATCACTTAAAAGTGGCATACGGATAACAGCGGCTGGTATACCAGAAACATCAACATCTTCTTCTTCAGTGGCTACAGGAGCAGCGGCTTCTTCTTTTTGTTCTTCGGCTTTTGCAGTTCCAGAACCTTCTAATACTGATTTATAATCTTCACCAGCTTCACCAATGATTGCAATAAGAGCATCAACCGGAACGGCATTGCCTTCCTCAACACCAATATATAAAAGGGTACCTTCTTGGAAAGATTCAAAATCCATAGTTGCTTTATCAGTTTCAATTTCTGCAACTACATCACCTGCTTTTATTTTATCACCAACTTTCTTATGCCATTTAGCTAATACCCCTTCAGTCATGGTATCGCTCATTTTAGGCATTTTTATTGCTTCAGCCATTATATTTTAAGTATTAATACGGTTATTTAAAATAGAAACCGGATATAGGATAATCACCTACATCCGGTTATAAAATCTTAGTCTTTAATAAATGGATAGTTTTCCTGTGCATAAACATCAGTAAACAATTCTGATGGGTCTGGCCAAGGAGATTCTTCAGCAAATTTTACTGCTTCATCTATCTGATTTTTAATTTTAGCGGCAACTTCATCAAACCAGGCCTGGTCTGCCCATTTTTCTTTTTCAATTTTAGCCTTTACCACTTCAATAGGGTCTTTAGCTTTATATTCTTCTACCTCTTCTTTGGTTCTGTATTTCTGAGGATCAGACATCGAGTGACCTTTATATCTGTATGTTCTTATTTCTAAGAAAGTTGGTCCTTCGCCTCTTCTTGCTCTTTGTACGGCCTCGTCCATAGCATTATGAACTGCAACAGGATCCATGCCATCTACTGGAGCACATGGCATTTCATATCCAAGCCCAAGTTTATAGATGTCTGTAGTGTTAGATGTTCTCGCTACGGAAGTCCCCATTGCATAACCGTTGTTCTCAACAACAAATATCACTGGTAGTTTCCATAACATAGCCATGTTAAATGTTTCGTTTAATGAGCCCTGACGTACAGCACCATCGCCCATATAGCAAACATTTACATTATCTGTTCCCAAATATTTCTCTGCAAACGCAAGTCCGGCACCTAATGGAATTTGACCTCCAACAATACCATGACCACCATAGAATTTATTTTCTTTATCGAAGAAGTGCATAGAACCACCTTTACCTTTAGAACAGCCGGTTGCTTTACCATACATCTCTGCCATAGCTGCGTTTGGAGACATTCCTTTAGCAATTGGATGAGCATGATCTCTATAAGCGGTTATTAAGCTATCATCTTTTTTGGTAGCAGACATGGTACCGGCTATTACAGCCTCTTGCCCAATGTATAAGTGGCAAAAACCTCTTATCTTTTGCTGCCCGTATAATTGCCCTGCTTTTTCTTCGAACCTTCTTAGTAGAAGCATTAATTCATACCAATAAAGGTATGTTTCTTTGGTTATCGCAACTGAACTCATTCGTTATTTATCTAATTAAATATGGGAAAGCAAATCTATTAATATATCAACAAATAAAAAACCTATAAGGTGGTAATTTTTACTATTTTACATATCTATTGTTAAAATTTGTTAAAAGTTTAGTATTATTGTTGCAAAGGCAGTAGATAAGGCTTACTTTTGTCACGCTGCAAAATAATATTTTGTAAAGGTCGTTAGAGACAAACGTTCAACCCTAAAAAAATATATTTGAATGAAGAAAATCATGATTTTAATACTTTTAGCCGCTTTTTCGCTAAATAGTAACGCCCAAAATTCTAAATCTACCTCTTCAAATAGCGCCTCCAAACAAGAAATTTCAGATCCTGATAACTTAGCAAGTCAGTTTTTCTCGCAAGTAATGGGTGTAGCTATATCTGCTACCTCGAACACTAAAATGTACCAATTTATTTATGATTGGTTGGGTACGCCTTACCGTTTAGGTGGAGATACCAAGAAAGGTGTAGATTGCTCTGGTTTTGCTTTCCAGTTGTATGAGAAAACTTTTAATACCATTATTGGAAGTAATTCAAGAAATATTTTTAGTATGGTAAACCCGGTGAGTAAGGTAGAGTTAAAAGAGGGTGATTTGGTGTTCTTTAAAATTAAAAGTAAATCTATTAGCCATGTTGGTGTGTATATTGGTGATAATAAATTTGCCCACGCATCTTCTAGCAAAGGTGTAATGATTAGTAATTTGAACGAGCCTTATTGGCAAAGGTACTTTTATAAAGGCGGAAGATTACTAGAATCAATAAAAGATAAAATGCAAAACTAAATATTATAATCCTGCCTAAACAGCAGGATTTTTTGTTTCTACACTTTTTTAATCATGAAAACCCTTAACCTGATATTAGGATATTTATTTATTCTTTTTTCTTTCATTCCTTTTATCAGACACGACTACTGGATATTTAGAGTATTTGAATATCCTAGATTTCAAAAACTGCTGATAAGTTTGTCCTTATTGTTTGTGTTCATCATTTTATTTAATGATGATACACTTTCTGACTATACTTTTATTGGTTTATCTGCAATCAATAATCTGTATCTTTTTTATTTAATATGCCCCTTTACTTTAATCGGTAGAAAGCAAATACAAAGTAATCCGAAGCGTAAAGAATCGCATATCAGTATACTTATTTTTAATGTTTTACAAGATAATACTGACTATAGCATTACTCGTCAGATACATAAATTAAACCCTGATGTTTTATGCTTTGTAGAAACCAACCAAAGGTGGACAGCTAAGCTGAAAGCCGAAACCAAAAAAGCGTATCCTTACGAAATATTAAGTCCGTTAGAAAACACTTATGGAATGATTTTCTTTTCTAAATTCCCATTAGAAGATGCTCAAGTTCATTTTATTGTTAAAAATGATATCCCATCTATAAGTGTAAAAGTTGTTTTAACTGACGGAAAGAAAATTCAGTTGTATTGTGTACATCCAGAACCGCCGGTACCACAAGAAAACCCGAGGTCTACCGCTAGGGATAAAGAATTACTCATCATTGGGAAGTGGGCTAAGGAGCAAAAATTGCCTGTAATTGTGATGGGAGACTTAAATGATGTAGCCTGGAGTTATACCACAGAATTGTTTTGTAAAGTATCTGAGCTTTTAGACCCAAGAAAAGGGAGGGGATTTTTTAATACTTTTAATGCTAAAAGCCATCTTTTACGCTTTCCATTAGACCATATTTTCTGCTCTAAAGAATTTTTGGTAAATCAAATAAAGCGTTTGCCTTATGCTGGCTCAGATCATTTTCCTATGTATATAGATTTAGCACTTAAACCCGAATGCAGTCAAATGAACGAGCCTGAAAAAGCTAACGCTGCCGAAAAAGAAATGGCAAAAGAGAAAATGAGTAAAGAAGTTATATCTTAGTTATTTAGAAGTATCAGCCGTTGTTCTTACAAGGCTTATACCTGTAAAGAAAAATATAACCCCTAATATACCAACTACAATTAAGCTTCTGGTATCTGCCGATTGCTGTATAACATTTACTGCTGTATAAATTAAGCCAATAATTCCTAGAATGGTTAATATAGTTCCGAAAGTTCTTTTAATATTCATGATGCTATTTTTACAGCATCATGAACAAAATATCTGCCACTATTTAATCGCTAATTGTTTACTATCGGCTAAAACAATCTTCTTGTAAGTATTCATGAAATTTTCTACTTCACCAGCTGTTATCATATCCTTGTTAACGGAAAATTTACGCTCAAATATCAATTTATTATTTACAAGTTTTGAAGTGAGTGAATAGCTTAAATAAGCATTTTGATAGGAAACTGATGGTATATTTTCTATAATAGTTTTACCAACAGGTAGCTCTAGTGTAATAACTTCTGACTCGTTATCTAAGTTATAAATATTTGTAAAGTCTATCGGGAATTTACGTTCACCTATAATATTAATATCAGAAGCTAATGTTTGATTAGACCAAGGAAGTGTAATTATTTGCATACCACCTATACTTTTAATATCATCTTTAATTGTGTATTCTATTGATGTAAATACACTATCTCTGTTTAAGGTGTTTTTCTCAATATTTTTGAATTTTAGTAAGCTTAACTCTGATGTAGGTTTAGCATTTCTTAACGCTTCTAGCATTTTCTTAGATTTATCTTTTTCGCTTAATTCAGCATAAGTTTCTCTTACAGCCGCTGCTTTAGATGAAACCTTACAATTATCTTCTTTAATGAGTAGGTCGGCATTATTAAGTTTTATATCCACTTTTCGAGTGATATTATTTTTCTGCCTACTTTCTGGATTAAGATGTTTTATACCCGTTTCCTTATCAGAGTCGTCAATATCCAGAATTACAGATTGCAAACTTGAGTTATATAAACTTCCAAAAGGTAAATAAGAAGATGTTAATTCTAAATAATAAGGTTTATTATTTAGAATTATCTTAGCAATACAATGGTTAAAATCTATAGAAGGAAGCATTAGGCTTTTGGTACCGTTATCTCTAGTGTTAACCAATACTAAATTTGCATTTAAACCTGCTTCTTTACACATAGTTACAAACAAAGTAGAAACATCTTTACAATCTCCTATTAGCGTATTGAGAACGGTTGCTGGCTCTTGTGGTACTAAACCACTCTGGCGAAACGGTACTGAGCTATAAGTGATATTCTCTGTTATAAAATCATAAATTAGTTTTGCTTTGTCATAGTCGTTTAACAGATTTTTTTGATTTGATAATAAGTTCTTAACTGTTTCTTTTACCTCATAATTAGGTCTTGCTTTGGCAGAAGCCATATCATAATACCAATTAGAAACAAAACGCCAATCTGGAATTGTAGTCAAATAAAGAATATTTGCTACATCTTCTATAGAAGGCATTTTATCTTCATATTTTAAGCCTTCTTGATCTTGATCTTCAAATACCAAAAGTTCGTAATCATCAATTTTAGTTCTTTTTGGCTCAATACTTTTTTGTGAGAACTTATATTGAAGAGGAATATCCTGAGCTACTAACAAACTGTATTTAGTTTTTTTGTAGGGATAATAATGTGAAAAGTAGTAAGTATCCCAAAATTTGTTTGCAAGCTGCCCTTGTGAATAGTTTTCTACACGATAATTAACATAAATAGCATCGCCTACTTCCAAATTTGTAAAAACAATATCTTGATCATTTATTTCGCCCGGTACTTTTTGACCACTAGCTTTAATAACAACAGCTTCTTCTATTAAATACCTTTGACGGCTATTGGCTGATACAGTATATTCTTTCCAATTCTCAACACCTTTAGAGTTAAGTATTTTAGCCATCATATAATATCTTTCTTCCGAGCCTCCGCTTGCATGTATAATAGTTTGTACTTCATCTATTAAAATAACACATTCGTCATCTGGATAATCACTTTGCTTTGGAGAATCTGCTAATATTTTAGAAATTTCTACTTTCTCGAAGTAATCAAACAAAGGCTTTTTCCCTTGCATTTCTCTCAGTTCTTTTATAGCGTCATAGTTGTTAGGGTTCAATTCAAGTACTTTTTTGTATGCTGCTATAGCTTCATCTTTTTTACCTAAACTTTTATTTATCTTAGCTATATCTAAATGATAAACATCAGTATAAGGAGAAAGGTCTAAAACTTTACTTTCAAACTCTTTAGCTTTTGTATAGTTTTGAACTTGATAATATTGTCTTACAATGTCTAAATAAATATCTTTAGAAATAGGGTTATTTAAACTTTCTTCGATTAAAACTTCGATACCTTTATCAAATACACCTGTAGTTATGTATAAATTTGCCAAAAGTTTGCTTGCATTGTAATTGTTAGCAGTTTTAAGATACTTTTTTAAGACTGCAAATGCATTGCTATTATTTTTCTTTATCTCTTTTTCTACTAGAAACTTAAGCTCTACAAACTGATATTCATTAGGATAAAGCTGATAGCTTTTTTCTACTAAAGAAACTAGCTTTTCTATTTCATTTTTTAAAGAATGATACCCAATTTTAAAAGCTAAAAATGTTTGATGATTAGGCCCATAAAAATCTTCTAATTTTTTCAAATACTCATCCATTTTAACAAAGTCCTTTTTACTTGCGTAAAACTCATAAGCTAAAGTTAAGGCTACAGGATGCTCGGGATCATTTGCCTTTATACTTTCTTGTGTACTTTCTAAACCAGTTCTGTTATCTGTTCTATTAAATAGTTCGGTAAAAAGGATATTAACATAAGTACTTGTAGGATAATCCCTTTTTAACTGCTCTAGGCTTTTCCTGGCTTCATAGGTTTTATCTTCTCTTAAAAAAGATAAAACTTGTAATATTTGATAAGAGACTCCTTTATTAAGATTTGAAGTAAAAAAATCATTTGACTTTGATTTTACCTCCTTGATGTTGTATGGTACTGCTTTATTATAAACTTGACTATTAGAAGTGTGATTTAATGTCGAAAGTGGCTTACCTTTTTTATCTGTTAATCTGACTAAAAAATTTGAACGTCCTGCATAACTTTCTCCAATTTGTACCAGTATCCTATTAAACCCCTTATTTAGCTTTACCTCTCTTATATAGCTATCTAAATCATTGTTTCGCTCCTCTTCCTCGCTAATGATGAGTAAATCATTTAACCAAATTTTTAGAGACCCAGACACGCCAACTCTTAATTGTACTTCTTGGTCTATTGGGCTTTCAACAAAAGTTTGCCCAAACACTATTGCAGACCCTGCAGAAAAGTAATTTGTAAAATCTATCCACTTATCTTTTCTAAAATGTGTTGGTGTAAACCATTTTACTTTTGCCCCTCTTTTATCTTTAAAGATAAAATCAGGCTCTGGATGTAATAAAGCGTCATATTGCTTATCAAAACCGCTAGTTGATATGTTTTCAAACTCTCCTAAAACCTGCCATTGGGTTAAACTACCAATCTTGGTAAACATCTCATCACTTTCTTTAAACATTCTAATGCTTCTGAAATGATTTCCCAAAGAACTGTAAGCCATAGCAATCAAAGCACCATCTACATCAGATTTTTGTGTGATAGATTGATAAAATTCAAGCTCACTTTGGTTCTTCTTACTCCCAGACTTATTAAGAATAGTACTAGACCAAAGAGCTGACAAATACGGTTCTGGATTAGGGTGTGATTTATAAAAATCATTAAAATAATTAAAAGAAAGGTTATCATCTTTATGATAAGAGGACGCAAAAGCCAAACCTAATAAAGCTTCAGATTTAAAAGCTGGTAATTCTATTGCCTTTTTAAAGTAAGTATTTGCCTCAGAGGTATTATTACTTAAAAAGGCTTTCCATCCCTTTTCAATTTCATCTTGTGCAAATAATGTAGTAGTGGAAGTAGAGGCTGTAAGAAATAAACAAACAGCCAAGAGAAATCTTTTATTCATAAATAAATTTTTATGAATATAAAAGATTTTTAAAAAATATAAAATTAAATTAAAAGGAAATTACAGCTTAATTTCTTCTTCTTTACTACTTAGAAAATGAAATTCTGTTAAATGATAAGATGAAATTGCTTTTACTTTTACCCACTGATTATATTTAAAGAACCATTTTAATTGTTTAGAAAATAACCCTTTTTTAATAAAGGCTTCTAAATATGGGTGTACACAAAGGGTGATTCCCTTTTCAGCTTGTTCATTTAATATATAGTCTAAGTTACTTTCTATATCATCAAGCAGAACAATGCTGGCTTTAATTTCACCGGTACCATCGCAAGTTGGGCACTTTTCGCTGGTTACGATATTCATTTCTGGTCTTACCCTTTGACGGGTTATTTGGACTAAACCAAATTTACTTGGAGGTAAAATGGTATGCTTAGCCCTATCATGATTCATTTCTGCTTTCAAGAAATCAAACAGTTCTTTTCTGTTTGGTGCTTTGTGCATGTCAATAAAATCTATCACCACAATGCCGCCCATATCTCTTAACCTCAGCTGTCTGGCAATTTCTTTTGCTGCTTCTTTATTAACTTGTAAAGCGTTTTCTTCCTGGTTTTCTGGATTGGCTGTTCTATTACCGCTATTTACATCTATAACGTGTAAGGCTTCTGTATGCTCTACTACTAAATAAGCACCACCGGCCAAATTTACTGTCTTACCAAAAGAACCTTTAATTTGTTTCTCGATACCAAAATGTTCGAAAATAGGCTCTTTACCTTTATAAAGTTTTACGATTTTCTCCATCTCTGGAGAAATCTCATGTACATAGGATTTCACTTCTTCGTAAATGACTGGGTCATTTACATGGACATGGGTAAAATCAGCATTTAGAATATCTCTAAGAATGGTTGATGCTCTACCCATTTCTCCCAAAATTCTTTTTGATGGCTCTGTAGCAGGAAGCTTTTTCATAAAAGATTCCCATTTAGATACTAAGTCTAAAATATCCTTTTGGATTTCTGCTACTCCTTTTTTCTCTGAAACTGTTCTGATGATAACCCCAAAGTTTTTAGGCTTTATACCTTCAACAATTTTCCTGAGTCTGCTACGCTCGGTATTACTTTTTATCTTTTTAGAGATAGAAATAACATCAGAAAAAGGCACCAGAACAACAAATCTTCCGGCAATAGAAAGGTCTGAGCTTAGGCGAGGACCTTTGGTAGAGATAGGCTCTTTTGCAATTTGAACGGGTAAAAGTGTATTTTTAGTTAATACGGTAGATATTTTACCTGCCTTGTCTATATCGTTTTCTTTCTTAAAATTTGATAAAAGATAATCGTTAAAATTACCATTACGAGCCACCTTCGTTAATTTTAACAAAGTCTGCACCTGTGGACCAAGATCCAAATAATGCAAAAAGGCATCCTTCTCGTAACCGACATCAACAAAAGCAGCATTTAAACCGGGCATAATTTTTTTAATTCGGCCTAGATAAATATCGCCAACAGCATAGTTGTTGTTGACTTGCTCTTTGTTTAATTCTACGAGTTGTTTGTCTTGCAGTAATGCAATAGTTACTCCGTTTGGAGTAGAATTAATGATTAACTCCTTTACCAATAGCTAATTTTTAGAAAGCTCAAATATAGAGCTTTAATCTACAAAGGAAATTTTAGGAAATAGTGTTAAAAAACAGAAAACACAAAGCTCTTTTATTTTAAAAAAGAGCATCGTGTTAAGCGTTCAAGAAATTATTTTTTCTTGTGTCTGTTTTTTCTTAAACGTTTTTTACGTTTATGAGTAGCCATTTTATGTCTTTTTCTTTTTTTACCGCTTGGCATAATCTTAAATTTTTATGTTTATTTAATTACTTAATTCTTTCACTTTCCTATCAACAAAGTTTGTTAAACCTGGGTCAGCAGCAAGCTCTTTACTTTTTTCGTAAGCAGCAATAGCTTCTTTTTTCATCCCTAAGTTTTCATAACTGGTTGCCAAATAGAAGTAAGCTTCTGGTTTTGGATCAATGGCTATTACCGTTTTAAAACGATCTACCGCTTTATTAAACTGCCCAGATTTCATAGAAAACAGGCCTAGATTTAAATTAGCGCTTAAGTTCTTAGGGTCTTTTTGTACCACGGCAAGTAACATTTGTATTCCTTGCATTGGACTTTTGCCTTCACTAACATAAGCCACACCTAAGCCGGTTTGAGCTTCTAAACTTTCTTTATTAAGCTCTAATGCTTTTGAATATGCATTTTTTGCTTTTTCTATCAATCCAGGAATTGCAGTGGTATCACTATAATTCTGGTAACCTTCAGTAAATTTATCTCCAGCTTTTAACCAGTTCTCTAAAACTGGTTGTTTTGTGGCGATAGCCTCATAAGCAAAAGCCGCAGGTAAAGGCTGGTTTACATCCTCCCATTTTTGAGCCAGTTGCTTTTGTAATGCTAAGGCCTCGTCTTCAGAAGCACCTTTTAACTCTTTTTCAAGCTTTTCTATCTCTGCCGCTAAACTAGCGTTAATGTTTTGTTTAGCTACAGTACTGATACTTTCTTGCGAAACCGAAGAAGCTGCGGAGCTACTTGTAGTAGCAGTGCTTCCTTCCTGAACTTCAGAAGCATCCTCTTGTTTTACTAAGCCTTTAATATCAAGACTCAACAATATACCCATCAACACCACTACACTTCCTATCGCTATATATTGTTTAGTCTTCATAATTTTTAAGCTTTAACTGATGCTTTGTTACCTGATTTTACTTTGTCTACAAATACTTTTGCAGGTTTAAAACTTGGCACAAAGTGCTCAGGGATAATTATTGCTGTATTTTTAGAAATATTTCTAGCTGTTTTTTCTGCTCTCTTTTTTACAACAAAACTTCCAAAACCTCTAACATAAACATTTTCTCCGCTTACCATCGAGTTCTTAACTACTTTAAAGAATGCCTCTACGGTTTCTTGCACATCAACTTTCTCAATTCCTGTCTTATTTGCAATTTCAGCAATAATCTCTGCCTTTGTCATGTCTATATGTTCTTTTTTATATTTAATTAATTCTACCCAATATTTGGGGTTGCAAAAGTATTGCTTTTAGTTGAATAAAGGAAAATAATTACGTAAAATTTTGAATCAACAAGCTATTATCCAACCTATAAGCTATTTTTTAACGTTTTTAAAGCATTAAACGTAATTTTGTGCATGAAATTTTCAGACACTTTAATTGGTTGGTATAACGTAAATAAGAGAAACTTACCTTGGAGAGATACCCGTGATGCTTACTTGATTTGGCTTTCTGAAATTATACTACAACAAACACGGGTTGAGCAAGGAATGCCTTATTATTTTAGGTTTGCGGAACGTTTCCCTACGGTTAAAGAGTTTGCCGAGGCTTCTGAAGATGAAGTTTTACGGTTGTGGCAAGGTTTAGGATATTACTCTAGAGGAAGAAATATGCTTAAAACTGCTATAAAAGTTATGGAAGAGCATGATGGTGTATTCCCGTCTGATTATAATTCTTTGATTAAACTAACAGGTATAGGAGCTTATACGGCTGCTGCCATATCATCATTTTCTGCAAACGAAGCCCGGGCAGTAGTGGACGGAAATGTATATAGACTGATTTCGAGACACTTTGGGGTAGAGACACCTATCAATACCCCAAAAGGAAATAAAGAGTTTCAGGAGTTAGCAAATGAGCTATTAAACCCATATTTAGCTGGAGAACATAACCAAGCTATGATAGAGTTTGGTGCTCTACAATGTAAGCCTAAAAATCCTAATTGTAGCATTTGCCCTTTTATCACTTCTTGCTATGCTTATCAAAACAAAAAAGTTAATGAATTGCCTGTAAAGCTTAAAACCTTAAAAATTAAGCAGCGTTTCTTTGCTTATTTTGTGGTAAGGAGCGGAAATCACATCCTGTTTAAAAGAAGAGATAACAGTGATATATGGGCTGGTTTACATGATTTTCCGATGATAGAGTTTAACCAAGAACCTACACTTGCCGAGCTAAAATTACACCCAGATTATCAATCATGGTTTCCTAAAGACGCAAAAATAGAAGCTGTTTCTTTCCCGGTAAAGCATATTTTAACACATCAAAGAATATTTAGCACATTTATTGAAATAGATAGTGTTAATGATGAAATTGTAAAAGAGAAGGGATGGTTATGGCTGAATTTAAACGACTTAGATCAACACGCACAACCTAAATTAATTTTTGCTTTTTTAAAAAAATACTTAAATTGAAGAAAATTAATTAAGATTTATGTCAGGTATCAACAAGGTTATTTTAGTTGGCCACTTAGGGAAAGACCCAGAAGTTAGGCACTTAGAGGGAAATGTTACAGTGGCTAGTTTCCCTTTGGCTACATCAGAAACTTATAATAAAGACGGTAAAAGAATAGAACAAACCGAATGGCATAACATAGTAATGTGGCGAGGCTTGGCCGATGTTGCATCTAAATACCTACAAAAAGGTAAACTGGTTTATATTGAAGGTAAGCTTAGAACTCGGTCTTTTGAAGACAAAGAAGGACATAAAAAATACACCACAGAAGTTGTAGCAGAAAATTTTACAATGCTTGGTAGAAAAAGTGATTTTGAAAACGGTACTAACGGAACAACAGCTCAGGCAGATAAGACTGAAAACCCTGCCTCAGCATCTAATTTTAGTTTAGATCCTGTGGATGATGATTTGCCTTTCTAAACCTTTTTCATAAAACATACAAAAGCCCTTAAAGACATTTTTTAAGGGCTTTTTGTTTGAGATAAAACTTATTACTTTCCTCCCGGAGGGCAATATTCTTTCAAGAATTTAGTAAAAGTACTTGCTAAGTGTTTTGTTGTTCCCTCGCCTTCAGAAATACTATGACTTCTGTTAGGATAGCTCATCATCTGGAAGGTTTTATTGTGTTTGATTAACTCGTTAATCATCTGTTCTGCGTTGTTATAATGCACATTATCATCTCCGGTACCATGTATCAACAATAAATTCCCTTGTAGCTTGCTAGCATGTGCCAATGGCGAGCCTTTTACAAAAAACTCTTTATCTTCTGGCAATAAGCCCATGTAGCGCTCTTGATAAATATTATCATAATTAAGCTGATTATCTACCGCAGCTATAGAAATACCTGTTTTATAAATTTCAGGATATTGGAATAAAAGATTTAAGGTAGAAGAGCCGCCACCACTCCAACCCCAAACCGCTATACGGTCTTTATCTACATAAGGCCATTTTAAAATCTCTTTAGACGCCATAGCTTGGTCTCTGATGTTTAAAATACCAATATTTCTATAAATAGATTTTCTCCATTCTCTGCCTTTTGGAGCTGGTGCGCCACGACCTTCTACAGACATGTAGATATAACCATCATTAGCCATATTACCGGCATATAATCTGTTAAAACCTATTCCAAACCTGTTTACCACGGTTTGCGATGCTGGCTCGCCGTAAACATAAAATACAACTGGATATTTCTTTGAAGCATCAAAATTAGTTGGTTTTACCATCCAGCCATCCATTTCTATACCATCTTCTGTTTTTACTTTAAAAAACTCTACCTGTGGCAATTTCATAGATTTAAACCTTGCCGGGATTTCCTTTTCTGATAGCACTTTATGCTCTGGTAAACTCACCACTTGCGAGACAGGATAGTTTGCCGTACTAGAAAAACTATGCAAAGCTACTTTTCCGTTAGGCGATATATCATAATCATGTGTACCTGCTTGGTTTGCCGGACTAACCCTTACAGCTTTTGCACTACCATCAATTTTAACGCGATATAAATAAGTTTCTGTAGCATTATCTGGTGATGCTGTAAAGTAAATGAGTCCGTTTTTTTCATCAATTAAACTGATATTGATGATGTCATAATCTCCTTTTGTAATTATTTTTTCTTTACCATCTAAATCAATACTGTAGATATGACGCCAGCCGTCTTTCTCGCTCACCCAAATGTATTCTTTACCTTCTTTTATCCAATCCCAACCTGTAGGGTCATCATCATTCCACCTAGATTTTATGTCTATCCAAGCCGTTTCCTTTTCTTCGTAAATGGTTTTTACTTTACCATCTATAGCATTACAAAGCATTACTTTACTGATGTTTTGCCTACGATTTAATTGTTGGATAATAAGCTGATTGTTATTATTAGCCCATTCCATACGTGGGATATAATGTTGTACAGCATCGCCAGGTACAGCCATCCATTTTGTTGGTCCACCACCAGATGATACTACACCAATTCGGCATCTGCTTGGGTCTTCTCCCACTACCGGATATTCTACCGGAATGGTAAATGGATACAAAGAATCAGTATTGTTAATCATGAGATAGTCTTTAGTTTTACGAGCATCTAATTGCCAGTAAGCTATAGATTGCCCGTTAGGAGACCATCTAAAACCGTCTCTACAACCAAATTCTTCTTCGTAAACCCAATCAAAAGTACCGTTAATGAGTTTGTTAGCACCATCAGTAGTTAAAGCTTTGTTTCTTCCGCTAGCTAATTCCTCCACATAAATATTATTTTTACTAACATAAGCTACACGAGTACCATCAGGAGAGAATTTGGCGAACATTAAAGATGAGGTAGGCTTGTCTTTACCTAACTGCTGTAGTTTTTTGCTTTGGGTATCATACACCCAATAATCTCCACGGGTATCATAACGCCATACTTTTACCGTGTTAGTGTGCAGCAATAACTTCTTTTTATCATCACTTAAACTAAACCTTTTAACATCTAAAGGTTTGCCATTAGGCGGAGTTAGAGCCGCTTGATTTAAAATAATGGTTTCGTTTTTGGGATTTCTGATATCTATTTCTACGATACCTTTATCATTAATTTCATAATAAGTAAAACCATCTTGCGACCACTGTGTACCAGGCCCAAATTGTGCTTTTACATTTAAAAAACTGACGAATAATAAAACAGCTAAAACTATTTTACCCATTTTCTGAATATTATTTTTCATGATAATCTGTTTTTATCTTTTTAGTGATACTCTGCTTGGTGTATCGTCTCCTTTAATAATTGATGTTGCGCTTAGGATGATAGCCTGAATTGTTTCTGTGACGTTTTCAATATCCAGTGTTTCTATTTCATCATCCACAGTATGGTAGAAATTATCTTTATCTATTTGTACAGTAGAAATGGTATGTGCTGGCACACCTAATCTGGCTAAAGTTGCATTATCAGAACGGTAAAATAGGTTTTGTTCTGGATATGGATCGGGATGAAAAGTAAACTGGCTACCCTTTAAATTTTTTTGTAAGATTTGCCCAAAATCAGAATAATTAAAACCTGTAATAAAAGCGTTTTTCTTGCCAAATTTTGATTCTTTACCTATCATTTCTATGTTAAACATAGCCTTTACCTTATCGGGATTTAATTGCTTGGAGAAAAACTGAGAGCCGTATCCACCTATTTCTTCTGCTGTAAAAGCTACAAAAATCAAGGTTCTTTCGTTATCCTTTTTTTGTGCAAAATATTTAGCCAGTTCTAAAACTGCTGCTACGCCAGAAGCATCATCATCTGCTCCGTTAGCGATAGAATCTTTACCCACAGGTTTTATAAGACCAATATGATCATAATGGGCAGAAAAAATAACATATTCATCTTTTAAAGATTTACCCGGCAACACACCTACAACATTGTATAAATCTAGTTTTTGATATTTGAAATTTTGAAAATAGTAGTTTAAGCCATTAAAGGGTTGTAAGCCTGCCTGCTCAAATTGATAAGCGATGTAATTTGCTGCTTTGGCAATGTCTTCTTTTACCAATGCGTTTCTGCCACGCATTTCATCCGAGGAAAGCGTTTTAATATGTGCCTCTACATCTTTTACATTTAATTTAATATGGGGTAGAGGCTGTGCTTGGCAAGCTGAGAAGGTAATCCCTAAAGAAACTGTATAAATAATATTTTTTATCATTATTCTGTTGATTTTGATTTAAGCCATTTCTCTCTAAAAGCAAGAATCTCTGAAGTTATTTCCATACCCAGCTTTTCGTAAGTGTTTAAGCCTAAAGCGGGATTATAAGTTAAGGTAAGTAAAGTATTTTTAACTTTTCCATCTCTCTCGTAAGTGATAGAGATTTGCTCGCCAGGTTTTTTGGTAGCCAAAAAAGCTTCAAAGTCTTCTACTTTAGAAAAGTTTGTACTATCGGCATTTAAAATATAATCGCCAGCTTCTAAACCTGCATCATAAATAGGAGTGTTAAATAAAGCTGGCGAAAGCAATTTTAGTTTCCCGTTTTCTGGGTTGAATCTTAGATTCCCTACATAAGCAGAAAATGGCTTGGTACGATTTAAGTCATATCCGGCTTTAGCCAATAAACTTCTATAATTGGGTTTTTGTATGCCATAGATATAGTTGGTAAAGAAAGTTTTAGCAAAATCATCACTGGTAAGTGCTGCTAAAGTTTGTTGTAAATCTGCAACCGTATAGGGGATTTCTGTTTTGCCATGCTTTTGCCAAAGCAGTTTCATATAGTCATCTAAAGAAAGGTTAAATTGGCTTTGTAAGGTTAAATCTAAGGCTAAAGCGATGATGTTTCCGTACAGATAATAAGAGCTATAGATGTTGTGATTATTGGTTGGGTCTATAGCCACTCCAGCATCTACAAAAACAGCTCTTCTGCTTATTTCTATGGGCGAATAGCGGTTTGCCCCTGGCGAGTTGAGTACGTTGTTTAAGAAATAGCCTTGTGTTGCCATAAATTCATCAATACTCGTAACTCCGGCTCTTGCCTGTAATAATTCGCCATAATATTGTGTAAAGCCTTCTGCAAACCATAACTCATCGCTCATATTGGCTTTTTCGAAATTAAAAGGTTCTAAAGTTTTAGGTCTGATACGTTCTACATTCCAAGCATGGAAAAACTCGTGTGAGATGGTGCTTAGAACATCATTAAGGCTACTCTCTAGATTTGCTGCTTGCTGCGGAATAACGGTTGAGTTGCGGTGCTCCATCCCGTCTGAGGCATTACTAGGTAAAACATCAATTAGGAAAGTATACTCTTTAAAATCAAATTGTGGGAACTCGCCAAAAACGGCCTCTGCTTCTTTCACAATTTTTTTAGTTTTTGATGTTAAATTTTGCAAAGTAGAATCGGCGGCAGCACCATGGTAAACAATTTTAATTTTTTGGACGCTACCATCTTTATTTAAAACATCAAAACTTTTTACTGTAGCTGCTGATATTTCTATGGGGCTATCCATAAAATACTGTAGATTTTTAGCTTTATAAATGCCACTATCAGCAGGCAACTGTGTATAAACTTGCCATTGCTTATCAGGTAATAGAATTTTTAAGTCTATTGGTCTTTCTTGCAAAGCCGGTACAAACATGAAAGAAGCTGGAATATTTAGATGTGCATGACGATGATCTATACCAGCATAAGTACCATCCACTCGGTTACCAAATAAAGTATAGGTGATTTTAACGCTACCTTGATATCCGGAAATCTGGAAAGCATCGCCTTCCATTTGTTTGATTTTCAACTGTTTCCCATCTGCCTGATAGGCCAAAACATCGTAAATATTTTTACCAAACTCGTGGGTGGCATACCTACCTGGAGAAGACCTTGCCATCTTTACTATAAAACTATCTTGTGGCGGGTTAGGTATTACTAAACTGATTTGAGCTTCGTGATGTACCGCATTATTTAAGGAAACGGTATAGGAAATTGGGGCTTCTTGCGCCCATATAACCAAACTATTTAAAGTTAGCGCAGTTAAAAGAAATAATTTTTTCACCATTTTATTATAAAGTGGGTTGAAATTAATGAAAAATTGAAGTTTTTAGCTTCTTGTAAAAAAATTGTTATTGTGTTGTACTCATAAGGTTTAAGCTATTCATAATCATAGGTAAAACCTCTCATATTTGCAGAAATAATTAAAATTGAACCCCTAATGATGATAGCGTGATTTTACAAATCAGATTCTGAAATCCAAAGACCCTCAGCGTGATTGCCAAACATCATTAGCTAAAAAACAAAAAAGGGATGCACTAAACATCCCTCTTTATAAAATTTAACTATAAATATTAACCTAATTTTGCAGCAGCAGCCTCATCTATAAACCACTGTAAATCTCCGTTTACAGGATTTATCAATTGTGCTGGATATTTTGTAATGTCTCTCTCGCCTTCTAAAACTGCCTTTATAGCATCCGCCTTAGCGTTACCAAAAGTTAAAAAAGCAATATTTTTAGCTTTGTTTATCAGAGGTGCCGTCATGCTGATTCTGTAAACTGCTTTATCTTGCAGATAAACATCTTTTACCAATTCTTCATCTATCCAAAGTACAGAAGTACCAGGAAATAAAGAGGCAGTATGCGCATCATCACCTAAGCCTAATAATATCAAATCAAAAACAGGTTCATCTTTAAAATGCTGCGATATACATTTCTCATAATTTAAAGCCGCACTGGCAGGGTCTAAACCTGTATCTACTTTAAAAATTTGGCTTTCGCCGATGCTTAAAGGGGCAAATAAAGCCTTATAGGCCATTAAGTAATTACTATCCGGATGGTCATGAGCTACATAGCGTTCATCACCAAAAAAGAAATAAACTTTTTCCCAGGCAATTTTATTTTTTAAAGCGTCGCTAGCCAAAAGCTCGAATAATTTCTTTGGCGAACTTCCACCAGACAAGGAAACATTAAAGCTCCCATTGTGCTGAATAGCCTCATTTGCTACTGTAATGAAATAATCTGCTATGGCAACAATAGCCTCATCAGCATTTTTAAATATATTCAGTTTCATTATTTCTTCTCTTTTTTGTTTTTTACAGGCATGGTAAACCAGTGGAAACCATCTTTAGCTATTAAAGCTTCTGCAATTTCTGGGCCCCAACTGTCGGCTGCATAATTAGGGAAATTGATACTTTTTCTAGACTCCCAATTTTCTACTACAGGCATTAACAATTCCCAAGCAGCCTCAATTTGGTCGGCTCTCATGAAAAGTGTTTGGTCGCCTTCCATCACATCTAACAATAAAGTTTCATAAGCTTCAGGAGATTCTGCCGGATAAGTACCATCGTAATTAAACACCATATCAACCGGGTTTAAAATCATATCTAAACCTGGCCTTTTAGCTTGTACCTGCAGCCTGATACTCATTTCTGGCTGAATACTAATGATTAACCTATTTTGCTGCCAACTTTCTGATGCTTCTATAGGGAAAATTGGGTGAGGGACATCTTTAAACTGTATACTGATAACCGATGCTTTTTGGTGCATACGTTTCCCTGTTCTTACATAAAAAGGTACATTTTGCCAACGCCAGTTATCAATAAAGAATTTTAAAGCAGCAAAAGTTTCGGTATTAGAGTTAGGGTCTACGCCTTTTTCTTCGCGATAGCCTACCACTTCTTCTCCTGCTACCCATCCGCCAGCATACTGTCCTCTTACGGTATTATGTTTAACCTCTTCATGACCAAATTTTCTGATAGCTCTTAACACATCAACTCTAC
Source organism: Pedobacter glucosidilyticus (assembly GCF_002483235.1). Taxonomy (GTDB): domain Bacteria; phylum Bacteroidota; class Bacteroidia; order Sphingobacteriales; family Sphingobacteriaceae; genus Pseudopedobacter; species Pseudopedobacter glucosidilyticum_B. Next base: position 174,779 of record NZ_DLHN01000022.1, on the reverse strand, counting down.
GGTTACGAACTTCATCAGCGTTAAAGCTTACTGGTGGTTCCATGGCTACCAAGCATAAAACTTGCAAAATATGGTTTTGTACCATGTCTTTTAAAGCACCAGAACCATCGTAATATCCACCGCGATCTTCTACACCAATATCTTCTGTTACCGAGATTTGAACGTGTTCTATATAATTTCTATTCCAAATAGGTTCAAACAAAGCATTCGCAAACCTAAAAGCCATCATATTTTGAACTGTTTCTTTACCTAAATAGTGGTCTATACGGTAAATCTGAGTTTCATCAAATAAAGATTGTAGAAGTTTGTTTAGCTCTTTGGCTGATTCTAAATCGTGTCCAAAAGGTTTTTCTATAACTATTCTATTTCTTTGTTCTTTATTATCAATATTAATCGTGGCAACACCTTTAGAAATTATTGGAAAAAACTGTGGTGCTACAGATAAATAATGAATAACGTTAGAGTCTTCTCCCCACTGTTGGTCTTTTTCTTTGATAATTGCTTCTAAATCTTGATAGGTTTTATCCTTTTTAACATCAGATTGTAGGTATTGTATACAAGAAGAAAATATCTTCCATTTTGCAGCATCTGCTTTTCCGCTTCTAGAAAACTTATTGATACCGTCTAACAAAATTTCTCTAAATTTTTGGTCGTTATACTCGGTTCTTCCTAAGCCTATAATGGTAAACTTTTCTGGCATATAACCATCTAAGTATAAATTATATAGTGCGGGAATAAGTTTTCTAGCGGCTAAGTCTCCGGTTCCACCAAAAATAGTAAATACGGTGGGTTTGGGTTTAAGATTATTGGTTTTCATCTCTTTATTATAGGTTGGTTTTGCCTATTTGTTTAGTTTATTTTTATTTAGGGATTTACAGACTGCACACAAAAATCATCATCTTTTTGCCACATGAAAGCGCCCCCTTTTATTCCGTCTCTGTTACGAGCAATTTTTATATGATCGTCTAATTTGAAAGTTATTTTTTTAGCATTTCCACCGCTAAGGTAAAGTTTATCGTAATTAATTACAGTTTTAAATGTCTTTAAAACATCTTTTACGTTTTTGTTCCATTCTTCCAGACCATCCTCAATTAAGGCATCGTCACCAATAAACTTATCATAAGTAAGGTTTTTTCTAACTGGCAGATGCGCTAATTCTAAATGTGGAAGCAAGCTTCCATCCATAAACAAAGCTGTACCAAAACCGGTACCTAAGGTTATAACCATTTCTAAGCCTTCGCCAGAAATTAAACCAAAACCCTGCATATCAGCATCATTAAGTAACCTTACTGGCTTATTTAGTTCTTTTGCAATTAGGAGAGCCAAATTACAACCTGCCCATAATGAAGTGCCTAAGTTAGGCGCTGTTGCGATAACTCCTTTTTTTACATAACCTGGAAAACCAACGGATATTTTATCAAAAGAAGGAAAATCAGCTATCAGCTTTTTAATGGCTTTGATAACATTTTCTGGACTTGCCTTTTCTGGAGTAGGAACTTTTTGGTATTCTACCAACATCTCTCCGGAGGTATTTAAAACAGTTGCTTTAATACTTGTTCCGCCAATATCAATAGCTAAAATATGTTCGTTTTTCATAGAATTATTATGATTGTTTGATCACTTTATTGCATTTAATAATTCTGCTGCTAAGCTAAACATTATTCGATTATATAGAAGCCGATTGCTTAAATGCTAAAGTATATGACATTTACAACACAAAACGGACCACTAGCTATAGCTGCTGAACAAAATCTTGCATGGCTTTACCCGGGTTAGCAGTTTTCATAAAATTCTCGCCAATTAAAAACCCATTGAAGCCTGCTTTTTTTAATATTTTGATAGTTTCTGGACTGTCAATAGCGCTTTCAGAAACCTTTAAAAATTCTGATGGAATAGTTTGCGCTAATTGTAATGAGGTATCTATAGAAACTGTAAAATCTTTTAAATTTCTATTGTTTACCCCAACAACATCTATATATGGGTTTAAGCTAAAATCAAGTTCTTCTTGGCTGTGTACTTCTAACAGCGTACTTAAACCTAAAGATTTAGCCAACTTTGCAAAAGCAGTTAACTCTTCTTTGGTTAAACAAGCCGCTATCAGCAAAATAATATCGGCACCAATAGCTTTGGCTTCAATAATCTGATATTCATCTACCATGAAATCTTTACGCAAAATGGGGATGTTATTTACCGCTCTTGCAGCCCTTAAATCATCCTCATGCCCCATAAAAAAATCATGATCTGTTAACACCGATAAAGCCGATGCACCTGCCTGATTATAACCAGTAGTAACTTCTTCTACCGTAACTTTATCATTGATAATCCCTTTAGATGGTGATTTCCTTTTAAACTCGGCAATAATACCTGTACGCTCTGGATGCGTTAAGAAATCTTTTAAGCTATAAGTTTCACGTGAAAAAGCAGCTTGTTTTTCTAAATCGGCAATGCTAGTTTTAGCTTTACAAGCAGCAACTTCTTCTTTTTTGCGTAAAACAATTTTATCTAAAATATTCATGTAAGCTATTAATGAGATAACCAATTATTAATCATTTCTTTTCCATACTCGGTTAAAACCGATTCTGGATGAAACTGAACCCCTCTAACATCTAAATTTTTATGTTTAAGCGCCATCGCAACACCATGCTCATCTACCGCTGTAATTTCTAAATCGGCAGGTAAATTTTCTGATTTTACTGCCCAAGAATGGTATCTACCAACTTTAAACTGTTTTGGCAAGCCCTCAAAAGTGCTGTCTTCTGCAGTTACTTGAATTTTTGTTGCCGTACCATGCACCGGTCTACTCAAGTTGTACAACTCGCCACCAAAAACCTCGGCTATAGCCTGCTGACCTAAACAAACACCCATGATACTTTTTTTGGCTGCATAATTTTTGATAACCTCTAAAAGCAAACCAGCCTCTGATGGTATGCCAGGCCCTGGCGATAATAAAATTTTATCAAACTGTTCTACATCTTCCAATTTAAACTTATCGTTTCTCCAAACCGTTGCATCATGCCCCAATTCATGAAGCAAATGCACCAAATTATAGGTAAACGAGTCGTAATTATCAATAACAAGAATCTTCATAACTTAAATTTCTTTAGCCATAAAAATGGCTTTTCTTAACGCTGCAATTTTATTGTTAACTTCATTCAACTCACTCTCTGCATCAGAATCTGCAACAATGCCTGCACCTGCCTGATAGTGTAATTGTTTGTCTTTACTTAAGAAAGACCTAATCATGATGGCGTGGTTGAAATCTCCATTGAAACCTAAGAAACCAATGGCTCCGCTATAAAAACTACGTTTTATATTTTCATTTTCATCGATGATTTCTATGGCCCTGTATTTAGGTGCGCCACTAAGCGTACCAGCTGGGAAAGTATCAGCTACAATTTTGAAAGAATTAACACCTTCCTTTAAAGTTCCGCTAACTTTAGAAACCAAGTGAATTAAATGCGAATAAAATTGAGCCTCTTTATAGGCCTTAACCTCTACATTTTCGCAATGTCTGCTTAAATCATTACGGGCCAAATCTACCAGCATCACATGCTCCGCAGACTCTTTAGGGTCGTTCATGAGTTTCTCTGCAATGGCTTTATCTTCCACATCATTACCAGATCTTTTAAAAGTTCCGGCAATTGGAAAAATACTTGCTACACGGTTTTTAATGGTTAATTGTGCTTCTGGCGATGAACCAAAAATTTTAAAACTTCCGTAATCAAAATAGAAGAGGTAAGGAGACGGGTTAATAGATCTTAAAGCTCTGTAAACGTTAAATTCATCGCCCCTAAATGGTGTTTGAAAAGCTCTTGAAGGTACAATTTGAAAAACATCACCTCTGTAGATGTGCTTTTTCATTTTTTCTACCAAAGCTTTAAACTCTTCATCTTTTAGGTTTGATGTTTCCTCGCCATCCACGTAAAACTTATACTCTGGGAAGTTTTTATTTTTAATGAGATATTCTATTTTTTCTAAACCAGTACTTTCTTTATCAAAATCTGTTTCGTTTTTGATGATATAAAGCTCGTTTTTAAAGTGGTCTATAGCAATAATATACCTGTAAACATGGTATTGCATGGTAGGGATAGAACGGTCTTTTCTAGTATCAGCTTTAAGCTGGATATCTTCAAAATAAGTAACCGCTTCATGCGTAAAATAGCCAAATAAACCATCGGTAATAAACTTTAAGCTAGCATCTGCATTGCTTTCAAAGCTATTTCTAAATGCACTAACCTCATCAACCAAATTAAATGTTCCTTTTTCTTTTCTGATGAATTTATCATCTGGAAAAGTTACTGTAAAAACATCATTTTCTAGTTTGATACCTGCTATAGGGTCGCAACAAACGTAGCTCATGCTATTTTCTTTGCTATGGTAATCAGAGCTCTCTAGCAGTAAGGTGTTTGGGAAAACATCTCTTAGCCTTAAGTAGATACTAACAGGCGTTGTAGTATCTGCCAGTAGTTTATGATGAACAATGTTGATTTTATATTTTTCCATTTTTATGCTTTTACCTGATGAAACAAAAAAACCCGACAGTTTAGCGTCAGGTTTTGATATTTGTTTAGGTTTGGGTTGAAATTCAATTTTTCTTCAAATACAATAACCGATGCTACATATTACTGTACCACCACCACTTTAAAGTATTTGTTTTTATAATCATTGCGCAGCAAAAATATAAAGAAATTTGAATTACAAAATTTTTTCTTCAAAAAACTGATTTACCCAAACTTACATATTCCACCAAGGGTTTCTATCTTTCATGGTAAAGATAGCCGCTAAAATAATCAGCAAGGCAATAGAGTAGAAAACTCCAATAGCTTTATGTTTTGCTTTAGCCTCAACAGCTTTTTTAGATTTAGAGTGCCCAACGGTAATTAAAACAATAGCAATAATCATCATGCTGATGTGTTCTACATTCCAGTATCTGGTAACAGGATTACTCATTTGAGAGAAATCTACGCTTGGGCTCATGAAATACAATACCAAACCTAAAACCAATTGTATGTGTGCCGATATCAAAGTAAATAAATTGATTTTTCTATTTCCCTCTGTATAAGGCTTGCTGCCTGCTGTTAAAGATTGAACAATGGCAACTAAAATTAAAATTAAGACAACGTATCTTAATAAAGAGTGGGTGTGTACTAATCCGGTATACATATTTAAATTTTTAACTACCAAATATAAGAGAATAAACCTGTTAATTGTTTTTAAATTTACTGCTAAAATAAAATCAGCTACCTTTACAAATAAGACATTTTTATGGAAGAAAATCCTTGGCAAATATTAGAGAGCAAAGCTATTTACGATAATCCTTGGATTGAGATTACCGAGCATCAGGTGATAAACCCAACTGGTGGAAAAGGCATTTATGGCGAGGTCCATTTTAAAAATTATGCTATAGGCATTATTGCTTTAGATGAGGATGATCAAATATGGTTGGTAGGCCAATACAGGTTTCCGTTAAAAGCTTACAGTTGGGAAATACCAGAAGGTGGCGGACCATTAAATACCAACCCTTTAACATCAGCAAAAAGAGAATTGCTAGAAGAAACTGGTTTGGTTGCACAACACTGGGAAGAACTTTTACGCATGCATCTTTCTAATTCTGTTTCTGATGAATTGGCTATTATTTATTTAGCTCGAGATTTTGAACAGTTTGAAGCCCAACCTGAGGAAACAGAAGAACTTTTAGTAAAAAAAATACCTTTTGAAGAGGCTTACCAAATGGTTTTACGTGGCGAGATTACAGATTCTATGAGTGTTGCAGCCATTTTAAGACTAAAATTGATTAAAGCCAAATTGTAATGCAAAACCTGTTTCTTTTGTGTTTATGTATGATGTTATGCTCTTGCAGCTTACAAAAAAGCAGTCAGCGTGTACTTTTAAAAGAAGATTTTTCAAATCTGGATACTAACAAAATCTGGCTAATTAAAAGCCATACTTTCGCTAATAATTTAGCTGTTTTTAATCCGGATAATATCCAAAATAAAAATCTTTTAGAGCTAAAGCTTAACCAGACAGATAGTAGTAAAACATCATCTAAAAGCTACGAAGGAGCAGAAATTAGAACTCGTCGTAAATATAAATACGGTGATTTTAAAGTTCTATTAAAAGCGCCAAAAGGTAGTGGTATCGTATCTGGCTTTTTTTTGTACTTTCCGCATAGCTCAAAATTTAAAGAGATAGATTTTGAATTTCTAGGTAAAGATACCTGTAAAGTTTACCTCAACCATTGGACAAATAAACAAGATAATGGTAAAAACGTAGATATTCCTTTTGCTTTCCAGAATGGATTTCATGAATACCATTTAGAATGGAGAAAAAATTTTATTGCCTGGTATGTAGATGGAAAAGAGCTTTATAGAACTCAGAATTTTATCCCAAAAAGAAGTATGCACCTAGTTTTTAACATTTGGATAAGCAAGCATGAAAGCTGGGTGGGTAAGTTAGACGAAAACGCTTTACCAGCTATTTTCCAAATAAAACAGGTGGAAATAAGTAAATAAAGCGTTCTTCTTAATTTAAATTAATCCTCTAAATTTGATTTTTGATAAAATAAGATGAATAAATTATTTGGCTATTTGCTAAGCCCTATCCATTACTTTGTTTTTTTCTTAGCACTAGTAATTTTTCAACCTATACAATGGTTAAGTTTAAAATTGGGTGGTTATGGTGCTCACAAAAAATCTGTTGATATTTTAAATTTCTTTTTAGTGAGCTCATATTATTTGTTGGGAATAAGAGTGAGTTTTTATAACCCTCAAAATCTACCTACAAACAGGCCCATTATTTTTGTAGCCAACCATCAAAGTATGTATGATATACCTCCTTTAATTTGGTTTTTAAGAAAGTATCATGCAAAGTTTATCTCTAAAATAGAACTCACTAAAGGCATTCCTTCTATATCATTTAACTTAAAATATGGTGGGGGCGCCAATATAGATAGGAAAGACTCTAAACAATCTATCATTGAAATAGCCAGACTTGGCGAAAGGATGAAAAAAAATACTTGGGGAGCAGTAATTTTTCCGGAAGGCACCAGAAGTAAAAACGGAAAAATGAAAGATTTCCAAATTGGCGGTATAGCCACACTTTTAAAAAAAGCACCTGATGCTTTAATTGTACCTATTGCTATAGAAAACTCCTGGAAACTTGTACAACATGGCTCTTTTCCTTTAAATGCGTTTGAGCACCTAAAATTTACAGTTCTTAACCCTATAGAACCTAAAGAAGCGCCTCTTGAAGAAATTATACTTAAAGCACAAGAAGTTATTAAACAGATTGTTGAGAAAAAATAATTTTTAAAAGGGTTTTAAACGAAAAAAGTCTTCAAACGGGGAGAATGAAGACCTTTATACTAACCAATTATAAACCTGTTACAAATATAGGTTTATTATCATTATCTCAAACAACGTTAACATTATTTAACATTTTGATAATACAGTAATAATAATGTTGCATAAATAAAAAAGCCCTCGTCCGGTTGGAGAGGGCAAATAGGCTATAGTTGGATAGTTTAATATTTAAATATACGTATTTTTATAAAAGTTGCAATATTTTATGAAAAAAAGTTACAAAAATTATGAAATTATCATTTTAAATTTTTTAAAAAGTATTTACTTTCTCGCTTTATTGCTAAAGAAATAATGCCTTTCTGGCGTAATACATTGGTTTAAGCGAATATCAAACTCATCTGCTACGAGGTTTTCTTTTAATGGTGGAAATAAAGATAGTCCTATTTTTAAAGCATCCTTTTTACAGGTACTTAAAAATCTGTCATAAAAACCTCCGCCATAGCCAATTCTATTTCCATCTTCATCAAAAGCTAAAAGCGGAACAAAAATAACATCTATTAAATCACTTGGAATAATATGACCATAAACAGGTTCTGGTATATGGTACTCGTTTTTACGCAAAACTGTTTGATAATGATCAAAAACTACGTTTTCTAATTTAGACTCTTTAAAATTAGTTCTCGGAACAACGATTTTAAGATGGGGGTATTGATGCTTAAAAAAGGAAAGTATCTCAAAAGTATCAACCTCGTTATTTTCTTTGATAGGGAGGAAGATATGTACATATTGGTAAGTAGCCCAGTTTATGGTTTTAATATGCTCTAAAATTTGATCATTTAAATCCCAAAATTCTGCTTTACTGAGGCTCAAACGCCTTAACCTCATTTGACTTCGAATTTCTTTTTTCAAATTCTGCATGGCTATTTAAAGCTCTAATATAAAGATTACAAATAAAAAACGGCCTCTGTTTCAAAGAAACGAGACCGTAATCAACCTAAACCTAAATATGAAATCTTAATTTTTTACTCTTTCTATATAACTTCCTGTTGCAGTATCAACCTTAACTTTATCACCTTGGTTAATAAATAAAGGCACTCTAATTTCTACTCCGGTTTCAACTGTAGCTAATTTAGTAGCGTTTGTTGATGTATCGCCTTTTACAGCTGGCTCTGTATAAGTAATTTCTAACTCTACCGAATGTGGTGCTTGTGCCATAATAGGCTCTTCGCTTTCAAAAGCGATGATAACATTCATACCTTCTTTTAAGAAACGAGCAGCTTCTCCAAATAAGAATTTAGGAATATTAAATTGCTCATAAGTACGGTTATCCATCACTACAAAGAAATCAGCATCATCATATAAATACTGATAGTCATTGGTTTCAACACGGCAAATTTCAACCTCCTCATCAGTACGGAAACGATACTCAACCAATTTACCGGTTTTTACGTTTCTCATTCTTGCCTGATAAAATGCTCTTAAGTTACCTGGTGTACGATGAATAAATTCTTCAACAGTCACTAAATCACCGTTAAATCTTAAGATATTACCGTTTTTAATTTCTGATGCTTTTGCCATGTTGTAATGCTTATTTTTGGGTGTGCAAAGGTATAATTAAATATTGTATATAGCAACAATAATGCTGTGTTTCTGTTTTAAGCTTTATGATTTGTAATTTGCTAAGTATAAATGGTTTTCAGAGAAAGAATACTCTTGCGGCTGGTTAGAACCTATCAATACTAAACGATTTTGTGAGTATTTTTTAATCATTTCCAGATACCAATTGCTTCCTTGCTCATCTAAATTGGCAGTTGGTTCATCTAAAATTAAAATAGGTGTATCAGATAAAAATGCTAATGCCAATTTTACCCTTTGTTTCATCCCCGAGGAAAAATATTTTACAGCTTTATTTTTATTAGCCGCCATATTTAAGATGGCTATAACCTCATCATCAGATTGATGTAAGAACCGCTTTTTGAAAGAGAAATGGAATTTTATAATTTCTTGTAGGGTGAAATCTTCTATCAATTCTAAATAGGGTGCTGCTATACTGATATGCTCGAAAATATTTTCTACCTCTATCGGTTTTCCTTCACTATCTTTATAACTAATGATGCCAGCACTAGGAGCTAAAGATCCAGAAATAATTTGCAATAAAGTTGATTTTCCAGAACCATTAATTCCCAAAAAAGCATAGGCATTACCAGAGGAAAAGGTATAGTTGATTTCTTTAAAAATCCACTCGCGGTTAAAGCGCCTGCTTACTTGGTTAAGAATAATCTCCATGAAAGAGATTTTAAGAATTTCCGAAGCCTTTCATGACCCCTCTATTAGAGTTTCTGATGAAATTTATAATCTCATCACGCTCTTCTGTTGGTTTGAAATCAGCTTCAATAATGTCTAAAGCTTTGGTTACATTGTTATGCTTAACAAAAAGTACGCGATAAATTTCTTGTATTTCGTTAATTTTTTCTGATGTAAATCCTCTTCTTCTTAAGCCAACGGAGTTTATACCTGTATAAGAAAGTGGTTCGCGAGCAACTTTTACGTACGGCGGTATATCCTTACGTACCAAAGAGCCGCCAGTAACAAAAGCATGAGAACCAACTTTACAGAATTGATGTATAGCTACCATGCCAGCAAGCACTACATTATCACCAATGGTGATATGCCCAGCAAGGGTTGTATTATTAGAGAAAATACAATTATCTCCAACTTCACAATCATGCGCTACGTGGCAATAAGCCATTAATAAGCAGTTTTTACCTACTTTTGTTTCCCATTTATCATTAGTGCCGCGGTTAATGGTAACATATTCTCTTATGGTGGTATTATCACCTATAATGGCTAGGGTTTCTTCGCCAGCATATTTTAAATCTTGCGGAATAGCAGAAATAACGGCACCGGGAAAGATTTTACAATTCTTACCAATTCTAGCACCATCCATAATGGTAACATTAGAACCTATCCAGGTTCCCTCGCCAATTTCTACGTCTTTGTGTATAACCGCAAAAGGGTCTATAACTACACTGTTAGCAATTTTTGCTTGTGGGTGTATGTAAGCTAATGGTTGTATCATGAAGCTGTATTGGTTTCTCTAACTTTACTAATTTGCGCCATCATTTCGGCTTCTACCACAACGGTTTCACCTACCATACCAATACCTTTCATTTGTGCAATGCCTCTTCTAATAGGTTCCATTAAATCACATCTAAAAACTATGGTGTCTCCTGGTAAAACTTGTGCTCTAAATCTCACTTTATCTATTTTTAAGAAATAGGTAAGGTAATTTTGGGGGTCTTCTACTGTACTTAATACTAAGATACCTCCTGTTTGCGCCATGGCTTCAATTTGAACTACTCCAGGTAAAACAGGTGCACCTGGGAAGTGTCCTTTAAAGAACTCTTCATTCATGGTAACATTTTTTACCCCCACAACATAAGTTTTGGTAAGTTCTAATATCTTATCGATGAATAAAAACGGTTGTCTGTGTGGCAAAATCTCCATGATTTTGGTAATATCATAAAGCGGTTTTGCTTGTGGATCATACACATGTTGCGCTTTTTTCTTTTTTTCTTTTTTGATGGCTGCTTTTATCTTCTTTGCAAAAGCTACGTTTGCAGCATGGCCCGGACGAGCAGCCATAATATGCCCTTTGATAGGTGTACCTATTAAAGCTAAATCGCCTATCATATCTAATAGTTTATGTCGGGCAGGCTCGTTTTGGTAACGTAATTCTATATTGTTTAGAATCCCTTCTCTGGCTACTTTTATCTCATCACGATTAAAAGCTGCTGCTAATTCTTTAAGCTCGTTATCTTCTATTTCGTGGTCTACAATAACAATTGCATTGTTAATATCACCACCCTTAATAAGGTTATGCTTTAAAAGCATTTTAAGCTCGTGTAAAAAAACAAAAGTTCTGCAAGAAGCAATCTCATCATTAAACTCGCCTATACTTGAAATGGTTGCGTGTTGACTGCCTAATACCGGAGAGTTATAATCTACCATACAGGTAAATCTATAATCATCCAAAGGCATAGCCACCATTTCTACTTTTCTATCATCCTCAGAATAATGGATGTTATGAGGAATATGGTAATACTCTCTATCTGCGTCTTGCTCTACAAAACCTACCGATTCTAATGCTTTTACAAATGCTATAGAACTACCATCTAAGATAGGAACTTCTATCCCATCTAGTTCTATCATCACATTATCTACATCACAACCCACTAAAGACGCTAAAACATGTTCTGTAGTGCTTACGCTGGCTCCGTTTTGTGATAGTGTGGTGCTTCTTGCTGTATCAGTAACATTATCAACATCTGCATCTATGATAGGTTGGCCGGGTAAATCAACTCTTTTAAATTTGTATCCATGATTTTCAGGAGCTGGTTTAAAAGTTAAGGTAACTTTTGCACCAGTATGTAATCCTACTCCGCTTACGCTAATATCTGATTTAATAGTTCTTTGCCTAAGATTCATACTGTAGTGTTATTTATTAATGGTATTATCCTGAAGTTCTTTAAGCATACGCTGTAAATCTTCAATTTTTTTCTCCATTTCTGGGAGCCTTTGGATAATTACCTGAGACCGCATATAATTTTGATAGGTGGTTGCTGGCGCACCTCCCCATTTTTTATTCTCTTCTTCTATGGATTTATTGATACCTGATTTTGCTTGTATTTGTGTACCCTTAGCTAAGCTGATATGCCCTACAACACCCACTTGCCCACCAATAATACAGTTTTCGCCAACTTTGGTACTGCCAGAAACTCCCGTTTGCGAAGCAATTACGGTGTTTGAACCTATTTCTGCATTATGTGCAATTTGTATAAGGTTATCTAATTTAACACCTTTACGGATGATGGTAGAACCCATGGTTGCCCTATCTATACAAGTATTGGCACCAACTTCTACCCAATCTTCAATAATAACATTACCAATTTGACTTATTTTATGGTAAGAACCATCTGCTTGTGGAGCAAAACCAAAGCCATCACTGCCTATTACGGCATTACTATGGATGATAACATTATTTCCTATGATACAATCGTGGTAAACTTTTACCCCAGAAAATAAAGTAGAAAAAGTACCTACTTCTACATTATCTCCTAAAAAGGAATGGGGATAGATTTTTGCGCCATCACCAACTTTTGCATTGGCACCAATATAAGTAAAGGCACCAATAAACACATCTTTCCCAATAACAGCATCTGGGTGAATAAAAGATGGCTCTTCTATACCTACTTTATTTAATTTAAGAGTATTGTATTTCTCTAGTAAAACAGAGAAACTGCTGTAAGCATCATTAACCCTGATAACCGTTGTTTTAACTGGTTGGGTTAACTCTAAATCTTTATTTATAATTACCACAGAAGCTTGGGTAGTATAAAGATGAGATTCATACTTAGGGTTAGCTAAAAAAGAAAGACTACCTTCATTGGCTTCTTCAATTTTTGCTAACTTAAAAACTACTGCTTCTGGATTACCTTCTATGGTTCCATTTAGCAATAAACTAACCTCTTTTGCGGTAAATTGCATTTGGCAAAATTAACTGATAATATGAAATGAACAAATTGTTAGGTTAAAATACAAGCTAACAAAGTTATACTTTTAAATAACAAAGGAAATTTTTTGTAACCACTTTTGATAAGGCCTCTAGGTTAGAATTATCAGAAACCGCCGCTATATCTTCTATAAGCCCACTTTTTAACAAAACTTTTATACTACCATTCCCTATTTTATAAGCCATATTATTGATGGTATCACTAAAAATAAAATACTCAGATTCTTCATCACTGATAGCCAATTTTTCTATTATATGAGCTTTTATGGTAGCAACTCTAGCTTCATCTGGCAAAGCATTATCTATTTCTACTTTATAAAGGTTTCTTTGGATAAGATTTTTACAAAGGGTACTTAAAATAAAATCATCATGATTTTGCCATACTTTCACTGCCGCCATCATATCATGGTCGTCTAATTTTGCGAAGTAAGAAACATGCTCACTATCTTCTGTAAATTCACGGGCTAGTATGTCATGATATAAAAAATGACTTAAAGCTGGTGTTGCAAAAAGGTTTACATTTGCCTTAGCCAATGCTCTTGCTCTTTTTAAAATTTTAACCAATAATTGCTCTGCTGCAACCACCGTTTTATGTAAGTAAACCTGCCAATACATCAGCCTACGGGCTATTAAAAACTTCTCTATAGAATAAATACCCTTTTCTTCTACCACTAAATACCCATCCTTTACATTCAAAAGCTTTATGATACGGTCTGAGCTTACCATACCCTCAGTTACGCCACTAAAAAAACTATCGCGGTTTAAATAATCTAAACGGTCTAAATCTAATTGTCCTGAAATAAGTTGTGATAAAAATTTTTTAGGATAACTATTATTGAAAATAGCTAAAGCCATATCCAACTTACCATGAAACTCTTGGTTTAAACGAGACATAAATAAGCGGCTTATGCGCTCGTGAGAAACATTTGGGACCAAAGAATGCTCTAAAGCGTGTGAGAAAGGTCCATGGCCAATATCATGAAGTAAAATTGCTATACAAGCAGCTTCTGCTTCTTCTGGTGTAATATCATGCCCTTTAGTTTGTAAATGCTCTACTGCCAATTGCATTAAGTGCATAGCCCCTAAAGCATGGTGAAAGCGTGTATGTAAAGCTCCTGGATATACCAAATGTGTCATCCCTAATTGCTTGATATATCTCAGGCGCTGAAAATAAGGATGCGCTATCAAATCAAAAATTAAATCTGTTTTGATGCTGATAAAACCGTAAACCGGATCGTTGATAATTTTATTCTTATTCAAAGGAAATTATATAAGGCACAAATTTTGTTATTTTTATTGATGCTGTATGCATTAATATACAATATTTACAGCATTTTTATATTTTAACTGATAATAGAAAATAAAGATATGCAAACAGCCAATATTTTATGGGCAGATGATGAAATAGATCTTTTAAAACCACACATTTTATTTCTTAACGAAAAAGGATACCATATTGATACTGCAACCAACGGAAATGACGCTTTAGAAATTTTTAAATCAAAAGATTTTGATTTGGTTTTTTTAGATGAGAATATGCCTGGTTTAACTGGCTTAGAGACTTTAACCTCTATTAAAAGTATTAATCCAGATATTCCGGTAGTGATGATTACCAAAAGCGAAGAAGAATACTTGATGGAAGACGCCATTGGTGCAACCATAGATGATTATTTAATCAAGCCTGTAAATCCTAAACAAATACTATTAACTATTAAAAAGTTGATTGATAATAAGCGTTTGATTAGCGAAAAAACATCTATGGCTTACCAACAAGATTTTAGAACACTTGGTATGACCTTGAATGATAATTTAAACTATCAGGAGTGGATTGATGTATACAAAAAAATACTGTTTTGGGAGCTTAAACTAGAAAAATTAGAAGATGCCGGTATGCATGAAATTTTAACCATGCAAAAGGCAGAAGCAAACGCCCAGTTTTGCAAGTTTGTGGAAAAAAATTATGCTACATGGATAAATGACCAAGATAACGGACCAACATTTTCACACCAATTATTTAAGAAAAAAGTTTTTCCGGCTTTAAACGAGCATATTCCAACCTTCTTTATTGTGATAGATAACCTGCGTTATGATCAATGGAAAGTTATCAATCCTTTAATTACTGAGTATTTTAGGTTAGAAGAAGAAGATAGCTATTTCAGTATCCTGCCAACAGCAACACAATATGCCAGAAATGCCATTTTTTCTGGACTTTTACCGCTAGATATGGAAAAACGTTTTCCAAACTTATGGCAAAATGATGAAGATGAAGGTGGTAAAAATCTACATGAAGAAGAGTTTTTACAAGACCAAATTAAACGCTTACTCCGTAAAGATATTAAATTCTCTTACCATAAAATATTAAATCAAGACCAAGGAAAAGACTTAAACGATTCTTTGTCTAACCTGCTGGATAATGATTTAAACGCCATTGTTTACAATTTTGTGGATATGCTATCGCATGCCAGAACAGATATGCAAATGATTAAAGAATTGGCTAATGATGATGCTGCTTACCGCTCTTTAACATTAAGCTGGTTTGAGCACTCGCCATTATTAGACCTTTTGAAAAAACTTTCGCAGAAGAAAGTGAAAGTAATGATTACCACTGACCATGGTACCATAAGGGTAAAACATCCCAGCAAAGTTATTGGCGATAGAAATACCAATACCAACTTACGCTACAAACAAGGCAAAAACTTAAACTATAACAGCAAAGAAGTGTATCATGTAAAAAACCCGCATGAGATACAGTTACCAAAATTGCATGTAAGTTCTAGCTTTATTTTCGCTAAAGAAGACAGTTATTTTGTATATCAAAACAATTATAACCAATTTGTTAACTTTTATAATGAAACGTTCCAACACGGTGGCATTTCTTTAGAAGAAATGATAATTCCGTTTGTAACATATAAGAATAAATAAATTATCGCTTATTTTTACGATATGCAAATAAGCGTTAAGAGTTTATCAGAACTTACAGAAGCAGCAAAACAAATTATAGAAGCTGCAGGCGAAGAGAAAATTTTTACTTTTTATGGGGATATGGGAGCCGGTAAAACAACTTTGATAAACCATTTATGCAAGCATTTGGGCGTAGTAGAACATACTTCTAGCCCTACTTTTTCTATTGTAAACGAGTATAAAGGAAGCCATAATACCATTTATCATTTTGATTTTTATCGTATTAAAAATGAAAGTGAAGCTTTTGATTTAGGTTATGAAGACTACTTTTACTCTGGACAATATTGCATGATAGAATGGCCAGAAAAAATAGCCGATTTAATTCCGTACCATCACGTAAGAATTAAAATTTATCCTGTTACAGAAACAGAAAGATTAATAGATATCCAGAAAATCTCCTGATATGAGTTCAACCCTGATGAGCGGTTTTTCTGAAGTGGCCAAACAGGCCCTTTACCAGCCTCAAGAGGCTATGGCCGAAATTAAAAGTAAAAAAAACCAACTCTTTATTGGTATTCCTAAAGAAACCTCTTTCCAAGAAAACAGGATAGCTTTAACGCCATTATCAGTAGCCCTACTGGTTAATAATGGTCATAAAGTAGTTATTGAAGCTGGTGCCGGTTTGGCCGCAAATTTTTCTGATAAAGATTATTGCGAACAAGGTGCCCATATTGTTTATGATACCAAAGAGGTTTACCGGGCAGATATTATTTTAAAAATTGCACCACCAACAAAAAGCGATATCGAAATGATGAAGCATTCGCAGATTATTTTTTCTGCATTGCAAATGGCTACCATCAACAAAGAAGATATACAGGCTTTAATGGCAAAAAAAATTACAGCTTTAGCTTTTGAGTATATCAGAGATGATGGAAATGTTTTAAGCGTAGTGCGAGCTATGAGCGAGATTGTAGGTGCAACCTCTATTTTAATAGCTGCCGAATATCTAAGTAATGTTTATGGTGGCAAAGGTTTAATGCTAGGTGGTGTAACGGGAGTGCCGCCTACAGAAATTGTGATTTTAGGTGCTGGTACCGTTGGCGAATATGCTGCCCGTACCGCTATTGGCTTAGGTGCCGAGGTTAAGGTTTTTGATTCTTCTTTATACCGATTGAGACGACTTCAAAACAATATTGGAAGTAGGGTTTTTACATCCGTTATACAACCTATTGTTTTGGAAAAAGCTATCAGAACTTGTGATGTAGCCATTGGCGCTATTAGAGCATCACATGGCAGAAGCCCATGTATAGTAAGCGAAGAAACAGTAGCTAAAATGAAACCTAATTCTGTTATTATAGACGTAAGTATTGATCAAGGTGGTTGTTTTGAGACATCAGAAGTTACCAATCATAAAAACCCTGTGTTTAGAAAATACGATGTGATACATTATTGTGTGCCTAATATAGCATCAAGAGTAAGTAGAACAGCAACTTATGCACTTACCAACATTTTTACGCCAATTTTAATAGATATTGGAGATTTAGGTGGTATTAATAACCTCATTTGGGAAAAACACGGAATCAGAAATGCTGTGTACATCTTCCAAGGTTCTATGACTAATAAAGATTTAGCAGAGCGTTTTAATTTACCTGTTAAGGATTTAGATTTACTGCTTGTTTCTAATCGATAAAAAAGGGGCTTATTTTTTGTAATCATTTAAAAAAATGATAAATGATGATGAAAATTACTATTAAAGCTAAATTTATTTTTAAAATCATTATCAAAAGTTTTAATGCTTTTATGGCTGATAAAGGCTTAAAACTTAGTGCATCTTTATCTTATTATACCATATTTTCTTTAGGCCCTATGCTGGTTGTTTTACTTTCAGTAGCTGGCTTTTTTTACCAGGAGAAACAGGTTTTACAAGATAAAGTATTTGAAGAAATTCAAGGTTTTATTGGTAACCAGGCCGCTTTACAAGTTCAATCCCTTTTAAAAAATCTTGCCCTTTCAGGAGATAGTTTAGTTGCCATTATTATTGGTGTTATTACCTTACTAATAGGTGCTACCGGTATTTTTATAGAAATACAAGATTCTATCAACCAAATATGGAAAGTAAAAGCTGTACCAAAAAAAGGCTGGCTTAAATTATTAAAAGACAGATTTTTATCGCTATCTATGGTGGGTAGCTTGGGCTTTTTACTCATTGTTTCACTAATTATTAATGGTATGGTGTCTGCTGTAAGTGCCGTTTTAAGTAACCATTTACCACAGGACATTTTATTTTTATTTGATATTGTTAATCTGATGATTACTTTTCTAGTACTTGTTTTCCTGTTTAGCATTATTTATAAAGTTTTGCCAGATGCAGAAATTCCTTGGAGAGGCGTAAGAACAGGAGCTATTTTTACATCCTTACTTTTTATGTTAGGCGAATACTTAATAAGACTTTATATAGGATATACAGCTGTAGGCTCTGTTTATGGTGCGGCTGGTACTTTGGTAGTTATTGCTGTTTGGGTTTACTATTCGGCAGCAATTTTATTTTTTGGTGCCGAGTTTACCAAAGTTTATGCTGAAGAAAAGGGCGAAAGGATAAAACCATCATCACATGCTGTTTATATTAAAATGATAGAGGAAGAACAGCATGTAAAGTACATCCCTAAAGAGGAAAATTAAATACTACTGCTATGATGTACTTTACCAAAATGTTTGATTTGCGATTTTACCTTATCTCCTTTAATTTTTAGTTGGATAATGAAATCGTAATCTTCTTCTTGTAATTCTTTTAAAGATAATTTTGCCCCCAAAGCTTCGGCTATTTTAATAACGGTATTGCTATGGCCAACAATTAATATCCTTTTACCTACCAATTCTTGCTTGACTCTTTTGGTTAAAAAAGCTGTATCATGTGCCTCGTAAAACTCGATACCCAAATCTAAATGTTTAGCTAAAGGTGCTGCAGTTTCTTGGTTTCTTTTATAAGGAGTTGTAAAAATATGCCCGATTTTTTCTTTTGCCAGATAAGTTTTTAAATCTTCTGCTCTTTGTTTACCTAATTGGTTTAAAGATGGGTCTTGATTCTTCCTATCTTGGGTTTGCTTTTCTGCATGTCTAACCAAATAAACTGTAGTGCTATGTTGTGCAAACGCTTGCTGCAACATTAATAAGCAACTTATAAAAAACAAAAACCTTTTCATGTTAGTAGTTTTGATGTATAAAAGTTAAAAGTTGCTCAACATCGGTACGTACGGCTGATACTGGCGCAATAAAATTGTTATTGAGATAAGAGAAAGCGTATTTTTTACCTGATTTGCCTACCAAATACCCAACTAAATTATAATTATTAGATAAACTGCCTGATTTTGCATAAACAAAGCTATTAGAGCTGGTTTTAAACATATTTTTTAACGTTCCGCTTTTGTTACCGGCAGCTAATAAATCAAAAAGTTTATCATTATTTACTTGTTGTCTTAACTTTTCAAGAAGAGTAATGCCAAAGCTTGGGCTTATTAAGTTAAGTCTGGATAGGCCAGAACCATCAACCCAATGATAACTGCTTTTGTCAACATCATTAAAAAGCTCTTGTTGTGCTTTTTGGATGATAAGACTCGCATCCATATTTAGTTGTTGTTGCGCAGCATAATTTAATAGCAGTTGTTCTGCCAAAAAATTATCGCTGTTTTGCAACATTTTTTTATAAACCAAATCTGCTTGGGTATTATAAATGATTTTAGCATTAGCAGACACTGGTCTCCACGGTAAAGTACTTACAGATGATGTGATTAAACCTGTAGCTAACAAAGTATCGGTTAACAAGCTTTCTTTTATATTACTATTAAAGCTGATAGGAATAAGCTGTTTATATCCCAGATTTAATTGCTCTGGAACAAAAATATTATTATTAAACGCGTTTCTTTTGATGCTTTTTAAAGATTTATGAACGCTCTTTTCGCTGTAATAAAGTGAAGCTAAGTCTGGCGACATGCTAAATGTTCCATCGGTATTTTGGCTACATGTAACCATATTTTTATACATCGGGAAGTCGGTAATTTCTGCTTGGTAGCTTTCGTTATAATCATCCCAAAACCACCCTTTACCAAATTTTTCGCCTTTGTAACGGCCACTTACCAGATAAATATTTTTCCCTGAGTTTTTTAGAAAATCAAAAGCCGGTTGATCTTTAAAATCGGGATTAAGGAAAGTAGGGTCGGCCATGGGCCAAATAATTAAAGAATCGCCTTTGATGATATATTGGTAACTTGGTACAGAGTCTGCCATGAAATGCAGTCCGGTATAAAAATTAAGCAATTTAATGGTAGATGCTGCTATAAAAGGTTTATCGGCGTTAAGCTCATAAACAACTTGATTTTTTTCTAAATCTTTTAGTACGAAGCCAATATGATGGTTTTTCTGTGCAAGTAAATCAAATTGATGATCTATTTGTTGTTTAGTAGTGGTTACAGATTTTTTAGCTGTACAAGCTGTTATAAAAGCGTATAGAAAAAAAATATATATAAATCTTATCATATTTTTAAGAAGATTTAGAGATAAAATACATCGCATATTAAAGGCTCAACATCTATTATCATTAGTTTTTAATTACTAAATTGCTTATTACTGATGATATCCATTTTAAACGTAAGGCTTCTAGTAATATTTATACTTGCTTTTTTCTCATTTATCGAGCCAAATTTTGCTGATGAGGCATTTGGTTTCAAAGGTAAAAGAAAAAAGGAACAACTGTTCTTTATTAAAGCTGGGGGCTTAATTGTTGTTAAAACTTATATCAACCAAAAAGGACCATTTAACTTTATATTAGACTCTGGTGTGGGTTTAATGGTGATAACAGATCCTGTTTTAAAAGACTCGCTTCGGCTTAAATCGTTCAGAAAAATAAAAATATCTGGTTTAGGAGAAATAGAAGAGCTATCTGCTTATTTAGTCCCTTCTTTAAAAGTTAATATAGGCAACACAGAGGCTAAAAGTTTAGGCGCAGCAATCCTAGAAAAAGATTTGCTTAATTTATCGCAACATGCTGGTGTGCCCATACATGGTTTAATTGGTTATGATTTTTTTAATAGTTTTATCATTAAAATATATTACCAGGCTAAATATCTAATTATACAACAAAAGACATTTAAGCCTAAGCTTAAAAATGGTTATAAAATACCCATAACCATAGAGCAAAATAAACCTTACTGCCAAGCAAAAGCCCAACTTTTAGATACTATTTACCCTTTAAAATTAATTATTGATAGTGGTGCAGGGCATACATTAGCTTTAGAATCATTAAATGGTTATAGTTTTCCCGTTCCAAATAAGCATTTAAAAACTATTTTAGGAGTAGGTTTAGGCGGCAAAATTAATGGTTCTATTGCTCGTGTAAACATATTTAATTTGGAGGGTTTAATGTTTCAAAACCTGCTTACCTCATTTCCACATTATGATGATGTGGCGGCCAAAATTTTAACTGTACCTCGTAACGGAAGTATTGGTAATAGGTTTTTAAAGCAGTTTAATGTTATTTTTAATTATCATGAAGGCTATATCTATCTCAAGAAAATAAGCAAAAATTTTCCAGATTTAGAGCATGATATGAGCGGAATGGACATTGTTGCCGCTGGCGATGCTTACAACCGTTATATCATTAACAGAATTGATGAAAACTCGCCAGCCTCTGATGCTGAACTTTTGGTAGGCGATGAAATTATTGCTATTAATTTTAAACCCACCAGCATCATGACTTTAGATGAGATTACCGAAGTATTAAGATCTAGAAATGGGCGTGGCGTATTATTAGATGTGGTAAGAGATAAAGAACATCACCGAAAAATAATAGAGCTTAAAAGAAGAATTTAATTGCCTAAGTGTATTTTAAAAGTAGTGCCTTTATTAATCTCGCTATGTACAGTTATTTTTGCACCCATCTCTAAAACATGTGTGTGTACCAAGTATAAACCTATTCCCTTTGCATCAGGGTGGTTATGAAAGGTTTGATGAATTCTAAAAATCTTATCTTTTACTTTATCAGCATCAAACCCAATTCCATTATCCTGAATGATGATTTGTTTTATTTGATTTTCTACTTGCGTATAAATATTTATTAGCGGATAATCATCTGCCTTAGCATATTTTATAGCATTGGTAATAAGGTTTAAAAAAATGCTTTCTAAATAGGTTTTATTAAAATAAACGTTAGAAAAAGCCGAAAAATTTATCTCAACTTTTGCATGTGCTTGATTTAATAAATGTTGTACAGAACCTAATACTTTGGTTAAAACATCATCAAGTATAAGTGTTTCTTTACTAACAAAAAGACCATCTTTTGATTTTAAGTCTTCCACATAATTATCAAAAGTAGTTTTTAATTGATAAGTAGATGATTGTAAGATTTGAACAAATTGTTTGGTTTCTTCATCTGTAATTTTCTCTGTATCCAAAAGTTCAAATAAAGCAATTAAATTATTAATTGGCGAGCGTAAATCATGCGAAGTAGCTCTGGCAAAGTGCTTTAAATCTTGATTAGCTTTAGCAATTTCATTTAATAAAGTATTTTTTTCTTCTTCTAATTTCTTTTTGGTAGTTACATTTTTTGCAATGGCGTAAATGTGGTTTTTATCACTAGCTAAAATAGATGTCCAGGAAAGCCAAATTATTTTTCCGGTTTTGGTAATATACCTATTTTCAAAATTTAATAACCTTTGACCATCTTTTAGCTTATCTCTTTCTGTTTTAGTAATTAATATATCATCCGCATAAATAAAGCTTTGTATAGGATGTTGTAATAACTCTTCTTCTGTAAACTCTAATAAATTAGCCACAGCCGGATTTATTCTTTTGAAATAGCCATCAAAACCGGCAATACAAAGTAAATCTGGTGTGCAATTAAAAAAAGTTTCTAATTGAAGAAATTTCTCAAACTGCTTACGACTAATTTCAACAATACTTTCCTCTAACCGAGCATTTACATCGTCCATTATTAAAAGTGTTAGCTTAAATTTTAATAAATATAATATATAGTAGGTATTTTAAGCAAAAAATTTTAAAAATTATCCTCAGCTATTTTTAACATCAGTGGTTTTAAAAAAAATTTCATTTTAATTGTAACATTCCTCTTTAAGCCACAGTCTTAGAAATATAAAAACTTAAAAATTAACCTTAAAAAAATTAAATCATGAAAACTAAAAACTTTTTAACCGCAATTGTTTGTTTTGTTCTTTTGAGTGTGTCAAGCACTATAATGGCAGATGAGAAAAACATCGATAAAAAAAGCATGAGCTTTAGTATCGGAACTTATATCGAAGTATTAAAATCTGGCTATCATGCAGATTATGCTTCTATAATTGCCTATGACGCTAAATTTAACATCAATAGAAATGGAAATACGGTTACACATTATAAAGCAGATGAGTTAAAATTTAATAACAATAAAAATAATGCTGCTACTCAAAACTGTAAGATTAGTTATAAAATAATTACTGCAAGTGATAACTATGCACTGGTTACGGTAAGTATGCAGTATGAAAATTTTACCAGAGAAAACATTGTTAGCTTATCAAAAATTAAAGACGCTTGGAAAATTACGGAAGTAAATTCTGTATTTAAATAATATCAGTAATAAAAAAGATGTGTGTAAATCCTGGGCTTACAAAAGAGTCTGGGATTTTTTGTTTTTATAATACTTAGATGATGATTATGAATACATTGCGATAGAAATATCTCAAAAATACCATCTTGAAGAAACAGAAAATATGGTAAAAAAACTGGTTTTAAACCTTTTAAACACTTTTTTGATGATAAAAATGGTTTGTAGATAGTGTTTAGAAATGTATTTAAAATCATCATAAGTTAATGTTAAAATAATATTTAGCCTTTACATTTACATCAGTTTAGGTCCTGATACCTTCAGTATCACAAAATTTGTTTAGGTTTAAGAGTCGTTCTTCCAGTTTAGAGCGACTCTTTTTTTCTTATCCTTTACCATTAATAAGTTATAAGTAAAATAATTATTAGTACCTTTTGCTATTCTTTTAAAAAGTTTGAAAACAGCATGAATAGCCAAAAAAAAATAACGCTTTATTATTTTGTCTTAGGTATTTCATGGATATATTTTAGTGATAGGGCCCTAGATTATTTTTTTAAAGACCATGTTTTATGCGATAACAATTGGGCCAATACCATAAAAGGATTGTTATTTGTTACCATAACCAGCTTATTACTTTATAAACTTATCAACAAATATTTTGATAAGCTAAGCAAGTCTGAAAAGGATTATCGTAATATGTTTGATGCTAATCCTAACCCCATGTATATCTACGACTTAAAAAGTTTAAAATTTATAGAGGTTAACAAAGCTGCAATAAAAAATTATGGTTATAGCAAACAAGAGTTTTTATCAAAAACAATTTTAGATATAAGACCAGATACTGAAAAAGAAAGATTATTAAATGATATTTTATCATCTCCGAAAAGAATTTCATACGATGAGCCTTGGATACACATTTTAAAAAATGGCGAACAAATAAAGGTTAATGTACATGCGTATGAAATTAATTACAAAGGAAAATCAGCCCGTTTGGTTTTAGCTGTAGATATTACCGAGCAATTGAAAATCAAAGAAGAACTTAAACATCATCAACAACAACTTGAAATCCAAAACAATAAGTTGTTACAAAGTTTAGAAGTAATAGAGTACAATAAGAATAAACTTTTTAATACACAAAAGATAGCACAAATTGCAGGCTGGGAGTTTAATTTAGAAACGGAACACTTAGAACCTAGTGCAGGATTTTTTGAACTACTTAACATCCATAACTTAGAAAATTTTTCTCCGCTTAATATTTTAAAAAATAGTGTCGTTAAAGAAGACCAAAATAAATTAGAGCACTTTTTATGCTCGTTTAAAATGGGCTTTACCATTAATGAATGTACTATAAGATTTAAAAAAGAAAACGAGTTAAGATATATTTTATTTGCCGGAACTTTAAAAGACCCTAAAAAGCAAAAGTTTACAGTAGAAGGTTATATAAAAGATGTTAGCGAAATAACCCTTAAAGACCAACTTATCCATAAAACACTTGAACGTTTTGAGCAACTCGCATTATTAACCAATGATGCACTTTATGAATGGGACATTAAAAATGCCCGCATTAGATTAACAGGCAACATAAATTCTATTATGGGTTATGGTGTAAAAGAAGCTAATCACCCAGATTCTTGGTGGGTAGAGCGTATGCACCCATCAGATTTTATTGAAAACGATACCATTTTTAGAGAAGCAGTAGAACAAAAGTATCAAACAATTAAAAGAAAGTATAGGTTTAAGACTATTAATGGAGATTTTAAACTTATTTACGACCAATCAATTTTAAAATATAATTCAGCAGGTACTTTAGAAAAGGTTATAGGCTCTATACAAGATATAGAAGAAATAACTTTTGTAAATAGAAAAAATAAACGCCTAGAAGAAATTGTACGCAAAGTAAAAAGTCTTATTGTAATTACAGATGTTGAAGGAAAAATAGAATGGGTAAATGCTGCATTTATAGAACTTACCGGATATCAAGAAAATGAAATTTTGGGGAAAACGCCTTGGGATTTTATTCTCTATCCAGAAGAAAGTCAAGAAGCAGTTGATAAATTAAATGAAGCATTAAAGAATAAAGAATTTTTTAATGTTGAAGTAGCCAATTTTTCTAAGACTGGCAGAAAATATTGGCTTCAAATAGACGGAGGGCCAATTTTTGACGACCAAAATCATCATATTGGCTATATAGCTATTGAAAGTGAGATTACAGAAAGAAAAATTAGAGAAGCAAAAATTAAGGAGCAAAACGAAATTCTTAAAAAAACAGCCTGGTTTAATGCTCATCAAGTTAGAAAACCTTTAGCATCTGTTCTAGGGATTATAGAATTGCTACAATATGAAAACTCAGAGTCTGTAAATAAGCATCTTTTAAAATTGCTGGAAAAATGCAGTCAAGAATTAGACTTAGCTATTAAAAACGCTATACACATTACAGAATTTGAAGAAGATTAAACTCCAGATATTAAAGGTTTATTAAGCCTTTAAAAACTTGCTTTGCAGGGCCTTCTAAAAATATATTACGATAATGTACTCCATCATAATCAAACTTGATGGTTAAATCTCCACCTAAAACTTTAATGGGTGTTGAGATATGTCCACTTAAACCTTTATGTTTAGCCATAGCTAATGCAACAGCGGTAACACCAGTTCCACAAGCGTAAGTTTCATCTTCTACACCTCTTTCATAAGTCCTTACAAACAAGTGGTCTTGTTTATCCTCAACAAAATTTACATTAATACCCTCTTTATGGTAAGTTTCATTGTACCGGATGTTTCTACCTTCCTCAAAAACATTTTTTTTAGATATGTCTGATGTTTCTAAACGTACAAAATGCGGAGAGCCTGTGTTTATGACATAATCATGTCCATCCATTTTTATGACATCAACATCAATCATTTGTAAGCTTACCCAATCTCCTTCTTCTGAAATTTTTGCATAATGAGGTCCATCAACTGCCAAAAAATCAGTCTCTTGATTAATGATTCCTAAAAATTTAGCAAAAGCTACCATGCACCTTCCGCCATTACCACACATGCTACTTGGGTAACCATTAGCATTGTAATAAATCATCTCAAAATCATAGCCTTCTTTATCTTCAAGGAACATAATACCATCTGCACCAACACCAAACCTTCTATCGCATATTTTAGCTAATAATGCCGGATGATGATGATTGAAGCCCGTTTTTCTGTTATCTACCATAACAAAATCATTTCCGGCACCTTGGTATTTATAAAAATTTAATTCCATGATTACACAAACATCGGTAAATAATAAATGTTGTGCAAACAATAGCTCACAAGCAAAATATTGTTAATTTTTATAATTTATATTTAAAGTTTTAACATTTTTTAACATCAAAACAGATAACATATACTTGCAAGCTACGTCTTAATGGTATTATTTTTGGGATTAAGTTATAGACAAAAATTAGAAAGCATGACAAACAATATGAAGAAAATTGGGATGAGCCTCCTTACAGCTTTTGTTGGCGGAGCAATTGCTGTAGGTGCTTATAAATTACTGGAAGATAAATCTTTCCAAGGCATGGGTCTTGATGATAGACAAAAAGTTTATTTCGCAAACAACCCAAGTTCAGAAGTTATATCTTCAACCGGTGCATTAGATTTTACACAAGCAGCGGCGGCTGTTTCACCAGGTGTAGTACACGTAAGAACTACTTATAACCGCTCGGCTTCATCAGGAGGTTACGCCGATCCGTTTGGAGATATGTTTGAAGATTTTTTTGGCAGAAGAAGTCGCCCACAATCCAATACCCCTGCAATGGGTAAAGGTTCTGGCGTAATTGTTACCGGCGATGGTTACATCATGACCAATAACCACGTGGTAGAAGATGCAGACAAAATAGAAGTTATTTTAACAGATAAAAGAGTTTTACAAGCTAAAGTTATCGGTCGTGATAAAAATACCGATTTAGCCCTTATAAAAATAGATGCTAATAATTTACCAATCGTAAAGTTAGGCAACTCTGATGATGTAAGAGTAGGAGAATGGGTATTAGCCGTAGGTTATCCGCTTACGCTAGAATCAACTGTAACTGCGGGTATTGTAAGTGCTAAAGCAAGATCTATTGGAATTTTAGCTCAAGATCAAATTAATCCTAGAGATTATGACCCAGAAAATCCTCCAGTTAACTCTTCTATAGAATCATTTATCCAAACAGATGCAGTTATCAATAGAGGAAATAGCGGTGGTGCTTTGGTAAATGCTAAAGGCGAACTTATTGGTATCAACTCTGCTATTGCATCACGTTCTGGGGTATATGAAGGTTACGGTTTCGCCATCCCAGTTAATTTAGCTAAAAAAGTAATGGACGACTTTATCAAATACGGTGAAGTTAAACGTGGCTTTATAGGTGTAACTTTCCAAGAGCTTAACGCTGATGTTGCTGAAAGTTTAAAAATTAAAGAAATAAATGGTTTATATGTATCATCTACTGTAGATGGTGGTGCAGCAGCTACTGCCGGAATTAAGAAGGGAGACATCATCAAAAAATTAAACGGAGATAATGTTATCACTTCTTCTGAGTTGCAAGAAAAAATAGGTAGAATGCGCCCTGGAGATAAAGTACAATTAACTGTTTTAAGAGACGGAGATTTAAAAACCTTTAATTTAACCCTTAAAGGTGCAGAAGCTAACAAATTAGCATCTAACAATTCATCAGTAGCTTCATCAGAAATTATGAACACTTTAGGTGCAACATTCTCACCTTTAAAAGATGCTGATAAGAAAAAATACGGTGTAAGCTCGGGTGTTATTGTAAATAGTGTTGCCCCAGGTAAAGCTTTTGACATGTACGAGGTACCAAAAGGGACCATTATTACCGGTATTAATGGTAGAGGCGTAAATAATACAGACCAAGTAAACGCTGCATTAAGCGCTACTAAAAACAATATGCTATCTATCCAAGGTATCACCCCAGATGGCGGTCAGTTCCGCTTTACTTTCCCAGTAAAATAATTTTTGATAACATATACTAATAAATAGCAAGTCCTGAAGAAATTCTTCAGGACTTGCTATTTTTGTAACTATGCCAAACCATTTTTACAGCGTTAAAATCGCTAATGAAGATTTAGTGTTATTACCCGAGAAAGCGATTTTACTACCTACATATAGAACGCTATTACTTGCCGATGTGCATTTAGGTAAAGGTGGCCATTTTAGAAAATCGGGAATTCCAATACCTAAGCAATTAGCGCAAGAAGATTTGGCAACTTTATCAGACTTGATAGATAAACATCAGCCAGAGACTATTATTTTTTTAGGCGATTTATTTCATAGCGATTTTAATCAGGATTGGGAATGGTTTCAGCTTTGGCGAGAGCTACATCTCAACATAAAACTAATTTTAGTAAAAGGAAATCATGATATTTTACCGGATACTTTATATAAACAACTTGATATTACAGTAGTTAAAGATTATAACCTAGGTTTTTTATTATTCTTACATGATTTACCTAAAGAAAAATCCAACAAATTTATACTTTATGGACATCTACACCCAGGAATCACCATTTCAGGTAAAGGAAAACAAAAAATAAGTCTCCCTTGTTTCTATTTTAAGGAAAACGAGGGTATTTTGCCTGCATTTGGTAAGTTTACTGGAAAATATACTTTAAAAAAGAGCGAAGAGGCACAAATTTTTGCTATAGGAGGCTCAAAAATCTTTAAAGTATAAAACAATATTTTTAGTACACACGTTTGCCTTTAATAATTTATCAAATATTTAACTGTTTAATTATGGATAGTTTTATTAAAATAGATTTTTAATGAATTATTTACATTGCTATAAATAAAAAAAATTAGAATGGTTCTAAATAAGTATTTACATTTTAAATAGTCAAAACCATTTCTAATTTTCAGCATTTAATAAATACTTTTGCAAACAAAAAACCTTAAATACAATATAATGAGCAATTTTTCTAAAACTTTTTCCTCAACCTTAGGGAAGAAACTGATCATGTGTTTAACCGGTTTATTTCTATGTTCTTTCCTCATCATCCACTTAATTGGAAATTTTCAATTATTTAAAGACGATGCCGGATTAGCATTTAATGAATACGCTTATTTCATGACAAATTTCGCCCCGATAAAGGTTGTATCGTACTTACTTTACCTTTCTATTTTGGTACACACCATTTGGGCCATCATTTTAACACAAAAAAACAAAGCTGCTCGTCCTGTTCCTTATGCAAAAAAAGCTGGTAATGGCAGTATATGGTCATCTAGAAACATGGGTATTTTAGGTACTATGATTTTTATTTTCATAGTGGTACACATGAGCAATTTCTGGTATAACTACCACTGGGGTACTACACCTTATATAGAGTACCGTACAGATTTAAACACAGGCATTACACAAGTTAAAGAGCTTACTGAGGCTGAGTTTACGGGCCATGTATCTTATGTAGAAAATGGTGTTCAAATCATTAAAGCGAAAGATTTATACAAAGCAGTTGCTTTTTCTTTCCAACAACTTTGGATAGTGGCATTATATGTTGTTGCTATGGCGGCACTTGCTTTCCACTTATTACATGGTTTCCAAAGTGCTTTCCAAACTTTAGGGTGGAACCACAGTAAATATAGACCATTGATAAACTTTCTTGGTGTTTGGGTGTTTTCAGTATTAGTCCCAATAGGGTTTGCTGCAATGCCTTTATATTTCTTTTTTAAATAAGTAGATAACACAGGAATACATACATATTCCTGAAAAAAATAGATAAAGATGAAGTTAGATGCAAAAATTCCAGAAGGCCCTTTGGCCGAAAAGTGGAGTAAACACAAATTCAATCTAAAACTGGTAAACCCTGCAAACAAACGTAAATACGATATTATAGTAGTAGGTACAGGTTTAGCAGGTGCATCAGCTGCTGCCTCATTGGCAGAGTTAGGCTACAATGTAAAAGCTTTTTGTTTCCAAGATAGCCCAAGAAGAGCACACTCTATCGCGGCTCAAGGTGGTATCAACGCAGCAAAAAATTACCGTAATGATGGAGACTCTGTCTTCCGCTTATTTTACGATACCATTAAAGGTGGAGACTACAGAGCTAGAGAGGCAAACGTTTATCGTTTAGCAGAAGTTTCAGTAAATATTATTGACCAATGCGTAGCTCAAGGTGTTCCTTTTGCTCGTGAATATGGTGGTTTATTAGATAACCGTTCTTTTGGTGGAGCGCAAGTTTCCAGAACATTTTACGCTCGTGGGCAAACCGGACAGCAGTTACTTTTAGGTGCATACTCAGCACTTAACCGTCAAATTAATGAGGGTAAAGTGAAGATGTATACCCGCTCAGAAATGTTAGACTTAGTTGTGGTAGATGGTAAAGCCCAAGGTATTGTAACTCGTAATCTGGTTAACGGTAAAATAGAAACACATGCCGCACATGCAGTACTTTTATGCACTGGTGGCTACGGAAACGTATTCTATCTATCAACCAATGCTATGGGTTCTAACGTTACAGCGGCATGGAGAGCACACAAACGCGGTGCATTCTTTGGCAACCCTTGCTATACGCAAATTCACCCAACTTGTATCCCGGTAACCGGAGATCACCAGTCTAAGCTTACGCTGATGTCTGAGTCATTAAGAAATGATGGTAGAGTATGGGTTCCTAAAACGGTAGATTTATCTCAAAAATTACGTAACGGAGAGATAAAAGCTAAAGATATTAAAGAAGAAGACAGAGATTATTTCTTAGAGCGTAAATATCCATCATTTGGTAACCTTGTTCCTCGTGATGTGGCTTCAAGAAATGCTAAACAAGTTTGTGATGAAGGTCGTGGTGTAGGAAAATCAGGCTTAGCCGTATTTTTAGATTTTTCTGATTCTATCAACAGACTAGGAAAGGATACTGTAGCAGCTAAATACGGAAACTTATTTGATATGTATTATCAAATTACAGATGAAAACCCGTATGAGCAACCTATGAGAATTTATCCTGCGGTGCACTATACTATGGGTGGTCTTTGGGTTGATTATAACTTAATGACATCTGTACCAGGTTTATATGCTTTAGGTGAAGCAAACTTCTCTGACCATGGTGCTAACCGTTTAGGTGCATCAGCATTAATGCAAGGTTTAGCAGATGGTTACTTCGTAATTCCTTACACTGTGGGTGATTATTTAGCTACCATAGGACCAGCACCTATCAATACTAACCACCCTGCTTTTGAGCAAACCAAGAAAGAAGTTGAGGAAAACATCAAAACCTTACTTTCTTTAAGAGGCAACAAAACAGTTGACGAGTATCATAGAGATTTAGGAAAAATCATGTGGGAATACTGCGGTATGTCTCGTAGCGAGGAAGGCCTGAAAAAAGCTAAGAAACTTATTTCTGATTTAAGAGAAGACTTCTGGAAAAATGCTATTGTGTTAGGTGAAGGCGAAGAAGTAAATCAATCATTAGAAAAAGCTGGTCGTGTAGCAGATTTTATCGAGCTTGGTGAGCTTATGGTAGACGATGCTTTAAACCGTAACGAGTCTTGCGGTGGACACTTTAGAGAAGAGTATCAAACACCAGAAGGCGAGGCTTTAAGAAACGATGATGATTATGCTTATGTAGCAGCATGGGAGTATAAAGGTAAAAACCAACCAGAAGAGCTTCATAAAGAAGAATTGGTATTCGAGAATGTTAAATTAACACAACGTAGTTATAAATAGTATAGCGTATTGAGTAAAGAGATTTGCGTCTCAATACTCAATACTCAATACCCAATACTAAAAATATATGAGTGGACATATGAATCTGACGTTAAAAGTTTGGCGTCAAAAAAATAGTCAAACCCCAGGAAAGTTTGTAACCTATAAGGCAGAAGAAATATCTCCTGATATGTCTTTCTTGGAAATGCTGGATGTGGTTAATGAGAAATTGGTTAAAACTCAAGAAGACCCAATTCAATTTGACCATGATTGCCGCGAAGGTATTTGCGGTATGTGCTCTTTAATGATTAATGGAGAACCACATGGCCCAAAAAGAGCAACCACTACTTGCCAGCTTCACATGCGTAGCTTTAAAGATGGTGAAACCATTGTTATTGAGCCTTGGAGAGCTGCTGCGTTTCCAGTAGTTAAGGATTTAGCTGTTGATAGAAGTGCTTTTGATAGAATACAACAAGCCGGTGGATATGTTTCTGTAGGTACTGGTGGTGTGCCAGATGCTAACGAAATTTTAATCCCTAAAACTATTGCAGATGAAGCATTTAACTCTGCAACTTGTATAGGTTGTGGCGCTTGTGTTGCGGCATGTAAAAATGCCTCTGCTATGTTATTTGTTTCTGCTAAAGTTTCTCAATATGCGATGTTGCCACAAGGACAAACAGAGCGTTATGAAAGAGCTAAAGCTATGGTAAACCAAATGGATGATGAAGGTTTTGGAAGCTGTACCAATACGTATGCTTGTGAAGCACAATGTCCTAAAGAGATTAAAGTAACCAACATTGCTCGTATGAACAGAGAGTACTTTAATGCAGAGTTTATCAAAGGATAATTTTTATAAAAAATTCTTACGTAGAAAGGCTGTCTTTTTTGAAAGATGGCCTTTTTTGTTTTTTAGAATTGCTGAAATATACTACGATAAAAAAACTATTTATAAAGGATATCTTTTATTTTTAAGGATAACAAAGGTGTTTAACTAATCAGAATATCCTAAAATCAACTAATCTATTATAGTGAAGTTGGAAATTAAAAATCTTTTCATAATTTGACATTCCAATCAATTCACACGATGAAATTGAAGTTGATTTTTATTGGTGGGAAAAAGGTACCTACCGTTTTGATATTTGGCATTGGTTTGATGAAAAATTGCCTAATGGTATTGCTGAATATGTAATTTAAATTAGAGTATGACAACAAAATCAAACACAGCATTTAACGATTTACCTTTTCTTCCTCCAAAAGAATCTTTGGTGGAGACAATTGCTATTCTAAAACAAGAAAGTAAATCAGCAGTTGCTTTGGCAGAATTAAAGGGTCTTACAAACACCTTACCTAATCCAAATATTCTTATCAATGCGGTTATTTTAAAAGAAGCTCAAGCGAGTTCTGGAATTGAAAATGTGATTACAACTCAAGACAAACTTTACCAAGCTTTATATGCCAAGTCGGCTAAACCTGATGTAGCAACTAAAGAGGTTCTGCGGTATAGAGAAGCTCTTTTGATGGGAACACGCTTAATCAAACAGAAGGGATTTCTTAATACAAACGGAATAATTACCATCCAGAAAGAATTGGAAGAAAATAATGCTGGATTGAGAAAACTACCTGGAACAGCTTTGATCAATGATTTGACTAATGAAGTAATTTACACTCCTCCTGATAATTTCGATACGATTAGTGATTTGATGAAAAATTTGGAAGAATATCTGAATAATGATGCAGATGATATTTCACCTTTAATCAAGTTAGCCATTCAACATTATCAATTTGAAAGCATTCATCCTTTTTATGATGGAAATGGTAGAACCGGAAGAATTATCAATGTCCTGTATTTAATATTGAAAGGATTGTTAAACGAACCTGTATTATATTTGAGTTCTTATATCATTCAAAATAAAGGAGATTACTACCGATTATTACAAGAAGTACGTACTAAAAATAACTGGGAAGGATGGATTCTGTATATGCTTAAAGGCATAGAACAGACAGCCCAAAGTACCATTGAGCAAATCATCAAAATCAATCTACTGTTCAACGAAACACAAAAATTGGTACAGGAGAAGTTGCCTAGAATCTATTCGAAAGATTTGATAGAGCAGCTTTTTATCCACCCATACTGCAAGATTGAGTTTTTGGTGGAAAATCTGCATCTGAACAGGAAAACATCGGGTAATTATTTGAAGTCTTTAGAAGATTTAGGGATTTTAGCTTCTGAGAATAAGGGGAAAGAGGTTATTTATATCAATTTGAAGCTTTATGAGCTTCTAAAAAAGGGGTAATAAGATGTGGGTAAAAAACTCCCATGTTCTATTAACGTGGGTAAAAAAATCGAAAAAACGGACACGTTATTAAAACATGGGACATTTTGGGACATGAAAATCCTATCCCCCAAAATTTTTAAAACAAGCAAAATCCTAAAAATACAACCCTTTTACAAGAACAAAGGTTTTAACCAAAAATCAATTCACGACACTTTACAAAACCCTCTAAACAACAAAGCCTCTCCAAAAATGAAGAGGCTTCGACTATTTATTAACGATTAAAATTAATTCAGTTTAAAAGGGGCAATTAATGCAAATTTTGGGATTAAAACTGTTAAAGCTTCATCATCAACCAATCTTCTCATTTCATAACTACCATGCATAGTTCCCATATCTGTTTGTAAGTTACATCCTGATACATATTCATGCATGCCTCCTGGCTCTATAATGGGCTGTTGCCCAACTACACCTTCTCCTTCTACCTCTCTTTTTGTACCATTAGAATCAAAAATATTCCAATGTCTGCTCATCAGCTGAACGCTATAATGGCTTAGGTTTTCAATCTTAATTTTATAAGCGAACATAAAATGCTCATTAGCCGGATTTGAGTATTCTGGCTGGTAGGTGGTTTCAACAGAAACTTTTACTCCGTCGGTTATTTGCGCTACCATTTCTTTAATTTTTTAACAATTTAGAGATTAAAAATATAAAATCAAAAATCAGACCGCTACTGTATCAAATTTGTTTCTAATTTCATGTAGTACGTCTTCTATGTCTTCTACGCTTTCTAAGCTTACCAGTTTCATTCTGTATTCTTTAAAATTTGGTATGCCTTTAAAATAGTTAGCGTAATGTCTTCGCATTTCAAAAATACCTGTTTTTGGTCCCTTCCACTCTATAGATTTTCTTAGGTGCGTGGCACAAACATCAACTCTTTCGTTTATGGTTGGTCCTTCTAAGAAAGTACCTGTTTCAAAAAAATGTTTTACTTCTCTAAAAATCCAAGGGTAACCAATGGCAGCCCTACCAATCATAATTCCGTCTACTTCGTACTCCAAACGCCAGTTAGCGGCTTTTTCAGGAGAATCAACATCGCCATTACCAAAAATTGGAATTTGAATCCTAGGGTTTCTTTTAATTTCACGAATCAAAGTCCAATCAGCAACACCTTTATACATTTGAGAACGGGTACGCCCATGTATCGTTAAAGCCTGTATACCAACATCTTGTAAGCGCTCTGCAACCTCGTAAACATTTTTAGTGTTATCATCCCAACCTAAACGAGTTTTAACTGTAACCGGTAAATGCGTTGCTTTAACAACAGCAGCCGTCATGGCTACCATTTTATCTATGTCTTGTAATAAGCTAGCGCCAGCACCACGGCAGGCCACATTTTTTACCGGGCAACCGTAGTTGATGTCTATTAAATCGGGTTTTGCTTGTGTTGCTATTTCTGTAGCTTCACGCATGTGCTCTATATCGCTACCAAAAATTTGAATCCCGATAGGACGCTCGTACTCAAAAACATCTAATTTTTGTCTACTTTTTGCGGCATCACGTATTAAACCCTCTGAGGAAATAAACTCCGTATACATCATATCCACTCCGTTTTGTTTACAAACAAAACGAAAAGGTGGATCACTCACATCTTCCATCGGCGCAAGCAACAAGGGAAAATCACCTAAATCTATATTTCCTATTTTAACAGACATTTAAAAATCAAATCATTAAATTGAACGCAAATTTACTAAATATCCTTAATTATGAGTGACATGCAAAAGTCAACACATCAACACCCAACTCTACAATTAATTTATTTGCTACTTTATGTTATAGCTGGTGGTATTGTATTTAGTATTATTGGCCTTTTTATATACAGCTTAACTGGTAATAATTTCTCTGCGCTTTTAACTGGTGATGAAACCAATATGGATATCAATTTCATCAGAACAATACAAATCTCAAGCTCTTTAGGCATTTTTATAGCCGGCCCGTTAACTTTTGCTTTAGCCACAAAACAACCTTTAAAATCTTATTATCACTTATACAACCCACTAAAAGCTCCAGAATTAATCCTTATTGTAACGGCTATTATGTTTGTAGGTTTACCTTTTCTTGAATTGATAAACGATGCTAACCAAAAAATGGTTTTACCAGAATTTTTAAAAGGTTTAGAACAATGGATGCGAGAAAAAGAACAACAAGCCGCCGTTTTAACCAAACAGCTTTTGGAGATGAAAAGCTTTAGCGATTATTTACTTAACTTATTGATGATTGCTATTATACCCGCCATAGGTGAAGAGCTTTTGTTTAGAGGAGCTTTACAGAACATATTTTACAAATGGTTTTATAACCCACATGTTGCCATTTGGATAAGCGCCATTATATTTAGTGCTATACATGTACAGTTTTTTGGCTTTTTCCCAAGGATGCTTTTGGGCGTACTTTTTGGATACTTTTTATGGTGGGGTAAAAGCTTGTGGTTAGCTGTTTGGGCACATTTTCTTAATAATGGTTTAGCTGTAACTATGGCTTATATACTACAATTACAAGGTAAAAGTATTGATGAAATTGAAAAAACAGACACCTTTCAAATATGGGGATATTTATTAAGTGCGATAATTACCTTAGTTTTGCTGATTAAGTTTTATCAAAATAGTAAAAAGGATAAACAAGCAGACATTTATGAATAGTACTTGGGTAAAAATTTATACTTCACATCAGTTCATGAAGTCTGAGATTGTGAGGCAAGTGCTAGTGGACCACGAAATAGAAGCTGTTTTGATGAATAAGCAAGATACAGCCTATAAATTTGGCGGGGTTGAGGTTTATATTCATCAATCTAACTTTGATAAAGCTTTAGAAATTATTATCCAAAACGACCTTTAATTTAAACCACCCTAAAAGATTATGAAAACCAGAGCTATAACTGGAGTTATTTTTATCCTTATCATGCTATGCTCCATATTTTTAGGACCTTATGTTTTTACAGGGTTTTATATATTTTTAAGCTTAATTTGTTTGATGGAGTTTTTTGCTTTGGTTAAAACCACAGGAATTAGACCACACAGATCTATTGGTTATGTAGCTGCATTAATCATCTTTGCATCAGTTGCGGGTAGATATTTCATTCAGTTTGAGACCAAATGGTTATTGATAAACATTCCTTTGTTTTTTGGGATTTTTGTAAGAGAACTCTATAAAAAGTCTAAAATACCATTTAGTAATATCGCTTATACTTTTCTAGGCTTGTTTTATACCATAGTACCTTTTATATTTTTCCATAGTATTGCCTTTATTTCTGGATCTTATAATTATCAACTAGCTTTGGGCTTTTTTCTGATGCTTTGGGCTAATGATACTGGCGCTTATATTTTTGGAGTTAAGTTTGGTAAAAAGCGTCTTTTTGAAAGACATTCACCAAAGAAATCCTGGGAAGGCTTTTTTGGTGGTGTTGCCACAAGTATAGCTGTTGCTTGTATACTAGCTCAATATTTTACTTCATACAGTCTTTTAAATTGGATAACCATGGCAACACTTATCTCTTGCTTTGGTACCATGGGCGATTTGGTTGAATCTATGTTCAAAAGAAGTATAGAAATTAAAGATTCTGGAAAAATATTACCTGGCCACGGCGGTTTGTTAGACCGCTTTGACGGTTTACTACTTTCGGCACCTGTTGTTTTCGTTTACATATATTTGATTACTTATTAGTAGTTTTGGTAAAAATTTAAAAAAATGACCATCCACAAAGAAGGATATACCTCTATTGCATTAACTGTTCTGTTTGTTTTTGTTACTAATGCCCTCATCAATTATTACCTGCCACATGTTACCTGGTTTGTATGGTTGTGGTATCTAGTTTCTTTACTTTTATTTATCACTGTTCTACAGTTCTTTAGAAATCCAGTGGTGAACTTAACTTTAGGAGAAAACCAAATTATTTGCCCGGCAGATGGTAAAGTTGTTGTGATAGAAGAAGCTCAAGAAAACGAGTATTTTAAAGATAAAAGACTTCAAATATCTGTTTTTATGTCGCCCATTAATGTGCATGTAAACAGAAACCCAATAAGCGGTATCGTAAAATTTTTTAAATACCACCCAGGAAAATATTTGGTTGCTTGGGATCCTAAATCTTCTACAGATAACGAGCGTACTACGGTTGTTGTTGAAAACAGTAATGGCGTACCAGTGTTATTTAGACAAATAGCTGGTGCTTTGGCTCGTAGAATTGTTTGGTACGTAAAAGAAGGAGATCAAGTAGAACAAGGCAAAGAGTTTGGCTTTATAAAATTTGGTTCGAGGGTTGATGTTTTCTTACCTGTTGGAACCCAAGTTAATGTAAACCTTGGAGATAAAGTTAAAGGCGGTGTAACCGTTTTAGCTACACTTTCTTAATCAGAGAGAATCTCTACAGGTTTGTTGTTTTAGATTTTGATATGACTGATAAACCTGTAATTTTTTTTGATGGTGTTTGCAACCTCTGCAATGGTTTTGTACAGTTTATCATCAAGCATGATAAAAAAGCTAATTTTAGATTCGCTACCTTACAATCAGTTTTTGCCAAACAAGAACTTTCAAAAAAGAATATTACTGTTGAGGAATTAAGCTCAGTTATACTACTTACAGAAAAGGGTGTTTTTACTAAATCTACCGCAGCTTTAAAAATAGCATCGCAATTAAATGGTTTTTGGAAAGCCGCTTATATTTTCATCATCATCCCTAAATTTATAAGAGACTTTGTTTATGATATCATCGCTAAAAACCGCTATAAATGGTTTGGGAAAGACACCCATTGTATGATCCCTACTCCAGAATTAAAAGAAAGGTTTTTAGCTTAATTTGCTCCTTTTCCTAAGAAAATAATCTACTGTTAAAAGCATGATGATGATATCAAAAAACAAGAAAGCTTGAATAGCCGTTCTAGAAAATCCTTCGCTAATTTTAAAAGCATCGTAGTTCATATTAAAATCAAAAGAACCGCTTGAAGCAGACCAATTGGTTTGCGCAATAGCTACAGCCATAATAACGCTCAGTATCAGTATAAAAGATGCCGCTATACCGTAGATTATTCTTTTATCAACTTGTGCTTTAAGAGATAGTGGTTGCGCTTGTAGCCTTATTTTATCCATCACCGCAAAGCTGAAACCCATAGAAGGCTCTTCTAAATCTGTTGATTTAAGATGTTCATCAAAACTTAAAATTTCTTGATATAGGTTTTGAAAAGAAATATCTTCTCGCAGTAATCGCTCTATTTCTAGAGCCTCCTCTTTACTGCATAAACCATCTATATAATTCCAAATTTTTTCTTCTGCACTTTTCATATTAAATCCTCCGCTTCACTTTTTAAAAGTTGTTCTAGTTTAATTTTTAATCGGCCTCTAGCCCGATGTAGTTTAACTTTAGCTGTATTGGCTTCAATTCCCATTATCTGAGCTATTTCTTCTAAAGATTGCTCGCCTTTGTAAAATAAGGTAATGATACTGGCATAATCAGGTAACAAACTTTCTATAGCTAAATTTAAATAATAATCTCTGGATTTCCGCTCGGTATTTAAATCCGTACTTGCTTGATGGCTATCTAAAACGTTTTGATGATTTTCATCATCAATAGAAAGAACATCAACCTGCTTTTTTCGCAAATAAGTCATGGCGGTAGTATAAACTATACGATAAAGCCAAGTGGTAAACTTCCCTTTTCTCTCGTATCCGGATAAATATTTAAAAGCTTTCACAAAGCAATCTTGAGCTACTTCCTCGGCATCTTCTCTGCTTTTTGTAAAACGTAAAGCCAATGTAAAAACATAACGTTGGTAGCGTTTAACCAA
Organism: Pedobacter glucosidilyticus; assembly: GCF_002483235.1. Classification (GTDB taxonomy): domain Bacteria; phylum Bacteroidota; class Bacteroidia; order Sphingobacteriales; family Sphingobacteriaceae; genus Pseudopedobacter; species Pseudopedobacter glucosidilyticum_B. The sequence goes on along the minus strand of NZ_DLHN01000022.1, from coordinate 134,651 downwards.
AAGTGCATAGGCTTGTTGGTCTCCAGCCAATACTGCATCTATAATAGCTATGTCTGTTAGTTCTTGTTGCATGTGTTGATGTTAAGACAAGCCATCTAAGCTTTAGGTTACAGCTAACTCAAAATGTCTTTAAAGGAAATAGATAGCACAAAAATTATACTTTTGGTGTAACCTGTTTAAAAATGTTATAGTCTTAGCTTCCAAACCATAAGATTTAACAATATTATTAAACATTAAAATAGAAGATTATGAACAATGCAGACATCTTAATTCCGCTTACCATATTTATAGGAAGCTTTGCCGTAATTTTTGGTTGGAGATATTTAACCAATAAAGAAAGAATGGCTTTAATAGAGAGAGGGTTAAACCCGATACCAGAAAAGCCAGAATCAAAATCTAATTATTATCTTAAAATAGCTTTATTGTTAATGGGAGCTGGTTTAGGCTTATTTTTAGCTTTTGTTTTAGATAATACCGTTTTTGCACATAATGTTAACGAGTGGGGAAATACCAAAAACGAGGCTATTTATTTCTCTTTGATTACGCTTTTTGGTGGTTTGGGACTGTTTGTTTCTTATATGATAGAGAAAAAAGAAAAACAACAAAAGCTTTAGCTATTTAACAGACGGAACTACAGCTACCGTTAGCCTGCTGATGCAACTCATTTTACCTCTTTCATCGTAAATTTTAATATCCCAAATATGTGTTTTTGCGCCAATATGTATTGGCGTACAAACACCTCTTACAAAACCTGATTTAACTGGACGTAAATGGTTGGCATTTACTTCTAAACCTACACCCATTTTCTCATCGGGGTTTAAAACCAAATTACTAGCAACGCTACCCAATGTTTCGGCAAGAACCACCGAGGCTCCGCCATGTAAAATACCTACCGGTTGATGGGTGCGTTCATCAACCGGCATAGTGGCTTCTAAAAAGTTATCACCAACTTGGGTAAAACTTATTCCTAATAAAGCCCCAATATGGTTTTTTGGTCTATTATTTAATTCTTCTGGTGTATAATTTTTAAACCAAATCATTTTAAGTATTTTGCCTTTAAAACATTAAAATGATGCTCTATATGGCCCGCCATAATAAATAATAAAGCACCAACGCTTACCTCTCTTTCACTTGCTATACCTTTTTTCTTGTAATCTTCTTCGGTTAGTGATTTAAAAAAGTAAAGATTAGCCTGTCTCATAAGCAATAATTCATCTACCAAATCACTAAAAGAACGTTTGCTTACATCAACATTTTGCATGTAAAAATCTTGGTCAAACCCCGGAAGCGGCGTAAAATCATTTCTTGAAAAGCGCATAGCTCTATAAGCCATCACCCTTTCTGTATCTATTAAATGGGCAACAACTTCTTTAACGGTCCATTTACCATCAGCGTAAGCGTAATCATGCTTTTCTGCAGGTATTTCTGCTAAGAAATCATCAACTTCATTCAATTGGTTTTTTAATTTTCTGAGGATGTTTTGACCAGATACTAATTTGATGTATCCTTCGTAATATGGAGCGTATTCGTTACTAAATGGTTGGTACATAATTTATGCTGCTTTTAAGTATAATTCTAAATGTGGTGCCTTTACCCAGTTCAGATTCTTTTACAAAAACCTGCCCGCCGTGGTAGTTTTCTATCATTCTTTTGGTTAATGATAAGCCTAAACCCCATCCTCTTTTTCTTGTAGTAAAACCAGGCTGAAAAACGGTATCAAACTTTGAGCGTGGGATACCTTTTCCGGTGTCTGTGATGTCTATAATAATTTGTTCTTTAACGATGTTTTCTTTGATATTAACGCTGATAATTCCTTTTCCATCAATAGCATTTACCGCATTTTTAAGAATGTTTTCTATCACCCAATCAAATAAAGGTACATTGATAAGAGCTTCAAGCTGCTCATCTCCGTTAACCTCAAATGTAATTTTATCTGATACCCTAACTTTAAAATAATCAACAAAATCTTTAACAACATCGTAAACAGAATGACTGCTTAAGATGGGTTTGGAACCAATTTTAGAAAACCTATCGGCCACAACTTCTAGTCTTCTAACATCATTTTCCATTTCCAATATCAAAGAATCATCGGCTTTAAACCTTTCTTTCAAAAGCTCTACCCAGGCCATTAAAGAAGATATGGGCGTACCCAACTGATGCGCTGTTTCTTTAGCTAAACCAACCCAAACCTGATTTTGTTCTGATTTTCTTGCCGAATTAAAAGCAAAATATGCCAACATCAGAAAAACAGCAATTAAACTGAGTTGGATGTAAGGGAAAACTTTAAGCTGACTTAGTAAATCGCTATCCTTATAGTAAATGAGGTTCTTCTTACCGTAAAACTCAACTGGAATAGGGTTATGCTGGTTTTTCATTTCACGTAGCTCTTTTAAAAAATACTTTGGATCGTATTTTTTATTGCTTTCTATCTGAAAATATGTTTTTGCAGTGTCTAAGCCTTGATAAGTAATGATAGAATCTTTTTCGCTAGTTACAATTGCCGGTACAGGCAAACTATCCCTAATGGTGAAAAGGAAATTCATCATCTCATCGTTATCTGTTTCAAACATACGTTTAAGACTTTGCGCCCAAAGCTCGGCCCTGGTACGTTCTGATTTTGCAATATTTTGCACCAAAAAATCAGTATACCAAAGGGAGGAAACAGCAATAACTATTGCGAAAAAAAGTAAGAGATATTTCCAGCGACGTTTTCTTTCGTAGGGATTCATATTCATACCAAATTACAAAAACGCCTTAAAATTGGTTCTCTTATTTAATAAAAAGATTTGTTATGAAAAAAGCGCCTTAAGAGCGCTTTTTAGGGTTTTTATTTTTAAGCTTTTCTTCTGCCTTTAGTTTCATTTCTTCTCGTACCTGTTTCATCAACTTAATTTTATAATATAAGCTTAGGCCAAATGCCGCTATTAAAAGTAAGGGCAAGAAATAATTACCAGCCTTAAAAGCCATTACAGCTCCAATGGCAGAGCAAATAATGATTAAGTTTAAAATAACGTTGAATAATACCTTTTTAAACATGATTAATATACTTTCATGCCAGGTTCAATTTCTGCAGCCCAAGCTAAAATACCGCCTTTTAAATTGTAAAGATTGGTATAACCTAAGTTTTGCAATTGGTTTAAAGCAGCAGCACTTCTGGCACCACTACGGCATTGCATAATTACAGGAATATCTTTTGATATTTTATCGGCCTCTAACACAACGCTGGCTAGCGGAATATTTTCTCCCTCGATATTAGACATTTCATATTCAAAAGGCTCGCGAACATCAATCAATTGAAATTCTTTACCTTCATCTCTCCATTTTTTTAGCTCTGCTACGGTTATTTCGTTCATAATAAAATACTTTATGCTTATCAAAAATAGTAAAAATAGCAGGTTTTAAAACTTAATAATAAAAGTTTACCCTTTATAAACTTTTATGTTGTAACATGCTTATACCTAAACATGTCTTATATGCGTTATAGCTTGTTTATTTTGAGCATAAATTTTGCTATAAGAGAAAACGATTTATTGATAATTATAAGATGAAAAAAATAACCGATTTCTTTTGGTTTTGCTCTGGCGCACACATAGAAACACTTAAAAAATATCCTACAGAACATAATAAATACGTTGGCATAGGAGCTACTATTTTCTTTACTGCTTTATTTGCTTGTTTATCTGGTGGTTACGCTATGTATTTTGTGTTTTCTGGAAGTAGTGCCGCCGTTTTATTTGCGATGCTGTTTGGTATTATTTGGGGCTTAGCTATTTTTAATATGGACCGCTATATAGTAGCCAGTATCAAAAAAACCGGAGATGCTAACCAACAAATCTTGCAGGCTTTACCCAGGATATTATTAGCTATCATGATTGGTATTGTGATATCTAGACCTTTGGAGCTAAAAATTTTTGATAAAGAAATTAGACAAAAACTTAAAACCAGTTATTTAAATGGGCAACGCTCTAAAATTGATACTTTAAACAGAGCCTTCTCTGATAAATATAGTATTGAGCTTGCGAAGTTTGAAGAGCTAAAATCAGAGAAAGATTCTTTAGAGAAAGATATCAATCGTTCTAGATATATTTTGAATCAAGAGGTTTTTGGCGATAAAACCAATCAAACCAGTGGTGTAACAGGCTTTGGTACTTATGCCAAGCAAAAGCAGGCTATTATAGATCAAAAAGAAGCTCGTTTGATACAAGTAAGAAATGATATACAACGTATAGATGATATCATTAACCGGCGTAAAGAAATGGAGGGCTTAAATAGTACGCTACTTTTTAACGAGAAACAACTGGATAGCTTGGCTAATGTTGCTGGCTTTGCGGATAGAAATTATGCTCTTGGACAGCTTTCTTTTAACCCCGATGGTAGCAGAGATGTAGATACTTATTTGGCCATATCTTTTATCTCTTTTTTATTCATCTTACTAGAATGTTTACCTGTTTTTGTGAAATTAATGTCTGATAAAGGTCCTTACGATGTTGCCCTACAAAATATAGAAAGCGTAGCCATACACAACAGCGAAAAGGAAAAAGACCACGAAATTATGGTAACCGATAATACTTTGGATACTTTAAACAATGCCGAAATAGGCAAAAAGAAAATTTTGATAGAACGGAGAGTGAAGAAGGATTTAGAAGATAATAGCTAAAAGAAAAAGGAGAACTGTTTAGTTCTCCTTTTTTATGTTATACCGTTGTTTTGATGTGCAACTCTACCTTTTGTTTATCATCTATGGTAGAAGGGGAGTCTATCATAACATCTCTTCCAGAATTATTTTTAGGGAATGCAATAACATCACGAATGGTATCTAAGCCTGCAAATATAGACACCAACCTATCAAAACCGAAAGCAATACCACCATGCGGAGGTGCGCCATATTCAAAAGCTTCCATCAAGAAACCAAATTGTTTTTGAGCTTCTTCTGAGCTAAATCCTAAATGCTTAAACATTAAAGATTGTAACGCTCTATCATGTATACGGATAGAACCACCACCAATTTCGGTACCGTTGATAACTAAATCGTAAGCATTGGCTCTAACAGCGGCTGGGTCTGTATCTAGTTTAGATATATCATCTGGTTTAGGCGATGTAAAAGGATGGTGCATAGCGTGGTAACGCTCTGTTTCTTCGTCCCACTCTAATAAAGGAAAATCTAATACCCAAAGTGGTGCAAATTTATTTTTATCTCTTAAACCTAAGCGGTTACCCATCTCTAAACGTAATTCGTTTAACTGTTTACGTACTTTATCAGGGTTTTCTCCTGCCAGAATTAATACTAAATCGCCAGGCTCTGTAGCAAATGCTGCTGCCCATTTTTTTAATTCTTCTTCGTTAAAGAATTTATCTACAGATGATTTTAAGGTACCATCCTCGTTATGGCGCATGTAAATTAAGCCTGTTGCTCCAATTTGAGGGCGTTTAACAAAGTCTGTTAATTCATCTATTTGTTTACGCGTATAAGAAGCGCAACCTTTTGCATTGATACCTACAACTAAACCTGCATTGTCAAAAACAGGGAAACTCTTTCCTTTTACAAAATCTGTAGCTTCAACAAATTGCATCCCAAAGCGGGTATCTGGTTTATCAGAACCGTATAAACGCATAGCATCATCATAAGACATTCTTGGGAAATCTTGAATATCTAGATTTTTTACGTTTTTAAACATGTGGCGTACCAAACCTTCAAACAGGTTTAGGATATCTTCTTGCTCGATAAAAGCCATTTCACAGTCTATTTGAGTAAACTCTGGCTGTCTATCTGCTCTTAAATCCTCGTCTCTAAAACATTTTACAATTTGGAAATACCTATCAAAACCAGAAACCATTAACAATTGCTTAAAGGTTTGTGGAGATTGTGGTAAAGCATAAAACTCACCCGGATTCATACGACTTGGTACCACAAAATCTCTGGCGCCTTCTGGAGTAGATTTAATTAAAACAGGTGTTTCTACTTCTAAAAAGTTTTGGGCATCTAAATATCTTCTAATTTCTTGAGCCATTTTATGGCGCAACACTAGGTTATTACGTACTGGATTTCTTCTTAAATCCAGGTAACGATATTTCATTCTTAACTCATCTCCACCGTCTGTCTCATCCTCAATCATAAAAGGAGGGAGCTTTGCAGCGTTTAAAATTTCTAATTCAGAAACTTTAATTTCAATATCTCCGGTAGCTATTTTAGGGTTTTTATTAGTTCTCTCTATAACAGTACCGCTAACTTTTATCACAAATTCTCTCCCCAACTCGCGGGCTTTAGCTCTCATTTCAGCATTATCATCAGCATTAAAAACCAATTGGGTAATACCGTATCTGTCTCTAACATCAATAAAAGTCATGCCTCCTAAGTCTCTGGATTTTTGCACCCAACCACTTAACACAACTTGAGTTCCCAAATTGGCAATTGTTAATTCGCCACACGTATGAGTTCTATGCATTTTCTTTGATTTATTTTAATGTAGGACACGAAGATAAAAAATCTTATTAAAGTGTTTACTTTATTACAGCCTCTAAAGTGAAAATATAAGAGTTTAAGAAGGTTTTTGAGCAATTTTATATTTCGTATATTTACTTATGAAATTCTAAACAAATGAAAAATTTAACAAGAATAGTTTTAGATCCTAACGTTATGGGCGGAAAGCCCTGTATTAAAGGTTTAAGGGTTACTGTAGGTACACTCATCGGTCTTTTAGCATCTGGACTTTCTTTTAAAGATGTTTTAGAGATGTATCCTTACTTGGTTGAAGAAGATTTAAAAGAAGCTCTTGCTTATGCGGCATGGCGTTCTGAAGAATTTGAAGCTCCTCTTGCTACTGCATGAAAATCTTAATAGATATGAATTTATCCCCTCAATGGGTTCATGAATTCAATTTAAAAAATATACACGCTGTACACTGGTCTAATGTCGGAAAATTTGATGCTCAAGATGTAGAATTAATAAATTGGGCTAAGGCTCATGATTATATAATCTTTACACATGATTTAGATTTTGGTACAGCATTAGCCTTAAATAAAGCTGAAAAACCAAGCGTTATACAGGTTAGGACTCAAAATGTAACTGTTAAACATTTAAGTGAAAAAGTTATTTCTACTATAAAAGAGTATAATAATTGGTTAGAGAAAGGCGCAATGATTATTATAGACGATTATAAAATGAGAATTAGAGTTCTTCCATTATAACTCACCACATAACCTATAAATATCTTTCGTGTTTCTTCCTAGACCTTTATAATCTAAACCATAACCTACAACAAAGTCATTAGCTATTTCAAAGCCAACGTATTCAATTTCATTTATTTTAACTTGTAAAGCATCTGGCTTTAACAGTAAACTGGCAACTTTAATACTTGCAGGATTTTTGGTTTTAAACTTTTCTATCAGATAATTTAAGGTTCTTCCGGTATCAATTATATCCTCTACAATAATAATATCTCTATTCTCTATATCGATACTTAAAGGATACTCTTCTATCATGTTGCCAGAAGATTGTGTTTCGCCATGGTAAGAAGAAACCTTTATAAAAGCCATTTCACAACTGATATTGATTTCCTTCATCAAATCAGCCATAAACAAAAAACTACCATTTAAAACTCCAATAAAAACAGGCACTTTATCTTCATAATCAACATTGATTTGTATACCTATTAAACGCACACGTTTTTCTATCATGTTAGCATCTATAAAAGGCTCGAAGGTTTTATCGTCTATGGTTAAATTCATGATGTGGCTTATTTCAACAAATTTAATTTTAAAAAAGCATTTATTATTGTTTTATAATTCATTTATTAGATTTTATATAATCTGTATATTCAAATTTTATTTATCTAAAATATAATACCATGTTAGTAATTAAGAGCCACGACGAGTTTGCGTCTCATTTAGGAAAAGAACTAGGTTTTTCTAATTATCATACCATCACCCAAGAGCAAATAAACTTATTCTCTGATGCTACTTTAGATCATCAATGGATACATACTGATACAGAAAGAGCAAAAACAGAAAGTCCGTTTAAGGCCACCATTGCCCATGGTTACCTTACTTTATCTTTGATTCCATATTTATGGAAACAAATTGTTGATATCCAAAACCTGAAAATGGAGATTAATTACGGCATAGAAAAATTACGCTTTGCACAAGCTGTTACCGTAAATAGCGAAGTAAGGTTGGTGGTTAAATTGGTTGATATTGCTAATTTACGTGGTGTTACAAAAGCAACTATTGGATTAGAACTTGAGGTTAAAGACCAAAAAAAACCAGCTTATAGTGGTGAGGCTGTTTTCTTATATCATTTTATATAATTGGCATTAAATTAGCCTAGCTTTCATATCTATTAAATTAATGAAGATATGAAAAGCAAATTTTTAAAACTGGTAATGGGCTTTGCATTAATTGGAGCCATAGTTACAGGATGTAGCTCTACCAAAGACTCGACAAACACAACAGATTCTACGGGTACTACTAATCCGTCTGGAACAGATACTACCATAACTGCCCCAAGTGGTGGTGGTACTACTAATCCTACAGACTCTATGTAAGTATTTAAACAGCATTTGAAAATTCAAATGCTGTTTCATTTTAAAAATCAATTGCTCTATTTATTAATTATCTTTGTGGCTCTTTTATGGATCACGAAGTTTACAGATTAAGAAATGGCATTAGAATATTATTTAAACCAACGGTTTCGCCTATTGGGCATTGTTGTTTAATTATTAATGCTGGCGCAAGAGATGAAGAGGAGGGTAAACCAGGTTTAGCTCATTTTATTGAGCATTTACTCTTTAAAGGAACCAAAAAACGTAATACCAATCAGATTTTAAATCGTTTAGAAGTAGTAGGAGCAGATTTAAACGCCTATACAACTAAAGAATATACTTGCTTACATGCATCTTTTTTAAAAGAACATTTAGAGCGCTCTATAGACTTATTACAAGATATTGCCTTTTTCTCTACGTTTCCAGAAAAAGAAATGGAAAAAGAAAAAGGCGTTATTATCGATGAAATATTAAGCTATGAAGATCAGCCCGAAGAGGCTATAAATGATGATTTTGAAAGCTTATTATTTAAAGGAAATACTTTAGGGGAAAACATTTTAGGAACAAAAGATTCTGTTTGTGCCTTCAAAAAAACAGATATTTTAAATTTTATAGCTAGAACTTATAATACGCATGAAATAGTTTTTGCTGTTAGTGGAAATTATAAAACATCTAAAGTTTGGGCTCTATGCGATAAATATTTTGGTATCATCCAAGAAAATACAAAAGAAAAACAGCGTTTAAAACCAATTCCTAACTCTAAACAAGAGCTTATTATAGCCAAACCTATTAACCAAACACATTGTATTTTAGGTAGCCATGCTTATTCTTTTCATGATGATAAAAAACATGGTTTATTACTGTTAAATAATCTTATTGGTGGTAACGGCATGAGTTCTCGGTTAAATTTGGAAATAAGAGAAAAGTATGGTATTGCTTATACCATAGAATCTAATTATACAGCTTTTAGTGACTCTGGAATCTTTTCTATTTACTTTGGTACCGATGAGGAAAAAGCAAATAAAGCTTTAAAACTGGTGCATAAAGAACTAAAGAAACTACGAGAACAAAAATTAGGTACGCTGCAATTACAACAAGCTAAACAAAAATTTATTGGTCAGATTGCGTTAGGAGAAGAAAACCGTATGGGAGTTTTAATATCTATGGCAAAAAGTTTAATAGATTTTAATAGGGTAGATTCTTTAGAAGAGGTATTTGATAAATTAAATGCTGTTAGTGCATCAGAAATTTTAGAAATAGCCAATGAAGTTTTTAAACCTGATTTATTAAACCTCTTAATGTTTAAACCAGAAGAGGAAAATTAGTACAAGAAGTTTTTATTCTCCCAAGCAAAAACATAACTATCCTCAAAAGAACCATTTATATTTCTTGTTTTTTGATACAAGATACCCTCATGTTTAAAACCCAGTTTTTGATAAACTCTTAAGGCTTTTTTGTTAGATGCTCTTGATTCTAACTCTACCCTTTTAACATCTGGCCGATGCTTTTCTATCTCACCCAAAAATTTTTGAAAAAGTTCAGTCCCTAATCCCTGTTGTTGATAATCTGGATGTACCAAAATGGTTAAATGAGTTAAGACATGATCAAAAATTCCTATGCCATATTTATGAGCATGAATAGCAGCAATAACTTTTTCTGTTGTTCTTTCTTCTCCTAAAAATAATAAACCTTCTTTTTTAATGATATTGTTAAAAACATCATCTATAAAGGTTACATCAATTTCTTCTGGTGCTCTGGCAATGCCATTTTGGTTTTTAGAAACATCCAGATATAAATTAAAAAGTGCTTCTTTGTCTGCTAAAGAACCTTTTCTAATAAACATCATTAGCTTTCTGTAGATTTAAAAGCGTTCCAACCTTGTGCTTTTAATTCGTGAGCATTTCCAGACCTCGTGATTAAGTAATTACCAGCGTTTTCTTCTGTAATATAACCTATCACAGAAATATCAACATCGTGTTTTAAGCGGTCGTAGTCTGCTTGTTTAATGGTAAATAATAGCTCGTAATCTTCACCACCATTTAATGCACACACGGTTGGGTCTAAGCCAAAATCTCGAGCCATTTCTACAGTTTGTGGGTCTATAGGAAATTTTTCTTCATACAACTTACAACCTTTTTTAGATTGCTTGGTAATGTGTAATACTTCTGAAGCTAAACCGTCTGATATATCTATCATAGAAGTTGGTTTAATTTCCATTTTCTTCAATAAATCAACAATATCTAGTCTTGCTTCTGGTTTTAATTGACGTTCAATAATGTAATCTTTGCCTTCTAAATCAGGCTGTATTTTAGGATTTGCTAAAAATACTTGTTTTTCTCTTTCTAACAATTGTAAACCTACGTAAGCACCACCCAAATCGCCAGAAACGCAAATTAAATCTCCTTCTTGTGCGCCATTACGGTAAACAATATCACTTTCATCGGCATAACCTATACTGGTAACGCTGATAACTAAACCTTGTCTTGAAGAAGTGGTATCGCCACCAATTAAATCAATATTATATTTATCACAAGCCAGTAACATCCCAGCATATAATTCTTCTATGGCTTCTAATGGAAATTTACTAGAAAAACCTAGTGATACAGTTACATGAGAGGCCATCCCATTCATGGCATAAATATCACTTAAATTAACTTGGATAGCCTTATAACCTAAGTGCTTTAAAGGGGTAAATGCTAAATCAAAATGTATGTTTTCTAGTAATAAATCGGTAGATATTAGGGTCTTTTTATCTTTAAAATCTAGAACAGCTGCATCATCACCAGCGCCTTTAATAGTGGTATCAAGGTTTAATTTTATATTTTTTGTTAAATGGTCTATTAAACCAAACTCTCCTAAATTTGCTATTTCTGTCTTCTGCGTATTCTCGAACATGCTTAAATCCTATTTGAAATACAAAAGTGCAAAAAATTACTCATTAAGTTTTACCTGCTCTTTATCAGCTGTAAAGCTTTTTCTAGTTGTTTATCTTTTCCTTCCAACTCATCTAACAAATTAGAATGTACCTCATGATGTGGAAAAACACCTCTTCCTACTATACTTTGTGACGTATTTGGTTTCATAACTTTTAATGGTAAACGCAATTTAACTTTTGTATTTGGTAGGTTAACATAGGGTATTATACCTGCTGTACATTTGTTATAAGCACCACCTGTTTCCTCACCAATAAAAAAACCACGTTTTACACCTTGTAAGTTTGCTGCTAATAAAGAAGTTGCAGAGTATGATAAACCGTTTATCAATACAAATAAATTCTGCTGATAAACATTATTTTTAGGCTCTAAATATTTATGGGTTCTTAAGGGAGTATAATAACCCAAACTATCTTTTTTTATGGTTAAATGTGGAAAAGGGAAATTGTAAAACCAGCTATTTTGGAAATATTTACGCGTAGAAATGTACCTTTCTTTAACCTCAACCCTTTGGTTAAATATCGCTGGCTGATCATATAAATACCTAAATAATTTATTGCAAGCACTTAATCTACCACCAGAATTTCCTCTTAAATCAAGAATTAGATTGTTAATTTTTTGTTCTTTAAGCTTTTTAAATGACTGACGATAAAACTTACTGAAATTAGCTTGCTCAAAACTAAAGCTGCCGACTTTTAAGATAGCTACTTTTGTTAGTGTATCAATTTTTAAATCTAATATGGGTTTACCATCAGCATCTTTACCTAAATAAACTAGTTTTTTATCTATCTTTTTTGATGATGATTTTATCTTTTTAAAGCCTAAATTGACATCTTTTATTAATGTATCTTGTTTAATTTTTAAAAGAATAGAATCGCTTTTTTTAAAGTTTAACTGATAGTAATAACCAAAATTATTTTCAATGATATAGGGTTGTAAAGTTTTATTATAACCGTCAGAACTAAATAATTGATTGGCTTTTTTAATAATTGTATTTACCGGATAAGCATCAATACTTAGAATTTGCATCTTAGGTTTTAACGGATGACTTGAAGAATCCCTTACAGATTTAATAAACACTTTATCTTCGTCTAAAGCTATTTTAAACTGATTAAAGGGATGAACTCCTTTTGCTTTTAAAGCCTGCTTTTCTGCTAAAGTATATTTTTTATTAGGATAAACTAAACGTGTATGTCCGCATTTAATTTCTGTTATTAAAGGAGCAACGTATCTATAAAACGCTAAAGAAGTTAATGGTTTATTCAAGAGGTTTTCTACACTATCAAACTTTTGTGCTAAAACAATACTATCTATATACCAATAAATACCAGGATGAGCTTCTAATAAAGAAGTTTTTAAAATTTGATAATCTTTTTTTAATGCTTCAACAGGATGTTCAACAATTAAAGCTTGATTATACTTTTTCTTTGATGTACAAGAAACCATTAAGACTATAACAGATAGCATCAATAATTTCAAGATTTTCATCATTATTTTTAAAATAGAGAGCGAAAAAAAGAGCCAGTAGTTAATAATACATACTGACTCTTCATAAATTTTTAAAGGCCTAATTTGGCTGATATTTCTAACATCCTTTCAATAGGTTGTCTTGCTCTTTCTATAATTTCACGTGGAACATCTACTTCAGGTAGTTCATTTTTTAAACATAAATACAACTTTTCTAAAGTATTACGCTTCATGTGCGGACAATCATTACAAGCACAAGTATTATTTGGAGGTGCCGGAATAAAAGTTTTATCAGAATTTGCTTTAGCCATTTGATGGATAATTCCTGATTCTGTAGCTACAATAAACTCCTTACCATCACTCTTTACAGTATAATTTAATAAACCTGTTGTAGAGCCTATATAATCAGCCATAGCTAATATATGGTCTTCACACTCTGGATGTGCAATAAATTTAGCTTGCGGATGACGCTCTTTTAACTTGGTAATTTTCTCTTGTGCAAAAATCTCATGAACCATACAAGCACCGTTCCATAAAACCATATCTCTGCCTGTTTTCTTCATCACATAAGCACCTAGGTTTTTATCAGGTCCAAAAATGATTTTTTGGTCTTTAGGTAAGCTTTCTACGATTTGTACTGCATTGCTAGATGTACAAACAATATCACTTAAAGCTTTTAATTCTGCTGTACAGTTTACATAAGTAATAACCAAATGATCTGGATATTTCTCTTTAAACTTTTTAAATAAATGCGGTGGACAGCTATCAGATAAAGAACAACCAGCTTTACTATCTGGTAATAATACCTTTTTATTTGGCGATAATATTTTGGCTGTTTCTGCCATAAAATGTACACCAGCAAATACGATTATAGCAGCATCTGTTTTAGCAGCTTCTTGTGATAAGCCTAAACTATCACCAATATAATCAGCAATATCCTGTATATCAGCTTCTTGGTAATAATGAGCCAGAATTACTGCATTTTTCTCTTTTTTTAATCGCTCTATTTCTGCGAATAAATCTAAGGTTGGGTCAATATATTCATCAACAAAACCTTTTATGTTAATTTCTTCTAGTACGTTCATTTTTTTTCCTTATCCAAAGGTATAAATTTCAAAATAATGGTTTCTCCACTTTCTAATAATAACTAATTATTTATAAATAAAATTCTTATTGTTTATTAAGGTGTTAGTTTGGTGTATATCTTTAAAGAGATTTATATTGATTTTTAATTTACTTTAATAGTACTAACAATTTATTAACATTTGTAGGTGTTTATCTTATTGATTATCAGTTGTATTATAAATATCAATAAAAAGTTTATAAAATTATTCTGTTTATTATTAAGTAAATTTAAAACGTTAATAAGTGTTGATTTGTTAGCAGTAAATAAATGGTAATTTAATATTGACTTTCAGTTTTAGTTACTTTGTTAACATTTTGAAATACTTTTAATTTATTACATACATTAAACTAACATCTTTTTTACTTTTATACACATAAAACTAAGGCTTGTTTAAAACATAGCCATTTTAATATGAGAAATGTTGATTTCCTGGTTATAGGATCTGGTATTGCTGGTTTAAGTTTTGCCCTTAAGGCTGCAAAACATGGTAAAGTTCTGATAGTTACAAAGTCTAATGAAGATGAATCTAACACGAAGTATGCACAAGGTGGTGTTGCTGTAGTTGTGGATAAAAAGGAAGATTCTTTTGAAAAGCATATTAATGATACTTTGATTGCTGGTGATGGCTTATGTGATAAAAATATTGTAGAGATTGTTGTTACTGAGGGTCCAGATAGAATTTCAGAAATTATTGAATATGGAGCCAAGTTTGATAAGAATAAAACAGGTTTTTATGATTTAGCTAAAGAAGGAGGTCATTCTGAGCATCGTGTATTGCACTATAAAGATATTACTGGTTTTGAGATTGAACGTTCTTTGCTAGAAGAAATTCACCAAAATCCTAACATAGAAATACTTACGCATTATTTTGCAGTTGATTTAATTACTCAACATCATACAGGAGAGTTTGTTAACAGACATTCTGATAATATTGAGTGCTATGGCATTTATGCTTTAAATACTGCTGATAATACTATAGAGAAAATAACATCCAAAATTACAGTTTTAGCTGCTGGTGGTGCTGGTCATATTTATAGTTCTACAACTAACCCAACTATTGCCACTGGTGATGGTATAGCTATGGCTTATAGAGCTAAAGCAAAAGTTAGAAATATGGAATTTATTCAATTTCATCCAACTGCTTTATATAATCCTGGTGAGTACCCATCTTTTTTAATTTCTGAAGCTGTAAGAGGTTTTGGTGGTGTTTTAAAAAGAAGAAACGGCGAAGAATTTATGTATGAATACGATGAGCGTGGTTCTTTAGCTCCTCGTGATATTGTTGCTAGAGCTATTGATGCGGAGATGAAAAAGTCTGGTGATGACTTTGTTTATCTGGATATCAGACATCGTAAAAAGGAAGATTTACTCTCTCATTTTCCAAATATCTACGCTAAGTGTTTATCTATTGGTATTGATATGACCAAAGATATGATACCGGTTACGCCAGCTTGCCATTATATGTGTGGTGGTGTTTTGGTTGATGAGTTTGGAAGGTCATCTATAAAAGGTTTATATGCTTGTGGCGAGGTTACTTCTACTGGTTTGCATGGTGCTAATCGATTGGCTTCTAATTCTTTACTAGAAGCATTGGTATATGCTCATAGAATTTATTTAGATGCTAAAGACAAGTTAAACGAGTTTATCATTCCTTCAAATATTCCAGATTGGAATGATCAAAACACACAGCTTTCTAATGAGGATATCTTGGTGACACATAATATCCGTGAGATGCAAAAAATGATGAGTGACTATGTAGGTATTGTTCGTTCGGATTTTAGGTTAGAAAGGGCCATGAGAAGGTTACGTCTTTTATATGAAGAAACCGAAGAATTCTATAAAAAAACAAAGTTATCTGTAAAGTTGTGCGAATTAAGAAATCTTATTCAAGTGGCTTATATTGTTATAAAATCTGCAACAGAACGTAAAGAAAGTAGAGGTTTGCATTATACAACAGATTATCCTCAGCATGCTAAAGAATTAAAAGATACGATATTATAATGGAACCATTAATATTACCAGTTTTAGGAAAATCACCCAAGTGGGGTACCAATTGTTTTATTGCACCAAATGCTACCATAGTTGGTGATGTTAACATGGGTAATAATTGTTCTGTTTGGTTTAATGCGGTTATAAGAGGTGATGTTAGTAGTATTTCTATAGGAAATGATACTAACATACAAGACGGTGCTGTTATACATGCAACTTATTTAAAAGCGTCAACTACCATAGGTAATCAAGTTTCTATAGGGCATAATGCTTTGGTACATGGATGTACACTAAAAGATAAAGTTTTAGTAGGTATGGGTGCGATTGTAATGGACCATGCTGTAGTAGAAGAATATGTTATTATTGCTGCAGGTGCTGTTGTTTTGGAGAATACAGTTTGCGAATCAGGTTATTTATATGCAGG
The DNA here is from genome assembly GCF_002483235.1 of Pedobacter glucosidilyticus. Lineage (GTDB taxonomy): Bacteria > Bacteroidota > Bacteroidia > Sphingobacteriales > Sphingobacteriaceae > Pseudopedobacter > Pseudopedobacter glucosidilyticum_B. Next base: position 118,175 of record NZ_DLHN01000022.1, on the reverse strand, counting down.
AATGCCAGCAAAGAAAATAAAGCCTTTAACAAATGAGCAAAAGGCTTTATTAGATAAGTTACCAAACAATTATATTTTATATTCTAGTTGGTTTAAGGAAACTCTTTAGGTATAGTAATTTTTTCTTCCCTATCCCAGTTGGGTCTGATGATGAGTTCTTTATCATAAAGCCAAACCTTTTCTGGTTGTGTATTATTTTTAACACTCCCAGTATCATAGATTTCGTTTTTATTGGCGTCTTCAATAACCTTGATAAAGTATTTACCATTACTAATGGTATTATAATTTAGTAAGGTATTTACATTAATGGGAGATTCTTTTAAGATTTGTTTTTTTTCATTTAATAGCTGTATGATATAACTTTTACTGCTATCAGCTCTATCTATGTTTAAAGTTAAGTTTCCATAGTTCTCTATTTCATCTAACTCAATTTCAAGGTTTATTTCTTTATTCTTGCTACCATAAATATCTGTAATAGCATTCTCTTTAAACGTTAAACTATAACGCTTTTTAATACGCCAAGGGTAATTTACTTTAACAACTCTATTGTTAGCATCAATAATTTCAAAATTAAAATTTGTTTGTGCTACAGAGTCTACCATGAGTTGTACTAAAGATTTATTGATACTAGCCAAAGGGAGGTTAGAAGTTAATTCTAAAGATGTACCAGGTTTTATCTTACCTGATAATAGGTTGTTTTCAAACTTTATATTTCGGGTATAATTCTCTTTTTTATTCCGAGTTAGTTTGATGGTATCTAGGATTTTATTTTCTTCGTTAACTACTATTTTAAGCGAGTCAAAAGTTAGTTCTCTTAACCATATTAAAGTGGTATCGGCGTTTTTTGAGTATGATATAATAGGATTTTTAATGGTATTATCTAGAAATTTAAGTGATGGATTTTTGATTCCTTTATTGTAAATAAGCGTTATTCTACCATCACTTTCTATCTTTTTGTCGAGTACTCTAAATTTTTCAGGTATTTCTTTAAACAGTTTTAAAATGATATTTCCAGTGTCTTTATTAAGTTTTATGGGTTCGCCTACAAAGGCTATTTCCTCTTTGGGCGAGTTATATATCCTATCTCCTGATTCTTCTTTTAAAGCATAGAGTTTGTAAGTAGCCTCTTTTAAATTTTTGATAGCAAATACACCAGAGGAATCAGTAGTTGTAAAAATTGCTGGTCTTTTTTTGCCAAATAAAGTATCCCGTTCAATAGGAAAGATAAAAACGGTTGCCCCTTTAAATGGAAGGTTATCATCAGAACTTAAAACTTTACCAGATATTTGTAAGGAATCTATTTGTGAACCTGTAGAAAAAACATAACTGTAATTTACCAACTTGTTACTTTCATTAACATCAGTTATGGCATTTCCGAAATTTATAGTATAAGTGGTATTGGCTTCCAAAGTATCTTTTAACTCGATCTCTAAACTTTTCTGTTTGATTTTATATACTGGCGGAATTTCTTGAGCTGGTGAAATAGCTATCTCTGTATATTCATTATTCAGTTTAAAATATTCGTCAAATTCTATAAGTATTCTTTTATTGATAAAATTTGTAGATAGATTTTTAGGTGTCTCCTTTAAAATCTTTGGAGGCTGTTCATCTTTTGGTCCACCTTGCGGAGGTTGCATACTTGCGCAAGCCTGAATAAATAGAGTTACCCATAAAAGAATAACAAAATGGATATTTTTTACTATCTTTTTATTTGAAAGCATTTTTATGCGATTTAAGACATTTTATCATTTTTATGAAGATTATCATTAAAATTTTAAAAAAGTCGTTTATATCGAATATTTTAAAATCGAAGTTTTATTTATTTAAAATATTGATTATCAATTACTTATTCATGTGAACCATTAAAACTGATATATCCGAAGGTGATACACCAGAAATTCTTGAAGCCTGACCTAAAGTTCTCGGTTTTATTTTCATCAATTTTTCTCTAGCCTCTTTGGAGATAGAATTTAACGAATGATAATTAAATTCCGGATTGATTTCCTTGTCTTCCATCTTTTTCATTTTCTCTACAATCTCCATTTCTTTATCAAAATAACTCTCGTATTTGATTTTTATTTCGGCTTGTTCAATAGTTTCTTTATTGTATTTGTTTAGTGCCTCATCAAAGTGTTTACTCATTCTTCTAAGGTCTTTCATTTCAAGCTGAGGTCTGCCTAGTAAATTGTGTAATTTATAGCTTTGGCTGATACTGCTTGTTCCTAGTTCTTCTAAAATAGGATTGGCAATTTCTTTATCTATTTTAATTTCTTTGGCTAGTTCTATAATGCTTTGTGCATTATTAATTTTTTCTTTTACAATATTTAAACGTTCCTCGGATATTAACCCTAGTTGATGACCAATAGGAGAGAGTCTTTCATCTGCATTATCTTGCCTTAAAAGTAATCTATGCTCTGCTCTAGAAGTAAACATTCTATAAGGCTCTTCAGTTCCTTTGGTTACTAAATCATCTATAAGAACTCCAATGTAAGACTCGGACCTTTTTAAAATGAGCTCATGTTTATCATGCACTTTTTGGTGTGCATTTATTCCTGCAACAAAACCTTGTGCTGCCGCTTCTTCATATCCAGTTGTTCCATTTATTTGGCCAGCAAAGAATAGATTTTTAACCAGTTTAGTTTCTAAGGTTAAGCTTAATTGTGTAGGAGGGAAGAAATCGTACTCAATAGCATATCCAGGTCTAAACATTTTTGCGTTTTCGAAGCCCGGTATTAATCTTAATGCTTTGTGTTGGATGTCTTCTGGTAAAGATGTAGAGAAGCCATTCACGTATATTTCTACTGTATTCCATCCTTCTGGTTCCACAAATATTTGGTGTCTTTCTCTTTCTGCAAAGCGGTTTATTTTATCTTCAATAGAAGGGCAGTATCTAGGTCCTAAACCTTTTATTCTTCCAGTAAACATAGGCGATTTTTCAAAACCTAGTTTTAAGGTTTCGTGAACTTCGCTATTGGTATAGGTTATCCAGCAACACCTCTGTTCTGTTGGAGTAGGCGTATCCGTAAAAGAGAATTTTCCTCTTTCTTCATCGCCCCATTGTTCTTCCATTTTAGAGTAATCTAATGATCTACCGTCAACTCTTGGTGGCGTTCCGGTTTTCATTCTACCAGCTTCAAAACCTAGCTCAACCAATTGTTCTGTAATTCCTGTAGCAGATTTTTCTCCTGTTCTACCGCCACCCATTTTTTTCTCACCAATATGGATAACACCATTAAGAAAGGTACCATTAGTTAGTACTACAGCTTTCGCTTCTATTTCTATTCCTAAAGATGTTTTGACACCGCAAACTTTATCATTTTTGACGATGATACCGCTTGCCATATCTTGCCAAATATCTAAGTTGGGTGTGCCTTCAAGCGTTAGTCTCCATTCTTCAGCAAAACGCATTCTATCGTTTTGTGTACGCGGAGACCACATTGCAGGTCCTTTAGAGCGGTTAAGCATTCTAAATTGAATGGTTGATTTATCAGCAATGATGCCTGATTTGCCTCCCATAGCATCTATTTCTCTTATAATTTGTCCTTTAGCCACACCTCCCATAGCCGGATTACAACTCATTTGAGCTATTGTCCCCATGTTCATGGTAATCAAAAGTGTTTTAGAGCCTAGGTTTGCTGCAGCTGTTGCTGCTTCACATCCGGCATGTCCGGCTCCAACTACAATTACATCGTATTTTTCAAACATATATTTAATGTTTCACGTGAAACAATTCTTCTTTTTATCTTCATGTTCCACGTGGAACATGAAGGTTTTTTGTTATGCTAGTTCAGATAATTCTAACCAACGCATAGATTTTTCATCTAACTCGCCCTGTTTCTTTTCTATTAAATGAGAAGTTTGGATGATTTCATCAGGATTAGAAATGTTATTTAAGCTATCTGTTAAATTCTTGATAGTTTGTTCTAATGTTTCTATCTCTTTATTTAAGGCTTCAAGTTCTTGCTTCTCTTTAAAAGAAAGTTTTGCTTTTTCTTTAACAGGAGCAGGGCTTTCAATTTTAATTTGTTGTTTTTTGGCTTGCTCTTTTTCTATTTGTTTAAGCATTTCTTGCTCTTCTCTATAAGAAGAATAATTGCCATTATATATTCTGATTTTGCCATTACCTTCTAAGATAAAAAGCTGCTCGGTTAATTTATCTACTAAATATCTATCGTGTGAAACTAAAATTAAAACACCCGGATAGTTTTCTAAAAACTCTTCTAAAACGTTTAAGGTATCAATATCTAAATCATTAGTTGGCTCATCCAGAATTAAAAAGTTTGGATTCTTAATCAAGACCTTCATTAAGTGTAACCTTTTCTTTTCGCCGCCGCTTAATAAGCTTACAAAACCATGTTGCTTTTTTGGTGGGAATAAGAAAAGCGTAAGCAGCTGAGAAGCCGTAATTACGCTACCATCGGCTAAGGTTATATATTCAGCAATATTCTTTACAACATCAATAACACGTTCATCTTGCTGAAAGCTTAATCCGGATTGATGGTAATATCCAAAAACAGTGGTTTCACCTTTTTTTATGCTTCCTGCATCGGCTGTTAATTCACCAGTAATTAAATTTAAGAAGGTAGATTTTCCTGTTCCATTCTTTCCTGTTAAACCAATTTTATCTCCCTTTTTAAAAGGGTAAGAAAAATCTTCAATAATGGCAACTTCATTAAATGTCTTACGAATATGTGCTATCTCTAGAATCTGATTTCCTTGTCTGCTTACTTTAACCTCTAACTTAACTTGTTCTTTTGGTCCATTACCTTTAGAACGCTCTTCTAAATCATAAAAAGCATCTATTCTTGCTTTAGATTTTGTGGCCCTTGCTTGTGGCTGCCTCCTCATCCATTCTAACTCTTTTTTCAAGAGGTTTCTGTTCTTAGCTAAAGTAGCTTGGTCGGAAGCATCTTTTTCTGATTTTTTTTCTAAATAATAAGCGTATTTACCTTTGTATGAAAAAACTTGTCCTTTATCTAATTCTATAATTTCATTACAAACATTGTCTAAAAAATAACGGTCGTGGGTAACCATTAAAATAGTTTTACCACCCGTATTCAAAAAACTCTCTAGCCACTCAATGGTATCAATATCCAAATGGTTGGTAGGCTCGTCTAATACATAAACATCCGGTTCATCTATCAATAGCTTAGCTAAACTTAATCTCTTTTTTTGCCCACCAGAAAGATTAGATATTTTTTGGTGTAAATCATGAATACCTAGTCGACCCAGAATAGTTTTGATTTGATGTTCATATTCCCAGGCATCAAGATTACTGAGCTCTTCTGTAAGTTCATTTATCTTATCTAAGTCTGGATTTTCTTCTTCTAAAAGTTCTTCGTACTCTCTAATAATTTGTTGCTGCCTATTATCTAAACTGAAAATAAAATCGCTAATACTGGCATCGGCACTAAATTTTGGATCTTGTTCTAAATAACCAAATCTGATATCCTTTGCTTTTACAACTTTTCCTTCGCTAGGTAATATTCTTTCTGCGAGCAATTTCAATAGGGTAGATTTTCCGGCTCCGTTAATACCTACTAAAGCTACTCTTTGTCCTTGCTGTATGCCAAAAGTTAAATTTCTGAAAAGCCAATAATCGTTAAAGGCATGGCCTAATTGTTCTGCTGATACTATACTCACACTATTTCTTTTATGATATCTGATGGATAGGTGAAAATTCCCTGATCCTCTTTTAATGATTGTTGATACATGGCTAACGCAATAACCGATGTTTTAATACTTCTATATTTTTTTAGAGAGCCTATTAGTAGAGGGTCTATAACTTTCATCAATACTAAAGCTATTTTCTCTGCCATTCGTTTTTCTTTTCTATTTCCGCTCAAAAGGGATGGTTGGTAGATATGTATAGCAGGGATGTTTAGCACTTTTAAATCATCCTCTGTTTGGCCTTTAATTTTACTATAAAAATTTGAAGATTGAGCGTTAGCGCCCAAAGCTGAGACCAGATGATATTGTTGAACCTGATTTTCTACAGCAATTTTCGCTATTTCAATAGGGATATCATGATCTATTTTTCTGTAGCTATTTAAGTCTGGCGTTTTGGCTCTAGTAGTTCCAATACAACAGAAAATAACATCAGCCTTGATTTGGCCTTTTATCTCCGAAAGGTTAGAAAAATCTGTAATAATTTCTTTTAGTTTTTGATTTTGGATGTTTAAGGGTTTTCTTCCAAGCGCAATTACTTCTGTATAGGCACTACTATGCAGTAATACCGACAGTAATTCACTGCCAATAAGTCCGCTTGCACCAATGATAATTGCTTTTTTACTCATTTTATCTAAAATCAATCTGCAAAAGTACGCATTTGTATCTTTGGAATAAATATTGTATGTTTAAACATGTAATATTTTATATAAAAAAGACACGTAACATTTAAAAATATTTCATCATGAAAACGATTATACACAAAGCTTCTGATAGAGGAGCGAAACAAATTAGCTGGTTAAAAAGCTATCATTCTTTTAGTTTTGGCGATTATCAAGACCCAAATAAAATGAGTTTTGGCTTATTAAGGGTTTTAAATGATGATTATGTAGAGCCTGGGATGGGATTTGGTATGCATGGCCATGAAAACATGGAAATTGTAAGTATTCCACTTTTTGGTTCTTTAAATCATCAGGATAGTATGGGTAATGATGCTGTAATTAAAACTGGCGACGTACAAATTATGAGTGCCGGAACAGGTATCAGGCATGCAGAATTTAATGGAAGTAAAACAGAGGCGGTAAAATTTTTACAGATTTGGGTTTTTCCTAAAGAATATAATATTCAACCTAGGTATGATCAAAAATCTTTTAACGAAGCAGATAAGCATAACCAGTTTTTAACAGTTGTTTCTCCTAATCAAGAAAACGAGCAAGCTGTTTGGATTAACCAAGATGCTTGGTTCTCTTTAGCTAATTTGGATGCCGCTAAAGAGCTTGAATATAAATTGAATGGAGATAATACCGGCGTATATATTTTTGTATTACAAGGCAAATTAGGTGTAGCAGAGCAGGTTTTAGATAACAGAGACGCTATTGGTATTTATGATACAACATCAGTAGCTGTAAAAGCTCATGTAGACACTAAGCTTTTGGTGATAGAAGTGCCAATGGCTTAATGATGATTAAGGGTTAAGCTTTTGGGTTTAACCCTTTATAAACTCTCTCTTAGCCAAATAAAAGTCTTCCATCTCAGTCATTTTAGCTTTTTCTTCTTTTTTCTTATCAGGGTAACCTAAAAGGTGCAATGTTCCGTGTATGATAATACGGTGTAATTCATCGCTTACAGCAACCTTAAAAGTTTTGGCATTTTCTTTAACTCTGTCAATACTGATAAAAATATCACCATAAATAATTCCTTTTACTTCACTATGATCAAAGGTGATGATATCTGTAAAGGTATCGTGGTTTAAGTATTGCTTATTGATGTTTAACAAATAATTATCAGAACAAAATATAAAATTGAGTTCTTGTAACTGATGTTTCTCTTCTTCTATGGTAGCATTTATCCAGCTTCTAACTGCGTTTTTCTGTTTAAGATGATGGACGATGTCTTCTTCAAAAAAATTTATGGGCAGTTTTTTCATTAAATCTTTGTTTATGCAAAGATGAAGATTAGAACTTAAAATGTAGCTCTACTTCGTTGCCTTTTGTATTAAAAATACATTGGTCTGCCAGCTGCTTCATGATAAAAACACCTCTACCGCTTAAATTTTCTAAATTTTCTGGTGCTGTTGGGTCTGGCAGGTTATTAAAATTAAAACCTTCGCCTTGGTCTGCTATGGTAAAAACCAATCTTTTCTGATTGATAATTTCAAGATTTAAGTAAACCAATTTATTTGGATTTTGCTTATTACCATGAAAAATGGCGTTTGTAACCGCTTCATTAAGACAAGTCATCAAATTGGCGTAAACATCATCCCCTATATTTAAAGTAGATACAAGATCATCAACAAAATTTTCAACTACTGCTACACTATTCTCATTTGACGGAAGTTGAAGAGAATAGAGTCCTTTATCCATTATCCCTGAAAGATTACTCATGATTATTTCCTCTTATTTAATTTTTTAAAGTAATCACTAATTTTTGATTTATAAAAATTATTTAACGCTGGAGATACAGTTTTTAGCATTTCAGCTTCATTTTCTTTTATTTTTTCATACTCTTTAAGTACTAAATTATAATTTGGTGCAAATTGTTTACCGGCTTTACTTTCCTTTTGTGTGTCTTGCTCTCTTTCTCTTTCGGCTTTTTCTGCTTCTAAAAGTCTTGTTTGTATGTCTTGTTGTCTATTTATAGCCTCTTGTGTAATACGTTTGTTTACGAGATCGGTTTCTGTTTGTTCCATGTCTTTCATGATTTTTTCCAGATTTCCTAATTTCCCTTTTCCGTCTTTATTCAGTTGCTGATTAAGCTCTTGTAAAGCCTGCCTAATCATTTGTTGTTGCTGTGCCATTTCAGAAAACTGCTGGCTCATTTGTTTATTGCCTTTTTGCCCTTGCGGTATGCCTTGCTGTTGCATTTGCTCTTTTGCTTTTTGCATATTTTTATTGAGCTCCTGCTGCATCTTGGATAGTTGAGACATACCTGGTTTAGGTTTCCCTTTACCGCCAGATTTAGCATTTTTCATGGCATTTTGTAGCTGTTCCAAGGCTTCGCTCAACATTAAAGATAAGTTATTGATAGCCGTTAAAGCATATTGTTGGTTTCTGTTTACCTCAGCTATTTTCCGCTCAGTAAGGTTTTGTAAAGCGTCTGCAATTTGTTGGTTAATTTGAGTTACTTCTTTATTAACTGTAGCAGATATTTGTGGTACTCTTTTGCTTAAACTATACAAGCTATCCTCCACAAGTTTTAAATTATCTTTTATATTTCTTTGCTTTTGGCCAATTTCATTAAATCGTGGGTCGTTGATATTGGTATTCTTAATATCTAGCATCAATTTCTCTTGGTCGAAAGAGGTTTTCAGCAAGTTTTGCAAAATTTGTCTTAGAGCTTGCGCATCAACTTGGTTTTCTTCAGTTTCTTCTTCATTTTGCATTTGTTTAAGCTTATTAGCCATTTCCTGCATTTCGGAAGCGGCTTCTTTTTGCGCTTCGTTAGCTTTTTGCTTACGGTTTTGTGTTAACTGTTCTTCTGCCTCCTGAAGTTTCTTTTCAATAGCTTGTTGTTGTTCTTTTTGTTGGTCAAAATTTTCTGGCTGCTCTAGAAGCTGATTTTTTTCTGCTATTTCTTTTAAATCTTCTTTTAGCGCATTAAAATCTTTTTTAATGTCTTTTTGCTGATTTAAATCGGGTTTATTAACATTTTCGTTTTGTTTTTTTGCAAGCTCTTCTAGTTGATCAATAGCTTGATTTATTTTTTGTTCAACTTCTAGTTGTTTGTATAATTCCAGAATACGGTCTAATTCTTTTTTTAGAGATTTTTCATCACTTTGTAACTGCTTTAATTCCTGATTAGGAATTTCGTTAAGCTGTTTTTCAAGCATTTTCTGAATTTCTTTTAATAAAGATTTAGTTTTCTCATCCAATACATTGTCAAAAAGATTTTGTATCTGTTTTTGCTTTTCTAAAAGCTCTTTGTTATTATCAAGCTGATTACGCTCTAGTAAATTCTTCTGATTTTCTTTACTTATTTCTTTAAGCAACTCTTCTAACCTTTGTTGTTTATCAAGTAATTCTTGTGCTTGCTTTTGTTGCTGATAATCTATTCCTTTACTATTTAGTAAATCTTGGTTCAACTTTTTAGCTTCATCCTGAATTTTCTGAGCCTGTTTTATGGCGTCAGAAATTTTTTGCTTAACATTTTGGGTGCCTTCTTCTACTTTTTCTATCAGCTCAGTTTTACTTAAAAGTCGGTATGTTTTTAAACTTGTTCTACTGGTTTTAGGTCCGTTTATACCGTCATTATCAGCAACTTCAAAATAATAGCTAATTTCTTCACCAGCCTTTATACCTGTATTACTAATAGGCCAGAAATAAAAGAAGCTACTCTCTAAACTTCCTTTTTGAAGTTTTATAGGTGCTTTAAACTGTTTTCCTAACCTACTTTTATCATTAGAAGCGGTAATTTTATAATGAAAACTTAGGTTGTTTAAACCATAATCATCACTGGCTTTTCCAATAAAATATAATACTTGGCTATTCAGCGAATCGGGTTTTTCTGTAGCCTCAATCTGAGGAAAAGCATCAGGTAAAACCTCGATATGATAATTTAAAGCATCTTGTATAACCCAATTATTCTGTGGTTTTAAGCTATATAAAGCGCTTTTTGTAAGCTTAAGTTGATAACTAAACTTGTTTTCTTTATGAGGCGTTAACCTGATGTTATTTTTTAAATAAAGGAAGTTTAACGTAGTAGTGTTTTCTGCACCAATTAACCATTTCACAACTGTTCCTTCGGGCAAACTCATATCTCCGGGGTTTTCTAAAACTTCGTTTTGCTTTTTTAGGTAAGCCGGATAAGTTAAAGATAGCTTGATATCAGTAATACTTGGTTTTTTACTAATTTTTAAAGTATAAGTATCAGAATAAAATTCGCCTGCTTTAAATCTAAACTTAATGTCTTCTTGTAAGTTTTTAAAGGTATGATTAAAGTGGATAATATCTTTTTGTGTCAATTTAAAGCTGTTAAAGCCATCTTCTATATAAACTTCCTGAGGTATTTCTGTTCCGCTAAGCTTAATTTGAAGCTGAAAATCTTCGCCTTGCACACCAGATAAGTTCTTGTTTAAAATCTCGAAACCGAAAGGAGCCTTCTTAATAAAGCGTTGGTTGTGCTTGATAATTCTTGTAGTACCATCGGTAATGATAGCTGGTGTGGTAAATGCCAAAACCAGCATTACCATAGCCGGAAGAATGGCATAACGTAGATATTTCTTGTTTTCACTGATTTTTATAGCAGATACAAAAGGAATAGGTTGTAATTGTTGTACCCTTTGGTTGATGCTGGCTAAAATTAAAGCTTCATGTTCTGGGTTAGTGCTTAAAACTTTTTGTAGTTGTAGGGTATTGAGGAGTTTGTCTTTTACATCAGGAAAATGATTCCCTATGATGATGGATGCCTGTTCATGATTAATAAAAGCACCAAGCTTTAAATATTTTAACAAGTATTTACCAACTAAAAACCAAGCTAAAGTTAGCTGACTGATAAGGAACAGGTAAAAAAGAATAGTTTTGGTAAGTGGATTAAAATAGCTGTAATATTCTGCCGTAATAACCAGTAAAAAAACGGCTAAAAATATAGCACAAAGCCATATCAAGCCTCTAATAATTTTATTGAGGTAATATTTCCTGATGAAATCGTCTATCTTTTTTAAAAAGTCAGCGTAATCCATAAAAATGAAGAAATATTAAGCACATCGGAAATATAACATTTAACCGTTTAATAATGATTTTATTATGGCATAAAAATTTGTAAAGATATTTATAAGTGACATAAAGAGCTTATGGTACTTTAAGCTAGTTTGCTGCTAATCTAATATTTCTCGATAATATGTTTAAGATAAAGTTAAGTATAGGGTATGTTTGAATATAGCGTAGATATACTTAACACATGCTATAAGGTTTCTATAACCTTGCTATAAGGTTGCTGTAGTAGAGAAAATAGAAACTAGAATTTTTGCAATGGTACTTGGAAACTAAATTAATAAAATAGTTTTAATTAAGGATTGTTTTTTATTTTTTTTTGAAAATCATATTTAGCTGCCATTTCTTAAAAATGTTGAACTTTTATTATTTTAAAACTCGACTAGACTAATTTTAAATATCTTTATCTATGATTTTTAAGTAATAAATTATAATTTTCCGATAAATTTTTATGTATGCCTGTAAAAACATTTGGGAGTGCTGTGTATGGGGTAGAAGCCCAAACCATCACCATAGAAGTAAACATTTCTGGAGGTAAAGCCGCTTATTTAATTGTAGGTTTGCCAGATAATGCCGTTAGAGAAAGCTTATTGAGAATAGAAAGTGCTTTAACAAATAGCGGTTTTCGTATGCCTCGCCAAAAAATTGTGGTCAACATGGCACCTGCCGATATTCGCAAAGAAGGTTCTGCTTACGATTTAACCATAGCTACAGGTATTTTGGCCGCTTCTGGTCAAATAGATGAAGAGGATTTAGAAAATTACCTCATCATGGGCGAACTTTCTTTAGATGGACAAGTAAAGCCTATAAAAGGGGCTTTACCTATAGCTATAAACGCTCAAAGAGAAAATATCAAAGGTTTTATTTTACCAAGTCAAAACGCTAGAGAAGCTGCAATCGTAAGTAAACTAGAAGTTTATGGGGTTAGCCATCTCTCAGAAATTGTAGATTTCTTCAAGAATAGCAAAAAACCACCTTTAACAGTTGTGGATACCCGAGACGAGTTTTTTAAAGCTATTAATAATTACGATGCCGATTTTGCCGATGTAAGAGGACAAGAAAATATCAAAAGATCTTTAGAAATTGCAGCTGCTGGTGGGCATAATGCTATTCTGATTGGTCCGCCAGGGGCAGGTAAAACCATGTTAGCTAAACGTTTACCAACTATTTTACCTCCTTTAAATTTGTATGAAGCTTTAGAAACTACAAAAATACACTCGGTAGCAGGTAAGCTTTCAGCTTCTGATGCTTTAATTACTACAAGACCATTCCGCTCGCCCCACCATACGGTTTCAGATGTAGCTTTGGTAGGCGGTGGAAGCAACCCTCAGCCAGGTGAAATATCTTTAGCCCACAATGGTGTTTTGTTTTTGGATGAATTACCAGAGTTTAAAAGAACCGTTTTAGAAGTTATGCGCCAGCCTTTAGAAGAAAGGCGTGTTACGGTAGCCCGAGCCAGAATGTCTGTAGATTATCCATCTAGTTTTATGTTGATAGCTGCTATGAACCCTTGCCCATGTGGTTATTACAACCATCCCGAAAAGGAATGCGTTTGCGGGCCCGGTGTGGTACAAAAGTATCTCAGTAAAGTAAGTGGCCCTTTGTTAGACCGTATAGATTTACATGTAGAAGTTACACCAGTAAATTTTGATGAACTGGCATCAGAAAGAAAATCAGAACCTAGCGAGTTGATTAGAGAAAGGGTGATTAAAGCCCGTTTAATGCAAACAGAAAGGTTTAAAGAGCATCAAGGTATTAATGCAAATGCAGAAATGAGTCCGCAAATGGTAAGAGCTATTTGTGTAGTTTCTGATGCTGGGCAGCAATTATTAAAAAAAGCGATGGAAAAGTTAGGCTTATCTGCCCGGGCTTATGATAGAATTTTAAAAGTAGCCAGAACCATTGCAGACCTGGCCGGTAGCAATGATATTGGCATAGAGCATTTAGCAGAAGCTATACATTTTAGAAGTTTAGATCGCGAAAGCTGGGCAGGTTAAAAAGCATGACTTAAAACTTACAATCATTTTATCTTAAATTTCGTTTATGATTAAAATTGTAAGACCATGAAATTTGTTAAAATATTAAGTGCCAGCATTTTTGCTTTATTAATTATTTCTTGCAATACTAACGGACAAGTGCCTAAAAACAATGCGGTTAAGTTGGTAGCACCAAAAGGTAAAGCTATAGCTGCCTTTGCATCGGGCTGTTTTTGGTGTTCTGAGCATATTTTTGAAGCTGTTATTGGTGTAGACTCTGCCGTTTCTGGCTATGCCGGAGGTACTGCCGTTAATCCAACATACGAGTTGGTAAATACTGAAACTACAGGTCATGCAGAAACTGTTTTGGTTTATTATAATCCAAAAATTATCACTTATGAAGAATTGGTAGAAGTATTTTTCTCTTCACATGACCCTACCACGCCAAACCAACAAGGTCCAGATAGGGGTTCTTCTTATCGTTCTGTTTTGTTTTATCAAACCGATGCGGAGAAAACCATTGCCATGAATGCTATTAAGAAAATAAGCAGCAGCAACAGGTTTAGTAAGCCTATTGTAACAGAGCTTGCAACTTTAAAGGCTTTTTACAGGGCAGAAGAATACCATCAAGATTTTATAGCGCATAACCCAAACCAATCTTATGTAAGAGCGGTTTCTATTCCTAGGTTCGAGAAGTTTAAGAAAACATACAAAGGAAAATTGAAGAAGGGGTATTGATGAGGGTGGAAAATGAGGCGGGATTTTTCTCGCCTTATTTATTTAAAAACATTGTCTTTATTGAAGTTTAATCCTAAAAGTTTAGCCAGCGTACCTGCTATTTGTCTGGTAAAAATTTCGTCGGTATTTTTTACTTCGCCTTTTGCTGTTATGGTTGGGCCAATGGCTGCTATCCAAACCTGTTCTGAGCCAGAGATGCTTTTACCATGACTAGTCCAATTGCCAAATGGTTTTTCGCCACGGCCGTGGTCTGTAGTAATCACTAAAGTGGTTTGGTTCTTATAAAAATCATCGTTTTGTAGGTAATTCCATAAATCTGCAATCATATCATCGCTTTTACGAGTCTGCTCTATATAAAATTTATAATCGGCAGCGTGGGCCATATCATCTGTTTCATCAAAACCAATATGTAAAAATTTGGGCTTATAAAACTTTACATATTGCTTAGCCAATTGGTAGGTAATTACATCTAGTCTTACTTTATCAGATATAAAGGGAGGGGCTAAATGCTGCATCTCATTTAAGGCTTTAAAACTTTCATCCATATCAGGAAGCTTTAAATCTTCTACGCCAGCGTTTATTATAAAATCCTGAGCAGAATCATCTAAAATATAATTAAAGACGTCCCAAGAGGAAAAAGAAGCTACTTTACCTTTAAAACCTTCTTGTTGGTTTATCCATCTTAGCACATTAGGGTTTTTATTGTAAACCCTATTATTATTGGTGATATTGCTATCTACAAAACCAGAAAAAAGCTCGGCATAACCAGGATATGAAATCTTTGATGGATTACTTACTGCTGCATAACTTTTTAAATCGCGGTTCCCAATAATTTGACCATTTTTGGCAATCTCGCTCCACATAAAAGGCATTAATAAAGCTCTTTTTTTGTGCACATCTTTATGCCAAAATTTTTTAAATAAATAATCTTTTTGGTTGTTATACCTGCTGTAAATTAAGGAAGAATCTGCTCCTCTAAACAATTCTTGCCAGCGTAAACCATCAATAGTAACTAAAATAACTTTGCTTTCTGTTTGCGCAACAGCAGCAAAACTCAAAAACATGAAAAAGTATAGTAAAATCTTTTTAGGCATCCTCAATAATAATCAAAAAACAGAATAATGAATTAATGAAACGATTATAAATCAACTCATCATAAAAACTTTACTTTTGCAAGAGTTTTTAAAGAGCAATAAATGAGTACAGGAGATTACGTAGAAATAGGATATATTACCAAAACCCATGGTTTAAAAGGTGAGGTTCAGGTATCTTTTGGTTATGATCACCCTGAAAAGTTAAAATTGAAATCGGTATATGTAGAAATTGGAGGCAAAATGGTACCTTATTTTGTTTCGCAGTTTAAGCTATCGCAAAAACAATTAGGTTACTTTTTATTTGAAGATATTAATCATATTGATAAAGCGCAGCCCTTGGCAAAGAAGAAAATTTTTCTTGCTAAAAGGTTAATGCCCAAAAAGAGTAAGGAAGAGTTTAGCTACAAAGATTTAACAGGCTTTACAGTTATTGATGAACAAGAGGGCGAATTAGGTGAAATTTTAGAGGTGAGAGAATATCCGCAGCAGTTTTTAGCTACGGTTATGTATCAGGAAAAAGAAGTATTGTTTCCTTTATCTGAGGATTTAATATTGGGTATTGATATGGACAATAAGGTCTTAAATATCGAACTTCCGGATGGTTTGTTGGATGTTTACCTTCAAGATTAATGAACTATGAGATTTGATATCATAACCGTTTTACCGGCTTTACTAGACAGTCCGTTTGCACACTCTATTATGCAAAGGGCACAAAAAAAAGGTCTGGCAGAAATTCATATTCACAATTTAAGAGACTACGCAAGCAATAAGCATAAAAGTATTGATGATTATCCTTACGGTGGTGGTAGTGGTATGGTGATGCAGATTGCGCCTTTTGCTGCTTGTATAGAGAAATTACAGGCAGAAAGGGTTTATGATGAGATTATTTTTATGACACCCGATGGCGTTACTTTTAAACAAGAAATAGCCAACGAGCTTTCTATTAAAGGAAATATCATGATTCTTTGTGGCCATTATAAAGGGATAGACCAAAGAATTAGAGATGTATTTGTAACCAGAGAGATTTCTGTTGGAGATTTTGTGCTTTCTGGTGGCGAGCTGCCAGCTGCTTTAATTGTTGATGCTGTGGTAAGATTAATACCTGGCGTTTTATCAGATGAAACATCGGCTTTGTCTGATTCTTTTCAAGGCGAATTGTTAGACGCTCCAGTGTACTCCAGACCGGCAGATTGGAAGGGTTATAAAGTACCTGATATTTTGTTGAGCGGAGACCAAGCTAAAATAGAACAATGGCGTTATGAACAAGCTTTAGAACGCACTAAAAAACGCAGACCAGATTTGTTGGAGTAATACTACTTTTTACTTAAAAGCTGTATAATTAATTCTTTGTCTTTGAGCTGATTTTTAAGGGTTATGTTAAGCTCTTTACAGGCTTCCAGTTCTTTTTGGATTGCGGTGCTATAAGTGACATTTTCTTCTTCCAAATTATTTAGAAATCTATCATCAGCGGGTTTAAGCGTATGTTCTGCAAAAAGTTTACATACCGATACATCCAGAACCTTCGCTATTTTTATAACATCACTATATTTAAGAGATTCTTTTATTAGGGATAATTTTAGCCCGTCAAATGTTTTCCCGGTATTTTGTGCCAGCCAACTTAAAGATCGATTACGCTCTTTAAGTAACTCATCTATAATTTGTTTTAATTGCATAAAAAAATTAGTAATATTTTTGTTTGCCAATTAAAAAACATATTTTTATTGGTAATTTCTACTAAAAATATTATATCTACTCAAAATTTTGTTTAAAATACTCAAAATTTTGTGATGAACGCAAAAAATTGATTTTATGTATAAATATAAAATAAATGAAATACTAGATAATATGCCTATGAAGGAGTATAAAAAAGCAATTAAAGTAATTCCTAAAATTATTGGAGTATCACAAAACACCTTCGCCAATTATAGGAGCATTAAAATGGATGATGAAAAAGATATTCCTTATCAAAAAGTAATTTTACTAGAGAAAATATTTGGAGTAGAAAGCGGTAGCTTGATGAACTTTAAAATTGTTCAAAAAAGCTTAGCAGAGATTTTATTGGAGGATCTTCATCATGGATAATCAGCTTGTGTTAGAAAAAAGAGTAGATCTTTTAAAGCAAAAGTTACTAAGTCATCTGCTTGTTGACACCAAGTCATCCATAGAAAGTTTTAGTTATTACCTATCTGTAACTAATGATATTGAAAATAAAGATTTTCTTTATCATTTAAACGCTTTCCTGGATACCTCTTACAATACGATCAACAGTATAGAAGGTTTAGGATATTTATTAAATCATCAGCATAAAGAAAAACAGCTTATCCATCTTAAATCATATATTAACCAGATTATTAGTCAGTTAGATTATCTACAGCCAGAAAAAGTTATCATAAATGAGGTGGATGATCAAGTTACCTTTCTTTCTTTAGAGCCTATACTTTTTTATGTTTTAAAAACTATTTTAAGAAACTGTATACTGAACCATAAACACGGTAGTTTGCCATTAATTATAAGTACAAGCTCTGATGGTATGTTTTTAAAAATCATCATTAAAAATGCGTTTTTACTTAGTAAAGAGGTATATAGTAATGTTGTAGCTTATGACCACCAAATTTGCGAATTGTGTTTAATGAGTATCAACGGCGAGCTTTGTATGTTAAGCGATTCATTAGCATTGGATGATATAGAAATAAAATTAGTGAGTAGCTAAAACGATAAAGGATAACTTATTCATATCTAATGCGTAAATAGTGTGGATGTAGATAAAACATCAATTGTGGAAAATTTTAATTATGTTTTTAATTATCAAAAATTATCCCTAATATTGCACTCCGAAATTTCGGTGCGGTTGGTATTTATCTCAATCGTAACTTAACAGCATAAAATCATGGATTTAGTAAAATTTGTAGAAGAGCAGGTTGTAGAGAAAAAACAGTTACCTGCATTTAAATCTGGAGATACCATCAGCGTTCACTATAAAATTCGTGAAGGAAATAAAGAGCGTATTCAGGTTTATCAAGGTGTAGTTATCCAGAGAAATAGTGCTGGTTCTACAGAAACCTTTACCGTAAGAAAAATGTCTAATGGTGTAGGTGTAGAGCGTATATTTCCTGTAAATTCTCCAAACATCGATAAAATCGAAGTTAATAACGTTGGTAAAGTTCGTAGAGCAAAATTATTCTACTTACGTGAGCTTACTGGTAAAGCAGCTCGTATCAAATCTAAAAGAGTTTAGTTTTCTCAAAATAAAAAAAAGCCTTTCATGAATATTCCTGAAAGGCTTTTTTATGCACTGTTTTTTTATAAAGTTTGTGGCGTTATCAGCACATAAACCTTATAATGTAGAATGCTTGTTTCTTGATTTTCTTCCTCAATACCTATTTCTTCTATTCTGATGGTGATGTTTAATCCTTTCCATTGCTGGGTAAGTGTTAAATCTTTATTTGGTACTTGAAAAGTATTATAGTTTTTATCAGTAATAGGATAGCTCTTTTTTAACAATTGCTTTCCTATTTTATAAAGTTGTAGAGATAGCTTTTCTTTTCCTAAGACCAGATACAGTTCTTGTTCTTTCTCTTTACATATTTTAAAAGCTTTTCCAAAGGCAGTTATTTCTTTGCATTTATCATCTCTAAAAGAAGACTGGTTTTCTATAGTTACCAAAATACTTGCCTTTTCAATACTTAAAACTTCTTTTTCTTTATTAGCAAAGTTGTAAAAATTGCCTTTCATTGCGGGGTTATAAAGCGGATTAAGTCCTAATAACTTTAATACAGAATCTTTGGTATTTTCTTTAGCTTGATAACTTTGAAACTGACTCAAGGAGTCTTTTTTATGGCTATTCTTAAAAAAAGTTTTAATATCGCTAAGCGATGCTTTAGTAAAAGGCTGTAAAGCCATTATACCATGATAATCATATAAATAATCAACAATGTTTCTGATTTGCTGGTCTCTTTCTTTATTAGGTTTAGTGGCTAAAAGAGTGCTTAATATTTTTTGTTGCGAGTTTTTAGAAACACTTTGTAAACCCCATGGTCCAAAGGAGATTATAAGTGCTAACGCACATAAACTGATGGGAATTATCCTAATATGTTCTTGTCCTTTTATTAAGAAATAAAAGGTGATAAAGCTTAACCAAAAGGTAAGTACAATTAAAATATATCTGCTTTCTGTTATGCCATAATCAGATACTCGGGTATAAACCGCAAGCACTAAAAGTATAATTAAGGGAATTAAAAACAGATAGAAGGTCTTACTAAAGAGTTTTATCCATTTGTTTTCTTCTAAACTTCTGAGTGGATGAACTAGCAATAAAGAAAGCATCCCAAAAACAGCATAACCTAAAATTAATACCGAAACAAAACCATTAGGTAAATGCCACTCTAACAATATTTTACCTTCATAAGCCAGTAATATGACTAAATAAATGCTTGCCAAAGGGATTAACACATACTGTGTGAAAATTTTCAGCCCTTTTGGATAAGATTGTTCTTCTTGAAGTGTTTCTAAAGGTTTAGGAATGCCGGATAGAAAAAATAGGGTATTAAATACACCTGCGATGATGAGCCACAGACGTAAGTAGATTTTATCATCCCAATTTACTTTAAACAATTCTTCAATGCTTAATAAGGCAATGCTTATCCCAATAAATAATACCGCACTGTACAGGGCAGATGTTAAAAAACGTAGAAATAAACTTTTGTTAAGTTGCCAAAAAGCTTGATTTTCTTCTGCTTTATGGAAAGCAGCGACAGAAACCAATAAATGAAAAGCAAATGCAAGAATGACTAGCATTAAAATATGCGCTTCTTTTTCAAAAGGATTTAAGATAAAACTTAAAGAAAATAAAAAAGCTATGAGTGTTACATTAGCCCCTATTTTAATGGAGTTTCTGAGTTTATGTTTTTCTGCAAATAATGCAAAAGCCAAGGTAAGTGCTAAACCTAAATTGCCTATATAAGCGCCTTTTACAAGTTCTTCGTTATAAGTATTGTTAAGATCTTTTACGGTAAGCGCAATTAAAGATCTGGTTCCTAAAACTGCAAAAAGTATGGGGATAGGGAATCTTTTTAATACAGCCAGCGCAGTATAACCAAGTTGTTTGAGTGAAGGAAACTTCATAAGTAAAATATTTCTTATGAAATTAGCTTTTACTTACTAATTTACCAAGAGTTTATAACCTTTTCCATGTACGTTGATGATTTCTACTCTGGCATCTTCTTTAAGATATTTACGCAATTTGCTTAGGAAAACATCCATACTACGGCCGTTAAAGTAATTATCATCATGCCAAATTTGTAAAAGTGCTTCTTCACGGGTTAAAACATCATTCATTTTAAGGCATAATAACCTTAACAGTTCCGCTTCTTTGGTGCTTAGCTTTTGTTGCTCATCACCATTTATAATAATTTGATGCTGGTAATCAAAGGTATACTTGCCAATGGTGAAGATTTTAGGTTTCTCTTCTTCAGCTTTTTCCTGGTTGCCGGCTCTTTTTAAGAGGGCATTAATGCGTAATAAAAGCTCTTCTATTTTAAAAGGTTTGGTAATATAATCATCACCACCCAAACCAAAAGCTTCGGTTTTATCTTCCATCATACCTTTGGCTGTGGCAAAAATAATAGGTATGTGTTTGTTTATCTTTCTGATGTCTTTTGCCAGCGTGAATCCGTCTTTTTTAGGCATCATCACATCCAGGATACAAATATCATAAGTTGAAGATGTAAATGCTTTTAAGCCCTCATCTCCATCATCACAAAGGGTAACCTCAAACTTTCCTTTTAAAGAAAGGTAGTCTTCTAAAATCATCCCCAAGTTAGGATCGTCTTCTACTAAAAGAATTTTTTTTGCACTCATTTATATGGTATTATGCTAATGGAAATTTGAGCTCAAATTCCGAGCCTTTATCTTTTTCGCTTTTCACTTTTATAGTTCCGCCCATTCTTTTCACCATGTTATTTACATAGCTTAAGCCTAGTCCAAAACCTTTTACGTCATGTAAGTTACCTGTAGGTATGCGGTAAAATTGCTCAAAAATTTTCTTTTGCTGGTCTCTTCCCATGCCAATTCCATTATCAGTAACGGTAATTATAAAATCTGTTTGGGTATTAGTGGTGTTGATGGTAATCTCTGGTGCTTCTTTACTGTACTTTATGGCGTTATCAATAAGGTTATAAAATACATTAGAAAGGTGTAGCTCATCGCCCATGATGGTTGATTTTGTGGCTATAAGGTTCATGTTTACAATAGCATTTCTCTTTTGTAGTTGCAAGTTCATACTATCAGAAACGGCATGAATTAAATCATGGATGTTAACTTCTTTACGCTCTATTTTTAAATCGTCTTTTTCTATACGGGCAATATTAAGTACCCTTTCAATATGGTCTCCAAGACGTATATTTTCATCATAAATAATGCTTGCCAACTTATTTACGCGTTTGCGGTCTTCATTAACGTCGGGGTCTCTTAAAGCTTCACTGGCAATCATGATGGTGGCTACCGGAGTTTTAAATTCATGTGTCATGTTGTTAATGAAATCTGTCTTCATCTCAGAAATCTTTTTCTGTCTTAAGATAGAAAAAATGGTATAAGCGAAGCTTCCGGTTAAAATTAACAATAAACCTATGGATGAAGCCAAAATAGAGTTCATATTTTTAAGGATGAGACTATTTTTCTCTGGAAAACTTACCATCAAATAACCGCCTTCACGTACCATATCTTTTGGGAAAAGTGCGGCTTTGTAGGTGTTTTCTGGCTCAAAATCCATTGTATTATCCGAGGCATTTCTGAATAAAATTCTGGAGCTTTTGTTGGAGCTTATTTTATAATTGTACTTGAGCATGATGCCGTTATTGGCCAACTCTATCAATAGCAAAGAGTCTAGCAATTCTGGTTTAATACGTTTATGCAGAGGTACATTTGCTTGCTGAAACTCTGAAGCTAAATCATTTAAAATCTCCTTTTTGTTACTGATTTTTTGTACCGAGTCTAAGTAAAGCTTAACATCTTTTACTTTTTCTTTGCTATGGATGGGTTTCTCTGCTGCTGCAAGCTCAGTTTCACTAATTTCTGATAAGTAATTAGGTTTGCCAATGGTACGAACAACAGGGCCTAATACAGGGTCAACAATAACGTATTGTTTGATAGAATCTACGACAACGTTACCTCTTTTGGGTCTTTTTCTGGAAGGTAATCGCTCTGTATAAACTTGTTTAACCAGATTTTGTCTGACGCCAAATTCGTCTGTAACTTCTTCAAAATCAAATCTTACGCCGGCAATTACATTATCTGGAGTTTCTTGTTGCGCCGGGCCGTTATATACTAAAATATTAGGGTATTTATTTCTTAAAATGCTATCTCTTACCCTAAAAATACTGTCAGATTTTTCCTGATTTTTTTTAAGTTGCCTGATAAAAGCTAGGGATGGATTTTCTTTAATTTGCGGGTTACGATCAATAGTTTTTGATTTTCTGATGTTTTGGCTAAATTTCAAATCTTGATTTAACCTATTAATTTCTCTTAATTTTTTTTCGTTTGCAGCTTTTTGAGCTAAAAAAGCTGCGGCTTCATTTTTTTCTAATTTATAAGCCACACTTTTTAAAGCATCATTTACCGCACTATCAAAAATTTGAGTTTTTAATTGATAAGATTCTTTTAGGAAATAATATTGCATAGCCATCACTCCCAACAATGCAAAACTCATTAAACCAATAATAACCGATATACTTTTACGCTTCATCTCAAATCAAATATAAACACCAATGCTTTAATATGGAGGTGGTTTAACATTATTTAACAGCCTCACCCTCAATCCCTCTCCAAAGGAGAGGGAAGCGCAGGACTACTTTGCTTATGCTTATTTTTTAATTGTTTTATTAAACATTTAATATTTTAATACACATTTAGGCACTCTCTCTCCTTTGGAGAGGGCTGGGGTGAGGCTCTAAAAAAAAGCGGTCACCTTTGGGATTGGTGCCGCTTTTTATCGCATTGTAATCAGAAAATAGGCTCTTTAAAATGGCAAATCGTCGTCTGCCTCTGGTGCTGCACTAATATCAACTGGTGCTGCAAATGGCGGTGTTTGGGCAGGAGCACCTGCATCAGCACCTAATACATTTACTTTCCAAACTTGTAAAGTATTGAAATATTGTTTTTTACCGGTTTTGTCTGTCCATGGTCTTCCTTTCAAATTGAAAGAAACCTCAACATCATCACCAATTTTAAGATTATCCATTAATGAAACCCTGTCTTGTATGGCTTCAAATTTTACGTATTCCGGGTACTGTGGGTTTTCGGCAAATTCTATAACAAGCTCTCTTTTTCTAAATGTATCAGTAACGTTCATGACTTCAGATACTTCATGAACTTTTCCTTTTATCTCCATTTCAACAGGTTTTTAAATAACTAAAATCAAATCTCTATATTTTTATCATTAAATTGCGCATTCTTATGCATCAAGTTTTCAACACCCCATCAAAGGTTATCATAACCTGCAACAAAAGATTATCGCCTTATCTTGAATTAGAAGTGAAAAATTTAGGTTTTAAACCTGTTAGGATTTTTTCTACTGGGCTAGAGCTTAAAGTAAGTTTAAATGATTGTATCAGGCTGAATCTCAACCTCAGATGTGCTAGTCAGGTGCTTTATAGCCTTCAGGAATTTGATGCTGAGAACGGTGAAGAACTGTATCAAAAAGTTACTGCTATAGCTTGGGAGAAATTGATAGATTTTGGTGGCTATTTCTCCGTAACCTCAAATGTGGATAATTCTACCATCACCACACCTTTGTTTGCTAATTTAAAAGTTAAAGATGCCATTGCAGACAGGATTAAATCTGTACATAAAATAAGACCAAATTCTGGTCCGGATTACACTAAAACCGTAGTGCATTTATATTGGAAAAATGAAAAGGCAGAAATCTTTTTAGATACATCCGGTGAAACTTTAGCTAAACACAGTTACAGAAAAATACCGGGTAAAGCGCCTATGTTAGAAGCGCTTGCAGCCTCAACCATTTTAGCTACGCAATGGGATTTCAAATCTCCTTTTATAAACCCGATGTGCGGTTCTGGAACTTTAGCTATAGAGGCAGCCCTCATTGCAACCGGCAGAACGCCAGGATTGTTACGTATGAATTATGGTTTTATGCACATTTTAGGTTATGAAGAAGAGGTTTTCTTTACAGAGCGAAGAAGGCTAAAAGACCAAGTGATTAAAAACCAAGATTTAAAAATTATTGCTACAGATATTTCTGAAGATGCTATAGACATCAGTAAAAAGAATGCTAAAACTGCTGGTGTAGACCAATTGATTGAGTTTTATGCTTGCGATTTTGCCGATACAAGAATCCCTCAGGATGAAGCTGGGGTGATTATGTTTAACCCCGAGTATGGCGAACGTTTAGGCGTACACAGCAAGCTAGAAGCTACTTATGCCAGAATTGGCGATTTTATGAAAAAAGAGTGTAAAGGGTATACCGGATACATCTTTACGGGAAACCCTGATTTAGCTAAGAAAATAGGTTTAAGAGCATCGCGAAGGATAGAATTTTACAACGGTAAGCTAGATTGCAGGCTGTTAGAATATGAATTGTATGATGGGAGTAGGAGAGGATTAACTAAAACTTAATAGGGATTTTACAATAAAGCTGATATTTTAATATAAGTTTGATAAATGTTTGAAATCAACTTGGATTTTATATTATATTAGTTTTTTATAAACCTAAATGTCTTACGATAGTCTCAGCGATCAAGAATTAGCTTTTCTTTTAAAAGAAGGTGATGCTGTTGCATTTGAGTTTTTATACAACCGATACTGGAAAAAGCTTTATGTTGTTGCAAGTAGACGCCTAGGTGATCATGTTGAAGCTGAAGAATTGGTACAAGATGTGTTTTTAAATCTATGGCGAAAGCGTGAAGCATTTGTTTTAAAAACAGGATTCGACAATTACTTTGCAACAGCTGTAAAATTTGAAGTTATAAATAGAAGAGCCAAAAGAGCTAGGGAAGAGCTTCGAAACGCAGAAATTACAGATTTAAAAAAGAATGAGACTACTAAATTAGTTGAACTTTATGACTTAGAACAGCTTCAAAAGCAATTAGAAGAAACTATTAATACTTTACCACCTAAATGCCAACTAGTTTTTAGGATGAGTAGAGAAGAATATCTTACAAACAAAAAAATAGCAGAACAGCTATCAATTTCAGAAAAAGCGGTTGAAAAGCATAAAACCCATGCTTTAAGAGTCTTAAAAACTCGTTTTGGACACTATTTATCTATCCTTCTCATTTTATCTTAAAAAAAACAATTTATGAGGTAGGGTATTTTAATTTTTATTTGGCTAAGTACAAAAGCATAACCAATGCATAAGCCAAATAAAATTGAACGTATCGATTTGCTCGCAAAAAAGCTTCAGGAAGGCATTATAACTCCAGAAGAAAAAGAAGAGCTTGAACAATGGTATACTAGTTTTGATGACACCTATTTAGAGATTGAATCGGATGATAATGAGGATGATCTTAGAAATAGGATTTATACTAATATTGTCTCAAAAGCCCTTATTAAACCAATTCAAAAATCAATAAAATTATGGAAAATAGCATCAGCAGTAGCAGCTGTATTTTTGGTGTTTTTTGGATTATACTTCTTAAGGAGTACCAATAATTCTCAAATAGCTACCAAAGATTTATCAATAGAAATTACTCCTGGAAATAATAGAGCGACTTTAACATTAGAAGATGGTACGATAGTTACTTTAGATTCTGCTAATAATGGTGAAATAGCTCAACAAGGGAGTATAAAAATCACTAAGACCGCTTATGGAGAGCTCGTTTATTCTATATTAGAAACATCTTCAAATTTAGAAGAGAATCAATTATCCTACAACACGATATCAACACCAAGAGGTGGTCAATATCAAATCATACTTCCAGATGGAACTCATGTTTGGCTGAATGCTTCTTCTTCTTTAAGATTTCCGACATCATTTAAAGGAGCTGAGCGTAAAGTTGAACTTGTGGGTGAAGCTTATTTTGAAGTAGTGTCAAACAGGAAAACGCCATTCAAGGTTGCAAGTGATAATCAGGTTATAGAAGTTCTGGGTACTCATTTTAATGTAAACGCTTATAAAGATGAGCGAGAAACAAAAACAACGCTTCTAGAAGGTGCGGTTAAAGTTTCCTTATTATCAGAAGAAGGTAATCATCATACTATAAAAGATTATAAAGTTTTAAAACCAGGGCAACAAGCTAAATCATCAAAGAATATAAAAATATCTCAAGTTGATACAGAGGAAGCGGTAGCATGGAAAAACGGTGATTTGATGTTTAGTAGTCAAGACATAAAAAGTGTTTTAAGACAAGTGTCAAGATGGTATGATGTAGATATTGTTTATGAGGATAATGTGGATAATGTCATCATCAGTGGTTCAATATCTAAATATGCTAATATACAAGAGGTATTAGAGATTTTGCAATTAACAGGTAATATAAAGTTTAAAATATCAGGAAGGAGGATTATTGTAAAGCAATAAATACACTAAACGAAAATGACAAAGCCGGAAGTGCTGCAACACGTCCGGCCTTAAAAAAGTCAATAATTGAAAATCCAGTTTGAAACCATTAATCAATTTTTAACCAAATCAAATGTATGAAATTTTACAATTCATTTGTATGTAGACCCTCAGTCTATGTTACAAATAAATACCTATTAGGTATGAAATTAGCTTTAATAATTTTAATCACCGCTTTCTTACAAACATCGCAAGCTTCTTTTGCTCAAAAAGTGAGTCTTGATGAAAAAGGCACTTCTTTAGAGCAAGTAATAAAAAAAGTACGTAAGCAATCTGGGTATAGCTTTATTTACCAAGATAAATTACTGCAACTCTCTAAACCAGTAAATGTAGAGTTTAATGACCTTTCTATTAATGATGCACTTAAGAGAGTTTTTGAAGAACAACCTTTAACCTACATTATAAAAGATAGAACTATTATCATACAAAAAAAAGCGACTAGTATGACTATACAACAAGACCCTTTTATAAAAATAAAGGGAAAAGTTGTAGATGAAAATGGCTTACCTATAATAGGGGCTAGTATAACTCAGAAAGGAACTAAAAGTGGAACATTAACGAATGCTAGTGGTGAATTTACCTTAAGTATCACTAAAGGTTCATTTATTATGATATCCTATTTAGGTTATGCAAATAAAGAAGTTCAAATTAATGATGATAAAGTTTTAAATATCGTTTTACTACCAGATGCAACAGGGCTAAATGAGGTGGTTGTGGTTGGTTATGGTACTCAAAATAGAAAGGATGTTACTACTTCTGTTTCAAGTTTATCAGCAGATCAAATTAATAATTTCCCTGCTGCCGGTTTAGATAAAGCTTTAACGGGTAGACTAGCTGGTGTGCAAGTATTACAGCCTGCAGGTGCACCTGGTGCTGGTATATCGATTCTAGTACGTGGAACTGGGAGTATAACATCTGGAAGCGACCCATTATATGTAGTGGATGGTGTCCCTTTATCTGATAATAGCAGTAATGGTCCTGGTATTAGAATTAACCCTTTAAACTTTATCAATGTAAATGATATTGAAAGTATAGATATTTTAAAAGATGCATCTGCGGCAGCAATTTATGGTTCTAGAGGGTCTAATGGTGTAGTACTCATCACTACTAAAAAAGGCAAGAGTAGTAAAACAGCTTTTAATATAGACAGCTATTATGGTACACAATCCACAACAAGAAAAATACCTATGCTAGATGCTTATCAATATTCTAAATTAATTTACGATGCTCATAATAATACCTATTTTGATCTTTTAGCAGATAGAGGCTTAACAGGAAGTGCTACGGATGATAATGCTACAAGATTAAGTAAGTTTGGAGCTCCTGCTAATAATACTACCAATGCTTATTTATTACCGCCAGAAATTTTTCCATATCTGAATAATGAACCTGGCTTAACTAATACAGATTGGCAAGATGAAATTTTTCAGAGTGCTCCTATGCAAAGTCATACCATATCGGCATCTGGAGGATCTGAAAAGATTAAATATTATGTGTCAGGTAATTATTTAGATCAAGAAGGAATTGTAATTAACTCGGGATACAAAAAATATGGGGGTAGAATTAATTTAGATGTTACTCAAAAGAAATTCCATTTCGGTACTAATTTCACCTATAATTATGCTGTATATAATTATCAGCAAACAGAAGGAAGATTCAGTTTTGAGAATGTTGTTTCTGGTGCTCTAGCTGCCTCCCCTTATTTTCCTGTTTATAATCCGGATGGGACTTATAATTATGATGCATTTAAAAATCAATATGCTGTTGCTAATGGTATTAATCCAGTTGCGCTCGCTAATTTAAAGCCAGATAGAACCAATGAGAACAAATTCCTTACAAATGTATTTGCAGAGTATGATATTTTAAAAGATTTAAAGTTTAGAGTTTCTTTTGGTGCTGACATAAGTAATGCTAATAGAGACATTTTTCGTCGTTCTGAATTACCTAGTGCTATTGCTATAATTCCTCCATCTATACCGATTGGTGAATATCGGTCAGTTCAATCGATAAATTTACTCGCAGAAAACACGATAACGTACAATAAAACATTTGGAAATCATTCTATCAGGACGTTAGCTGGTTTTTCTGTACAAAAAGAAAGAAACGGAGCTAGTCAGATTGTTGGAACTGGATATGCAAATAATATCATACAAACACTTAATGCTGCAACTAGCGTTACCGCGTTTAGCTCAAATATTAATGAGTGGTCTTTGCTATCGTTATTGGGAAGGGTTCAGTACAGCTTCAAAAATAAGTATTTGTTATCAGCAGCTTTAAGAGCAGATGGTTCTTCCCGTTTTGGACCCAATAATAAATATGGATATTTTCCTTCTGCTTCAGCAGGATGGATTGTTAAAGAGGAAAACTTCATGCAAAACGTAAATGCCATAAGTTCATTAAAATTAAGAGCAAGTTATGGTGTTACTGGCAATTTCCAAATCGGTAACTACGGTTATTTATCAACCATTTCTCCGGCAAATTATGTGTTTGGAGCGAGTCCTACTTTATCTACAGGATTATTTCAATCTACAGCCGGTAATCCTGATTTAGGATGGGAAAAAACTACTGCTGTTAATTTAGGGCTTGATTTTGGACTATTTAAAGATGCGTTAAGAGCTACTATAGATGTTTATAACAATAATACATCAGATTTACTTTTAGATGTACCTGTACCTCAGGTTTCGGGCTTTAGTACCAATTTAGTAAATATTGGTAAAGTAAATAATAGGGGAATTGAGATTACCTTATCTAACTCTAGTAAAATCGGAAAGCTTACTTTGACCAACAACATTAATTACTCTTCTAATAGAAATAAGGTAGTAGATCTTGGTGGGGTAAACTCTATTGTAACTATAGCAGAAAGTGTTTTAAACTTCATAACAGAGGTTGGCAAGCCTGTAGGTAATTATTATACATTGGTTCAAACAGGCATTTTTAAAGACCAAGCAGATATTGATAATCCTGCTAATGCTACCGTACCCGGTGCTAAACCCGGAGATTTTAAGTTTAAGGATGTAGACGGTAACGGGGTAATAAATAGTAATGATAGAGAAATCACTGGAAACTATCTTCCAAAGTTTACTTATGGATATTCTGGGCAGTTACAATATGGCGCATTTGATTTGAATGTGGCTATCCAGGGTGTTTATGGAAACACCATAGCAAATATCAACCAAAGGCATTATAATTCTGGTGAAAGTTTTGCTAATAATACTACAGATGTTTTAAATGCTTGGAAATCTCCAGAACAGCCTGGAAATGGTACTGTTGCAAGAGCTAACCGTAGCCAAAGAGGTTTAAATAGTACTATATCAACCTATCATTTAGAGGATGGTTCTTATTTAAGAGTAAGAGATATTACATTAGGGGCGAAGCTTCCCACTAAGCATATTCAAAAAGCAGGTTTCTCTAATGTTAGACTGTATTTTACTGCTCAAAACGCATTCACTTTTACTAAATATAATGGCTATAATCCAGAAGCAAGTTTAAATAGTGGCGCATTAACGCCGGGTATTGATTATGGTTCTTACCCCATTGCTAAAGCATTCATATTAGGTTTAAATCTCAATTTTTAACGGAATAGAAATGAAAAATATATTAATCTTGATGACTGGTTGCTTGATGCTACTATCATCATGTAAAGAAGATTTTTTAACACTTACACCCCCATCTGCTTTAACTGAGGCTGATTTTTATAAAAATACAGCGGATATTAGTGCCGCAGTAAGTGCAAGTTATGCAGCATTACAAAGCTCAAACATGTATCAAGACAGGTTTATTACTTTAATGGAAACAAGAGGAGACAATATTGAGGATCAAAACCCTGGAGGTAATGCTGGAAGAGACTATAATATAGATCGTTTTCTGGCACAGTCTGATAATATTGCTATAAGTGATGCGTGGAGAGCAATTTATGCAGCCATTGCAAGGTGTAATAATGCACTGGCTAATATAAATGTTGTTACAAACCCAAGTCTTAAAGCTCAACATGAGGGAGAACTTAGATTTTTAAGAGCATTACACTATTTTAATATTGTTAGGTTATGGGGGGCCGCACCTTTAGTATTAAAGCCTATTACTGCGGCAGAGGCAAAAGTTTTGCCCAGGAGCCCGATAAATGATGTTTATGCTGCTATAGAAGATGATCTTACTGCTGCGATAAACTTACTTCCTCCTTCTTATACAGGTGTAAATGTTGGTAGAGCTTCTGCCGGAGCTGCAAAAGCTCTTTTGGGCAAAGTTTATTTAACAGAAAAAAAATATCCCCAAGCAGTTGCTATCTTAGATGATTTAGTGCCTCCCTCTACTAATCCTCATCAATACAGATTATTGCCTAATGTAGCTGATGTTTTTAGCGTGAATAATAAAATGAATGCAGAAATAATTTTTGCTGTACGCTATGCTAAAAATATACAAGGACAAGGACATGGTCTAGCGGTGTATTTTAATCAACCTGTTCTAGACCCGAAATTACTTGCTGCTTATGAAAGCACAGATACCAGGAGAGATTTACTTAATTTTCAGACCATCAACGGCAATAACAGACCTGTAAAAAAGTATTTTGACACTTTCGACCCTACAAACAGTACACTTGGAAACGATTACATAATTTTAAGATATGCTGATGTACTTTTAATGTATGCAGAAGCTTTAAACGAAGTAGCTTATAACCCATTGATTACTTCTGATGCTTTTGTTTATTTAAATGCGGTACGCAGCAGAGCTTCTGCAACTACTTACACGCCAGTATCTTTACCTAACCAGGCAGCTTTTAGAGATGCTGTTTTAAAAGAACGCCGTTTAGAGTTGCCCTTAGAATTACATCGGTGGTTTGATCTGGTAAGAACCAATACAGCCATTAATGCATTGCAAACTTCTGGCTTAACTCCGGTTACTATTCAGCCATTTCAATTTCTATATCCTGTTCCTCAAACCGAGGTTAATATTATTAATAATCCCTCAATTTTTCCTCAAAATACTGGGTATAATTAGGTTTAATTGGTTAGAGCTTGCTTTATAAAAGCAAGCTCTTTTTATACTTAAAAACATGAAGATTTTATCAAAAATATTAGTTTTTGCAGGATTACTATTATCTGGTTTATCTGTTTCTGCACAATCAAAGAATATAAATTATTTACTTAAGCAATTGCATAACCCTCAAGATAAGAAGGTGATGGTTGCTGCTCATCGTGGCGATTGGCGTAATGCTCCTGAAAATTCTTTAAGAGCTTTTGAATTGGCTATTGATATGGGAGTAGATATTATTGAGGTGGATTTAAATATTTCTAAGGATGGCCATGTTATTATTATGCATGATAATACTATTGACAGAACTACTGACGGCAAAGGAAAACCATCTGATTATACATTAGCCGAGCTTAAAAAATTTCATCTGAAAAATGGTTTAGGAAGGTTATCCAGCCACACCATCCCTACTTTAAAAGAAGTAATGTTATTAGCTAAAGATCGGGTTTTAGTAAATCTGGATAAAAGTTATCCTTACTATAATGAAGCGTATAAAATTTTAAAAGAAACAAACACCCTACAACAAGCCCTATTTAAAACAGATGCCCGTTATGATGAAGTACTTAAAAGATACGGTTCTATTTTAGACAATATTGTTTTTATGCCTGTTGTTGATTTAGATAAACCAGATGCAAAAACCATCATAGAAACCTATCAGGAAAAAATAAACCCGGTAGCTTTTGAGCTCATTTTCCATAAAGATACTTCATCGCTATTAACCAATAACCAATTCATAAAAGCTAATGGCTCTAAAATATGGATTAACGCTTTATGGGCTAGTTTAAATGGGGGGCATTATGATGATTTGGCTGTAGAAGAAGATAATACCAAAGATAGTTGGGACTGGCTTATAGCACATGGAGCTACCATTTTACAGACTGACCGACCTAAAGAAATGCTGTTATATCTTAAAAAGAAAAAATTACATAAATAGAAAATATACTATAAAGGTGGATGCTGAAAAACCTTAATAGAGTAGGCTAAGAAATAAAAATAAAATTATGAAAAGATTAATTATTACGCTTACAATTTTTTTAACACTTGGTTTATACCATATTAATGCGCAAGAATATATTGCGACTAAGTACAAAATGGCCCCACTTTTTACGGGTGGTGAATTTAACCTTTTTATGTCGGGTTCTACATCTGCTGCGGAAGCTGGTATTGCTCTTTTTTTTAATGGTCAAGAAAGATTTAAGGTGGGTGAATATGGTGTCACATCTTGGTCTCCAATGCGAGTTGATGGGAATTTGACTGTTAATGGCAATTCAAATATTACAGGTAATGCAGATTTTAAAGAACTACGTCTAGGGTCTCATATATTAACTCGCGAAAGTAATGCAGGAAAAATAGTTTACCAAGGTTGGTCAGACGCTTTGGATATTGTAGGGGCTGGTACTACAGGGGCCAATAGAAAATTAAAGTTTTGGAGCGAAGGTGGAGCAACTTTCACAGGTGATGTGTATGTAGGTACTACGCCGCCAGCATCTGTAAGAGCAAAATTAGTTGTAAATGACGATAATCCTGCTGCTATAAATGGTATTGTTGGCAGTTTCTCTCGTCAGGGGACTGGGGATGTTGGTATTAGTTTTTCGCAATTTGGTGTAAACTCTTATGGTATAGTTCATCTCTCCGGTACAGGATCTGCTACAACGGGAGGAATTGGATTTTTTAATAACAGATTTAATTCATATGCAGGTAGGTTGGATATGATGATAGATGGTGACGGTACGGTTTTAATAGGTTCCAATAAAGCAAAATTTCAAGGTGCAAGAGCAGTAGCTTCGAGAGATTCTTTTAGTTTATGGATTGAAAAAGGAGTTATCGCAGCAGATTATGCCATTGAAAACCCTGCAAGTTGGAGTGATTATGTTTTTGCTTCTGATTACAAATTGCGATCCTTAAAGGAAGTGTCTGATTTTATTCAGGCTAATAAACATCTTCCAGAAGTACCCTCAGAAAATGAAATCAAAAAAACAGGTTATACCTTACATAATATGAATACACTCTTGTTGAAAAAGATTGAAGAATTAACCTTGTATATGATAGAACAAGAAAAGAAAATAGAAGGGCTTGAGCAAGATAAAAAAGAAAATGATGGGTTAAGGGCTGAAATATCAGAGATTAACAAGAAGCTATTAAGCCTTAAAATTAATTGAATTCATCATTTAAATTAAAAATCATGAAAAGAAGTATGAAATGGGTATTCTTTAATTTTCTGTGCTATTTGTGCATGAATCTTATGTCATTTGCTCAAACACCAACAAGAGGAATTATAAAAACCGGCACAACTATTTTCAACTATTCTTCTGCAAATCCTAAGGTTGATCCATCACAAACAGAGAACGATATGTTGGTATTTGACCCTGCATTACTTTATAGAAGAGGTGCAGATTTAACTAACGGAATTGTTAGAACAGTGGTTAGCAGTTCAACACCGTCAACAATAGTAACCAGTTGTCCTTTAACTAATGTAAACTCTGGTATTTGTATTAAAATGTATAAATATAATTCCTCAGCAATAGATGGTAAAGGGAAATTTTTATATGGTGGTTTTGTAACAACAAGCTCAACAAGCTATACCATAAATCCATGGAAATTACCGAATTCAGAAGTTCCTTATTGGTTTAGTCCTTATCTAAGTACCGATATTAAAGAATTGGTAAAAAGAGCTACAGGTAATAGAACAGAAGGTGAATTTAAAGTTATTGTAGAGGTAAGTATAAAAAATTCAAATTTCATAGCCTTTAAAATACCAGGGCTTGGTGCTTTTGATTCTAGTTTAATATTTCTTACTCCGGGCAGTTATCCCAAACCTAATAATTTTGTTTCCATTGGTTGCCATAGAGGTTACTGGGAAGGAGTAAGAGATCCTGAAAATTCTTATAGTGCCATCAAAAAAGCTATAGATAATCTTTATGGTATGATAGAGCTTGATATGCAAACCACATCAGATAATAAGGTTATTGTATTTCATGATATGGGCTTAAATAAAAGAACAGATTTAACTGGCTCTGTACAATCAAAATCTTTGGCACAATTGCAAGGAAAGCTACTAAAAAATCGTTTTGATGAGATTATAGATCAACCTGCTACAGCCCCGCCTTCTATCCAAAGTCTTGATATAATTTTATCATTCATAAAAAACAACAGTACAACTATACCTATACCTTGGATTAACCTTGACAGAGCTGCTAATGATGCTACCACATTTAAGCTAGTTTATCCAATTATTAATGGTCAGCAGCTAGTAAGCCGTTCTATTTTTAAAGGTAGATATCCTATCTCCCATACCGACATTATTACAGCGTTTAATCAAATGAATATCACTAATCCTGAAACGATGAAAGCCATCTATTTTACCCCAGTGCTATTCGATGGTTTAAATGAAACCAGTACCGCCTACACTGAACAAGATGTTCAAAAATATAAAGATTATATTGATGGATGGATAAATTCTGGTTTAGCAGATGGTTTTGAACTTACCTTTAAGGCTTATCCCTTTGGTACAGTAGAATACGGTGCAGGTAATGCCAATCAAGTATGGATTCTAAGAAAATGGGCCATATTAGGAAATAAAAACTTTGTAGAGTATGTACAATCATTTGGTTATCCTGTAGGCATATTTACCTCGGTACCAGAGGTATGTGCTATTCCTGATTTTAATTCTACTACCGGTGCTAGGGTTACTACAAATTTAGTTTCTGGTTTTGTAAAAGAAAACTCAACAACCTTTGTTCCAAGAGTTACGGATATTGGAGATTTTGATTTTAGAGGCGACTGGGACTTTTATGTACCAGCAGGTGTAAATTATGTATTAACAGATAGGCCTGATGCACTAAAAGTGTATTTACAAGCTGCTGGTAAGTATAAACCATTTTAAAATAATTTTATGAAAAAGATATTTTTAAATTTCATCCTATATAGGGGGTTGAAATGGAATATAATATTGCTACTAAGTATTCTTTGTATAACTCATGCTGATGCTCAAATCTCTGAACCTCAGGTTTGGTTTAGGTTTAAACCTGCCGATGAAATCTATATTTTTACTGATGAGTTTGGTAATACTAAATATGCTCCTGGGGCTTATCTTGGGGGGGGCAGACTTGGTTTAGATAGAAGAGGTAATTATAGCACAGATCGTTTTAACAATAACAACGATGCTTTTAGCTTTTCATCTGAGGGTTATTCAGACGTTGTAACGTGGTCTAGTATATTGCCTGAACCAACTGCCAAAAAACTATTTGGATTAGGCAATATACCAGAAAACTTTACCTTATCATGCTGGGTTTATGCTGACCCTGCAGAAGTTAATATAACGAGAAAAATTTTATATGGTGGAAGAGATAATAGCGAATTTGCTTTGATGCATAAAGGCAGTAAAATCTTTTTAAGGCGTTGTGTAGAAAATAATAATAATGCTCGTTTCGATTATGAGTTCTGGTCGCCAGCTTCTTTTGATGCAGGAGCAGGTTGGTATCAGTTAATTTTGTGTATGAGCAAAGTTAACGGAGTAAAACGTACTAAATTATATGTTGGTAAACCTGGTACAGTAAAATATGATAAAACAGGACCAAGAATAGTTACAACAACCACAGATCCCTTAGCCTCAAATTTTGGTGGAGGCTACGCTTCATTTGGTATTCAAAATCTCTTTAATAGTATTACCAATTGGGGTTTTGGGGCTCGTGA
Organism: Pedobacter glucosidilyticus; assembly: GCF_002483235.1. Taxonomy (GTDB): domain Bacteria; phylum Bacteroidota; class Bacteroidia; order Sphingobacteriales; family Sphingobacteriaceae; genus Pseudopedobacter; species Pseudopedobacter glucosidilyticum_B. The sequence continues at coordinate 81,706 of NZ_DLHN01000022.1, read as the reverse complement.
TATTAAAGACGACGTAAATGCCAACATTAAACCTGTACAAAAAATTGATGACTTTATGATCTGGAACTTTGCCGTAACAGATAATCAAGCTAAAGCTATTTTTGATTGCCAAAAGGTTAATGCCGCTAATAATTGTTTTGTACCGCCTACACAAATTATGCAAGCTGGTTTTGAAGAAATGTTTATTCAAGAAAATTCTTCAGATAATAAAATTATGGTAGAAGAAGCGGTTTTATATCCCAATCCAGTTACTAATCAGTTTACGGTATCACTTTTTATGCAAGAGGCTGGCCCCGTAAATTTGATGATTACTGATTTAACGGGTAGAAACATTATTAAAGAAACTATAAATGTTCAAAAGGGAAGGCAAGAAATAGTTGTAGAAAATCTTAAAGCTAAAGGATTAAAGTCAGGCTTTTATATGTTAAAAGTCATGTCAAAAACCAAAGAATACAATTTTAAATTTATTGTAGAATAGCAAAAGAAGGTTGTTTCTTACTTCGCAACCAAATGTTGGAAACAACCTTCTTTTATAATAGCATGATAATATTTTGTGCAAGTTCTAAAACATCAGTTACAATACAACTGATGGAGATTACAGTTTACAACATGACAAAAACTTTTGAAATGCTGTATTTCAGATAGAGTTAGGTATATAATTAAAATAACTTAACACCATCTTTACAACAAAGCCTCTTTCAAAATAAATTATTTATCTAATTTAGGTCGCTTATTAATTCGTTTCTTTTATGAAATTTTCCTATATATTTTCTATTCTGTTTTGTCCTATTCTTTTATTTGCACAACAAAAACCCCAACCCCCAAAAACCAGCACCCCTGCCCGCCCAAAACTGGTGGTTGGTTTGGTAGTAGATCAAATGCGTTGGGATTATCTTTATCGTTACGCATCTCGTTACGGAGAAGGAGGATTTAAAAGATTATTGAAAGAAGGTTTTTCTTGCGAGAATGCGCATATTGGATATGCAACTACACAAACTGCTTGTGGCCATGCTAGTATTTACACAGGCTCTGTACCCGCCATTAACGGTATAACAGCTAACAATTGGATAGAACAAAATAGTGGTTACGATATGTATTGTACAGAAGATACCACGGTAAATACGGTAGGTAGTACATCAGATGCTGGTAAAATGTCACCTAAAAATCTGTTAAGTTCTACCATTGGCGATGAATTAAAACTAGCTACCAATTTCAGATCTAAAGTTATTGGCATCGCTTTAAAGGATAGAGGGGGAATACTTCCGGCCGGTCATAGTGCCAACGCAGCTTACTGGTTTGATGATTTAACGGGCTCTTGGATAAGTTCTACCTATTATATGCAAGATTTACCAACATGGGTAAAAACTTTTAACAACCAAAAATTGGTAGATAAATATTTAACACAAGATTGGAATACCCTTTACCCAATCAACACTTATGTGCAAAGTAGTGCAGATGACAATAAGTATGAAGGAAAATTTAAAGGCGAAGCAAAACCAGTTTTCCCCCATAAAATACCTCAAATAAAAGGGTCTGATTTTAACACCATCAGAAATACACCTTTTGCCAATACCTTAACTTTAGATTTTGCAAAAGCTACCATAAAAGAAGAAAAGCTTGGCGCTGATGATATTACGGATTTATTAGCCGTAAGCTTATCCAGTACAGATTATATTGGTCATCAGTTTGGTCCAAACTCGATAGAGATAGAAGATACTTATTTAAGGTTGGATAAAGACTTAGAAGTATTTTTAACCTATTTGGATAATACCGTAGGCAAGGGAAATTATACTTTTTTCTTAAGTGCTGATCATGGCGCAGCGCATAACCCTAATTTTTTAATTGATAACAAGATTAACGCTGGCTATTTCAACACCAGAACCATCTCTAAACAATTAAACGAGCTTTTATTTAATAAATACCAAGCTAAAGGTTTAATAAGAGCTATTACCAATTATCAGGTAAATTTCAACTATCAGGCTATTGAAGCTAGCAAAATTGATATAGATGACTTAAAAAAAGACTGTATCCATTTTCTTAAAAAGCAAGAAGGAGTATCTTTTGTGGTTGATTTAGCCAATGTGAACGAAGGTGCAGTACCTGCTAAGTTGAGAGAGAAAATCATCAACGCTTATCATATAAAAAGAAGTGGCGAGTTACAAATTGTATTAGACCCGGCATGGTTTCAAGGTTATGGCATAACCGGAACATCACATGGAGTTTGGAATCCTTACGATACGCATATCCCGATGGTATTTATGGGATGGGGAATTAAGCAAGGCATCAGCAACAGAACGGTTTCTATGAGTGATATTGCGCCTACTATTTCTGCCCTATTACGTATACAAGAACCTAATGGTAATATTGGCGATGTAGTTACCGAAGCTTTAAAATAACATGAAGAAATTTGTTGATACCTTACATTACCTCACACAAGACTTACCTCACATCAGTCATGTGGCGCAGGTAGAAATGGCCTGCTCGCAAGGGGCTAAATGGGTGCAATACCGTTGCTTATCTAAATCTGATGAGGACATGCTAGCAGAAATCCATCAAATAGCAAGTATTTGTGATGATTGGGGCACAACTTTAATTGTTACCAACCATATACACTTAGTGCATCAGGCAGATATACAAGGTGTTCATATTGAAGATATGGATGCAGATATTTCTTTGGTAAGAGCACAAATTGGTGATGATAAAACCTTAGGCGCATCTGCCAATGATTTAGCAACTATCCTTAAACATATCCAAAACGGAGCAGATTATATTGGCTGTGGTCCTTTTGCACATACCGACACAAAGCCTAATACTTGTGAACATTGGGGTTTAAAGGGTTATGCAGATGCTGTAAGTGCTTTAAAAAAATCAAGAATTGATTTTCCTCTGATTGCAGCAGGTGGTGTTGGTTTAAATGATGTAGCAGATTTACTAAAAACTGGCATTAAAGGTGTAGCAGTATCAGCAGCAGTTAACAAAGCCGAACATCCGGCGGAAGCCTTTAAGCAATTTTACAACCTCTTACATTAATTTATGTCTTCTCATCATATCATCCGCGAAAAGCAAGAACCAGCCTTGTTTATTTTAAACATGAGTGGCTTTGATGAGGAATACTTGGGGCAGTTGTTAGAATGGTCTCCAACCGTTATTGTACACTCCGCTATATATGAGCATGTAGTTTCTTTAGGCATTAAAATAGATGTTGTAGTGAGCAAAGAAGATGTTTCTTTTGCGCTTCAAGAGCATATAAAAATTATTCCTTGCGGCGATGATGATGTGACGACAGCTGTATTAAAATACCTGGTTGCGCATGAATATCCATCAGTAAACATCATCACTGATACCTTTTTGGCTAAAGATTATTTGTTCTTTGTTGATTATATAGACTTGGTAGTTTTTGCTGATGGTAAAAAAATATTTCCCGTGAAACCCGAGTTTAGCAAATGGAAGCCAGCTGAAGAAAACATATACATTTTACAAGAGGCTCAATTAAGCACAAAAGGTTTAAATTTGATAGCAAACAACCATTATCAAACAGAGAAAGATGGCTTTTATAGTTTGTCTTTTCAACAACCTTTTATTTTTATAGCTGAAGATTTATAATGGAAATTAGAAAAGCAGCTTTACAAGATTTACCTCTAATACAACAATTAGCGCAAGAGATTTGGTGGCCAACTTATGAGGCCTATATCGGTGAAGCGCAAATAAGCTTTATGCTTAAGCAGATTTACCATCCAAACGCTTTAAAAGCACAAATAGAAGATGGGCATACTTTTATTCTTCTTTATCAGGATGAAAAAGCAGTAGGTTTTAGCAGTTATTCTTTTTCTCAAACGGTTTGTATCATTCATAAACTGTATATTTTACCAGCTTTACAGGGGGTGGGTGCAGGTAAGCAAATCATGAATTATATTGGCGCAGTAGCTTTTGCCAATGGTGCTACCTTATTGCGTTTAAACGTAAACAGGAATAACCCGGCTTTACATTTTTATCAAAGATTGGGATTTCATATAGCCGAAGAAGTTGATATTCCTTACTACGAATTTGTTTTGAATGATTATGTAATGGAAAGGCATATTGAAGATGCCGACTGTTAATGTGGCAGTATTTTCTTGCTTATATTAATAAATAAAGCAATTTTGGCGTTCTTTTGCGAAGAACAAATACAAAATTTCAGCGTTTTGTAATAAAAACATTTCTAATGTTGTTTAGGAATACAATTTGATTAATTTAAACCAAAATATATAGAAAATGGGATTAATACTTTTTATAGGCATTGCTATTATAAGTTTTATAGTACAATGGAGATTTAAAAGCAAGTTTAAACAATACTCAGAAATTGCTTTGAGTTCTGCTTTAAGTGGAGCTGAGATAGCTAGAAAAATGCTTGCAGACCATGGTATAAACGATGTAGAAATTATATCTGTTGACGGCCAGTTAACAGACCACTATAACCCGGCGGATAGAACAGTAAACCTTTCTCCGGATGTTTACCACGGTAGAAGTATTGCAGCAGCGGCAGTAGCAGCACACGAGTGCGGTCACGCGGTACAGCATGCCCGAGCTTACAGTTGGTTACAATTTAGATCTGCTATGGTGCCTGTGGTAAGCGTAGCTTCTAATTTGGTACAATGGGTATTATTAATTGGTGTGATGCTGATGGCTTTTGGTAATAATCCAATTGTTTTAGCTGTTGGCGTTGGTGCATTAGCTATTTTAACGGTATTTAGTTTTGTTACTTTACCTGTAGAGTTTGATGCCAGTAAAAGAGCATTGGTATGGTTGCAAAGTAACAAAGGTATTATGCAAACCAGTGTAGAGCATGATCAAGCTAAAAACGCTTTATGGTGGGCAGCCATGACTTATGTTGTTGCAGCATTATCATCATTAGCTACTTTAATGTATTATGCAATGATGCTATTTGGTAGAAGAGACTAACATTTCCCTTAAAAGGATAATTTAAGAGGAGCATTTTTTATAAGATGCTCCTTTTTTGTTTCTAAAGAGTTTAACTGGGTTTAAGATGCTCATGAAGGGTTTTCCTGAGTTTATCTATACTATCCATTTGTACTTTTTGAATGTCGAATAAATTCTTCATTTGCTCGGTAATCAATAAATCTATTTTATCATGTAGTGTTCTGATTTCAATTTCTGCTTTAAGATTAATCATATAATCCTGTTCTGCTCTTAGCCTATCTCGTTCTTCCTTTCTGTTTTGGCTCATCATGATAATAGGGGCTTGTAGTGCTGCAATACAAGAAAGCATCAGATTTAATAAAATAAAAGGATAAGGGTCAAAAGCCTGATTTTTAAGTAACAAAACGTTTGTACTAATCCAAATAAGGATAATGATAGAAAAGGTGATGATAAAACGCCAGCTACCTCCAAAAGAAGCTACACGATCGGCCATTTTTTCTGCCAAACTTAAATCCTGGTTGCTTTTTAATTTTTCTGAGATGAGTTCCTCCTCTTCTAAGGCTTTTAAAACAATATCATGTAGCTTAGCAAGATTACCATTACTAGTTTCAAGTATGGTACGGTAATTAATTTTATGATTCATGATGAGTTATTTCTAGAAAATTACAGAAAGATTTCGAGTTCAGCTAAGTTTTTATTTAGCGATGCTGTTATTGCGCATATCATCTCCATCGCAGAAAGCAAAATCAGGTAAACAAAAGTCGCTTAATGGTTTAAAACCATTCGGGTTCATTTTAGTATTTTTGGTAAATCTCTTTTACATGGAATATATCATTACAGCAGTTATTATATTACTCGTAGCCGTTTTTCTTTTCCTTAAAAAGCCGTCATCAAATATCCATGATCATTTATTGAACGAGTTTAAGACAGAAAACGAGCAGTTAAAAATTAACCTTGCGGTATGTCAGCAACAACAAATAAGCTTAGCAGAAGAAAAAACTGCTGTCATGAATCTCTTAAAAGAAGAAAAGCAGGATGCTGAGTTTAAATTTTTAGGTAGGATAAATGCCTTAGAAGATGATAAAAAAGAGCTTCAAGATATGTTAAATGCCGAGCATAAGAAAATTGCAACATTGGAAGAATCTTATAAAGCTCAGCAGCAGCGTTTAGAAGAACAAAAACACTATATGGCAGAGTTGCAGCAGCGTTTCAAAACTGAGTTTGAAAATGTTGCCAACCAAATCCTGAAAGAAAAAACTAAAGAATTTACAGAGGTCAATAAATCCAATCTGGATATCTTATTAAATCCACTAAAAGAGAATATTAAGGCTTTTGAACAGAAAGTAGAACAAACGTATAAAGTAGAGGCTACCGAACGTTTCACGCTGAAAGGTACCATAGATGAGCTCATTAAACAAACTAAACTGATACAAGACGATGCCAATAACCTCACCAAAGCTTTAAAAGGTGATCATAAAAAGCAAGGTAACTGGGGCGAGATGGTTTTAGATAAACTTTTAGAAGGCTCGGGTTTAATAGAGGGCATTAATTATACTAAACAAGCGGGTTTTATTGCCGAAGATGGTAATCGTTATCTGCCCGATATTTTATTAAATCTGCCAGAAAATAAGCATATCATTATAGATGCTAAAGTTTCTTTAGTGGCTTATGAAAAACTGGTAAACTGCGATGAAGAAGCAGAACGTGAAGCTTTAACCAAATTACATGTAAATGCTATAAAAAACCATATCCAAGGTTTAAGCAATAAAAACTATCAGGATTTATATCAAATTAACTCGCCAGAATTTGTGTTGTTATTTATCCCTATAGAGTCTTCTTTTGCTATTGCCGTACAGTACGATCAAGAGTTGTTTGACTTTGCATGGAAGAAAAAAGTGGTTATTGTAACGCCATCAACACTATTGGCAACTTTAAAAACGGTAGCTTCTATCTGGAAACAAGAACAACAAACCAAAAATGCCATAGATATTGCTACAAAAGCAGGCGCTTTGTACGATAAATTTGTGGGCTTTGTAAGCGATATTCAGAAAATTGGCGATAGCTTAGATAAATCTCAAAAAGCTTATCAAGATGCTTTAGGAAAATTAAGCACCGGCAATGGTAATTTGGTTACCCGGGCAGAACAGCTGAGGAAACTGGGTGCCAAAACTTCTAAATTATTGGATGATAAATTGATAGAAGAGTAATTTTTAGATGACGTAAAAGAACATCTAAAAATATCTCAAACATATTACATGGCAATTTCTTTCTGTATAGGAACAAGTACTAAATTTATCATACACACTAACTAACTGTACAGAAATGAAAAAAATTAATCTATTTTTTAGTATTACAGCCGTTGTACTTTCGGCATGTAACAGTACCAAACAAAATGATATGATAGCCCCGGCAGAAAAAATAAATGTATTAGCTTATCCAGATACCAAAAAAGAAAGTGTAAAAAACGATTATTTTGGAACCATCGTAGAAGACCCATACCGTTGGTTAGAGGATGATGTATCGGCCGAGACTAAAGCCTGGGTACAAGCCCAAAATAAAGTTACACAGAACTATTTAGCACAAATTCCATACAGAGAAGAAATTAAAAATCGCTTATCAGAGCTTTGGAATTACGAAAAATTCTCGGCCCCGTTTAAAGAAGGTGTTTATACTTATTTCTATAAAAACGATGGCTTACAAAATCAAGCTGTTTTATACCGTCAAGCTGATGGAAAAGAACCTGAAGTATTTCTAGACCCTAATAAATTCTCTGCCGATGGTACCAGCTCTTTAGCAGGAATAAGTTTTTCTAAAGATGGTAGTTTAGCGGCTTACCAAATATCTGAAGGTGGCTCAGACTGGCGCAAAGTTGTAGTTCTTAAAACACAAGATAAGGTGATTGTTGGCGATACATTGATAGATGTTAAATTCTCGGGCTTGGCATGGAAAGGAAATGAAGGTTTCTACTATAGCAGTTATGATAAACCTGTAGCCGGAAGTCAATTATCGGGTTTAACCCAATACCATAAATTGTATTTTCATAAACTTGGTACTTCGCAAAAAGAAGATGTTTTACTTTTTGGCGGTAACCAAACCCCAAGAAGATATATCGGTGCAAACCTTACAGAAGATGAACGCTTCTTAATCATTTCTGCTGCAAACTCTACCACTGGTAACGAGCTTTATATACAAGACTTAAGCAAACCTAACAGCGCCATTGTTAAGGTGGTTGATAATTTTGACAATGAGCATCAAGTAATTGGCAATAAAGGGGATGTTTTATACATCCAAACCAATTTAAATGCTCCAAATTATAAAGTAATAACAGTTAATGCTGCCAATGCAAGTCCTAAAAACTGGAAAGATTTGATTCCTGAAACCCAAAATGTATTGAGTGCTGGTACAGGAGGCGGAAAAATTTTTGCTAACTATCTTAAAGACGCAACTTCTTATGTAGTACAATTTAGCATGGATGGTAAGAAAGAGAAAGAAATAGAATTACCTGGTGTAGGTACTGCTTCTGGTTTTGGCGCTAAAGAAACAGAGGATGAATTATACTTTACTTTTACTTCTTACATCTATCCGCCAACGATATTTAAATACCATATTAAAAGCGGTAAATCAGAAGTTTATAAAGCATCTGCTGTGAAATTTGACCCTTCTTTATACGAGTCTAAACAAGTTTTTTACACTTCTAAAGATGGCACAAAAGTACCTATGATTATCACTTACAAAAAAGGTGTTGAGCTCAACGGCAAAAACCCAACACTTTTGTACGGTTACGGAGGATTTAGTGTGAGTCTAACACCGGCATTTAGTACCGCAAATATTATTTTATTAGAGCAAGGTGGAATTTATGCAGTACCAAATTTACGTGGTGGTGGCGAGTATGGCGAGAAATGGCATATTGCAGGTACTAAAATGCAAAAGCAAAATGTTTTTGATGATTTTATTGCAGCAGCGCAATACCTCATAGATCAAAAATATACTTCTACAGATTATTTAGCTATTTCTGGGGGCTCTAATGGCGGGTTGTTGGTTGGTGCTTGTATGACACAAAGACCAGACTTGTTTAAAGTTGCTTTCCCGGCTGTTGGTGTTTTAGATATGTTACGCTATCATCAATTTACGGCTGGCGCTGGTTGGGCTTATGATTATGGTACAGCAAACGATTCTAAAGAGATGTTTGATTATCTAAATAAATATTCTCCTTACAGCGCATTAAAAGCAGGAACATCCTACCCTGCAACTATGGTAAGTACTGCAGACCATGATGACCGTGTAGTACCCGCACACTCGTTTAAGTTTGCTGCTCGTTTACAAGAATACCATAAGGGTACGGCACCCGTTTTAATTAGGATTGAGACGAATGCCGGACATGGCGCTGGTAAACCAACTTCAAAAATTATAGAAGAACAAGCAGATAAATGGGCTTTCATGTTCCAAAACATGGGGCTTAGTTATCAGGTAGTTAAATAAGCGTTATTACTGATTTTCTAAATATTTATGAGCAGCGTCTTTTTCTTAAAGACGCTGTTTTTTTTGCCTTTTTTGTATTAAAATACACTAATTATAGCCAATACTTTTTTTATTTTCAGAAGCTTTCTATCTTAGGATATGGCCTGGGGCATTTCACCTAAAAAAACAGCACAAGTTCCATTGCATGGTTTTGGAACCGATAAGTATTTAGCAATAGTTTTTAATGCTTTTGAAAATTTAAATTGGAAGGTAAGCTATGCCGATGATAAAGGATTAATAGCTTATACACCCATTTCATGGGAATCCTATTCAGAGCAGATTACCGTAGTTATAGAAAATGAAGTAGCTTATCTCAAAAGCGAATGCGTAGGTTATCAAGCCTTTTTGTATGATTACGGTAAAAACGAAAAAAATATAGACTTACTGATTACCGAGATTGAGTATTGTGCTTTCCATATCCAAACAGATATAGAAGGGAATATCCAAAGGTTTAAAGATAGTTTTTACCAGCATCCGGGCATAAATTTGTCTTATACACCGCTGGGTGCTAAAGATAAGTTTACCCATTTAGGCACCATATTTATTCCTAGCAAAAACTATCAGGTAACACCTGTATTGATAGCTGTTAACTGCCTAGTTTTCATTTTGCAACGTATTATTTTTTCTGCTTATGTGTTTTCGCTCAATAAAAAAGGGGTCGAAGATATTCCAGAGAAAAGTGCGGCTTTCTCGAAAATAGTATTTGGCGGTATAGAGCGTAATTTGGTTCTGAATGGAGAATACTGGCGATTATTTACCGCCTGTTTCTCTCATGGTTCTTTTGGTCATATCTTTTTTAATATGATTTTTTTAGCCTATATCGGTGCTATCATAGAAGGCAGGGTTGGCAAATGGAACTTCTTAGGTTTATACCTCATGACAGGTATCTGCGCAAGCATTACCTCTATTGGTTTTAGGTACGAGGAAATGGGGGTAGGCGCTTCTGGAGCCATTATGGGCATGTTTGGTGTTTTTTTAGCTTATTTAAGTACCAACTTTTTTGATGCTAAGGCCAGAACCGCATTTTTGATAAGTACAGTATTAATAAGCATCATTACCTTATGGCCTAGCGGAGAAGGGATAGACCATGCGGCCCATTTTGGAGGTTTTATTTCTGGTTACATCTTCGGGCTTTTCTCGTATTGGGCTTATACCAAGGCAGAGCGCACTAAACGCTATTTTATAAGAACGGTAAGTTATGTATTGATACTTTTGGCAGTATCATCTTGGGTGTTTTTTATGCCTAAATATGATTTGGAAGCCTTCAGAAAATCAAAAGATAAAATGATGGTCGACTTAAACCTTATTTCTTCTTACTTTTACGCTTCTGATTATGATACGCTCACAAAAGCCGAGCGGATTGTCTTGCTAGAAACCAGGATGATTCCTGTCATAAGAAAGAATGAAATAGTGCTGAAGGAATTAAAGAATACTCCTTTACCATCAGAAGAAGAAAAAGATGCAAAACAGTTCTTCAAATACTATGGTAATAAGCTTAAAATTTACGAGTTATTGTATAAAGAGTATAAAACAGATCATCCTGCATACAGGAAGAAAATGCAACAACTCACAGATGAGATTTACGAGCAGGAAGAGGATTAATACAAAAAATTAAACGTTCAACAATAAATGAGAAGATTTAAATTATTGCTATTAACGCTATTATGTAGTACAGGTGTTTTTGCACAAGGGTTAATTGGCTACATGAACAATGCGAGCGATTTTTTTGATAAGCTAAATCAGGGAAAATTTGAAGAAGCTCAAGGTTTTTTTGCCGATAGTTTGAAAGCGAAAGTTCCACCAGCAACCTTAGGCGCCGTTTGGAAACAAATTACAGCCCGTATGGGTAATTTAACTTCTATTGATGGCGCAGAAAACCGTAGTCAGGATGATTTTCAGTCTGTAATTTTAAATTGTTCTTTTGAAAAAGGTAGTCAGCCTTTTCAGTTTGTATTTAATAAAGATCAAAAACTGATTGGCTTTTTTATAGCTGCAAAGCCAAATATCCCAACATATAAATTACCCGCTTACGCAGATACTGCTAGCTATAAAGAAGAATTTATCACCATTAAATCTGGCACACATGAGCTTCCCGGTATCTTAACAAAACCAAAAACAGGAGAAAATTTCCCTGTGGTGATATTGGTGCATGGTTCTGGTCCGGCAGATATGGATGAAAGCGTTGGCGCACAAAAGCCTTTTAAAGATTTAGCACTTGGTTTGGCTTCACAAGGGATAGCCAGTATCAGGTATGTAAAACGCACCACTTTATATCCACAAGAATTTTCAAAATCTTTTACCTTAAAGGAAGAAACCGTTGAAGATGCCGAGGCAGCTTTAACCTTTGCTAAAACTCTTCCAGAAATAGATAAAACACAGCTTTACATTTTTGGACATAGTTTGGGCGGTATGGTAGCACCACGTTTGGCTACCCAAAACCCAGATGTAAAAGGTATTATCTTAGCAGCAACACCAGCAAGAAAGTTTACCGATATTATTAGCGAGCAAAATAAATACTTGTTTGAGCAAAGCAAGGATACTACAAAAGCTACTAGAGCTAGTTTAGATAAAGCTTTAAAAGATATACAGCAAGTAGCCAACTTAAAAGCAGGGGTTTTACCTGCCGATTCGGTGATGCTTGGTCTACCTGTTTCTTATTGGCTAGATATCAATAACCTAAACCAAGTAGAAACGGCAAAAAAATTGAAGACCAAAGTATTGGTGATACAAGGTGGAAATGATTTTCAGGTGAGTACTACAGACTATAACGAATGGCAAAAGGCATTGAAAAATAAGAAAAACGTTAGCTTTAAATTTTACCCCATGCTTAATCATTTATTTAGTTTTGTTTCTGAAAAAGGTACCGCCAGCCAATACCAACAAGTGGCTAATGTTGATGCCGTTTTAATTAATGATGTAACAGCTTGGATAAAGCAATAATATGATTCAGATACAAATTTTTGTAAACAATCCTTATCAGGAAAACAGCTACATTCTTTATGATGAAACTAAAGAATGTGTGATTATAGACCCTGGTATGTATACCGCTGCCGAGCAAAACGAGGTGGTAAACTTTATCAAGGAAGAAGGTTTAAAACCAGTTTTATTCCTCAACACCCATTGCCATATAGACCATGTTTTGGGCAATAAATTCATTTTTGATTATTATGGTTTAAAGCCACAATTTCATAAAGGCGAGCTTCCAGTATTACAGGCAGTACCTGCTTATGCGCCACAACAGGGTTTTAGGTACGAGCTATCGCCAGAGCCAGAAGTTTTTTTGCCAGAAACGGGCTTTGTAAACTTTGGGAGCAGCAGCCTAGAATTAGTTTTTGCCCCTGGGCACTCGCCGGCACACCTTTGCTTCTTAAGCAGAGCAGATAAATTTATGATAGGCGGCGATGTGTTGTTTAGAGGAAGCATTGGTCGTACAGATTTACCCGGAGGAGATTATCAAACCCTCATCAACAGTATTCAAAACAAGGTATTTACCTTGCCAGATGATATTGTAGTTTACCCAGGGCATGGCCCAGAAACTACAGTGGGTTATGAGAAACAGTATAATCCTTTTTTTAATAGGTGAATGCATCATTCTACATAGCTAAGCGGTATTTATTCTCTAAGAAATCTACCAATGCTATCAATATGATATCCGGTATTTCTATGCTGGGTGTATTTATTGGTAGCGCAGCTTTAATCATCATTTTATCAGTATTTAATGGTTTTGAAGGCTTGGTTTTATCTATGTATGATAGCTACTCGCCACATCTAAAAGTAGAAGCTGTTAAAGGCAAAAGTTTCGACCCTGAAACACCTTTCTTTAAACAATTAGAAACCAACGCTCAGATTTTTTCTTATACCCAAGTTTTACAAGAAAAAGCTTTATTGAGGTATGATGATTTACAGTTTATAGGCAAAGTAAAAGGGGTAAGTAAAGATTTTTTAAAGAATAACCTTCTGGATTCTTCTTTGGTACAGGGCGAATTTGTTTTAGGAGATTCTTCCCAACAGTTAGTGGTTATTGGGGCTACGGTACAATATGTTTTAGGAGTAAATATCAATAACCCATTAAAGAGATTAGAAATATATTCGCCTAAAAAAGGTACACAAAGTGCATTTACCCCTGTAGATGAGTTTGTGGCAGCTTATTTACAGCCCGTGGGTGTTTTTCAAACGCAACAAGAAGAAAGCGATATGGTTATTGTGCCCATAGAGACTGCCCGTACTTTATTGCAAGAAGCTAAAAATGTATCTGCTATAGAGATTTTTCTAAAAGATGAAGAACAGGTAGAGACTTTTAAAAAGTACTTGGAAAAAAACTTAGGAAGTGCTTTTATTGTGAAAAACCGTATACAGCAAAATGCCTTACTTTATAAAATCTTAAACTCAGAAAAATGGGCTATCTATCTCATCCTAACTTTTATACTGGTTATCGCTATTTTTAACATTATTGGTTCTTTAACCATGCTTGTGATAGATAAAAGAAGAGATATAGCCATTTTAAATAGTTTAGGCGCATCAAAAACCATGATCAGTAGAATATTTCTTTATGAAGGTTTGATGATAGCCATGTTGGGTTGTTTTTTAGGTCTTTTAGCAGGTTTAGCATTTTGTTTGCTACAGCAGGAGTTTGGTTTAATTAGCATGGGGCAAGCCAATTTATTGATAGATGCTTATCCTGTAAAGCTTAAAATTGCAGACTTCTTTTTGGTATTTATGACTGTGTTTACGATCTCTTTTATCGCCGCTTTTATCAGCTCAAGGTTAAGTATCAAAAGGTTTGAGAAGTTAAAAGAAGATTTATAAAAAAAGGGATGATTTTAAAACCATCCCTTCTCGGTGTAAACACCTATCAATAACCATCAATAATTATTTTCTTTTCGTGTTTATGCTCTCTCTCTTTACTACCTCTATTCTCACAACAACAAAATCTCACGGCACCTGAATAAACACTATCCTTTAAGCACTTCTCCCTTAAATTATTGACAGTAATTTTCTGTTTTTTACCAGTTATCACGAAGCATTTGCCAGATTAAAGAAAAAGGCCAAATACCCTGTATTTCCTTCTCTACCATTTCATCAGCTTTAGCTTCTTTTGCTAAAGAAATATGTTTTATGCTGATGTGATGTTCTTGCTGCATGATATCTTTTTTGGTATATCAAATTTCGTCATAATAACTTTATAGTAAAAAGCGATAATAATGATAAGGATATAAGCAAAATCTATATCAGGTTAAAAAAATAGACTTATTATAATTTGGAATGATTCTTTTATCCTGCGCCGTTTGAAAAAGCTGCTGAATAGCTTTACGACCTTCTGCACCTAAATCAACCGAATATTGGTTTACATATAAAGAGATGTGTTTATACATCACTTCCTCACTCATTTCCTGGGCGTGAGAGCGTATATAATCCAAGCCAGATTTCGGATTTGCAAAAGCAAATTCTACAGATTTTCTTATCAAACGGTTAACCTTTAGTTTTACTTCCTCTGGTAAAGAACGTTTAATCACAATACCACCTAAAGGAATGGCTGATTGGGTGGTCTTCTCCCAATAATCGCCTAAATCCATGATTTTTTTTAAACCTTTTTCATGATAAGTAAAGCGGTTTTCATGAATAATAAGGCCTAAATCTATTTCTCTATTTAATAGTTTTTGCTCTATTTGCGAGAATACAATTTCTTGTTTGTTTTGTAGTTGTGGATAAGCAACGCCCAATAAAAAGTTAGCCGTAGTATATTTTCCTGGGATACCAACTTTCAATAAATCTGGCTTTTGTTGGATAAGGCTTTCATCAAAATCTTGGTTAGCAATTAATAAAGGGCCTACACCAAAACCTAGGGCACTGCCAGCATCAAGCAAAACGTAATTTTCTAAAGCGTAAGCAAAAGCATGGTAGCTTAGTTTGGTAATATCCAACTGCTGGTTAAAAGCTTTCTGGTTTAATGTTTCAACATCATCATAAGAAACCTCAAAATCTAAGCCTTCGGTATCTATTTTTTTATGGATAAGGGCATCAAAAATAAAAGTATCATTAGGGCAGGGCGAGAAGCCTAAGCTTAGTTTCATGTGTTTGGTATTTTAAAAATTATCACTCAAAAAGGATTTAATTTAACGCTATTTTTTGTCAAACGGAGTGAAAGCCTTATTTATGTATATTTTAAAATCAGGCATTCACGCTCTGGCTTTCCGGCCTCTTGACCGGCCATGTCAAGTTACTTTTTTCCGCAAAAAGTAACCAAAAACTCTCCGCTGCGCCGCTTGCTTCTAAAGTTTCTGCTGAGGCTAGTTCTGAATCTGCCGCAACCGCCAAGGCGGAATTAGGCGTAAACGGTTGTTAATACTGGGGCTAGACTATCTAAAACCTGAACATGTTTTTAATATTGATTTGTATTCTATATCAGCCTTAGAAAGACAATGATTTCACTTATTACTTATACTTCACTCTATACTATTTTGTGATAAATTTTTTAAGTATGTACTTAGCCATTCATTTAAATTCTTAACAGCTAAAGGGATGTTCCAGTTTGCTTTATTTCTTTTTTCTACATAATTAGAAATGGCTCTCACCTGCATACCAGCCACACCTGCTTCTTCGCAAGCGTAAAAGAAAGCTGCGCCCTCCATACTTTCTGTTTGAGGGAATAAACGTTCTTTTACATCCTCAATACTATCTTCATTGCCATGTACTTTATTAACGGTAATGGCTGTTACCTTTTTTAAATCGGTTTGGAAGCTGTCATGTAATTGTTCTAAAAACTCAACCTCTCCCAGTTGCATTTCCTCTAGGCTTAAAAACTCTTCATCATCCTCAGCGCCAAGCTCGGCTAAAATGTCTTTTTTAACCTGTACCACTTCGCCAATAGCTATGCGTTTACTAAAGCTACCTGCTATACCGGCGTTTATGGCCATGTCATAAGTTTGGCTTTTTAGCGCTTTGCCTAGCGCATAAGCGGTTGCCACCATACCCACACCAGTAACCAAAATATCAATCTCATGGGCTTGGTAAGTAAAGCTTAAACCCTTTTCGGGGATGCCTAATTTTTTAAATAATGGTGCTATTTCTTGATAGGTTGCAACTACAATGAGTATCTTCATTCAACAAATTTACACACAATGATTTAAAGTGTTTATTATCCTTGTAAATGCTTTACGTATATTTGCGGCATTATTTAGGCAAAAATGATTTACATTACAAGAAAAGAGCATTTTAATGCTGCCCATAAACTTTATCGCGAGGATTGGAGCAAAGAGAAAAACGAAGAGCTTTTTGGTAGATGCGCAAATGCTAACTGGCATGGCCATAATTATGATTTATATGTTACTATAAAAGGTAATATTAATCCTGATACGGGTTTTGTGATTGATTTAAAAGAACTAAAAGATATTATTTTAGTAAATGTAATTGATAAGCTAGACCATAGAA
Source organism: Pedobacter glucosidilyticus (assembly GCF_002483235.1). GTDB lineage: Bacteria > Bacteroidota > Bacteroidia > Sphingobacteriales > Sphingobacteriaceae > Pseudopedobacter > Pseudopedobacter glucosidilyticum_B. Next base: position 64,843 of record NZ_DLHN01000022.1, on the reverse strand, counting down.
ACTTAAATTTAGATGTTGATTTTATGAAAGGTAAAATGGCATCTACAGAGGTTTTAGCCATAGAAATCTGGAAACAACTAGCACCTCATATTGCTGCCAGAGGAGCGCAATTGCATAGCATAAAACTTTATGAAACAGCCAATAATTACGTTGAGTATTTTGGCGATTAATACATCCTTATGAGTCTTGATAACCAACATGATGATTTTGCTGAAGAAAATGGCTACGCTAAGATAGACCGTTATAACAGTAAAAAAATCAATAAAATAGCAGCCAACTATGCAGAAATACTTTCTGAAATAGGCGAAAACCCACAAAGGGAAGGCTTGCTAAAAACACCAGAGCGTGTGGCTAAAGCTTTACAGTTTTTAACCCACGGTTATGATTTAGATGCAGCAGAAGTTTTACGTTCTGCCATGTTTCAGGAAGATTATAGCCAAATGGTTATCGTAAAAGATATAGAAGTATACTCCATGTGTGAGCATCATATGTTACCTTTCTTTGGCAAAGCGCATATTGCTTATATCCCTAACGGACATATTGTTGGCTTAAGTAAAATACCTAGAGTGGTAGATATTTTTGCAAGAAGGTTACAAGTACAAGAAAGGTTAACCAACGAGATTAGAGATTGTATACAAGATACCTTAAAACCTGCGGGTGTTGCCGTGGTGATGGAGTGTAAACACATGTGTATGAGTATGCGAGGTATACAAAAACAAAATTCTGTTACTACAACATCGGCTTTTACAGGGCAGTTTATTATAGAAAAAACACGGTCTGAGTTTTTAAGGCTGATAGCTGCAAATTTATCTTAAATAATAAAATTTTAAACATACGCTGTTTTGTTAGGCTGAGCAGAGTCGAAGCCTTTTTACAACATGCTAATTATATTTTAAACCAAATAAAACAATGAGAGCATATATTTTTCCTGGTCAGGGTGCGCAGTTTGTAGGGATGGGTAAAGACCTTTATGAAACATCAGCGCAAGCGAAAGACTTGTTTGAAAAAGCAAATGAAATTTTAGGTTTCAGAATCACAGATGTGATGTTTAACGGTACCGATGAAGATTTAAAACAAACCAATGTTACACAACCTGCTATTTTTTTACATTCGGTTATATTGGCAAAGGTTTTAGGTGATGATTTTAAACCTGATATGGTTGCTGGGCATTCTTTGGGTGAGTTTTCTGCTTTAGTATCAGCCGGAGCGCTATCTTTTGAAGACGGTTTGAAATTAGTTGCAGCCAGAGCCAATGCTATGCAAAAAGCTTGCGAGTTACAACCATCTACCATGGCGGCAATTTTGGGTTTAGATGATTTTACGGTTGAAGATATTTGCCAGCGTGTAAGCGATATTGTGGTGCCAGCCAATTATAACTGCCCAGGGCAATTGGTTATTTCTGGTAGTATTGCTGGTATTGATAAAGCTTGTGAATTATTAACCGCAGCAGGCGCTAAGAGGGCTTTAAAATTAAATGTTGGTGGTGCGTTCCACTCGCCATTAATGGAAGCAGCAAGAGTAGAGTTAGAGGCGGCTATTGTAGCCACAAAGTTTAACGAGCCTATTTGCCCAATTTATCAAAATATTGATGCAAAACCTTATACTGAGGTAGAGGCTATTAAAGCTAATTTAATTGCACAACTTACAGGTTCTGTAAAGTGGACGCAAACGGTACAAAAAATGCTGGAAGACGGCGGTACTGAGTTTATAGAAGTTGGTCCGGGTAATGTTTTACAAGGTCTAGTAAAAAAAGTAGACAGAAGCGTAAGTACATCAAGCGCAAGCGTGTAAAAAAACACAAAATAATTAAATAACGGGGAAGAAACACTTTCCCGTTGTTTTTTGGCTTGATTTTTAAGTTTGTAGTATCTTTAAAAGATTAGATGAATTAGCTTAAACCCAATTGAAGACAAATACTAAAATACGCTGGCTTTTATTAATTGTTACCATTGGTTTATTTGCAACCTCATTAACAGCTAGGTGGGCAACAACACGTTCTTCAAACCTAGAAGATGTAGCCCATGATATTGCAGACAAGCTAGGCGAGAAAGAGCTCTTTATTTATGATTATGTGGCAGATTCTGTACGTTTTAAAAATCTAGAACGTATTAATAAAAACGCCTCAGAGGCTCTAGATATCATTAATTATTTCACTTCCAACCAAATATATTTTCAGGTATTTAAAGATGACCAATTGGTTTTTTGGTCTGATAATAAAGTAAGCGCTAGCTACGCCCTAAATATTAAACAAGGGGCCTCATTTGTAGAATATCAGAACGGTTGGTACGAAGTTGTTAAGAAAGAAGATAAAAATTATAGTGTCCTTTTTTATATCCTTGTTAAAGATAAATATCCTTACAAAAACCAATTTTTAAATAATCAGAGTAGTCATAGTATCATAAAAGACCCTACTATTGGTATTGCAGATATCAATGATAAGAACGTAGCAGATATTAGAAATCTGGAAGACCGTTACTTATTTTCTATCAAACGTACTGCGGGTATTACCAATATTCCCTATACCAATATAGAAATTTTGATGTGGGCCATTGGTTTGTTAACCCTATGCCTGCTTATCAACAGTATTTGTAAGCATTATGCAGATGATGGTAACCCTATACTAGCCTCTTTGGCGCTATTATTTGCTTTTATTGCGTTGCGCTTTGTGGGGCTAGAATATCATTTTCCGGATGCTTTATATCATCAGGATTTATTTAGCCCCAAAATATACGCTTCTAATTATTACTTCCCATCTTTGGCAGATTATGGATTGAATATTTTATTGGCTTTATGGTTTACCATTTTTGTGTACAGCTATAAAGAAAAAATATTTAAACCTATTAACAACCCATGGTTTGGCTATCCTATTATTATTTATTCTGCATTTTTTATAGCTGTAATTTCTAATTTACTTTCCGATTTATTTTTTGGATTAGTATTTAACTCTAATATTAATTTTAAGGTTACCAATATTGTAAACCTAGACGGTTGGAGCATTTTAGGTATCAGTTTATTATTAGTTACCCTGCTTACCTATTATTTGATAGTTGTTATCCTCATCACTTTTTCTGCTTACATCAACATTAAATTAGAGATTAAAGCAGCTATAATGGTGGCGGTTTTAATAGGATTTAACCTATATCAATCTTTTTTTGATGAGAATACCGTTTTTTTATTGCTGATATTTCTGCTAATTCTGGTTATTGCCCGGGTTGTTTACCAATATAAAGGTCAGGTTGTTTTCCCCGCTTTGGTATTAATTACGCTCATATTAGCTACGCTTGTATCAATCAAACTTAACCGATACGAGAATATCAAAGAGCTGGAAACCCGCAAAAGGTTAGCTACTAAATTAGAATCGGCAGATGACCCACACGCCCTTATCCTGTTTACAGAAATTGAGGAAGAGATATTTAAAGATGATATTTTATCATTCTATTTCAAAAATCCGGAAGCTTACAGGAAACGCTTATACTCCAGATTTCAAAACTATTACCTTACCGGATATTTGGGCGAATATGATTTTAAGCTTTTTGCTTTTAAGCCCGATGGCAGTGCTTTAGAAGAAAATGAGGAAGAGCTAAATACCTATAAAACATTGGTAGAAAGTGGTGCTATTAAGGTTTCTGCTAATTTTTACAGAGTTAGCAATACTTTTGGCTTGCAAAACTATTTTGCTATCATCCCTGTAAAGGAACAAAACACTTTGTTAGGTTCTATGGTGATAGAGTTAAGGTCTAAAGATATTAGAGAGTTTGGTACTTTTCCGCAGTTATTTAAAGATGGGAAACTTATTTCTATAGAAGATTATGTTGATTATTCTTATGCTTATTATGCAAATAATAAATTGATTTATCAATCAGGTAATTTTATATATGATCTTGTAAATAAGGATTTTAGTGGAAGGCTTAAAGATTTTGTAATCCTTAGGAAAGATAATTATAGCCACATGATTTATCAGCCCGAGCCTCATAAATATATTGTGATTAGCAAAGAGTATCATACTTTTTGGAGAGAAATAGCCTCTTTGTCTTTCTTCTTTATCTTGCTTTTGGTTTTTGGCTTACTCATTATCTCTTATAAATGGATATGGGTTTTTGTAACTACACACAGGTTTAATTTCCGCAATCTAAAATTTCGGCTCTTTATCAACAGTGGTAAAATGTTGTATAAAACCCGTATACAGATAGCTTTAGTGATGGCTGTTGTAAGCTCTTTGGTTATCGTAGGTTTAATCACTTTCTCTTACATATCTATCCAATACAAAGAACAGCAAGATGATTTGATAAAAGAACGTATAAAAATTATCGTAGAAGCTTTTGAAAGCAGGGTAAAGTACAGAAACACTACTTTAAACATTGAGGAAGATATGATGTCTTTCACAGAGTTTTCTAAAATGTACAATACCGATTTAAATTTGTATGATATTAACGGTATCCTTATCAACTCTACGCAACCCCGTATTTATAATTTAGGTATACAGGCTAAAAGGATGGATGCCCATGCTTTAATACAATTACGTTTATTACAAAAGGCAGAACTGTTGCAAGATGAGCGAATTGGCAATTTAAATTACAAATCTGCCTATATGCCTGTAAAAAATGCTAGTAATAATGTGATAGCCTATTTGCAATTACCTTACTTTTCTAACCAGAACGAGTTTAACCAACGGATAGGAAACTTCTTAAACTTATTGATAAATATTTATGTATTAGTTTTTGTAGCCATAGGTTTCTTTGCTTTTGTAGTAGCCAATCAGATTACATCTCCGCTTACGCTGATACAGGAAAGCATGGCCAAAACAGTTATTGGCAGAAAAAATAAACCCATATTTTGGCGCAGAAATGATGAAATAGGAAACTTGATTTCTGAATATAATAAAATGATATTAGCCCTAGAAGAAAGTGCTAACAAGCTGGCACAGTCTGAAAGAGAAACCGCCTGGCGTGAGATGGCTAAGCAGGTGGCACATGAAATTAAAAATCCGCTTACACCGCTCCGTTTAGGTATACAAATGTTAGAGCGCTCCTGGAAAGAAAAAGATCCGAAGTTTGACGCTAAATTCGAGAAGTTTAGCAAATCATCTTTAGAGCAGATAGACAGTTTAAGTAGTATTGCATCGGAGTTTTCTAACTTTGCCAAAATGCCCGATTTAAAACTAGAAGTTTTTGAATTGGTTGATGTTTTAAACCAAGCCATCCATATTTATAAACAAATGGAAGGTGTACAAATCATTTATGAAGAAGAAGACTTTGCTAAGCTTTGGATAAAGGCAGATAGAGACCAACTTCTACGCTCTTTTAACAACTTGCTTAAAAATGCTATTGAAGCGATGCCTGAGAATAAAGCAGGTATCATCAACATCAGCTGCCAGATTTATACCGAAAAGGTAGAAATTAAAGTACAAGATAATGGTGCGGGTATACCAGAAGATTTAAGGAGCAAGATTTTTACACCAAATTTCACTACCAAAAGCTCTGGAACGGGCTTAGGTTTAGCATTTGTGAAACAAGCTATAGAGAATATTGGCGGAAATATCTATTTTACTACGCAAATTAATGCAGGAACATCTTTCTTCATTATCTTGCCTCTGGTAAATAAATGATCAAGAAAATACTCATCGGCTTTATACTGCTTTTAACTGCTGAGCATAGTTTTGCCCAATTCAAGAGTAATTTCCAATCTAAAAAAATAGCAATAACCGATACTATTTCCATTGATACGCTAAGTATTTTACCTCATACCTTAAAGGTTTTTCATGAGCAATTGGTAGATAGCAGCACTTATAGCGTAGACTATCCAAATGCTTTACTTATTTGGAAGCAGAAGCCAGCTATAGATTCTGTAACTATTAGTTATCGTACTTTTCCACTTTTGCTTACTCAAAAAAGCTTTCGCAAAAATCCAAGTTTAATAGAGGAAGCGGTCATCAATAACAATCCATTTATCTATCGGCCAAAGCAAGAAGATAATACGCTGTTTAATTTTGAGGGAATAGAGAAAAGCGGAAGTATTTCTAGAAGTATTGGCTTTGGTAATAATCAAGATTTATCTGTAAACTCTAATATGGTATTGCAGTTGGCTGGTAAACTCAATAATGAAATAGAGTTTTCTGCCGCCATTTCTGATGATAATTTACCTATACAGCCAGAAGGAAACACCCAACAGATTAATGATTTTGACAGGGTTTTTATCCAGCTAAAGCGAAAAGAAACTACTTTAATTGCTGGAGATTACGAGCTGCGTAAACCTGATAGTTATTTCATGAATTATTTTAAACGTACGCAAGGTGCTTATGTATCAAACAGCTATAAAAATAAAAAAGGACAGCTTTTTAATACGCAGGTAGCTGGTGCTGTGGCCAAAGGTCGCTCGGCCCGCAACCAGTTTGATGGTATAGAGGGTAACCAAGGGCCATATCGTTTAACCGGTAATAATGGTGAGCAGTTTATTGTAGTGCTATCGGGTACAGAGCGTGTTTTTATAGATGGTCAATTGCTGTTAAGAGGGCAGGATAACGATTATATTGTAGATTATAATACCTCAGAACTTACTTTTACTACTAAAAGGTTAATTACCCGTTTTACCCGTATTGTGGTAGAGTTTGAGTATTCTGATAAGGTTTTTGGCAGAAGTTTATACTATGTTAATCAGGATTTTAAATCAGAAAAACTAAAAATTGGTTTCAATTTATACTCGGAACAAGACAATCCTAATCGTCCTTTTTTACAAGATTTAAGTCAAGAGCAGCAGCAATTTTTAAGCGGTATTGGTAATAATATCAATCAGGCATTATTTCCTAATATAGATTCGGTTACGTTTAATGAGAATGAGATTTTATACCGCCGTGTAGATACATTGGGCTTTAACCAGGTTTATGTTTACTCCACCAATCCGCAATTGGCAAAGTACCGCGTAGGTTTTTCTTTTGTAGGGGCAAACCGAGGGAACTATCGGGTTGATGCTGCCAGTACTGCCAACGGTAGGGTTTATGTATTTGTAGCACCTATTAATAATATCCCGCAAGGAGATTACGAACCTGTTACCTTATTAATTACACCCAAAAAGCAACAATTGTTAACGCTTAACGCTGATTATCAAATCGCAAAAAAAACGCGTTTATTTACCGAAGTTGGGATGAGTAATAACGATGTCAACTTGTTTTCTGATTTGCAAAATGCAGATAATAAAGGCTTGGCTTATAAAGTTATATTACAGCAACAAAATCGATTGGCTGGTAATGATTCTACCGGATTAAAATTAAACACACAGGTAAGTTATGAGTATGTAAACCAGCGTTTCAGACCGTTAGAGAGGTATCGCCCAGTAGAATTTGACCGCGATTTTAATTTCAGAGGCATCAACTTAGAACAAGCGAATGAGCATTGGACTACCCTTTCTTTAGGTTTGTTTAAAACCGATGCTAAGCAGTTGAAATATCAAATATCTAGCTTTACCAGAGGGGCAAACTATAGTGCTATACAGCAAGCTATTAACTCCAGATTTGCTTTTAAGAAATATCAGTTTAGTTATGATGCCAGTCTTTTACAGTCTGATGTAGGCCTAGATGAAGGCGATTTTTTCAAGCAAAAACTCATCCTAACCAAAGCTTTTAAAACCTTTGAAACAGGTACCAGATACGAAGAAGAGCTTAATAAAACTTTCAATACTTTAAGTAATAACCTCACGCTACAATCTTTCAACTTTAGAGAGTACGATTTTTTTGTTCGTTCTTTAGCCAATAGCAAAACAGGTTTCCAGTTAGGTTATATTACCCGTTTTGATGATACACCAGAGGGCAGCCAACTTACGCCTTTTAGCAAAGCCAATACTTTTACCGGTAAGCTAGAACTCAATAAAAAAGGGAAATCAACCTTAACCATTAACACCAGCTACCGTACCATTACCTACCTAAAATTGGATAGCGCAAACCGCGATGAAGAAACCCTTTTAGGTAGGGTAGATTATAACCTGAATGCTTTTAAAGGTTTTTTAAACTTGAATACTTTTTATGAGCTAGGTACTGGGCAAGAACCCCGTAGAGAATTTATTTATTTAGAAGTGCAGCCTGGGCAGGGTATTTACGCCTGGAATGATTATAACAGTAATGGTATCAAAGAGCTAAACGAGTTTGAGATTTCTCGTTTTCCGGACCAAGCCCGCTATATCCGTATTTTTAGACCTAATAACGAGTTTATCCGATCTAATTTTACCAGTATCAACCAAACTTTAAGGCTTAACCCGGCTAGTATCTTCAAGAAAAAAGAAGGTTTTTCTAAACTAATGGCTAAGTTTTCTTCTATATCTGCATTAAGGATAGATAAGAAAGTTTTAGCTGGTGATGGTAATATTTTATTTAACCCTTTCCAAACCAATATTGATGCACAAGACCTTGTTTCTTTAAATTCTTTCATCAGGAATACTTTATTTTATAACCGTTTAAATGCTATTTGGGGTATTGATTTTAATATCCAAAATACCGCGAGTAAAATTTTACTTACCAACGGTTTTGATAGTCGTAACCAGCAAGAACAAGGTTTAAGACTGCGTTGGAACTTTATTAGAAAGAGTAATTTTAGTATCGAGTTTAAAAACGGAGCTAAAGATTTTACTTCAGAACTTTTTGCAGAGCGTAATTATGCCATCACATTTTATGAGTTGAAGCCGGAGTTTGGCTACCAATTCACTACCGATTTTAAAATCACCTTAAATTCGGGCTTAAGGAAACAAAGTAATGGTAGTGCTTTTGGTGGCGAAGAAACTTTAAACCTTCGTTTAGGCTCGGAAGTACGTTATAACCTGCTCAAAAAGGGAACTTTTACAGCTCAAATCAATCTCATCAATAACAAGTTTGAAGGCAATAACAATACCCCAGTTGCCTACGAATTGTTAGACGGTTTACAGCCTGGCAATAACCTTACATGGTCTGCCGGTTTCCAAAGAACCATTTCTAATGGTATACAGCTTAACCTCACCTATGAAGGAAGAAAGTCTAACGAGGTAAGAACTATTCATACAGGTGGCTTGCAGGTGAGGGCTTATTTTTAGTGTTAAGGGAACTAGAGCGTTAAACCATTCATTTTACAGTATTCTTCCAGATTTTTACATGGTAACTTAGCTGGTTGTTTAGCAGTGATAAGGTTATATATCATAAAGTCGCATTCTGCCAAACTTAAAATTTTACTTCGGTATGCCTCATAAATGAAATCCATAGTAGATAGATATTCAATTTGATGAATTTCACAATAAGCTTTAATATCTTTCCAATTATTAGAGGCTATAATATCCTTAGAAAAACGAGCCATAGCCATACAAGCACTCTCTCCGGGGCCTTTAGTTTTTTTAAGTAATGCAAACTCTTTTAAAATTTCTGGTTTTTGTGGTAAAGGAATTTCTGTGATTTGCTTAAGCTGAATCAATTGATTGATGTATACTTTTAACTTAGGATGCCTTCTAATCTCATCAGCAACTATTTCTAAAACCACTTTTTGATTAGAAAAAATTTTAGGAAATATTAGTATATTTCCGGATATCATGAAATGACTGAGTACATCAGCATCAACTAAAATGTATTTACGACTCTGGCTCATCAAAGGTGTCGGCATAAATATCTTTTCCAATATCCATCATCAAAGACATATAAAAACTTTCGGAAATAACATCTGCATCATAAAGCTCTTTAGCTAATTGCCCATATTGGCCAATAACTACACCCTCATTTCCCTTTTCATATAAACGAGTATCGAAACCATGGTTAACAGCACTTCTCTTAATATTTATACTATACTCATCAAATTTTGATGTTGACAGTAAATTAAGAGTTTTTAATCTATAAAGTAAAGCCGCCCTTGAAGTGTAGAAATATTGTTCTAGTTTAAGGATAGTTGGTAACTGAATCTTATCTTTTTTTAATTCATTATCGGGTATTTGTTTGTAAATACCATCTTCTGGAAGTAATAGTTCTGCTGCAAATAAATCGGCATTGTATTCTTCCAAATCAGATTTATCGAATTTACCTGTAATACATGAACGAAATTTAAAATCAGGTTGCTTAAATAGGTGATAAAGCTCGTGAGCAATTGTAAAGTGTTGCTTTCCTAAACTATGATTAGAATTAATTAATATAAATTTTTTATCAGCTGCTTTAATGGCCATGCCAGAAAATACTCCGGATAGTGGTTTGTAAACAGTAAGAACATTATTGCTTAATAAAATACTTTTAAGTAGGATGGGTTCTGTATTGTTTAAACCGTTTTCTTGTCTAAATTCAACTGCTTTTTTTGTAATGATATTAGGACTGGCTGCCAAGTTTTAAGTTGCTTAGAGTTAAATAATTTTTCACAATTTTTTTAAATTCTGCAATTGTAGCTAAATCTTCCACAGCTAAATCTTCTGCTCTAAATGCGAAAGCTAAGCATGTATTAATAGCTTCTGGATTGTCTTCTAGAAGGTCTTCTAAATCGCAACCAAAAAGATCTGCTAATTTTAACAATATCTCTGCAGAAGGTTCTCTGCTACCACTTTCAAAATAACTAATCATTTCTCTTTGTACACCAAGAAATTGTGCTAAGGCATCTTGAGTTAGCCCCATGTGTTTTCTAAAGGCAACAATATTTTTGCTTAAAACTGATGTTTGGCTCATAAAGTTGTGGTAAATTGTGTTACAAAATTATAAATATAAGTTTATTTTCCTAAAAAATGTAACAAATAATTGATGTTGCGACTTATTATACTTTTTAAAAATAGCTGCAACAAATAAAATAATTCCAAATTCTGATGCTATAATGAACGATATAAAATTATTAATTGATTTAAAAGAAAAAATTAATTCTAAAAAAAGATAATAAGAAAAGTTTAAAAACTTGAAGTTTGAAATTTTGTGATTTGATCATTTATTCGTTTATTTAATCTTAGGAAATTAATTTCATTTCAATAAAATTTTGGAAAATATATTTGAAATTGTAAATCATTGGAAAAAGAAAATTTTAGCCAAAGCCTTCAAATATAATAATGGCTTTTTCGAGTTTCCATACCAGTTTACTCACCCTAAATTAATGGTAGAGTCGGTAAAATCTCTACCTTTTATGCATCATTACCCCAATGAGCAAGTATTAAAAACCAATACATTATTTTTAAAAGGGGCTTTATATTATTTTGAATTTGAAGAGGGATTGTGGGTTGTTATTTCTGATTGCCATTATAAAACAAATTTAGCTTTCATCAATAAAGATCAAGTAGTAACCAAAGGTTTCTATAACTTATCATACATCAGCTACAGCGATAAAAATGATAAAAAGGGAAATTTAAATGGTCATACGATGATAGATAAAATTTGGACGCTTTATCATCCAGGAGAAGAGCTTAATGCTTATCATTATAAAGATTCTAGTAATCTTATCATTTGCTTTTCTTTTGATGAGCATTGGTTAGAAAGAAATTTTTCTATATCTAAACTCCCTGATAACCATCCACTTAAAGTTTTATTTAGTTCAGAATTAAAGTACAACCCATTTATAAAAAATCCGGTTGTTGATGCCCAGTATAAAATTGAACAATTGTTTTTAGGAATCAAGTCCATCAGTCAAGGAGAATCAGCTAAATTTTTATTTAAGTCAAGATCATTAAGCCTATTAGGAGAATTTTTTGATGGTATAACCAAAGATTTAACAGATATTAATTTTTCTAAAGAAGATAAATTAATCATGATTAAAATCATCGATTATTTAGAGAACAATTTGTTGAAAGATTTTCCGGGGATTAATTTTTTAGCAAATTATACCAATACCTCCCCTACTAAGGTTAAAACCTTATTTAAGCAGTGGTTTAGAATAAGTACTTTAAAATGGTTTAGGGCTAAACAAATGGATTTAGCGATGAAATTATTGAAAGAAGATAAGATAAAAGTTAAAGATTTAGCCTTTACTATGGGTTATAACAATGCCAGTAAATTTACTTTAGCTTTTAAAAATTATCATCATACTAACCCTTCAAGCGTATAGTATAAAGTTATATAAAACAAATAGTAGATAGATTGAATGTGCTATATGTATCAAAATCTCTAATTTTTTTGGGTAATTAACCTATTTTATAAGATTTTCTTTTATTAGAGCCCATAAAAAGGCTTTTTATTCGATTAAAAAGAGCTCAGCTTAACTTAAATCAATATCTGAAAGCTAAATTGTGTCATTTTTTGCCCAAAAATGTAATTCTCGTGATGTTTTTGGGCCTTGATTTCCACAATTATTGATAATTATGTCCTTTTTGGCTATATATCCGTCTTTTTTGGCTACAAAAATTCAAAACGATAGTCTAATTTTATCTCATAAAAGTTTAATATGTTTTGTATGAAGCATTAAAAGCTCTTAATAAAATCTCTTTTTTAATTTTTAGACACTTTATGATTACAAATTTTACTTGTAAATCTTATACTCCACTCAGAGTAAAAAATCTTATACTTTTATCATTAAGCTTATTATTTGCTTCAATTCAAGTTAAGGCGCAGGCACCTACAGTCAGTTCTTTCAGTCCTTCAAGTGCCAAACCAGGCGATGCAGTTACCATAACGGGAACTAACTTTAACACCATACCAGCTAATAATATAGTATTTTTTGGGGCAACTAGCGCAACAGTAAACTCTGCTACTACAACTAGTTTAACGGTAACGGTACCCACTGGAGCAACTTATGCGCCTATCACCTTATTAAATACAGGGACTAGCTTAGCAGCTCAAAGCTTAGGTAGTTTTAATCCGGTTTATAGCCCAACAAAAACAGGAATTACAACGACAGATTTTGCGGCAGAGCAAGTTTTAGTGGCAGGTGATGCCCCTCATCTTATAGCAGTAGGCGATTTAGATGGAGACGGAAAATCTGATTTGGCAGTTGCTAACAAGAATTCAAACACGGTTTCTGTATACCGCAATATAAGTAGTATTGGAAATATCACATCAGCCAGTTTTGCAACTAAGGTAGATTTTGTAACTGAAAGTGAACCATTTGCAGTAGCGATAAGAGATTTAGATGGAGATGGTAAACCTGATTTAGTAGTTACCAACTATGGTTCATCTAGTATTTCGGTATTTCGTAATATAAGTACAATTGGTTTGTTAGATGCAGGTTCATTTGATAACAAAATAGATTTTACAACGGGCAGTAGTCCTCGTATATCATCTATTGGTGATTTAGATGGAGATGGAAAGCCTGATTTGGCAGTAGTTAACGAATCATCTGGCGATATCTCTATACTACGTAACACCAGTATTACTGGTATTCTTAGTTTTGCATCTAAAGTAGATGTTGTTGCCGGATCTTCCCCAAGATTTATTGCTATTGGAGACTTAAATATTGATGGAAAGCTTGATTTAGCTGTTACTAATTTTGGCTCCAGTAATTTTTCTGTATTCATGAACTCAAGTAGTATCGGTAATGTTAGCTTTAATCCAAAAGTTGATTTTACTGCCGGAACTAGACCAGTTTCGGTTGCTATTGATGACCTTGACGGAGACGGAAAGTCTGATTTAGCAATACTTAATCGTAACTCGAGTAATATTTCTGTCTTTCTTAATGCCAGTAGTAACGGTAACTTTAATCTTAATCCTAAAATTGATATTGCAACTGGTAATATTCATGAATATTTCTCCATAGGTGATTTAGACGGGGACAGTAAGCCTGACTTTGTAGTGCCTGTTTTGGGGTCAAATACATTTTCATTGTTACGTAATACCAGTAGCAGTGGCATGTTAAGCTTTAACGCTTCTGTAAATTTAAGTATTGGAAATAATCCTCATTCTGTAGTTATAGCAGATTTAGATGGTGATGCTAAACCTGATTTGGTAACATCTCATCATCAAAGTAATATAATTTCTATATTGAGAAATACTGATTTACCTCCCACAATTACCAGTTTTACTCCATTAAATGCCAAACCAGGCGATGTGGTAACCATAACCGGAACAGGTTTTAACACTACTGCAACAAACAATGTTGTGTTTTTTGGAGCCACAAGAGCAACTGTTACAGCGGCAACAGCAACTAGTTTAACGGTTACAGTGCCAGTGGGAGCAACTTACGATTATCTCAATGTTTTAAATACAGGTACAACTTTAGCTGCCCAAAGTTTAAAAAAATTCCATCCACTTTTTAGTCCTAGCAAAGCAGGTGTATTCACTACGGATGATAAAGTAGATTTTGCAGCTGGGGATAGCCCTTTATTTACGGCAAGTGGTGATTTAGATGGAGACGGAAAAGCTGATTTGGTGGTTGCAAATTATATTGGTAATACAATATCAATTCTAAGAAACACTGCAACTAATGGAAGTATTTCAACAAACAGTTTTGCTGCCAAAATTGATCTTAGTACTGATTTTCCTAATAATGTAATTATTAGCGATATAGATGGAGACGGGAAGCCCGATTTAATTGTATCTAATTCATCAGCTAGTCCCAATATTTCAATATTTAGAAATACATCAACCAGTGGCAATATTAGCTTTGCTGCAAAAGAATTTTTGGTTGTTAACGCTAGCTTTTATTCTTGGTTTACCATTGGGGATTTTAATAGCGATGGCAGACCTGATATTGCAGTTGCCAAAGATTTGGAGATTTTGATATATCCTAACTCATCCTCAAGCGGAAGCATAAGTTTTAGTAGCCCAACAACTATTGTTGGGTCGCTTTACACCTATAATATTACTGCAGCAGATATAGACGGAGATAACCTATTAGATTTGGTATTAGGGGTAGATGGGGGATTTGGCGTATTTCGTAATACATCTATAAATGGGGGGATAAATTTTGCAAATGGTGTTTATAGAAGTACTAGAGAATATGATGTTTCTATGGTAATTGGCGATTTAGATGGAGATACAAAACTGGATGTGGCAGTAACTTACGGTTTTGATGCAAGAATTTCATGTTTTCTAAATACCTCCACACCAGGAAATATCAGTTTTGCCACAAAGGTTGATTTTTTCTTAGGTTCTCATGATTCTTTTGCTTTAGGTGATATGGATGGCGATGGAAAACCAGATTTGGTGACTACGAATATTAGCAATGTGAATATTTTACCAAATACTTCTAACATTGGTAGTGTTAGCTTCACTTCTGTAGTTCAAATTACGGCTGGTCTAGTAACTAGAAACGTCATTGTAGGTGATATAGACGGAGACACCAAACCCGACTTAATAGTTGCAAACGAATACTCTGATAATGTTTCAGTTATTAGGAATGCAGATATAGTTCCTTTACCAGTATCATTAATAAGTTACCAAGCTAAACTTCAAACTAATGGAACAGTGCAGTTAAATTGGCTAACCGCACAGGAAACGAATAACAGCTATTTTGAAATTTTAAAATCAACAGATGGTAAAAATTTTAGTTCCATAGCTAAAGTAACCGGTGCAGGCAACTCAACACAACAAACACAGTATGATTATACAGACACTAGACCAGCTAGTGGTTCAAATTATTATCAATTAATACAATATGATGATAATGGTAAACAAACAGATTTAGGTGTAAGAGCTGTAAATGTAACGTTTGGTTCAAAAGAGTTAACAGTTTACCCTAACCCAGCAATCAGTTTAATTAATTTAAGTTTTGAGGCTGATGTTTACCAAAAATTAGAGGTGATAGACTTAACAGGTAAGATATTAATGAGTCAAACTATCGATAAGCAAGAAAACAGCATCAGTTTAGATATTAGCAAACTTGGAAGCGGTATTTACAATATCAGATTATCTGGAGAAGGTAAGCTCATAACTAAGCAAATGATTAAACAATAGCAAAAATTCAAAAGCCTGTTAGTAAACTATTTTATTAACAGGCTTTTTTGAATGTTTAAAAATTAAAGCGATAAACAAGCACCATATATATTTTAAAATATGAAAAAAGCACTACTTTTTTTTACGTTAATATTTTTTAGTAAAGCGCTCTTAGCACAAATACCCACCATTACTTCCTTTAGCCCTGTAAACGGCAAACCGGGTGATGCGGTTACGATAACAGGAACAAACTTTAATACCACCACTACAAACAATGTGGTATTTTTTGGTGCAACTAGGGCAACCGTTAATACGGCAACAGCTACTAGTTTAACTGTAACAGTACCTACTGGTGCTACTTATGCCCCTATAACTTTATTAAACACTGCTACTACATTAGCAACTTATAGCACAGTGTTTTTTAACCCTACTTTTAGCCCTAACAAAGCAGGTGTAATCACCATGGATCCTAAAGTTGACTTTGCCACAGCCTCACGTCCCCTTTCAGTAGCAAATGGAGATATAGATGGGGATGGGAAGCCAGATTTAGCAATTGTTAATTCTGGTAGTAATACAGTTTCTATTTTACTAAACACTGGTAGTAGTGGTACGGTGAGTTTTGCTAGCAAAGTCGATTTTACAACAAGTTCATCTCCATATTCAGTAGCCATAGGTGATATAGATGGAGACGGCAAACCAGATTTAGCGATAGCTAGTTTTAACAATGGCACTGTTGGTGTATTACGCAATACGGGCAGCATTGGCGTATTGAGTTTCAGCAGTATTGTCAATTTTACCGCAGGTATAAATCCAGTTGCGGTGGCCGTAGGTGATATAGACGGAGATGGGAAGCCAGATTTAGCAGTTTGTAATTCTAGTAGCAGTACAGTTTCGGTAATTCGCAATACCAGTAGTAATAGTACATTGAGTTTTGCTAGTAAAATTGATTTTGCCACAGGTACAAACCCAAATTCAGTAGCCATAGGAGATATGGATGGGGATAACAAGCCAGATTTAACGACAGCTAATTCTCATAGTAATACGGTTTCAGTAATACGTAATACTAGCAGTATCGGTGTGGTGAGTTTTGACAGCAAAGTCGATTTTGTTACTAACACACGTCCTTCCTCTGTAAGCATTAGTGATATAGATGGGGATGGAAAGCTAGATTTGGCAGTGGCTAATGGTAGCGCTGGCACTGTTGGTGTATTACGCAATACGGGTAGTATTGGTATAGTCAGTTTTGCTAGCAAAGTTGATTTTGCCACGGTAACATCTCCTTTTTCAGTAAACATTGGCGATATAGATGGAGATGGGAAGCCAGATTTAGCGGCAACTAATTTTAACGATAACTCTGTTTCAGTATTACGCAATACAAGCAGTAGTGGTATAGTGAGTTTTGCTAGCAAAGTAGATATTACAACAGGCACAAATCCATATTCAGTAGCTATTGGCGATTTGGATGGCGACGGTAAGCCAGATATGGCGGTGACTAATTTTGGCTCAAATAGCATTGCTATATTGCGCAACACTGATTTAATTCCTCCAACAATTACCAGTTTTAGTCCTTTAAGTGCAAAACCAGGCGATGTAATTACCATAACAGGAACAGACTTTAATGCTACTGCAAACAACAATGTGGTATTTTTTGGAACCGCTAAAGCAACAGTAACCGCGGCAAGTGCTACAAGTTTAACGGTAACCGTACCAACAGGGGCAAGTTATGCACCAATTTCTGTTTTAAACACAGGTAACAGTTTATCAGCGCAAACCTTAAGTAATTTTACACCAACTTTTAGTCCATCTAAAACAGGGATTTCACTATTAGATTTTTCACCAAGGCAAGATTTTTCAGCCGGAAACTCAACTTATTCTGTTGCTACTGGAGATTTAGACGGAGATGGTAAGCTAGATATGGC
Organism: Pedobacter glucosidilyticus; assembly: GCF_002483235.1. Classification (GTDB taxonomy): domain Bacteria; phylum Bacteroidota; class Bacteroidia; order Sphingobacteriales; family Sphingobacteriaceae; genus Pseudopedobacter; species Pseudopedobacter glucosidilyticum_B. The sequence continues at coordinate 47,164 of NZ_DLHN01000022.1, read as the reverse complement.
AGCTGTTAATTACGGATCCAATACCCTATCTGTATTTCATAATACAAGTTCTAGTGGAAGTATCACTTCTAGTTCATTTGCTACAAAAGTTGATTTTACAACAGGGACTTTTCCAATTGCAGTTTCAATTACTGACTTTGATGGTGATGGTAAGTTAGATATTGTTGTGGCAAATTATGGAGGTCATAGTGTTTCGGTATTTCGTAATACCAGTACTACTGGAAGCATCACAACATCTTCATTTGCTGCAAAAGTTGACTTTGCTACAGGCCTACAGCCAACATCAATTGCCGTTGGAGATTTTAATAAAGACGGTAAGCCAGATATAGCAACAGCTAACCCTGGCCATAATACTTTTTCTGTATTACAAAATACAGCATCTAGCGGTTCTATAACAACTAATTCATTTGCCGCAAAAGTTGATTTTGCTCTTGCATCAGGCGCTTCCCCTCAATCAATTACAGTTGGAGATATAGATGGCGATGGGAAGCTTGATATTGCCACTGCCAATGCTTCTATTAACACAGTTTCTATTTTCCAAAATACACATGTAGGTGGTGATATATCAAGTAGTTCATTTGCCACTAAAGTTGATTTTAATACAGAACTTGGACCTTGGGCTGTTTCAATTACAGATGTTGATTTAGATGGCAAACCCGAATTAATAGTTGCAAATAGAAATAACAATAGTTTATCAGTATTTCAAAATATTCATTCGACAGGAAATATAGCATCCAGTTCTTTTGCCACAAAAGTTGATTTTGCAACTGGTGCGGGTAATGGCCCATACGCCCTAGCTATTGGTGATATAGATGGAGATGCTAAGCCAGATTTTGCAACTGCAAATGCGAATTCTGGTACAGTATCAATTTTCAGAAATACGAGTTCCGTAGGTAGTATAAGCACTTCAAGTTTAGCTACAAGGGTTAATTTTAATGTAGGTTCATCTCCACTATCTATAAGGATTGCAGACTTAGATGGAGATAGTAAGCCAGATATTGCAACTGCTAATTCGCAGTCAAATGGAGTATCCGTTTTACGAAATACTGAAATACCCCCAACCATTACCAATGTAACCTCTACAAAAACAAATGGAAGCTACCTACCTGGAGAGCAGATTCCTATTACTATAATTTTTAATGAAGCTGTAAATGTTACAGGAACACCGCAATTAACGCTAGAAACAGGTGCTACAGACCGTATTATCAATTATACATCCGGTACCGGAACCAATACTTTAACTTTCAACTATACTGTACAAGCCGGAGATGTAAGTGCTGATTTAGACTATACCTCTACCACTGCATTAGCTTTAAACGGAGGTGCTATAACCAGTGTACCAACAACTTTAAACGCTATTCTTACTTTACCAACACCAGGGGCAACGGGTTCATTAAGAGCAAATAAAAATTTAGTGATATTGATTCCGCCTCCAACCATCACGTCTTTTAGTCCATCATCTGCCAAACCTGGGGATATAGTCACCATCACAGGAACTAACTTTAATGCTACAGCAGCTAATAATGTGGTGTTTTTTGGAGCAACAAAAGCAACAGTAACAGCAGCAACCGCAACCAGTTTAACGGTAACGGTTCCTCTAGGAGCAACTTATGCACCAATTTCAGTTTCAAATTTAAGTACAAGTTTATCTGCCTCTAGCAATCGTAATTTTCATCCATTATTTGATCCTGTAAAAACAGGAATTATTTCTATGAATCCAAAAACGGATATTATTGCAGGGAGTATTCCTTATGGTGTTGTAATAGGAGATTTGGATGGAGATGGAAAGTCGGAAATAATTGCAGCTAACTCAAATTCAAATACCATATCAATATTTAGAAATACCACAGCTGGAAATACCTCAAACTTTGCCGCAAAAATTGATTTTTCGGTTGGTTTAAAGCCTGTTGCCATTGCAATAAGAGATTTAGACGGAGATGGTAAGTTGGATATTGCTGTAGTAAACCAAAACTCAAATAGTGTATCTGTCTTAAGAAATACATCTACCATAGGTAATATAAGTTTTGCAAGTAAAGTAGATTTAGCAGTAAGTTCAACCCCATCATTTTTAGCTATTGGCGATTTAGATGGCGATGGTAAGCCAGAGATAGCTGTATCAAGTACAAATGACGGTACTATTAGTATTTTGAGAAATGTTTCTGTAAGTGGCTCTATAAGTTTTGTTAACAGTCAAAATTTTCTAACAGGAAACGATGCCTCTGGTATAGCTATTGGAGATATGGATGGTGATGGTAAACTGGATGTTGTAGCATTAAATAGAAGCCCAAATAGCATTTCAATATTATTAAACACTTCTACCAATGGGGTATTGAGTTTTGCTCCTAAATCAGATTTTGCTACAGAAACATTTTCTTCCTTTTGTTCTCTTGCTGATATAGACGGTGATGGTAAATTTGATGTGTTGGTTACCAACACTTTAGGGGATCCTAAATTAATAATTTACCCTAACACTTCTACAAGTGGTAGTATAAGTTTTGGGGCTGTTAAGAGCTATGATTTTTTTGGTGGTTCTTTTGGTATAGCTACAGGTGATATTGATGGTGATGGAAAACCAGATATTGCACTAACGGATTTTAGTTTTGGTCTTGTTTCGATATATCGAAATACCTCAAGCAGTGGTTCGATTAGTCTGGCTGATAAAGTGGATTTTTCTACTGGCGATCAACCCCTTTCAGTAGCAATAGGTGATTTGAATGGCGACGGAAAACCTGATTTAGTTACTGCAAATTCTGGAAGTATAGATAAAGTTTCAGTATTAATAAATGCAGAATTACCACCCACTATTAGCAGTTTTGCGCCACTTAGTGCCAAACCAGGTGATGCAGTAACCATTACTGGAACAAACTTTAACACTACAACAACTAATAATGTAGTATTTTTTGGTGCTACTAAAGCAACTGTTACAGCGGCAACAGCTACCAGTTTAACGGTTACCGTACCAATAGGCGCTACTTATGCACCTATTACCGTATTAAATACCGGTTTAGGCTTAATTGCACAAAGCCCATCAAGTTTTAACCCCATTTACAGTCCATCTAAACTTACTTTTGCTAATTCTGATTTTGAGCCTAAGGTAGATTTTGCCACTGGTAATAGACCATCCGCTTTAACTACAGGAGATTTTGATGGTGATGGATACCCTGATGTAGCTGTGGTTAACAGTTCAGACAATAACATCTCTATTTTTAGGAATACAGGGAACGGAACAGCTATTGGCTTTGCTAATAAGATAGATTTTGCAACCGATAATACGCCAGTTTCTATTCAATCTGGAGATTTTGATGGTGATGGTAAACTAGATTTAGCCATTGTCAATTCATCATCAAATAGCATTTCTATTTTAAGAAATAATGGATCAAGCGGAACCATCAGTTTTGAAACAAAACAAGATTATATTACACAAAGTAATCCAGGCCAAATAAAAATTGGAGATTTGGATGGCGATGGTAAACTTGATTTAGTTATCAATGAGTTCGGGAATAATAGCTTTTCTATATTTAGAAATACCAGTAATGTTGGAGTAATTACTTTTGCTTCATCAAATACATTGAGTACGGGTGCAGGTAGCAATCCTTCTGCATTGGCTTTAGGAGATGTAAACGGAGATGGTAAATTAGATATAGCTATCACCAATTTTGGAGCCAGTAAGTTAGCCTTGTATCGTAATACAAGCTCGGTTAATACACTAAGTTTTGTTTTAGATAATAGTTATGATACACAGTCTTTCCCTCTATCCATAGTGATTGGTGATTTAGACCAAGATGGTAAAGCCGATATAGCGGTTTCTAATACCAACTCAAATACCGTTTCTTTTTACAAAAACACTGGAACTAGTGCCATCATTAGTTTTGCTGATGGCCAGCCTAATTTTGCTATGGATAGCCCAAGAGAACTTACCATGGGTGATGTAGATGGTGATGGCCAAGTAGATTTAGCTGTAGCTAATATCAATGCCAGTACAATTAATATTTTTAACAACAGCAGTACTAGTGCATTTTTTAGTTTTGATAAGACGATGCATACAGCTGGTACTAATCCTGTTTCTGTAGCTTTAACAGATTTTGATGGCGATGGTCGTCCTGATTTAGTAGTAGCCAATAGCAATACCTTATCAAATTCTATCTCTGTTTTACGTAATGCGGATATTGCTCCTAGAGTAAACCTAGTCAGCTCATCAGCAGCTAATGCTACTTATCAGTTAGGTGAAATCATTCCAGTAAAAGTTGCTTTTGATAGAATCGTGAATGTTACTGGTAATCCAAGACTTCGTTTAGAAACAGGTACAATAGACCAATGGGCCAATTATATCTCTGGTAGCGGTACGGATACCCTAACTTTTAATTATACCGTACAAGCCGGAGACGTAAGTACAGATTTAGATTATACTTCAATATCAGCTTTAAGCTTAAACGGTGGTACCGTTAAGGGAATCACCAATGTGGATGCCAACTTAACTTTGGCATCGCCAGGGGCGGCGGGTTCATTAGGGGCAAATAAAAATATCGTGATTTTTATAGCTCCACCAACCATTGTGAGTTTCAGTCCAGCTAGTGCAAAGCCGGGAGATGTGGTAACCATTACAGGTACAAACTTTAATACAACTCCTGCAAACAATATTGTTTTCTTTGGTGCTACCCAAGCAACAGTAAATGCGGCAACAACTACTAGTTTAACGGTAACTGTACCAGTAGGAGCTACATATGGCCCAATTACTACTTTAAATTCTACCACTGGTTTAGTAGCACAAAGCGCAGTTAATTTCAATCCCGTTTATAGTCCAGCGAAAACTAAATTAACAGCAGGTGATTTTGCTCCAAGACAAGATTTTACAACAGGTTCTGCGCCATTTTCTATAGCTATAGGTGATTTGGATGGAGACGGAAAATCTGATTTGGCAGTAGTAAATGAATCCTCAAATACGCTGTCTATATATCGTAATACAAGCACAAATGGAAGTATATCATCAGGTAGTTTTGCACCTAAGGTAGATTTTGCAACAGGAAATTACCCATATAGTGTAGTGATAGGAGATTTAGACGGAGACGGTAAACCTGACTTGGTAGTGACTAATGATGGTGATAGAAATGTTTCAATATATCGTAATACCAGTACTAGTGGAAGTATCACCACCAGTTCGTTTGCGCCAAGTATAAATCTAGCAACTAGAAATAATCCTCGTCCAGTAGCGCTAGCAGATTTAGATTTAGATGGTAGGTTAGATTTAGCAGTTGTCAGTTACACCACAAACGTTGTTTCAGTCATTCGTAATAAAAGTACTATAGGAAGCATTACCACAAGTTCTTTTGACCCTAGAGTAGATTTAGTAGTGGGTTCTACTCCAAATTCATTAGCGATAGCAGACTTAGATGGAGATGGTAAACCAGATTTGGCTGTGGCTAATGTGTCTTCTAATGATATTTCGGTATTTCATAACACTAGTAATATTGGCAGCATCACATCTAGTTCGTTTGCAACAAAGGTAGATTTCCCTACAGGAGCTATCCCATATGGCTTAGCCATAGCAGATTTAGATGGAGATGGTAAATTAGATTTAGCAGCAACAAGTTTAACTACCAACAGCGTTTCAGTACTTAGAAATACCAGTAGCAGTGGAAGTATCACCACCAGTTCGTTTGCATCTAGAATAAGTATTCCAACAGCATCTTTCCCATATTCATTAGCAGTTGGTGATTTGGATGGAGATGGTAAACCAGATTTAGCAGTTACAAATTCTGGTTCTAACAGTGTCTCTGTATTACGAAATACTAGTAGTAACGGAAGTATTACTTCAGGTTCATTTGTAACAAAAGTAGATTTTACAACGGGTAATAATCCGAGAAGTTTAGCAATTGGTGATTTAGATGGAGATGGCAAATCAGATTTAGTGGTGACTAATATTAATGCTAATAGTTTCTCAGTATTAAAGAATATAGACCCACCAGTTATTTCAAGTAGTGGGACTTTAACAGCCATGAGCACTACTTATGGAACTCCTTCAAGTGCTATTAGTTTCAATGTTTCAGGTGCAAGTATGCAAGCAGGTATCAAAGTAACTCCGCCTACAGGTTTCGAGGTTTCCGCAGATAATACAACCTTTACTTCTACCCTAACAGTAGGAACTACAGGTACCATAAATAGTACCCCTGTTTATATCAGACTAGCAGCTAACACGCCAGCAGGAAATTACATCGGTAACATAGCACTAAGCAGCCTAAATGCTGATAGTGTTAAGATAGCTACCATAAGCAGTACGGTAAATCCGAAAACGTTAACTGTAACAGGAATAAGTATTGCTCAAAAAGTATACGATAGAACTACCGCTGCAACCATTACCGGAACGGCCAGCCTTAATGGAATAGTAGGTAGTGATAATGTTACCATCGGCGGAACAGCAACAGCAAGTTTTAATGATAAAAATGTAGGAGCAGGAAAAGCCATTACTGTTACAGGTAATTATACTTTAGGTGGAACAGCAGCAACTAATTATACCTTAACACAACCAACTACAGGCTTTACAGCAAATATCACCGCAAAACCTCTATTGGTAACAGCAACAGGTGTTAACAAAGAGTATAATGCTAATACATCAGCAACCGTTACATTATCTGATGATAGAATATCGGGTGATGTATTAACAGCAGCTTATACTACAGCCACGTTTAACGATAGAAATGTAAGCACAGGCAAAGCAGTATCAGTATCAGGTATTAGCATCAGCGGTACAGATGCAGGAAATTATACAGTAAATACTACCGCTAGCACTACAGCTAACATCACAGCTAAAGCATTAATCATTACAGCAGCAGATAAACAAAAGTTTGTGGGTACAGCAAACCCTGTATTTACTGCAAATTATAATGGTTTTGTAGCCGGAGAAGATGCAACAGTATTGATAACTCAGCCTAGTTTTAGTACTACGGCGGTATTAAATAGTCCATTAGGAAGTTATCCAATAGCTGTATCCGGAGCTACAGCACAAAACTATAACATCAGTTTTGTAAATGGAATATTACAAGTTATACCAGGTGCACCAACCAGTGTGAGTCTAGCATCAGTAACTTTATTTGAAAACAGACCATCAGGAACGTTAGCAGGAACTTTGAGCAGTACTTCTGATGACCCTAATGCTATCTTTACCTATAGTTTAGTTACAGGAGTAGGCTCAACAGATAATGCTAGTTTTGTTATCAATGGCAATCAGTTACAAACAGCAAGTAGCTTAAACTTTGAGAATAAGCAGAGCTACCAAATAAGGGTAAGAAGTACCACCCAATTTGGTTTCAGTTTAGATCAAACTTTTACAGTAAACTTAAGTGATGTAAATGAAACTCCAACGATTAATGCTATCGCTAACCAAAGAATTTACTTCCGTGAAGGTGTAACAGAAAGAATTAACTTACAAAATGTTACTGCCGGACCAGAAACCAATCAAAGCGTTCAAACACTGGTAACAAGCAATAATCCAAGTTTATTCCAAAGCCTAAGCGCTAATAATAACCAAATTAGCTATATCATCAATAACGGACAAACCGGAACGGCTACATTAACCGTAACAGTACGTGATAATGGAGGCACAGCTAATGGCGGCGCAGATCAAACTAGCAGAAGCTTTACCTTAACAGTAGATGCCGCACCAATTCTTACCGGTACAGGAACTGATATAGGCAGTAATTTAGAAACTCCTTATACCGCTAATCCAGAAATAGGAAAGGGTTTGAGTTCTAAATTAAAGTTAGAAGCCGTAGATGCACAAAGTTACAGCTGGAGTGGAGCAGGATTGAGCAATTATAACATCAGCAATCCAGTTGCTAGCCCTAGTACAACAACAACCTATACCGTAACCATCACCAATAGTTCAGGTTTTGCCACCACGTCATCCATCACCGTAAGGGTAAAAGATGATTATGTGATTGTTGCAGACAATAATTTCTCGCCAAACGGAGATGGTATAAATGATGTCTGGAAAGTTCAGAATATTGAGACTTACCCGAACCATGAATTAATGATTGTTGATAGAGGAGGTAGAGTATTGTATAGAACGCGAGGTTATCAAAATGATTGGGACGGAAAAATAGATGGCCAACCTGTAGATGATGGTACCTACTATTACTTCTTTAAGTTTGATGATACAAGCATCAGACCAGTAAAAGGATACATCACGATTATAAAATAAGGAGGACAATAACATGAGAACATATATCAAAACCACCCTGTTGATTATCGGATTATTAACCGGATTAAGGGTATCAGCACAAATAAGCCCAATGAAGAGCCAGTATTACCAAAACCCCTATTTAGTAAATGCGGCAATGGCAGGCTATAACGGAAAGTTGAATGTATTTGCTAATTATAGTGACCAATGGAATAAAATAGATGGCGCACCTGTATTAATGTCGTTTTCATTAGCAGGACGAGTAACGGAAAAAGCCTCGGTAGGTTTCAATTACATGAGTGATAAAGCAGGATTACTAAGAAGAAGCCAAGCGATGGGTAGTTATGCTTATAAAGTTAACTTGAACGATGAACAGAGCCTAAGATTTGGCGTATCATTAAGTTGGGCACAAAACCGATTTGACCAAGGTGACGCAACTTCTAATGGGAACCTAGACCCTGCGTTTGCTGCTTACAATAACCAAAGGAGTTATTTAGATGGAAATTTTGGTGTGGCTTATATAGGCAAAAAAATAGAGGCTCAGTTTAGCTATCTTAATCTAAACCAAAGACGCCAGAATCAGTTTTCAGCAGTAAATTATGCAACATTTTATAGTGCTTTAAGTTATAAAATAGACTTAGTGAATGATGGTAGTTTAATGCTAAAACCATTAATTGCATACAGAGGCGTAAAAGGATTTGAAAACCAATGGGATGTAGCCACAGAGTTAAGTATAGAGCAGTTAAAAGTTTATACCATGTATCATAGTAATAAGACATTTACGGGTGGTTTTGGTTTCTTGCATCAGAAGAAGTTACTCTTGTCTATGATGTATAGTACAGAGCCGCAAGGCTTACAAGGTTTAACAGGCGGACAGTTTGATTTGGTTCTGGGATATCAGTTTTAAGAATGAGCTAACGTATAAATTTACAAGTAGAAAAAATAGGTTATCCAACTTAAATTCATTTTAAATGTGGTATAAGGCTGTATCAAACTCATGTTCTTATCAGTAAAGCATAAATTAAAGGTACTTTTTAAGTATATCAGCTTTACCACAGCCAATATATTGGCAATTAACATGAAAAATTTTGATACAGCCTTATTAGACAATAACCTGATGATAAGCAGGTAAATTTTAAACGATTACATTAGCCTAAATAAATTATAATTTCTTTCTTACATAGGGCTATGCTTTAACCCAAAGCAATACGTATAGTCAATTATTCGTACTATCTTGTAAAATAGAAATAAACAATACCTTTACATCATAATATAAGCATCATATTTTGAGAAAAGTATTACTGATAGATGATGAAGATAAACTAAGAACTCTGATGGCCAGGATAATTACACTGGAGGGTTTTGAAGTTATACAGGCTGCAGATTGTAAAACTGCATTAAAGAAACTTGAGCAGTACGATGTAGATATCATATTATGCGATGTAAAACTGCCAGATGGTAATGGGGTTACATTTGTAAAAAAAATAAAAGAGCAATATCCCATACCTGAAGTTATCCTTTTAACTGCCTATGGAAATATTTCTGATGGTGTACAAGCTATAAAGAATGGAGCTTTTGACTATATCACTAAAGGAGATGATAATGATAAAATTATCCCTTTGATAGCCAAAGCAATGGAAAAATCTTTATTACAGCGGAGAGTTCTAGAATTGGAAGCTAAAATAGCTGGTAAGTTTAGTTTTAGGTCTATCATTGGTAAATCAGATGCCATAAAGGAAGTGATAAACTTGGCCGAAAAAGTAGCTAAAACTGATACCACTGTTTTACTTTTAGGAGAAACTGGTTCTGGAAAAGAGGTTTTTGCCAATGCCATTCATTACGAAAGCAAAAGAGCAAATAAAAAATTTGTAGCTATCAATTGTAGTGCATTATCAAAAGAATTATTAGAAAGCGAACTATTTGGGCATAAAGCAGGCGCATTTACCGGGGCATTAAAAGATAAAAAAGGCTTGTTTGAAGAAGCTCATTCAGGTACTTTGTTTTTAGATGAGATTGGCGAACTTGATATTGATTTACAAGCCAAATTATTACGTGTTTTAGAAACAGGTACTTTTATAAAAGTAGGTGCTACTGAAACCATAAAAGTAGATGTAAGAATTATTGCTGCTACCAATAGAAATTTACAAAAAGAAGCGGAAGAAAACAGGTTTAGATTAGATCTTTTTTATCGACTATCGGTTTTTTCTATAGCCATTCCATCCTTAAACCAAAGAAAAGAAGATATTGAATTATTGGCTGATTTTTACCTCAAAGAATTTGCTGCTAAAATCAATCAAGGAGTGAAAAAAATATCTCCAGATTTTTTAAAAGAGTTGAAAGCTCACCAATGGAAAGGGAATGTCAGAGAATTAAAAAATATGATAGAAAGAGCGGTTATTTTAGCTTCCGCTGATGAGTTAGACAGCTCTTTGCTTCCCTGGGAGTTTAATAAATCAGATTCAAATCTTAATGCTTTTGATTTGCAAACCATCGAAAAACAGCACATCCTTAAAGTTTTACATCACACCAGTCAAAATAAAACCGAGGCCGCTAGGCTACTCAATATTGGTTTAACTACCCTCTATCGCAAGTTAGAAGAATACGGTTTAAAATAAGCTTACACGATATTATTTTTAATCAGCTTTTGATTTATCAATAAGCTGTATGGTTATCATCTTTTCCCCAAAGCCTACCAATTTGAAAATCTACCCTTCCATTTTGATAGGCTTTTATAATTCTTATGATGAGTGCTTTTTATTAAATGCACTGATAATCAGCTTATTGATTTTATTCTTTTCCTAAATTTCACTAGGGTATTTGTTTTGGTATGGGCTATCAAAATTAATATCACAAATATGGAAAAATCAAATCATTACAAACCCACACCATACCAAGTATTTATGGGTTTAATGCTAAGCTTAGCTGTTATCTCTATTCTTTCAAACATCTTTTTAAAATCTTAATCATGCTTATACTCATCTTATTGCTAACCCTTTTACTACTCTGCTGGCTTGCATTTAAATGTATAAACTGGTTCGAGAAAATTTAATCCCCAAAACAATGATTTATTTATTAATTATATCCATAGCAGTTTTCATTTACATGGTTTATGTACTGCTAAAGCCCGAAAAATTTTAACCCTTCATCATGAATACTGAATTACTTGGAATTATAGCTTCATTTGCCATCACCTTGGTAATTGCTGTACCACTTGGAAAATACCTGGCAAAAGTATTTGCTGGAGAAAAAACATGGACAGACTTTTTAAAACCCTTTGAAAGCATCATTTATAAGCTATCCGGCATCAATCCTAAAGAGCAAATGACCTGGAAGCAACATTTAAAAGCCATGTTAACCATTAATTCTGTTTGGTTAGTTTATGGTTTTTTTGTTTTGATGTATCAAGATAAATTACCACTAAACCCTGATGGAAACGCAGGGATGAGTCCTGATTTATCATTCAATACCATCATCAGTTTCGTCGTAAACTGTAATTTACAGCATTACTCGGGCGAATCTGGCTTAACATATTTTACCCAACAATTTGTAATCATGTTTTTGCATTTTACAAGTGCAGCAACAGGTATTGCAGCAGCAGTAGTGTTCTTTAAAGCATTTAGAGATAAAACCACTACTACCCTAGGTAATTTTTGGGAATTTTTTGTGAAATCAATAACCAGATTATTACTTCCACTTTCTTTAATTGTAGGTTTAATATTAGCTTTTAATGGTACACCAACCAGTTACGAAGGAAAAGATCAATTCATTTCTTTGCAAGGAGATACGGTAAATGTATCAAGAGGGCCTGCTGCTGGAATGATTGCTGTAAAACATTTAGGAACAAACGGAGGAGGGTGGTTTGGTGTAAATTCTGCGCATCCGTTAGAAAATCCAAGTTATTTAACCAATATGGTTGAGGTGATTTCTCAAATGATTATTCCTATAGCTATGGTTTTAGCTTTTGGATATTTTATCAGAAAGAGAAAATTTGCCTGGACCATTTTTGGGGTGATGACCATTGGGATGTTTATGCTCCTGATACCAACCATTATGAGTGAATTGGGGGGTAATCCTGCCATAGAAAAATTAGGAATTAGCCAAAGCACTGGAGCCATGGAAGGCAAAGAAGTAAGGTTTGGACCTGCAGCATCAGCCTATTGGAGTACTGTTACTACGATTATTTCCACAGGATCAGTAAATTCTATGCATGATAGTGGAATGCCTTTATCAGGATTATATCAACTTTTAGGGATGATGATTAATTCGTTTTATGGCGGTTGCGGAGTAGGTATTTTGAATTACTTTATTTATCTCATCATCGCAGTGTTTATTTCTGGCTTAATGGTAGGCAGAACGCCTGAGTTTTTAGGACACAAGGTAGAAGCCAGAGAAATAAAAATTGCAGCCATCATCACCTTATTAAGTCCGTTATTGATTTTAGCAGGCACAGCAATAGCAACTTTTGTATTTGGAGCCTATGGCGATGCCGATTGGGCAGTGAAACCAGCAAATTGGTTGAATAATCCAAGTTTCCACGGCTTTTCAGAAATGTTATATGAAATGACTTCATCTAATGCCAATAACGGTTCTGGTTTTGAAGGTTTGGGAGATAATAATATTTTCTGGAATATCTCAACAGGCATAGTTTTATTCCTTGGTCGTTTCTTACCTATCATTGGTCCAATAGCCATTGCAGGTTTATTAGGTGCCAAGAAATATATTCCAGAATCGGCAGGTACGCTAAAAACAGATACCAAAACTTTCGCTTTAATGACATTTGCAGTCATTCTAGTTTTAAACGCACTTTCCTATTTTCCTGCTTTGGCATTGGGTCCTTTGGCAGAATACTTTACTATGATTGGATTAAGGGAATAGAATAAGGGGGAATAGAATAAAGGGAATAGGGAATAGAATGGAGGGAATAGAATAAGGGGAGTAGGGAATAGAATAGAGGGAATAGAAATAGATTGAAGAAAATGAGAATTATTGATTATAGCATGATAAAATTAAAAGATGAGACTATTTCATGCTCTCTATTTTCAATCTCCTATTTGCTTACAGCCATGATTCTTTTTTTAACAGTATTGATAAAACCTAAAAGTAACTTATATATGGAGTCTAAATCTTTTAATACCATTTCGCAATCATCATTACTTATAAATCCAAGCTCTTTGGATAACAATAACAATGTATCTAACTCGCTAGCAGAACCAAGAGATATGTATAAAAATTGTAGCAGCTCTTTATCAGATCTTCTGGCAGAACCTTCCGCTATATTAACTGGAACAGAAGTGCAGGCCCTTCTAATTTGTGAGGTAAGTCCAAATTTTTCTTCAGTTGGAAAAGCAGAAGTTAGGGCATATAATTTTTTAACAAGAGAAAAACTTTGCTTCCATACTTCTAAATTTTGGTGTGGTTTCACAAACTAGCTTATTAATTTAAAATCTTAATATACATAAAAATAGGAATAGACTTTAAGGAATTTAAAATAGAAGGGGGTAAATGCGAAAATGGCCTCTATTCTCTATCTCTCCATATAAAGCACCTATTTCCTATTCTCAGTAATACTATAAAAAATGAAATCTCAATCCAATAAATTATTCGAGCCAGCATTGGTTCAAACTGCACTAAAACAATCTTTTGTAAAATTAGATCCAAGGGTAATGATTAAAAACCCGGTCATGTTTACTGTAGAGATTGGTACTTTGGTAATGGCTTATGTTACTTTTTATTCTATCAGTAATAATGGTCAAGGTTCTGTAACTTATAACTTTTTCGTCTTTTTAGTGCTATTCCTTACGCTTTTGTTTGCAAATTTTGCCGAGGCTATCGCCGAAGCAAGAGGAAAAGCACAAGCAGATAGTTTACGAAAAACTAGGGAAGAAACTCCCGCTAAATTAATTTTAGCAGATGGAACCATTCAACAAGTTTCTTCAAGTCAGCTTAAAAAAGGCGATGTTTTTATTTGTGAAACTGGTGATACCATCCCAACTGATGGAGAAATAATTGAAGGTATTGCAACCATAGATGAATCGGCCATAACAGGAGAATCAGCACCAGTTATTAGAGAATCTGGTGGTGATAAATCATCAGTAACTGGAGGTACAAAAGTACTTTCTGATGAGATAAAAGTCATGGTAAGTACTTCGCCAGGCGAAAGCTTTTTAGATAAAATGATTGCTTTGGTAGAAGGTGCTTCTCGTCAAAAAACACCTAATGAAATTGCTTTAACCATATTATTAGCAAGTTTTACATTGGTATTCATCATTGTTTGTATCACTTTAAAACCATTTGCCGATTATGCAAATACGCCAATTACCATCGCGGCTTTAATCTCTCTTTTTGTTTGTTTAATCCCTACAACCATTGGTGGTTTACTTTCTGCAATTGGTATAGCAGGTATGGACAGGGCTTTAAGAGCTAATGTGATTACTAAATCTGGTAAAGCGGTTGAGACTGCTGGTGATATTGATGTTTTATTGTTAGATAAAACGGGCACCATCACCATAGGTAACAGAAAGGCAACACAATTTTATCCTTCTAAAGGAATACCAAAAGAAGTTTTTATAAAGCTTTGTTTATTAAGTTCAATCCCCGATGATACACCAGAAGGGAAATCAATCGTAGAGTTGGCCAATCAGCTTTTACCCATTGGCGCTGTTTCATCATCAGAAAAAGAAGGGATGGATTTTATCAAATTTACTGCAGAAACAAGGTCTAGCGGTGTTAAACTAAGCAACGGAAATCAAATTCTTAAAGGTGCTTCTGATGCGATGAGAAATATCACACAAAAAGCTGGCTTTAATTTCCCCGAAGATACCGCTGAGGAAGTAAGGAAAATATCTTCTAACGGAGGAACCCCATTAGTTGTGACTGAAAACGCAGTAGTAATGGGAGTGATAGAATTGCAAGACATCATTAAACCAGGTATCAGCGAGCGCTTTGAGCGATTACGTAAAATGGGCGTTAAAACGGTAATGGTTACTGGGGATAATCCACTTACAGCTAAGTTTATTGCTGAGAAAGCAGGTGTTGATGATTTTATCGCGGAAGCAAAGCCAGAAGATAAAATGAATTATATTAAAGCAGAGCAACAACAAGGAAAATTAGTGGCTATGATGGGAGATGGAACAAATGATGCGCCTGCTTTGGCTCAGGCCGATGTTGGTGTTGCCATGAATAGTGGAACACAAGCCGCTAAAGAAGCCGGTAACATGGTTGATTTAGATAACGACCCTACTAAACTGATTGAAATTGTTGAAATTGGAAAGCAGCTATTAATTACCAGAGGTACACTAACCACTTTTTCTATTGCTAATGATGTGGCAAAATACTTTGCTATCGTTCCTGCACTTTTCATAGCCTCTATTCCGGCTTTACAAAGCTTAAACATTATGGGTTTACATAGTCCAGAGAGTGCAATTCTATCGGCGGTAATTTTTAATGCCATCATTATTCCAATTCTAATTCCTTTAGCATTAAAAGGAGTTGCTTATAAACCCATAGGGGCAACTGCTTTATTACGTCAAAACCTTTTGATATATGGTATTGGAGGAGTTGTTGCGCCATTTATAGGCATCAAATTAATTGATTTAGTGGTTGGTTTATTTGTTTAAAATTTAAGAAATCATGAAAAAGTATATTTTACAATCTATACGCCTAACATTAGTTTTAATGGTGCTGCTATGTATCTTATACCCTTTAACATTAGCGTTTGCTGGTAAATTTAGTAAAGGAGAAGGCAGCGGAGAAAAAGTAACTAAAAACGGAGAAACCGTTGGTTATGCTTTAATCGGTCAGTCTTTTACCAATCCAGAATATTTTTGGGGGCGTCCATCAGCAGTAGGTTATAACGCAGCAGGTTCTGGAGGTTCTAACAAAGGCCCATCAAATCCTGATTATTTGCAACAAGTATCTGATAGGGTAGATACACTTTTGAAATATCATCCTTATCTAAAAAAATCCCAAATCCCATCAGATTTAGTTACTGCATCTGGTAGTGGTTTAGACCCAAATATCTCTGTAGAAGGAGCTAAAATTCAAATTAAAAGAGTAGCAGAATATCGCAAACTTGACGAGAAACAGTTGGAAAAACTGGTTGAAGAAAATACTGAAAAACCTTTATTAGGCTTATTTGGACCTTCGGCAGTAAATGTTTTAAAGTTGAATTTAGCTTTAGACGAATTAAAAAAATAGAAATTCTTCCTTGTTGTGCTACTATTTTAGTTTAGGATTTTGTAGCGCAGCAAGGAGATTTCTCAAATAAAAATTAACACCCAAGCTCATTTTATAACATGATTAAAACTAGAAAATCCAAAATGAGCCTTTTTAATAATTATACAAGCATGAAAACAAAAATTTTATCATTGGCTTTGATCTTAATGGTTGTAACTCAACTAAAAGCGCAAGAACCTATCAAAATAAATATTAGTGGATATTTAGAGACCTATTACGTTTATGATTTTAACAAGCCAACTAGTAATAACAGACCAAATTTTATCTATTCGCACAATAGACACAATGAAGTAAACCTAAATTTAGGATTTCTAAAAGCCAATTACAGCGGTGAAATGCTAAGAGGAAATCTGGCTTTAATGGCAGGAACTTATACCAATGCCAATTTAGCAGCAGAACCGGGGGTTTTAAAAAACATTTTTGAGGCTAATGTAGGTGTCAAAATAAGTAAAACTCAAAATATTTGGTTTGATGCAGGAATTTTTCCCTCTCATATAGGTTTTGAGAGCGCTATCAGTAAAGACTGCTGGGTGTTAACCAGAAATATAGTTTCTGAAAACACACCTTATTATGAAGCTGGGGCAAAATTATCTTATGCTACGGCCAATAATAAGTTTGCTGCAACCTTACTTTATTTAAATGGATGGCAAAAAATCATGCGACAAGATGGTAACAGTAAGCCAGCCGGTGGATTACAGCTTACCTATAAACCAAATTCAAGTTTAACTTTTAACTACAGTAATTATTATGGTACCGAAGGTGTGGATGAAGTTAGTGTGCATAGATTTTATCATAACTTTTATGCAATTGCACAACTAACGGATGTATTGGGGCTAACAGCAGGGTTTGATTACGGAACGCAGCAAAAGCTAAGCGGTCAATCTGATAAGAGTGAGATTTTTGCTCCAGTTTTGATTGCTCAATACAAGTTTCAACCCAAATGGGCTGTAGCAGGAAGAGTAGAGTTTTATAAAGATAGCGATGGCATCATCATCAATACAGGTACGCCACATGGTTTTAGCACAACCGGTTATTCAATAAATATTGATTATGCTCCGGTAAGTAATGCAACGTTTAGAATAGAAGGCAAAACTTATGATAGCAAAGACCAAATCTTTATTAGAAATAACAGCGCTGTAAATTACAATACCAGTTTAACTGCAAGTTTGGCCTTGTCTTTTTAATTTAAAATTGAGCTAGAGATGCAACAAGTTTCTGATTTTCTCGAATTAGTAAAATCAAATAGAAGAGGTAAGTTTAAAGTTTATATTGGCATGAGTGCCGGTGTAGGCAAAACTTATAAAATGTTGCAAGAAGCACATGCGCTTTTAGCAAATGGTATTGATGTAAAAATAGCTTTTATTGAAACGCATTTAAGAAAAGAGACGCATGCGCTTTTAGATGGTTTGCCCATTATAACCCGCAGAAAATTATTTTATAAAGGTAAAGAATTAGAAGAACTGGATGTACAAGCAGTTATTAATTTGCATCCAGAGGTAGTTATTATTGATGAACTGGCACACACGAATATAGAAGGTAGCAAAAACGAAAAACGCTGGCAAGATGTGCTGGATATTTTAAATGCTGGTATCAATGTGATATCAGCTGTAAATATTCAGCATTTAGAAAGTTTAAATGAGGATGTCAAAGCTATCACCGGTATTGAGGTGCAAGAAAGAGTGCCAGATAAGGTGTTGCAAATGGCAGATGAGGTAGTTAATATTGATTTAACAGCTGATGAATTGATTGACAGACTAAAAACAGGTAAGATTTATACTTTGGACAAAGTACCTTTAGCCCTGAGGAATTTTTTCCAAATCGAGAAAATATTACAATTAAGAGAATTGGCTCTAAGGGAAGTTTCTAATCAGCTAGAAAGAAAAATTCAAACAGAAGTTCCTAAGCAAATACAATTAAGGCAAGAATACTTTTTAGCTTGTATCAGTTCACATCCAAATAGTGCAAAAAACATCATTAGAAAAACAGCAAGGTTAGCCTCTTATTATCATGCTAAATGGATGGTTTTATATGTTCAAATCCCATCAGAAGCGGCTGATAAAATAAAATTAGCCAATCAAAGACACTTAATAAATCATTTAAAGCTAGCTACAGAAATGGGTGCAGAAGTTGTCAGAAAAAAAAATGTTGATATTGTAGAAGCCATCATGGAATTGGTTCTTGAAAAACAAATTACAACCATTTGCATCGGTAAACCTAAAAGTACTAGTCTGCTTAATCTTTTCAAACCAAATCTTTTCGAAAAACTTTCTAAACGCTTAACAAATACAGATATTGACCTGATTATTTTATCTTGATGAAATGAAAATAAAAACCAAACTTCGTTTAGGCTTTAGCTTACTTTTTATCATTATTCTGATACTTGGAGCACTATCAGCTTATTATTTAAACAAGCTATCAGCTGAAGCAAAACTGGTTCTTAAAGATAATTACGAGACCCTAGAATATACCAGATTGATGTTGTACGAATTAGATAAGTCTGATTTTGGTAGCGCATTAAATAACTTTGAAAGGCAACTTATTAAACAGGAAAGCAACTTAACAGAGCCTGGAGAACAGGTTTTAACCGCAAAGGTAAGACATCACTTAGAACAGTTAAAGGCGACTACGGACACCCTAAACATAGCTAAACATCAACAACAAATTAGAGCTAGCTTGAACAAAATCATGGACTTAAACTTAAAAGCCATCATCTTTAAAAATGAACTAGCAAACAAAACAGCGCATAGTGCCAATTTATTTCTAATTTTTTGGGGAGGTATCTGTTTATTAATCACTTTTAGTTTTATCGTTAATTTCCCAGGTTATATTGCAAATCCCATTAAATTATTAACAGAAGGAATAAAAGAAATTGAAGCAAAAAATTATAACAAGCGTTTAAGCTTTACTTCTAAAGACGAGTTTGGCGAGTTAGCTCAGGCTTTTAATAGTATGGCTCAAAAGCTTCATGATTTTGAAAACTCTAATTTGGCAAAAATTCTTTTTGAGAAGAAAAGGATAGAAGCCATCATTAACAGCATGAATGATGGTGTAATTGGGTTAGACGAGCATCAGCATATTTTATTTGTTAACCCTGTAGCTCTTAAACTCTTTGGTTTAAACGAAAATGACCTCGTAGGTAAATTTGCGCCAGATGTTGCATTAAAGAACGATTTATTAAAAAACTTGCTCAACAATCATGTAAACCATGAGCTGAAAATTTATGCCGATGCAAAAGAAAGTTATTTTAAAAAGGAAGCTTTAAATATTTTGGTTCCACAAAGTAATTTATACCCCGAAAAAAATATCGACTACGCTTTTACAAATATTGGTTCTGTTTATATTTTGAAGAATATTACCGCTTTCCACGAGCTGGATGAAGCTAAAACCAATTTCATAGCAACCATCTCTCATGAGTTGAAAACACCCATTTCTTCTATCAAAATGAGTACACAACTTTTGAAAAATAAACAAATGGGGGATCTAAATCCAGAGCAAAATGATTTGATTGAAAGTATACAAGATGACACACATCGTTTATTGAAAATTACGAGCGAGTTATTAAACATGGCACAATTAGAAAGTGGTCATATACAGTTAAATATATTACCTGCTAGCCCTATAGAAATTTTAGATTATGCTATCCAAGCAACTAAAACACAAGCAGAGCAAAAACAAATAAAATTTGAAATCAATTATTCTGATATAGTGTCTAAAGTTTTAGCGGATAAAGAAAAAACAGCATGGGTAATCACCAATCTGATAGCCAATGCCATCAGGTACTCTCATGAGCAATCTGTTATTAACGTTAAAATGTTAGAAACCACAAAAGAAGTAAAGATAATTATTGAGGACCAGGGGCAAGGCATAGCCCCCCAATACCTAGATAAAATTTTTGAACGCTATTTTAGAGTTCCAGGCACCCAAAAAGAAGGTACCGGATTAGGACTTGCCATCAGTAAAGATTTTATTGAAGCCCAAGGAGGTAATATCAGCGTTGATAGTGAATTTGGGGTAGGTAGTGTTTTTACATTAACCCTTGTAAAATCGTTTTCATAGCATTGAGGAAAAGCTTGTTGAGATAATCTCTATTAACCCTTTGCAACTTAAATTCAAGGAATACGCTCATCATAAAGATTTAAAGTGTGAATCAGAATTCCACTACCTCTTTATGATAAACAGGTGTTTCAAGGCCTTTTAAAGACATTGTTACCTCAAGCTTTTTGCCTTTATCTTTAAATTCTAACAGTCCATAATTCTTTTGGTTAACCAATGGTCCTACGCGGTATGGGTTATGCTCTGCTTTAATATGTGATGCAGGATTTGTAAGTCCACTGGAAGTAATATCGTAAAGTGGGAAGTTTAAACCCATAATTTGTATTTTTGAAAACTCTCCAATATGCCTATCTCCACTCAATAAAATCACGCCTTTAGGCTTGGTTTTTACCAACAAATCCATCAATCTTTTTTTAGCAGTAGGGAAATTGGCCCATTTTTCATGTGGATGCTCCGCAGATAATACCTGTATACCAGAGCCAATCACATAAGCATCAGCATTGCTGCTTAACTGTTTTTCTAACCAAGTCCACTGCTCTTCTCCTAAAATATCTCCTTTAAAGTTGGGGATGTATCTTTTATCATTGTCTTGCATTAAAGTATCACGATGATATCGGCAATCTAATAGTATTACTTTTATTTGTTTGCTTCCTACTTGATAATCATGAGACGAATAAATACCTGCTTGTTTACGAACTGGACTTTCTTTAGGTACGTTTAAAAAATCAAGAGCTAATTGCTGGCTTTCTTGCTTACGCGGATAATTTATACCTGCATCATTTTTGCCATAATCATGGTCATCCCAAGTACCAATGATAGGTACTTTAGCAGTAAACTTTTTATAATTAGGATTATCATTTTGTATTTGATATTTCTCTTTTAAAACCGACATGTCATGGCTATCGCCATAAATATTATCTCCTAGCCATATCCATACATTGGGTTGGTCTTTTAAAATAACATCCCATAAAGGTTGTGGCAAGTTCTGACGATTACAAGAGCCAAAAGCAAATGTTTGACTTTTATGAGTTTGAGCTTTAACGCTGATTGCTATTGATACAACAAAAATTGCTGCTAAGAAATATTTCATTACGGTATTTTAAAGCTTGTTTAAACAAAAATAAAGTTTTGAAATTACTGTAAAGTTAAATATACATTTATCTTCTCGAAGAGAACATTCATCTTCAGGAATATTCAGGAGAGATTTGTCTTGGTAATGCCCGTTTTCTGGATGGGTTTTTTGATGTTATTTTTGCGGAATGGATGAACTCAGACTTATCTCATATTTGCCTTTAAACCAATTTTTTGCGATTTTTTAGAGAAGATGCTCACCTTTTTTCTGCAACTATTTGTCTGCTATTGAAGTAAATTTAGCACTTGATAAATTAAACTTTATCTCTCATACCTTCTAACATATTTTGCCACCAAGTGGTGGGTCGATTAGCTAATATTTGCTCAATCCAGAGTAATCATTTCAATTTCAGCTCCGGTTATTCCAATCAGTCTTTCTGTTGCAAATTGCAAAGTTTGGCGATTCTCTTTGTTCATTTTTTTAATGCGTTCATGATTCATGAACAAACAAATTTAATGAACAAAAATTTAGCAAGTAAGTTATTTTATTATTGTTTGTATTTGTTTTTTATGAAGTTTTTGGTGAGTACCCAATCAAATAGATGCTTTCCGCTCGCAGTTCAGAGGCGTAAGAAATGTGAAGTTCTTCCTTTTTAGACTAGCTAAAATATATGCTTAACGTCTCTCCCCAACTTTTACGCTTGATCCTGATCCTCCTTGATCCCTTATTTCAGGAAATGCTATAAAAACAAAAAACCTCTTAGATTTCTCTAAGAGGTTTCGCGGAATGGACGGGACTCGAACCCGCGACCTCCTGCGTGACAGGCAGGCATTCTAACCAGCTGAACTACCACTCCGTTTTTCCCGTTCTTATCGTTCGGGAGTGCAAATATAGATATTTCTATTGAAGTGCAAAATCTTTTTTTAAATTTATGCAATAGAGCCCTCTTTCAGTTTTTCAGCATTTTCTGCAAATTGCAGAGCATCAAGTATTTCCTGTATATCACCATCCATAATAGCTGGTAAATTATATAAAGTTAAACCTATTCTATGCTCCGTAACACGCCCTTGAGGGTAGTTATAAGTACGTATTTTGGCAGATCGGTCTCCGGTTGATACCATAGTTTTACGTGTGCTGGCAATAGCTTCATTATGTTTAGCCAACTCACGCTCGTACAATTTACTCCTCAGCATTTCCATAGCTCTAATACGGTTACCCAATTGCGAACGCTCTATCTGGCAAACCACCACAATACCCGATGGCTTGTGTGTTAGCTGTACTTTTGTTTCCACCTTGTTTACATTTTGTCCACCAGCACCACCAGATCTTGATGTTTGTAATTCCACATCCGCAGGGTTAATTTCCACATCAACCTCTTCAGCTTCTGGCAACACCGCTACTGATGCGGCAGAAGTATGTACCCTTCCCTGGGTTTCTGTATCTGGAACGCGTTGCACCCGGTGCACACCAGATTCGTATTTTAAAATTCCGTAAACATCCTCACCAATAACTTTAAAAATGACCTCTTTGTAACCTCCATTGGTGCCCTCTGTAACCTCTAAAGTTTCGGTACGCCAGCCCCTGCCTTCGCAATAACGGGTATACATACGGTATAAATCGCCAGCAAAAATTGCAGCCTCATCACCACCAGTACCACCTCTAATCTCTACAATGGCATCTTTTTCATCTCCTGGGTCTTTAGGCACTAGCATCAACCTAATTTTAGCCTCCATTTCATCCTTTAAAGGCACCAAAGTATCTAGCTCTTCTTTGGCCATCTCACGCAACTCCTGGTCTTTCTCGTTCGCTAAAATATCGCGGTTAGCATCAATATTACTGATTACATTTTTGTACTTATAATACTCATCCACAATCAAACCCAACTCCTTATACTCACGGTTCAGCTGTGCAAAACGTTTCATGTCTTGCGTAACCTCTGGGTTGGTTAATTCCCGCTCCACATCATCTCGGCGGAGTTTTATAGCTTCTAATTTATCTAACATTTTTTTTGAAAATCAAATCCTGTAATACTTGGGTCTGGGTAGTCCGGCTATACGCTGCAACTCCTCGTTTTTCCAAGGCGCTAAACCCAACACACACTGTGGGGTTTCCGCTGCTATCCGGTTTAGTTAACGCAAAACAATGCATTAAACTCAGTTAGCATTTAAAGCCCACAAAGTTAAGCCTTTTTCATTTAATATGAAGAGTCGCTTTAAGCGGTAGCTAAAAGTACTACCAGGTTTTGTAAGCGGTAGTTTTATTTCTTCCTTTTTAAAAGTCATGAAGTTGTAACGCCATAGCTTATGGTCTTGCTGGTAAATCAGTTCATCGCCCTCTACCTCAAAAGCTCTAACAGGATTAATAACAGCGGTTTTGTAGTAATTACCAAACCTGTCAAATATCCTGATACCTTCGCCAGCATCGTTAATAAACACATATAAGTCTGTACTCAGCATAAAAACAGCATTCATATCAAAACCATTTCTCTGGTAAATATTGCCACTTTTAAGCTCATCTATAAAATTATTACTCAGTTTTTTAAGCTCGCGGTTCAATTGGTCGTAAATCCAGAAACCATTGTTATTAGCTGATGCTACCAGTGCAATCTGCTGGTTGGGGTTATTATTAAAAGAATAACTGCTAATCTCACTTAAGTTATTGTTCAGTACCACAACTTGTTGGTAAGCCTGATAATATAAAATCACCCTTAAAGGGTCTGTAATATCAATTTGGTCTATATCGCCAAAGCTATTGTTGGTATAATTCCATAAAAACTTACCATCAGGGTTAAACTTCATAAGCTCATTAGCAGGCGTAACCAAGAATAAGTTTCCCAAATTATCAACCCGGGCTATTTTAGCAAGGGTATCAATCTGCTTAATCAGTTTAAAACTTTGGGCATTACTTTTCCATGTCAGTATCAAAATACAGCAACAAAGTAACAGTAGTTTTAAAAGACTTTTATTTTTCATGATGCTTATTCCAATCAAGCAATTTAAGTTCTATACCGTCAAAAACAGCGTAATAAGAATAATTTACCCATTCGCCCAAATTGGTATACAGGGTTTCCTCATCCAATTTAAACTGTGTAGGAAAATGCCTGTGCCCCATAACTAAATGGTCGAAATTACCATAATCATGCTTAAGTTGTTTATAAAAACTCTTGATAAAAGTTTCTTCATACTGCTGGGTAATATCGCCTTCTTTTTTGTAAGAGGCTAACCTGCTTTTGCTACTCCAGTAATTGGCAATACCAATGCCTAAGTTAGGATGCAAACGGGCAAAAAGCCATTGGCATAATTCACTTCTAAAAATTTTCTTTAAAAACTTGTAGGATGCGTCACCAGGGCCTAGACCATCTCCATGGTGTAATAAAAACTTTTTACCATGGCGTTCTATCAAAAGCTCATCGTTAATGATTTCCATGCCAAATTCTTTCTTAAAATAATCAAATACCCACATATCGTGGTTGCCTTTAAAAAAGTATATTTTAGTGCCGGCATCGCTTAACTCGGCAAGCTTACCTTGTAACCTGATAAATCCTTTAGGAACGGCAGTAGCATATTCAAACCAAAAATCAAAAATATCACCCATTAAAAATAATTCCGCAGCATCGTGTTTGATGTGGTCTAGCCAGCTTACTATCCATGCTTCACGTTCTCGGCTAGAGGCATAGTTAGGTGCTCCTAAATGAAAATCAGAAGCAAAATAAAGTTTAGATTTTTGGGTTTCCATATATCAAAGGTTAAAAATATCAAATTATATTAAACCTTTAGCCACGCAACTTAAAAGCTGCAGGCTTACAATAATTTTTATAGCTTTAACAAACAAACTTTAACAGTTAAATCTTCGTTATCATTTTATGCTAAAAAAACTTACCTTCTTTATATTAACATTTTTAACTAGTCAGGTTTTAGCACAGTATAAAACCGATGTTTTAGTACTAGGGGCCAGTGCTTCTGGTACAGCTACCGCTATACAAGCAGCCAGAAGTGGTGTAAAAGTTATACTGGTAGAGCCTAATAACTTTAGTATTGGTGCTATTGCGCCTAGTATGGATGTGCCGGCTTTTAATTTTGGTATCTGGAAAGAGTGGAAAGATGCTTACACCAAAAAACTAGATTCTTTACAAACCGACCCTCGTATAGCGCTGGAAGGCATCGTTAGCAAAGTCAATAATTTGCGCTATTTTAAAGAAACTCAAGTGGTAAATATTGTTAAAAAAGGGAAATCCTGGGAGGTGAGCATCCAAAAAAATGGAAGTAAAATAGAAAAAATAAAAGCTGATGTATTGGTAGATGCTTTTTTTGATGCGCAACAATCACCAGTGTTAAAAGCCGGTATTATAAAATTAAATGATGGTCATATTAAAACCATATGTAAATATACCCCAATAGAACGTGAAAAACCTTATGAACAAGTTTTAAAACTTTATAGAAGTAGCGGAGCAACAGGTTATGGCAAAGATAGCACCATGTTACATTATTTCCCTATGGGTGTATTTATCAGTGCCGAGCTTGATAACCTGCTTTTTGTTTCGCCACAAGCTGGTTTGATAGGTTGGCAGGCAGATGATTTTAAAAATATTGCTACTTGGGTAAACATTGGTCAACTGGCGGGTGCTTTAGCAGCGTATGGGCCATTTTTTGATGTGCCTACGGCAAAGGCAAATGTAAGAACTACACAAAATGAGGTTTTTGTTTATAAGGGTTTACTTTATCCGGTTTTAGATGTAAACCCTACCGAGTATGCTTGGGCAGCAGTACAAAAAATTATTGCTACAGATATGATGAAGCATGATTTTGTTAAAGGGAAATTTAATCCGGATGAACATGTAAAACCAGAGGATATTAAGACCATCTTATCCGAGCTACACCCCCGCTCTAGAATTTGGTTTATAGAAAATCCTATTCAGGAACTTACCTTAAAAGATGCTGTTTCTTTAATCAGTTTTATCACCGGAAGAGAAATTTATGATATGAATAGGGAGTTAAGTAGCAACTGGAAAATGAAATATGAGCTAGCGAGTGATTTTAAACCCGAGAATTACGTTACTAAAAAAGAAATGACTATTATTTTGGATACCTATCTAAATCCTTACAGCATTGGGGTAAACATGCAAGGTATCTTTATCAAATAAGTTCTTAAAGAAGCAAATAAATAAAAAAGCTGCCTCAAAAAAATACTTGAAGCAGCTTTTTCGTAATCAAGAAAATATTTTAAAACTTGGCACTTAAGCTTAGCAGAAAATTAGTTCCTGCTTGTGGGTAATAATAATTTTCTGTGATGAGGTTATTATCATAAATATAGCCAAAAGTATATCCATTACTTTCATACTTTTCATTAAAGATATTATTCACCAATAAGCTTAAGTTCACATTTTTAACACCTCTAAATTTAAGGTTATGACTCAGTCTTAAATCGTTAACAAAAAACGCATCTAATTTACGAGCGTTATTGCTGGTATTATCTAAATACTGGTCGCTAACATATTTGGTTAATAAAGCTATTTCCAAAGCTTTAATAGGCTTATAAGCAAACTCATTAGAGGCAATAAAAGAAGGCGAAAAGGCAATATCCGTATTGGTGTATTGGTTTTCTGCTTGTCCTATAAAATCAAAATTAGCATCATAAATATCAAAAAACTCGCTAAACCTTTTTATTCTGTTTTGGCTTAAAGTAGCAGTAGCCGCCCAACTCAGCTGATTAAAAATTTGCCACTTAGCATCAAACTCGGCACCTATACGGTAGCTTCTATCCACATTATCTCTTACATAAGCACCAACATCATTAACCTCGCCCGTTAAAATCAATTGGTCTTTGTAAAACATCCCGTAAAGGTTAAAACCTGCTGTTACATTTTTTCTAAGGTAACGATAGCCTACTTCTACGTTATCCAATCTTTCTGCTAATGGTCTGCTACCTGGTGAAGATTCTGTATAATCATCTCTATTAGGTTCTTTATTAGCCCTAGCAAAAGAAGCATAAACATTACTGATTTTATCAATCTGGTACGTTAAACCAAACTTTGGATTGAAAAAGTTTAGGATATCCCTTTGCTGAACATTATCACCAGCATTGTTAAAACCTAAGAAAGAGTAATCTACGCTTCTGTACTGTAAATCGGTATAAATACTAAGGTTGTTTAAGGTATAAGTTGCTTTACCAAAAACGTTAAAATCTGTTTTTGTAGCATCGTTATCATAATAACGTTGTTTGTTATTGTCTAACTGGGCAAATCTGGCCCAGATAACTTCACCAAAATGCGCTCCTTTGTATTCGTTATAAGCACCGCCCAAAGTAAAATCTAAGGCTTTACTTGGCTTATAATTTAAAGAATAGGTTAATCCGTAAAAATCATTATCCAGCCAACGGCGTCTTATTAAATCGGTTTTATCGATAGTTTCTGCGCCAATCACGAAAGGTGCGAAGCCATAATCTTCAAAATCTTCTTGATTTTTATACTCTTCGTAATAGCCTCTGCCACGGGTATAATGTAAAGCGCCATTAAAAGATAACTGGCTATTTATTTCTTTGGCATATAGCAATTGATAATGGTCTTGCTGATAATTATCAGTCTGATTGTCGTATAAATAGCTATTATACTTGCGTGGATTTGAATTGAAAAGGTTTAAAGAATCTTGTTGGGTAAAATAAGCAGAACCTAAATTATTAAAATAATGCGTTAATAAGTCTGCCTGGCTTCCCCTCAATTTAGCCTCGGGTACTCCCGTCCAGGATTGATAAGTTTGCTCGGCACCAGAAAACACATTGGCTCTTAAAATGCTTGATTTACCATAATAAGCACCAGATACATAGAAAGATTTTAAATTAGAAAATGCCCTGTCTATAAACCCATCAGATTTGATTCTGGATAATCTGCCATCAATACTAAACTTACCATTGATAAGGCCTGTTCCTATTTTTAATGTATTTTTAATGGTCCCAAAAGAACCTATTGAGTTGTTAACCTCAGCAAAAGCCGAATCATTACGGGTAGAAGTTTGGATGTTTAAGCTTGCTCCAAAAGCACCTGCTCCGTTGGTAGATGTTCCTACACCTCTTTGTATTTGGATATTATCAACCGATGAAGCAAAATCTGGTAGGTTAACCCAAAAAGTACCCTGACTTTCGGTATCATTATAAGGAATACCGTTGATGGTTACATTGATACGTGTAGCATCAGAACCACGAATACGGATACCTGTGTAACCAATACCGGCACCTGCATCAGAAGTAACTACTACCGATGGTGTTTGGTTTAGCAAGAAAGGTAAATCTTGCCCTAAATTATTTTTCTCGATATCGGCTTTACTTAAATTTTTGTACGTAGTTGCCGAGTTTG
The DNA here is from genome assembly GCF_002483235.1 of Pedobacter glucosidilyticus. Classification (GTDB taxonomy): domain Bacteria; phylum Bacteroidota; class Bacteroidia; order Sphingobacteriales; family Sphingobacteriaceae; genus Pseudopedobacter; species Pseudopedobacter glucosidilyticum_B. Next base: position 18,286 of record NZ_DLHN01000022.1, on the reverse strand, counting down.
CCGATGCTCTGGTAGCACTTACAATAACCTCATCAGCCAAAAACAAAGCTTTTTCTAAAGCTAAATCAACTTGTGTTTCTCCATTGATACTGATGTTTTTAACCAAAGGTTTGAAACCTAAAAAAGTGATTTGAATTTGGTAATTACCGTTTCTTAACTTGTTGAAATAAAAACGCCCTGTGGCATCTGTTTGCGTTTGTAAATTGTAATCTAACAAAGTAACGGTAGCACCGGCCATAGCTTCTTTTGTAGCGGCATCAGTTATTTTACCTTTTAAAATGGTGTTTTGTGCCAGCAACCATAACGGAGCAGCAAGTGCCATAAGCACTGTTAATGTAAATTTTCTCAATGTTATAGAATTAAAAAATTAAACAAAAGCAGCTAGGGGCTACACTACTCAAAAAAAATTATTGTTTTACCTATTCCCTACGCCGGCATTATCCGGATCAGGTGCTTAGAAAGGTTAAAGGTGCATGCCTTTTTGCCAATCTAATGGGTATAATCTCAGCCTGTATTTGTGTTTGCTTATCATTTTAGCAATACAAGGCACCCCTAATGATGGTGCAAATATACACCTTATTTATAATCATCAAAAAGTTTACATCAATTAAGCGTAACAAAACTTATATTTAGCAGTCAAAAGCTTTAAAACAACACTAACAAGTATGAAATTTAACCACTATGCTATTGCGCTAACTTTGGGTATGGCCGTTTATGCCTGTAGCCCTAAAGTTGCAGGAGACAACCATAAGCAGGACACTGCTGCAGCTGCTGCAACAATTCCGGCAGACAGTAATGTCATCATTAAAACATTACCAAATGGCTTAACTTATTACATCAGAAAAAATGTGGAGCCTAAAAATAGGGCAGAGCTTTATTTGGTTAATAAAGTAGGTTCTATCTTAGAAAACGACGATCAACTGGGCTTAGCGCATTTTACAGAACACATGGCCTTTAATGGCACCAGAGACTTTCCTAAAAACGAGTTAATCAGTTATTTGCAGAAAGCTGGTGTTAGGTTTGGAGCAGACTTAAATGCTTATACAGGCTTTAACCAAACGGTGTATCAATTGCCGCTACCAACAGATAGCGTAGAAGTATTTAAAAAAGGCTTTGATATTTTAGCCAACTGGGCAGGGCATGTAACTTTTGAGGATAAAGAAATAGACCAGGAACGTGGGGTAATTATTGAGGAAGATCGCCAGCGTGGTAAAAATGCTCAGGAAAGAATGAGCAAGCAATTGTTACCTGTTCTCTTAGCGAATTCTAAATATGCTGAGCGCCTGCCCATAGGTAAAATTGATGTATTACAATCTTTCAAGTATGAAACCCTTAAAGCTTTTTATAAAGATTGGTATCGTCCAAACTTACAGGCTATCATCGCTGTAGGAGATTTTGATGTTGCCGAGGTTGAAAAATTGATTATCGATAATTTCTCTGAGCTAAAAAATCCGGAGAATGAAAGAAAGAGAGAAGCGTTTAGCATTCCTGATAACAAAGAACCTTTAGTAAAAATCATTACCGATCCTGAGTTTCCTTATAACGTTGCAGCTATTACGGTAAAACACCCCGAGGTGGTAGAAACAACAGAAGATCAACTCATCACCAAAATTAAAACCAGTATGATTAATAGCATGCTTGGTAATCGTTTAACAGAGATAGTACAGAAAGGAAATGCACCTTTTATTTTTGCACAAAGTAGTTATAGTGCTTTCCAAGGTGGTTTGGTAAATCTGGACGCATTTAATAGCGTTGCTGTTTCTAAAGATGCAGCAGGCTTAAAAGCAGCGGTACAAGCCGTAATAGCAGAAAACGTAAGAATGAAAAAATTTGGTTTTACCCAAACAGAGTTAGATAGGGTGAAAACCAATATCATGACAGGGGTAGAAAAACAGTTTAAAGAGAAAGACAAAACCAAATCTACCAACTTTGTGCAGCTTTACGTTCAAAACTTTTTAAAAGGGCAGGCTATACCATCTGTAGATTATACTTATAATTTCTACAAGAAAAATCTGGATAAAATTACCCTAGAGGATGTAAATAAACTGGCGGCTACTTTCTTTACCGAAGAAAATTTAATTGCCATTTTACAAGCTCCTGAAAAAGAAAAAGCCAATTTACCATCTGAAACCGAATATATTAATTGGATTAAAACTGCCGGAGCAGATGTACAGCCTTATGTAGACCAAGTGGTTACAAAACCGTTGATGGCTCAAAAACCTAAGGCTGGTACCATTACTTCTGAAAAGAAAATAGCTGAGCTAAATGTAACTGAGCTAACCTTATCTAACGGGGTTAAAGTTGTTTTAAAACCTACAGATTTTAAGAACGACCAAATCATTTTTGCTGCAACCAGTAAAGGAGGTACATCTTTAGCCAGCGATGATATTTTCCGCTCGGCAGAAATGGCAGACCAATTGGTAAACGCATCTGGTATTGCCGAGTTTGATGAAAGTCAATTAGGTAAATTATTAACTGGAAAAGTAGTTGGCGTTAGTCCGTCTATTAGTACTTACAGAGAAGGCTTAAGCGGCTCATCATCACCAAAAGATTTTGAAACAGCTTTACAGTTAACCCATTTATACTTTACGGCTCCAAGAAAAGACGAAAAAGTTTTAAAAACACAGTTAGAAGAAATGAAAGCGGTTTTAGCAAACCGCGAATCGCAACCTAGTGCTGTTTATCAGGATACTTTAAGTGCGGTAATGAATTCTTACAAGAAAAGAGCACAAGCTATCAAAATTAACGAGCTAGACCAGATTACTGCTGATAAAGCTTTAAATTTCTACAAAGAGCGCTTTGCAAATGCCGGCGATTTTACCTTTACTTTTGTAGGGAACTTTAACGTTGAGGAGGTTAAGCCCCTGCTAGCGCAATACTTAGGTAGTTTACCTGCTAACAATAACAAAGAGAATTTTAAAGATTTAGGTTTAGAACCCCTTAAAGGTGATATCACTAAAAAAGTTTATAAAGGCTTAGAGGATAAAGCAACTGTAGCTTTAATTTACCATGGAGATTATAACTATTCTGACGAAGAAAACCTTCAATTAGACGCATTAAAAGCTATTTTAGATATTAAAATAACAGAGCGTTTAAGAGAAAAAGAAAGTGGCGTGTATAGCCCAAGGGTTGGAATTAGCTATAACGATGAGCCTAAAGAAAAATACACCATCAGTATTAATTTTAGCTGCGCTACTGCTAATGTAGATAAACTTATTGCTGCTGCCATTGATGAGGTTAATAAACTCAAACAAAGCGGAGCCACAGCAGAAGATATCCAAAAGTTTAATGCAGAAGAAAGAAGACAGTTAGAAATTCAGTTAAGAGATAATAGTTTTTGGTTGGGATACTTACAAAATGCTTATGCAAGTGGAGAAGACCCTAAAAAGGTGCTTAGTTACTTAGATACCTTAAAACAGGTAACCACAAGCAGTAGCAAAGCTAGCGCTGCAAAGTACTTTAACCAAAATAATTTTGTAAGGATGATTTTACTACCTGAAAAGAAATAGTTATGTTAACCTCATGATTAAAGATGGACGATGGCATAGCACATCGTCCATCTTTTTTTAAGAATAATACATAAAGTGATGGCAACATTTTTTATTGAAGAAAAAACCTTTGAACAGATTGACTTTACAACATCCATGCTGGAAAAAGCATCTTATGAGAATTGTAAATTTCTCAATTGTAATTTTGAAAGCCTTCATCTGTTTAATTATAGTTTTTTAGATTGCACTTTTAAAGACTGTAATCTTAGCATGGCAAAGCTTTCTAAAACAGCTTTCAGAAATATCCATTTTGATGCCTGCAAACTCTTGGGTTTAAAGTTTGAAGATTGTCATACTTTTGGTTTAGCCTTCTCTTTTACAGCTTGTAACCTCAACCATTCGTCCTTTTATAGTTTAAAAATTAAAGGCACAAAATTTATCAATTGTAGCCTGCAAGAGGTAGATTTTACTGATACCGATTTAAGTAATGCAGATTTTACCGATTGTAATTTATTAAAAGCCACATTTAGTAATACCAATTTGCAGAAAGCAGATTTTAGTACAGCTTACAACTTTAGCATCCACCCGGAGGCTAATTTGCTAAAAAAGGCTAAATTTTCTATGCACCATCTTAGCGGCTTGCTCCATCAGTATCAAATTGAAATTGTCTAATCTTTCAGTTTATAAGTCTTGATGTGTAGCATCAGCTAACCATGAGAAGGCTTGTAGCCCACGCAAAAGCTTCCTTTGCCAAATAAAAAAACGGAGGCTTTGTATTTCCTGATAAATTTATCAAATACGAGCTGTAAATATGCTCTTATCATATATCCTTTATTTTTAAGGGTTTAACCATGGTGTCAAATTTTTTTTTGTAGTGCTACCTGTCTTTTGTTTGCGCTAAAGGTGGTGTTTTGCAAAATGTATGTCAATAGCAAGAGGCTATTTTGCCGGCTTTTGCCGTCAGTTGCCGCCATTTGCCGGCTTTTGCCAGTCTTTTTGCACACTTGTTCGAGACCTCTTCGAGACTTGTTCGGGAAATAGGGGTGTTTTCCCGAAGAAGTCTCGAACCTGTCTGGGAGGAGACCCCTGTCTTGTCCTTGTCTTGTCCTGTGTCTTGTCCTGAAAAAGCTTTACAGTTAATTTGGTTAATACTGTTCTGGCTTTACACTATTTTTTAATTCCTGCCATCACTTTACAGTTATTTCGCCTTGTGCTGTTTAGTGTTATTAATCAGATGTATGGCTAATATGAGAATCATGACAAAACCAAACGGCCAAAGGCTTCTTATGCCAAATAAAAACAGAGACTTTATATTATGTATAAGCTAATAAATTCTTTATTTTCATGTAATGGATGTTAAGAAGTCTAAGAAAGTGAAAAATGGGTATGATGATTTGGCAAGCCGGGCACAAGTATCCCTCACTGGCGCAAGTCTTAGCGAGAGTAGGTAAAGCGGGAGAGCCTGACCTGTGCCTTATGATTAAAAGCACTAAATTTAGCAATGAGTACAAAATATAAGTTTAACAACCCAGAGAGAGATTATCAAGAAGGTAAAGGTTTAATAGAAATAGATGTATTACAATAATGAAAGCACAAGTCAGGCTTTTGCTCTATCTAGCCCGCTAAGACTTGCGCTAGTGAGGAGAAGATATTGGCAAGTTAGGACAAGGTTTGCATGCATTGCAAGATGCATATGCACATGAAGGAGCAAGTACAAATGAGCATTTAGGCTTAAATACATCAATGGTAGGAATGTTTTGGAACGATTTGTATGGTAACACTTCCAAAGCTGATTTAATTTCACAATCTGCTGTTACAGTAGTAGGTTTATTTAGCGGTAATACAGAAGGTTTATCAAATGGGATGCGTATGGATTTTTCCGGAATGTCTAAGAAGCAGTTAGGTACCGTAACAGGATTGTTTAATAAGGCAGGATATGATTTAAATGCTGGAAAGAATAAAGGGTTTTATACACTTAAAAAGAGAGAGGAGGAACAGTAATGAAAGTGGCATTATATATTCTTTTGATATTGTTCTCTTTATCGTTACTGTTTTGGTGCTTTACGTGGTTACTTGGTCACGCCAGCGGACATAATATCCCTATCAAAACGGACCTTGGGTTCGCAGCTTTAATACTCGTTCATATTGGACTGATATGGTTCTTGTGGAGTAGGATAAAGAAGATTAAACAATAACTCAAAAGCCCCTTAACGGGGCTTTTGCTTTTACAGGGCAGCAATATTATTGTTAAAGAAATCCTTGAACTTCTTTTTGGTGAGCATGGTTTCAATCATCCCCTCACTGGCGCAAGTCTTAGCGAGTAGGTAAAGCGGGAGAGCCTGACTTGTGCCTTATGATTAAAAGCACTAAATTTAGTAATGAGTACAAAATATAAGTTTAACAACCCAGAGAGAGATTATCAAGAAGGTAAAGGTTTAATAGAAATAGATGTATTACAATAGAAAAAGCACAAGTCAGGCTTTGGCACAATCTGCCTGCTAAGACTTGCGCTAGTGGGGGGCAAGATAATCATCCAATAGAATTAGATTTTCATAGTAATATGTTTGAACAAAGGTTGGATTACTTACATAACAATCCAGTAGAGGCAGGCATAGTAGAGCATGCAGCGGATTATGTGTACAGTAGTGCAAAGGATTATCAAGAAGGTAAAGGTTTAATAGAAATAGATGTATTACAGTGATACAAGCACAAGTCAGGCTTTTGCTTTGTCTAGCCCGCTAAGACTTGCGCTAGTGGGGGGTTGAGCTTCAAAAGAGAGATTATAATAAAGTTAAAACTGTAAATAAAAAATGATAAGATATAATTTGATATTTGTGCTTTTATGCTTCTTATATTGTAATTGTTTTAGTCAGATTCCTATTGGTTCTATGAAGGTTTTGAATAATTGTGATTTAAAAGATTTAATAACCTATAGTAATTATAAATTTTCTGTAGACTATTTATTCGCAATAAAGGATATTCGGAAAGATCAGAAAATCAACTTTAGTAAAAACCTGAAAGTATTTGCTAATGATTTAAATCACTCATTAGTTGAGGAAAAATATTTACTAAAAAATGAAGTAGTATTTATTTCAAAAAAGAATAATAAATCTGATATACTTTATATAAAATTAGCAAATAAAAAAATATATTTTCAATTCAAGAACCAATACGAATTTGATTTTTTAGGCTATAATATAAATAGTGATTATAGTCAATTATTTTTTAAGTTAAAATCGGAGAAATGTAATATGATAATAAGTGTTCTTAAATGGAACAATTCAAATGATGTTTCTTTGACACAGTTTGATAATGAATAAACCCGCCTTCACTGGCGCAAGTCTTCCGAGGGTTGGCAAAGAGCATAAGGAGACTTGTGACTGAGCATAGTTTTAGGCTATGATAATGATTAAGAATTAGAATAAAGCACAAGTCAGGCAGATACATAGGCTTTGGCACTAAGACTTGCGCTAGAGAGGGGATTATGTTTATAGTAGTGCAAAGGATTATCAAGAAGGTAAAGGTTTAATAGAAATAGATGTATTACAATAGAGAAAGCACAAGTCAGGCTTTTACTTTGTCTAGCCCGCTAAGACTTGCGCTAGTGAGGGACTTGTGCCTCATGAGTTTAATAGAAATAGATGTATTACAATAATGAAAGGGAAAAAAAGATACAGCGGAAAGCCCGGCCTTAGGCAACACCCAAATAGCAAGCTTTAGAATAATTGATGCCATCTCAAGGTTTTAAAACCCCCACAGTATTTTCCAAGTATTTTACTAAAATGATTGTTATTTCAATCATTCTATTTGCTTTTGTTTGAAATAGCAATCAAAATAATAGAAAAAGAAAGGATGTTATTTTCCAAAATATAACCAATTATGGAGTTGAATTCAGGCAATTTCATCCCCCCTCTTTCTTATCCCCCACCTTTAAGTGTATATTCGTGTTATGCTTTGGACACAACGTTTTTTTGCCTTGCTAGATGTTATTTGTTTAGTTTTATTAGCAGAGCAGGCTTATACCCAATACCAATCATTATTATCTAATGAGGTTTTAACCAGTTTAGAATTTTTTTCGAGAACGCTATTTTTATTGGGTTGGTTTTCCTTAATTTTTTCGGCAATTTTATTGGCTATTCCTAAAAAAGCAGGACTTTGGTTGTATTACGCACAGCTCCCGCTAAGGCTTATCTTTTTTATTTTCTCTTTCGGGTTTATCTCTTTACTCACCTATATCGTCAACTGGCCAATCATTACCAATATGTTGATGCCTTTGATTGTTTTTGGCGAGTTGTTGAGGCTTTATTATGCTGTACAGATACACAGAAATTATCATAAATAAAAAAATCTGTCCCCAACCACAGGAACAGATTAACCAAATAAATCAAAAAATTATCTAATGAAAAGATGCTTATGATAATTAAAACCAATTTTTGGACAGCCTAAACAAGGCTTAAGTTTAACACCCATAAAAATATTTTTGTAACAAAGATGATATTTGAGCTCAGTGAAGATTTAGTATTTCCTAATCCGGCTCATGCTGAGGAAGATGGTTTACTTGCCGTAGGCGGAGATTTATCTGTTGAGCGTTTATTGCTGGCTTATAGCCACGGTATATTCCCATGGTTTAATGATGATACGCCTATTCTTTGGTATACCCCTCATGAACGTTTTGTATTATTTCCTGATGAAATTAAAATCAGCAAAAGCATGAAACAAGTTTTAAAACGCCAAGAGTTTCAAATATCTCTAAATAAAGCTTTCGCTGATGTTATTACCACCTGTGCAACCATAAACCGTGATGGACAAGACGGCACTTGGATTACCACAGACATGCAAGCAGCTTATATCAAACTTCATGAAAAAGGTTATGCACATGCCGTCGAGGTTTGGAAAGATGAGAAACTAGTAGGCGGCTTATATGGAGTCCTCATCAACGGTGTTTTCTGCGGCGAGTCTATGTTTGCTCGTGTAAGTAATGCTTCTAAAATGGCCTTGATATGGCTTTGCCAAAATCTAGAACTTAAACTTATTGATTGTCAGGTTCATACTGCACACCTAGAAAGTATGGGAGCCAGAATGATTGACAGAGAAAGCTATCTTAAAATCTTACAGTCTTAATCAGTTAAACCTGATGCTTACTTTAAAAGTTTCTGGCTTTCCGTTGGATGAGCCTTGCCACGATGAATAATTTTTAATCAATTCAACAGCCTTGGCATCAGCTTGCTTATTTAAACTTTTAAGGATGTTAAAATCTTTAAGTTCGCCATTAGGCATAATGGTAAACTGTACTGCAACAGCACCTCTGGAACCTGCTAATTTATTATTGGCTTTGATATATTTTCTAAAATCAACCCAGCCTTTAACCGGACCAGCAATTTTATTAATTTTAGTTCCGTACCCCACTACAACTACTTCTGATAATGATTTTTCATCCTCTTTTAGCGTAACATTTAACTTGTTTTGGTTGGCAATTTTTACCTCCTCATTTAAAAAACCTAAATAAGAACTGTTAAGCGTTTGCCCTTGTGTGGCAGCAATAGAAAACTCGCCCTCAGCATTGCTTAATGCTACTTCTTTGGTTTGCTGGTTGGTAATTTGTACGCCTGGTAAAGGCAAGCCATTTTTATCAACTACCTTACCCGAAATTTTAGCTAAAGAGGCTGTTTTACTTAAAGCAATGTTTTCTGATTCTTGTACAGCTACGCCGGCAACCCTTCCAGATAAAGTAGCTACTGCACCAGAAATTTCAGCCTTCTTTTGTGTGCCATAGCCTATAACTATTACTTCATCTAAATCTAAAGTATCTTTCTTTTGTGTTGCTTCTAGCGGAATAGGATCTGCTAAACCCTGCTCAGAAAATTTACTTCTTGGTTTTTTTATGGTGGTAACCACCGTAGGACTTTCTTCTATGATTTTAAAATTCTCATCCTCTTTTAGCGTTTGAGCATCGCTGTTAAGGATATTTTCTTCTTCTTTCTCGCCCTGTGGTACTTTGGTTATCTCGGGCACATCTTTCATCCGGATAGAAGTATTTTCTGCGGGTTGGTTCAGGTAAATGCTTATTAAGCCAATAAGTACCACCACAGAAGCCGCAATAGCCCAGCTTGCATAGCCTCCAACTAATTTTTGCTTACGCTGATTTTTATGAATGCTTTGCGCTAAACGTTGATTTAAATCAGTTATTTCTGTTGCTTGAAGTTGATGGTCTTGAAAAGCATCCAAAGCATCCGCCAGAAAAGGGTCGTCCAGTGCTCTTTGCTCTAATTGTTGCATAGAGCGGCTATCCAACTCATTACGATGGTATTTTTGTATAAGTTCTATATCTGTTAGCTGCTTATTCACCGTTCTTTTCTATACAAATTTTTAAATTTCTTTTACCGTTTTGGATATAGCTTTTTACCTTCTGTAACTCATAACCTGTTAAAGCAGCAACCTCTGCATAACACTTTTGTTGTAGATAGAATAAATCTACACTTAATTTTTGCTCATGGTTAAGACTTTCTAAACAGCGTTCCATTGCTTTTAACTTTTGCTCTTTCTCTTGACTATCTTCATGATGCAAAAAAGGTTCATTTTCCATAAGCACATCATCAAAAGAAATGGTTATATGCTTTTGCTCTTTGCGTAAAGCCATCAAACAAAAGTTTCGGCAAACCATATAAAGCCAGCTTTTAAAATAGCTTATTTCATGTGTTTTTACTTTTTGTATCAGTTCTTCAAATATTTGGATAACGGCATCTTTACTACGCTCCTCATCCTTGAAATATTTTAAGGCTACACCATAAACCAGCGGCATATAAGGTTTATACAGCTCTCCTAAGACATTTAAGTCGCCAGATTTCTTATACTGTACCATCAGTTTATGGTCTGTTGCTGTATCCAAGTTTAATAGGAGTATTAGATTTTAATCAATTATAATAAAAATTATTTTCTCTTATGGAATTTTAGGTTTTATAACATCTCATCCAAAAAACTAAAAATATGAAAACACTTACATTATTTCTGATGGTCTTTTTCCCGGTATGGGTTTGCGGCCAAAACAACATCAAAACTATAAGCGGTTATGTTTATCAAAGTTCTGATAAAACGCCATTACCGGGAGTTCAGGTTCAGGTTAAAGATCATCCGAACCAGAAAACCCTAACCAATGCAAGCGGATATTTTAAAATAACGCTATCTTCTAACGATAAAATATTAGAGTTTAGTTTTTTAGGATTTAAAAAGCGTGAGGTTACCATCAGAAAGCAAACTTCTATAAAGGTTTATTTGGATGAAGATACCCATACGCTAGATGAGGTTGTGGTGGTAGGCTATGGTACACAAATGAAAAGGGATCTTACAGGCGCAGTAGCTATTTCCGGAAAAGCTGCTGGTATGGCTCCGCAGCATTATAGGATGAGTCATCATGCTCCACAAGATTTTAACACAGAGTCTTACTCGGCTATTTCAGAGAATGGCTTTAAAACTTCCCTCTCCAATCCACTTTCAACTTTTTCTATAGATGTTGATGCTGCTTCTTATAGCAATATGAGGCGCTTTATTCAAAACGGACAATTACCTCCTAAAGATGCCGTACGCATAGAAGAGCTGATTAATTATTTCCAATATCCTTACGAGGTGCCAAAGGGAAAACATCCTATACATATCCAAACAGAAATTACCACAGCACCTTGGAACAAAAAACACCAACTGGTTAAAATCGGCTTAAAAGCCAAACCAATAGCAACAGATAACTTACCTGCTGCCAATTTGGTTTTTTTGATAGATGTTTCTGGATCTATGCAAGGTCCTAGCCGATTAGGTTTGTTAAAAACGGCATTTAAATTATTAACAGACCAACTTCGTGAGCAAGATAAAGTTTCTATAGTGGTTTATGCAGGTGCGGCAGGGGTAGTATTGCCTGCTACTTCTGGCGACAATAAAACTAAAATTAAAGCTGCTTTAGAGCGATTAGAAGCCGGTGGCTCTACTGCCGGAGGTGCAGGTATTAAAAAGGCTTATGAAATTGCCCGCTCTCAATTTATTAAAGGCGGCAATAACCGAGTTATTTTAGCTACCGATGGTGATTTTAACGTAGGTGCTTCTAGCGATGCTGAGATGCAACGTTTGATTGAGGAAAACAGAAATGATGGTGTGTTTTTAACCGTTTTAGGTTTTGGGATGGGTAATTTAAAAGATAGCAAGATGGAGGCTTTGGCCGATAAAGGAAACGGCAATTACGCTTATATTGATAACATGAACGAGGCTAAGAAAGTGTTGGTTAACGAGTTTGGTTCTACCCTGTTTACCATAGCCAAGGATGTTAAATTACAGGTAGAGTTTAATCCATCAAAAGTTAAGGCTTACCGTTTAATAGGTTACGAAAACAGGTTATTAAATAAAGAAGATTTTGCTGATGATACTAAAGATGCTGGTGATATGGGTGCTGGCCATTCGGTTACAGCCTTGTATGAAGTTATCCCGGTAGGTGTGCAAAGCAAATTTGTGAAAAAGGATGACGATTTAAAATACCAGCAAGCAGGTAGCATCAAAAATTCGGCTGAGTTATTGACGGTTAATGTGCGTTATAAAAATCCGGGAAACGAGGAAAGTATTTTATTGAGTCATCCTTTCATAGCTGATGATACTTCTCTGGAAAAAGCATCAACAGATTTAAAATTTGCGGCTGCTATAGCTACATTTGGAATGTATTTAAGAAATTCTGAATATTTACAGGATTTTAATTATACCGACTTACTTACTTTAGCAAAAGCAGGTAAAGGAGAAGATAAGGAAGGATACCGAGCTGAGTTTATACAACTGATAGAGAATGCTCGTTTAATAAAATCATCAAAAGAATAAAATATGAAAAAAATTGCTTTAGTAGCAGCTATTACAACTACTTTTTTACTAAGCAGTTGCGAAACTTTAAACCAGTATGCAGGTGCTTATGGAGGTGTGCTTAACCAAGTAGTTACGCCAACACAAACAGAAATGAGTATGGGTTTAAAACAAGCCTTAGAATTTGGTACTAATTACAGTGCCGATAGATTATCTGCCAAAGATGGTTTCTTAGGCAATATGGCTGTTAAAATTTTATTTCCTGATGAAGCCAAAAAAGTAGAAAACACTTTGCGTTCTTTAGGTTTAAACCAGCTTTGTGATAATGTTATTTTAAGCTTAAACCGGGCTGCTGAGGATGCTGCAAAAGAAGCAAAACCTATTTTTGTGGCTGCTATCAAGCAAATGACTTTTCAGGATGTAAGCAATATTTTATTAGGTCAGCAAGATGCTGCTACCAATTATTTTAAAAGAACAACCAGTAGTTTATTAGCGCAAAAATTTAGACCAGTAATAGAAAGTAGCATCAATAAAGTAGGTGCTACCCGTTACTGGACTGATGTTACTACCCGATACAATAAAATACCTTTGGTAAAACCTATACAAACAGATTTAACAGGTTATGTTACCGATAAAGCTATAGCCGGCCTATTTGTAGAAATAGCTCAAGAAGAGTTAAAAATAAGACAGCAGGTATCGGCAAGGTCTACGCCTTTATTGCAAAAAGTATTTGGTTACGCTGCTACTAAAAAGTAAAAGGTTATGGAGGTTATCAACTGGGCAGATTTTGAAAAAGTTGAGCTAAGGGCCGGCACCATCGTAGAAGTGATGCCTTTTCCGGAAGCTAAGAAACCCGCTTGGAAGGTGAAAGTAGATTTTGGCGAGCTGGGTATTAAATGGTCTAGCGCACAAATTACTATACATTATCAAGAAGAAGACTTAATAGGTAAACAAATTATAGGTGTTATAAATTTCCCTAAAAAACAAATAGGTAAGTTTATGTCTGAGTTTTTAGTTACCGGTTTCCCTGATGAAAATGGTGCTATTGTACTCACAACTACAGAACGTAAAGTACCTAATGGAGCAAAATTGATTTAAATATGCGTTATACTTTTGGCGAAGAGCCTGAAATTTCTCCTGATGAGTTTTACATGAAAGAAGCTTACAAAGAAGCTTTGTTAGCTCTGGATGCGGATGAGGTACCCATTGGTGCAATTGTTGTAGCTGCTAACGGTAGAATTATTGGTAGAGGGCATAACCTTACCGAGCGCTTAAATGATGTTACTGCCCATGCAGAAATGCAAGCTTTTACAGCCGCAAGTAATGCTATGGGTGGCAAATATCTAAAAGATTGTACTTTATATGTAACGATAGAGCCTTGTGTGATGTGTGCAGGAGCTTCTTATTGGACACAAGTAAGTAGGATTGTTTTTGGTGCTTACGATGCTCAAAGAGGTTTTAGTAGGGTAAGCCCTACAATCTTACATCCGAAAACTGTTTTTGTAGGAGGTATTTTACAAGAACAGTGTGGAGATGTAGTGCGTAGATTCTTTCAGGAAAAGAGAAAGAAATCTTAACATTAATAAAACAAAAAATACCTGTAGTACTTTATCTTTGTAACTATTAATACTATTGTTAAATCTTAAAATAAATAAATTATGGCTTTTGAATTACCAGCGTTACCATACGCAACAAACGCATTAGAACCACATATTGATGCTACAACAATGGAAATCCACCATGGTAAACACCATGCTGCTTATGTTACCAATTTAAACAAAGCTTTAGAAGGTAAAGAAGACGGTTCTTCTATTGAAGAAATTTGCCAAAATATTTCTGCTTACCCTGCTGCTGTAAGAAACAATGGTGGTGGTCATTATAATCACTCTTTATTTTGGTCTGTAATGGGACCAAATGCTGGTGGTACACCAAGTGGCGAGTTGGCTGATGCTATCAATGCCGCTTTTGGTTCTTTTGAAGATTTCAAAACTAAATTTGCTGAAGCAGGTGCTACCCGTTTTGGTTCTGGTTGGGCGTGGTTAATTGTGGCTGATGGTAAATTAGCAGTAACTTCAACTCCAAACCAAGACAACCCTTTAATGGATATTGCTGAGGTTAAAGGTACACCAATCTTAGGTATGGATGTATGGGAGCATGCTTACTACCTAAAATATCAAAACAAACGTCCTGATTATATTGCTGCATTTTGGAATGTAGTAAACTGGGATGCTGTTGCAGAGCGTTTTGCAGCTGCAAAATAATTTGGCATTATTTTAATGCTTATAAAAGCGGAGGGAAATTCATCTCTCCGCTTTTTTTATGTTTATGAAAAAATTATCCATTCCCGGTTTGCTTTTACTGGTAACTTTTTTAAGTAGTTGCGAGGCTATAGGTACTATTTTTAAAGCTGGTTATTATGTAGGTATATTTGTTGTGGTGATTGTATTGGCAATCATATTTTTTATATACAACAAATTTAAAAGATGATGAAAGCTTTAGTGCTTCAGGGCATAAAAGAACCCCTTAAATTAGAAGAAGTTAGCAAACCTACGCTCAATACTGGCGAGGTATTGGTAAAGATTAAAGCAGCAGCTTTTAATCGTAGAGATTACTGGATACAACAAGGCAAATATGCAGGCTTAAAGTTCCCTATTACTTTAGGTTCTGATGGCTGTGGTGTTGTGGCAGAAGTTTATGACGATGCCAACCAACACTGGATAGGCAAAGAAGTAGTTATCAACCCTTCTTTTAACTGGGGCGATGCTCCAAATTATCAAGGGAAAGATTTTAAAATATTAGGTTTGCCAGATGATGGTACTTTTGCAGCTTATGTTAAGGTTCCTTTAGCACAAGTTTATGAAAAGCCAAAATATCTAAATGATATAGAAGCGGCAGCTTTCCCCTTAGCTGGATTAACCGCATACCGGGCTTTATTTACCAAAGCTCAGCTCAAAAAAGACGAAAAAGTGTTGATTGTAGGTGTAGGTGGTGGTGTAGCAACTTTTGCTTTACTTTGGGCTGTTTATGCAGGTGCTGAGGTTTATGTAACCTCTGGTTCTGATGATAAAATAGCCAAAGCAATCGGTTTGGGTGCAAAAGGTGGTGTAAATTATAAAAGCCCAAGCTATGATGCAGATTTGCAAGCCTTAGCTGATGGTTTTGATGTGATTATAGATAGCGCTATTGGCGAAGGTTTTGCTAAACACTTAAACCATGTAAAACCTGGTGCTCGTTTGGTTTTCTTTGGTGCTACTGCCGGAGATTTACCACCTCTTAATGCCCGTATCATCTTCTGGAAACAGCTACAAATTATGGGTACAACGATGGGCACTGCTCAGGAATTTGAGGATATGTTACAATTTATGACCAAACATGAAATTAAACCCGTGGTAGAAAGCGTTTTTCCTTGCGAAGATGCAGAACAAGCTATGCGTTTAATGGATCAATCAGATCAGTTTGGTAAGATTGTGATTACTTTTGAGGATTAAACATTTCTGCTCTCGATAGCTTTAAAAAATCCATCTCGGTAGGTATCTCCTATCGGGATAATTTTATCTCCAATACTGATGCGGCTACGCTCTATACTTTCAATTTTATCTAAAGCAAGAATATAAGATTTATGTACCCTGATGAATTGATGCTCTGGTAAAACATCTTCCATTTTTTTCATGCTTTGTAAGGTAATGATACGTTCTGTTTTGGTATAGATGGAGATGTAATCTTTCAAGCCTTCTATAAACAAAATATCATTCAAGTATATTTTTTGGATTTTATGTTCTGTTTTAACAAAAATAAAATTGTTGATGGGTGTTGGTGCAGAACTTGTAGTTTCTACAGGAAGCGGAGCGGCTACGTTACACAATAATTGTTGTGCTTTTTGTGCTGCTTGGTAAAAACGTTCAAAAGCTACTGGCTTCAATAGATAATCAACCACATTAAGCTCGTATCCTTCTAAAGCATACTCTTGGTAAGCGGTAGTTAAAATAACCTTACACTTTCCGTTAGCGATTTTTAAAAACTGAATGCCTGTAAGTTCTGGCATTTGTACATCAAGGAAAACCAAATCGGCTTCGCCATTTTGTACGGCCATTAAAGCTTCAATAGGGTTTTGATAGCTTTTAACTAGGGTAAGAAAAGGTATTTTCTCGATATAATCAGAGATTATATCAATAGCCAAAGGCTCGTCATCTACAACAAGGCAGCGTATCATGGCTATAAATTTAAATATAATTCGCAGAAATAATGCTCTTCGCCATCTTCTACGGTAAGTTTATATTGTTGTGGGTAGGTGAGGTCTAACCTTCTTTTCACATTTACCATGCCTATACCCCCTGTTTGATCTTTGTTTTGCCTGTTTTTTAGGTTACGCAAAGTAAAAAGGAGGGTATTCTCAAAAAGCGATATATTGATGTATATAGGATTACGTTCATCAGTAGCTACACCGTGTTTAAAAGCGTTTTCTACAAAAGATATTAAAATTAAGGGTACAATAACTTGGTCTTTAACTTCGCCCTCTACCTCTAAAATTACGTGTGCACCCTCCCTAAATCTTAATTTTTGAAGCTCTATATAACTTTGCAGATAATTAATCTCTTTTGCTAAATTTACCCTGCTATCATTACTCTCGTAAAGCATATAGCGCATAATTTCTGATAGTTTAAGTATGGCATTTGGTGTAGCATCAGATTTTTGATAGGCTAAAGAATAAATATTATTAAGCGAGTTAAATAAAAAGTGTGGGTTAATTTGCGATTTTAAAAAGGCCAGCTCGGCAGATAAACTTTGCTTTTCTAAATCGCTCTTTTCTTTCTCGTTAAAAAACCAATCGACTGTAAATTTATAAACCGTACTTAAGAATATAAAGAAGCCATTGGTGAGAAAGAAAGAAATGATATTGGCCCAAAACTCATTGTCGGCTATTTTTTTACCCTCTATGGTGATGTCTAAATTGCTTAGCTTAAACATGTAGAAGCTTTCGGCATATTTTATCAAGGTGAAAAATATCACCACAGCAGAGCAAGAGAAAAACCATAAAAAGAACTTTCTTTTGTTTAGCGTTGCCGGGATAATGATATAGAGGTTAACGTAAAAAATAATCACGTTAAGGATAGACATATTGATGAAATGGATATAAAAACCCTTGCTAGAGTTAAATCCGCCAGAAGCTACCAAGGTAAATAGGGCAATTAAAAAAGCCCATACCATAGCGTGTAGCATTATTTTCTTTCTCCAGTTCATGTTGTCTTATTTGCTAAAATTAGCATTTTTTGTTTTTAGAGGAGCTTTTTTCTACCAACGCCCTTATTTTATCTACCAACGGGTAATGGTCTTTAAAAATGGGTTTATCTGCTAAAATGGCTATTCGTCTTTAAATATAGGGGCTTAGTATAATAGTTTTTAGGAAGCTAAAAAGATGGTGAATATTTGTTTCAACAAAACGATAAAACAACATAAGATGAAAAAAATATCAACCACTATATCGCCATTTATCATGTTAATAGTTCCAGTAATTTTAATTTTAGGACTTTCATTAGGATTGAAACAACAGCAAACAGAGGAAGCTTTTGCAGTAGATCATAAAAGTAAAGCTGGTTTATTGGTAAAGGCTAGTGTTTCTTCTTTGATAAATGTGATGTTAAAAAAGTAAAGGCATTGTTTTTTTAATATCTTTCAAAGCTGTCATATATTAAGCCTTTACTCACAAAACTTTCTTAGCTGGGTATCTGCTTCTTTCTTTTCTTTGTATTGGCCTTTTACAAAAGACTTTCTTACCCTAGCCGGGTAGTGGCTTCTTTCTTTTCCTTGATGAAAAGAAACAAAAATCAAGGCTGATGAATATTTGTCATTTCGTCTAAATAAATCTTTATCCACAATCCTGAGTGGTGTGAAGGGTTTTGAATATTGAAAGCTACTACAACACCCGTCGGATTGTTTCTCGCCAGTGCATAATGAAAGTTTTTGCAAAAGATTTATTT
>NZ_DLHN01000009.1 GCF_002483235.1 Pedobacter glucosidilyticus | reverse complement strand
GGGAATAGGAAATAGGGAATAGGAAATGGGGAATAGGAAATGGGAAATGGGAAATGAGGAATAGGGAATAGGGAATAGGAAATAGGAAATAGAGTGTGAATTGAACTCGGATTTCACTAACCAACTAACCAACCAACTAACCAACCAACCAACCAACCAACCAACCAACTAACCAACTAACCATTAATACTGTTCTTTATCGTTAGGGAAATCTCCACTTTTAACATCAGACACGTAGGACTTTACAGCGCCATTAATTTCTGTAAATAAATCTAAATATTGTCTCAAAAATCTAGGGGTAAAACCTTTGGTTAAACCAATCATATCATTAATAACAAGAACCTGTCCATCGCAGCTACCACCTGCACCAATACCAATGGTAGGAATCAGTACACTTTCTGTTACCTCTTTAGCTAGTGCAGCAGGTATTTTTTCTAATACCACAGAAAAACAACCAGCATTTTGTAAAGCTAAAATATCTTCTTTAAGTTTTTGTGCTTCGGCTTCTTCTTTTGCTCTTACAGTATAAGTTCCAAATTTATAAATAGATTGGGGCGTTAAACCTAAATGTCCCATTACAGGTATGCCGGCAGCTATAATTCTCTGGATTGATTCTACAATTTCTGTCCCACCCTCTAATTTTACAGCATGCGCACCAGATTCTTTCATAATCCGGATAGCTGAGTTTAAAGCTTCTTTTGAGTTTCCCTGGTAAGAACCAAAAGGCAAATCAACTACTACTAAAGCTCTTTTAGTTGCTCTTATAACCGATGCAGCATGATAAATCATTTGGTCTAAAGTAATAGGCAAAGTAGTTTCATGTCCGGCCATCACCATAGAAGCAGAGTCTCCAACCAAAATAACGTCTACCCCACCTTCATCCACAACTCTTGCCATAGAGAAATCATAAGAAGTAAGCATGGCTATCTTTTCACCTCTATTTTTCATTTCTTGTAAAATATGAGTTGTTATCCTTTTGATTTCTTTATGTACAGACATTTTTTAAAATTATATAATGTTAATTTCACGAAGCTAACGAGCATCAAAGTTAGAAAAAGGAAAATGGAATGTTTAATATTTTAAGTATTAATATTTGATTAGCCGATTTTAAATAATAATTATTTTGAGCTTTTACTTTGTCTATTATGCTATTTTTATTACTTTTGCACCCCGAGATGAAAAATAAGCAAGCTCTTATTTATTACACTAACATCAAGGAATTTATTCCATCCCATAGCCTTTTTCAATTAAATTTTCATTTAGAGTTTATCAATCACAAATGAACGCATACTACACAAAATTACCCGCTGTACTTCTTCTAGCTGATGGAACCATTTTTCATGGTAAAGCAGCTGGAAAAATTGGTACTACAACAGGCGAAATCTGTTTTAATACTGGGATGACTGGTTACCAGGAGATTTTTACAGACCCTTCTTATTTTGGCCAAATTATGGTAACCACCAATGCACATATTGGTAATTATGGTATACATGCCGATGAGATTGAGTCTGGAAGTATCAAAATTGCTGGACTAGTGTGCAAAAACTTCAATATCAATTATAGTAGAAAAGAAGCAGAAAAATCTATTCAAGATTATTTTCAAGACGAGCATATTGTAGGTATTTCTGATATTGACACACGTGAATTGGTAAGACATATTAGAGATAAAGGTGCTATGAATGCCATTATCTCTTCAGAGATATTAGATATTGATGAGCTTAAAGCTAAACTTGCCGAAGTTCCTTCTATGGATGGTTTAGAGCTTTCATCACAGGTGAGTACCAAAGAGCCTTATTTTGTTGGTGATGAAAATGCACCTGTTAAAGTTGCTGTTTTAGATTTAGGCGTTAAGAAAAATATTTTAAGAAATTTTGCTACCCGTGGTGTTTATGCTAAGGTTTTCCCAGCTAAAACTTCTTATGATGAAATGAAAAAATGGAACCCTAATGGCTACTTTATTAGTAATGGCCCTGGTGACCCTGCGGCAATGCCTTATGCTATAGATACAGTTAAAGAAATTCTTGCAGAAGATAAACCTTTATTTGGAATATGTCTTGGCCACCAATTATTAGCACAAGCTAATGGCATTGGTACCATGAAGATGTTTAATGGCCACCGTGGCTTAAACCACCCTGTAAAAAACATCATTAAAGACCATTGTGAGGTTACTTCACAAAACCATGGTTTTGGTGTCATTGCAGAAGAAGTAAGAAAATCAAACAAAGTAGAAATAACTCACCTAAACTTAAATGACCAATCTATTGAAGGTATCAGAGTTAAAGGTAAAAAAGCATTTTCTGTACAATATCACCCAGAGTCTTCTCCAGGCCCACATGATTCAAGATATTTATTTGATGATTTTGTGGAAATGATGAAAGGATAAAGCATCATAAAAATCCCTCCGAAAAAGAGGGATTTTTTTTTATTTTAATGGTTACGGATTATTAAGCTCCATAAACTTCATTACGGCTCTTATCTCGCCATAAGAAATCTCTTCACCTAAAGCTGCTTTTGTGTCATTTAAAGAAGAAGGCTTATTCCTCCAGATATAATCTTGAATTTGGCTCACCTTGCTCTTATTTACAATGCTATAAATATCTAAATCTCCAGTACCAACATAATGTGCTAA
The DNA here is from genome assembly GCF_002483235.1 of Pedobacter glucosidilyticus. Classification (GTDB taxonomy): domain Bacteria; phylum Bacteroidota; class Bacteroidia; order Sphingobacteriales; family Sphingobacteriaceae; genus Pseudopedobacter; species Pseudopedobacter glucosidilyticum_B. The sequence goes on along the minus strand of NZ_DLHN01000009.1, from coordinate 143,533 downwards.
ATGAGTTTCAATGGTGGTAGGCGCTAAATTTCTCTCCAAAGCAATTTCTTGAATGGTTTTTCCTGCTTTAAACAAATCGAAGCTTAGCTTTTTGGTATCTATTTTCTCTGCGGTTGTTTTTACAAACAATTGAAAAGGTGTTTGTGAGATTTCCCTTTTCTCACAAAAATCATTAATCATCGTCAACAACTCGTTTCCAAATTGTTTCACTTTGGTTTTACCCATTCCTTTGATACTTTCTAATTCTTGAAAGTTTGATGGCAATTTATTCACCAACTCTACCAAAACCTTTTGCGGTAAAATATGATAAACCGGAACACTATTTTCTGAAGCTAATTGGTCTCGCCAAGTTTTAATGGTTTTGTACAAATCAGGATGCTGAACACCACTAACCGTAGCAGAAGCTTTTTCTACAGGAGTTGCTTTTTTAAGATTCAAAAAATCTATCTCGGCATTAGCTTTAGTTTTTAAATAGCTTAAAGTTTTAAAACCATTGCAACAAAGCTTAAGAGCCGATTGCTTAATGAAAACTTCTTTTTCTACCTGCTCTAAAGCCTCTAAAAATTGCTTCTTAATGGTTTTATTATCCGCATCAAAACTTACTTTATCTAAGTTTTGGTGAAGTATTGTTAACTTATCAACAAAATATGTACAAGCCTTTTTAACACGTTCTTGCAACTCTTCATTTTCTTCTGGTAGCTTACCTTGTTGTAGGTATTGTACAATTTGCTTATTAAACTTTTCGGCAACCGTGTAAATATCAATTTCTGCCGCCTCTCTAACTGCATTAATATTCTCTAAGAAGCCTAAACTTATAATTTGATGATACTCTTCTGCTAATTTCTTACATAGATAAAGTGCTGATTTTAATTTCTTAAAATCAAAAAGTTCTAGTAATAAATTCCTCTGAAAAACAACTTTAGCTTCTGTTAAATGCTGCTCATCAGGAGAGTTTTGCTCTGCATTTTTAGTATAAGTAGCAACCGTACCATCCGTTTTAATACTTTGATAAGAAATAGGTGTACGTAAGACCATCCCTTCAAAGCTTTTACATCGGCTTAAAGCCACATAAACTTGCCCGTGAGCAAAGGCTGCATTGGCATCAATAATGGCTTTTTCAAAAGTTAAACCTTGACTTTTATGAATGGTGATAGCCCAAGCCAATTTAATAGGATATTGGACAAAACTACCTATTACTTTTTCTTCTATTTCTTTCGTTTCCGGATTTAACTCGTATTTGGTATTCTCCCACTCTACCCTACCCACTACAATTTCTTGTAAATCCGAAGGGCATTTAACATGGATATAGCCATCTTTTATTTTGATGATTTTACCAATTTTACCATTAAAATAGAGCTTATCTCTGGAAGCGTCGTTTTTAACAAACATGACTTGTGCGCCTTCTTTAAGCTCCAACTCTAAGGAGTTGGGATAAGAAAACTCAGGAAACTCACCTTTAACATCAGCTTTATAATGATGACTTTTTGCTTTTAAACCTTTCAGCTTTTCATCGTTAATGATATTGGCAGATTGGTTATGAGATGTTAAAGTGATATAACCTTCTTCCTCATCGGGATTGAAATTGGGAATGTAACGTTGATTAAGCTGCGCTAAAATTTGCTCATCAATACGGTTTTCTCTAACGGCATTTAAAATATCAATAAAAAAGGTATCAGATTGGCGATAGATATGCTTTAACTCGATACTAATAGGAGAAGTTTGTTGTAAAGCTTTGCTATTAAAAAAATATAAATTATTGTAATGAGACTTTAAGAGCTCCCAATCCTGATCTTTAACCACGGGAGACAGCTGATGCAAATCGCCAATCATTAACAGTTGTACGCCACCAAAAGGTTTGGTTCTATCCCTATATCTTCTTAAAACTTCATCAATATTATCTAAAGTATCGGCCCTTACCATACTTATTTCATCAATAACCAATAAATCAAGACTTTTGATAAGACTGATTTTTTGCTTATTCATTTTGTGTTGAAAGGATTTTTGATCAGCATTTGGCACATAAGGCCCAAATGCTAATTGAAAAAACGAGTGGATAGTACTACCACCTGCATTGATAGCCGCTACACCCGTAGGTGCTACAATAACCATTCTTTTTGGGCAGTTTTCTTTTAACCGATGTAGAAATGTAGTTTTACCAGTACCGGCTTTACCTGTTAGAAAGATATTCTTATCTGTAAATTGTACAAATTCTGAAGCTAGTTGCAGTTGAATGTTTTGCGCCATAAAATTCATAGGATAAGCTTTAGGTAGACACTTAACCCTTGTTACTTATAAAATTATAAATAAATCTTAAATGATAAAAATTTTAGCAAAATTTAATAAAAAAAGCCTTTCAGAAAAATCCTGAAAGGCTTCTCATATAATATATATATACTTAAACTACATAAGTTGTAGATGAGGTGGTACCACCACGACCTGTCCAATTGGTGTGGAAGAACTCTCCTCTTGGTTTATCAATACGCTCGTAAGTATGTGCACCAAAATAATCACGTTGCGCTTGTAATAAGTTGGCAGGTAAGCGCTCGCAACGGTAACCATCATAATAATTTAAGCCAGCACTTAAGCAAGGCGCAGGAATACCATTGATAGTTGCTAAAGCCACCGCTTGTCTTAAACCATTTTGGCATGCTTGAATTTTCTCAGCAAAATAAGGGTCTAATAAAAGGTTAGCCAAGTCTGGGTTATGATCAAATGCTTCTTTGATGTTTCCTAAGAAACGAGAACGGATAATACATCCACCTCTCCACATTAAAGCAATATTACCGTAGCTTAACTCCCAACCGTATTCTTTAGCAGCAGCTTTCATCATTTGGTAACCTTGCGCATAAGAAATTACTTTAGCAGCATATAAAGCATCTCTTAAGTAATTGATATATTCTTGTCTATCGCCATTAAATGATGGTTTTGGACCAGCAGTTAAAACTTTAGATGCAGCAACACGCTCATCTTTTAACGCCGATAAACATCTTGAGAATACAGACTCGGTAATTAAAGTTAATGGAATACCTAACTCTAAAGCAACTGTACCTGTCCATTTACCTGTACCTTTTTGCCCAGCAGTATCTAATATTTTTTCAACTATTGGGGTACCATCCGCTTCTTTGTAGGCTAAAATATCTCGGGTGATTTCTACCAAGTAGCTATCCAATTCACCTTCGTTCCATTCTTTAAATACTTCATGCATTTCATCTGTAGACATTCCTAAAACGTCTTTCATGATATGATAAACTTCGTTTATCAATTGCATATCACCATACTCGATACCGTTATGTACCATTTTAACGAAGTGCCCAGCACCACCGTCGCCTACCCAATCGCAACAAGGAGAACCATCATCTACTTTGGCAGCTATACCTTGGAAAATAGGTTTTACAGCTGGCCAAGCAGCTTTAGAACCACCCGGCATAATTGAAGGACCTAATAAAGCACCTTCCTCGCCACCAGAAACACCACTTCCAATAAAATATAGACCTTTACTCTCTACGTATTTTACACGACGCTCTGTATCAGGGAAGTGAGAGTTTCCACCATCAATAATAATATCACCAGGAGATAAATGAGGAATTAACAGCTCGATGAAATCATCAACAGGCTTACCTGCTTTTACCATTAACATAACTTTACGTGGAGCTTTTAAAGAGCCGATTAAATCTTCAATAGATTTTGCTCCGTAGATGTTTTTACCTTTAGCTCTACCATTGATAAAGTTTTCTACTTTATCTACAGTACGGTTGTACGCAGTTACATGAAATCCTTTACTTTCCATGTTCAAGATTAGGTTTTCGCCCATTACAGCAATACCTATAATCCCGATATCTGAAATTGCTTTACTCATGATGTATATTTAAATATATTGGTTTTTTGTTTGAAATGTTAGTGCTGCAAGATTAGCAATTTTTTAGGAATTAGAGGGTATAAACCTCATTTTAATTGAAAATTAATAGTAGTTTTTATTTCCCTGATATTAAACTTTAATAGTTAGCTATGAAGATATTAGGCACTTGTCTTATTTGAACTTTATCAGTTTTGTTTTATCAAACATGGTTTAGATTTGATTATATTTGATTGTTAAAAAAATCGCTTATGGATATCCATGCAGAAAAATTAATTTTAATTGAGGAGCTTGTAAAAACTCAAGACATCAATATTATTAAGCAAATCAAAAAGCTATTTCACAAAAGCACTGAGGAGATTGTTGGATATCAATTAAATGGTAAAGAGATCACCAAACAACAATTAATAGCACAAATAGAAAATGCTGATACCAGAATAAATAACGGCGTATTTATAACTCAACAAGAAATTGAAAAAGAGTCTGAAAATTGGTAATACGCGTTATAAAATAGTTTGGGATATTCAAGCTAAAGAATCTTTAAAAGCTATTTATTTGTACATCAAAGAAGCATCACCAAATGCAGCACAAAAAGTCAAAAAAGAAATTCTAAGTTTAACAGCAAGTCTTAGCGATATGCCCGAACGTTTTTCAACTGAATATTATTTACAAGGCAGTAATAAAGAATTTCGCTCTGTTTCTTTATGGAGTTACAAGATTATTTACAGGGTTCATGAGCAGGAAGTAAGAATTTTAGATATTATACACACCAAAAGAAATACAGACGTTATTGAAATATTAGATTTTTAAGCGTTGTAACTTAAAAATCCCTGCACAAGCCTATCCAAAATAAACTGGATTGTAGCGTATACCAGCATTTGTGCTTAAGGCCTGAAGCAGTATGAGCGGAAAGCCAGACTGCCCCTTCATAGTAGCAACTGCTTTGCTTTCCTAAAATTTAAAACCAACATTTTCTTAGCACATACATAACATTTTATACGTAAAGCATATCCCTAAAAAGTTTATATTTGCCCAGTTAAAATAAAAACAATACTTTAGTGTACTTTTAACACTAAGAGTAAAATCGAATAATCCAACAAATTAAATACTATGAGCTTAATTCTTGATGTACATGCAAGACAAATCCTCGACTCGAGAGGTAACCCTACCATTGAGGTAGATGTAATCACCGAAAACGGTGCTATTGGAAGAGCAGCTGTTCCTTCTGGTGCTTCAACCGGACAATACGAAGCTGTAGAATTACGTGATAAAGATAAATCTGTATATTTAGGTAAAGGCGTTTTAAAGGCCGTTGCCAATGTAAATGATGTGATTGCTAAAGAATTAAGAGGTGTTGATGTTTTTGAACAAAACACTATTGATAGCATTATGTTAAAATTAGATGGTACTGAAAACAAAGGTAACTTAGGGGCTAATGCTATTTTAGGTGTTTCTTTAGCAGTAGCTAAAGCTGCAGCACAAGAAAGCAGACAACCTTTATACCGTTACATTGGTGGTGTTAATGCTAACACTTTACCTATCCCAATGATGAACATCGTTAACGGTGGTTCTCACTCTGATGCTCCTATCGCATTCCAAGAGTTTATGATTATGCCTGTTGGCGCTTCTTCTTTCTCTGAGGCTTTACGTTGGGGTACTGAAGTTTTCCATAACTTAAAAGCTATTTTACACGATAGAGGTTTATCTACAGCAGTAGGTGACGAAGGTGGTTTTGCTCCTACTTTTGAAGGTACTGAAGATGGTGTTGAAACCATTTTAAAAGCTATTGAAAAAGCTGGTTATAAGCCAGGTGTTGATATTTGCTTAGCTTTTGACTGTGCTGCATCTGAATTCTACAAAGACGGAATTTACGATTATTCTAAATTTGAAGGGCCAAATGGTGCAAAACGTACCAGTGCAGAGCAAGTAGCATACTTAGCTTCTTTAACAGAGAAATATCCTATTATCTCTATTGAGGATGGTATGGACGAAAACGATTGGGATGGTTGGAAATTATTAACAGAAAAAATTGGCGATAAAGTTCAATTGGTTGGTGATGATTTATTTGTAACTAACGTAACTCGTTTAAAGCAAGGTATTGATAACCAAACCGGAAACTCAATTTTAGTAAAAGTAAACCAAATTGGTTCTTTAACTGAAACTATTAATGCTGTAAGCATGGCGCAAACCAATAGCTATACTTCTGTAATGTCTCACCGTTCTGGAGAAACTGAAGATACTACTATTGCTGATTTAGCGGTTGCTTTAAACTGTGGCCAGATTAAAACTGGTTCTGCTTCTCGTTCTGATAGGATTGCAAAATACAATCAATTATTACGTATTGAAGAAGAATTAGGTAGCAATGCAAAATTCATTGGTAAAGACTTTAAATTCTTTAAAAACAGAAAATAGTTTTTTTAGGATAAAAGAACAAGGATGAAGGAGTAAAGACTCTGGATGTCTAAAGAAACCGCTTCTATTTTGGGAGCGGTTTTTTTAAGCATTGAATTTTGAGCAAGAAATAAAGACGAAAGAGTTAAGACTCTGGGCGGCTATAAAAAAAACAAAAGCAGATCTTTCTTAAATTAAACAGGTATCTCCTGCGCTTCCCTCTCCTTTGTCCCAAAGGGACTCCTTGGGAGGAGAGGGATTGAGGGTGAGGCTATCTCTATCACTTAACCGTCAAGAAAACCTAGATATAAAACGTATTTGCTTAATCATCGTTAAATTTGAGCATGAAGATGAGATTAAGTGTTTTAGACCAAACCCCCATAAGAAAAGGGAGTAGTGCAGAAGAATCTTTACAAGAAAGTATAGCGCTTGCCAAATTAGCTGATCAATTGGGTTATACCCGATATTGGCTTAGCGAACATCACAATTCGGCCACTTTAGCAACTGGCTCCCCAGAAATTATGATTGCCCGCTTAGGTGCCGAAACTAAAAATATACGTTTAGGTTCTGGCGGTATGATGATGCCCAACCACAGCACTTTAAGAGTTGCAGAAAATTTTAGGGTGCTAGAAGCCCTTTATCCCAACAGAATAGATTTAGGCATGGGAAGAGCACCGGGTGGCGACCGTATAACGGCACATTTACTAAACCCATCTAATAATTTCGACCCTCAAAATTACATTCAGCAGCTTAGAGATTTAAGAGCTTTTTTAAATGATGAACCTATTGAAGGCGTTAGCGAAATTAAAATCAATGCCATCCCCATGATTAGCACCTCGCCAGATTTATGGCTACTTACTTCTAGTGGAGAAAGCGCTTTATTGGCTGCGTATTTTGGCATGGCTTTATCCTTTGCTCAGTTTATCAACCCACAAGGTGGGCCACAAGCTATAAAAGCCTATAAAGAAAAATTTGTCCCTTCGGATGAATTAAAAACACCACAAACCAGTGTTGGCATTTTTGGCTTTTGTTCTGAAGATGAAGAGAAAGTAAAACAAGTACAAGCCCTCATGGACTATCGTTTATTAAGCTTTGAAAAAGGTAAATTTAACGAACGCTTTTCGTATGAAGACATCAAAGACGAGGATTATGATGCTTTAGAATGGAATAGGATTTTATATAACAGGCAAAGAATGGCTATTGGTACACCAGAAGAAATGAAAGTTAAGCTAGAAAATATCTGCCGTGATTTTGATACGGATGAAATTATGATTTCTACCTTTACAGATACAGCAGAAGATAGGTTTAAATCTTATGAGCTTTTGGCTGGTTTAATAACCAATAATTAATGTTGCCTTTATAAATTAATTAACGTATTTTTAAATATGGCATTAAAGAAAGCAGAAAAAGATAATATCTCTTTAGAACTTATTATTAAAGATGTTTCAAACTATTCAACTGATGTGTTACGAGTTGTTGAAGCTTTAAACCTCGGAAAATCTATGGTTAAAGAAGATGGTGTTTATAGAATTTTTAATGATGGTACAGAAATTAAAATTACCTCTGGAACTTTTAAAAAAAGACATTTAAAAAAACTAAAATACTCATTTTAATATGCCTAAATTGAGAGTCTTTGCAGGCCCCAATGGCTCTGGAAAATCCACTTTATTTAATGCTATAAAAGACAAATATTTCTCTACAAAAATATTTGTTAATGCTGATTTACTCGAAAAACAATTTAAAACAAACAACTTCATTGATCTTCAAGAATTCGACATTACAGCTTCAGCAAAGGATAACTCACAAACACAACAACAGTTTATAGCGCTCTCAAAAAACCATATTATTGAGTTTAAGGAGACCACTATACCTATTTGGGTAGACAAATTCCTTATTGAAAAATTAAATAATAGTCAACATTAGCAATATGGATAAATTCATGGAAGCAGCTTTTGAAGAAGCTAAAAAAGGATACGAAGAAGGCGGAATACCTATTGGATCCGTTCTGGTACACGATGGAAAAATTATTGGACGAGGTCATAACAAAAGAGTACAAAAAGGCAGTGTTATCTTACATGGTGAGATGGATGCCTTAGAAAATGCTGGTAGATTACCAGCTAAAATTTACCAGGAATGTACATTGTATACGACATTATCTCCATGCCCGATGTGTTCTGGCACCATACTTTTATATGGCATCCCTAGGGTAGTTATTGCAGAAAATAAAACCTTTATGGGAGAAGAAGAACTCCTAAGCAGCCGTGGCGTTAAAGTATTGGTTACCCATCATGAAGGTTGCTATCAATTGATGCAACAATTCATCAAAGAAAAACCAAACCTTTGGAATGAAGATATTGGAGTTTAACAAAATAGTATCTTAATAAACCTCATACATACAAAGTCCATTTACAATGTTAATAAGATGCAAATGGATACAGGTTTAATTAATCCAATCTCTTATTACTGATTTTACCAGACAATCTTATTTTCTCTCTAGCATTATAATTATGCGTTTTTAGGTTTTTAGCTTTTTTCTCATGAAAAGCACCGCCTCTTGTGGGGTCATCCTCTTCCTCATTTTCTTTCTTCTTCTTACCTTCTTTTTCGATATACAAATCATCAGGTAAATCCATCAATTGCATTTTTTTACCTTGCTTTTGTTCTAACTTCTTAATTTGAAGCAATTCTAAATCGGTACATAACGTAATAGCCAAATGCTCTTTTTGTTCATCATTCTTCAATATCACCCTTTGTAAATAATGGCTATCATCTTCAGGAATATCAAAATGGATAAAAATGGGTAACTGGCTCAAATCTAATTGCTCTTCTTGCCCATCCGTAACAATTAATACTCTATTTTTAGGACTCAATTTAAAATCCTGAATACTTTTAACACCTACATCACCGTACTCTGGATGGTTTAGGATGATAACTTCTTGCTCATCTGATTTTAAGATGTTTTTATAAGCTGTTTCTGCATTAAAAGTACTATTTACAAAAACCACTACCTTGTCAAAAACTTCCTTATCTGCCAAAAGCAAATACAATAAATTAAGCTTTGTTTTAAAATTTGGTACTTGATAAAGTATTTGTTCAAGCGTATCTAATTGTTGACTCCCTAAATCTTCTATCTCTATAAGGTTAGGAATATCTATAAACTGCTCTACAATATGTTGTAGTTTAGGATGATAAACTTCTGTAAACACCAAATGCTGAGTCTTTATAATCCCTCTGGCCAACTCAACTACTGGTAATTGCAAACCTTTTTTTATAATCAAATCCGCATCATCCAAAATAAACATTTGGATTTTATTAAGATTTAACCCCAGTTTTAAATAAGCCGCTCTGGCTCTGTCTGGTGTGGCAACAACAATATCTACCCCGTCAGTTAATTCTAAAACATGGGTATCTAGGCTTGTCTCGCCATTAAAAAGCCCCATGATTCTTAAATTTCTATTTCTATTTAAGTTATGGAAAGTATCAATCAATAGCTCACCGCTTTCTATATCAGGTACTAAAATCAAAACTCTGGGAGCTATTTCCTCAGTAAACTTTAATTTATTTAAGACTGATAGTACCAAAGCAGTAGATTTACCCGCTCCTTCTGGTGCTACGGCAATTACATCTTGCCCACCATTAATTCTGGTTAAAATTTTTGATTGCAATGCTGTAGGGTGTACAAAGCCTGCGTTGGAAACAGCAATTAATAATTGCTTAGTAAGTTTTAATTTCTCAAATGATGCCATTGCTACAAAAGTACCTAAAATTGAGCTGTTTTTGTGGAGATGTTAACTTGTGGAGAATTTATTTTTTGGTATTCTTTAATTTATACATCTTTGTATAAAATACTGGTGATATGCCTAAGTTGTTATCATTACTTAAAAATAAATATTTCCTATCTACAACGGCGTTTTTAGTGTGGATGTTATTTTTTGATAGAAATGACTTGCTATCTCAGTACGAATACCGCTCTCAACTTCAGAAATTAGAACAAGAAAAGCAATTTTACACTCAAGAAATTGCCAAAGTCCAGAAAGATTTGGACGAGTTAACCACTAACAAAGATAAGCTCGAGAAATTTGCAAGAGAGCATTATCTGATGAAAAGGGATAACGAGGATGTTTTTGTAATTATTGAGGAAACTATTAAAGAATAATAAAAAGCTTTTCTAATTGTATCTAAATTCTTACCTACCCGTATGAATATAAATTTATGGGCTAGATATTTTTAACAAATTATTTATTAAATTAACCCATTACGTATAAAGCAGAAAATACTATGAGCAGCGCACCAATTCCAGAAAATGAATTAAATAGAATTTTAAACTTATCAGATTTTGATCTTGATTACTACAGCCTAGAAGATAACTTTAAAGATTTAACACGTCTTGCCGCAAAAGCACTAGGTGCTCCCATCTCTTTAGTAAATTTGATAGACTCTTTTACACAATGGACCGTTGCTAGCCACGGTATGGATTTAAAACAAATGCCTAGAGAGGATTCTGTTTGCCAATACACCATTATGCAAGATGAGGCTTATAAAATTGACGATTTAACAACCGACGAAAGATACAAAGACAACATATTTACTGATTTAAAAGGAAACAGACTTAAATACTATTTTGGGGTGCCGTTAACTACCAATGATGGTTATAATATTGGCGCATTATGTATTTTAGATAATCAAACTAGAGAAATAGATCCAGAAAAGGTTGAATTTTTAAAAATTATTGCAAAAGAAATTATCAACCGACTTACTGCTTTAAAGGTTATCAAAAGTTTAAAATATAAATTAGAACAGGCAGACCAGGTACAAAAAAAGGTTGCACATGATATTAGAGGTCCAATTGGTGGTATTATTGGGTTGGCACAAATTATTAGCGAACAAGGAGATCAAAACAAATTAGATGAAGTTTTAGAATTTGTTCAACTGATTCAAAAAAGTGGTACTTCTTTATTAGAATTGGCAGATGAAATTTTAACAGCTAATAAAGCTAAAAAGCTTAATGATAACGAGCTGAATTTATTAACCTTAAAAGATAAATTAGAAAAGCTTTACAATCCACAAGCTGTTTATAAAAACATCAATTTCAAAGTAAATATCAATAAAAAAACAGAAGATATACCATTCTCAAAAGATAAGTTACTTCAAATTATAGGTAATTTAATCTCTAACGCCATGAAATTTACGTCAGAAAATGGTGCTGTAACAGTTGATTTAGATATTATTTCTACTGTAGACCATACCAATCTTCACATTAAGGTTAAGGATGATGGAGTAGGTATAAGTAAAGACAGAATAGATGCTATTTTAAATGGTCAGGTAGCATCTACAAACGGTACACAAGGAGAAGCAGGTTATGGTTTTGGTTTGGCTTTAGTTAAACATTTAATAGATAGCCTAAAAGGCAGTTTAGAAATCACTTCTGCACAAGGTGAAGGAACAACATTTTCCATTACTTTACCTCAAAAGGCAAATATGAATTAAAGATTTAATAAAATCTCGGTAATGTATAATTATACTTTACCGAGATAATTCTGATAACAAAAACTACGATAATAGATATAATTTCTACAAAAGCGATATTCATACCTAAATAAGACAATAAGAAAAAACATAAGCCCCCAATAATACAAGCAGTAGCATAAATTTCTTTTCTAAAAATTAAGGGAATATTATTCAATAATATATCTCGGGTTATACCACCAAAACAGCCTGTAATCGTACCTAAAGCTATACAAATACCCGGACTTAAATCAAAACTGAGACCTTTCTGTAAGCCTACAATCGTAAAAAAACCCAAACCTAAAGAGTCAAATAAAAACAAGGTAATTTTTAATGATTTTAGTTTCTTCCAAAAAAACATGGAAAACAAAGCTGTTAAAATAATAAGCAAACTGTAATTAGGTCCTTTTAACCAAAAAACGGGAGTATCCCCAATAATTAAATCTCGTAAAGTACCTCCGCCAACAGCAGTTGCAAAAGCTACAATCAAAACCCCAAAAGCATCTAACCTTTTTTGCATAGCAGCAAAGGCACCAGATACTGCAAAAGAAATAGTTCCGCAAATGGTAATGATTTGTCCTAAATTATCAAATAGTTCCATTTCTCTTTCTTAAAAACCACTCTAGGGTTATAAATATCATTAAAACAGCAAAAAACCATTTTAAATTAATTAAATCATCATAGCTTTTATCTTCAAAAGTAATGGTTTTGATTTGCTCCTTTTGTTGTAAGCGAGCGTTTAAACTTTCTAAATCAGCAGGATATAAAAAATCTCCTCCTGTAGCCTCAGCCATTTGATAAAGTAACTGATGATTAGCTTTTGTTTGTTGATATTCTGCCACAAGCTGTTCTACTAAAAACTGTCCTTTTGCTACTTCTTGTTTACCTGTAGCACTGGTTTTAGCAGTAAAACTGTAAGAACCCGCAGGTAGCAAACCAGCATTAAGTTCATAATTCTCTCCTTTAGCCGTAAAAATATAACTATACTTTTTACCTGTATTGCTAAAAACATCTACTGCTATTTCTGCATTTTTTATAGGCTCAAAAACATCATTATACAACTCGGCATTAAGCAGGATAGCTTCATCGTCGGTAAACCTATTTTTTACTGGGTAGGCTCTAAATTTCCTTTTATCCTCTTGTACACTTAAATACTGTACTACTTTACTTAAAATTTCTTGAAAAGCATCATGATTTTCTGCAAGCTTATAGTTTTCTAATCGCCATTTCCATAAACCTTCTCCAAAAAGAAAACCTGTGGTTAAATTATTTTGCTTTACAAATGATAAAAGTGGTTGATCATCAGGTTTAACCAAAAAATCTTGATGTTGTACAACAAAAGTATAAGAACTTATTTGGCTATTTAAAGGTGGGAATTTAGCTATCAAACCAGCAGATGTTGCAGATAAACTAAATGCGAAAAAACCAGTATTAAGTTTAGGAAAAAAGTCCTCAGCACTTCCACCCTTATTTGTTTTTAATAAATCTTGTGTTTGATTTAACTCATCAAAATCTACATTTAGGCCTGTAATAAATAATTTCGGCTTATTTTTTAATTTGTTAAAAATAGCTTTTATAGGCGCTTTCGCTGATGGTAGATTATGCAATATAACTAGGCTATAAATATCAAAATCGATACTGTTTTCTTGCGCATTAACTACATTCACAAGAACTTCATAATTTTCATTAGCCTCTAAACTTTGTTTGATAGCTGCTAAATCCGGATGTGGAGCATGTGCTAATATCAAGACTTTTTTCTTACCATCCAGTACATCAATAAAAATGGTCTGCTTGTTATTTTGTAAAGTAGCCTCTTTGTCTACGGGTAATGCTTCTATAGTAATTTTTTGTACTCCTAATTTAGTAGCTTTTAGGCTAAATGTTAAGGCATTTCGCCAATCCTGCTCATCAATAACAATGGTTTTATTAAAAGGCTGTAAACCTTCTGCTTTTATATTTACAATGGCTTTACTTCCTTTTAAATCAAAGGCACCCAGATTAACAGCTACCGTATAATCATTGCCTAAATAAGCAATTTTGTTATAATTAATGCTATTGATGAATAAATCCTTTTTGGGGATGGTATCGCCTAAAGCAATGGTAAAAATTGGCGACTTAAATTTTGTTAGCTCGGTTATAGGGTTGTATCCTGCATTTATAATACCATCCGAAGCTAAAATAACTGTCCCTAAATTTCTCCCTTCATATTGCTTATTGATAAAATCAAAAAGTGCTGAAAAGTTGGTTTGCTGCTCTTTATAATTTAAAGTATCACCTAATTTAACCGATTTTCCAAAGCTTAAAACTTCTACCTCATAAACCTCACTTAAACGCTCTTTCAATAACTTAAACTGCTTATGGTAAGTTTGTAAATCCAAACCAGCGGATTTTATTGAGGCAGAATTATCTTGTGCTATAACGATTAAAGGTTTCTCTGTACGCTTACGCTGAGTTTTAATAAGAGGCGCTAAAAGTAAAAAGCATAGTAGGCTAATGAAGATAGTTCTTAAGGCAAATAAGAAGTAGTACAAGTTTGATTTTTGACTTAGCTCCTTTCTATAAAAAAACCATCCAAATAAAAGACCTACACCTAAACAAGGCAAAATCCACCAGACAGAAAACTCTGAAAACACTATAAATAAAAGGGATAGCACCATGTTAAATCTTAAAATCTTAAAATTACCTCAACAAAAAAACTTCACAAAGATTGATAATTTAAGAATGCACTTATTATCTGTAATTTTTGATACTAAATGTAGAGATTAATTTATGAGAGCGCAAATCAGCAATAAAAGACGCTAAAATTTAATCACATTTTTATTCATGATGCTAATAGGCGAACCTTGAGCGACGAAAACGGAATTGGGTTTTCTATCCTTTAAAAAAGCAAATTTTACGCCATACAAAGCCTCAAAATCACAATTGATATAGTAAGACTTTACATCATAAATTAACCAGGAAGGATGCCTAACAGCATACTCATAGGTTATATGAGTACTGTATTGAGAATAACCCCAATAATGTTCTGCAATAAACTCTTCCTCGCTACCCGCTTCCATGGCTCTTGCTTTGGTATACGTTACAGCTTCTATACTATTCCATGTTCCTTTATATTTCCAAAAGTAGCCTAGTTTAATCTCATCTGCATTTTTCTCTTTATAGTGCTTCATGGCCATTGTACTATATTTCTCGCGATACAAAGTATTAGCTACTAAACTTATGGCTAGTTTTGGTACAATTTCTTTAATAAAAACCGCCCCTCTTTTCCAAATGCCTCGGTCTAAATATTTCACATAAAATCTTAGGTTCACTTCCTCAAAGTTTACATGAAAAGGGATTTTAAAACCTAATAAACGGGTTTGCTCAAACATAAACCCAATTAAGCTTACAAATACTTGCCCATGATAATCATCTAATACTGTTCCTTTGGGGATATAAGGTGTTAGCAAATCAGCATCAATAACATAATTAGCCATGATTAAATCATTCCACTCGGCAGTTAAAAAAGGGCTTTCTGTACTCATAAAATCATTTTTCTGAATGTTAAATTGATTCTTAAATCTTTCACCTTCTTGGTTTTAGGCAAAGCATGCAACCACTGCTCTTGGGTACGGCCTTTCATCACCAATAAGCTAGCATCTTCTAGAAGTAGAGAAACACTTTCTTTGCTTTCTTTATGTTTAAACACAAATTTTCTTGCCGCTCCAAAGCTCAAAGAAGCTATTGCAGACTGCGGAACAATTGATTTTTCATCATCACTATGCCAACCCATACCCTCATTACCAGAATGATAAAGATTTAATAAACAAGCGTTATAATGCTCATTTGTAATTTCTTCAACCTTATTTTTTAATGATAGAAGCTCTGGTGTCCAAGGTAAAGCTATTTTTGTTTGATGAGAATAGGTGTAAGCACAAGCATCGTCTCCATACCAAGCTACTTTTCTAGCTGTGATAAATTGCTTCCCAAAAATCTTAACTACATCTTGCTGCCAAGCTATACCTGATAAAAGATTTTGATAAAATGCTTTTGCATCTTCTAAAGAAAAAATATTTGGATAATAAAGCACCTCGCCATCATAAGGTAAAAAATTAGTTTGCTTACGCTGATTAAATAAATCCATCAGTAATTTCCTTATATGAAGCTAACAGGTTTGCCTACATTAAGTTTTTAAAATAAATTGATGATTTATCTTGCTTTTTGATGTTTAATAGCTTTTCTTTAAAAGAAAAACGATGAATTTTCATACCAGAAAATGGATAAAACCAGAGGATTTAAATCCTAATGGAACTTTATTTGGTGGTAGCTTATTAAAGTGGATAGATGAAGAAGCCGCTATTTACACCATTTGCCAGCTAGACAACAACAGGGTAGTTACCAAGTATATGTCTGAGATTAATTTTGTAAGCTCTGCTCGCTTAGGTGATGTGATAGAAATGGGTATTACAGCTACGCATTTTGGTACTACTTCCATCACTTTATACTGCGAAGTGAGGAATAAAATCACTCGTCAACGGATTTTAACTATAGACAAAATTGTGTTTGTAAACATGAATGAGGATGGCAAACCAGAACCCCATGGTAAAACTAAAATAGTTTATTCCTCAGAGAAGTTTAAAGGAGATAATATTTGAATGGTTGATTAAAACTTAGGATTATGAAACTTATAAAGCGTAAAAGCTATCAGAGAATATTCTATTTTATACAGGAAAAATTCTTATTTGAAAAAATTTGCAATCAAAATATTTAAAAGTAAAAATCAAATACAACAGATTACATGATACTAAAATCTCGTAAGATTCTTTTATATTAAATATATGATTAATAAAATTCCCTATCATGAAGGTATTTAAAATCATAAGGTTACTGTGGACATTCTATAAAAATTTTGCTTTTACCAGTATCGTAATTACAATTTGCAGCATTTGGCTGTTGTTCAAAAACGGATTATCATATTTCCCAATTATTCTTTGGTTCAAAATAGTAACACTGGGAATTATCTATTATTATATTTCTCACAGCAAATCAAAAGAGTTTTATTACTACCAAAATTTAGGCTTATCAAAAGCAGCTCTCTGGATTTCAAGTTTCAGTTTTGATATCTTAACATTTATTTTTTCTCTTATAGTGACTTATCAAATAACATGAAGCATACGTTAGAAGCAGATGGCATATATTTAACATTTGGTACAAAAAGAATTTTATCAGATATATACATCAAATGTGAAACAGGCGAGATTACAGGGATTTTGGGTAGAAACGGAGAAGGAAAGACATGTTTAATGAATATTGTTTACGGTAGTTTAAAGGTTACAGATAAGTCTATTCGCATTGATAACACAGTTATTCCTCAAGCATTCAAACGCCATGATTTAATTACATATCTACCACAGTTTAATTTTATTCCAGATTATTTATCACTTAAAAGAACATTTATTGACTTTAATTTAGACTACGAAGAGTTCGTAGAATTTTTTAATGAATTTCATTATAAACCTAACTTAAGCCTAAATGAGCTTTCTGGAGGTCAACGGCGTTTAATTGAAGTATACGCTATTATTAAATCTGAATCTCTATTTTCAATGCTAGATGAGCCATTCTCACATATAATGCCCTTGCATATAGAAAAAATCAATAACATATTAAACATAGAGAAAGCAAAGAAAGGTTTTTTAATTACTGATCATATGTTTAGATATGTAACTGAAATCAGCAATCAACTTTATATCTTAAAAGATGGGAAAACTCATCTCATAAATCACATAAGTGATATTGAAAGTTTAGGATACGCTAGAACGTAATAATATTTTTTAAAGGCACTTAACGGTCTATTATTTCAAGTTTGCTTGTATTAAATACAAAACAATCAATAGTAAATAAAAAAAACTAACAATCATTCTACTGGTTAATTTCTTTCCATAGTAAGTCTTTAAGTTCTAGCAACCCTTTTTGCGCTACAGAAGAAATAAAAACAAAAGGAATATCTAAATCAACCTCTTTACGCATTTCAGTTTCTAGCTCTTCATCTAGCATATCTGATTTAGTAATCGCCAAAATTCTAGGCTTTTGCATCATTTCTGGATTATAAGCTTCCAGCTCTGCTAATAAGATCTCATACTCTTCTTTAATACTTCTATGTGTATCTGCTGGCACCATAAACAGTAAAACAGAGTTTCTTTCTATATGACGTAAAAATCTAAATCCCAATCCTTTACCTTCTGAAGCGCCTTCAATAATACCAGGGATATCCGCCATCACAAAAGACTGATTACCTCTGTAAGAAACTATTCCCAAGTTTGGGACTATGGTTGTAAAAGGATAATCGCCTATTTCTGGCTTAGCAGCTGTAATAACAGATAATAAAGTTGATTTACCAGCATTAGGAAAACCTACTAAACCAACATCTGCTAAAACTTTAAGCTCTAGGATCTTCCATTCTTCTTTTCCAGGCTCGCCTTGTTGTGCAAAACGAGGAGTTTGACGGGTTGCGCTTTTAAAGTGCCAATTGCCTAAACCGCCTCTTCCACCTTCAACCAGAATACGCTCTTCACCATCTTTAGTGATTTCAAAGGCAACTTCACCAGTTTCTGCATCTTTAATTACTGTACCTAAGGGAACTTCTAAAATTTCATCTTGGCCACATTTACCAGTTTTTAAAGAGCTACCGCCAGACATGCCATGCTCTGCAATAACATGTTTACGGTATTTGAGATGTAACAGTGTCCATAGTTGAGCGTTCCCTCTCACAATCACATGACCACCTCTACCACCATCGCCACCATCTGGGCCACCCATACTGGTTCTTATATCGCGGTGTAAATGTGCTGAACCGGGACCTCCGTTACCAGAACGTCCACAAATTTTAACATAATCAACGAAATTTGAGCCCTGTGACATAATTTATTCTCCTCTGTAAAAATAAAAAAAGCGGATGTACAAAAACACATCCGCTAATTTTTAGTAATATGTGCTTAGTAAGTATCTACTACTTTACTAATAATGGTAAAAATATCTTCAATAGTACCAATTCCATTTACACTAGTAAACTTACCTTGTTCTTTGTAATAACCAGCTACTTGTGCTGTTTTAGAATTGTACTCTTCTACTCTTTTTTTAATGATTTCTGGATTTTGATCATCAGGACGACCAGAATCTTTACCTCTTAATAATAATCTCTTCTCTAATTCTACTGGCTCTACCTCTAAAGCTATCATTCCAGATATAGCTTCACCTTTAGATGATAATAAATTATCTAAAGCTTCTGCTTGTGCTACTGTTCTTGGGAAACCATCAAATATAAATCCATTAGCCTCTTTATTAGCATCTAATTTATTGCTAATCATGCCAATAACTACTTCATCAGGCACTAAAACACCTTCATCCATTAATTTTTTAGCTTCTAGCCCTAACGCTGTGCCATTGCTAATTTCTCCTCTCAAAATATCACCCGTTGAAAGATGTACCAAATTATATTTTTCAATAAGTTTTTGAGATTGTGTGCCTTTGCCGGCTCCCGGAGGGCCAAAGAGTACTAAATTAAGCATAGTAATATCTGTTAAAATTTAAAAAGCCTTTTTGCCTGTTGGCAAAAAGGCTTTACCTTAATTAGTGGACCTGAAGGGAGTCGAACCCCTAACCTCCTGATCCGTAGTCAGGTGCTCTATCCAGTTAAGCTACAGATCCAATACTTTATGTATTGTAAGTTTTGTTTATCTATCTAAGATATAAAAAACTTAATTTCCCATATTTGGGACTGCAAAAATAGACAATATAGACATTAATGCAAATTTTATTTGAAATAAGGTAGATTAGAATTGCTCAACACAAAAATCTTTAAAAAATAAAAAGCGCTTAATTTTTCACTAAGCGCTTTCTATACAATCAGATAAACATTATTTTTTATCCTTTTTTTGATCTCCACTAGGTCTTGAAATAGATTCTCTCATTTCTGTATCGGCCTGTATATTTTGCATTTTATAATAATCCATAATTCCGAGATTACCACTTCTAAATGCTTCTGCCATGGCTAGCGGTACTTGAGCTTCTGCTTCTATCACCTTAGCTCTTGCATCTTGTGCCTTAGCTTTCATTTCTTGTTCAAAAGCAA
Organism: Pedobacter glucosidilyticus; assembly: GCF_002483235.1. Classification (GTDB taxonomy): domain Bacteria; phylum Bacteroidota; class Bacteroidia; order Sphingobacteriales; family Sphingobacteriaceae; genus Pseudopedobacter; species Pseudopedobacter glucosidilyticum_B. The sequence continues at coordinate 123,677 of NZ_DLHN01000009.1, read as the reverse complement.
CTGCAATGGCTCTTCTCTCTTCGGCTTTTGCATTAGCTACTTTTAAATCAGCCTCAGCTTGGTCTGTTTGTAACTTGGCACCAATATTATCACCAATGTCAATATCTGCAATATCAATAGATAAAATTTCAAATGCTGTTCCAGAATCTAAACCTTTAGAAAGTACAACTTTTGATATCTTATCAGGATTTTCTAAAACCTCTTTATGACTAACAGCAGATCCGATGGTAGTTACAATACCTTCGCCTACACGAGCTAAGATAGTTTCTTCACCAGCACCACCAACCAATTGATTAATATTGGCCCTCACTGTTACTCTGGCTTTTGCAATCAACTGTATACCATCTTTAGCAACGGCGGCCACTGGAGGCGTATTGATAACTCTTGGATTTACTGATAATTGTACAGCCTCAAAAACATCTCGCCCTGCTAAATCTATAGCCGTGGCTAGCTTAAAATCTAAAGGAATATTAGCTTTATCTGCTGAAATTAATGCCTTAATAACGTTATTAACATGCCCTCCAGCTAAATAATGTGTTTCTATCTCGTTAGAAGTAATATTTAAACCAGCTTTGGTTGATGTAATCATGGCGTTTACTACTAAAGAAGGAGGTACTCTTCTTAATCGCATTAATACCAAATTAAGTAAGTTAATTCTTACACCCGATAATTGAGCTGTGAACCACAAATTAATCGGCAGAAAATACAAGACAAGTACAAGAGCAATAAAACTCCCAACTATAATAAACACAATGTTTAGAGAACCCTCCATAAGCTGATTTTTTTAATTTAATTATTTGACAATATCGTCAATTGCTTTGAAATTAGGTAAATCTCCGGCAGATTCTAATACTTCTGCATAAATTACCTTCTGGTTTTCATCAATTACAAAAGCAGCTCTTTTAGAAACACCTTTTAAATTAAATACAAATTCATCGTAATAAGCTCCAAATGCCTTAGAAACTTCTTTGTTAAAATCTGATAATAATGGAAATTGATAATTATTGTCTTCTTTAAATTTAGCTAAAGTAAAAGGAGAATCTACTGAAATACCTAATACTTGAGCATTTAAACCTTCGTAAAAACCAAAATTATCTCTCATAGTACATAATTGTGTTGTGCAAACACCTGTAAATGCCATTGGAAAAAAGTGAATAATAACTTTCTTACCTGCAAAATCTTTTAAACTTACTTCTTTAAGCTCAGAATTAAATAAAGTAAAATCTGGTGCTTGTTCTCCTACTTGTAATGCCATAATGTATATTTATTGAATGATTGATTTTTGATTGATTGAATATTTATTTATTGAATGATTGATTTTTGATTGATTGAATTTTAATTGAATTACATCTCTAACTTCCAACAAGTCCTCTTTGTTTCAATTGTTTATCCATAATTTCTAAACCTTCTTTAAAAGAGTGTGGTTGATATCCTAAATCTTTTATAGACTTGTCTAAAATAAATCCGGTTTTTTTTGGTCTTTTAGCTGCCTGGTTTAAAGAATCTGAACTAATAGGTTTGATTAAGCTTTTATCTAAGTTATAAAAGTCTGCCACTTGTTCTACCAGCTCCATAATACTCATCATATCTTTTCCAGAAGCATTATAAATACCTTTAGCACCTTTTTGAGCGGCTAGTAAACAAATTTCTGCTAAATCCTCTGCTAAAGTTGGCATTCTCCATTGGTCGTTAACAATATTGATAGGCGAACCTTTTTCTAATGCTCCCTTTGCCCAAAGTATGATATTACTTCGACTCATATCATTCACAATACCATAAACAATAATGGTTCTTAATATGGTATAATGAATATCAGATTGCATTAAAAGCTGCTCCGCTGCCCATTTAGATTCTCCATAATAAGAAACTGGATTAGCTTTATCTTCCTCCGTATAAGGACCATCCTCACCATCAAAAATAAAATCTGTAGAAAGATGAACCAATTGGATTTGATGTTTCTGGCATGCTTTGATCAGGTAATCTACTGCTGTAACATTAAGCAGCCAACAAAGGGCCTTTTCATTCTCGCAGGTATCTACATTAGTCATTGCAGCTGTATGGATAATCACATCTGGTTTGTACTTAGCTACAACCTCATGGATACTATCTTCATTGGTAATATCCATTTCTGCATAAGTATAACCATCTTTTACAGCATATCTGTTTTGCCCTTTAGATGTAGCAATCAATTCAAAATCTTGCTGAGCTAAAATCCTTTCGGTGAGTTTTTGCCCTAACAAACCATTGCTACCAGTTACTAGAATCTTTTTCATTGCCCGAAAATAGTTCTTTTGCCGGAAAAATCACTTTTAATAACTAAATTTAATCATAACAAAAAAGACAGTGCTTTTACACTGCCTTTTTAGTGGTAAATTACCTCAAAACAACGCTAATCTTTCTGATCTGATTGACTTAGTTGAATTTCAAAAATGTATAATTACTTAATTCTACTTTTGGTAAAGTGGCATTATATTTTGCGTTGATAATATTGATAAGCTCATTAGCTACCACTGCATTACCCATTGGAGTTAAATGTACACCATCCAAAGAAAAAACTTTCCCGCTAATATATGCTGTAGTAAAAGTAACTCCATCTACAGTTATACCAGCTCCTTTAAACTTATTCAGATACTCGTTAGCATCAAAAACAGCCAAATCTTTAGATGCTGCAACTGTTTTTATGGTATTATTATAACTTGTTATGGCAGCTCTAACCGTAGCAACTTCATCTCTATCTAGCACATATCTACTTTCAATTGGATTTGAAGGTGTTAAACCATATAAAGTAGCTCCTCCCATTAAAGATGTGGGAAAATTAAGCACAATTAAATCTTCTGCAGTTGCAACTCTAGCACCAGCACTTGTGGCTATAAAAATGTTTGTAAATGCAGGAACACCAGTCGGTCTGAGAGCATTTACCCCAGCTAAAACTGCCGCCACAGTTACCGTATTAAAAAACGGTATAACAGAAACATCTGGCACAGTTGCTACCACACCTTTTGCTCCTGTAGCTGTTAACCTATTAATTAATTCTGTATACATAGTAGTAAAATCTGCTGTTGGTGTTAACACATCTCCCACTCCGCCACTAGTTGCATATCCTAAAGCATCATTATTACCTAACCAATTGGTAAAGAAGGTAAAAGGTGTTGCTGTAACAAAGTCTAAGTATGTAGTAGTATTGGTTCCAGCATTACCAGGTAGTAATCTCTCAAAATAACCATTAACATTTCCGTAAACATTTAATTTTATGTCTCTTAATTTGATACCCGGTACACCATAATTATTTAAAGGACCGGTATGCTTGGTATATAAAGTTACATTGCCGAACCCAGGTATAGTTGCTGAACCCCTGATACCTAAATTAGTGGTTACAGGAATTAAGTTTGGTGTACCAGTCGGAGTTAAGCCACCATAACGCACATAACCAGAACCATTAGCTTGATTAGCCGGAAATAAAGGTTGAGCAAACTCTCCACCGCCAGCAAGTTTCATTTGCTGAGCTAAAATATTCGGAAAAGAATTTAATTGACCACTTAAGTATAGTCCATTATCAGCAAAGCCAGCCGTAAGTGAGTTTCCTAATGCAATATATCTGGTAAAATCTGCGTTTCCAGAGCTAGGAACAACGGCAGTCTCTTCGTCTTTTGTACAACCTGATGCAACTAAAATTATAGCCGCAAAAGCCCATTTAAATGCGTAATTAAATTTCATTTCAAATTAATTTAAGTTAATTGGTTAAGACAAGATGAGCTTATCTCTCTTTATTATGCAAGCATAACAAATTTTTAGATTCATTCCTATTTTTTTTAAAGAAAAATTTATATCAAGTTTCTGAACAATCATAGCCATTTTAAAAAACTACTTTCAAGAATAAAACCGAAACATATTTCAAAATCAAAAAATAGCAAAATCAACTCATTTTCAATACTTTACATTATAAAATATAAATATGCAAATTCCTTAAAAACATTTTGTATACATATATTTGTATTTTGATGAATAAAAAGTAATTTTGCCCACTCAAAAATTCAATTGATAGGGATTTATATCTCACTGATACATAATTAAATTTCGATATGCCAAACATTGGAAAAATAGCACAAATCATCGGACCAGTTGTAGACGTTAGTTTCTCAGCCGAGGATGCCAAACTGCCGAAAATTTACGATGCTTTAGAAATCCGTAAAGAAAATGGTCAAAAAATCATTTTAGAGGTACAACAGCATTTAGGTGAAGACAGAGTTAGAGCCATTGCGATGGATTCTACAGACGGTTTAGTAAGAGGTATGGATGTTACTGATACCGGAGCTCCTATTAAAATGCCAATAGGCGAGGGTATTAAAGGTCGTGTATTCAATGTTGTGGGTGACGCTATTGACGGTATCGAAGATATTGATAAAGTAAATGGTAAATCTATCCATAATTTACCTCCAAGATTTGAAGATTTATCTACAGAAAATGAAATCTTATTTACAGGTATCAAAGTAATTGACTTACTAGAGCCTTATGCAAAAGGTGGTAAAATTGGTTTATTTGGTGGTGCTGGTGTTGGTAAAACTGTATTAATTCAAGAATTAATTAACAACATTGCGAAGGCTTATGATGGTTTATCAGTATTTGCTGGTGTAGGCGAGCGTACTCGTGAAGGTAATGACCTTTTACGTGAGATGATTGAAGCTGGTATTATCAAATACGGAGATGCGTTTAAACACTCTATGGAAGAAGGTGGTTGGGATTTATCAAAAATTGATAAAGAAGAACTTAAAGATTCTAAGGCAACCTTCGTTTTCGGTCAAATGAACGAGCCTCCTGGTGCTAGAGCTCGTGTAGCTTTATCAGGATTAACCATTGCAGAATACTACCGCGATGGTGAAGGTGATGGACAAGGAAAAGATATCCTTTTCTTTATCGATAACATCTTCCGTTTTACGCAAGCAGGTTCTGAGGTATCAGCGCTATTAGGTCGTATGCCTTCTGCGGTAGGTTACCAACCAACATTAGCAACAGAGATGGGTACTATGCAAGAGCGTATTACTTCAACAAAAAGAGGATCTATTACATCTGTACAAGCGGTTTACGTACCTGCGGATGACTTAACTGACCCTGCTCCGGCTACAACATTTGCCCACTTAGATGCTACAACCGTACTTTCTCGTAAAATTGCTGAGTTAGGTATTTACCCTGCGGTAGATCCATTAGATTCTACTTCAAGAATTTTAACTCCTGTAGTTGTTGGAGAAGAGCACTATGCTTGCGCACAAAGAGTAAAAGAAATCTTACAACGTTATAAAGAATTACAAGATATCATTGCTATTTTAGGTATGGATGAGTTATCTGAAGAAGATAAATTAACCGTAGCTAGAGCAAGAAGAGTACAACGTTTCTTATCTCAACCTTTCCACGTTGCAGAGCAGTTTACCGGCTTAAAAGGTGTTTTAGTTGATATTAAAGATACCATCAAAGGTTTCAATATGATTATGGATGGAGAGGTTGACGAGTATCCTGAAGCAGCATTTAACCTTGTTGGTAGTATAGAAGATGCTATTGAAAAAGGTAAAAAATTATTAGCTGAAGCAAACGCTTAATAAGATGTTAGATAAGATTATTGCGTATGGAGATTAGAACTCTATACGCAATAATCACTACTCAATACTAAAACATGAATTTAGAAATATTAACTCCAGATAAAAAAGTATTTGATGGTGAAGTTACATCAGTAACTGTTCCGGGAACGATGGGTTCTTTTGAAGTACTCAATAACCACGCTCCTATCATCTCAACTTTAGAGAAAGGACAAGTTATCATCAGAACAGCAAGTAAGACAGAAAAGCTTATCATCAACGGCGGTGCAATAGAAGTTATTGATAATAAGATTATTGTTCTTGCAGAAGGAGTAATAGAAAGCTAATTAAAGCTTTTTAAAATGAAAAAACCGATGGCTGAAGTTATCGGTTTTTTTTTGACCAAAATTTTAAATTTTTAAAGCCCATCTTACATTTTAAGAAGATTTAGCTCTCAAAATACAATGCTTGCATAGCAAAAGTTGATTTTGTACTAAATACCATTTTCATTTTTGGTTCAAAAATTATGAAATTTATAATGGTTTGGCGCTTCAAGAGCAAATATTATTCTGTTTCGCATTATTTAATGAAATTATATTTTTTTTAGCTTTTTTAATGCTTTACTCTTGACAATAAATATTACATGCCTTACCTTGAGAAGATTAAAGTTGATAAAAAATAAAGTATAAATATGATTTTAATAGCTATAAACTTAGTCGTTATTTTTTTACCTATTTTACTAGGTACACAGTCTAAGGCATGTTTTAATTAGCTACATAAAATTAAAGATGCCTTCCAATAAAGAAGGCTTTTTTTTTATCATTTAAACCCAATAAAGTAGAAATGAAAACAATTATATACCAAAATGGAGAGTTTTTCCAGGCAGAACATGCCGGTATAGATATTTTCAGCCAGACTGTTCATTACGGTTTTGGAGCTTTTGAGGGTATCAGATCTTATCAAACCAATAATGGTGTAAAACTTTTTAAAGTCCGTGAGCATCTTGAACGCCTTCAGCGCTCTTGTGAAAAAGTAAATATTCCTTTTCACTGGGATATAGAAGAATTGATAGAAGTTTCTTATAAAGTTTTACATAAAAACAGGTTAAAGAACGCTTATTTAAGACCTTTGGTTACTTGTGGAGCTGGTATGGATTTAAAAGTAAATCAGCAATCTGAAATTACCATAATGGCTTGGCATTGGGATTATTATGATGCTCATAAATCATTAAATACTTGCATTTCTAGGTTTGAAAGACCAAATCCAAAATCAGTACCGGTAGATGCAAAACTTACAGGTAATTATATCAATTCTATTTTAGCTACAACAGATGCCGCACAAAATGGATATGATGATGCTATACAGTTAGATGTTAGAGGCTATGTAGCAGAAGCACCCGGTGCAAATATTTTTATAGAGAAAAATGGAAAGCTCTATACTCCAGAAATCTCAGCTTATATTTTACCCGGTATTACAAGAGCAACTATTATTAAAATAGCCAAACAATTGGATATAGAAGTTATAGAAAAGCTTATTTCTGTAGAAGAACTAAAAAACGCAGATAGCGCATTTTTGTGTAGCACAGCAGTTGAAGTTGTTGGAATAGCCTCTTTGGACGATAAAATATATAAAACGCCTTTCAAAGACTCGCTTGGCGCAACCATACAAAGAGCATACAAGAATTTAGTATTAGATAAATTAAGTTTCGAAGTAATAATATAATGGAATTAAATAAGTATAGTAAGACTATTACTCAAGATCAGACACAGCCTGCATCACAAGCAATGCTTTATGGAATTGGCTTAACAAGAGAAGATTTAGCAAAAGCACAAGTAGGTATTGCCAGCATGGGTTATGATGGTAACACTTGTAACATGCACTTAAATGATTTAGCTGATATTGTAAAAAAAGGTGTCTGGAACCATAATCTTGTAGGTTTAAAATTTCATACCATTGGTATTAGTGATGGTATTACTAATGGCACAGATGGGATGCGTTTTTCTTTGGTATCAAGAGATGTTATTGCAGACTCTATAGAAACTGTTTGTGGCGGTCATTACTATGATGCTTTAATAGCTTTACCTGGTTGCGATAAGAACATGCCTGGAGCTATCATTGCCATGGGAAGGTTAAACAGACCATCTATTATGGTTTATGGTGGTACTATCCATTCTGGAAATTATAAAGGACAGTCTTTAAATATCGTATCAGCTTTTGAAGCTTTAGGACAAAAAATTGCAGGAAACCTTAGCGAAGAAGACTACCAAGGTATTATAGAACATTCTTGTCCGGGTGCTGGAGCATGTGGTGGTATGTATACTGCTAATACCATGTCTTCTGCTATAGAAGCATTAGGTATGAGTTTGCCTTACAGTTCATCAAATCCGGCTTTAAGCCAAGAGAAAAAAGATGAATGTTTAGAAGCTGGCAAATTCATCAGGATTTTATTAGAGAAAGATATCAAACCACGTGATATCATGACTCGTAAAGCTTTTCATAACGCTATGGTGGTTATTATGGTGATGGGTGGCTCAACCAATGCTGTTTTACACATGATAGCCATGGCTAGATCTGTAGGTGTAGACCTCAGCATGAAAGATTTCCAAGACATCAGCGATAGCGTACCGGTAATTGCAGATTTAAAACCTAGCGGAAAATACATGATGGAAGATGTTCATGAATTAGGCGGAACACCAGCTATTATGAAATATCTTTTAAAGAAAGGTTTAATCCATGGTGATTGTTTAACCGTTACAGGAAAAACCGTTGCTGAAAACGTTGCCGAAGCTAAAGACCTTGACTTTGATGAGCAGAAAATTATTTTCCCTATAGAAAACCCAATAAAAACTACCGGTCACTTACAAATGCTATATGGCAATATTGCTACTCAAGGTAGTGTTGCTAAAATATCAGGTAAAGAAGGTGAACGTTTCTCTGGACCAGCAAGAGTTTTTAATGGAGAGTCGGCACTTATTGAAGGTATATCATCAGGAAAAGTTAAAGCAGGTGATGTAGTAGTTATCCGTTATGTAGGGCCAAAAGGTGGACCAGGTATGCCAGAAATGTTAAAACCAACTTCTGCCATTTTTGGTGCAGGCTTAGGTTCTTCAGTAGCATTAATTACTGATGGTAGATTTTCTGGAGGTACACATGGTTTTGTAGTAGGTCATATTGTTCCTGAAGCATTTGAAGGTGGTAATATCGCTTTGATTAATGATGATGACATTATTGAAATTGATGCTACTAAAAATACCATTAATGTGATGCTGTCTGATGAAGAATTAGCTACAAGAAAAGCAAAATGGACACAACCAGAGCCTCCGGTAAAAAGCGGGGTATTGTATAAATATTTTAAACTTGTAAAAAATGCAACAGAAGGATGCGTTACTGATGAGTTCTGAAGAAGAGACAGCAATCACTGTAGAACAGCTTAAAGGCTCAGAAATTTTATTAAACGGTTTAATTGCCGAAGGTGTTGATACCATTTTTGGATATCCAGGAGGAGCAATTATGCCTATTTATGATGCTTTATACGATTATCAGGATAGATTAAAACACATTCTGGTTCGCCATGAGCAAGGTGCAACACATGCTGCACAAGGTTATGCCCGTACATCAGGGAAAGTAGGTGTTGTATTTGCCACTAGCGGACCAGGTGCTACCAACTTAATTACGGGTTTAGCTGATGCACAAATTGATAGTACGCCAATGGTATGTATCACTGGACAAGTATTTGCGCATCTTTTAGGAACAGACGCTTTCCAAGAAACTGATGTTATCAATATCACTACACCTGTTACCAAATGGAATTATCAGGTAACTGATGCTTCTGAAATTGCTGAGGTACTAGCAAAAGCATTTCATATTGCTAAAACAGGCAGACCAGGACCAGTACTTATTGATATTACAAAGAATGCACAAATACAATTAACTGCTTACCAAGGTTATAAAAAGTGTAATCATATCAGAAGTTACAGACCAACACCTATAGTTAGAAATAATTATATAGAGCAAGCTGCTGCTTTAATCAATGAAGCTAAAAAACCTTTTGTTTTATTCGGCCAAGGTGTATTATTGGGTAATGCCGAACAAGAGTTTAAAGCTTTTGTTGAGAAAACAGGCATTCCTGCCGCTTGGACAATTTTAGGTGCAGGTGCTATCCCTACAGACCATCCTTTAAATGTTGGGATGTTAGGTATGCATGGTAATTACGGCCCAAATGTTTTAACCAATGAATGCGATGTTTTAATTGCTATTGGGATGCGTTTTGATGACCGTGTTACTGGTCGTTTAGATAAATATGCTAAACAAGCTAAGGTTATCCACTTAGATATTGACCCTGCCGAAATTGACAAAAATGTGAAAGCTCATGTTCCGGTATGGGGAGATTGTAAAGAGACTTTACCTTTATTAACTGCTTTAGTTAAAGAAAACAAACATGAAGAATGGTTAGCTAAGTTTAATAATTATTCTAAAGAAGAGTTTGCTCAGTGTATCGATGCTGAAATTAATCCTCAAAGTGGAGAGTTAACCATGGGCGAGGTGATCAATCAGCTTAACCAATTAACTAACGGAGACGCTATTATCGTAACAGATGTGGGCCAGCACCAAATGGTAGCTTGCCGTTATGCTAAATTTAATCATACCAGAAGTAATATTACCAGCGGTGGTTTAGGCACTATGGGCTTTGCTTTACCGGCAGCTATTGGAGCTAAGTTTGGCGCACCAGAAAAAACCGTAGTAGCTGTTATTGGTGATGGTGGTTTCCAAATGACTTTACAAGAACTAGGTACTATTATGCAAAGTGGTATTGATGTAAAAATCATGATTTTGAATAATCAGTTCTTAGGGATGGTAAGACAATGGCAAGAGCTTTTCCACGATAGAAGATACTCATTTGTTGACATTACCAGTCCGGATTTTGTAGCCCTTGCAAAAAGTTACTACATAGACGGACAAAAAATATCTGAAAGAGCAGAACTAAAAGACGCTTTAAAAACCATGCTTGATCATAAAGGCTCATACCTTTTAGAAGTTATGGTAACTAAAGAAAATAATGTATTCCCTATGGTTCCACAAGGCTGTAGTGTTAGTGAAATCAGGCTTAAGTAAACCTTCAATTTAAAAAATCATGGAATCAAAATTAGAAAAGAAGGAATTTAACATCACTGTTTATACCGAAAACCAGGTTGGTTTACTGAGCAGGATAGCAATTATATTTAGTAGAAGAAAACTGAATATCGAAAGCTTAAACACATCACCTTCTGAGGTAGAAAGTATTCATCGCTTTAACATCGTGATAAACGAAACTGAAGAGGTGGTAAGAAAAGTTGCTCGTCAGCTAGAAAAGCAAGTTGAAGTATTAAAAGTATACTACAATACCAATGAAGATGTTATCTGGCAAGAGCTTGCTCTTTACAAAGTACCAACCGAAATTATTGCAGAGCATGTAAGTGTAGAGCGTTTATTACGTGAATATGGTGCAAGAGCAGTAGTTATCCGTAAAGATTACACCGTTTTTGAAACTACCGGACATAGAGAAGAAACGGATGCTTTAGTGGTAGTATTACAACAATATGGTTTAATAGAATTTGTAAGAAGTGCCCGTGTAGCTATTATAAAAGCTAGCGATGGTTTCCATACCAAACTTAAACAATTTGAAAACCGCGAACCCGGAGAGCCAGCAGCAGAGAATGAATATCTAAATAATGGCGATAAGGTGTTTACGATGTAGTTTAAAGTCGGCAGACCGAGGTCAGAAGACTAAAGTCATAAGCATTAAGTAAAAAATAGAAACAATAAACAAACATATATAAAGAACGAACTTGGTACAGTCTGCGGACTTCCAACTTCGGACATAAAAACAAAAAACAATGGCAAATTATTTTAATACTTTACCTCTTAGAGAAAAACTAAACCAATTAGGCGTTTGCGAATTCATGGATAATGCTGAGTTTGCAGATGGTGTAAATGCTTTAAAAGGGAAAAAGATTGTAGTTGTAGGTTGCGGCGCACAAGGCTTAAACCAAGGCTTAAATTTAAGAGATAGCGGCTTAGATGTAAGTTATACATTACGTAAAGAAGCAATTGAAAGCAAACGTGACTCTTGGAAAAACGCTACAGAAAACAACTTTAAAGTTGGTACTTATGAAGAGTTAATCCCTTCTGCAGATGTAGTGGTTAACCTTACACCAGACAAGCAACATACTGCGGTTGTTAATGCAATTATGCCATTAATGAAACAAGGTTCTACCCTATTGTATTCTCACGGTTTTAATATTGTAGAAGAAGGCATGCAAATCCGTAAAGATATTACCGTTATTATGGTTGCGCCAAAATGCCCTGGTAGCGAGGTTAGAGCAGAATATGTAAGAGGTTTTGGTGTACCTACCCTAATTGCTGTACACCCAGAAAATGATCCAGAAGGAAAAGGTTTAGCACAAGCAAAAGCTTATTGCGTAGGTACTGGTGGCCACAGAGCTGGTGTATTAAAATCATCTTTTGTTGCGGAGGTAAAATCTGATTTAATGGGCGAGCAAACTATTCTTTGTGGTTTGTTACAAACTGGCTCTATCCTTTCTTTCGATAAAATGATTGAAAAAGGTATTGATGCTGGTTACGCTTCTAAATTGGTACAATATGGTGTTGAAGTTATCACTGAGGCTTTAAAACATGGTGGCGTTTCTGGTATGATGGATCGTTTAAGCAATGTTGCTAAAGTTAAGGCTTTTGAAGTTTCAGAAGAATTAAAAGACATTATGCGTCCTTTATTCCAAAAGCATCAAGATGATATTATGAGTGGCGAGTTTAGCCGTATCATGATGGAAGATTGGGCTAACGGCGATAAAAACTTATTAGCTTGGAGAGCAGAAACAGGTGAAACTGCTTTTGAAAAAACTCCAGCTGGAGATGTTAAAATTGGCGAGCAAGAGTACTTTGATAATTACTTATTAATGGTTGCTTTTGTTAGAGCCGGTGTTGAGTTAGCTTTTGAAACTATGGTTGAGGCTGGTATTAAACCAGAATCTGCTTACTACGAGTCTTTACACGAAACTCCACTTATTGCAAATACCATCGCTCGTAAAAAATTATTTGAGATGAACCGTGTAATTTCTGATACTGCTGAGTATGGTTGCTATTTGTTTGACCAAGCTTGTAAGCCTTTATTAGCTGATTTCATGAAGAAAGTTAATACAGACTTAGTAGGTAAAAACTTCAATGAAGGTAAAGATGGTTCTGTAGATAACAGAAGATTGGTAGAAATCAATGAAATTTTACGTAGCCACCAAGTAGAAGTTGTAGGTGTAAAATTGCGTAAAGCAATGACAGCTATGAAAGCTATTAAAACAGCTTAATAAAAAGCCTCACCCTAACCCTCTCCAAAGCAGAGGGAATAAAATGAGTGCTAAATATTAATTAATTTAAAAAAGTTGAATTTTATTCTGTCCACAAGTCCCCTCTCCGAAAGAGAGGGGATTTAATGGTGAAATTTATGTCACAACCAGTCGTCCATATCCAAAATTTAAACTTGCAATACCAGCAATCTCTGGTGTTACAGGATTTGAATTGGACTATCCTTTCTGGAGAAAACTGGTTATTAGATGGAGAAAGCGGTAACGGCAAAACATCCTTAGCAAAAGTGATAGCTGGCTTATTAGCCGCATCTGGCAATATTAAAATCAATTTTAACGATACAAATAAGCTAACTGCAAAAGTTTTGTTGGTAGAAAGCTGGTATCAGTTTAAAAATTTAGAAGGAGTTGCTAATTTTTATTATCAGCAACGCTATACCAGCCAACAAGCAAAAGAAACTTTAACTGTAAAAGCAGAACTTGCTTATTACGCTAAAGAAAATCATTTAAGTATTGATGATGTTGAACCAATCTTAGAAATTTTCAATTTTTCATCTCTACAAAACTCGCAACTTATAGAGCTTTCTAGCGGCGAGCATAAGAAATTACAACTGGTTAAGGCTTTATGGTTAAAACCTCAAGTACTTATTTTAGATCAGCCTTATACAGGATTAGATTTTAAATCAAGAAAAAGCTTAAACCTTCTTTTAGATGAAGCTGCATCGGCAGGTGTAACTTTAATCTTAATCAGTAATGATGATGATTTACCATCGTCAATCAACCGTTTTGCTACCATTGTAAACAAAAAATTGGTAACCGTAAATACGAAAATTGATTTACAGCAATTCATCCCCCAAAGGGAAAACAAAACCATACCAACTTTTTTAAGAACATCGCCAGTTTATAGCTCACAGCAAATAGCTAAAATGGAAAATATCCAAATTAGTTATGGTGATAAAAAAGTATTAAAAAATGTTAGCTGGGAAGTTAAAGCTGGCGAAAAATGGTTATTGCAAGGACATAATGGTTCGGGTAAATCAACCTTATTAAGTTTAATAAACGGAGATCATCCTCAATCTTATGCCAATACCTTATACTTATTTGGTAATAAAAGAGGTAGCGGAGAAAGCATTTGGGATATTAAACAACATATTGGTCTAATTTCTCCAGAGTTTCATTGGTATTTTGATGCGTCAGCAACTGTATGGGAAAGCGTTGCTTCTGGTCTTTATGATTCGGTAGGTTTATTTAGACAACTCCCCTATTCTAAAAGTATTTTGGTAGATGAACTAGTTGAATATTTCGGTTTAACCGAAGAAAAAAATAGACTTTTAAACACCTTACCCTTAGGCGCACAAAGATTGGTTTTATTGGCAAGAACCATCATTAAAAACCCAGAATTATTAATTCTGGATGAGCCATGCCAAGGTTTAGATAAACAACAAACGCAACATTTTAACCAATTGGTTGATGAGCTTTGCAGTAATGGTATGACTTTAATTTATGTTGGTCATTTTGAATCGCAATTACCCAACTGCTTAGAAAAAAAGATTGTTCTAGATAACGGAGAAGTTATCTTGATAGAAAAAATAGATAAAGAAAGTAAAAAACACAAGGCTTCAGATGCGCTGAGCTTTGCGTTATCGATATAAAAAGAGAATAAAAAAATTCATTTCATCTTGTATAAGATAAATGAAGCTAACAAAAGAATATGTTACACGACCCGAATAGAATTTACATTTTCGACACCACTTTGAGAGACGGTGAACAGGTACCTGGCTGTCAATTAACAACATCAGAAAAAATAGAGATTGCAAAAGAGCTAGAAATCTTAGGTGTTGATGTTATTGAGGCTGGTTTCCCTATTTCAAGTCCGGGAGACTTCCAAAGCGTTGTAGAATTATCTAAAGCAGTAAGAGAGCCTATTATTTGTGCTTTAACTAGAGCTAATACAAAAGATATTGATGCTGCTGTAGAATCTTTAAAGCATGCCAAAAGACCAAGAATACATACTGGAATTGGTGCATCAGACATGCACATCAAATACAAATTTAACAGTACCCGCGAGGATATTCTGGAACGTGGTGTTGCTGCTGTAAAATATGCAAAGAAATTTGTTGAAGATATTGAGTTTTATGCAGAAGATGCCGGAAGAGCAGATGTAGTTTTTCTTGCCCAAATGATAGAGGCTGTAATAGCAGCAGGTGCTACAGTAGTAAACATCCCAGACACTAATGGTTATTGTTTACCAGACCAGTACGGCTCTAAAATTCGTTTCCTAAAAGAGAATGTTAAGAATATAGACCAAGCTATAATTTCTGTACACTGCCATAACGATTTAGGTTTGGCAACAGCAAATTCTATTGCCGGCATCCAAAACGGTGCTCGCCAAGTAGAATGTACCATTAATGGTATTGGCGAAAGAGCGGGTAACACTTCATTAGAAGAAGTTGCTATGATATTAAAAACCCACCAATTAGGATATTATACCCATATCAATAGCAAAAAATTCTACGAATTAAGCGGAATGGTTAGCCGTATGATGCGTATGCCAGTACAGCCAAACAAAGCTATTGTTGGTAAAAATGCGTTTGCACATAGTTCGGGTATTCATCAAGATGGTGTTTTAAAATTCAGAGAGAATTATGAAATCATCAATCCTGAGGATGTAGGTATAGACCAATCAGAGATTATTTTAACAGCAAGAAGTGGTAGGCATGCGCTTAAACACCATTTAGAGCGTTTAGGATATTTAATTGAAAAAATAAACTTAGATGAAGTTTACGAGCGTTTCTTAGTACTTGCTGATAGTAAAAAAGAAATCAAAGATGATGACTTATTATTATTAATGGGCGATGGTACCGAGCGTAATTATAAAGATGGTATCACCATTAAATTATTACAGGTAATGTGTGGCGACCCTCTAATTCCTACCGCTATGGTAAAGCTAGAAATTCATGAAAAAGTGTATGAAGCTGTAGCATCAGGAAATGGCCCGGTAGACGCTACCATAAAAGCTATGGATAGCATCATTAAAAAAGAAGTTACTTTAAAAGAGTTTCATATTGATGCTATACATGGTGGAAGTAATGATGTTAGTAAAGTAAATATGAGAGTTAAATATGGCGATAAATACTATGCAGGTTACGGTTTCAGTTCTGATATCGTAAAAGCATCTGCAAATGCTTATTTAGATGCTATAAATAAATTTATATAAAATTTAAATTTGCCTTATTGCAATTATTGATAAGGCCTTAAGATTAGAAAACAAATAAAATTATAATAAGATGAGCAAGACATTGTTTGACAAAGTGTGGGATAAACATGTGGTTCGCAAGATAGAAGGCGGTCCAGATGTTCTATTTATCGATCGTCATTTAATCCATGAAGTTACCAGCCCGGTAGCTTTCTTAGGATTAAAAACCAGAGGTATTAAAGTTTTATATCCTGAGCGTACTTTTGCTACGGCAGATCATAACACGCCTACTATTAACCAACATTTACCAGTTGCAGATCCATTATCAGCAAACCAGCTAAAAGCTTTAGAGGCTAACTCTAAAGAATATGGTATTTCTCACTGGGGTTTAGGTCATCAAAAAAATGGTATCGTTCACGTAGTTGGGCCAGAGTATGGTATTACCCAACCAGGTGCAACTATAGTTTGTGGAGATTCGCATACCTCTACTCATGGTGCTTTTGGTGCTATCGCTTTTGGTATAGGTACATCTGAAGTAGAAATGGTACTTTCTACGCAATGTATCATGCAACCAAAACCAAAGAAAATGAGAATCACCATCAATGGTACTTTAAGCAGAGGTGTTACGCCTAAAGACGTTGCTTTATTCATCATTTCTAAATTAACTACTTCTGGCGCAACAGGTTATTTTGTAGAATACGCTGGTGAGGTTTTCGAAAAAATGAGTATGGAAGGTCGTATGACGGTGTGTAACCTAAGTATAGAAATGGGTGCTCGTGGTGGTATGATAGCTCCAGACGAAACTACTTTCAATTATATCCAAGGTCGTGAGTTTACACCAAAAGGT
The DNA here is from genome assembly GCF_002483235.1 of Pedobacter glucosidilyticus. Classification (GTDB taxonomy): domain Bacteria; phylum Bacteroidota; class Bacteroidia; order Sphingobacteriales; family Sphingobacteriaceae; genus Pseudopedobacter; species Pseudopedobacter glucosidilyticum_B. The sequence goes on along the minus strand of NZ_DLHN01000009.1, from coordinate 106,718 downwards.
GAAGCTTGGGACAAAGCAATGGAATATTGGAAAACTCTTAAAACAGATGCTGATGCAGTGTTTGATAAAGAGTTAGTTTACAACGCTTCTGAAATTGAACCGATGATTACTTATGGTACCAACCCAGGTATGGGTATTGGTATTTCTAACCAAATCCCTGATGCTGAACAAGTAGAAGGTGGTGTAGAAACTTATGAGAAATCTTTAAACTATATGGGTTTCAATGAAGGCGATTCTATGATAGGTAAACCTGTTGATTATGTTTTCGTAGGAAGCTGTACCAATGGTAGAATAGAAGATTTCAGAGCTTTTGCATCTGTTGTTAAAGGAAGACAAAAAGCAGAAAATGTAACCGTATGGTTAGTACCAGGTTCTCATATTGTTGAGTCTCAAATAAAAGAAGAAGGTATTTTAGATATTTTAACTGAGGCTGGATTTACGCTACGTCAACCAGGTTGTTCTGCTTGTTTAGCAATGAATGATGATAAAATTCCTGCAGGTAAATATGCAGTAAGTACATCAAACAGAAACTTTGAAGGCCGTCAAGGACCAGGTTCAAGAACCATGCTAGCAAGCCCATTAGTTGCGGCAGCAGCAGCGGTTACAGGTAAAGTAACAGATCCGAGAGAATTAATGGAAGAACTAGTTGGTTAGATGGTTAGGTTGTTAGTTGGTTTGTCCAATTAAATCTAATAACCTAAAAACTAACAGTAATATATCATTTAGGAATAGTTTCAAAATTTGTTATCAGTCTTTAAAGACTAACAAACCAACAAACTAACAACTAAAAAACTAAAAAAATGGCATACGATAAATTTAACATATTAAAAAGCAGTGCAGTTCCACTTTCTATAGAGAATGTTGATACTGACCAAATTATACCAGCTCGTTTCTTAAAAGCTACAGAACGTGTAGGCTTTGGCGATAACCTTTTCAGAGATTGGAGATACAACCCAGATAATACTCCTAAACCAGATTTCGTCTTAAATAACCCAACTTATAGCGGTAAAATCTTAGTAGGTGGTAAAAACTTTGGTTCGGGTTCATCAAGAGAGCATGCTGCTTGGGCTGTTTACGATTATGGCTTTAGAGCTGTAGTTTCTAGCTTCTTTGCAGATATTTTTAAAAATAACTGCTTAAATATTGGTGTTTTGCCAGTGCAGGTAAGTCCAGAGTTTTTAGATAAAATCTTTAAAGCTATTGCGGCAGATCCAAAAACAGCATTAGAAATTAATCTTCCGGCACAAACCATTACTTTAACATCAACCGGAGAACAAGAAAGCTTTGATATTAGCTCGTACAAAAAAGAAAATATGATGAATGGTTTTGATGATATTGATTATCTACAAAACATAAAATCAGAAATTCAGGAATTTGCCACGCATCTTCCATTATAAAAACACACTGTTTTTGATAAACTTGTTTAAAACAAAGCTGTCTAAAAAATCATATTTGTCACATTGAGCGGAGTCGAAATGTTCTCTGATATACACAGAAAGGCTTCGCCTCCGCTCAGCCTGACACAAAGTGGTAATTTGAGACAGCCTCGTTTTCTAAAATAGATTTATAGAAATAACAATCATCAACAAAAAAACATTTACATGGTAAACAGGAAAATAGAAATAATGGATACTACACTCCGCGATGGTGAACAAACCTCAGGAGTTTCATTTTCCGCCTCTGAAAAGCTTACGATTGCCCAGCTATTACTGGAGGAACTTCATGTAGACAGAGTTGAAATTGCTTCTGCCCGTGTATCAGATGGCGAGTTTCAAGCTGTAAAAGCTATTATGGATTGGGCAAGCCAAAACGGATATACCAATCGTATAGAAGTACTTTCTTTTGTTGATAACGGTGTATCAATCAATTGGATGTTAAATGCAGGTGTAAAAGTTCAAAATTTGCTAACTAAAGGCTCTTTAAATCATTTAACACATCAACTTAAAAAAACCGCCCAACAACATTTTGATGAAATTGCAGCAGTTATAACTTTAGCAACTCAACATCAGATAGAAACCAATGTTTATTTAGAAGATTGGAGTAATGGCATGCGTAATTCTAAAGACTATGTTTTTCAGTTTTTAGATTTCCTTAGCCAGCAATCTATCAAAAGAGTACTTCTACCAGATACTTTAGGTGTGTTAACTCCTTCAGAAACGTATGGTTACATTACCGAGCTAAAATCAAAATATCCAAGCATTCATTTTGATTTTCATGCTCATAATGATTACGATTTAAGTACCGCCAATGTTTTAGAAGCCGTAAAAGCAGGTATAGATGGTTTACATTTAACTGTAAATGGTATGGGCGAAAGAGCCGGAAATGCACCTATGGCAAGTGCCGTTGCTGTTATTAACGATTTTCTGCCAGAGGTAAAAATCTCTTTAAAAGAGTCTTCCATTTTTAAAGTAAGTAAACTGGTAGAAACATTTTCGGGCATCAGAATACCAGCAAATAAGCCTATTGTAGGAGATAATGTGTTTACCCAAACAGCCGGTATCCATGCTGATGGCGACAATAAAAACAACCTTTATTTTAATGATTTATTACCAGAAAGATTTGGCAGGAAACGTACTTATGCTTTAGGCAAAACATCTGGCAAAGCCAATATTGAGAAAAATCTTCAGGAATTAGGTTTAAAACTTAATGATGAAGATTTAAAAAAGGTTACCCAACGCGTTATAGAACTTGGAGATAAAAAGGAAACCGTTACCAAAGAAGACCTTCCTTATATCATTTCTGATGTTTTGGATAGTAAACTTTATGAAGAAAAAGTTACCGTACAATCTTACGTTTTAACACATGCTAAAGGTTTACGCCCCTCTGCAACTATAGCAGTTTCTATTGAAGGAGAACATTTTGAAGAAAATGCACAAGGTGATGGACAGTTTGATGCTTTTATGAATGCCTTAAATAAGGTTTATGCTAAAAAGAAAAGACAATTACCAAAACTAGTAGATTATGCCGTAAGAATCGCCCCAGGAAGTGATTCTGATGCACTTTGCGAAGCCATTATTACATGGGAAACCGATAAAAAAAGCTTTAAAACACGTGGTTTAGACTCAGACCAAACTGTATGTGCCATTAAAGCGACACAAAAAATGTTAAATATAATTTAAGTAGCAAGAAAAAAGTACTAAGTAAAAAGACTTTGTAAAAGGTAAGCATCTTTATACTTTATACTTTATACTCAATACTAATTACTCAAAATATGAAATTAAATATCGCCCTTTTAGCGGGAGACGGAATTGGGCCTGAGGTTGTAGACCAGGCTGTTAAAGTAGTAAATGCTGTTGCTACCAAGTTTAACCACGAAATCAATTGGACATCTGCTTTAACAGGTGCTTGCGCTATTGATGATTGTGGAGAGCCTTATCCAGATAGTACACACGAAGTTTGTATGGCTGCTGATGCTGTTTTATTTGGTGCTATTGGTCATCCAAAATACGATAATGATCCTAAAGCTACCGTTCGCCCTGAGCAAGGTTTATTAAAAATGCGTCAGAAATTAGGCTTATTTGCAAACGTTCGTCCTACTTTTACTTTCCCTTCTTTAATAGATAACTCTCCGTTAAAAAGAGAACGTATAGAAGGTACAGATTTAATCATCTTACGCGAGTTAACTGGCGGAATTTACTTTGGAGAAAGAGGCAGAAAAGACAATGGCAATACCGCTTTTGATACTTGTACATACACTAGAGCAGAAATTCAGCGTTTAGCAAAATTAGGCTTTGAAATAGCCATGACACGTAGCAAAAAATTATGCTGTGTAGATAAAGCAAACGTTCTAGAAAGCTCTCGCTTATGGAGAGAAACCGTACAGGATATGGAAAAAGATTATCCAGAAGTAACCGTTAGTTACGAGTTTGTTGATGCCGTAGCTATGCGCTTAGTACAGTGGCCAAACTCTTACGATGTTTTAATTACCGAAAACCTTTTTGGTGATATTTTAACTGATGAGGCCTCTGTAATTTCAGGTTCTATGGGTTTAATGCCATCGGCATCTAAAGGCTTACATACTTCATTGTACGAGCCTATCCACGGTTCTTACCCACAAGCAGCAGGAAAAGACATTGCAAACCCATTGGCAACAGTTTTATCTGCCGCTATGATGTTTGAAGACGCTTTTGGTTTACATGCAGAAGCAGCCGCTATCAGAGATGTTGTTAATAAATCTTTAGCAGAAGGCATCGTTACAGAAGATTTAGCCGGAAGCAACAAAGCTTACAAAACCAGCGAAGTTGGCGATTGGTTAGCTAAAAACGTTTAAAAAATCTACAGAAAGCAGCTCCAAAAATTGGGGCTGTTTTTTTTGAAAAGCAGTTGCGTTATTATTTTGTACCGCTAGTCCCGTTTTCCACTATATCCCTCCACTCCCGATGGTCGTTCCGGGGATGCCGCTTCAACCGGGTTTAGGTTGCAAGGGCAGTGCTTGTTAAATAACGATACAATCATCGGCTTTCGATTTTATCGAATTTCTTGAAATCTAAAAATCATCCCCAAAACCTATACCCTATCTTACATATCCATAAAACTAAAAAAAACAAAAAGCTACCCCTTTCGAGATAGCTTACAAATAAAAAAAGAAGTATTATTTTAATTTCGATAAGACTACAAAATATAAAAATCTTTAGATTCTGTTTTATAAGTGGGTATCTCCCGCTCGCTCAACATTTGCCATAAATTACGTTCTATGGTTTTAGAAATACTTGTTACAGGCGTGTCCGTAGGCTTATTCTCAAATGGATCTTGTAAATGAACAGCCATTTTTTCTATCAAAAAGAAAGTAGCAGCTAGTGCAATAGTTACAGGTATTTGGTAAATCCCAAAAAAATCCATCAATGAAAATGGTAACTGCAGTACAAAAAAATAAATAGAAAAATGGATATACATCCCATAAGTGGTAGGAAAAACAGTTTTTTTGATACGTTCGCATTTTCCCATGGCATCGCATAATTTAGTTAAGGTGTTATCTATTTCCACTTGCTGATAGCTATTTATCCATCCCCGTTCTAGTGCATATTTTAAATCTCTAGCGTGTAGTTGTAAAATAGCATTTGGTTTATGGTCATGATGATTGATAAAAACCATATCTCGTTTACTTAAATATTTGTGTAAACCTGCGTCGGGGTCCTTATCTCTTAAACTTTGGCCTAAACAATAACACCATGCCATTTGTCTTTTTATCCAACGTTCTTGAAAAAGATTAATTTCTACAGAATAATCCGGATCCTTAAAAAAAGAAAGTAATTGTCTGGCAAGTGTTCTTGAGTCATTAACGATAGCTCCCCAAATAATACGAGCTTCCCACCAACGGTCATAAGCTTGGTTAGACCTAAAACCCAATAATAAAGAAATTACTGTCCCAACAATCATAGGTACGGCTATAGGTAAAGAAAATTTCTGAATATGGTAATTACTACTTAAAATACTAATGATACAAGCATAAAAAGCAACAAATAAAATCTCAAATTTAATTTTTCCGAATATATAAGTAATGGGCACTTTACTTTTTAACAACATAATAACCTCCTTTTTTTAAGCTAACGTAAATAATGGAATTCTTGCTTGTTTAAGTGTTTGGTTTAGGATATGTTGGTTGATAAAATATCTGTTTAAAAATGTCTTCTTTTTTAAAAGAAAAATCATATCAACTTCAAAATCTTCTGTAAACTGCATTACCGACTCTTCATAATTTTCTCCCTGCAACATGTGTATAGAAAACTTATAAGTACCAAAAAGCTTCCCTTTATCTACTTCGTTTTTAAACTGAGCTATTAAGGTTGCAACCTTAGTTATAGGCATAGCGGCTATCAATCTTATTTCTGTTTGGGCTTGTACCAACAATTGGTCAAGCATATTTTTTAGAATGGCTACACAGTTAACATTCTCTTCTAAAATAAAACTGATGGTTTTAGGCGTATCGGCTAGTGGAACTTCCGGAACATACACTACTGGATAAGCACTCTCGTCTAATAATTTTAATAGTTTTTGCTCATCACTATTGGCGGCACTTTTAAAAGCTGTTTTACAATGTAAAATCAAATCTATTTCTTTGTTACTGATGATTTGTGCTAAAATAGAAGTAGATAACCCATATTGATGCTCTATTTTGATGCTTGATATACGAAGTGGAAATAATAAAGTAAGCCTTTGTACAGCCTCATGAAATTCTGATGGAATATGTTCATTTTCATCAGTTTTTCTTGATAACATCAATAAATCTGAAATAGAATCTGGTAAAGGTAAAACATGCAGTAATGTAATATTAAAGGCATAACCTTTGAATTGGTGTAAAGCATATTGCACCACACTTAATGAGCCTACGGTTAAATTGGTTGGAACTAAAATATTCTTGATTGCTTTCATAATCATTATCCTTTTTTATAAATATCTGTTACAACACTTAAAACAGATTTAAACAGGAATTATAAAATGATTAAACAAATTAGAAACTCATTAAATTTTAAAGCGGTTTTATAAATAGAAATGGTTTAAACAAGCTAAAAAGCAAGTTTCAAAGCCATTTTTAATATTAGAAGATTTTAATCTGAGGAAGACAAACCTCCTAAACACTGCTTAGCTTAAGACTTTTTATGGAAGTATACATACACATCTGTTCCTTTACTTTCTACAGATTGTATGTCTAAAATAGCTTGGTGCACTTTAAAAATTCGATAAGAAAGTGGCAGCCCTAAGCCAAAGCCCATTCTATCACCATGATTAGACGCTCTGAAGAAAAGCTCGAAAATATGTTCTAAATCTTTTTGCGGAATACCAATACCTTGGTCTGATACACGTACACAAATCTTATCTTTTAAAGTGGATAATTTAACTAAAACAGGCTTATTATCAGAATATTTACAAGCATTCTGGATGATGTTATTGATAGCCAATCTTAGCAAAGGCTCTGTACCAAAAAGCGCTAAATCAGAAGCTTGTTCTGGCAGTTCAGAAAAATCAAGTTGTACGCGGTTATCAGGGTTGGTAACATTTAAATCATCAATAATAGATAGCAATAATTCATCTAACCTAATAACATCGTTTAACTGCTTTTTATAATTATAACCAGACTGCGCTAATTTTAATAAGCCATTGATGATGTCATTTAACCTTGAGGCTTGTTTATAAATCAGCTCTAAGGCTTCTTTATTCTCTCCTTGCGGATTCATAAGCGCCAATTCTGCTGCACCTAAAATTGCGGTTAACGGAGTTCTTAATTCATGCGAAGCATTGCTTACAAAGTTATTCTGAATTTGGAAAGCTGTTTCTAACCTATCTAGCATATTGTTAAAAGTAATAGCTAACTCTTCCATTTCTCCTTTTGCTTTTTTTGATGGATCTAAACGTAAGTCAAGATTATAGGCACTAATGTTATTCACTTTCCTTATCATTTTAGAAAGAGGCTTGGTAAAACGTGTTGCAAACCAATTTCCAATGATAAAGGCCAATAAACTCATCACTAAAAAGCAAAACAATAAAATAAATTTTAGTCTTTGCAAATCTTGTTTACCAACTGGGTCTGTAGCACTTATGGCTACTATATAAGTTTCTTCTGGGCTATTTTTATAAAGGGTAGCTACAAAATAAGTTCCATACTGTGTATACTCGGCGTAATTACTTTGTATAACTTTCCTAATCAGTACGGATGGAAGATTTTCTTTAGCATGAAGAATAGGCTTTCCACCTTCTACTTTAATAATGTATTCCTTCTCATCTGGTAAAACCTGTAAATGCTGTTTTCTTACTTCCCGATAAATGGTATTGCTTAATTTACTTGCTCCAAACCTTGATTTTGCAGCTACTTCTGAGCGTAGTTTTAATCGAGTAAAATATTCTTGACGTGTATATTTCTCTGTTAAGAAATACATCATCAAACCAATCATCAGAAAAATTAATGCTGTTAAACCAGTAAAAGCCAGGGTTATTTGTCGCTTAAAACGCATACTCATCATTAAAAATATAACCCATACCTACCTTAGTGTGGATGAGCTTCTGAGTGGCGTTTTTATCAATTTTTTTCCTTAGGTAATTTACATAAACATCTACTACATTGGTTCCTAAATCATAAGTAACATCCCAAACATTTTCTAAAATATCTATTCTGGATAATACCCTTTTCTTGTTTTTGATGAAATATTCTAAAAGCCTATACTCTGTAGCAGTTAAATTTATAGCTTCCCCATTTCTAAAAACACTTCTGGCTTCCGGGTCAAATTCTAAATCAGCAATTTTGATAACAGCATTTTCTTGAGGTAAAACAGCTTTCTTTCTTCTTAGCAAAGCTTTTATACGAGCCAAAAGCTCTACCAATTTAAAAGGTTTTGCCAGGTAATCATCTGCACCCACATCTAAACCGGTAACCACGTTTTCTGTTGAATCTAGGGCACTCAACATTAAAATAGGTACAGGATATTCCTCACTCCTTAGTTTTTTGCAAACTTCAATACCATTTTTTTCTGGTAACATAATATCAAGCAAGACTAAATCAAAATGATGCTCGCGACACATTTTTAAAGCCATATTGCCATCCATAGCGACACTAACCGTATAATATTCTTGCTCAAGTGCCTTTTTTATCACTTTAAGAACATCAAATTCATCTTCAACAATTAATATATTCATTGATAATTTTTTAGCACTTAAAAGACAAGTTCCCTAATTAACATTAAAATGAAATTAGAAAACTTGTTAACCACAAATAATTTACAATCAACAAACATTTTTTATTTGTGTTTACCTATAAATTTTAAGTTTCTTCATAATGATTTCTAAAAAACGTTCAAACTTTTATCTTTGATACAAAAATTAAAAAGTTTTGAAGAAACGCATAGCTATTTTCGCCTCTGGTTCGGGTTCTAACGCCCAAAAAATCATGGAGTATTTCAAAAAAAGTAATGATGCAGAAGTTGCTATTGTTTTAACCAATAACCCCGATGCTTACGTTCTACAAAGAGCTGATAATTTTGAAATTCCGTCTCATATTTTTGATAAAAAAGAATTTAGAGATACCGATGATGTAGTCCAATTACTCAAAAATCTACAAATTGATTTAATTGTACTTGCTGGTTTTTTATGGTTAGTTCCAGAAAATTTATTAAAAGCATTTCCAAATAAAATCATCAATATACATCCTTCATTATTGCCAAAATATGGTGGCAAAGGCATGTATGGAGATAAAGTACATCTTGCTGTTTTAGCAAATAAAGAGCTTGAATCTGGTATCACTATACATTTTGTAAACGAACATTTTGATGATGGTGAAGTTATCCATCAATCAAGATTTAAGATTGAAGCTGGAGATGATTTAGAAATGATAAAATTTAAAGGGCAGCAGTTAGAACATCTACACTTTCCTAAAGTTATTGAAGGTCTTATTAAGAAGATGAAAACAATTTAAGATTTAGCGTCTATCCTTAGCTTTTCGCTATCCCAGCCGCTATCTCTTTCTAAAATGCCTTCGTCTTTAATATCTCTTAAAATCAGTTCTTCAAGTTCTGTTATCTTTTCTTTAGCAACGCTGATATAAGACTTACTATCATGCCTATGCTTAATTAAATCTGAAAGCACACGCTCATCATGCTTCAAAAAAGTGCGGGCAGCCCTATGTGTTTGGTAAGCCCTAAAACCAATCATTTGTAAAGCATCTGCGCCTAAACGTAAAGAAGAATCAAGCGTTTCGCGATAAATATAATCAACACCAGATTCCATCAAATCAAAAGAATCATTACGGTCATAGGCTCTGGACAATATCTTAAGATGCGGAAAATTCTTTTTCACCATAGCTACCATTTCTAAACATTGTTGTGGTGTATCCATCGCAATGATGATAATTTTAGCAGTTTCAGCACCGGCAGCCTTCATTAAATCAAACCTCGAAGCATCGCCATAATAAACCTTATAACCAAATCTTCTTAATAATTCTACCCTATCAGAATCGTTATCTAATACCGTTGCAGATACTCCGTTTGCTCTTAAAAAACGTCCAACAATATTACCATACCTACCAAAACCAGCAATAATTACAGGGTTTTTATCATGAATTTCATCGGCTGTTCTGCTAGATTTTTCTTTGGTAAAATATCTAGGTAAGATTAACCTTTCATTTGCAACAAAAAATAAAGGTGTTAATGCCATACTTAAAGCTACAATGGCAATTAATAAATCTATATCCTCTGCATTTATAAGTGCATACTGGCCTGCAAAAGAGAAAAGTACAAAAGCAAACTCGCCCATTTGTGCTAATGAAACGGCAAACAACATATTCTGATCGCCTTTTAACCCAAAAGATTTTCCTAAAACATATAAAATAACACCTTTTAGGAACATCAAACCTAATACTAGAGCAATTACAATTAGAAAATTATCTCTTACCAAACCAAAATCTATGGTAGACCCCACAGAAATGAAAAACAAGCCTAGCAATAAGCCTTTAAAAGGATCAATATCACTCTCTAATTCATGCTTAAACTCGCTATTTGCTAATACCACACCAGCTAAAAAAGTACCTAAAGCAGGGCTTAAACCTACTACAATCATTAATTCTGCAATTAAAAACACCAATAAAAGTGCTGTAGCCATAAATAATTCTCTTTGGCGGGTTTTGGCAACCCACCTAAAAACAGGACTTACAATATACCTACCTGCCACAATAATGATGGCAATAGCACCTAATACAATCAAAGTTTGTTGCCAGCCAGAAAAACTACTGATTAAGCTTGTACTTTCTTGATGAATAACTTCTGTAGCTAATATTGGGAAAATAGCTAATAAAGGAATAACGGCTATATCCTGAGATAACAATACTGCAAATGACGAATTACCTGCCGAAGTTTTAAGCAAACCTTTCTCGCTAAGCGTTTGCATAACTATAGCTGTTGATGATAAAGAAAGTGTTGCCCCGATAGCTAAAGCCGCTTGCCAGCTTTGCCCCAAAAAATATGCTGCAAAACTAATGGCAATAGTGGTACAAAACACCTGCATACCACCCAAACCAATTACCAATCTTCGCATACGCCATAGTAAGTTAGGTTCAAGCTCTAAACCGATAACAAAAAGCATCATAACCACACCAAATTCTGATACATGCATGATGTCTTTGCCTTCCTCGCCAACAAAACCCAACACAAAAGGACCAATTACAACTCCAGCTAACAGATAGCCTAAAACAGTCCCTAAACCTAGCCTTTTTGCAATGTTAACACCAATAACTGCCGAGGCTAGATATACAATTGCCTGAAATAGAAAAGATTTTTCCATAACTAGAGCTGGTAAGGTTTATCAATCACATTGTTCATATATGTTGCGCTTACTAAATCATCTTCCTGAAATAAACCATCCCTTAAGCCAATAATCACTTGCTGATAGTCTTGGGCAAATTGTTGTATTTGCAACTCAGAAAGCCTATGTGTACCATGCACAACAAAAGGCGGATAATAAGTCATTTTACATAAAAAAGCAGTTTGGTCTAAAGGGTACAAAAGCTCTGTAATGGTGTAACGATTATGACCTTCTTTCTGATAAGCTTCAAAAGTACCTCCTGTAGTTATAGCATTAAATAACTTTTTATTTCTCAGTTGGATGCCTTCTTTACCATAAGCCCAACCATATTCTAATACCAAATCTAACCATTGCTTTAAAAGTGGAGGCATGCTATACCAATAAAAAGGATGTTGTAGCACAATAATATCATGCTTGGCTAATATTTTTTGTTCCCTTTTAACATCTATATCAAAATCTGGGTAAAGCTCATATAAATCATGAAAAGTAACTTGTTTTAACCCTTTTACAGATTTAACCAAAAAACGGTTCACCCTAGATTTCTCGTATACCGGATGTGCGAATACAATAAGTACTGAAGCCATGATGGAAAATTAATAAAAATTGCTGATTGTTATCTAATTCTTTATATTTGTTAAAAAACAATGATTTTAAGTTGATCATGATTTATCTTCTACAAAACATTTCATTAGCATATACCAATGCACCTATGTTTTTAGGCGATGGCTTATCGTGTACATCTTTTACGTCGTTTTATTCTTCTAAAGACTTTATCATCTAAGCCCCACATCAAAAAACTTAAGGGGCTACCTTAAACTGTTTTTTTACTAATTCTTATGTTTATGATGATTAATCTTTGTTCAGAAATTACTTTTTTTAAAAAAATTACATCCTTACCAAGTAAGAGAAATTTATTTCTATTTAACTTCTTCTTACTTTCTTCAAATAAAGCCTTTATTTCTTAGGCCCCATAATTTTTTATGGGGCGGTATAAATTATTAAATAGTTTATATGGTTTTTATAATGATAACTTATTAGTGCTATATGCTTAGTATAGGCAGCTATTATATTATTAAAACCTTACTGGATTACATAAAAAAATAAAGACATGACAAAAGAAAAATTAATATTAGGTTTAAAAGAACATCAATTATTAGAGAAACACTATAAAACTTCTGTGCTTTCTGATTATAATAAGCAAAAATTAATGGAAGAACTTAAACATGCAACCATCATTAAAACAGGTAGCCTTCCAGAAAACGTTATTGGCTTGTATACACATGTAACTATAGAAGATATGGTGAGCAAGAAAACATTTTCTTTCCAAATTGTACCTTTAGAAGAAGCCAATATGAAAGCGCATAAAATCTCGGTATTTAGCCCTATGGCGATAGCTGTTTTAGGCTATCAGGAAGGTTCGCAAGTAAGCTGGGAAATGCCCGGTGGACTGCAAAATTACCTTATTAAAAAGGTAAGTAAACTTAATTAATTAATTGGTTGAATAGTTATTTTGTGACTTCTCAAAACCAATTTTAATTAAACGATGAAAACAAAAATTTTAAAATCAAGCTTATTTTTATTTACATGCGTGTTTTGCTTAACTCAAGCATCATTCGCCCAAGTAAAGTTTAAAGGTGTTAAATGGAATAAAATACAAAATCCTGATTTAGTATTACAATTGCAAAACGCTCAAAAAATGGACAGATTTGATTGGGATACATTAAAAGCTAATCAAGACATTGCAGCAAATCTTTGTAAATATACTTATAAGAATAAAACTAATGATTATACAGATGCTATCCACAGATTTACCATCGGGGCAGATCCAAAAGCCAGAAGATCTGAAATGAAAATACAGATGAATGGCAAATATAAGGAAGATGGTATTTATCAATTTGAAGGCGAAGTAAGATTTATAGACGGGATACTTAGCTCTCATCATATCTGCCAAGTGTGGCAAAACATGAAACAATCTGGCTTTAAAGTGTTAATTTTTAACACTAAGAAAGATGATAAAGGAACACTAGTAGTACCCCCAAGCGTGGATAGAGTAGGTACGTTTACACCTCTAACAAACGTTTTTGCCGATTATAATGATAAGACTAATAAATGGCTTAAAGTAAATGTTGTTCATTTTAGAAAGGAAAATAAAGTGTATATCTACCTTGGAGATCAGAGCAAATTATATAATGAATATGTTCATGGACCAGCAGACGGCGACTATTATTTCAAATTTGGCGCTTACGGTAAGCTAGAAAACGATAAAGAAGCCACTGTAGAATGGCGAAATATTAAAATGTTCGAAGGTTTTAATTAAATCAAAAGGTTTTAGTAAATTACTAAAACCTTTTTTATGTCTTATAGATTTTTGCAATATTAATATCATAAATATAGATGAAAATTATCCTGCCATTAAGCCTAATTTAGAGTTTAGAAAATTATAAATTATACATAAATATTATTGTAATGGAAGAAAAAAAAGATTTAAAAACAACCTTAGCAGATGTTAATGAGGGTGGTGCAGCAAAATGCCCTTTCTCTAGTGGAGCCATAAGAAAAAGTGCAGGTGGTGGTACCAGAAACAACGACTGGTGGCCTAACCAATTAAAGTTAAATATTCTTCGTCAGCACTCTACCCTGTCTGACCCAATGGATAAAGATTTTAATTATGCCGAAGAATTTAAATCTTTAGATCTTAACGCTGTTAAACAGGATATATATGAGTTGATGACTACGTCGCAAGATTGGTGGCCGGCAGATTATGGTCATTACGGCCCGTTTTTTATTCGTATGGCATGGCATAGTGCCGGTACTTATCGTATTGCTGACGGAAGAGGCGGTGCAGGAGCAGGAACACAACGTTTTGCACCACTAAATAGCTGGCCAGATAATGCTAACCTTGATAAAGCCAGATTATTACTTTGGCCAATCAAACAAAAATATGGCAAGAAACTTTCTTGGGCAGATTTAATGATTTTAGCAGGAAACTGCGCATTAGAATCTATGGGTTTCAAAACTTTTGGTTTTGGTGGCGGCCGTGATGATGTATGGGAACCAGAAGAAGATATTTATTGGGGTTCTGAGGCCGAGTGGTTAGGTGATAAACGTTATACTGGTGACCGTCATTTAGAAAATCCACTAGCTGCCGTACAAATGGGTTTAATTTATGTAAATCCTGAAGGTCCTAATGGCAATCCAGATCCATTAGCTTCTGCTCGTGATATACGCGAAACATTTGCCCGAATGGCGATGAATGATGAAGAAACAGTAGCCTTGATAGCTGGCGGACATACCTTTGGTAAAACACATGGAGCTGCTGACCCTAGCAAATATGTAGGTAAAGAACCTGCCGGAGCTGGTATAGAAGAGCAAAGCCAAGGATGGAAAAATACTTACGGCACTGGAAAAGGTGGAGACACCATTACCAGTGGTTTAGAAGGTGCTTGGACCACTACACCTACACAATGGAGCAATAACTATTTTGAAAACCTTTTTGGTTTTGAGTGGGAATTAACAAAAAGCCCTGCCGGAGCGCACCAATGGAAACCTAAAAATGGGGCTGGCGAAGGTACTGTGCCAGATGCGCATGACCCAGCCAAAAAACATGCTCCTTTTATGTTAACTACAGATTTGGCTTTACGTATAGACCCAGCCTACGAAAAAATATCAAGACGTTTTTATGAAAACCCTGATGAATTTGCAGATGCTTTTGCAAGAGCTTGGTTTAAATTAACTCACCGTGATATGGGACCAAAATCTCGGTATTTAGGTCCAGAAGTACCTGCCGAAGAATTAATTTGGCAAGATCCAGTTCCGGCTGTTACTCATAAATTAATTGATAGTCAGGATATTGCTTCCCTAAAAGCTAACATATTAGCATCAGGACTAAGCACTTCTGAATTGGTTTCTACAGCCTGGGCTTCTGCTTCTACTTTCAGAGGTTCTGATAAACGTGGTGGAGCTAATGGCGCTCGTATCCGCTTAACGCCTCAAAAATATTGGGAGGTAAACAATCCTTCACAATTAGCTAAAGTATTAGATAAACTAGAGCAAATACAAAGAGACTTTAACGCAGCACAAACTGATGGAAAATTAGTTTCTCTGGCTGACTTAATTGTACTTG
The DNA here is from genome assembly GCF_002483235.1 of Pedobacter glucosidilyticus. Taxonomy (GTDB): domain Bacteria; phylum Bacteroidota; class Bacteroidia; order Sphingobacteriales; family Sphingobacteriaceae; genus Pseudopedobacter; species Pseudopedobacter glucosidilyticum_B. The sequence continues at coordinate 91,315 of NZ_DLHN01000009.1, read as the reverse complement.
GAGGATGTGCGGCTGTTGAACAAGCTGCTAAAAATGCTGGTTTCAACGTTGAAGTCCCATTTACTCCGGGTCGTACAGATGCTTCGCAAGAACAAACAGATGTTGATTCATTTGCAGTATTAGAACCCCATGCTGATGGTTTCCGTAACTACTTGAAAACTCATCATACGGCTTCGCCAGAAGAATTATTGGTAGATAAAGCACAACTTTTAACACTTACTGTACCAGAAATGACAGCTTTAGTTGGAGGTTTACGCGTATTAAATGCAAACTTTGATGGTTCTAAACATGGAGTATTTACCAACCGTACTGAAGTATTATCTAATGATTTCTTTGTAAATCTTTTAGACTTTGGTACAACATGGCAAGCCATAACAGATGCTAAAAATGTTTTTGAAGGTAAAGACCGTAAAACTGGTGAAGTAAAATGGACTGGTACAAGAGTAGACTTAATATTTGGTTCTAACTCTGAATTAAGAGCTATTGCCGAAGTTTATGGATGCGCAGATGGACAGGAAAAATTTGTTAAAGACTTTATTGCCGCATGGAATAAAGTAATGAATCTTGACCGTTTTGATTTAGCTTAATTTCAGCCAATCAGTATATATGTTTAGGTGGTTTAGATTTTCTAAACCACCTTTTTTATAATTATAGCTGATAAACTTAACTCCCTGCAAAAGGAGACCCAAATATACCTACTGCTAATTCTGCCCAAATCAGGAAAAAAACTAGCAGAATGCCACCTAGAACAATTAATCTTTTAGAATTTGTTTTTATTTTCCTAGTAGCCAGTTCTATTAATAAACCTGTTCCTATTAGTAATACTCCCATAATTACAAAGTCAGACAAAGACCAATCTACCTCTGAAGTAAATTGCATAGCGATGAATGGGATAAGCAATATTGCCCCCACTACCCCTAAAATAATGATTAAGCTTTTCGTTTTCATAATCTTAAAATTTATTTTTTGTTGATATTATCTAAGAAGTTGCTCTATTGCTTTTATATGTTTGATAAATGCTTCTTTACCTTTTTCTGTTGCCAAGTAGTTGGTATTGGGTTTCCGGTCTACAAACGCTTTCTCATAGCTTATATAACCACATTTCTCTAAAGATTTTAAATGGCTAGCTAAATTACCATCAGTAACATCCAAAAGCTCTTTTAGGGAAGTATAATCTATATAATCGTTTACAACCAAGGCAGACATAATCCCCAACCGAATTCTGTTTTCAAATGCTTTGTCTAAATCTTTTAAGACTTCCTTCACTATGTATATTTCTTTTGGACAATTAAACCATAAATAACTTGGATAACTCCAAAACCTAAAGCCCATAGCAAAAGGCTATATGCTATAAATTGTATAGCTATTAATCCTAGAACAATCTCCAATAAGCCCAAGTTTCTGAGCTCTGGCAAAGTGTATTTACTTGCGTTGATAAGCGCTAAGCCATAAAAAATAAGTGTTAATGCTGGCAAAAACCCTATAAATCCTTTAAATAAAAGCAATAAGCAAAGTAAGCCACCAGTAACTAAAGGAATAGATAAATTAACCAACAATCTTTTACTTTGCTGATCCCAAATTTTTTGCTTTTCCTTTATGACTTTTTGCTTGGTGAAGAAAATAGCCGAGCCAATAGATAGCACCAGTGTTACCACAGCAATAAGTAATAAATACAATAAGTTGGTAGCATTTATACTTACAGGTTGTTCTATTAACCAGTTCTGTTTTTGGAAAATGATAAAATAAGCTGTAACACCAGCCAATGCTATTAAACCAGTAGAAACACCAGACCAGCCACTTAAAGAAATAAACCGTGTTGAGCGGTTCATGATTTCCTTAATTTCTTTGATATCTTCTAGATATTTTTCTTTCATTTAAAAGTACTTTGAAATACAAAGTAAAATATAAATATTTATATCTGCAATAATTTATCGCTTATTTTTTGTCGATGTCTTTAAAACTTAAAACTCTCTCTCCCCAAACTCGCTGCTAGGCAGTTTCAGCTTTTTGGTTAAAGGGTTTAGGTTAAAGCTAAGGTTGATCATGAAGATATCCTTCTCATGAATATAATTGGTTGTGGTAAAGAAATCTCTACCTCGGGTGGTAATGCGCTGTTCATTAGTATTAATTACACCTAAACTCATGTTTTGCCAAAGTAGGCTCGCTGTTAACCTGCCATTTAAAAAACTTTGCTTTACTGATGAATTAGGTACTATAAATCTAGAATCCTCGCCTTGGGCAGTTGGACGTTCTGATAAATAATTAAGGTTAAACTGTATGCTGGTATTTTTACCTGCACTAAAACTATGGTTGGTATTGATAGAATAAGCCAATCCAGAATTACTTACGGCTACTGTATTATTAAATAGTGCTCCTTTTATTTGGTAATCGTAAATATTTACGCCTAAGTAGGCTGTCCACCATTTCATAGGTTTTACGTTTAATCCGCTTTCTACACCCCATAAAGTGGCATCGCCTGCGTTAGTATAAACCCTATTTAAAACGGTATCAGCATAAACGCTATTAACCCGGTTTACCACATTGGTAATTTGCTGATTGTATAAAGTAGCGAAAAAAGAACCGTTATTAAAATCCTTCATCAAACCAAACTCCGTTAAATTAATAAACTCCGGAAGGATGGTTGGATCTCCTTGTTCCAAAGTTTCAGAATGTTCCCTTTCTGCATAAGGATTTAACTCGTTATTGGTAGACCTCTGCACCCTTCTGCTAAAACCACCTTTCAGTTTATAGCCTTTATCAAAGGTGTAAAGAAAGTTTAGCGATGGAAAAAAGTTAGATAAATTTAAATCAATAGGGTTTAAAATTTTATCCGCTTTAAAGCTACGTGTGGCATACTCGTAACGTAAACCTCCGATATATTCTAATTTACCTACTTTTGCTGCGTATTGCGTGTAAAAAGCATTGATGTTATTGATAACATTAATATCATCGCTAAACTCTGGTACTGTTGTAAATTGTCCTGTACTCAAAATAGCCTCCTGATACAGGAAACTACCTGTTTGTTTTTGATACCTTAATTGATAACCGCTTTCTAACTTTCCTTTACCTATAGGGATAGCATAATCCACTTTTAACCTTACTGCATCTAGCGGACTAGTACCGGTATTGAGGACATATTGAATGGTATCGGTATAATCATTAAGATTGAGATTACTGTTTTTGGTGAAGCCTTCAAGTCTGGCATGCTCATACAAACCAGATAAAGTTAAGGTCGATTTATTTTTGAAGCTATGCATATAATCTAGGTTACCTAAAACAAAATTCCCTTGTCTAAGTACCAAATTGGCATTATAATAAGCTAACTCGTTGATGATATTTCCTGTGTTAATATCCGTTGTACGATTATTATAATTGATATCCGCCTGCCTAAACTGCTTCCTTTGGCCAGCATAAAAACCTGCATTAAAAGTATTTGCTTTATCAGGAGTGTAAGTTAAAGATGCTCTTGCCGAGTAATTAGTTCTATCAAAGCTACGCTCGCCTATGGAAGGGAATGTGGTAAACCTATTTCCAATCGTAGTATTCACATCTCCTACCCTTTGGCCAGCCAAATCATTTTGCTGATAGCTACCACCAAAGGAAAGTTCCCATTTATCCTTTTGGTAATTCAAAGTAGCATCTGCCCCGTATCTTTTAGGTTTTTCTTTATTGTTATAATCATCAACACTAGGTAAACCTCCATTGATATTCACCACATAAGATAAGCCATCTCCAGCACCTCTTTTGGTAGTGATGTTAATGATTCCTGATTTCCCATCGGCATCATATTTAGCAGATGGCGCCGTAATAATTTCTATGTTTTCTATGGCGTTTGCCGGAATTTGATTCAGTAACGTAGCTGCATCTGTTTGTACTGGCTTGCCATTTAATAAAATTAAAAAACCAGTTGAACCTCTTAACCTAATATCTCCTTCGCCATTAACCGTGATAGAAGGCATATTTCTAATCACATCTATAGCGGTACCACCCTTGGCAGATTCAAATTGGTCGGCCTTAAAAATTTGTTTATCTATTTTATTGATGGGATTATTGCGGTTACCCTCAACTTTTACTTCACTTAATAATTGTTCTGTTCCTTTGAGTAAGATGATGCCAAAATCTATGGTTTTAGTAGCATCAAGCTTGATATTTTTGATGCTTTTAGACTGATAGCCTATAAAATCTATCTTAAGATCATATGTTCCTGCTTTTAAGCCTGTGATATTAAAAGCACCTTTTTCATCAGTAATTTTACCGTTTACAACTTTAGCATCAGCAGCACTAAACACCCCAATACTGGCATATTCTATGGGAGATTTACTCAGGGAATCTAAAACCCTACCTTTAACTTGATATTGAGCAAAACTTGTAGCAACAACTCCTAAAAATAGTACTAACGCAAATATTTTCTTTTTCATCTTTTATAATTGGATAAAGATAAAATTGTATTTATATAAAGTAAATAAACTATGATATTGCTAATTGATATTTAACTGACCGCCCAGCGCCTTCTGCAATAATGATTCCTCACTCAAAAATATAAATTTATACAAGGGTGAAATAAGTTTAAATTTTAAAAGTACTCATTAGCTATAAAGTAAAGGGCTTTAAAAGATTCAATATAAGGGTAGACTTAATTCAAGTAAATGTTTTTGAGGTACAATGGTACAAATATAATTATGGTAATGGGATAAAACTATTAAGCCGATTAATCATCTTCATTGGCTCAAGTAGACTGCTATTTAAGCAAACAATTCACCACTAGTTGCATCATTAAATTAAAACTCCAATAAAAAAAGCCTCTAACATTACATTAAAGGCTAATTTTTAAAATTGTGCGGAGAAGGTGGGATTCGAACCCACGATACCGTTGCCAGTATACAAACTTTCCAGGCTTGCTCTTTCGACCACTCAGACACCTCTCCTATTTTCCCTCTCGGGGGATGCAAAACTAATTAATTCTTTCAATTTTACAGAACAATATCTTCTAATTTAAACCTTAAGCTTAAATTAGCCTTTTAAAATTTTTGAGATATGGAGTATCAGGCTTATTTATTTGATTTAAACGGAACCATTATAGATGATATGCAGTTTCATGCCAGAGCATGGTATGATATTTTAACTAACGATTTAAAAGCCGATATCACTTTTGAAGAAACCGTTTTACAGATGTACGGCAAAAACCAGGAATTGCTAGAGCGTGTTTTTGGTAAAGGCTATTTCACTCAAGAGCAAATGAATAAGCTTTCTATGGAAAAAGAACAACGCTACCAAGCCGAGTATAAAGCACACATGAAACTTATTGATGGTTTGGGAGATTATTTAGAAAAAGCTAAATCAAAAGGTATCAAAATGGCTATTGGCTCTGCGGCTATACCTTTTAATATTGATTTTATTTTGGATAATCTACATATCCGCGAATATTTCCCGGTTATTGTAAGTGCCAATGATGTTGCTTTAAGTAAACCACATCCAGAAACTTTTTTAAAAGGAGCAGAACTTTTAGGGGTATCGCCAAGCGCTTGCGTAGTTTTTGAAGATGCGCCAAAAGGTGTTGAAGCAGCACAAAGTGCCAATATGAAAAGTGTTGTGCTTACTACCTTACACGAGCCTGCTGATTTTAACACTTATAGTAACATCTTAACTTTTACTGATAATTATCAAAACCTAAATCTTTTTTAAAAAATTGCTTTTTAGAAGTTAATAATGCTTAGAAAAATATATAAATGTTATTTTTACACTTAATAAAATAAATTGTATTTTGCACACTCAATTATAAATCACAAAGTCTTTAATGATGAGTCAAGGTAAATATGTTATCGGGGTAGATTATGGAACAGATTCTGTACGTTCTGTTTTGGTAGATGCCTCTAACGGAACTATTTGTTCAACAGCTGTTTTTTATTATCCTAGATGGAAGAAAGGATTATATTGTAATCCTGCTCAAAACCAATTCAGGCAACACCCGCTAGATTACGTAGAAGGTCTTGAACATACCATAACATCTTGCCTTAGCCAAGTGGGTATTGAAATAGCACAACAAGTAAAAGCAATTTCTATTGATACTACAGGCTCTACGCCTGTCGCAGTTAATGAGCAGGGTGTGCCTTTGGCTTTAACACCAGAGTTTGCAGAAAACCCCAATGCGATGTTTATCCTTTGGAAAGACCATACCGCATTAAAAGAAGCTGCTGAGATAAATAAACACGCAGAAAAATTTGATACCAATTACTTAAAATATGTTGGTGGTATTTACTCCTCAGAATGGTTTTGGGCTAAAATATTAAGAACCTTAAGGGTTGATGAAAGCATAAAAAATACTGCTTTTTCTTGGGTAGAGCATTGCGATTGGATTCCGTTTTTATTAACTGGTGCTCAACATGTCTCAGCATTAAAAAGAGGCGTTTGTGCGGCTGGTCACAAAGCACTTTGGGCCGAAGAATTTAATGGTTTTCCGCCAGAAGAATTCTTTACCTCTTTAGATCCTCTTTTAAAAGGTTTAAGAGAAAGAGTTTCTCAAGAAGTTTTACCAGCTTCAGAAGCTGCTGGTACACTTAGTGCAGAGTGGGCTCAAAAATTAGGTTTGAGTACTGATGTTAAAATCGGAATTGGAGCTTTTGATGCACACATGGGTGCTGTAGGTGGGCAAATAGAGCCTTATCATTTAAGTAAAGTAATGGGAACTTCTACCTGCGATATGTTGGTAGCTCCTTCTGCTGAGATGACTGGTAAATTAGTGAAAGGTATTTGCGGACAAGTAAATGGTTCTATCATCCCAGGCATGAGTGGTTTAGAAGCTGGTCAGTCTGCCTTTGGCGATGCTTATGCATGGTTCCAAAAAATGTTAAAATGGCCATTAGAGCAAATATTAGCTGATACAAATACCATTTCTGATGAGCAAAAAGAAAAGTTAAGAGAAGAATATAACGAGCAAATCATCATTAAACTTAGTAAGGCTGCTGCAGCCCTGCCGCTTGATGTGAAAGATGAATTAGCGATAGATTGGTTAAACGGAAGAAGAACACCTGATGCTAATCAAGAATTAAAAGGAGCTTTCTGGGGTTTAGATTTAGGTACTGATGCGCCTGCCATGTTTAAAGCTTTGGTAGAGGCTACTTGCTTTGGTGCAAAGAAAATTGTAGATCGTTTTATAGAGCAAGGCATCCCTGTTAAAGGCTTAATTGGTTTAGGTGGTGTAGCTAAAAAATCGGCTTACATTATGCAAGTAATGGCTGATGTGATGAATATGCCCATCAGAATCCATCAATCGGACCAAACTTGTGCTTTAGGTGCAGCAATGTTTGCAGCAACTGTAGCTGGATTTTATCCAACTGTAGAAAATGCTATGGAAGCTATGGGACATGGTTTTAGCGATGAATATTTCCCTAATCAAGAAAATGTTGCGCTTTACCAAGCTCGATACGAAAAATATAAAGCGATGGGAGCTTTTATAGAAGGTAACTAAACTACATAACCGGTAACTGAAAACCGATAAAAATGGATAAATATAGAAAAATACAAGAAGAGGCTTATTTAGCTAATATGCGTTTACCCGAGTTAAATCTGGTGATTTTTACTTTTGGAAATGTAAGCGTTGCAGATAGAGATTTAGGTGTTTTTGCGATTAAACCTAGCGGGGTAGATTATACCAAACTAAAGGTAGAGCAAATGGTGATTGTAGATTTTGATGGGAATACCGTTGCCGGAGATTTAAGACCTTCATCAGATACTAAAACACATGCTGTTTTATACAAGCATTGGGATAATATCAATAGCGTTGTACATACGCATTCTACTTACGCCACAGCTTGGGCGCAATCTCAAAGAGATATTCCAATTTATGGTACTACCCATGCAGATTATACCACTTGCGATATTCCATGTGCTCCGCCAATGAGTGATGAAATGATTAAAGGTAATTACGAATATGAAACAGGCTTCCAAATCATCAATTGCTTAAAAGAAAGAGGCTTAAGTAATAGCGATGTAGAGATGATTCTGGTAGGAAACCACGCACCTTTTACTTGGGGTAAAACGGCTGATAAAGCTGTGCATAACAGTGCTGTTTTAGAAGAAATAGCTCGTATGGCGTATTTAACAGAGCAAATTAATCCGCAAGTGCCAAAATTAAAAGACGCTTTAATTAACAAACATTACGACCGTAAGCATGGCGAAGGCTCTTATTATGGGCAATAGTTAGATACTAGACAATAGAATTTATTAAACAAATTATAAATAATATACAAGCCATGGAAGTCCCTCTCCTTCGTCCCAACGGGACTCCCTAGGAGGAGAGGGATTTAGGGTGAGGCAAAAACATCAAAAATGATAGATTTAAAAAAATTTGAGCTTTGGTTTATTACAGGTAGCCAAGATTTATATGGCGAAGAAACACTAAAGCAAGTAGCACAGCATTCGCAAATTATTGCAGAATCATTAAACAAAGTAATTACTATCCCGGTAAGGGTAGTTTTTAAGCCTACAGTGAAATCTCCAGATGAGATTTTTAACATCTGCCAACAGGCAAACGTAACCGATAATTGTATTGGTATTATTGCTTGGATGCATACTTTCTCGCCGGCCAAAATGTGGATTGGTGGTTTAAAAGTATTGCAAAAACCCATGCTACACTTACATACACAGTTCAATCGTGATATTCCTTGGGCTAATATAGATATGGATTTCATGAACCTTAATCAAAGTGCCCATGGGGATAGAGAGTTTGGTTTCATGGTTTCGCGTATGCGTATCAACCGTAAAGTTGTAGTTGGCCATTGGGAAGATGAAAATGTCATCGCTCAAATTGGCGATTGGGCTCGTGTTGCCGCTGCCTGGAAAGACTCTAACCAAACCAAAGTTGCCCGTTTTGGTGATAATATGCGTTATGTAGCGGTTACTGATGGCGATAAAGTTGAGGCAGAAATTAAATTTGGCTACCAAGTAAACGGTTATGGTATTGGTGATTTGGTAAAAGTTATTGATACCGTTTCTGATGCAGAAGTAGATAAGCTTATTCAAGAATATGGTGATAGCTACCAGTTGATGGAGAGCTTACTGAAAGGTGGTGCGCAACATCAATCATTAAGAGATGCAGCTAAAATAGAGTTAGGTTTAGAACGCTTTTTAACTGATGGTGGTTTTACTGCTTTTACAGATACTTTTGAAGATTTACATGGCATGAAGCAATTGCCTGGTATAGCTTCTCAAAGGTTAATGGCAAAAGGTTTTGGTTTTGCCGGCGAGGGCGATTGGAAAACAGCTGCTTTAGTACGCACCATGAAGGTGATGGGTACTGGTTTAAAAGGCGGTAATTCTTTTATGGAAGATTATACCTACCATTTTGATCCAGCTAATCCTCAGGTTTTAGGTTCACATATGTTAGAAATTTGCCCTTCTATTGCTGATGCTAAGCCAAAATGCGAGATTCATCCATTAGGGATTGGTGGTAAAGCAGATCCTGTACGTTTGGTGTTTAACTCGGCAGCAGGCCCTGCTATTAACGTTTCTGTTGTTGATATGGGTAACCGTTTTAGGATTTTAGTGAACGAGGTTGATGCTATTGCGCCAGAACATGATTTACCAAAATTACCAGTAGCAAGAGTTTTATGGAAACCACAGCCAGATATGTATACAGGTTGTGCCGCATGGATTTTAGCTGGGGGCGCACACCATACTTGTTACAGCCAAAACTTAACGGCAGAGCATATCCAAAGTTTTGCAGAAATTGCTGATGTTGAGTTTGTTTTAATAGGAAAAGACACCAACTTATATCAATTCAAAAATGAATTGAGATGGAATGAGGTTTATTATAAATAGGTGATTTTCCAGAAAAAAATACTGTCTTCGAGATGGTATTTATCACGTCAAGCAGAGTCGAAGCAGGGTATTCTACTTCGACTACTCTGCTTATAGCCTTACACAAAGTGATGATTTAAGAATCTTTTTTAAATTTCTAAAGCATATTAAACCTGTTAAGGTATTGAAAGAAGCATTTGTTGCTCCTTCACACCTATATTTACCACATGGAGGATGATTTAAATTTCCACCTGCTAAAGATGCGATTTGGAAAAATTAAAGTCAATACACAAGTTCTATTTTGCCGGATTTTGCCGTCAGTTGCCGCCATTTGCTGGCTTTTGCCAGTCTTTTTGCAGACTTGTTCGAGACCTCTTCGAGACTTGTTCGGGAAATAGGGGTGTTTTCCCGAAGAACTCCCGAATATGTCTGGGAGAAGACCCCTGTCTTGTCCTGAAAAAGCTTTACAGTTATTTGGTTAATACTGTTCTGGCTTTACAATAGCTTTTAGTTACCATCAGCACTTTACACTGTTTTCAAACACAGAACTTTTACTTCATTTGAGGATTATTTAGAATAGTTGAGCTGTATTATAGCGACTGAATATTTAATATATATTAAGATCTTTCCAGATTTAATAGAAGAAAAATGAGGATGTCTCTTATCGCAATTTGTTTCTGGTAAAGCAAAGTCTTGTTATTATTCTTCTTTAATTTCCAGCAAGGCCAATATTAAGCTTTCAAGATGGCAAACATAGCTTTCCGAGACATCCTCCTTATGGTGATTTAATGTTTTAAAATTATTTTGAAATTTTTAATGATATCATCATATTCTACTTGAAATAAATAAATTCCGTCAGCTTCTTTAGATAAATCAATAAGATTTGTTTCACCTTGGTAAATTAATTTACCAACTAAATTGTAAACCTTAACTTTTGCAACTTCATGATTAGCTAAGTTGATTCTTATTAGTCCGGAAGTAGGATTAGGATAAAGGCTTAAGTCTGATGAATTCGACTCAAGTATTAATTTTTTATCCCGGAAGCTATTCATCATTCCATTTGATTCAAAATTAAATACGCCCACACTACTAGGATAGTCAGCAGAAGTTAATCCTGAGACAGCGTAAAGTAAAGTCCATGTTGTATTATCATTAGATCCATAACATTCAAATGATCCGAAACCACGATTAGCAGAATTAGCATCTATTTGAATACCTGTTGGTGCTACTGCAACTCCAGAACCCAAATCAACGGTGATGATTGCTGGAAAGCTTTGTAATACCACCCAACCGGAAGTTAAGCTGGTATCAAAAGCCCTCCAAGGTGTAGTACCAACATTAGCTGTAATAGTTCCATTATCAGTGCTGAGTTTTGGATTAGGATAAGTATTAACACCTACTAGCCATGTTATGTCCTGAATTGTAACATCATTGGAAACGGTGGATAATCCAGTTAACCGTAAATACCTATATGCTGCATTAACTGTAATATTTATAGCTGATGAAGTTGTTGTAGCACCACTATTATCGGTAGCTTTTGCAGTTATGGAATAATTGCCTGAAGTAATATTAGTCCAGCTAAAGGTATAAGGAGTAGATAAATCTTCCCCTAATTTTGTTGCACCATTAAAAAACTCCACTTTAGTGATATTACCATCACTATCTGAAGCATTAGCTTGTAAATTGATAGTAGCCCCTTGTGTAAATGTAGTACCATTACTTGGGGATGTAATAGAAACTGTTGGGGCAACATTACTAGATGTAGTTGTAGGAAGCTCTCTTCTCCACAATCCTGCTCCGCGGGTTGCAGCGTAATAATAAATTCCTGTTGTATTATCTGCTTTAGGCTGTACTACTATTTTTCCATCCCACAACCGGGCAACTTCCATAAAATTGGGTGTTCCAAATGTACCACTCCAATTTTCCCAGGTTACTGTGTTATTAGCATTGATTGTCCCCCTTAACATACAATAGCCATGCTTTCCATCTTCAACATGTGAACCTAAAACTATTTGCTTTTTATAACCTGCTATACCACTAAAAGTTAAATCCATTACATCACCATTAGTCCAAGTTCCTAACCAAGGTTCTGTATTTATAGCTAATGTTTGTGACCTGTTTAAGATTAAGCTAAATGGTCCTTCATTAACAGATAAATACACATTTTCTCCGTTTGAGTAAGACATATACGTGGTACTACCATCTACCCAATAGGTAAAATTACCTGTAATTGCAGGAGAAGTTGTGACGGTATTAAAAGACCAAGAACCAGTTATCGTACTTCTTGTTGCTTTATATAAGGTATTATTTGTACAGGCAAATAAAACGTTTCCATTTGATGAAAACCAAACATCACCACTTTTAAAAGAAACTGCGACAGGACCTATTGCTGTAAAGGCTCCACCAGTTCCTGCCATCCGAGCATAAATATCTTTGGTTTCATAAAGTCCATTTTGGGTGGCAATAATCACATTTTTAAAATCCTGAGGATTGTAGGTTGAGCCATAAGTACGGCTATTAGCTGTTGGAAGTCCGCTTATACCTGTTTCTAAACTTACCCAAGCATCATTAGGAGAAGCCGGATTTGATAGATATTTACCCCAGTGAGATGCATCTGCTGCATCATTTACACCTCCAAACCCACCTCCAGCGGCAGTAATAACCAATGCTGGATTACTCCCATTGGCAGGAATTATATCTACATAATCACAATTTTGACCACCGTTAGGTCTGCTTTCTTGCGTCCAACTATTACCACTATCCCAGCTCTCTAAAATTCTGTTATCAGCCATACCTTGCGCTACATAATTTCTATAACCAGTTCCATCAAAATTTACAGTAGATTGAAAACCTCTGGTTTTATATGTTCTGTAACTGCCTGATGTACCAATATATTCGGTACTTAGTACTTGATATTTATTTAAGGTATTATTTGCCAAAGCAGGATCTCCAAAATATAAGGATTGCTGGCTGGCAATTAAAACCTTACGGCTAGGCCAACTAGTTGGCGTATAAGCGTATTGTCTTACCTGAGGCGCTATAGCATTCCAACCCATATCGTAGTTAAAAGAATTTGTACCACTTTGTCCAAAAACCATTGCCCAGCTTCCTGATACACTATTACTGCTTACTGCTCCTGTATATTCAAATAATCCTTGTGAACTATTCGCATTACTACTCATACATCCTAAAATTACTTTGTGCTGTGTAGCTGTACTGCGAGGATCTACCATAGGTTTCCAATAGTATGTACTCACTCCTGAAGCGTAATATAAGCCATTAGAAGATGCTGGAGAGGCAATTAAAGACCAAGCCCAGGTATTTGAGCTATTGTTAACTTGTGCAACATAAACATTTGTTTGTGCGGGTAATACTGTTTCATCGGTAGTAAAAACAGCATAAGCAAATTGGCCATTTGGTGTAATATCAAAACCACGGCAACTTGCCATGCCTGAGGGAAAAGAAATTTTTGAAAAGGATGTGCCACCGTTAGTACTTTTATATAAACCAGAATGCGCTCCTAAATAAACCCTACTGTTATTAGTTGGATCTATAGTTATGGTATAACATTGCTTGTAACCATTCACAGGTTCGTAATTGATGGTTTGCCATGTATTACCTTTATCTTTAGTAATCCAAATATTACGTGTGCCAGTGGTAGACTCAACAGGAACTTTCTGGTTACCAATCTGAGTATCTTTGATATACCAACTGTTACCAACATAAATATTGTTGGCATTACTTGGGTCAACTACTAAAGTTGCTACTGCTGAACCTTTCATTGGCCAATTAGGAATAGACCAATTTAAACCACCATTAGTAGATAAACTTAAACCGTAAATACCACCACAGTAAACCCTATTACTATTGCCAGGTTCTACGGCCGTTACAAAAGACATGTGATGGATGAGATCTTTGCCAGTGTAGGTCCAAGAAAGTCCATAATCATTACTGCGATAATTTCCTTCTACATCACTATTCAAAAACATTCGACCTGGAGTATTCGGATCGAGCGTAATACCCTGTATTTGGCCTCCGCCACCAGGGTTTAGGTTCTCCCATTCTTGTGCTTGTGATACAAAAACAAGATTGGAAACCATCATCAAAGAGGATAATAATTTTTTCATAATTGTTTATAATTAGTTGAAATCAAGGTATATAAACCATGAGGTTAGATACTACGGATTTACAAAGAACAACTACTAACTTTAAATATAAGAGTTGATAATAGTACCTAATTTATGGCAAGAACACTCTTTGTTGGTTTCATTTCTTATCTCTTAGCATGATATATTCCATCCAAGTTTTTAATAAAAAAAGCCTTGGCGAAAATAAATTACCAAGGCTTTCTAATATGAATAAGCAATTATCTTACTTCTTTATAAATTTTATGAATTTTACTTCTCCATTCATTTCTTTAATCTCTATAAAGTAAATGCCTGGCTTTAAGAAAGAGACATCAGCATTGAATATGGACCCATTAGATAAATTTATTTGTTTAGAAAAAACTCGCTTACCTTCTAAATTATTAATCTTTACGGCACTTATACCTTGCTCTAATGCTATCTTAACATTTAATCTATCTTCTACAGGATTAGGATAAACGATAAGGTTTTCTTTTGCAATACCAGCTGTTATACTTTTAATTTCACTGTACAAGAATGCTGCATCTAAATCAATTTGTTTAAGTCGGTAATAATTTACTCCTTGTAAAGGGTTAGCATCCAGATATTGATAATTAATGATTCTGTTTGAGTTTCCACTTGCAGATACAGTACCTATTTTAACAAAATTACCATCTGCTCCAGCTCTTTCTATTTCAAAATGGCTACTATTTGCTTCAGAAGAAGTTTGCCATAATAAATTTACACCTTGATTTGAGTTCTCGAGATTGAATGATGAAAAACGCACCGGTACAGTATTAATGATTTCTCTTCTCCACAAACCAGCACCTCTAGTTGCTGCGTAATAATAAGTAGCAGGTGTATTATCTGCTTTAGGTTGGGTTACTATTTTTCCATCCCATAAACGGGCAACTTCCATAAATTCTGGTGTACCAAAAGTGCCGCTCCAGTTCTCCCATGTCACGGTATTATTTGTTCCTATGGTACCTTTAAGAATACAATAACCATGTTTACCGTCTTCTACTTGCGAACCTAAGAAAATTTGGTTTTCAAACCCTGCAGCACCACTAAAAGTAATATGCATGGTTGTTCCATTAGTCCATGTAGATAGCCAAGGCTCAACATTTACAGCCAAAACGCCTGTTCTATTTAAGATTTCGGTAAATGCCCCTTCATTAACAGACATAAATAATCTTGGACCCAAGCCTCCTGTAGAATTATTAGAATATATCATATAGCTTGTTCCATTATTTTTCCAATAATAAAAATTACCGGCTTGCATACTGGTTGCTCCTTGTGTTAGGGTGGTGGTTGTCCAAGGCTGACCAATTGCTGTACGTGTTAATTTATAAATGGTATTTGCAGTATGGGCATATAAAACATTACCATTATCAGGGTCAAAGAAAACGTCTCCGTTTTTAAAAATGGTACCTTGTGGAGGGCCTATAAAAGAGAATGCCCCGCCAGTATTAGCCATTCTGGCATAAATATCGGTAGTCTCCATTAAACCATCTTGCGTAGCAATAACTACATTTTTAAAGTCTTGTGGGTTATAAGCTGCTCCATAAGCTCTGGTATTGGCTGTATTACTAATTACTCCGCTTGTACCTGCTTCTAAATTTACCCAAGTATCATTAGGAGATGCAGGGTCTGATAAATATTTGCCCCAATGAGAAGCATCAGCAGCATCATTTACACCTCCAAAACCACCACCTGCTGCTGTAATAACTAATGCTGGATTACTCCCATTGGCTGGGATAATCTCTACATAATCTCCATTTTGCCCTCCGCCTGGCCGACTCTCTTGTGTCCAAGAATTTCCACTATCCCAGCTTTCTAACACTCTGTTATCGGCCATAGCCTGAACTACATAATTTTTATATCCAGAACCATCAAAATTTACGGTTGATTGAAAGCCTCTTGTTTTATAAGTTCTGTAACTGCCAAAAGTTCCAATAAACTGCGTACTTAAAACTTGATATTTACCTAGGGTATTGTTAGGCAGGGCAGGATCGCCATAGTATAAAGACTGCTGACTGGCTAAAAGCACTTTACGATCAGGCCAAGTTGTTGGTGTATAAGTGTATTGTCTAACTTGTGGAGCTATATCATTCCAGCCCATATCAAAATTAAAAGTATTGGTGCCAGATTGTCCAAAGACCATAGCCCAGGCTCCAGTAACATTACTACCCGCTACAGTTCCGGTAAATTCAAATAAACCTTGAGAGCTGTTAGCATTACTACTCATACAACCTATAATTATTTTATGCTGACTTGCAGTGCTTCTAGGGTCAACTATAGGTTTCCAATAATAAGTGTTTACACCTGTTCCGTAATATAAACCATTAGGAGATGAGGGGGAAGCTATTAAGGTCCAAGACCAAGTATCCGAAGCATTATTAACTTCTGCAACATAAACACTAGGTTGTGCAGGTGTTACGGTTTCATCCATACTAAAAACCGCATAAGCAAATTTTCCATCAGGGGTAATATCGAAGCCACGGCAACTTGCCATTCCTGATGGGAAAGAAATTTTAGTAAAAGATGTTCCTCCGTTTACACTTCGATATAAACCAGAATGTGCGCCTAAATAAAGCCTATTATTATTGGTTGGATCTATAGTAATGGTATAGCATTGCTTATAACCATCCACAGGCTCGTAATTAATGGTTTGCCAAGTAGCACCTTTATCTTTTGTTAACCAAATATTACGTGTACCTGTAGTAGCTTCTGTTGGTACTTTTTGATTTCCAATTTGTGTGTCTTTGATGTACCAGCTATTACCTGCATAAATGTTATTAGCATTAGAGGGATCTACTACTAAAGTTGCTACAGCAAAACCTTTCATTGGCCAATTGGGTACTGTCCAGTTTAGCCCACCATTATCAGAATAATGTAAGCCATAAATACCGCCTGTATAAACCCTATTGCTGTTTCCGGGTTCTACGGCTGTAATAAAAGACATGTGGTGTATCAAATCTTTCCCGGTATAAGTCCAAGACAGACCGTAGTCATCACTTCTATAACTTCCTTCAACATCGCTGTTTAAAAACATCCTGCCCGGCATGTTTGGATCACAGGTTATACCTTGAATTTGACCCCCACCTCCAGGATTGAGGTTCTCCCAATTTTGGGCCTTTAAAATTCCGGCCACTAAAGACAGGTAAATCAATAAAGTAAATTTTTTCATTTTCATTTGATTTTGATTATTAAATGGTTAACTAAAATTATTGGATAGTAAATTATTATCAGTTCGCTTACTCAACAATCAACTTTGGATTTGTAAAACACGAGTAATAAGTATATCCTATTTCTATGTTGTTAACTAATAATAAATTTATTTCAAAAAATGCGCCTTAAATGTTAAAAAAAACGAAACTTGACAACTAAGTTTAAAAGTTTGCCGATATAGTTTAAAGAAATACTTCATAACTGATAGAATTTAGCAGATATTAAAATAGAGGCTCGCATTAACGCTTATAAAAGTTCTAAGGCTTGCTTACCTTGAAAGATTATTCTACTTGTGTTTTGCGAAATCATAGTGTTTTAAAGGTGAGTAATGGTAGGAGAACAGACATCAATCATAATTTTGATTTAACCAGTGAATTGTTAGGCTTTTAAATAAAGTCAGAGATTATAAACCTCAAACCTCATGAAAAACAAATACCTGATAATTGTTTTTTTAATAGTTGGTATTACAACCCTATCCTGTAAAAAAACCAAGAATAGCAATGCAGAAGAACCTTGCCCAGGCTTTTGTAAAAACTTTGATTTCGGTTTGATAGACTACCAGCCCGCATGGAGCCCAGACGGAAAATACATTGCTTATTACCACATAGATAAAGAAATTGCTAAAAATGGCATCTGGCTTATTACACCAGACGGCAAAGAAAGCCGTTTATGGCACTCGGGATTAGGTGCAGAAACACCAACCTGGTCTCCGGATGGGCAATGGATAGCTTTTTCGCAAGGTGAACAAATATGGAAGAAAAAGCTAAATGGCGATAGCCTTATCAGAATAACTAATGAAGGCCGTAATTTTTTTCCGGCTTGGAGTCCGGATGGTAAATGGATTGCTTATGATTCAAATATTGAGAATCCTAATAATTGGAATTTTCTATGGAAAGTTTCATTATTAGACTATACAAAAATCCGCATAGCCTATGATCTTCTAAACGGAGAAATCCGAAAGCCTTACTGGGGCGTAGACAATAAAATTTATCATACAAGATATATAGTAGGGAATTATTACTCCGAAATTTTTTCAATAGAGGCTGATGGAAGTAATTCCAAAAGATTAACAAATAATTCTGCATTAGATAATTACCCTAAATACTCTGTGAATAATAAAATAAGTTATACCTCTCAACCTGTAAATAGTGCACCCCAAATCTGGACAATGAATGCAGATGGAAGCAACCAAAAGCAATTAACCCAAACAGGTGGCTATACCAGTGACTGGAGCCCTGATGGAAGTAAAATAGTTTTTACAGACTCAAGAGCAGTAAACGGCAGGTTATGGTTGATGAATGCTGATGGCAGCAATAAGCAACAACTTAGTTTCGCAGAAAATTTTAACCCTTAAATTATATAATATGAAAAAAAGTATTACCTGTTCATCATGCAGAATTTAAATACTCAGTATATCCTACAAAATTATGAAAGCCATTAAACTTAACATGATAATTTTAGCCTATTCTTTCATTTTACCTATCCAAGCCTGTGAAAAATCTACAGAAAATAAAGGTATTTGTGGTATCGAAAATCCTCTAAATAACTTAAGCTGGTTAAATAAGGAGTTTAAGTCTCTTATAGGTGGCCCAGAAATGAATGGTATTGTTTTATATGAATATAATGAACAACAAATCATTGAGATTCAAGGCTCAGAATTTAGCTCTAGAAATCAACATCAGTATTACTGTGATGGCACTAAACTAAATCTAGATGACCCTAATTTATATAATGATTTTATGAAAAATCGAAAAGAAATTAAAATTATTTACGGATCTAAACTATGGAGATAATCCAAGAATTGATTTAGCAAAGATGGTATTCAAATACATCAGAAAAAAATATGATAACGGATTAATTATTAACGAACATACTTTCAAAAAACAGGGTATTTTTACTGTATGCCGTGTCTTTATGAGGCAATTAAGCTTTAGAAGGTTGTCACAATTTAGAATCAAATATGTACATAAAATATCATTTCGCTTTTATACATAGCTTCTCCCTACAAAAGTTTGTCTTATAATTCTACTAAGATTTTGCCAAATGAGAGTGTTTTAATAACCAGTTCTAGTAGGAGAATGTATGACAATCATAATTTTGATTTAACCAATTAATTAAAGGTCTCTTCAAACAAGACCATAAATAAATCTAAAAATTAAATTATGATTAAACGATCATTACTATTTATTTCTATAGACCAAACTTGGGAAATAATCTGCCGAAGTTAACCTTAGCTTTTGACCCTCTATATATTTTATAAATCATCATTCAAAAACCCTAAAACAATACACTCATGAAGATTAAATTCAAACTACTCATTGTCGTCCTACTATTAACTCAAATGGTACAAGCACAATGGCTTAACCAGAACCCCGGTGCAGGTGGGCAGGTGCAAAGTTTAGACCCCGACCCCAATACTGATGGTACGGTATATTTTTCATCAGATGTGGAAGGCTGTTACCGTAGTGATAATAATGGTTTATCTTGGACTTACATAGGTTACGAGCTGAGGTTTAACATGACTTTTGGGATAACCGTTGAGCCCGGTAATGCTAACCGCATTTACTCCGCAGGCTGCGGAGGCTTACATATTTCTGATAATAAAGGGGATAACTGGCATACTTTAACACTGGCAGGCTACCCGCTGTCCAGAGCTTATGTTAATCCTTCAAATGTCAATCAGGTATTTGCAGGCATTGGATTTAGATATAAGAATCAAGTGCCAGTAAGCTTTCAGAATGCACAATCTAATTCATTGATTACTGGCAGAAGACTTATCTTTAGATCAAATGACAAAGGTTTAACATGGGATTCTTTAGAATATGAGCCTGCAACAGGTTATAGAAATACCTATTCTTTAGATTTTGATCCTAATGATAATAATACACTTTATTTGGGTGCAGCAGCAGGGCTTTATAAATCTACCAATAGCGGCACAAATTGGACTAAACTAGCACAGCCAACAGGTACTTTTAACTGCTATGGAGCTTGTATTAGTCCTGATGGACAATTTATTTATGCCAGTTTTGCAACTGTAGATAATCCTAATAATTCTGGTAGCCAAACTACTACCACTACAAAATTATATGTAAGTCCTACTGCTAACATAACTTCTGGTAGTTGGACGGTTTTAGATACTAATGGTTGGAATTTGGGACAAACCAATGCTACCACAGGGGCTACCACAACGGCTTTTAATGGCGCCTGGTGGACACCTAAAATGGATCCAAGGTCTACCCCTACTCAGCATAAAATTATTATCGGCACAGCTTCAAACGCCAGACAAGGTTTGTATGAAGGAACTTTTAACTATAGCAGTGGCACTTTAAATTCTTATAATTGGTTAAGGGTGTTTTATGCCAGAGGTTCTGTAAACCCAGGACCAACAGCTGCATTTACGTATGAGCCTGGATGGGAAGATTTTATACCTGGCGTACAGGCTTTTAATTACACCCCTAGCACATGGGCCGAGAGAGGGATATGGGCTACAGGATTACAAAACTATTATTATGCCAATACAGCTACCCCGGGCTTCCCATATAATAATGCTTGGCAAAACAGGTACACCAGAACCATTTCTAATGCCGGTACTAACAGTGAAACTTATGAAACCTTAGGCACAGCTTGTACCGTTAATTATGACGGTACCGGATATAATAACTATAGCATACAGGGCCAGGCAGATAACGGCATTTTAGAAAGCTGGGATGGCGGTATCTCTTGGGCTACACGCAGTAAACCAACAACAACACAAACCGAGGCTGTAGAAATTGCTAATATTGGAACTGGCAAAACACCTGTTGTGGTGGCACATGGACAACCAAATGCTTTTGGTGGTGCAGGTACAGGAGGGTCTTTGTTTGCTAAACGTTTGGTAAACTCATCCAATACGGATGTTTGGGCACATGTAGCTGGTGGAACTAGCTCAAGAGCTGGATTACCAAATGCCACCATCAGAGATATTGCCGTAGACCCTAATAATACCGAAAGAGTTTATTTAGGTTTATTCCGTACAACCGGAAATATTGGTGGCGGGGTAATGCTCATCAATGATATTGAAGCTTTTTATACAGGTAATGCTGTTGTGGGAGGAGGGCATGGTACCACTGCTGCTACCACTGTACCCATTATAGATATCACTGCTGCGCCCTTAGCCACCGGACCAGCACAAGCTGCTATTGATGTTGCTTCAATTATTTCACTTAATGTAGACCCTAATAACTCAAATGTAATTTATGCTACGGCACCGGGAGCGCTTTATCGTGGTGAAAAAATAGACGCTAACTGGAATTGGACAACGCAATTGACCGTAGGTATCCCATCCCCGGTACTTTTTAACAGTCCAGAGGTAACAGTTTGGGATTTCAATGGCGTAACCTATATGGCACTAAAGGGGCATTTAGAAAATGTTGTTGCCGGTGCGCCTACAGGTGTTTCTATTGCTATCTCAAAAGATGGAGGTACCAACTGGAATATTATCATGTCTGAGGCTACAGTAGAAAGTTTAAGGGTTCTTAATTGGCATAACGCCTCTACAACTGATTTGAATCCAGGCGATATGGTAGGTTATCAAGATAAATTATTTATAGGCTGGCATACCTTTGGTTATAATAAAGGATTTGGTGTTTTCATGGGTACCATTCCTGATAATACTTCTACGGCGGTAACTTGGAGTGATTTTTCTGATGATATACATTTCCCTAGAATTAGAAGAATGCGTATCACCAAAAACAGTACAGACGAGAATATCTGGCTTTACACTTCTACTCAAGGTAATGGCGGATGGAAAAGAGATATTACCGCTTTGATTACCTTACCTGTATCTCTAACCTCATTCTCCGCAAAACTATCTTTAAATAATGAAGCCGTACTCAACTGGAAAACTTCTAGCGAGGCAAACAACAGCCACTTTATCATTCAACGTTCTTATGATGGTAAAACTTTTGAAGATGTTGCAAGAATAAGTGGCGCAGGAAATAGTAATATTGTTAACAACTATACTTATACCGATGTTAACCTTAACAAAGGTAACGTACTTGGTGATGTAGTCTATTACAGATTAAAACAAGTTGATTTTGATGAGAAAAGCTCTTATTCAAAGATTACAAGCATCAAATTAAAGACCACAACTATAGTGGTAAGCCCTAATCCTGCAAAAGATAGTATTTTTATAAACTTAGCCGATGCTGTTAAAGTACATGAGGTTAAAATTACCAATATGGCCGGACAAATCGTACTGAAAAATAAGATCCGAAATAGCGATTATATTACTGTGTCATCATTAGCAGCTGGTACTTACGTTTTAACCATTAGCAAAGATGGTGTTCAAATACATCAGCAAAAAATAATTATAAATCCTTAATATGAATATAATGAAGTTTAAAATCAAGCTCAAATTGAGCTTGATTTTCTTTTTGAATGTAGCATTAACATCTAAAATTTTAGCCCAAAAACCCAATATCATAGTAATCATGGCTGATGATATGGGTTTTAGTGATTTAGGAGCTTATGGCTCAGAAATACAAACTCCTCATTTAGATTGGCTGGCCAAAAATGGAATGAAATTTAATAAGTTCTACAATAATGCCCGGTGTTGCCCTTCCAGAGCCTCATTAATGACCGGATTGTATCCACACCAAGCAGGTATAGGACAAATGGATATTGATTTAAAAATACCTGCTTATCAAGGATATTTAAACCATCAATCTGTTACCATAGCTGAAGTTTTAAAAGATGCAGGCTATAATACTTATATGAGCGGAAAATGGCATATCGGAAATGCCAGAGGACAGTGGCCTGTAGACCGTGGTTTTAATCGTTCGTTTTCCTTAATCAATGGTGTAAGTAATTATTTTGGTACCAAAGCTTATGGGAGTTGGTACGAGTCTTCCTTTGCTATTGATAGCCAACGCATCTACCCAAGTGGAGAAAATTATTATCTTACAGATGCTATAAACGAATATGCAAGTAACTTTATTAAAGAAAATACCAAGGCTAATAAACCATTCTTCTTATATGTTGCTCATGCAGCACCACATTGGCCTTTACATGCTTTGCTAGAAGACATTAAAAAATACGAAACTACCTATTTAAAAGGCTGGGATACTTTACGCCTAGCAAGGTACCATAAGATGATAAAGCAGCATATCATTTCGCCTAAAACGAAGCTTCCAGAAAGAGATGCTGAAATACCTTCATGGGAAAGTGTAAATGAAACAGAAAAAAAAGATTGGACACATAGGATGGCTGTTTATGCTGCCATGATAGATAGGATGGATAAAGGAATTGGAGAAATTATCAAGACTTTAAAACAAGAAAATCAGCTTGAAAATACTTATATTTTTTTCTTATCAGATAATGGCGCTTGTGCAGAAGATAGGGTATTGTTAGATCGGATTTTTAAAATTAACACCAGTAAATATGCTGCCGGAGATAGTTTAAGTTGGCAATCTTATGAAAAACCTTGGGCCAACCTATCAAATACTCCTTTTAGGTTATATAAATCATATCTTGAAGAAGGTGGTATAACCAGTCCTTTTATAGCTTATCATCCAAAAACAATCAAAGCTAATACTTTATCTCCGTACAATGGTCATATTATGGATATTATGCCTACCATTGTTGAGCTGGCAAATGCCCAATATCCAAAAACTTATAAAAATAATCAGATTTTAGCATTAGAAGGAAAATCTTTAATACCTGCTTTATTTCAAAAGAAAGATAAGCATGAAAGATATATCTTTTGGGAACATGAAGGAAATAAAGCTGTAAGGTATAAAAACTGGAAATTGGTAAAACAAAATACCAAAGAGTGGCAGCTCTTTAACCTCAAGAAAGACCCTACTGAACTTACGGATGTACGTTTAAAACACCCAAAAGTAGTTGCACTGCTTATACAAGAACATCAAAAATGGGAACAAAAAGCAGGTGTTTTAGAATGGGGGCCCGATATGCTGCAAAGATGGGAGAACAGAATTGAGAAATAAAGTGGGGAAGTTGAAAGTACAGAGTTGAAAGTAAAAAAAGCCTAAATATCAGACTTAACCGATATTTAGGCTTAATAACCTAGAAAAGTAAAAAGATAAACTAATCAACCAACAACCTTTGCTAATTAAAAAATCAATCCTTCACTCATTCAAAAATCAATCAATATTAAAAAGATTGCTTCTTCGTTCCTCGTCGCACTGACCTAACCGCCTAACCAACCAACAACCTAACAAACTACCACCTAACCAACCATCTACCAATTAAATTTTACTTCTCTTTTGATATCAGGATGTAGGCTATAACGCACTGGGCAAGTTAAAGCTGCATGTTCTAATATCTTTTTATCTTTATCTGAGTATTGATTTTTTAAAGGGAAATCGAAATTCACATGAATTTCTGAAACTCTTCTAGGCTCGGCTGCCATTACTTTGGTAACCTCGGCGCTCAAGCCTGTTAAATCAATACCATGTGTACTTGCTGCTATTCCCATAATCGTCATCATACAATTACCAAAAGAAGTAGCCAGCAAATCTGTTGGAGAAAAAGCCTCTCCTTTACCTTTATTATCTATAGGTGCATCTGTAATAATTTCTTTGCCTGATTGTACATGTGTTGATGTAGTTCTTAATGAACCACTATAAATAATTTTTGAAGTTGCCATATCTAAAATTCAATATCGTTTAAACATAAGAGCAATTGGACTCTTTAAAACAATAATACTACTTTTTACTTTGATTATTTTACAAGAAAAGCACCATTTGTTTAAATAAATTACAGAACAACAACACAACTTTTAATTAAACTATATGTATTTTTGTAACCATGATAGAGTTACCGGTGATACCTGCAAACCAAGTACAACGAAAACCAGACTGGTTAAGAGTGAAGCTTCCTGTTGGAAAAGAGTATGCTCATGTGAGAAGCTTGGTAGACGAGCATAAACTACACACCATTTGCGAAAGTGGTAATTGCCCTAACATGGGCGAGTGTTGGGGTGCTGGTACTGCTACTTTTATGATTTTAGGCAATATTTGTACCCGTTCATGTTCTTTTTGTGCGGTTGCAACTGGCAGGCCTTTAGCTGTGGATACAGATGAGCCAAACCGCGTAGCCAACTCTATCAAGTTGATGAACGTTAAGCATGCTGTTATCACTTCTGTTGATAGAGATGATTTAAAAGACGGAGGTTCTATCATTTGGGCAGAAACCATTAAGGCTATCAGAAGAGAAAGTCCGCAAACCACCATGGAAACCTTAATTCCAGATTTTAAAGGAGTTTGGGATAATCTTTACAGAGTTTGCGAAGAAAAACCAGAAATTATTTCTCACAATATAGAAACGGTTAGAAGATTAACCAAAGAGGTAAGAATACAAGCCAAATATGACCGTAGTATGGAGTGCTTAAAACGCATTTCTGATTTCGGTTTAAGAACTAAATCGGGTATTATGCTTGGTTTAGGCGAGAAAGAGGCAGATGTAATTGAGACATTGAGTGATTTAAAAGCTCATGGTGTACATGTAGTTACTATAGGGCAGTATTTACAGCCTACCAAAAATCATCATCCGGTTGTAGATTGGATTCATCCAGATCAATTCCTAAAATACAAACAAATTGGTATGGAGATGGGTTTTAAATATGTTGAAAGTGGACCATTGGTAAGATCGTCTTACCATGCAGAAAAACACTTGTTTGATTTGTAAAAATTCATCGCTACCTTAGGTAAATTGATTAAGACTAAAAAAATAACGCTGGAAGAACCAGCACTGATTGAAGCCCTACAGCAACACAAGGCAATAGGTGCAGAAGCTTTGTACGATATGTACTCCGCCTCTTTGCTTGGTGTTATATTTAAAATAGTTGCTGATAGAGAAATTGCAGAAGATGTTTTACAGGAAACGTTGGTAAAAATCTGGAATTCTATTCACCAATACGATGCCACCAAAGGTCGATTATTTACATGGATGGTAAATGTTGCTAGGAATTTGGCTATTGATAAACTAAGATCTAAAGATTTTAGAAATCATTCTAAAAACCAAGATATTGAAAACCACGTAAATGCTATAGACGAGCAAAGGAATACAACATATAAGCCCGAGCTATTAGGTGTAAAAGATTTGGTAGAGAAACTTAAGCCCGAACAAAAAAAGATTGTTGAATTAGTTTACTTCCAGGGATATACTCACGTAGAAGTTTCAGATGAACTAGAAATTCCTTTGGGTACCGTTAAAACCCGACTTAGAATGGGTATTATGGAACTTAGAAAATATTTTAAATAATTGGAAGATATTAAAACATACATGGAATCTGGCATTCTAGAACTTTATGTTCTAGGAGATCTTTCACCTGAGGAAAAACTTAAGGTTGAGGAGATGGCTACGCTTTACCCAGAGGTTAAAGCTGAGCTTGCCGAAATAGAGAAAACGTTAGGAGAGTTGGCAGATTCTTATGCTATTGAGCCTTCTGAAGGTTTAAGAGACAATTTCTTAAGTAAACTAACTTTTAACGAAGAAGATACCAATACTTCTATTTCTAATGTTAACTTAAATAATAAGCAGCAAACTTTTTCTAGTCATAACAATGCTAAAGTTATTCCTTTAAACAGTTCTAAACTTAACTTTTATAAGTATTCTTTTGCGGCTTGTTTTACACTCCTTATCATGAGTATAGCTGCTTTATTTGTGCTTTATAATAATTTGCAAGAATCTAAAGAGCAATTAGCTGTGCTACAAAGCAGTAATCAGGATTATGCCAACCAAGTAAATTATCTGGATAAAAAGGTAGAAAGCACTAATGAAATATTAAGCATTTATACCAATCCTGATTTTAAACTGGTAGAACTAAAGGGTACTGCAAATTCTCCAGAATCTAAAATGTTGGTAGCCTTTAATCCAAAGGAACAAAAGGTTATGATAGATATGAAAAATATGTCTATGCCTGCTCATGATGAAAATCATCAATATCAATTATGGGCATTGGTGGATGGCAAGCCTGTTGATTTAGGTGTTTTTGATGGAGTTAACCCAGAAGCTGTCATGAAGAAAATGAAAGCGATAGATAAAGCTCAAGCTTTTGCCGTTACTTTAGAACCTAAAGGTGGTAGTGTAAATCCAACCTTAGAAAAAATGATGGTAATGGGCGCTATTTAAGGTTGCACCCATTTACCTTCCCAAGTATTTCCTACTATATTTTTACTAAAAATAGCTCTTTTATGACCTCTTCTATTTAAAAAGAGCCAATCACAAGTAATAAGTCTTGTTTTAATAACAGCAAAATTATCATAACCATTGCTTACCAGCTGTTCTGTTAAATCTTGATGTGCGATATCGGGAATACCTTCCCAAACTTTTTGAATTTGCGTAGAAGGAGCAGGCTCCACTAAATAGCATTTCCTACTTTCTAATCTTGAGGCCTCCCACTGCTTCTGTGTGAGTTCATTTTGATGGTGAATTTCTGCTATAGCTTTAAATCTAACCTGAATTCTTAAAGCAGCATCATAAAATAGCCAACTTAGGTAAGGATTTTGTCTGATTTGATGCACCTTAGGCGAGCGCATATCTGTATGAAAAATCAAGGCTTCCTCATCCAAAAGAACTCTTCGTAAAACAACCGTTCTTATTTCAGGTGAATTTTCGTTGATGGTAGCAATATATCCTTCATGGAAAGCGGCCTTAGAAGATCTGGTAGCATCATCTAATCGTTTTAATATATCTGGAATAACTTGGTCTAACTCAATTTTTAAAAATAAATCTGTATCGGCTTGCTGAAACATATTTTATATTACATCAATTCTCTTAAAACAGTGGGTATCTTCTTGATTAAGCTGGTTGCTGGTACAACATACATATTTTGAGCTAACTGTTCGCCAGCATAACCATGAGTAAAAACAGCTAATAATACGGCTTTATCTACGGAGTAGCCTTGTGCTATCATACTAGTTATTATCCCAGTTAAAACATCACCCATGCCCCCACTGGCCATAGCGGGCGAGCCTGAGGAGTTAAAATAGCACATCCCTTGTGGGCTAAATATCATCGTATACCTGTTTTTTAACACGATAAATATTTTTTTGTTTACAGCTTCTTCAAAAGCCGTTGCAATTCTATCCCACCAATTTTGATGTATTTTAAACAACCTATCAAATTCTTTCATGTGTGGCGTAATAACAGAGTTTAGGGGTATATTTTTCCATAATTCTGGCCTATTAGCTAAGATATTTAAAGCATCAGCATCCAGAATTATAGGTTTTTTAAAATTCTGGAGGGTTTGTATCAAAAGTTCTTCAGCTTCGGCAGATGTACCTAAACCCGGACCAATACCTATAACATTATATTTTTCCCAGTTTAACTCTGCAAGCTTACTTCTGTTACCATACATAACCTCTGGAACGCGAGCATTTAGAGCGGCTAAACCACTTTTAGGTATCAAGGCTGTAGTTAAACCTGTACCTGCTTTATGACAAGCTTCGGCACATAATAAAGCTGCACCCATAGTTTCATCCTCACCGGCAATAATAAGTGCGCTACCCAGTAAACCTTTATGTTCAAAGGCTTGTCTGGGTTTGATAAATTTCTGAACGTCTTTTTTCCAAAACCAATAATAAGGAGATGAGGTACTTTCGATAAAATTTTCATCCAATCCAATATTTACCACCTTCCATTCTTTAACATAAGGACTTGATGGTGGCAATAAAAAGTTAAGTTTGGGTCTTTGAAAGGTAATGACCCAATCTGATTTAAAAATAGCATCGCCAAGTACTTGTCCTTCTGCAGGTAAGCCAGATGGAATATCAACACTCACTTTAAATCCAGGAAATTGATTGATTTTTTTTACCAATTTAGCATATTCATCTGTTAAAGGACCATTTAATCCAATCCCAAACAAAGCATCAATAACTACATCGGTAGCTTGTATTTCTAATTCTGCCGCCTGTGTTAAATAAAATATTTGAGCATCCAGCTGTTGTAAACTCTCTAAATTATATTTAAAATCTGGACTCGATTTCTCGGTAAAATCTGCTATCCAAACCTGTACAGAAGTGTAATTTTCATTCAGTAACATCCTGGCTATGGCTAAACCATCGCCACCATTATTACCTTTTCCACAAAACACAGCTAGATTGATTTTCTTATCGGTAAAGCGCTCTGTAAAAACTTTTAGAAAAGCTTGAGCAGCTCTTTCCATTAAGTCTAATGAGCTGATAGGCTCGTTTTCTATGGTATATTTATCTGCCTCTCTTATTTGAACAGCATTTAACAGTTTCAGCATGAGCGAATAGTTGTAATGTAAAAATCTTTAAATCAAGTTAAAGATTTTATTTTTAAAACGCTATCTCTTTATAAATGTTTGTAATTATAATTTTAGGGCGATAGTTTACTAGCATTTATCTACTCAAACTGTATGGTTTTAGGAAACTTTATCAGCTTTGAAATAGACTTGATGAGAAATCTTAGCATTTCTAAACATACTATCTAACTTCATTAAAGAGGTCATGACGAAGAATCTTTCAGTATAAGACTTTTTTAACGCATTCCTTAGTAAATCCAACTCTGCTTTTTCAAAATCTGATGTTGAATTTCTATCAATATCTTTTTCCTTTTGCTCCATACAACATACAGTTTATATCCTATTAAAGATTACTAAAATTTACGATACCTTAAACGTGTTGCTAACCATCTCCTTTTTTAAAAACTTACCTGTAAAGCTTTCTTTACATTTAGCCAATCCTTCTGGTGTACCTGCAAAAACGATATTTCCACCTCCTGAACCACCTTCTGGGCCTAAATCGATAACATAATCAGCAACTTTTACAACATCTAAATTATGCTCTATTACTAAAACGGTGTTCCCCTTATCAACCAAAAGTTGTAAAACGCCGAGTAAAACGTTGATATCTTCAAAATGTAAGCCGGTTGTAGGTTCGTCTAAAATATAGAAAGTATTGCCAGTATCTTTTTTTGAAAGCTCGGTAGCCAATTTAACCCTTTGCGCCTCACCTCCAGAAAGTGTGGTAGAAGACTGCCCTAAGGTGATATAGCCTAAGCCAACATCTTTTAAAGTTTTTATTTTTCTGT
This sequence comes from Pedobacter glucosidilyticus, assembly GCF_002483235.1. GTDB lineage: Bacteria > Bacteroidota > Bacteroidia > Sphingobacteriales > Sphingobacteriaceae > Pseudopedobacter > Pseudopedobacter glucosidilyticum_B. The sequence continues at coordinate 61,106 of NZ_DLHN01000009.1, read as the reverse complement.
ATATGGATGGAATATTCTCGAAGAAATCAACAGCATCTTCAATACTCATATCCAGCACATCAGAAATAGATTTACCACGATAGCGTACTTCTAAAGTTTCGCGGTTGTAGCGCTTTCCTCCACATTCTTCACATGGCACTTGTACATCGGGTAAGAAATTCATTTCGATAACTTTCATACCTCCACCTTGGCAAGCTTCACACCTTCCTCCTTTAACATTAAAAGAGAAACGCCCAGGCTTATAACCCCTAATTTGAGCTTCTGGCAAAGCCACAAACAGATTTCTGATATCAGAAAAAACACCTGTATAAGTTGATGGATTTGAACGTGGTGTACGCCCAATAGGTGTTTGATCTATTTCTATCACTTTATCTATATGTTCTAAACCTTTAATTTCTTTGTAAGGCATGGGATGCTTTTTAGCCCTAAAGAAATGCTTATTTAAAATAGGATAAAGTGTTTCGCCTATCAGGGTAGATTTTCCGCTTCCAGAAACACCGGTAACACATATCAATTTACCTAAAGGAAAATCAACACTTACATTTTTAAGGTTATTACCTGATGCTTTTTTAAGGGATAAAACATGTCCATTTCCGGCTCTTCGTTCTGTTGGGATATGAATACCTTTTTCTCCGTTAAGGTAAGAGGCTGTAAGTGTATGCGTTTTTAAAAGCTCTTGAGGAGTGCCTTGTGCTACAACCTCACCACCGTGTACCCCGGCAGATGGCCCCATATCAATCACATAATCAGCTTCTAAAATCATATCCTTATCATGCTCTACAACCAAAACGGTATTGCTTAAGTCTCTAAGATCTTTTAAAGCTTTTATCAAACGGTCGTTATCTCTTTGGTGTAGGCCAATAGAAGGTTCGTCTAAAATGTACATCACATTCATAAGCTGAGAACCAATTTGTGTAGCCAATCTAATACGTTGTGCTTCACCACCAGAAAGTGTTCTTGCAGTTCTATCCAGGGTAAGATATTCTAGACCTACATCTAATAAAAAGCCAATTCTGGCTCTTATTTCTTTTAAAATCTCTTTAGCGATAACATTTTGTCTTTCAGAAAGTCGTTCCTCAATACCATCAAACCATGTTTTCAAGTTTTTGATATCCATAGAAGCTAATTCGAAGATATTTTTCTCATCAACCTTAAAATGGAGTGATTCTTTTTTTAAACGAGCACCATCACACTCCGGACAGGTTTTCAGAATACGATAACCTTCTAAATCTATTGCAGCATCTCCCTTTTTTTCATTTTGTTCTTCAAGCATTTTAATAATGCCATCAAACGCTATTTGGTAATTCTCAACATTCCATTTGTTGTACTCTACAGGTACGGTAACCAATTCATCAGTTCCGTGTAATAGAATACGAATAGCCTCATCGCCTAATTTTTCTACAGGTTGTGATAAAGAGAAACCATACTTTTTGCCTAAAGCTTTAATCACTTGGAATATCCAAGTCTCGCGATACTCGCCCAAAGGAGCTAAAGCACCATTTAAAATGCTTAATTTCTTATTAGGGATAACAGATTCTTCATCAACATCAAAAACGTAACCCAAACCATCACACTCCGGACAAGCCCCGTAAGGAGAGTTAAAAGAAAAAGTATTAGGTTGTGGTTCGTCATAAGAAATACCTGTGCTTGGGCACATTAGATATTTAGAGAAATGATATACATTATTCTCTTTATCTGATATTTTGATGATGCCTTTGGCTATTTTTAGTGCTTGTTGTATGGATGCGTATAAGCGCTTTTTATCATCTTGAGAAACAATTAACCTATCTACAACAGTTTCAATATCGTGGATTTTATAACGGTCTACCTGCATTTTAGGTGTTACGTCCATAATCTCCCCATCTACCCTCACTTTTAAGAAGCCTTGCTTTCTAATTTGCTCAAATAATTCGCGGTAATGACCTTTTCTTCCCTTTACAACAGGTGCTAGAATGTTAATGGGCTTGCCATCAAATTGGGTTAAAATCTGATTTAAGATTTGATCCTCAGACATCTTAACCATTTTCTCACCGGTATTATAAGAATATGCATCGCCAACACGGGCAAATAACAGACGCATAAAATCATAAATCTCTGTAATGGTGCCTACCGTAGACCGAGGATTTTTAGAAGTAGTTTTTTGCTCTATAGCGATAACGGGGCTTAAGCCTGATATTTTGTCCACATCAGGGCGCTCCATCCCCCCCATAAACTGACGAGAATAAGCAGAGAAAGTCTCCATGTAACGCCTTTGTCCTTCGGCATAAATGGTATCAAATGCTAAAGAAGATTTTCCCGAACCACTTAAACCAGTAATAACAACCAGTTGGTTACGCGGAAATGAAATATCTATATTCTTTAAATTATGAACCCTGGCACCATAAACTTCTACTTCTGTTTGTTCGCCAAGGTCAATAGGTTTCTTACTCATAAAAAAGCTTTCTGCTTTAAATAAAGATTTTATTTGTGCTTTTGTTTGTTGTTTGTGAGGATTTTCTCGGCTACAAAAATAACAAAAAAAGGCTGGACCACAGGGTTCAACCTTTCTATTTCATTGTCATTTTAATAGATAAAGCTCTTAAACTAATAAACTTCCTTTGGTTACAGTTCGATAATCATATATCTCTGGCTTTCTTATAACCTCTTTCATAAAAGGCAAGACTATTACTCCCCTATTAACAGCCATCCAAACCCGTTTGACGTTTTCTGAATTTCATCATATTATCATAAAAACTATTAATGATTCTCATATAAATTATAAATAAAAATTTATGAATCTAAATCCTAAAATTTGCAAGCGTATTAGAAGTACTGATACTTCTTTAACGCTAAAATCAATATCTCTAAAAAAATGATCTTGGATAAACACCTCAAACAACCTCATCAAACATCAGTATTCAATTTACCAATCATCATCAGCTTATTATTTTGGTTTTTATTTTTAGGAAATTTAGGCTATTTGGCGTATCAATTTCCTAATATGCCAAAATGGGACTATCAAAACTTCATTCGTATAAATGGTTTCACTTTGGTGATTTGGACCACTGTAACTTTCTTTAGCGCTATTTTAAGTAGCTATGCAAGTAACTACCTTCAAGGTTTTAGGTATCAAAATCGTTTTATGATGTTGTGTACGGGATTCACCTTCTCGGTAATGCTTTTTATTGCCTCCAATCACATTGCTTTATTATTAGTTTCATGGTTTGTTATGGGAATCTTTATGGCAAAATTGATAGGTGTAAATACTTCTTGGAGAGAGGCTAAAGAGGCTTCAAAATTTGCTCAGAAATATTTTTTTACCGGAGGTATTTTCTTAAGTGCAGGTGTGCTTTTACTAGCATTTCAATCCAGTAGTCATACTCTTACAGAAATCAATGCTAAGGTTTATCTTTTACCTCAACACATGGTTTTGATAGCTGCTATTTTAATCATTATTGCAGCCATCATTCAATCCGCCATTTATCCTTTTCATCGTTGGCTATTATCTGCCATGACAGCGCCAACACCTGCATCTGCACTCATGCATGCCGGTTTTGTAAATGGGTCTGGCATATTATTATCCTTATTTGCTACCACACTTTTTGCATCAAATACGTTAAATATACTTTTTATTGTAGGTGGTATTACGGCCATCATCGCTCAGTTTGCCAAATTGATACAAGTGAATGCAAAACAAAAATTAGGATGCTCTACCATTGCACAAATGGGTTTCATGATTATGCAGTGTGGGCTAGGATTTTTTAACGCTGCTGTGGTACACCTGATTTTACATGGATTTTATAAAGCATGTTTATTCCTCTCGGCAGGAGAAAACATCGGCTATCAGGAACCTGAAAACGCAGAAAAAATTAAAATCACACCCTTTCAGGCTTTAGTAGTACTTATTTACGGATTGTTGGGAGCATTTTTATTTATGCAATTAACAGGAAAAGGAATAGCTATAAACAGTAGTATTTTTTTAACACTTATTGTTGCCATTACAGTAGGACAAATTACTTATAATATCGTAAAGCAAAAAAGCCTTTCGCCCATGCAAAAAGCTATTGTCCCGCCAGTATTATTCTTTATAGGAATAGGTTTATACGCACTTGTTTACAAAGCGGTTAGCTTATGTATGGCAGATACTCCTATGACTGATGTAGCCCTACCCCTATCAGGAATACAAATTATTGTAGGTATTATCTTTCTGACAGGATTTTTCATTATGAAATTGGGGATTTATCAAAAAATACCTTGGTTATATGTAAAGCTATTAAACGACTCTCAGCCAGCTAAAAATACAGTGTTAATGTTTAAGAACCATTCATGAAGATGAACCCTCAACTCCAATCTAATATCAACAAAGCTTCTGAAGTAATTGGTAAAACTTGGCCACTTTACTCTTTTGTTACTTCTAACCCTTTATCAGGATTTGAAAAATCAAATTTTTTAAGTGCCATTCAGCAGGCTACAAAATACTGGGGAGGATATGCCTTACCCGAAGCATCAGTTTTTGAAGATGCCTGGAAAAATGGAGAGATTAATCAAACCATATTGACGGCTCTTCTGGTCGAAAAAGATTTTAATAAGCAACCCGAGTTTTATTTGCAACAAATGGCAGAGCAATCTCACGAGAAAGGCAAAAATGCAAATCATGATGTAGATAGCATGATGTGCAAATGGTTGGCAGCTTTCTTGGATGAGGGTTTTGCTGAATGGGAAATGCCATACAAATCAGATGGTTTTTTTACTGCTTGGAGAAAACTTGCGAAATACGATAAGGAGCTTAACCATACAAGGAAAGATATTCCTAAAGATGCAACATCTACATTAGAGCTAATTTTAAAAGACTATGATGAAAAAGACCAATTAGAAATTTTCAAATATCATATTGCTGCTTTACCGGGCTGGACTGGTTTTATCAAGCATAGGGTACAAGGAAATACTGCCTGGCAGCAAAAATATCCTATCAGTTTAGCAGATTACTTAGCTGTTAGGTTATGGATTACTAAAAGCAAAGATTCGGAGTTATTACCATTAGCAAGCACCAAACAACAACAAAATACCGATTTAGAGCTTAAATACATTTGGCTAAAAGCATGGGAACAAAGTTGGCAACAGCAGCTTTCTAAAACATTAAAACCGAGCTTAACCTTAGGTTCGATAGCAACTAAAAAGTTATCCGATGCCCAATTTGTTTTCTGTATAGATACCAGATCTGAATTGATGAGAAGACACTTGGAAGCTAAAGGAAATTATGAAACTTTTGGTTATGCAGGCTTTTTTGGAATAGCTATGGATTATAAAAATCCAGAAAATGGCTTAGTAAGAAAATCTTGCCCCCCTATTGTAAACTCGGCTTATCAAGTTACAGAAATTGCTCAAAAAGGTAAGGAGTTGAAATTGTCTACTTATTTAAAACAAGCGGAAGAGACAAAATTCAGCAATTACTTTTTAAAGAGATTAAAAAATATGTTGCCCTCTGCTTTTGGCTTTGTAGAAATATCAGGCTTATTGTATGGCGTATCCTTAACTGCTAGAACAATTTTTCCGGCATATCTAAACAGGATAAAAAAACAGCATAAACCAAATCATGAACATATTTGTGAAACAAGTATACATGCTTATGCTGATGAACATACAGAACTAGGAATACCTATAAGTGAGAAAGCAGCCATTGTAAAATCAGCCTTTGATTTATTGGGATGGAAAGAATTTGCTCCGCTTGTAATTTTTACCGGACATGGCAGTCAATCTGCTAATAATCCTTTTGCATCCAGTTTAGATTGTGGTGCTTGTGCTGCCAGCCCCGGAAGGCACAATGCTAGAATGCTAGCCAAAATTGCAAATCAAAATGCTGTAAGAATTTACTTGAAAGAAGTTTACGAAATTGAAATTCCGGATGATACCTTTTTTATGGGTGCAGAGCATAATACGGCAACAGATGAAATTACGCTTTTTGATAGCCAAGCACCCGAAAGTCATCAACAACTTATTCAGAAACTAAAAAGCGATTTAAAGCAAGTACAACTAAGTGCTGCTAAAGAAAGACTAGGTACTGATAAAGATGCCGTAAAACTAGCATTAAAAAAATCTAACAATTGGGCTGAAACCAGACCAGAGTGGGGTTTGGCGAGAAATGCGGCATTTATTGTAGGACCAAGAAATCTAACAAAAAACCTCCATTTAGGTGGAAGATGCTTCTTACACTCATACGACTGGGAGACAGATAGTGAAGGAAAAGCTTTAGAAAGTATTATGCAAGGTCCAATGGTGGTTGGCCAATGGATAAATAATCATTATTATTTTTCTACGGTAAATAATGACCAATTTGGAGGCGGTTCTAAAATCACGCAAAACGTTATTGGGAAATTTGGAGTAGTGCAAGGAAATGGTGGAGATTTAAAAATAGGCATCCCACTTCAATCGGTTAAGGCATCTGACCAAAAAAATTATCATCAGCCGCTCAGATTATCTGTGGTGATACAAGCACCAACAGCCTGGATTGTTGATATTATTGAAAGAAATGAGCACATCAAAACGTTACTTCACCATGAGTGGATTTATCTGATGGTAATGGATCCGCTTAAAGACAATGATATTAAACTTTATAACAAAAACTGGATTTCAGAAAAAAACCGAGTAGCAGAATTCATAGATTAAGTATTAGGCTATTAGAGCCCTTTCATCTAATATGATGCTATCATATTAAAAGAGAAGAGGCTGTCTCAGAAATCATATTTGTCACATTGAGCGGAGTCGAAATGTTCTCTGATATACTCAAAAAAGGCTTCGACTCCGCTCAGCCTGACATAAAGTGGTAATTTGAGACAGCCTCTTCTCTTTAAAAATACCATCCCAAACCACTAATTTTTTATCTACCAAATAAATAACGATTTGAAACCTTTTTTAGCACTCTTAATCTAAGGTTGATAAGCCATCAATTTGCGAGGGTTATTTATTTTATAACCATACTTTTCAGGCTTTTCGATAACCTCTTTCATAGAAATAAGGCTATATACATATCTACCTGTTTCTCGGTTTAGTTTCAACCTGAAGTAGTTGTCTTCTCCCTGTCTGTTAATTTGTCTTTGTAAACTTCCTTCGCCAACGTTATAAGCTGCTGCAACCAAAGTCCAGCTATTAAACACTTTATATAAATCTCTCAAGTATTTAGCTGCCGCTACGGTAGAAAGATATACATTGGTACGCTCATCAACCTGACTGTTTACTTTTAAACCGTAACTTCTGGCTGTTTGGGGCATAAATTGCCATAAACCTGCTGCACCTTTAGGGGAAACCTTTCCATGAGCCATCCCGGTTTCTACTAATGGGACATACTTAAAATCTTCTGGGATACCATATTTTTTAAGTACAGGTTCTATCACCGGGAACCACTTTTCTGCTCTTTGGTGTAATTTCAAAGTTTGTAACTGACGAAATGAGTTTGCTTTTAAAGCTCTCTTCATTTTATAGTCAATCTTTTCGTCACCCAAAGGGATCATTTCATCAGCAAAACTTAATAATTTCTGAGACTCTTCTTTTGCTGTTTTTTCTTCTGTAGTCTCAATATTTAACGGATTATTTATCTTATCAAACCCGGTGGAATAGCTGTAACCAAACATTTTTGCAACTAAGCAAACTACCAACATCAAGCTACAAGTTATTACGCTTTTACGCTTCATAAATCTTGTTTTAATTACCACTCAACTTTTAAAAGGCTGCAAATATACAACATATAAATCACATTATCAAACACTTACAAAAACAGCACTTTTTAAGCCTTATCAATATGTGTTAAAACAGCTCTATTTATGGCCTGCAATACAGGTGTTTTTCGGCATAAAAAATTGCATATTTTTTGTACATTTGTAGCCCCTCAGCAGAGGATTAAAACGATAACATGTCATTCAATAAAAACAGGAACAGTCGCGACGACAAGTCCGGAAGAGACAGCAACAAACCTTCCAGATCTTCATCATCAAATAGAAGGCCATCATCAGGCGAAAACTCATCAGACAGAAAATCCAAACCTTACAGCGATAGCAGAGAGAGCTCTGGCAGAGAAAGAAAATCTTACGGAGACCAGAAACCTTTTGGGGAAAAGAGGGAAGGTTTTGGCGGTGAGAGAAAATCTTACGGAGACAGAAAGCCTTTTGGAGATAAAAAAGAAAGCGGTTTTGGCGGTGAGAGAAAATCTTACGGAGATAGAAAACCTTTCGGCGATAGAAAAGAAGGTGGTTTTGGCGGTGAGAGAAAATCTTACGGAGACAGAAAACCTTTTGGAGATAGAAAAGAAGGCGGTTTTGGCGGTGAAAGAAAATCTTATGGAGATAGAAAGCCTTTCGGCGATAGAAAAGAAGGTGGTTTTGGTGGTGAGAGAAGAGAGCGTCTGAATGATAAAGAACCACGTCAGTTTAGAAAAAGAGAATCTCAAGGAGAATTTTCTGAAGTAAAAGACGAGCAAGTAAGATTAAGATCCAGACAAACAAAGGGAAATACCAAAAAAGAGGATGATACTATCAGGCTAAATCGTTATATCGCCAATTCTGGAATTTGCTCTAGAAGAAAAGCGGATGAATTGATTGCAGCAGGTGTGGTGAGTGTTAATGGTGTTGTGGTATCAGAACTTGGTGCTAAGGTAAATCCGGCAGTAGATCAAATCCGTTATAATGGAGAGTTATTAAAACGTGAAAAGATGGTTTACGTTTTATTGAATAAGCCAAAAGACTTTATTACCACTACAGACGACCCACAAGAACGTAAAACCGTTATGGAATTGGTTGATAAGGCCAGTAAAGAACGTATTTACCCAGTTGGACGATTAGACAGGAATACTACAGGTTTACTTTTAATGACCAATGATGGTGATTTAGCAGAGAAGTTATCTCACCCAAGAAATAATATTGTTAAGATTTACAATGTTGAGTTAGACAGGAACTTAACACAAGGCGATTTCAATAAAATTGCTTTTGGACTAGAACTAGAAGATGGTTTTATCAAACCTGATGCTGTTAGCTATGTTACGGGCGGAGCCAGAAACGAAATTGGTATACAAATACATAGCGGTAAAAACAGAATTGTTAGAAGAATTTTTGAGAGTCTTGATTATGAGGTAGTAAAGCTAGACCGCGTGATTTATGCAGGTTTAAGCAAAAAAGATTTACCCAGAGGGAAATGGAGATATTTATCAGAACAAGAAATTATCAACTTGAAACACCTTATTAAATAAAAAAAGGGCAGCCATTTTAATCATTGAGCTGCCCTTCTCATTAACACACTTATTTCAAATCTTTAGTGATTCCCTTCGTCATCAAAGTCAGCTCCCAGCATGATGATTTTAGCTGGCTTACCAGCAACTGCTATTTTGCGTTGTTTAGCAAAATTATCACGTTCTAGTTGTATAATTTCTCCACCATTTGGGTTAGTTACATATACAAAATGCTTCGTAGCAGTAACATTAGGCACTAAAGCTCCAGTACCAAAAGAAACGTTTAACTTTATTTCCTGTAATTTTATCAAAGAAGAGCCACTATATAATTGTACGGTACCATCTTCTAATAAAACTAATATGTCTTTACCTTCTGCATCAAATACAGCGCTTCTTATGTTATTTGCTGTTATAACTTTGGTAAAACTGCTATTAACAGAGTTTAATACAAAAGCTCCAAATTTAGATTTGAAACCCAGAAATTTTTGAGATCCTTTACCATAATAAATAGTAGAAAGCCAATTGGCTTCGCCTATTTCAGATGGCCAGTTTACAAGATTCTGAGTTCCATCGCTTTTAACAATTAACATCCCACCAACACTACCAAAAATGGCTGTATTACCATCTCCTGCATCACCATGTATACCTTTGGTAGCAACTGTAGAAGCGTGAACTACTTGTCCGGCAGCATTGACAATTTTTACTCGCTCTGGTAAAGCACCTGAAATACTATTGTCTTTTTGTGTTACTGCATAGGTTCCGTTAGTAAAAACAACTACAGCACCGTGGTGTGCTTGGTCTACTACTACATGGTTGGTTTGTGCCTGAGTATGTAATTTATCTTCTGTAACTATACTTAAAGATGCATCACCATCATTAAAAACTGCTATCTCGTTTCCTAAAGAGTAAAAATGTGTTGGTTTGGCTGCCAAGGCAGTGGTTAAAGCCCACTTGGGTGTACCTTTTAAATGTGCATGGTCTCCGTGAGCCTCTACTCCAGAATCAAAAAAACTTACATGGTTGTTGGCTGTATTTACTACTCCAGCAAAGCGTTTGCTATTGGTTGGATAAATATTGTTAGCAGCAAATTGTGCCTGAAATGATGATTGTGCGCCATCTTTTGGGTTGATGAAAGTAATGGTCTTGTCTTCGGCATCCGCCACTAGTAATCTTACAAACCTATTTTCTTCTATTTCTTCTGTTTGCAGGGTATCGTTATCCTTTTTACAAGCTGCAAAAACAGAAATGAATAAAATCATAAGGTAGAATCTAATTTTTGTTGACATAATTATTTTTATAAGTGAAACAATGTTGCAAATATATACAAATGCAATAATGTTGCAAATAAGAATGCTTTTTTATTTTTGTGTTTTTATTATCCTTTTGTAATTATGCTGAATCGTTATGATTTTACCACTCTTGGTGGTCATAAAGCTACTTAGTATAATTCTTTTATGATTCTAACTTTATGTATCATATTACTTCAATTTATGTTGGTATTGTAATTTTGCATTTGCAACTTAATATGCTGATTATTTACTTCCAAGCATTTGGGTTAAAAAGAACAAAATAGAACCTTATGCAACCGGTTTAGAACAAAATAGAACCTATCAGCTCCTATTGGTTTCACTGCTCTTGCTGCTTAAATAGGTGAAAAATGGTAAAAAACTTGGTTTTTGGTGTTTTCTTCCTTCGGTGTTCCTTCGGATTGCTCTATGTGATCTATGTGTGATGTATGTGTTAGGTGGTTAGTTTGTTAGGTGGTTAGATGGTTAGTTTGTTAGTTGGTTGGGTGGTTGGGTGGTTGGGTGGTTAGTCCCGATAGCGGGAGTTAGGTAGTTAGACAGTGTTGTTCGGTTATGGTAGTGAAACGCATGCCGAACTTCGGTGGAATTATAATTTGGTTTCATCTCTTGGGTTGTATAGGTTTAACCGCAAAGATTTTTTAATGTTTTAACCGCTGCGGGCGCAAAGTTCGCAGAGTTGCTTAAATAATTTTTACCTAGTTGGATATTAAAATCTCTTAACAGTTTTCATACATATTCCATTTTTTTAATATCTACCGTTCTTTCTGTTACTTAGAGGGCCTCATCAATACTTAGAAAATCTAAAGCACTACTTTACTTTTCTCAATAACTTCTTCGTAGTAATTTTCATAAATGGGTAAAATCAAACTTAAATCAAATTCTTTTGCTCTTTTAATGGCATTTTCTTTAAAAGTTTGTAGAATTTGGGCATCTTGTAAAATATAAACTGCATGAGCTGCCATTCCGTCAACATCGCCTACATTGTTTAAAAAGCCTGTAACTCCGTTTACATTAAGTTCTGGTAAGCCGCCGGTATTAGATGAAATTACAGGGACTTTACACGCCATAGCTTCTAAAGCTGCTAAACCGAAACTTTCTGATTCTGAAGGCATCAAAAATAAATCTGATACAGATAAAATCTCTTCTACTGCATCTTGTTTGCCTAAAAATCTTACATGCTCACAAACTTGCAACTCACGGCATAATGCTTCACAATTTACACGTTCTGGACCATCGCCAACCATCAATAATTTTGCAGGAACTTTGCTTAAGATCTGTTTGAAAATATGGATGACATCTTGCGTACGCTTAACTTTTCTGAAATTTGAGGTATGTACCAGAATACGCTCTCCGAATGGCGCAATAGCCTTTTTAAAGTGGTCTTTAGGTTTTAAGCTAAACCTTTGTAAATCTATAAAATTTGGGATAACTCGTATTTCTTTTTGAATATCAAAATGATCATAGGTAGCTTTTTTCAAATCTTCTGAAACTGCTGTAACACCATCAGATTGGTTGATAGAAAAAGTAACTACTGGTTTGTAAGTTAAATCTTTACCAACCAAAGTAATATCTGTACCGTGTAAGGTGGTTACAACGGGTATATGTATGCCATAAGTAGCCAAAATTTGCTTGGCCATAAAAGCGGCAGAAGCATGCGGAATAGCATAATGTACATGAAGGATATCTAATTTTTCAAATCTTACTACATCTACCATTTTGCTAGACAGCGCAAGCTCATAAGGTGCATAATCAAACAAAGGATAGTTTGATACTGAAACTTCGTGATAGAATAAATTTTCTGAAAAAAAATCTAAACGGGCAGGCTGGCTGTAGGTTATGAAATGAACCTGATGACCATGATCAGCAAGTGCTTTACCTAATTCTGTAGCTACAACTCCGCTTCCTCCAAAAGTTGGATAGCAAACTATTCCTATTCTCATTTTTTTATATTAGAACCTACCAGTTATTTTAAGCAAATTAAGTATTTAATCAGGATAGTTATGTTAAGCTTTTGTAACAATTATTGTAGCTTGGTGCTAAAAGAAATAAGCGCCTGCAAAAGCGCTTATTTGATATGGGATTACTTAACTTCTTGCGTTGGTACAAAATCTACTTTTTGGTCTAAGGTATTAAGCTGTTGCTGGGTTTTATCTATTTCTTTTTGAAGTGATTCTACCTTTTTATTTGACTTGCTTAGCGCATCATTTAATTTACGAGCCGCTTTTGCATCTTTTGCCGAAGCTCTTGCAGCTCTATCTGCTTTGGATGATAGCTTAGCGTTACCTGGCTTATCACTTAAATTGTCTGAAACTGATTTTGCTTCTTTTGAAGATTTTGATGCTTTATCATTAGCATCTTCCACTTGCTTAGTTAATTCCTGAACTTTCACCAATTCTTTTTCCAGGTCTAATTTTAAACTATTAACCTTTGATGTTAAGCTTAAAACTTGTTCTTGTTTTTCTAGTTTTAAAATATCTGGATTGGTTGTTTTTGGTGAGCAGGCCGCTAATAAAACACTTGCACCTGCTATAAAAGCTATTTTCTTGATCATAATTATTTTAAATTTAATATGTGATAAACTACGTATTAAAAGGTGTTTTGGTTCAGAATGTTTTATTTAGTTTTAGAAATTGCCTTATAAATTTCATCGTGAATACGTGAACGGATATTTAAATCCAACAATTTATTATTTACTTGTGGATGAACCCGGTTTGATAAAAATATGTAAATGAGTTGATTAGCAGGATCTACCCATACGCATGTTCCGGTATAACCGGTATGTCCAAAAGTTTCATTTGAGGCTAAGGCTGATGGATATTTTTTTGATAAATCTGGATCTTTTCTATCAAAACCTAAACCTCTTCTGCTTACTGGTGATTGCTGTTGGGTAAAAAGCATCACTGTTTCTGGCTTTAAAAACTGCTCTCCACCATAACTGCCTTTGTTAAGAAGCATCTGCATCAAAACTGCTAAATCTGTGGCATTAGAAAACAAACCGGCATGCCCAGCAACACCACCCGCCATGGCAGCACCTTGATCATGCACATAGCCCCAAAGCAATGTTTTTCTAAAATAATTATCCACTTCTGTGGGTACAATTTGTCCTTTCTTAAATTTATCTCTAGGGTTAAAAACCATCGTTTCTAAGCCTAGTTTATTGTAAAAATTTTGGGTGATGTAATTTGGGATAGGCTTTTGTGTGATACCTTCTATAATTTCTTTCATAAAGTACATGCTTAAATCGCTGTACACATATTTACCAGGAGTGGTAAGTGGGCTAGCCAGCATTTGTTTCCACATCACATCACGGTAATAATTGGTATTGATATAAAAACTATCTGCTACTTTAACAGTATAACGGTCATCTGCTACCCTGCTAAAAGCATCCTTTTCTAAATCTTTATAAAAAGGTATAAAAGGCACAAAACCTGCTTGATGTAACATCACATCCTTAACCTTAATATTGGCTTTATTGGTGTTTCTTGTTCTCGCAATGTAGGCAGCTAAGGAAGCATCAAGATTAAGCTTACCTTCCTCTTGCAATTTCATGGCTGCTATAGTAGTGGCTGCAATTTTAGTGATAGATGCTAAATCAAAAATATCATCAACATTCATTAAAGTTTCTGAGGTATAGGTGTGCTTACCGTAAGCTTTATTGTAAATAATTTTACCATTTTTGGCTACTAACACTACCGCACCGGGAGCAGCCTTTTTTTGTATGGCCTCTTGGGCAATGGCATCTATATTTCCGAAATCTTTAGTCTTTAAGCCTAACTCTTCTGGCAGTGCAAAACCTAATCTAATAGCTTGTGTCTCAAAACCATCATTTATTTTAAATTGATTGCTATAAGTTTGTTTCAGTTTACCTGAGATAGCTGTACCGCCAAATATAGCTTGTGCAGATATAAAAGCACTTGCCGTATTGACTTGGCTACTCCATAAAATAGGTTGTTTAAAACCTTCAAGTTTTGTAAGTAATTCCCCATCGCCCATAAAATTTATCACGACGCTTTTTTTGGTTGCCAAATCTTTAACAAAACTTATCATTTGAGGCTGATTTAAAGTTTTATTTGTTAAAGTAAGGATGATGAGATTATAAAATTTTAAATCATCTTCTAATCCATTTAAATCATTTAAAAAAGCATTTCCATTTTCTGTGTGGATGCTATGGTATTTACCTAATATGCTATCTAAAAGTGTGGCTTCCTGAAAATCAAAAGTTACACTGGCTATTTTTAAATTTTGTAAAGATTTTAAAGGGATGATTTGCTGCTGATTATTTAAAAGCACCAAACTTTTATGGGCTTCTTGTACTTGTTCTAAGCTAAAATTTTGATTTTGACGGGCCTGACCACAAGCCTGAATGGCTAAAAAAAATACTAAGGCTACTAAACTTAAAAGATGTTTCATACTGTTTAAACGACCAGCTTTTTATTTTGTTGGATACTCTATTTTAAAATAATTGTTAAAATAAATATTAAATAGGCACTTATCTCATTTAAATTTAAAAAAAGGGATATTACTGATTAAAGCCTTAAAATTTTAATAAATTAGCGACATCTTAGATATGCCAGATATAATACAACTTTTACCAGATTCGGTTGCTAACCAGATTGCCGCTGGCGAGGTAGTACAAAGACCCGCTTCTGCTGTAAAAGAACTCATAGAAAATGCGATAGATGCCGGTGCTGATAAAATACAACTAATTGTTAAAGATGCTGGCAAAACCCTTATCCAGATTATTGATAATGGCTGCGGCATGAGTGCAACAGACGCAAGAATGTGTTTTGAGCGACATGCTACATCAAAAATCAGGAAAGCTGAGGATTTATTTGCGATTAAAACCATGGGCTTTAGAGGCGAAGCTATGGCTTCTATTGCTGCTATTGCCCAAGTGGAGCTAAAGAGCAGAAGGCATGAAGACGAATTAGGAACCAAACTGGTGATAGAAGGCTCGGAAGTTTTAAGTCAGGAACCTTGTGCTGCAACTGCTGGCACATCTATATCGGTTAAAAATCTGTTTTACAATATTCCTGCAAGGAGAAACTTTTTAAAAAGCAACCCGGTAGAGATGCGCCATATTATTGATGAATTTCAGCGGGTAGCACTGGCACATCCAGAAATACATTTTACCCTTCACCATGATGGGCAAGAGGTTTATCATTTGCCGCAAACACAGCTTAAACAACGTATTATCCATCTTTTAGGGAATAATTATAACGAAAGGCTTGTCCCATTAGATGAGGAAACCAGCATTATTGAGGTAAAAGGTTTTATTGGGAAGCCTTCTTTTGCTAAGAAAACCCGTGGCGACCAGTTCTTTTTTGTAAACAAACGTTTTATTAAAGACCCATATTTAAACCATGCAGTGATGACCGCTTACGAGGATTTATTGCCCGATGACTGTTTCCCGCTGTATGTTTTATTTATTGAGATAGACCCTTCTAAAATCGACATCAATGTTCATCCTACTAAAACAGAAATTAAATATCAGGATGAAAAAGCTATTTATGCCATCATCCGCTCTGCTGTAAAGCGTTCTTTAGGTAGGTATAATATTACACCTACTTTAGATTTTAATCAGGAAACTGGTTTTGAGAGGATGATATCTCAGAAGCCATGGGAAGATATCACACCGCCAGCCATACAGTTTAATCCAGATTTTAATCCTTTTGCGGATGAAAAGAAAAAAGATAGAGAAATACCTTTTTTAAGAGATTTAGGAGAAAAAAAAGCTATCCCACAAAATTGGGATACTTTGTATGAGATTAGCAAAGAGCAGAAATCTGTTCAAACTTTTTTTGATTTAGATTCATCATCAAATACCGTCTCATCGGCTGTAAATGGTGTTACAGAAACAGCGGCTTTAAACAGACAGGTTTTTCAGCTACATCATAAATATATCATCTCTTCTATAAAATCTGGCTTTATGCTGATTGACCAACAAGCAGCACATGAGCGTATTTTATATGAGCGTTTTTTGGCGCAGTTAGAAAACCATAAAGGTTTAAGCCAGCAAAGTTTGTTTCCACAAACCATCACCTTAAACACCACGGATTACGCTTTGGTAACCGAATTGCTTCCTGCTTTTCAGGCTTTAGGTTTCCAGATCAGAGAATTTGGTAAAAACACTTTGGTGATAGAAGGTGTACCGGCAGATATTCCAGAGAATAATAATCTGGCAAGTATGATGGAAGAATTAATTGAAGGTTTTAAAAACAATCATACTGTTTTAAAGCTTGATAAGAGGGATAATTTAGCGAGAACACTTGCTAAAAATGCAGCCATTAAAAGTGGGGTTAAATTAAGCGAGGAGGAGATGGTAGATTTAATAGACCAACTGTTTGCTTGCCAGATGCCAGGCATCGCCATTAATGGCAAACAAATTATAGTAAAAATAAGCTTAGAAGAATTAGCAGAACGCTTTAACAAAGGCTAGTAGTATGAGAGAATTTAGGCCATTAGGCAACACCATATTTCCACCGGTTGTAAAAAACTTACTGATCATCAATGGTATTGTTTTTTTAGCAACCCATGTTTTTCAAAATAGCTTAGGCTTTGATATGTATCAGCATTTTGCGCTGTACTATTACGAGTCGCCAAATTTTAGGATCTGGCAATTTGTTACGCATTTATTTATGCATGGAGATTTCATGCATATTTTCTCTAATATGCTGGCGTTATGGATGTTTGGTGCTGTATTGGAGAACTTTTTTGGTTCTAAAAAATTCTTACAATACTATATTTTAACTGGGCTAGGTGCTGCTCTTTTACATACCGGAGTGCAGTATATAGAACTTTCATCTTTTATAGAAAACTCAAGAAATTATTTAGCCAACCCAACCCTTGGACGTTTTGGACAGTTTATTGAGAATGCAGTTCCAGAAAATTATCAGCGTGATTTTAACAGTTTATATAACTTTTGGCAGGCAGACCCAACAAGTTTAAACGCAAAAAACAACTCGGTTGAGCTGGTGAGACAACTTACAGCTATTAAAACTAATATCCCTACAGTTGGTGCTTCTGGTGCTGTTTTTGGTTTATTGTTAGCTTTTGGGATGTTATTTCCAAATGCTCTTATATACTTGTATTTCTTTTTCCCGTTAAAGGCTAAATACTTTGTGTTTTTTTATGGTTTGTTTGAGCTTTATAGCGGTATAGCCAATAACCCAGATGATAATGTAGCACACTTTGCCCATTTGGGAGGTATGCTTATCGGTTTTATTTTGATAAAACTGTGGCGAGTGAGAAGACCTGGCGATTTTTATTATTAAACATCAATCAATTGGATTAATTAAATTAGCACTATGAATACCATCCAAGAATTACGGTATAAAATTTTTAACTCGGGCAGTAGGGTAAATCTTTTTATTGGGATAAATGTGATTGTATTTGTTGCTTTTAACCTGATCAGGGTTGTACAATGGTTGTTTACCAGACAAACTACCGTGTATCAAACCATTATTGATTATTTAGCTGTACCCACTTATACCAAAGAGCTCTTATTTAAATTTTGGACACCCTTTACCTATATGTTTTTACATCATGGGGTGTTTCATATTCTTTTTAATATGCTTTGGCTGTTTTGGATGGGAAAAATTTTTGAAGAGTTTTTAAACTCTAAAAAGCTAACTTTTGTTTATTTAGCAGGAGGCTTGGCAGGAGCTTTTTTATTCATCATCAGTTATAATTTTCTGCCTGCTTTTTCTGACCAGGTGATGTTTGCAACTGCTGTAGGGGCATCTGCTGCTGTTACTGCTATTATTGTAGCTACTGCAACTTTATTACCAGATTATACCATTTCTTTACTGCTTTTTGGCCCTGTGAAACTTAAATGGATTGCTTTAATTTATATTGTTTTAGATATCATCAGTTTGGCTGGAGCTAATGCCGGAGGGCATGTAGCGCATTTAGGAGGTGCTATTTTTGGTTTCTTCTATATCAAATCTTTACAAAATGGTAATGATTGGAGCAAGCCTTTTATGAAGTTGTTTAAACCTCGTAAGAAGTTAAAAGTAGTTTCAACAAATTATGGCAAACCGTATCAAGAAACTTTCCATCCAGACCAAAAAACTATCGATGAAATTTTAGATAAAATATCACAATCGGGTTATGAAAAGTTAACCAAAAGAGAGAAAGAAATTTTATTTAGAGCCAGCAAAAGTAATGAGGAAAAATAAAAAAATAAGTCTTGTTAGTAAGGTTATTCTCTTTTTTAATATACTAGCAGTTATTGGCTTATTTTTAAGCTATCTGGCAAAATACACTAATCCTGTAACTTACTGGTATATTCCTTTCTTCGGGTTATCTTATCCCATCATCTTACTTATCAATATTGCCTTTATTATGTATTGGATGATGAGAAAAAAGTGGTACGCCCTTCTTTCTTTATCTGCGATTTTAATAGGTTATGATGCCTTTAATTCGAGCATTGGTTTAAGAGGAAAAAAAGAAACTACTTTCTTAAATGATAGTGCTTCAATAAAGCTGATGACTTATAATGTTCATTATTTTAAAAGGTTTGGTTTAGCGTTAGATACTTTTACACGAAACGGGATATTAAATATTTTAAGACAAGAGCAACCAGATATTATTGGCTTTCAAGAATTTTTTACCCGAAAAAAGGGCAAGTATAATATTAAAGATTCTGTATTAACTATTCTTAACACTCCATATTATCAGTATAATACTACATCGGGTAATGATTATGAATCTTCTGGTATTGCTGTATTTAGTAAACTACCGATTTTAAATAAAGGAGACATCCATTTGATGGATGAAAACGGTGGAAACCAAGGAGTTTGGATAGATGTAAAGAAAAACAATCAGGTATTTAGGGTATTTGTTGTTCACCTAGCATCCATATCCTTTCAGCCAGAGGATTATAATGATTTCAATAATCTAAAAAAAGAACTCGATACCAAAAGAGATTTAAATACAGGTAAAAGAATCATCAAAAGGCTAAAGAATGCTTTTATAGAAAGAAGTAATCAAGTTAAAAATTTAAAAATTTATATTGATTCTTGTAAGACACCATACATCATCATGGGCGATTTTAATGACACACCGGTTTCATATACTTTACAAAGCTTAAAAAAGAATATGAAAAATAGCTTTGAGGAAAAAGGCAGTGGTCTAGGAATTACCTATAACGGAGATTTCCCTAATTTTCAGATAGATTATATCCTGGCTTCACAAGAATTTGATTTTAAAACTTATAAAATCATCAAAAAAGATTTTTCAGACCATTATCCTGTTACTTCGCATGTAACTTTAGCAGATTAATTTAAACCATCATCAAAATTCGTATTTTGCGCCATGCACAACAATCTTACTATTTATAATACCCTATCCAGAAAGAAAGAAGAATTTAAGGCTTTAAACCCACCTTATGTAGGCATGTATGTTTGCGGACCAACCGTTTACAGCGATGTACATTTAGGGAACTGCCGTACTTTTATTTCTTTTGATTTGATTTATAGATACCTCAAGCATTTAGGGTATACGGTAAGATACGTAAGAAATATTACCGATGCTGGCCACTTAG
The DNA here is from genome assembly GCF_002483235.1 of Pedobacter glucosidilyticus. Classification (GTDB taxonomy): domain Bacteria; phylum Bacteroidota; class Bacteroidia; order Sphingobacteriales; family Sphingobacteriaceae; genus Pseudopedobacter; species Pseudopedobacter glucosidilyticum_B. The sequence continues at coordinate 41,062 of NZ_DLHN01000009.1, read as the reverse complement.
AAGGTGATGGTGATAGTGGGGAAGATAAAATCTCTAAAAAAGCAAAACTTGCATCTTTAGAACCTATGGAAATTGTACAACAATATACCAATGGTTTCCATAACATGATGGCCGTATTTAATGTTTCGCCACCTAGTATAGAGCCAACAGCTACCGGACATATTATTGAGCAGATAGAAATGGTTAAAACCATTTTAGAAAAAGGTTTTGCTTATGAGGTTAATGGCTCGGTATATTTTGATGTTGAAAAATACAACCAAACGCAAGATTACGGTGTTTTAAACAATCGTAAACTAGAAGACTTATTAAACAATACCAGAGATTTAGGTGGCCAAGACGAGAAAAAAGGTAAACTTGATTTTGCCCTTTGGATAAAAGCCAAGCCAGAGCACTTGATGCAGTGGCCTTCGCCATGGGGAATGGGTTTCCCGGGTTGGCATTTAGAATGCTCTGCCATGAGTAATAAGTATTTAGGAGAACAGTTTGACATACATGGTGGCGGTATGGATTTAGCACCCACACACCACACCAATGAAATTGCCCAAAATGTAGCTTCTTGCGGTAAGCATCCGGCTAATTATTGGATACATACCAATATGCTTACGGTTAACGGACAAAAAATGTCTAAATCTTTAGGAAATAGCTTTTTACCACATGAACTTTTCTCTGGCCAACATCCCCTACTGCAAAAAGGGTATAGCCCAATGGTGGTTAAGTTTTTCATGCTGCAAGCACATTACAGAAGCACTTTAGATTTCTCTAACGAGGCCCTAGATGCTAGCGAAAAAGGCTTTAAAAGATTAATGGCTGCATTAGCTCTATTAGAAAAAGTTAAAACATCTAGCCAGTCTGAAGTTGATGTTAAGGCTTTAGAAGAAAAGTTTGCTAAGGCTATGAATGACGATTTTAACTCGCCCATTCTTATTGCCGAACTTTTTGATGCTGTAAGAATCATCAATTCTATTTACGATGGAAAAACAGCTATCTCGGCTGATGATTTAACTGCTTTAAAAAATCTGATTCAAGTTTATGTTTTTGATATTTTGGGTTTACAAGACGAAAACCAAGCGCATGATATAGAACCTTTGATTAGCTTCCTGATTAATATCCGTAAAGAAGCCAAAGAAAACAAAGATTATGTAACTTCTGACAAGATAAGAATAGGTTTACAGGAGATTGGTTACCAGTTAAAGGATAGTAAAGAAGGTACAACATGGTCTAAAATTTAGCGTTTCAGCAATAATGATAAAAAAAACAATTTATTTTATTCTTGTTCTATGCTTTAGTATCCCTGCTTTGGCACAAAAAGCAGATGGTACCATACAATCTTTAATCAATACTGAGGATTTTTTTAATCTTCTGGTAAAAAAACAAGGTATACAAAAAGGCTTTCTCAAATTTGCTGATGCTAAGGGTATTGTTTTTAGACCTGGCCCTGTTGATATGAGAAAGTATTATGCTGAAAATAGCGAATCAGCATATCAAATAAGTTGGAAACCAGAATATGCCAGAATATCTAAAGAAGGTGATTTAGCCTTTACCACAGGGCCTTATGAATTAGTTTCTGCTCAAGACACCACTTATGGCCATTACCTATCTATCTGGAAAAATGACTACAGCAAATGGAAGTTATGGCTAGATGTAGGCATTACCCACGCTAAACCTCCTACGGTTTTAAAGTATGAATATTATGACCCTTCTAATTATAAATATCCCAAATTATTAGGTCCTCAAAAAATTCAGATGCGTGAGGATATTGTTTTCAATACTGATATTCTTCTGGGTAAAGCGCTTAAGCTATCAGGAAGTAAAAATTTTAAAGAATTTTATGACCCTGAGGTAAGATTGTATTTCCCGGAATATTTACCTGTTATTGGCAAGTTAAAAGCTTTAGATTTTATTGATAAAAAGGAGCTTAACATTGTATCTAGTCCTAGTACAGCAGAAAGGGCCATAAGTGGAGATTTAGCTTTTACTTATGGTGATGCCAGCATTAACCAAGAAAAATACCATTATGTAAGGGTTTGGAAGCTGGATGATGATATGAAGTGGAATATTATTTTAGATGTTTACGCTAAATAATATGCTGGTTAAAACAAACCTTTTATAATATCTTCTATACTTATACCTTCTGCTTCGGCTTTGTAATTTCTTACCATACGATGTCTTAAAATTGCAGTTGCTACGGCTTGTACATCTTCAATATCCGGAGAATACTTACCATGGATAGCGGCATGACATTTAGCACCTACCACTAAAAATTGCGACGCTCTAGGGCCTGCACCCCAAGTTACATATTTCTTTATGGCATCGGTAGCCATAGCTCCTTGTGGTCTGGTTTTGGCTACCATCGCCACAGCATATTCAACCACGTGGTCTGTTACCGGAATATTTCTTACCAATTGTTGGAAATAGGTAATCTGCTCGGCATTGATAATTTTTCTCAAATCCTGAACTTTGGTACCTGTTGTATTTTTTACGATAGCTATTTCATCCTCAAAAGAAGGATAACCTAAACTTACATTAAACATAAACCTATCTAACTGGGCCTCTGGTAAAGGATATGTACCTTCTTGTTCTATGGGGTTTTGAGTTGCCAAAACAAAGAAAGGTTTTGGTAAAGCATGTGTAACACCCGCAGCCGTTACAGCTTTCTCTTGCATAGCTTCTAATAAAGCAGCCTGCGTTTTAGGTGGCGTTCTGTTAATCTCATCGGCCAAAATAATATTGGCAAAAACAGGTCCTTTAATAAATTTGAAAACTCTTTCTTCGCCCAAAATTTCGCTTCCGATGATATCAGAAGGCATCAAATCGGGTGTAAATTGTATTCGGTTAAAAGATAAATCTAGTACCCTGGAGACGGTTTGTACCAATAAAGTTTTAGCTAAACCTGGTACACCAACCAGTAAGCAATGGCCATTGCTAAAAACAGATATTAATACTGCTTCTACAACTTTATCTTGCCCTACTATCACCTTAGAAATCTCTTTCCTGATTTCTTTGTAGGATAAACATAATGCATCAATAGCCTCTACTTCTGACTGATATTTATTCATTCTTAGCTGTTACTGGTTTGGTTATCCATTCTTGTAAAACATCACAAGATTGAAATTCTTTATCTATTTTAATATAACTTGCTTTTCTTCTTTTCTCAAACCACTCGCTTACTACCTTATTTACTTTAGTTTCGTAAGCAGCTTCTTTAAGTTTTGGTAAATCTTGCTCTAAATTAGCTTTATGAGGCGGAGTTTTAGATCTTAAATATAAAAAACGATAGCCTTTTTTACCTCTGGTATCGGTAAAAATTTCTGGTTTAGAATAAGTTCCAACTTTCATGGTATCTACAACCAAAAATACTGATGGATCTAACTTATCAGTAGGAATAAATGTAGTTCTATTAGAACTCTCGTAATTTAAAATCATCCCACCATTATACTTGGTATCGTTATTATCAGAATACAGAGATGCGGCTGTAGAAAAATCCATCTTTTTATCTATAACTTTTTTGTAAATAGAGTCTATTTCTACTTTGGCTCTGTCTAAAGAAGCCGGAGTTGTTTCTGGTATAATGAGAATATGCCTTGCTCTTACTTGCTCGCCTTTTCTTTCCAGAACTTCTAAAAAGTGGAAACCAAATTCTGTTTCAAAAACAGGAGACATTTCTTTCTCTTTGAGTTTAAAAGCCCAGGCTGTAAATTCTTTTGCCATGGTTTGTCTATCAAAAGAAGGTAGCTCGCCACCATCGGCCGCAGAGCCAGGATCTTGAGAATATAATCTTGCTAAGGTTCCAAAGTTATCGCCGCTTTTAACTCTTAATCGTAAAGCTTCTGCTTTGTCTCTATAAAATTCTTTCTCTTTTTTAGTTAGCTCGGGATAAACCACCAATTCTCCTACTTCTACTTCGGTATTAAAGGTAGGAAGCGAGTCTTTAGGAATGTCGTTAAAAAATCTTCTTACGTCTAAAGGCGTTACCTCTACCTTTTCAGTGATTTTAGCCTGCATTTTTTGAGCTACCAATTGTTCTCTAATATCTGGTCTGATTTCATCTTTATACTGTAAAACAGAGCGTCCTAAGAATTCTTCTAACCTATCTTGCCCACCTGCGTTGGCAATAGATCTACGCATTCTTCTGTCGATTTCTTCATCTACTTCATCATCATTTACCGTAATAGAATCTATAACTGCTTGTTGCGATAGCAGTTTTTGGCTCAACATATTTTGTAAAATATAGCACTTAATACCCGGATCTGGCTTGGTACCTTGCACTAAGTATTGTGCATATTGTTGGTCAACCTCTGATTGTAAGATCACATTATCGCCCACCACGGCAACTACTTTGTCTATTACCTTCTTTTGTGCCAGAAGGCTGTTACTTACTAAAAGTAGCGCTATTATTAAATAATTTTTCATTTCTTGTACACTTCTAATTCGTTATTTTTTTGAGCCTCCTGAAAAACTTCTCTTTCCATTTGGCTTATTAACTTCAGCTTACGCTGATTTAGTATTAAATTTTTAATATTCTCTTTTTCAAACGCTAAAGGCGATAAGCTATCGCGAAATTTAGAGCCTCGCAAAATTAGGAGATATAATGTATTATTTTCAGAAATCTGAAAAATACGGTTTAATGTTTCATAATTATACGCTCCGATTTTTGATATGGGCAATGTTTTCTCCAGTTCATCAATGTAATGCCAGCTGGTATCCATTAAAGAAAATGCTGGCGAGTACTTAAAACAATATTTTTCGAGCAAATCTCGGTCTCTAACATCCTTAGAGGTAAAAAGCTTTTTCACCATATCTATTTTAGGTGCCTTATCACTTAATTTGATATAAGAGACCTTTAATATCGGCTTTTTTAATTGAAAGTTCTTCTTATGCTCTTCATAATATTTGGTAATCTCTTCTTCGGTAACGGTAGTATCCAGCTTTTGGTTAATCAATTCTTGCTCATACTGAAACCTAACTAGAGATTTGCGATAATTTTCAAGCTGCTCCTGGATATATTTTTCATCAACCTGGATATTCTCCTCTGCTTGATGTTGCAAGACCATATCATGCTGCCATTGGTCTATAAAACCCCTAACAATAGCTATACTATCATTACCATGGATATTTGGAGGTACTATACCTTCGATATCTTTAGCGTAAAGATATTTATCATAAGCTCTTGCTATGGGCTGCTCTTCATTGCTTGTAAACTTGCCACAAGAGGCAAAAGCAACTGAAAAAGCCAAACAAAAAATACGAAGTATATAGTTATTCATGAATTTAAACGAATGTAAAGTCTTTTTATGTAAAACATGAAGCATTTTAAAATTTTTAACAATATTTAACCCTAAATTTGCCCTTATGGATTCTTTAAATACAGCTCATCCTTTAGCATTAAGTATTCTTTTGAATGAGGATTTATATGTTATTGAACCTGTAGAAAACATGCCAAATACAGAAGTTATAACAGCCCAAAAAGAAGAACCTCAAGCAGCTGTAGAAAATAAAACTGCTATACCCGTTTTACATAGTACAACTGTAGAAACTCAGGAGATAGCTAAACCACAAGCTCCAGTAAATAAACCTTCTTTTAACTATTTGGGTGATAACAATAAATATCTTCTTGTTATTGTAAATGATAAAACGCATCAGTTTATAAACGATAAAGACTTAGCTTTTCTTTTAAAAATTTTGGCTGCTAAAAAACTTGATTTACATGATATTGCCATCTTAAACACTAATAGTTATACAGATTTGACTTTTAAAGATTTAAAGGAATATTTCGCTTGTAACAAGATTTTAACGTTTGGAATAGACCCAAAATCACTACAAATACAGGGCATTACAGCTAATAAAGCAGGAGAATTTGAAGGTGTAAAAATACTAGGTACATGGGCTTTACCTCTATTAGATACCGATGTAAAAAAGAAAACCATTTACTGGAACGAATTGAAAAATTTCTAATATTAAAGATTTATGCAATTGGTATTTGCCACAAATAATGCACATAAAGTAGCAGAGGTACAATCAAAAATAAACCAACAGATAAAGGTTTTGAGCCTAGCAGATATTGGTTGTTTTGAAGATATTGCCGAAACTGGGTTAACTTTAGAAGAAAACGCCTCTATTAAAAGCCATTATGTTTTTGACAATTACCAAATAAACTGTTTTGCTGATGATACAGGCTTAGAAATTGAAACCCTTAACCAAGAACCTGGTGTATTTTCTGCCAGATATAGCGGCAGCAGAGATGCTGAAAAAAACATCGATTTAGTGCTAGAGAAACTTAAAAACGAGAGCAATCTTAAGGCTCGTTTTAGAACCGTTATTTCATTGATATTAAACGGAGAAGAAATTTTATTCGAAGGTATTGTAAATGGCAACATCCGTAAAGAAAGATCTGGTAACGGAGGCTTTGGCTATGATGCTATTTTTGAGCCAGAGGGTTATAACATTACTTTTGCCGAAATGGATATGGCAAGTAAAAATAATATCAGCCACCGGGGTTTGGCTGTAGAAAAGCTTATTCATTACCTAAATGGTTTAGAAAAGTAAAGCTTTTTTAACGCAAGGAAAGTGTAAGAAGCTATTACATGGGCTTAGGTTATATTGTGCTATATTGGGGGATTTAAAAGCAAGTTTTAGGGAAGGCTTCTTTTCTATTTTTCTAATAAGATTTATCTACATCAAAATGAAATCGTTTATTTCAGTATTTCCAGTTATTATCATTATAAATCTAACTTCAGCCTGTATTACTCCAGATATATGCAATGTTATACAAAGAGATTCTATTTATAAACACACAACTTTTAATAAGGATTTTATTAAAGATTTAAAATCCTATGAACGGCTTGCAGCATTCCTTAAAACTAATTCGGATTCAATTCTTGCTTTTAACCCTAAAAACCCCGGAAATTGTGCTATGTTTTATAAAGATGATAATGGAAAGTTAACACATTCAACAATACCACCTTCAATAAGTGATGAATTTGAGGTTTTATACAAAGAGTTTGACCATATAGCTTTAAACTATTTTGTAGTTTATCAAGATGGTAGAATAAGTATTATTCTCAATAGAAATGAAAGTTCAATCGATGTTTATCACAGTTTGAGGTGGAATCAAAATTATAGTTTTCAAGAGAAAAATGACTTCGAAAATCCAGATTTTCCATTATATAAGGATACAATGTTGAACGAAAATATAAAGTATCAAATTTCAATAGGTTGTCATCTTAGATAATAAATCATTGAGTTTTACGATTATTTGGATGTGAAATTTACCAAGAAAAATTAAAGCGCCTTTGAAAGCATAGCATGAGAAATAAATTGATGTTTAAAAAAGCTTCTATTTTACAAAACACATCACAACCGTACCTGATTAAGGTTACATACTTTTAAGATGTCATTATGAAAAAACTAATATTTCTTTTAGCAATCTTAGGAATTGCAATTTATTACATCGGAAGATATGATAAACCTAGCCCCAAAACAGGGGAGATAATCTTTGATATTCCTTCATTAATAGGTAAAGATATTAATGAAATAGTTAGAATTTCGGCAGAAAAGAAACGATTGACTGATTCCGATAAAGATGGTTATAAAATTTTCACCTGTAGAAAAAATGGTTGGTTTCTGTTTATTGAATATAATGATAAAACAAAGAAAGCTGAACTTTTTAATTATTGCTCAGATTTAGAAGACTTTAGACAATTAAACTATTCATTAGAAGAGATTGAAGATTTATTGTTAATAGGGAATTTAAACAAAAATGCGACTAACTACAAAATAACCCTCAGCGACAGCTGGAGTGAGTATAATATCAAAGAAGAAAATAGAGTGGAGAGTTTTACAGGAATCAATGTGTATCCGCTTAATTAATATATTTTTTAGAAAGTAGAAAATAATAAAATATATGCATAATGGTGTAGATTCAACAGATATCACTGATAACGGAGAGGCTAAAAATGCTTGGAGACAAAATATTCCTGGCTTTGCTGATTGGTGGGTATTGCAATTTAGAAAGGGATATAAACCTTTTACATCTCAAGTACATATAAGGTGTAAGATTTCATGAGTTTTAGTATTATGAAAAAGCTAATATTTTTTTTAGCAATCTCAGGAATTGCAATTTATTATATAGGAGGTTACAATAAACCTGATCCCAAAATCGGAGAAGTAATTTTTGATGTACCTGCTTTAATCAATAAAAATATGTTACAAATTATGGAAACTTATAAGAAGTCTCCAAGGCAGTATACAGATTCTATAGTTTCCGGTGGTGACATTTATAAAAAAGATGAAAATTCTGAATACATAAAGTGGAATTCAGTTAATGAAGGTGGCTCAGAAACATTTATTTATCTGAAAGACGGTTGGCGATTATTAATTTTTTTTAAGAGTGGAAAAATTGAAAGTTTAAATATAGCTGTAGAATATGAAAAGTTTAGAAGAGTTGGTTTTACTGATGTAAATGATTTATTAATCATTGGAAACCTAAAACCAGATGCCGAAAATTACAAACTGACGTTTAGAGATTGGCTTCATTTGGATTTCGAATTATCATCAGAAAATAAGGGAAGTTATAGTTTTCATGAAGTTAGAATCCTTCCTCAAGTGGAAAACGTTAAACCAATTCTAAAGAAGGACTCTGTTATTTTTGATGTACCTCATTTAATAGATATGAATATAGATCAGCTAATGCAGACTTTTGGAAAAACATTAAATGAATATAAAGACTCTACGACAACTTCGTGGAATTTTACTAAAAGTGATGGAAATTCTAAGTATATCTTGGCAAATAGTTCCTCTCAGGGTTCTTTTGAATTTCACAAAGATGGCTGGGTTTTATCCGCCTCATTTGATTCTAATAGCAGAATAATTAAGTATATATATATTGAAGTTGAAGATAATGATTTCGTAAGCTTCAATGATACAAATGATCTATTAATAGCGGGGAATTTAAAAAAGGTTGTTAATGATTACAAATTGGTTTTTAGTGATTTAAATTATGGGAGTCGTAATTTGAAATCAAAAGAAGATCATAAGTATTACGCTGTTAAAATTTATCCAAGAAATTAGAAATATTGAATTATTTACAAGACTATGTCAGACATCTTCATCCCTCCAATGGCGCAATGAAGACCAAAGCAAGCGGGCAAAAACTTCTTGTGCCTTAATAGTGATACAAATGAAATAGAAAAAAATTTAAGGAAAGCATAAGAAGCTACTATAATGGGCTTAGGCTATGTTGTGCTATCTTGGTTTGGCTGTAGAAAAGCTCATTAATTATTAGAATGAGTTGTGGAAGTAGAAAGATACCTAAATATCTTTTTTAAACGATATTTAAGTAAACCAATTACTATACTAAAAGCTTAATTTAAAACATAGGATGGTTATTTTGCGCTGTTGCAGGTACTTGTTGCCTGATATCCCAGTGTTCTTTAATCAGGCCGTTTTCTAATCTAAAAATTTCTACCAAAGAAAAAACCTTATCTTGCCAAGGTTCTCTAATATGTAAAACAACATAATTTTCATCAGCAATAACTTTAACAACATCAATTTTCTTTTTGGGTGTATGGTAAATATTCCATTTTCTGGCCGCTTGTTTAAAGGCCTCTTTACCATCTGCTACGTTAGGGTTGTGTTGAATATAATCTTCAACCACATATTTATCAATAACGGTAGAATCCTTATCTCCAAACAAACCATTATAAAAGTTAAGTACAATTTGCTTATTTGTGTTTACTAAAGAAGTTTGTGCAAAAGCCAAATTAAGGCCGGATAAAAGTGTAATCACCAAGGTTAGTAATGAGGTAAGTTTCATATTTATAATTATTTTAACACTCACTAAAATAAGCAAGAAACCTATCTGCCTTGCTAAAGCTTTATGTGATTTTGTAAATCAGTATTAAATAACTGCTCTATTAATCATTTAAGGGTAATATCTTATACACCTTGCCCGCCTCGGTCTTAAAATCAATAGTATATCCTTCTTTATTTTTTACTAATGCTAGAGCTTCTTTGGAATTATCCTTATAATTCATTTTTGAGATTTTGTTAAATAGTGGATTGACATTTTCTCCATACGAATTTTGATAATTATGATTTACAACTTTTACCGGAATATTCGTGTTAATTCTACAATTTCCTCCAATATTTGACAAAACTATAGCTTCAATTAATTTACCGGCATTCCATTTCATATCAATAGTAAAATTACCACGAGCTTTAATACCTTTTATTTCTCCAACTGCCCATTCTTGTGGCAAAGCGGGTAATAGTTCTATAGCATCTGTATGACTTTGCATTAACATCTCTACAATACCGGCTGTAGCCCCATAATTACCATCTATTTGAAACGGAGGATGCGCATCCAATAAATTAGGATAGGTACCTCCTGCATTAAATGGTAAACCGCTTTTAAAACTTGCCGAACCAATTTCTTTATTATAATATTTGCGTGGATTTATATATGTTATTCCAGATTTCAAAACTCTTAGAGCTTGGTTACCATCATGTAATCTGGACCACCAATTAATTTTCCATGCCATAGACCAACCGGTACTCACATCTCCTCTTAACATCAATGACTTTTTAGAAGCCGCGGCTAATTCTGGGGTAGATTTTAATGTTATGTGAGTTCCAGGGAATAATCCAAATAAATGAGAAATGTGCCTATGAGTGTCGTAATAATCGTCCCAATCTTGAAACCATTCTTGCAATTGACCAAATTGTCCAATTTGATAAGGATATAATTTCTGATAAGCATTCTTAACCCTGTTTCTTAGTGCTTCATCAATTTGGAGCGTTTCTGAGGTTCTTATAAAAGCTAAAAAAAACTCTTTACTAATAGCCATATCCATAGTACTTGCCATACTAATAGAATAGCTTTTTCCTTCTATCTTAAATAAGTTCTCTGGCGATGTAGATGGATTTGTAACTAAGTTTCCTATACCATCTTCTTGTAACCAATTTAATAAGAATAACGCAGCACCCTTCATTAGCGGGTAAGCCTTTTGTTTTAGAAAATTATAATCACCAGTATATAAATAATGTTCATATAAATGAGTAGAAAACCAAGGACTGCCCATTACCCAAGCAGACCAACTTGGGTCTGATATTGGATCCCAATCATACCCCCCAGAAGGAGACGTTTTAGCCCAAATATCAGAATTATGATGTAATGTCCATCCTTCTTCTATACCATAATTAGTTTTTATGGTTTCCTTTCCATTTATAGCCCAAAACTCCATAAAATCAAATAATGGTTGATGTAATTCTGATAAATTTGTATTTTCAGCAGGCCAGTAGTTCATCTGAGTATTGATATTGGTTGTGTAATTACTACCCCAAGGAGGTTGCACTAAATTATTCCAAATACCTTGCAAATTAGTGGGAACAGAGCCCGGTCTAGAACCAGATATCATTAAATATCGTCCATAATTAAAATATAATACTTGTAAACCTTGATCATTCCCCTTAGTACCTTGTCTTTTCAAGCGCTCATCTGTGGGTAATTTATTAAGCTTATGGTCAAATGGTAATTTAAATTGAACCCTATCAAATAAACTTTTATAATCATTTAAATGGTTGTTTTTAATTTTTTCATAAGATTTAGCAAGCACTTTATTTAAATTGGAAACAGCTTCTATTTCGGGATTTTTACCTTCCAAGCCAGGTGACTTATTAAAGCCATTATAACTTGTAGCATTTGTTAGGTAAATGAATACGGATGTTGCATTATTTACGGTTATTTCATCATAATTAGATTTAGTTTCTCCATCCTCTACTTTCATTTTTACATGTACTTCAAAAGTCATCCCTTCTTGCTCATCATAAACAATTTGTTGAGGCTCGCTAGTCCTATGGGCAACATGTATAGGGGCTTTCCCTTTTAAAACTAAATAATCATTATTGAGCGCAGAAGTTTTAAATCTTAATTTGCTTGTTAACCTTGTAGTAAAATTAATAGCATGTGGTTTACTAGCTGTAATTTTCATTACTAAAGCTTTATCTGGATAACTTATAAAAGTCTCTCTGTTATAAATAACACTTCCTACTTGATATGAAACTTTATGTACTGCATGATTTAAATCTAATTCTCTCTTGTAAGATTTAACGAATAAGCCTTTATAATTAAAATCAAGAAATAAATCTGCCATTGGTAAATATCGAGCAGAATAACTGCCTTGAAGATTATTTCTCCAAATATCCTTAGCCTTGTTGTATTCACCTTCTAAAACAGCTTGTCTTAGTAAGGGAAGCGCATTTTTTCCTTTTGGATTATTCCCTGATTGCGGATAACCAGACCATAAAGTATTGTTGTTTAGCTGAACTCGCTCATGCTGATAATGTCCAAATACCATTGCTCCAGTTTTTGCATTACCCAATGGTAAAGCTTCTTCCCAAACTTTTGCAGGATTTTTATACCATAACTTATTATATTTTTCATCGCCAAAAGCTTGATGAGTTAGATAAGAAGATAAAAAAAATAGCAAAGAAATGATTATCGAATATTTCATCATCTGGTTTGTAAATTGATTAAATAAGAGAAACAAATTTATAAGTAGAAGATATATTAACTTTAATAACTTTAAGCATTTCTTTCAACTATATTAGCTCTTGAAAAATATTAAATCTTATGAGTAATTTATTATAGATGTTACACTATCCTTATAAGAATAAATATTATATTTATTTTTGACCATCATAGATTTAGCCAATTGTTATTAAATGAAGCCTACTTTACTTAAAATAAATCCCTCAGAATATTATTCTTTTAGTATCAGGCATGATATTGTACCTTATTTTTATGATAAATGGCATTATCATCCAGAAGTTGAATTGATTTATATCAAAGAGGGAAACGGTACACAATTTGTTGGAGACAGTATAGAAAGATTTAAAAAGGGGGATATTTTACTTATTGGCAGCAATTTACCGCATTATTGGAGGTGTGATGATAGCTATTTCCAAAATAGCGCAGATTTAAAAGCAGAAGCCTTGGTAGCGCATTTTTTAACCAATTTTTGGTCAGACTGTTTTATCAATTTACCTGAGAATAAAAAAATTAAGGAGCTTTTGATAAATGCTAAACGAGGCATTATCATTTCAAAAGAAATAAAGCCTAAAGTTGTTTCTTTGATGAAAGATTTGGTAAACTCTAATGGCGAATTAAGAATTATTTTGTTGTTAACCCTTTTGCATACCATTGCAGAAGGTAAAAATAATAGGTTACTTTCCTCTGTAGGTTTTGATTTACAAATGGAAAGTCAGGATAAAGATAATATCAGTAAAATTTATGCTTACTGTTCATCTAATTTTAAAAGGAAAATAACATTAGAAGAAATTTCTGATATTGCCAGTGTAAGTCCTAACTCCTTTTGCAGGTATTTCAAGACCAAAACAAGAAAAAGATTTTCTGATTTCCTGAAAGAGATAAGGGTAGGTTATGCCTGTAAACTCCTGATTGAAAATAAATTATCAGTTACACAAGTTTGTTATGAGAGTGGGTTTAATAACTTAACAAACTTTTATAAATGCTTTAAATCTATCACAGGTAAAACACCTTTTGATTATCAAAAGAATTTTGGGCAATAAACATTAGTCTCTATAATTTAATGCAGGCGCTCTATCACCTAATAAGGGTTTGTATTGATAATTTTTAAGCGCATGATTAAATTCTAACTTAGCAGCTTCTATATGCTTGGGTTGCGTATATAAATCTATAGCCGTATAAACCATTGTTTTTATGGCATTTACAGTTCCTTTTATAGCAATATCAGTACCTCCGCAAGCCACTGCCTGCCAACTGTGTGCAGCAACGCCAGGCACCCAAGTTGCCGTATTTACACCTACAGTGGGTATGGTATAACTCACATCTCCTACATCGGTACTGCCATTGGTACTTTCTTTTAATAAAGAAAATGTTTCTACTTGAGTAGGCACAATTAATTCTCTATTTAAGGTTTTTGATAGCTCTTGAGCAAAAGAAAATTCAGTTGTTGTATAATTAATTCCTCCTATCATTTCCAGATTTTTATACATCAGCTTTGCCAAACTGATATTCAGAAGTAAATCATGCGTACCGCCAATAATTTCATGTTCAACGGAAGTTTCAGTACCTAGGGCTGCACCTTTTGCACAAGATACCACACGGTTAAATAATTCTCTTGCTTGCTCTTTATCAGGATGCCTAACATAATAATATACCTCTGCAAAATCTGGAACTACGTTAGGGGCTTTACCACCATCTGTGATGATGTAATGTATTCTTGCTTCTTGAGGGATATGTTCACGCATCATATTCACCATAAAATTCATAGCTTCAACGCCATCTAAAGCACTCCTACCTCTTTGTGGAGATGCAGACGCATGAGAAGAAACGCCCTTAAATCTAAATTTAGCAGAGATGTTTGCTAAAGCATCGGTAGTAATAACCCTGTTTCTGGCGGATGGATGCCAATGCAAGGCTACATCAACATCTTTAAAAAAACCATCTCTAACTAAGTAAACTTTACCGCTTCCCCCTTCTTCTGCTGGGCATCCATAAATTTTTATAGTACCTTTTAACTTACCTTGGGCTATCAGTTTTTTAATTTCTATACCCGCGGCCACACTACCTACACCAAATAAATGATGCCCACAGGCATGCCCGTTGCTTTGCTTAGGATTGGGCTGCTTTACCGTACTTACCTGCTGTGAGAAACCGGGTAAAGCATCATACTCAGCTAAAATTGCGATAACGGGTTTACCACTACCATAGCTAGCTACAAAAGCAGTAGGCATTTGTAAAACTGTATCAATAACAAAACCATTATTTCTTAACCTATCTTTTAATAAAGCGCTACTTTTATATTCTTGATAGCCTAATTCAGCATGATGATAGATTTGTAAAGCATCGGCTTTATAAATAGAAAAATTTTTATCAATATCTAAACTCGATTGATTTTTAAGACGCTCGGCTTGCTTATATTGCGCTATAGCAAGTTGACTAATAATCGTAAACAATAATAAACTAGCTAATTTCATCTCCTTATATTTACAGTAAAAGAAATCAAAAGCTATAAATTTATTTTAAACTATTTTATCTAAAGTTTAAACTAGATATACTATTTATGAGCATGTATCATGTAGAAAAGTTTAAGAAAATGTCAATTTCAGTGAATATACTGCATAGCTATAGCTTTAAATTTGTTTTGTATAACCTTTATTAAATATATCTTCTTTTATCCATTAACGATGAAAAAATTAGTCTTAGCAATTTTCTTTGTATGTTTTATTTACAACTTTACTTATGCCAGAAACTTTTACTTTTCTGAATCTGGAAATGATAAAGCTAATGGGAAATCGCCTGCATCCGCCTGGAAAACTTTAAACCGATTAAAAAATCTTAAACTACAACCGGGCGATACCTTGTTCTTTAAAAGAGGCGATACCTTTACAGGGATGCTAGATATTAAGCAATCTGGCTCTACAAATAAGCCTATTGTAATTACGGCTTATGGCCAGGGCGAAAAACCTATTTTTACAGGTTCTACAGCCATCCATAACTGGAAAGCCGTAGGAAACAATATTTATGAAGCTTACATCAATACTAAGATTTATGATGTTTTTGAAAACAATTTTAGGTTTACACCTGCCAGATATCCCAATAAAGGTTTTTTAAAAATAGATAAGGGATTTGGCAAAGATTCTTTAAGTGCTTTAAGTCTTCAGGAACCAGATGGCTATTGGAACGATGCTATTTTAAGAGTACGCACCATTGATTGGGTTTATGAAACCAGAACTGTTGCCAAATACAAGAAATCATTAGTGATACAGGGCCCACAAGACAGGTATTTTATTGATAAAAGTTTTTTTGAAAGGACCAAAAACGGACAAACCTCTTTGTATGAGTTTAAGGCAGGTTATGGCTTTTATTTAGAAGGCTTACCACAAATGATAGATACCGCTTTTGAATGGAGCTGGAAAAACAACAAGTTAATGGTGCAATTGCCAGCAGGTAAATCGCCAAAAAATATTAAGGCAGTAACCCAACATTATGGTGTTTTTATTAATCATCATATTAAAAACATTATTGTTAAAGATATTGCATTTGAACAATATGAAAAAGCAGGTGTTGGCAGTGGTTGGCATGTATCAAATATTCAGGTATTGGATAATCAATTTAAAAATATACATGGAGCGGGCATTTTATTGGATAGCGCATCTTCTTACTGCAACATCAAAGGGAATAGCATTACAGATATCCTTGGAAAAGGTATTTCTGCCTTAGAACCCAATAATCTCACTATTTCTGATAATATTGTAAGGCGTATTGGGCTGGTTAGAGCTCAAGGCTTTACTGGAGTAAACGGCGCAACAGGTATTCTTATTTATAATACCGAGCGAAAAAAAACTATAGATAATACTTTTGCACACCATAATGTAGTAAGTTATAATAAGGTAGATAGCTGTGGCTATAATGGTATCAGGGTTGATGGTTACAATAATTTGGTTGAATATAATATCATTGATTATTGCAGTTTAACTTTAAATGACGGGGCAAATTTATATTGTTATGGCGCCCAACCTAGCGCTACTCATCATTCTATTTTTAGAAATAACATTGTACGCTACAGCATTGGAGATAGTGAGGCTACTCCTGATAATCCTAATTTAGCTTTTGGGATTTATTTAGATAATAACTCTAATGATGTTACAGTCATTAATAATACGATTATTAGCACAGGCGCATCTGGTATGGTTAATAACGATGCTTCTTTTAAAAATAGCTTTATTGGCAACCATGTATTTAATTGCCAAGAAGGACTGGGCTATGCAGAGTGGGGAAATCTTGGGAAAATTTTTGATTGCGTAAATACTGGAAATGTCATTGCCAGCAATAAGCCTTCGCAAAAAGCACTTAGTTTGAAAAATTTTATAGGCCCAGTTTTTCAGGTTGGTAAATTTGATCATAATACTTATATCAACACCAAGTCGAGTACACCTATTTATTTTGAAACCAAGCAAATACCAGAGCATGCTAAATTGCATCTTACTTTTGAGCAATGGCGTAATTTTTATCAACAAGAAGAAAATAGCAAAGCTGTTACTGCATTAACCGATTGGGCAAAAAACGCCGAAGCAGAGATTATTGTAAACGATACTAAAGAGGATAAAACTTATACTTTAGACACCGCTATTTATTATTACCCTAACGGCGAAAAAGTTGATGCCTCTATTATTTTAAAGCCTTTCAGCTCTATGATTTTATTGAAAAAGAGTAAATAAAATAGAAGATTCTCAAAAATCTTATTTGTCGCATTGATCAGACTTTAGTTGTTATCCTGAGCAGAGTTGAAGAAGGCTTCGACTCTGCTTAAGGATACAAAGTGGTGATTTACGTAAGACAGCTCCTTTTGAGGTATAAGAAAACAGAAATATCTTGTTAAAAAAGAGTGCTATTTGCAGAGATTTTATGTGGGTTATTTTTGTTTGGGATGAACAAAACCTTACTATCTAAACCTTTGTATAAAAGCCGCTAAAGATAAACCCATGGTAGCGTAATTGCTGTAAGGATGAGGGTTTTTGGTTTGTACCTCAAAATAATTTTTCCCTTGGTAAGATGCAAAAGGTTTAGTATAGGTAGTATCTTGCGTATAATCATACCCGTTTACCCCATCTATGGCTATACCGGCATCAACTATATAAATACCTTCTTCTTCACAATGATCAAAATTATTGATGATATTTTTTCTTAACTCCCACATCGCTGCATTTTGTTTGATGGTAAAATCGCCAGCGGTATTATCTAATAAACCACAGGTTGAGGCTGGTATCATGAGCACAAATTTACCCTGAGGAGCTGCTTCCTGATAAGATTTTTTTAAAGCTAATATTTGATTATTCCACTCAGAAAAATCAATCTGACTAACCTGAGGTACATCTCTAAAATCATTTAAACCTAAGAACTCTGCTAGAATTTGCGGGGTTTCTAAATTCCACATTTTTAAATATTTAGGATAATTAAAAGCCCAATCAAAATCCTCGTAGCGTACTTTTTCCCAGTTTTTTCCATTAAATTTTATGAAATAACATGTTTCGTTATCAAACATGATATCATCGGGTTGAGGATTTATTTTTAACCCAGTTTTAGCATCAAATTTTAAAGCTTGGGTAGCATATCTACCAGCATAATAGGTTTCTTCAACGGTCCAGTTTGCATCTGGTTGTTGGCTTATTGCATTTGCCAATTGCCAAAAATGTGTTGCTCCCCAATATTTATAATTTGCATGCGGCTGCCAAAAACCATTATAAGGTTCTATTCTATCCGTAGATGGAGAAAAATAGCGTTTCAATGTCCACCCACCACGTCCCTCATCAAATTGCCCTTTAAAGCCAATTACATCCCTTAAACCTATCAGTTTAATTTTAGGTACATAACCTTTTATCAATAAGGCATCTTTAAAAAAAGCGCCATTGGTAAAGCTATCACCAATAATGGAAACCTTGACACTATCATTACCTACCCCTGGCTGGGCAACTGATAGGGTTGTTTTGATAGATTTTAGCGTATCAAAATTTTGGGTATTAATTAAATTAAAAATAATACTGGTACTATCTATAGGGTTAACGATACTCGCTACCCTTTGTAGCCTTCTGCTGTAATTGGCTGTACCAGAAAACCTCACCACATCATCGTAGGGTCTCCATCTTTTGATGATAGGCTCAACAAATAAATCGTTTTGAATACCCGATAGCATGTAAAATTTAGAGGGTACAGTAATGTCATTTTTAAAAACATTGCCTATTTCATTATTACCTTTCCGATTTTGTTTACGCTGTGCAGCAGCCTGATATGTAAGCAAAAGAACAATAACGCTTAAATATATTTTGCACCTCATTTTTCACCTATTTGTCTTATTCTTTGATATTAAAACTACCTTTTAATTGAATATTCTCTGAGCTACTGCCTATGCGTACCTCAAATTTACCGGGCTCTACCGTCCAATTCATGTTTTTGTCTAACAAAGCTAAATCATCTGGCTGTAAAGTAAAGTTAATGGTTTTAGTTTCGCCAATTTTAAGATTTATACGTTCAAAACCTCTTAATTGGCTATCGTAGGTAGTAACACTGCTTACCACATCTTTAATATACAACTGTACAATCTCGTCTCCATCATATTTACCTGTGTTTTTAACATCAAAAGAAATGTTTATTAAACCAGCTTTGTTTTGTTCTGTTGGCGAAATTTTTAAATTGCTATATGCAAAAGTGGTATAACTTAAGCCGTAACCAAAGGGATATAGCGCCCCTTCAACGGCAGTACTTCCAAAACCATTTGGGCCTTCACTTGGCTGCCCAGCATGTGAGCCAGGTTTGAAAGGGAAATTATACTCTATTTGCCCTACACTTTTAGGAAAGGTTACTGTAAGTTTACCGCCTGGATTATAATCTCCAAAAAGAGTTTTTGCAATAGCTTTTGGCCCGCTGGTATTAGGAAACCAGGCTTCTAAAATTGCCGGAATATATTTATTCTCCCAATTAATGGTTAGAGGTCTTCCGTTTATCAGTACCAGAACTATAGGCTTACCAGTTTCTTGTAAGGCTTGTAATAATTGTAATTGTTTACCGGGTAAACCTAAGCTAGTTCTAGACCTACTTTCTCCTACCCTAATTTCATCTTCACCTAAAACGGCAATAATAACATCTGCTGCTTGAGCTTGTTTTACTGCTTCATCTATACCGGCTTGCTCTGCTTTGGTAATTTTTTGAGGAATAATTTCACTCTCGGGCCAGTTTTCATCTATAACCTCGCAACCTTTGGCAAAAGATACCTTTGCTTGTTGACCAACGTAATTTTGTATACCCTCTAAAACTGATGTTACATTTAATTTTTGTGGCCCATACCTACTGATATAAACTGTTTTATCTATGGCCAAAGGACCTGTAACTAAAATATTTTTAAGATTTTTTAATTGTAGGGGCAATAAGTTTTTGTCGTTTTTTAAAAGTACTAAAGATTGCTTTGCTATATCCTCAGCAAAATTTTGAGCAGCCAAATCATTCACAATTTTGACTGCTTGCTTTGTATCTTCTACAAAAGGCTTATCAAACAAGCCTAAGTTAAATTTAACTCTTAATACATCGGCTACATTTCTGTCTAAAGTTGCTAAAGAAAGTTTACCCTCTTTTACCAGTTCTCTTAATGGCAAGATATAATCTTGTGGCGGTGTAAAATGCGTTCTTACATTCATTCCTGCTTCGGCTACTTGTCTCACACCATCTTTATAGCCATTGGCAACCCTGTGTTTGGTATCTACAAACTCTATAGCTTCACTATCAGATACTACATAACCTTTAAAACCATATTCTTTTCTTAGTAAATCTGTAAGGAAATAAGTACTGGCACTTACAGGTACACCATCCCAATCGTTATAACTACTCATTACCCCCCAAGGCTTTGCTTCTTTAATAACTCTTTTAAATGGATAAAGATGGATTTGATGTAATTCTCTTGGTGCCACATGTGGGTCTGTTCTAGCGTCTCCATCTCTTCCGCCCTTGGGTATACTATAAACTGCGTAGTGTTTTAGGGTTGAAGCAAGGCCTTGAGCTTGTATTCCCAAAACCATTTGCTTACCTAACTCGGCTACTAAAAAAGGGTCTTCTCCATAACATTCCACAACTCTTCCCCATCTTGGGTCTCTGGCTAAATCAAGTATAGGTGCATAAATATTGGTATATCCTAAAGCTTTACCTTCTTTACCTACTATTTGCCCTGCTTGTTTAATGAGGGCTTTATTCCAAGTGCTACCAATAGCAATAGGTGCAGGTAGAGGAGTGGCTTTATCATGGTTTAAACCGTGTATCCCTTCATTGGTAAAATCAACCGGGATACCCAATCTTGTTTGCTCTACAAACCAGCGTTGAACGGTATTTTTTGCCTCGATATGTTTGGTATAAGGAAAAGAAAACTGTGTAGGCTTTAAACCATTTAAATGTTCATCTATATTGGCAATACCATCTTTCCAGATTTCATTTTGCCATGCTGCTGTTGGAAGTTCGTCTTTTAAAACCCTTTTATAGCCATATAAAGTTGCACATTGGTTTGTTTTTTCTTCTAATGTCATTTTCGACAGCAAATCGTTAATACGGCTATCTATATCTTGCTTTGGGTCTTCATAGATGTCTTTAATTCCATTTTTATTAAAATCTATCCATCCTTGATGATAAATTTTAGCCTTTTGCGAAAAAGAAAAATTTATCTGCCCCAAGCAAAAAAATACACTGATGTAAAACACTTTAATATTCATACCTTATTTAATATGCTGATGATATTTCCTAAAACTTCAGATCTCCGCTAAGTTTAATATCTGTACTAGAAGCGCCTATTAATATTTGATAATTTCCTTTTGCTAAAGTCCAATTTGATTTTTTTTCATCAAAATATTTAAAAGCCTCTAAACTACAAGACATAGAAACCTGTTTAGATTCGCCTGGTTTTAACCAAATTTTTTCAAAGCCTTTTAGCTCTTTTACAGGTCTTGCTATGGTTGGGTTAAGTGCTGCAACATATAATTGAGTGGTTTCATAACCTGCTTTTTTACCTGTATTTTTTAAATTAAAAGTAATTTTTATGGTGCTATCTGGCTGTACCAATACCTTTATATCATCATATTTAAATTGAGTATAAGACAAACCATGGCCAAAAGCAAATTGTGGTTTTACCTGATAGGTATCAAAATATCTATAACCAACAAATATATCCTCGCTATAATAGGTTACACCATTTGTACCTGGGTAGGCAGCTAGTTTATGTGCCGGAGAGTCTTCTAACTTTACTGGAAAAGTTACTGGAAGCTTACCCGATGGATTTGTTTTACCAAAAATGATGTTGGCTAAAGCTGTACCACCCTCCATACCAGGGTACCACGCTTGTACAACTACGGCGGCATCCTTAATCCAAGCAGACATATCAACAGGACCGCCTCCCATCATGATATTGATGGTATTTGGTTTTACTTTTAATAGTGCTTTAATCAGGTCATCTTGTCCGGATGGCAATTTCATATCGGGTTTATCTTCCCCTTCGGTATCGTAAGCTTTTTCTTCCCATTTGGTATAATCATAACCGTGATGCCAGCCTCCTACAAAAATTACTTGGTCTGCGTTTGCTGCTAACTTAACCGCTTCATTAATTAACTGAGGGTTAGCTGCAGCACCTCTTTTGATTTCATAACCATCAGCATAAACTACTTTTGCTTTACCAGCAAAATATTTCTCTATACCTTGTAAGGGAGTAATCTCATATTTTGCTTTAACATGAGAGCTACCTCCACCAAAAGCATGCGGACGTTTTGCATTAAGTCCGATAACTGCAATAGTTTTAATTTTCTTTGCATTTAAAGGCAAAATGTTATTCTCATTTTTTAAAAGCACAATAGACTCTTCTGCAATTTCTAGGGCTTTTTTAAAATGTGCTGGTGTAGCAAATGCACCCGGTGTACGTTTAGCATTCTCCAACATATTGGTTTTATACATGATTCTTAAAATGCGCCTTACCTTTTCATCAATAATAGCTACAGGTACTTTTTTATCCTTAACTAAACTAATTACGGTATCTGCTAAGAAGAAATCATTATAACCTGCCCCTTTAGGTAAAGTAAACTCAGAGCCAAACTCTATATCCGTACCATTGTATAAGGCTTCCATGGTGTTATGTATAGCTCCCCAATCACTTATCAATACCCCTTTAAAGCCCCATTGTCCTTTTAAAATCTGATTGATTAAATAGTGGTTTTGAGCCGCCCACTGCCCTCTAAATTTATTGTAAGAACCCATTACCGTATTTACATCGCCTTCTAAAACAGCAGCCTTAAAACCCGGTAAATAAATTTCATGTAAAGCTCTATCGCTCATATTTACATCTATGGTATTTCTGTCTTTTTCTTGGTTGTTGGCAATGTAATGCTTTACACTGGCAGATATGCCTTGGTCTTGTACACCTTTGATATAACCAACAGCCATACGGGCATTTAAATAAGGATCTTCACTTAAATACTCAAAATTCCTTCCGTTTAAAGGTGTTCTAATAATGTTGACTCCTGGACCCAAAATCACATCTTTTCCTCTTGCTTTGGCTTCATTAGCTAATACTTTTCCAAATTCGTAACCCAATTTGGTATTCCAAGTAGCTGCAAGCCCAATTCCGGTTGGCAGATAAGTACCTGCATCATCTACGTTATCATTGGTATAATCCCAATCTCTGCCATGTTCTACCCTTACTCCGTGTGGGCCATCAGAAGTTATCAGTTCTGGAATACCCAAACGCGGAACTCCGCCAGAGGTAAAAGAAGAATTAGCATGAATCATCCCTACTTTTTCTTCAAGTGTCATCAAAGAAATCAGGCTATCTATTTTTCTTTCTATATTTTTTTCTTGTGCTGATGCAGTATTAAAAAAGCTTATCAAAACCAAGAAGTAGGTGCATTTATTAATCATGATATAAAGAATTTAAGCTTTAATTTTTAGATGATACTCCGTTGACAGTTCTGATAATATTTAAAGGATTTCCTCTTTTTAAGGCATCGGGTAACAAGTCATCCGGACAATTCTGGAAGCATAATGGTCTTGTAAACCTATATATCGCTGTTGTACCAACTGATGTAGAACGAGCATCAGTTGTTGCAGGATATGGACCACCATGTACCATGGCATGCGTAACTTCAACCCCAGTTGGGAAATTATTAAAAATTAGTCTTCCTACTTTTTGTTGAAGTATATGGATAAGCTCCTGATATTGTTTTAAATCATCATCTGTACCAAACACGGTAGCCGTTAAATGTCCTTTTAATGATTTAGCAAATTTAATCACCTCTGAAACATTTGCCGCACTAACAGCTACAGTAGATGGGCCAAAAACTTCTTCCATTATTTTCTCGTTTCGGATAACCGTATCAACCTGACTAAGCAATAACTGTGGTCTTACTTCTGCATTTTGTGCATCCTGTGTAAGGCTGGTTACACCATTTTCTTGTTTGATGTGATGAATACCATCTATAAAGGCCTTTTTTATCGCTGGCGTTAGCATGGGACCTAAGGTAATACTTGACAAATCTGAGGCTGTTTGTTTGATAAAACCATCTGCTTGTTCTGATTGCTCTACTACAAACAAACCCGGATTGGTACAAAACTGCCCAACCCCTAAGGTTACAGATGCTGCTAAGCCTTTAGCTAGTTCTTCTTTCTTTTCTTTCAAAATTCCTGGAAGAAAAAATACAGGATTAACGCTCCCCATTTCTGCATATACGGGTATAGGGCATGCTCTTCTGGTTGCTAAATCATAAAGGGCTTTTCCACCTTTGAAAGAACCTGTAAAACCTACGGCGGTAATCAAATCATTTTGAACTAAAGCACCACCCGTTTCGTGGGTTTGCCCTTGTAGCATATTAAATACGCCAAGGGGCATTTGACACTTGATGATTGCTTTCTTTATCGCTTGTGCTACTATCTCGCAAGTTGCAGGATGCGCAGGATGTGCTTTAAACACTACAGGACAACCTGCAGCTAAAGCACTAACGGTATCTCCGCCTGCTACAGAAAATGCAAAAGGGAAATTACTAGCTCCAAAAACTGCAACCGGCCCTAGTGGTACTTGTAACATTCTGATATCTGCTTTTGGCAAAGGTAAACGCTCTGGCTGGGCTTCGTCTATAATCGCATTAACCCAATGTCCATCTTTTAATAATTTGGCAAATAAATTTAACTGCGAAGTGGTGCGCCCAATTTCTCCGTTTAGTCTTGCCTCTGGCAAACCAGTTTCTTTTTGTGCAGTTTCTACCAAAGGTTTGGTTAATGCTGCTATTTCTAAGGCTATTTCTTCTAAAAACTCTGCTCTTTTGGTATCACTTTTAAGCTTATACGCTTCAAAAGCTTTTTGTGCAGCGTTGCAAGCATCGCTTACTTCCTGTAAGGTAGCTTCGTAAAAACTATGCGTTAAGTTTTTATCTCCGTCGGCAAAATGGGCGTTAAAACTTGTATTTCCTCTAGCTACAAATTCGCCATTTATAAGATGTTTTCCAGTTATATCCATTATTCTACGCTATTTTTAAGTGTTCCAATATTTTCTATGTAGATACTTATCTCATCTCCGCTTTCTAAAGTAAATTCATTTGGTGGTACCAAACATGTACCTGTCATTAAAAAACATCCATAAGGGAAGTCGCATTCTCTAAATAAAAACTCAACCAACTCGGTATGTTTCCTTTTCATTTGACTAATGTGTACACTATCTTGATATAATGTATTCCCACCTCTATTAATGATGATACTGATTTTTGTTTCTGGCGAGATAGGAGCTTTAGGAACATAAATACATGGCCCTAAAGCAGCACATTTTTCATAAACTTTTGCCTGCGGTAAATACAACGGATTTTCGCCCTCTATACTTCTAGAGCTCATATCATTACCAATGGTATAACCCACAATTTTACCACTTGATGTAACCAATAATGTTAATTCAGGCTCTGGTACATTCCAGGTAGAATCCTTTCTTATTCTTACTTTTTGGTTGGTACCTACTACCCTCTGTGCTGTAGCTTTAAAAAATATCTCAGGTCTTTCTGCATCATAAACTTTATCATAAAATGTTGCCCCTGCAGCTTCCTGAGATTCTTCCATTCTTGCATCTCTACTTCTAAGATAGGTTACCCCTGCTGCCCAAACTTCTTGCGATGCCAATGGCGCTTGTATTTGAGATTGGAAATTTGTGTCTATCAAAGGTGTTAAACCTGCAATCTTGTTCTCAAGAAAATTATATAAATTTTCCTGATTGATGAACTGATCAAAATTTTCTTCTTTTGTTAAATAGTAATTGTTTTTCTCATCTTCAATTACGATACCGTCTGTTATTTTGTATATTTTCATTTTTACTAATTATTTATCTACCATTAAAATTTTACCAACTCTCCAAGTTTCTTTTTTGTAATCTTCAGTATCTGTGGCTTTACCTAAAATTCTTGCTTTATCTATCCTATTTGGGGCTAAGCTTATGCTGATGCTATGCTGAATATCTGGCGCTAAGCCATCAATAATAAACCAATGCAATCTTTCGTAGGAGCAAAATCTATCAAAACGGGTGATATATTGGGGTTCTTGATCATCAATTTTTATTTTTAATGTTCCTGATGATGGTCCAATAATATCCATAAAACCAATTCTATCTCCTTTAAATTGTATTTGTAAAAGGTCTTCTTCTTGGTTTAAGGCGAAAATATTTTGTAGCAGGGATGAAAACTTAGATGGAGGAATTTCTGCCTTAATACCATTAAACATCTGCGTTTCAAGATGAGTCATTTTTGCTTTTTCCAATTGAGCAGAATAGTAAATGTCTTTTTTAGAGTTAAACCGCTTCCCTTTGTTTAATAACTTATCTAAAGCCTTGGTTAAGGTTTGCGTATAATACAGATGTCCTGTATTTTCATAAGGATGAACACCATCTGAGGAGAAATAAGTAGTATCTGAATGCTGCTTTGGCCCAATCACGACCAATGTTTTATTTTTTATCCTTTGGATAATATCTGGCGCAAAATTTACTGATGAGATATTGTAATGGCTTGCGATTTCTTCCATTGCGATAATGGAGTTAGGATAAAAGCCTTTTTCATAGCTCTCTAACATGGCCTCTGAGAAGGTATAAATAAAACAAATATCTGTTTTAGGATTAGCATTCTTGATTTTCAGAACCATGCCTTCAAAAGCTTCTAAAATATGATGTTTTGACGCTTTATAATCGTTTACAGCAAATTCTATAAATACCAAATCGGGCTGGTGGTTTAATACATGTTCATCTATCCTGTAAACCCCTAGCGATGAGCCTGTACCACTTAAACCCGCATTTATTTGTTTAAACTTAGCGTTTGGATATTTACTAGCAAACCATTGCATGGTTTGGTCTCTCCAGCCTTTATTTGTTTCTGTTATACTACCACCTATAAAGGCAATTTTTAAAGTATCTGTTACTTTAAGAAGTTTCTGATAACTATTGTTTAAATAGGCTCTTTTTTTAAGTATTGGGATAAAGTCTTGAGCTTGAACTCCTACATTTAAACCAATAGCAATAAGTACAAAAGTTAAACGAAGTTTGTAAAGCATCATCAAGGTTTATGGCTCAAATCTAAAAAGTAAGCTTTACTAAAAACTGATTAGAATTGGCAGTTTTTTAAACTTTTTGTACAAGAAATGATAAAAATTTCTGGAATCAGCCTATTTACTCTTTTGAAAAATTTCTGGATACTTTCTTATAAAATACATAGGTGTACAACTCCATGCGTGGCAATAACTATTTATAGGATAGAAATTATAGGGCGATGAAAAATCATTATCCACCACATTTACTTCCCAAAAAGTATCTGCTCCTTTTTGTATCATACTGCCCCAATGTTGCTTTAACAGCTCTGCTGCTGCCGCATTTTGCTTGGTATTGATTAATGCTTGTACATAATAATGGTGCAGATAAGGAGTAACTGGTTTTACAGCATTTTTATAACGGCTAACATTTATCAGAATTTCTTTAGCTGTTTTTTTAGGTAAAATATCAGCCAAAACAACCCAAATTTGCGAAGCATAAGAAACCTGATTTTTCGCTCCACTTACAAAAAGCCTTTGCTTTTCGTCAAAATTATGGCTAATTAAATAATTGGCTAAAAGTGATATTTTAGCTTGAATAGCTTCTACCTCTTTTGCTTTATCTAAACTTTTTGCCAAAGAAATAAGTTCTTTTGCTGCAAAAATTAAGATGGCTTGTGTAGCAGTTTCTTTATCTAAATCTGGATGCCAATCAAAAAAAGAACCTCCATTTTTATTGGCCTCTGCATAATTAAATTTACCTTCTTGATTTACAAATTTCATCAAATAATTAAACTGATGTAAAGCTAAAGGCCATAAATCATTTCCGGTATTTAAATCTTTAGAAAAGCTTACATACTCTTTTAAAGTTGCGATATAGAGTAAGCTATAATCTATAATATGAGCACCTTTTTGTGCATGCGGATAAGGTTTCTCAAATACATTGGAAGGTAAATAACCTAATGAATCACTTAAAGCAGCTAATAAATACAAACTTCTTTTGGTTAAATCGTGACTTTTGAAAGAATAATTATTAGCCAAACTTTGCAGGTATAAATCGCCTATCCATAATCTTTGATCTCTTTTAGGGCCATCTTCAAAAACTGTTTGCATACACTCTTTTAAAGTAAGTACGCTTACACTATCTATTTTGGTGATTAAGGGGTCATCAAATTTCCTGAATTGATTTACCCAACCCGAGGCAGATGTTGTGGTATTTAAGGTTATTTTATCTATAGCAAATTCAAACCACGGCGAAGCGCCCAATAGCTCTATCTTTAAATATCTGCCAGATACTCTTCTTGGTAATTTTAATTGGTAAGGTATACTTTCTAAATTGATGATTTCTTCTTGTGTCCAGCCTTTACTTAGTACGCCAGTGTATTTTTCTGTCACGGCCATAATTTCTGATGGCACTTCGCCAAAAGTAAATTTTAGCCTAGTTGGTGCATCAGCAGTACCTTTTAATATTTTAAAATCTATTTCGCAGTAACCGGTGTAGTGAGCGCCAAAATCAACAATAACCTGGCTTAATTTATTGAAAGACTGTTGGTTTAAACTATCTAAACCATTAACCTTAACAGCTTTGTACCCTTGAAAAGCATTTTCATCCTTTACAATATTAACCATACTTTTAGGTGCTACGGCTTCATGCTCAAGTTTTGGTTGGTATTGTTCGGCAATTTTTAACCAAGCTTCTTTTTGTTTTGCAAACAAATCTTGAGACTTTGCAGATTTAAACAGGAATAACAAAGCCGCAAATAGGCATAGGTAATATTTTGTTGAAAGCATAAACTACTTTAAATTTTGGTAAATAAACTGATATACATCTATAAACGCTGCTTGCCAATAGGCCCAATTATGTGCGCCATCTTTTATTCTTAATTCATGTGGAATTTCTCTTTTCTTTAATGCCAAATGGGTCATGATATTGCCATTTATCAGGTAATCATCATCTCCACAGTCTATATACCATTTCACACTTTTTAAACTATCTATTTGACCACGTTCTATTAAGTTAATGATGGAGTTTTCGTACCAGGTTTTATTTAGCCTTTTCTTTCCTCTTAAATTCTTCCCTAATAAATGAGCATAAGCAGAACGATGATAAATAGAATCTTTCATACTCACTAACTCTTCATCTGTTCTTATAGCAGAACTAAGAGGTGCTGCCACTTTAAAATATCCTGGATATTTGATAGCATATAAAAAAGAGCCAAAACCACCCATAGATAAACCTGATATTGCTCTAGAATTTTTGTTCTTTTCTATCCTATAGTTATTTTCTATGTATGGAATAAACTCTTTAAAAAAATAGTCTTCGTATTTTACAGAACCATCGTGAAAGTTCATATAATATGTTTTCATAGCATCAGGCATAACGATAATTATCGGAAAATTAAGGCTAGCTAATCTTTGACTGTTTAAAGCATCCACTATTTTACCTTTATCAATCCAAGCATTTTCGTTATCTCCATAACCATGTAGTAAATATAAAACAGGATATTTTTTATCCCCTTTATCATAATTAGCCGGTAAATAAACAGCATATTTCATCTCTTTATTTAAGATGTTACTTTTTAAGGATAAGTTTTTGATGACAGTCCCTTGCTGTGCATAAGAAAAAAGAATAATACAAAAAGCCAATAAGAGGCTAAAGCATAATTTTTTCATTATTGTGTTTTATTCAATGCTCTATCTAAATGGGTATAGCCTCCGTCTACATGGATAAGTTGCCCGGTTGTATGACTTGATACTTCAGATAATAAAAATGCCACCATATTAGCTATTTCCTCTGCTGTAGTCATTCTGTTTTCTAAAGGGATGGTATTGGTTATTTCTTTTAGCTTTTCTTCAGGGTTTTCAAGAGATTTAATCCAGTTCTCATACATAGGAGTATAACATTCTGCTACGATAACTGCATTTACCCTGATATTGTATTTTAGAAGTTCTACAGCCCATTCTCTGGTTAAGGCATTTCTACCTCCGTTAGCGGCAGCATAAGCTGATGTTCCGCCTTGCCCTGTTTCGGCAGTTTTGGAACCTATATTAACAATATTACCACTAGATTTTTTTAAATAAGGTAAACACTCATGCGCTAGAAGATAATAATGCACCAAATTTTTATGTAAGGATGCCATAAATTTTTCATAACTACCGTGTTCTAAATTTACACCATCATTAACGCCTGCATTATTTACCAAGCCATCAATTTTACCAAATTTATCTACTACAGCTTGAATAGATTTTTTACACTCCTCTGGCGAGCTTAACTCTGCCTGTACAGCAAAAGACTGATAACCAGCACCTAACATATTGTCTACTACTTTATTAGCATCTGCAATATTTCTACCTATAATTACTGGTATTGCGCCTTCATTTGCTAAAACTTTAACAATTCCCTCTCCTATACCCTTAGCTCCACCCGAAACTATAACTACTTTATCTTTTAAATTTAAATCCATTAAAAAAAATCAAATCACGAATACTTGTTTTGTTTACTTAAAAAAAATCTATGCTTAAGTTATTTACTTATTTTTTGAAGTGGTTTACCCATGTAACCTTCATCTATTAAAGAAATAAAACCTAGCAATGCACCCCAATGGTAAAAATTATCTGATTGATTGATGATTTCATCTGGGGTTCTGCCTACTCCTGCTATAGCATGATAATTTTCGTAAACATACCCCCCTGTTGCTTTGTAATTGTCTACCAATAATTTTGCAGATTTCTCAACCAATTCTGCTTTATAAGTGGTATTATAGTTCCTCAGACCTAAATAAACCAATAAGTTTAATGGGCCCCATACTCTACCTTTCCAATAGTCATGTTCCTGATAATACTTATTATTTTTAGGTATAGAGGGTATAATCCAATCTCCAGCGTATTCCTCAGGGTTTTGTAGATGACTAATCATCCTATCAGCTTGTGATTGTTTAGGTAAATTAATGAGTAAAGGATAGAAATTTGTAGGAGAAGTTACCTGGTTAAAAGCTTTAATATCAGTTCTGTAATTTAAGTATTGCCCTGTTTCTTGATCCCATAATTTAGTTAATGCTTTTTTATAGATAGCCGCTCTGTCTTTTAATTGTTTAGCAATTTTTTGTTTACCTAGTATTTGGGCAATGTCTGCTAAAGCCTCGCAATCCATAATAAATAGTGCTTGTAAGCCTACATCTGCTTGCTCCATTAAGTGTGTATTTTTATTAAACGGAACATCAATAAACATGGGCGAGTTATCTAAACCAGATTCATAAGCTGCCGCTTGCCAAGTATTTGCTGATGCATCTCCTAAGGAATCTGAACCCCAACATAATAAATTTTCTGAGGTAGCTCTACTCTTTACCCACCAGTTGTTCCAGCTTAATAAATCATCAAAAACATATTCTAAGAACCATTTTTCTGGATGTTTTCTATATATTTCTCTAATCATGGTGCTACCAACCGGGGGTTGTGACCTATCGGCAGACATTCTGCTCTCTCCGGAAGTATAGTTAGGTACAAAACCTCCAGGCGTTAAGCTCTTGGTAATAGCTATGGCATTAGAAAAGGCTAAATCTTTGTTAAAAAGTGCCGCCATATAAGCTCCAAAATAGGTATCCCAGGCAAACAATACAAACGGACCTCCAAATGATTCGCTCCAGTACCTGCTTACGGGTGTAATTACCCTATCGTTTAGGGGGTCGTATGTAGTATTAAAACCAATAGCATTTTGTATGATGCTAACCATTTCTGCCTGGTTTTTATATTGCTCTAGATTTTTTTGATGTTTTAACTTAACTGTCTCAATGGCTTGTTCTATAGCTGCTAAGGTTAAGTTGGCTTTACTTGTAAAACCAATTTTTCCCTCCATATCAAAAGCCAAATAAGGGTTATTAATAGGCAAGATAGATTTTGTTGCTCGTTGGGTTGCCTGTACCTGAATTTTTTTCTGTGGCAATTGAGCTATGATGGTATGGCCATCTTTTTGTACCGTACCATTTGCATTCCATAAGATACCACCTTCAAGCACTATAGTTGGTTTAAGCCCACTATATTTTATTGGGGTAACCAGCAAATATAATTCGTCATTAATATTTGCAGATTTAATGTTTACTTCTATCCCCTCATAAGTTAATAAAACTTCACTATAGTCTCCGTTTGCACTGTAAGCTATCGGAAATACATGTTCTGGTCTTTTTACTTTTGTTGAGATATAGGCATCGCCCATATAACCGTATAAGCCTATATTATTACTTTTTAAGCTTAATTTAACCGAAAAATTACCGGGCATATAAACATAACTTAAAATACTGCTATGGTTATAGGTATGCCAACCTTGTTTTAAATTTTCTTGTACTTTTAAATAAGCATCATGCTGAAAAGCTTGGGCACTATAAAATGGAAGGGATAAGCAAAAAAACAATAAATAACTAAGTTTAATTTTCATGATGTCTTCATTGAATAAATTTGATTACATAATTTTATAAAGAGATGTCTCTTTTCCAAGGTATAAAATCATCCTGGCAAAGTTTAACAGATTTTGGCGTTTCTTCGCCGCTTGCCACTTTTATAACATACTCTAAAATTCTTTCTCCAGCTTGTTTTATAGTTTCTTCTCCTTCTATAATAGACCCACAATTGATATCAATAATATCGGGCATTTTTTTGTATAAAGCTGTGTTGGTAGATAATTTTATAACAGGGGCTACAGGGTTTCCGGTTGGGGTTCCT
Organism: Pedobacter glucosidilyticus; assembly: GCF_002483235.1. Lineage (GTDB taxonomy): Bacteria > Bacteroidota > Bacteroidia > Sphingobacteriales > Sphingobacteriaceae > Pseudopedobacter > Pseudopedobacter glucosidilyticum_B. The sequence continues at coordinate 8,250 of NZ_DLHN01000009.1, read as the reverse complement.
AAACCAGTGGTAAACAATACAATATTGGCTCCGGCACCTACTACTGCGGTTGTACTTTCTACATCGCTACCTGGTGTACAAAGTAAAACAAGACCTGGTTTTTCAACTTTTTCTGGATAATCAAGTACCTGAGTTACGGGTGAAGTACCTCCTTTTTTTGCGGCTCCTGCAGATTTTATAGCATCCGTAATTAATCCGTCTTTGATGTTTCCTGGTGATGGATTGGCAAAGAAACCCGAGCCTAAAGCCTCTGCTTTATCATTATAAGATTTCATTAAACTTATAAATCTGCTAGCGTTTTCATCATCTACGCAGCGGTCTGCAAGTTCTTGCTCTACACCACATAGCTCAGGAAATTCTGCCAGTATAACAGAGCCTCCTAAAGCCGATATTAAATCAGAAGTATAACCTATTGCCGGGTTTGCAGATATTCCAGAAAACCCATCAGAGCCACCACACTCTAAACCAACACAAAGTTTACTTAAAGGCGCTGGTTTACGGGTTAATTTATTTATTTCTATTAAACCACAAAAGGTACTCTTTAAAGCTTTATTGATTAGGTTTTCTTCTGTGCCTTCTACCTGTTGCTCAAAAACATACAAGGGCTTAGAAAAATGCGCATCGCGTTTAGAAATTTCTTCTTTTAATAAACTTACTTGTGCATTTTGGCATCCTAAACTTAATACCGTAGCGCCAGCCACATTGGCATTGGTAATATAACCAGCCAATAAACCACATAAATTTCTGGCATCGTTACGTGTACCGCCACATCCTAAATCATGTGTTAAAAATTTTATCCCATCTACATTTGGGAATAATGGATTGGCTTTATGCTCGTCGGTTTTTATCTCATCAAAGTTGATACTTAAGATATCATCAACCGTTTTTCCTGATTTGTAATATTCTACCAATATATCAGATTTTAATTGATAACTGGTGGTTTTACCATAGCCCAGCTTATCTACCAAAGCCTGTTTTAGGATATTCATATTGCGATTTTCGCAAAATACCAGAGAAATAACTAACCAATAATTAGCCGTTCCTACAGAACCATCAGAGCGGTGGTAACCATTAAAAGTTTTGTCTTGCCATTTTTGCGTGTCGGGCAAAGTCCAGCTGGTATTTCTTTTACCTAAAGAAAAATCATTTGTAGCATGTTTAACATTGGTGATGGTTAACAAAGCACCTTGATGAATAGGTTCGTTTGCTTTTCCTACAAGTACGCCATACATAATAACTTCATCATTTGGTTGTAAAGCGGTTGTGGCAAACTTATGCTTCGCTTTAACATCATCTAACAAAATGAAATTTTCTTTTAGATGTTCAATTACGGTTCCTTTAGGAAGATCTTGTAATGCAACCAACACATTATCCTGAGGGTGTATTTGGAGGTAATTCTTGTTTGAAGGGTTCATTTATATATTTATAAATCAAATATTTTTTTCATTAAAATCCACTTTTCGTTTTCTTTGGCCTGGGGTAAAGCTTTTTGATATTTCCACATCAGGTTTTCCCATTCTTGTACTTTTGGGTTCTCTTGGTCTTTCTTTGCTTTTTCAGCAAAGCTAAAATCATCTGTAGTTTCCATAATCATGAATAACTTGGTGTGCAGCCTGTATATCTGCATACTGAGTATACCACTATCCTTTATACTTTTTTCTATTTCTGGCCATATTTTAACATGATAACGTTCGTATTCTTGTATTAAAGTATCATCATCCACAAGATCCAGAGCTAAACAATATCTATTCATTAAACTTAACTTTTGATTGTACTGCAAATAAGAAAACTATTAAAAAGCAAAATAGCGGTACGATATAGGCGATTTGTATATTTACCATATCTGATATTTTACCCATAATTAAAGGGAAAAAAGCACCTCCTGCTATGGCCATCACCAATAAGGATGACCCTATTTTCTTTTCTTCTCCTAAGCCATCTAAGCTTAAAGAGAATATGGTTGGAAACATGATAGACATAAAAAATTCAACCCCAATAAGAGCATAGATAGATAGCATATTGCCGAAATTAATAGCCATTATTAATAATATCACGTTAGCTATGCTATAAATGGCTAGTAATACTCTCGGACTGATGTATTTCATTAAAAATGTTCCAACAAAACGACCTATCATAAATACCAATAAAGCAACAGATAGGTACATAGCTGCGTCTTTTTCTGCTACGCCAGCTGCCACACCAATAAATCTGATAAAAAAGCTAGATACACACACTTGCGCTCCTACGTAAAAGAATTGAGCAATAACACCAAAAATTAAATTTTTATTCTTCCAAATGCTTCGTTTTGATATGGAATTTTCATGATTATCGACGCTTATTTCTGGTAATTTTACACGCCAGATGATGATAGCAACCAATAAAACAATGATACCAATAAGCAGGTAAGGGATTTGTACACTGAGAGCTTCTTGTCTTAAGAATTCTTCTTTTTCCAGAAGAGACATGTTTGCTTTTTGTTCATCAGATAAATGAACACCTGATAATATAAATATCCCTCCTAGGAAAGGAGCCAAGGTGGCTGCCAAACCATTAAAAGATTGTGAAAAATTAAGCCTGATAGTAGCGGTTTCTGGCTCGCCTAGAACCGTTATATAAGGGTTGGCTGCTGTTTCTAAAAATGTTAAACCACTGGCTATGATAAATAAGGCAAGTAAAAAGAAACTAAAGTTTCTTAATTCTGCGGCTGGCCAAAACAAAAAAGCACCTATGGCAAACAATAAAAGGCCAAATACAATACCAGATTTATAGCCAAACTTTTTCATGAGCATACCCGATGGTATGGCCATTATAAAATAACCAATGTAAAAGGCAGAGTCTATCAGTGCTGATTCTAAATCTGTTAACTCACATGCTTTTTTTAAATGTGGAATTAATATGGGATTTAAATTATGAGCAAAACCCCACAAGAAAAAAAGCGTTGTAATAAGTATAAATGGAAGTAAATATTTCCTGTTCGTAAGCATATTAAATTTAATTCTTAAAAATTTTTATTAAGAAGTGGGACTATAATTTTGGGGTTTATAAATGCTAAAGATATTGATTAAGCAAGTTGGCTGATTATAATAAATTGGCTATTTTTTAAACTAAATTGACAAATTAAAAATTTACACTTCTAAAAAATAAAGCTTGCTGAAATGATGATCAGCAAGCTTTACATAAATTATGACTTATTTACAATATCTTATTTTGACAATAAACCCTCGGCACCTCCGGTAATTTTAAGTACATAAGCGTATTTACTTTTGATAGCATTAGGTGCAACTTTTGGTAGCTCTATGCTTAGTTTCCCGTTCTTAGATTTATATTTTGGTAATACATCAGCCCCCAATAATTCTATTTTAAGCCCTTTTGGTAAGGTTAAACCCTCTACATGCAAATGGCTTTCTGGCAACTTGGTTGTTAAAATATATAAATCATTTCCTTTATAGGTATAAAATACTTCTTTGTTGGTTGAGGTTGCTGCCGCTTCAGCAGCAGATTTTTCTTTTTTCTCTTCTGTGCTTGCTACTTTAGCCGGGGCAGGTTTTACCTCTGCCGGGTTATGCCATGCTTGTGTACCATAAATACCTTCGCCATTAATTTTTAGCCATTCACCAATATCTAATAGCCTTTGCTCCATAATTACCGGGATTCTACCATCAGCCGTTGGACCAACGTTTAAGCATAAATTACCGCCTCTACCAACAGTATTTACTAATAAGTGGATCAATTCTTCAGAGCTGCGGTAATCATGTATATCCTCATTTCTGTTATAACCAAAAGAATAGCCCATTCCCTGTATTTCTTCCCAAGGATGGTCATTACTTACGTCATCTGTATCCGCATATTCTCTTGAATAGTAACCACCATGTTCGCCTCTTACTTTTCCCCATCTATCGTTTACTGCTACTTCATCTTTATTAGGCGCATTGTTATATAACCAGCTTAAAAATTCTAAACTTTGTAAACGCTTATAATCCTCATCCCAATCACCATCAGGGTAAATGATAGCTGGCTGATATTTCATCACCAATTCTTTCATTTGCGGAACAATATGCTCTGAAATCATTTTATCAGCAGGTATTTTATATTTTGAGATGATAGAATCTGGCAGGTAATAGCCGTTAAAATTACCTGGCCTATCTGTTGGGGTGCTTTCCCATTCCATTAAGGAGTAATATAGTCCCATTTTTAGTCCTTTAGCTCTTACAGCGTTTGTAAGATCACCAACTAAATCTCTTTTAGGGCCTACTTCTAATGCATTCCATCCTTTAGAATAAGGACTTGTTGAAGGCCATAGCGTATAACCATCGTGATGTTTGGAGGTTAGGATAACATATTTAGCTCCGGCATCTTTAAAAAGGGTTGCCCACTTATCCGGATTCCAAAGCTCTGCCTTAAACATAGGCGCAAACTGTCTGTAACCAAAATTTTTACCATACATTTTATCATGAAAATCTCTGCTTGGCCCTTTTCTAGACATGGCAAGTATTTCATACCATTCTGCATAACAATCATAAACAGAGCCTTCTCTGTTGATATAAATATAAGAAGGAACAGAATACACACCCCAATGTATAAAAATACCAAATTTAGCATCCTGAAACCATTGTGGTACTGGTCTACTGTCTATAGACTCCCAGGTAGGTTCGTATTTTTTTTGTGCAATACCTGTTGTTGTGATAAATAAGCTTAATACTAAGCAAGCAAATTTGATTTTCATGATTTTAACTTTATAATTTATATTGGCTTGAAATGGCTAAAATAGGCTATTTTTTAGATTCTGATTTTATTAACTTGGCATATCTTTAAATTATATTTACTTAAATAGCTGTTTTATAATTTCTAACCAAATAAAAAAAATCCTATGCTTTTTAACACATAGGATTTCATTTTTAGAACCTATTAAACTTAAATTACAACTTTTTGTACTTTAATAACTTTACCGCTAGCGTTTGTAATGGTTACCACATAAATACCTTTTGCATAAGCAGATGTACTGATGGTATTGCTACCAGAAAAATCTCCTTTATAAATAAGCTGACCTGTTAAATTAACAAGTTTAACACTTAGTTTCTCTGCACTAGCTGTATTGATGTTGATGGCATTATCTTGAGTATTAGAGAATACCACAATATCATCACTTGCACCACCTAAACTTGCTACTGTTGGCTGGCTTAAGGCTGATGTACCATCTTGGTCTATACTATTAAGCTTATAGTAATATGTATTACCTAAAGCAACATTAGCATCTGTATAGCTGTAAGAAGAGCCATTTCCTTTTGCTGCTTGTACATCTACTACGCTAAAGTTAGTACCATCTGTAGATCTTAAAAGCTCAAACCTGCTGAAAGTAACTTCTTCCTGTGTTTTCCACTGTACTACAATAGCATTGTTAACTGCTTTTGCCGCAAAACCTGTAATGGTAACAGGAAGGGTTGAGTCATTAACTCTAAATGCGTTATTACCACCATTACCATTGGCTATATAATAGCCACCGTTAAAAATGTAAACATCTGTTGGATTACTGGTACCAAGGTTATAGGTTGTTGGAGCCGAACCCGGTGTAATAGGGGCTACGCTACCAGAACCACCGCCTGCTTCTACAGTTAATATTCCTGTAGCATAATCTACCCTTTTAATTTTACCTGCGCCTCTGTCTACAAAATATAAATTACCATTTCCATCAACGTCCATACCCCAAATTTGATTGGTAATGTTAGTTACATTTGCTAGTCCGTTTGGAGACCCATCGACACCAGTACCCGTACCTGCATAGGTAGAAATTAATTTATAAGTAGGACTCGCTGGATTTAAATCTATTTTACGAATACGAGCACTAGTACGGTCTGCTATATATAAAATCTTTCTAATTTTATCGTAAGCTAAACCACTTATATTACCGGTAACCAGTGTATTGGCTGCATTATCATGTGTCAGACCATCCCCAGCATTCGTTGATGACCCTGAATAACCACCATTAATTAATGTAGTAATGGCAAGCGTGGTAGGATTCAATTTTAAAATATCGCCTGTAAACTTCTTAGCATATATTAAATCTCCATTTTCATCTAAAACCATATCCTCAACATCACTACCTTGCCCTGTTACTAAATCAGTTTTAACTTCTGTTGTTAAATTAAGGCTACTGATAACTCCGTCATCCGTATAAAAATAAAGCGTACTTTGGTTTGCAGATAAAGTTAAACCTCTTGGATTTCCTCCCGCTGGGTTAATCACAGCGGTTTGTGTAACACTAGGCGCAATAGTTTTTGTTATACGCTTAGTTGTACCTACATCTCCTGCATACAAAACACCCGCACTGGTTACAGCGATAGAGTAATGGTTAGAGCTTGATATATCTCTAGTAGCACCTACCACCATGGTTTGTGCATCAGCACTATTTGTTAAGGCAATTAATGCTGCCGGAAACAATAAAGATTTGTAGAATTTTATTTTCATAACTTATTATATAATTGGTGAATCTAAAAGTAAAAAAACTGTCGGCTTATATTTTTACCAATATTTACATTTTCTTAAACTTTATTAGCATTCCTATGGGATATTTTTATACATAAAATCTATTTTGTTAATATAATTTTTTTAAAGTTAATTTTTTCATTTACAGTTATTTTTAGCAGATATATACCATCAGGCAGTTCTGCCAGGTTAAGGAAATTTCCTTGCTTTTGGTAAAGCTGTGTGCCTGTTAAGGTATAAAGGGTAAGTAAACATTTAGCAGCATCCTGGTTAACATAAATTATACCTTTGGTAGGGTTAGGATAAGCGTTTAGCAAATCGTCATCCTGTTTTTGATACGCTAAAAAAGGTGTTTTTTGTTCGTCTCTATAACTTTGGTTATTGTTATTGAAAGTAAATGTACCTATGCTGTTTGGGTAATGGCTACTGGTTAAACCAGAACTGGTGTGTAATAGTGTCCAATTAGTATTATCATTAGAGCCATAGCACATAAATGCACTTAATCCCCTGTTTGCAGAGTTGGCATCAATTTCTATTCCGGTAGGCGTAATACCGTTACCTGCACCTAAATCTACATCAATAGTTGCCGGGAAATTAGAAGCTATGGTCCAGCCAGAAGTAAGGCTATTATCATAGGCCCGCCACGCATTTGTAAGAGATACATTTGCTGCTACCCTACTGCTGCTGGTATTATCAATACGTGGGTTGGGATAAGTAGCCGTGTTTACCAACCAATTTATACTTTGCAAGGTAACATCTAAACCTACCGTTCCTTGGGCAACTAAACGTAAATATCTGTAGGTAGATACTGCCGCCTGGGTGGTAACATTTAAAGCCGTACTTAAAGCTGAGTTATTTCCTGCTGCATCATAAGCCCTTACTGCCATACTGTATGTGGTAGAAGCGTTTAAACCCGTTGCGTTATAAGAGGTTCCGGTAACATTAGCAATAGATACTCCGTTTCTAAAAACTTCGTAGCCTGTTACACCAACATTATCGTTTGATGCCTGCCAGCTTAAACTAAAACTGCTACTGGTTATAGCTGATGAATTTAAAGATTGAGGCGTACTTGGGGCTTGGCTATCTCCTATGATGATGATTTGTGAAGCCGCCAACCGGCTTTCGGTTTTAGTGTTATGGAAAGCTCTGGCTTTTAAGGTAACAGAATTACTGATGGTGATGGGCCCGGTATAAATGGTACCGTTTGTAGCAGTTGGTAGGCTACCATCTGTTGTGTATCGGATGGTGGTATTGGGCGTAGGGCAAGTTATAGTAGCATTGGTGCTGATGTTAAAACTACTTCCACTAAGGATATTGATTTCTGGCTGCGCAACCTGCCCACCGGTAGAGCCACTAAAAGTAATGGTATGTACAGAGGTACTAGTACCTGTAACACGTTGGTATCTTACTTTACCTGTCTCGTATAAATACTGATAATCTACACTATGTGAGCCTGTATTACTGGTAAGGTTAGGATAACTTAACCAAGTTCCTGCATTATCATTGGTTCTTCTAAAGGTGGATGAACCTGCGGGAAAGGTAATCCAACCGTTGCCATCATTATAACCTTCGCCTGGCCAGGCAGCATTGATGGTGCTGCTTACATCTACCCAATTACCTCCTGTTAACCTAAAAGCTAACATCTTGTTTTGTGTATAAGATTGTTGTAAAATCGTTGGCTGGTTATCATTTCCAAATAGGATATTACAAAAGTTGTACATCCTTTATGCATTTACATTAGGATCTTCCATGTACACCACTTCTCCATTA
>NZ_DLHN01000038.1 GCF_002483235.1 Pedobacter glucosidilyticus | reverse complement strand
GACAAACTAGGCGGTGACAAACTAGGCGAACATAGTGAAGCTATCGCTTCAAACAGGTTATGACAGAGAAGCCACGTACCTCGCGGTGACAAACTAGGCGGTGACAAACTAAATAAACATACTGAAGCTATCTCTTCATATAAGTTATGACAGAGAAGCCACGTACCTCGCAGTGACAAACTAGACGGTGACAAACTAGGAGAACACAGCGAAGCTATCGCTTCACGTAAGGCTCTTACTCAGTATGGTAAAGAAAAGGTTGTCTCCAATCAACATTTTGTGTCAGGCGGAGCGGAGTCGAAGCCTTTTCTTTCCTTCGACTCCGCTCAGGATGACAACTCGACTCCGCTCAGGATGACAACTCGACTCCGCTCAGGATGACAGTATAGTTTCTACTGCCTAGACGTTTTTATTAAAGACCATGAAAAATTTAAATTGTTTACAATAAAATAGTCGAATTATGCTTAGGATTAAGACTATTTTTTGCACCTTTGCATCTCTCTATATCAAAAAAATAAATGGGTTTATTCAACTGGTTTACACAGGAAATAGCAATCGATTTAGGTACTGCTAATACACTAATTATACATAATGACAAAGTGGTTGTAGATGAACCATCTATAGTTGCTTTTGACAGAACTACCAATAAAGTTATCGCCATTGGCAGGCAAGCCATGCAAATGGAGGGTAAAACTCACGAAAATATCAAAACTGTTCGTCCGCTTAAAGATGGTGTAATTGCTGATTTTAACGCAGCAGAACACATGATTAGAGGTATGATTAAAATGATTAATGGTGGTAAAGGCTGGTTCTTTCCATCTTTAAGAATGGTTATCTGTATCCCTTCTGGTATTACAGAAGTTGAGAAAAGAGCCGTAAGAGACTCTGCTGAAATTGCTGGTGCTAAAGAAGTTTACCTGATACACGAGCCTATGGCTGCGGCTGTTGGGATTGGTATTGATGTAGAAGAACCTATGGGTAATATGATTATTGATATTGGTGGTGGTACTACAGAAATTGCAGTTATTGCGCTTTCTGGTATTGTCTGCGATCAATCTATCCGTACTGCTGGAGATAACTTCGATTCTGACATTGTAAATTATATCCGCAGGCAACATAACATCATGATTGGTGAGCGTACAGCCGAAAGAATTAAAATTGAAGTAGGCTCTGCCCTACCAGAGCTACAAGACCCTCCTGCAGATTTTGCTGTACAAGGTAGAGATTTAATGACGGGTGTGCCTAAACAAATTACGGTTTCTTATACAGAAATTGCACATTGTTTAGATAAATCTATCTCTAAAATAGAAGAAGCCATCTTAAAAGCTCTGGAAATTACACCTCCTGAACTTTCTGCCGACATTTACCAAACAGGTATTTATTTAACTGGTGGTGGTGCTTTATTAAGAGGTTTAGATAAACGGATCAGTTCTAAAACTAAATTACCTGTTCACGTAGCTGATGACCCTTTAAGAGCAGTAGTGAGGGGAACTGGTATATCCTTAAAAAATATCCAGAACTTTAAGTTCTTAATGCAATAGTCAAAAAAAAAGATTTCAGATTTACGATTTTAGATCAGGCATAGCAAATAAAATCGTAAATCTAAAATCAAGAATCGTAAATCAAATACAATATGCGCAATCTTTGGAGGTTTATTAGTAATTATAATGCCCTCTTTTTATTTGTCATATTCTTCCTAATTTCTATTGTTTTATTGGTTAGGAACAATGATTTTCAACGCTCCAGCACTTTAAACACATCCAACCAAATTGTCGGGAATTTTTACGAACGCTATAACAACATCAGTAAATATCTTCATCTTGAGGTTGTAAATGACAGCTTAGCCCGTGAAAATGCGCTCTTAAGAAGCAAACTACCCTCAGCTTATTTTAACGATAGCCTGGTTAGTAAAAAAATCACAGACACCATCAATAAGGTGCAATATGAGTATATCGAGGCAGAAGTTATCAATAAATCTATCACCTCCAGAAATAACTATTTAACGATTAACCGTGGCAGTAAACACGGTATCAAAAAAGGAATGGGGGTTATAGGTCCATCAGGTGTGGTAGGTATTGTGTGGAATGTTTCGGAAAACTTCTCTTCAATACAATCTATCCTTCATGAGGATACACGCATTAACTCATCTATAGAAGGTACTCCGTATTTTGGACCATTGGTATGGGATGGTGAAAACTCGCAAATCGTAACTTTAACAGATATACCTAACCAGCTAAATATCAAACCAAAAGCCAAGGTAGTAACCTCTGGTTTAGGGGTGATATTTCCTAAAGGGATTATGGTTGGTACTGTATTAAAATCTGGTGTTAAAGGTGGTGGTAGCTTTTTAGATATCAGCGTAAAGCTATCGACTAATTTTTATGCTTTGCAGCATGTGTATATTATCAAAAATAATTTTGCCGCAGAGCAGTTATTACTAGAGGCACAAAATAAAGAATTATAAATGAGCAGAATTCTGTTATTTAACGTTTTAAGGTTTATCATCTTAGTTTTTATACAGGTTTTCCTGTTAAAGAATATGGTGTTTTACAACCTTAATGTTCCTTTTTTATATATTCTTTTTATCTTATTATTACCTTTTGAAACTCCTAACATCCTGCTATTTACCCTATCTTTTTTAATGGGTTTTAGTATTGATTTGTTTAGTGATACTTTAGGCTTGCATGCTGCTGCTTGTACTGTTTTAGCTTTAATGAGGGTATTTTTCATCAGCATTACCGTACAAAAAGACAATTATGATAGCGACCCAGAGCCTACCTTAGGTATTATGGGTTTTAGATGGTTTTTCTTTTATACACTTATCCTTACCATAACTCATCACTTTTTTCTGTTTAATCTGGAGGTTTTTAAATTTGCAGAAATACTTAATACCTTCAGTAGGGTTCTGATAAGTTCAACGTTTACGGTAACGTTAATATTAATTACGGAAGCTCTTTTTTATAGAAAAAAACAGCGTAAATGAATAGTTTTTTTACTCGTAGATACATTATCCAAGGCTTATTTATTGTTACCGCTTTGGTTTTACTGGCTCGCCTGTTTTACATTCAGGTTATTGATGACCGTTATAAACTATCTGCGGATAACAATGTACTCAGAAAACTTATCATTTACCCAGCCCGAGGTATCATCTTAGACAGAAACGAGAAGGTTTTGGTTCAAAACGAACCTGTTTATGATTTAATGATTATCCCTAAACAGGTAAAACCTTTTGACACGGTAGAATTCTGCCGTTTAATTGATATAACCAAAAAGGAGTTTGATAAAAAGTATAAGAAGGCCAACAATTATTCGCCTTACCGGGCATCATTATTTGAAAAACAACTTTCTGCTAAAACTTATGCTGCTTTTCAGGAAAAGCAATTTCAGTTTCCAGGTTTTTATGTTTTAGCCCGTTCTGTACGTTATTACCCCGACTCTACCGCTGCGCAATTCTTAGGTTATATTGGCGAGGTTAACGATAAAGAAATTGAAAAATATGCTGGTTTTTATACCCAAGGGGATTATATAGGAAAATCGGGTATTGAAAAATCTTACGAAGATTTATTGAGAGGGCAAAGAGGGGTAAGAAACATCATGGTTGATGTGCATAACCGAGAGCAAGGAAGCTTTTTTGAGGGTAAATATGATACTTTGGCTGTTGCCGGAGATAAGCTGATTTCTTCTTTAGATAAAGAGCTACAATTGTATGGTGAGCAATTGATGAATAATAAAATTGGTAGCGTAGTAGCTATTGAACCTGCTACCGGCGAAATTTTAGCCTTTGTAAGCAGCCCTAAGTACGACCCTAACTTAATGGTTGGCCGCCAAAGGGGGAATAATTATATGAAGCTTCTGAAGGATCCTTTTAAACCTATGTTCATCAGGCCAACGCAGGCTGAGTATCCTCCGGGCTCTATTTTCAAAGTGGTTAATGCTTTAGTAGCCCAGCAAATGGGTGCTATTACGGCCCAAACTACTTTCCATTGCCCTGGTGGTTACCGCTATGGTAGCAGAGGTTTTATGGGCTGTACCCACGTACATGGCACCATTGCACTTGAAAAATCTATTGAGGGTTCTTGTAATACCTATTACGGTTATACCTATCAAAGGATGATTGACAAAACTGGTTTAAAGCCTTTTAAAGCCTATACCCGATGGCGTGAAGCGGTCATGAAGTTTGGGATTGGGGCTGAGCTAGGGATTGATTTACCTGCCGAAAGAGATGGCTTGATACCTACTGCAGATTATTTTACCAAAAGATGGGGCAGTAATAAATGGGGCTCGGGTTTTAATATTTCTTTATCTATTGGACAGGGCGAGCTAGGCATTACTCCATTACAAATGGCAAATGTGATGGCCATTGTTGCTAACAGAGGCTTTTATTATAAACCACACCTGATTAAAGCCATTGGCGATAAGAAAATCATCAAAGAAGAATATACCATAAAAAATAGTGCAGGTATAGATGCTAAATATTTTGAACCTGTTATTGAAGGAATGAGTAGGGTTGTAAATGCCCCCGGAGGTACGGGTTATTTTTCTAAGATTGTTGATATAGAAATTTGTGGTAAAACAGGTACGGTACAAAACCCTCATGGTGCGGATCACTCGGTATTTGTAGCATTTGCGCCACGCCAAAATCCTAAAATTGCTATTGCGGTAGTAGTAGAAAATGCTGGCTTTGGCTCTACTTGGTCGGCCCCAATTGCAAGTTTAATGATAGAGAAATACCTTAGAGACTCTATCACCAGACCAAAGTATTATACAGAAAGAATCATAAAAGCCAATTTATTACCAGGACAAAAAAGAGTGCTTAGGCCTGGTATTAAGAAAGATAGTACCACTAGTAAACCTGTTGCCAGCAATGCGATACCTGCTAGTACCCAAATAAGTAGTAAGAAAGATGAACAATAACCATAATCGTAGTTTTTTCTTTAACGTAGATAGCTTTACTATCCTACTTTTCTTGCTATTGATGGCTATTGGCTGGTTTAATATTTATGCTGCGGTATTTACGGATGAAACCGTATCTATTTTTGATATGAATACCAATTTTGGTAAACAGTTGATTTTTATTATTGTAGCTATTATTACAGGTACTGCCATACTGCTTATGGATGCCAAGTTCTTTAGCACATTCTCGCCTATATTTTATGCCATAACTATTCTTCTTTTAATTGTGGTACTTGTGATAGGAAGAAATGTTGGCGGTAACCAAGCCTGGATACCTATAGGAAGTTTCAGGCTGCAACCTTCTGAGTTTGCCAAATGGTCATCTTGTTTATTGCTGGCTAAATATTTAAGCTCAGGCAATTTTAAACTCTCTGATTTGAAAACACAGGTAGTTTGTGCCGCTATTTTGGGCTTGCCTATGTTTTTGATTATGCTACAGCCTGATACCGGATCTGCTATGGTATTTGGTTCCTTAATTTTGGTACTTTACAGAGAAGGGCTTTCTCCCTATTATCTTATTTCTGGTGTATTGATGATTATCCTTTTCATCACCACCCTACTTTTTGGGAAGTTGATGGTAAGTTTGGCTTTAATTGCCCTTACGGGATTGCTTATTTATCATTACCAAAAAAACCGGAAACTTCTGACCACTTTTATAGCAGGCTTTGCGCTCTCCATCATCTTTATGTTTAGTGTAGATTTTGTTTATAATCATGTCTTAAAATCTCACCAAAAAGGGAGGATTGATATTCTTTTAGGTATTTCTACAGATTTAAGAGGTGCAGGTTATAATGTAAACCAATCAAAAATAGCTATTGGTTCTGGAGGTTTGCTGGGTAAAGGATATTTACAAGGCACCCAAACTAAGTTTAACTTTGTACCCGAACAAAGTACCGATTTTATTTTTTGCACCGTAGGAGAAGAATGGGGCTTTGCTGGTAGCTTTACCGTTATTCTTATCTATCTGGTTTTATTGCTTAGAATAGTTGTATTGGCAGAAAGACAACGCTCCTCTTTCAACAGGATTTATGGTTACTCGGTAGCATGTATTTTATTTTGCCATTTCTTCATCAACATTGCCATGACGATTGGCTTGATGCCTGTTATCGGTATACCCTTACCCTTTTTAAGCTATGGAGGCTCGTCTTTAATTAGTTTTACGATACTCTTATTTATCCTGCTCAAGCTTGATGCAAACCGAATGGGGATTAATTCTTAAATTTTCTGTTTAAAATTTCGTAAAGACGGTCTACAACTTCTTGTTTGGCTGCCCAGTTATTTTTATCGGCATAATTTTTCATCAAGAAATTGTCTGAGGCTTCGAAATTATCAAACCTGTTTAAAATCTCTATGGCCTCGCTATAAGCCAAATTATACCCATTAAACAATTCTTTTATAAACATCATTTTATCATTTAAAGAGATAGAAGCTTTTAAGTCTGCGATAGGTCTGCTGTATGATTTAGCACCGGGCAATTCTCTATTGGCTGATAAAACTTCGTTTAATGATTTTGGCTTCTCTGCCTCTGCCTGTTTTTCTGTTGGAATAGTTTGAGTAATGGCTATGGATTGTGGCGGTGTTTGCACAGGCTCTTCTTCTAGGAGTTGTGCTGGTTTATCCTGAGTTATGATAAAAGGCTCAGCTTCTTGTTCAAGTAGGATATTTTCATCCTGCTGATCCATCTCCTGAATTTCAGTTTCTGCCATAGGCGCTAAAGCTTGTTGTTTCTCTGCCAACACACGTTGCTCTTCCGCTGTAAGCACTCTGTCAAAAACTTCTTCTACTGATAACTTTTTTTCAAAATCAAAAATCATTTCTGTAGGTTCTGGCTCATCAAAAGAAAACTTAAATTCTGGTAAAGCAGGTTCGTTTAAGGTATGTTCATCGTCAGCAATCTCTTCTTGATGAGCTTGAGGCTCTGATACAACTTCTATAACTTGATGGTGCTCTATCAAAGGAGGGGCAGCAGGTTCTTCCAAAACAGGTTTAGCTGTATGTATACTGTTGACATCTTCTTGCCAATTTTTGGTATCGTTTAGCTTTTTTAAAATTTCTATATGATCTATCAAAAAATCAGCATTAGCAGTAAATAGCTCTAATTCAAGAATATTTATTTTTTGAACTTGGCTGAGGTATTGATGTTGCTCATTTAACTCCAGAATAATATTTCCTATTTTCTTTAAAATCTCCTGCTTATTCATCATATTGATTATATTTTTTGGCTCAACGATGTTGGTAAATACTCAGTCAAAAATAACATTAAAATTCTGATATTCGTTTCACTCAACGCTTACAGAAGCAAATAATTATATTATTAAAGACAATATCTTGAAAAGAAAAAGCGAATTTGGCGGAAACATAGAAGTTATTTGTGGCTCTATGTTTTCTGGTAAAACAGAAGAGTTAATCAGAAGGTTAAGAAGAGCTGAGATTGCTAAATTGCAGGTAGAGATTTTTAAACCTAAAACCGATACCCGTTATGATGAAGTTGCTGTTGTATCTCACGATTTAAATTCTATACACTCTACCCCGGTTGAGCATTCATCAGCCATACTATTATACGGTAGTAATACCCAGGTGGTTGGTATTGATGAAGCACAGTTTTTTGATGAGGAATTACCCGATGTTTGTATTAAACTTGCGAATAAAGGTATAAGGGTGATTGTTGCTGGTTTAGACATGGATTTTACAGGCAAGCCTTTTGGGCCTATGCCCGCTTTAATGGCCATTGCCGAAGAGGTTACCAAGGTACAGGCAGTTTGTGTAAAATGTGGAGGACCAGCACTCTATAGCTATAGACTGATAGAAAACACTAATAAAGTACTTTTAGGAGAGAAAGAAAGCTACGAGCCTCGTTGCAGGGTTTGTTACCACAATTCTTAGTTTGTTAAAATTAGCTTAACAACTTCTTTGGTTTGGCGATACTGAAACTCTGCAAAATAAATTCCAGCAGATAAATCATCAAGTGTGGTAGAAAGGGTGTGCTTGCCTGCACCTAGAAGGGCAGTGCCATAAATTTGCTTGATTTTCTTTCCAGTAATATCATACAAATCAACAAATAAACTGCCTGCTTCTGGCAAAGCAACATCAAAAAAAGTATTTCCTTTTGTTGGGTTTGGATAATTTTGAGAAACCTCGAATTTCAAAACTGGCTCTGCTTCAAAAAGCTGTAAGCTTGCAAACTTTTCTTGTGCTGCATCTGCTGATAGGATGATATCATTTAAATTGTCTCCGCCTATAAAGGCAAAAGCTACTTGTATAGAATCTTTTGATGCCACATTGTAAGGGCCTACACCCATGGTATACATCACATCTAAACCGCCTAAACTTTCGCCAAGTTCTGTTTTAAATATACCACTACTTAAACTGGTAAATTTTTCTGCCCGGGTAAAAGAATCATCTTCTAAAATATCACCAACCAATTGGTAAGACATGGGGTAAAATTGTACAGATGCGTTTGTATTTAGCACTTTAACGGCTGTATAAGGATTTCCGGGGTTTACAGAATAGGTATATGCTAATGATTTATCAGGCCTGTATTTTACAATATTTTCTTCACTATTATCAATATCCCAATCACAAAATAAACCTACATACAAGCCATTTAATGGCACAATACTATTATTTTTAATCAAGTACTCTACGATAACATATTTATCATCTGGGGCATTTTTATAAGCATAATGCTTATTTATAACTTGTACATCTAAGGGACTGTTAGAGCCATAATCATTAAAAGTTGAGGCTGCAACCAGCACATTTGTATCATCAATTTCTTTTAAAGGTCTGGCGATTTTAAGAAAATCTTCCTCGGCTCTGCCAATTTGTGGAGCTCTTGCATTATTAGAAATTCTACTTGTACTATTCCCTATCATTAAGGAAGCTTCATAAAGTAAATTTTTATTCTGATACACAAACCCTAAGCCGTTTTGAGCATCCTGAGCGCTAAATCCTACCCTTCCGTTACTTGTTAATGTTGTAGCTATTTGATTTTCATTGATATTCAAATAATCAAGATTTACCCTCAATGCAAAAAACTCTTCATCCTGGTAATTTGAGGATGCGTATTGAAGTTTAAAAATTACCTCAACATTTTCTTGAGTTCTTGGGGCTAAGAATACTTTGAAAAAACCAAGTTGCTTGGTTTCATCTTGATTTAATTGCGTTAAAACTAAATTTGATGTAATAACGGTTACATCAGGATTATCTGTGCTGAGGGTTACATTTAAATTGGATACATTCCCTAAAATGCTTTTTAAATCTATAGCCAGTTCAACCGTATCTCCGCCGGCTAAAACTCCGTCAGAATTATCTTGTAAGATGATATTTTGCTTTCTGATGGCTATAGCAGGTGTACTTTCTAATGCTTTAGCAATATTTAACCTGCCTTTGCCCAGTTTATTTACAAAATTGCTATTCCCACTTAAGCTGTAAATATTATCGGTACTTAATCTTAAAATTTCTCCGATGGCAGGCCCAGATAGCTGAGGATATTTTGCAGCAACTAGAGCCGCTGCACTGGATACTAAAGGAGTAGCCATAGATGTACCTGATTTTGTTCCGTAAGTATCATTATTTAGCGTACTCCAAATATTTTGACCGGGTGCGGCAATATCTACATCAAAACCATAGCTAGAACTGCTTGATTTAATATCACTATTATTGACGTTTGCAACAGCCAAAACGCCATTATAAGCTGCTGGATAGTCTAATCCTTCTTTCGCACTATTACCTGCTGCTGCAATTACCAAACATCCGTTACTTACCGCAAAATTAATCACATCCTGTCCGTAAGCACTAAAGCCAGGCCCACCCCAAGAACAGTTGATAATTTTTACTCCTTTATTAACTGCATATAAAATGGCCTCGTAACCTCTGTATATAGCTGTAGCATTATCATCAGAACCTGCTTTTAAAATCATTAATTTGGCATCTTTAGCCAAACTAGCTATCCCAACACCATTATTAGCTACAGCAGAGGCAATGCCAGCAACATGCATTCCGTGGTCTAAACTATCAGACGGAATATCGGGATTGTTATCTGGTCTTCCGTTTGTAAAAGAAGCTCCAACAAAATCCCAACCTCTGTAATTATCAATGTAGCCATCGCCATCATCATCTATACCATTTACAGGATCATTATTGTTCAGATAAATGTTAGCGGCTAAATCTTCGTGTTCTAAGTCTGCCCCAGAATCTACAACGGCAATAATTTGCCCGTTTGCAGCATTTTGTATATTCCATGCTTCTACAGCATTTACCCGCAAAAGATGATTCTGAGTTCCTTGCTGAAAAAATGGATCATTAGGCTCAGAAGAGGTATGGTAGATATATCTTGGCTCGGCATATTCTACTTCTTCTTGTTCTAGTAAGGTGTTTATAACATTTTCTATAGACTGGCTAGAACGGTATTCTATTTCATAAACCTTATTTAAACCTGCCTTATCCAAAGCTAATTGTTTGTGGATAGGTAAGTCATAGATATGGTTTAATTTTATAACAGGTTCATGCTTTAAAAACTGAATTTTTTGTTTTCCAGAGGCGATGTTGTTTTGTACGGAGCGTGTTGCAGCAGTACTGATATTTTTGTATTTAATGATTAAGCTATTAGGGATAATATCTTTGACGGTAACACCTGGAGGCAGTTTAAACTTTTTATTTTTCAACCCATCATTAGCTAGCGTGGTAAAAACGCTAAACAGCCAGAAACACACTAATAATGAAGAGCTTATTCTCATATATCGCTAAAGGTTTTGCTAAGGTATGGATTTTAAAGAAATGTTAGCATGTAAAAACCCTATTTTTAACCGTAAAAACACCATAATGTAACAAAAGCATTATATGCTCATGACAATACCATGACGATTACAACCTAAGATAGTGTTAATTTTACACCATCGTAAAGAACGTAAGTGTTTATACGAATTTTAAAGTGTCCTATCATAAAAATTAGGTTTATAATTGGTTAGTTTAAGCTCCATTCCTCCCCGGTTTGGGGCTTAACGTTTTTATGGGCTTTTGTGTATTATCTACTTGACGATGCTCGTTGAACAATTTCTGTCTTTACTTTAATAGTTTTTATCTCTTCATGCTCTTTTTGTTTCATCACTTCGCTAAAATAAAGCTCGGCAATTTGCTCGCCCATTTCATAACTAAATTGGTTTACGGATGATAAAGAAGGCTGAACAAGTTGTGTAAACATTTCGTTTGCAAAACCTATAATGCCAACATCCTTCGGAGATGATAAATTTAATTGCTGTAAAGCCTCTAGTACCCCTAAAGAAACATAATCAGAAGTGCATAAAAAAGCATCGGGTTTTACATTAGTCTGGAGTAAATGCAGTGCTTCTTGTTTACCACTTGCCGTAGAAATAATTTCATCCTTCACAAAGTCTTCGTAAAAAGTTAATCCGAAGTCTTTGAGTGCATTTTTATACCCTTGTTTTCTTTCCTGATAAAGATTTAAATGAGCAGGACCACCAAAATAAGCTATGTTTTGGTAACCTTGTTTGGCTAAATGCGCTACTGCTTGATAAGAGGCTGCTTCATTATCATTTACAACAGTATAGCTATCTATGGCTGGCGATATTCTATCAAACTGTATGAAATGGATGTGGTTATTCTTGATTTCTTCTAGGTGTGCTGTTGATTGTGTTTCTAGCGATAAAGAGATGAGGATGCAATCTACATTTTGTCTGATTAAAGTTTGTACCGCATTCACCTCTTTTTCTAGTGATTCTTCTGTTTGACAAATAATTAAACTATGCTGATGCTGCACACAAACTTTTTCTATCCCGGCGATGATATTAGCAAAAAAAGACTCATTTATTTTAGGTACGATAACGCCAATAATACGCGTAAAACCTCGTCTTAAATTAGCAGCATTGGTATTATGCACATAATTAAGCTCTTTAGCTTTATCCTCCACCATCTTTTTTATTTTGCTACTGATGGCATGCGAATTATTCAATGCCTTCGATACAGACGATGGTGCAATGTTTAATGATTTTGCTAAATCATAAATGGTTATTCTCTTTTCTCTTTTGGCCATGGGAACGATAGCCATAAAACTACATAAAACAGTTTAAAAAAAATGAAAGAATATTTTAGAAATCGATTTCCTATAGCCTATATTTGTTGCTAACCTACTATAAGCTTTAAAAAAAATGAAATCAAACAACAAACCTTTATTTGCGGTAATCCTAATTACCTCACTATTCTTTTTATGGGGTTTTGCTTTAAACCTCAACCCTATTCTTATCCCTCACTTAAAAAAAGCTTGTCAGCTAACAGATACACAATCTGCCTTTATAGACTCTGCTTCTTATATTGCTTACTTTTTATTTGCCATACCGGCAGGTAAATTTATGAAGCGTTTTGGTTATAAAGGCGGTATCATTTTTGGATTAATGATGTTTGCCATTGGTGCATTCTTATTTTATCCGGCAGCAGAAACACGTTCTTTTGTATTCTTTTTAGCTGCTTTATTCATCATTGCTAGTGGCTTAACCTTTTTAGAAACTGCGGCCAACCCGTATATGACAGTCTTGGGCGACCCTGCCACAGGCACACAGCGACTAAACTTTGCGCAATCTTTTAATGGCTTAGCAGCTTTTTTAGCTCCGGCTATAGGTGGGCGTTTCATCCTATCAGGAAAAGAATTTAATACCGATACGCAAAGTGGATTGTCTCCTGCTGAAATAGATAGCTTTTTACAACAGGAAGCAGCATCTGTACAGTTGCCCTTTATTGTAATTGGGATAGTGGTATTGCTGGTAGCTATATTTTTGTGGAGAACCCATTTGCCAGAAATAAAAGAAGATGATTCTTTAGAAAGCAAGGGTTCTATCTTGAAAGAAAAAAACCTAATACAAGGCGTTCTGGCTCAATTCTTCTATGTTGGTGCACAAGTTTGTATCAGTAGCTTTTTTATACGTTTTTGTGGTTATGTTGTAGGTATCAATGAAGTATCGGCAGCTTATTATTTATCTGGTGCTTTATTAGGCTTTATGATTGGCAGGTTTGCTGGTACGTTCTTTATGAGGTTTATTGCTCCACCAAAATTATTGGCTGCTTATACCATTATTGTTATTTTACTTTTATTGGTAGCGGTATTTACATCGGGTATGTTTACTATTTATGCACTTACAGCGGTACAATTCTTCCTTTCTATTATGTTCCCTACCATTTTTGCTTTAAGCGTAAGAGGCTTAGGAAGTAAAACAAAAGACGGTTCATCATTGGTGATTATGTCTATTGTAGGTGGTGCAGTTTTCCCGGTGATTATGGGTGCAGTATCAGACATCAGCAATATACAAATAGCTTATATTGTACCTGCTATTTGCTTATTCATGGTTTTATATTTTGCCATTAAAAACATCAAGATAGAAAACTTAAAACTTACAGCAGCTCATTAATTTTTTATGGATAGTAGCAAAGGACTTCAAATACCAAAAGTAATTTTTGGAACCAGCAGCCTGGGTAATTTATTTACGGCTTTAGATGATGATACCAAACTAGAAATTGTTAAACAATGCTTTCTACATTCTGATAAGCCCGTGGTGTTTGATAGTGCCGGTAAATATGGTGCTGGATTGGCTTTAGAAGCTCTAGGCAATTGCCTGAAGAAACTAAACGTTAAACCAGAAGAAGTGATGATTAGCAATAAACTGGGTTGGCTACGTACTGAGCTTAAAACTGCTGAACCTACTTTTGAGCCTTATGTTTGGAAAAACCTTAAAAACGATGCGGTACAAAAAATAAGCTACGATGGTATTTTAGAGTGCTTTGAGCAAGGCAACCAGCTATTGGGGGCTTATATCCCGCAGATGGTCTCTGTACATGACCCAGATGAGTATTTAATTTCAGCAAGCTCGGCAGAAGACCGTTTAAAAAGGTATCAAAACATTTTGGATGCTTACAAAGCCTTGTTTGATTTGAAAAGCCAGGGTAAAGTTAAAGCTATTGGTATAGGTGCTAAAGATTGGAAGATTATTAAAGAGCTTAGCGCCGATTTAGATTTTGACTGGGTGATGATAGCTAACAGCATGACAGTTTATAGTCACCCGAAAGAGTTACTAGATTTTATGACCGCTTTAAGCCAAAAAGGTGTAAGCATCATCAATTCGGCAGTATTTAATGCTGGCTTTTTAACAGGTGGAGATTTTTACAATTACGTTCCTGTAAGTAGAGATAAGCCTCAATATCAAGAGTTATTTAAATGGAGAGATCAGTTTTATAAAATCTGTGCCAACTTTGATGTTAAACCCGCAAGTGCTTGTGTACAGTTTGGTTTATTGGCACCCGGTGTAAAAAGTATAGCACTTAATACCAGTAATCCTAAGCGTGTTGAAGGTAATATAGCCATGGCAAATGATTACATTTGTGACGCTTTTTGGCAAAAACTTGAAGAAGAAAATTTAATCACCTTTAAACCTTAACTTAAGCATTTAGTACAATTATGAAAATAGATGCACATCAACATTTCTGGGTTTACGACCCTATAAAATACGATTGGATTTCTGATGATATGTCTATCATCAGGCAAAATCATTTACCTGAAGATTTACATCCTATTTTAAAAGAAAACGGTTTAGATGGTTGTATTACGGTACAAGCTCATCAATCAGAAGAAGAAAATGATTTCCAGCTCGCTAACGCTTCTAAAAATGATTTCATCAAAGGTGTAGTAGGTTGGGTTGATTTACAAGCTGACAATATAGAAGAACGTTTGGCTTATTACCAGCAGTTTCCAATTATGAAAGGTTTCCGCCATGTTTTACAAGGCGAACAAGATAGAGCATTGATGTTAAAAAAATCGTTCATGAATGGCATTTCTAAGCTTCAGCAATTTGGTTTTACTTATGATATCCTGATTTTTGAAGACCAAATTAACTTCTCCAGCACTTTGGTTGAGGCTTTTCCAAATCAGCCTTTCGTATTAGACCATATCGCTAAACCGGATATTAAACATCAAAAAATTACGGACTGGGAAAAAGCTATCAAAAAACTAGCTCAGTATGAAAATGTATCCTGCAAAGTATCGGGTATGGTTACAGAAGCCGATTGGAAGCATTGGAAACAAGAAGATTTTGAGCCTTATCTGGATATTGTTTTTAACGCCTTTGGTACAGATAGGCTGATGTATGGTAGCGATTGGCCGGTTTGCCGCGTTGCTGCTGATTATAAGCAGGTTTTAGATATTTTTAAAACTTACATACAATCTTTATCCAGCACAGAGCAAAGCAAGGTGATGGGAGAAAATGCTGCCCAATTTTATAACATATAACAGAAATTATTAATGAAAGTATTAGCATGCCAGGAACCGGGGAAATTTGTTTATAAAACAGCCGCAGAACCTGTTTTAGAAAAAGGAAAAGCCATTATTAAGATAAAAAGAATAGGCATTTGTGGTACAGATTTACATGCTTTTGAAGGTACGCAACCTTTCTTTAGCTACCCTAGGATATTGGGTCATGAGCTGGCTGGCGAACTTATAGCCGTGGATGGTGCACCTGATTTTAAAGTTGGAGAGTCGGTAAGTTTCATCCCTTATTTTAACTGTGGCAAATGTGTGGCTTGTAGAAATCAGAAGCCTAATTGTTGTGCCGCTATACAAGTTTTTGGTGTTCATATTGATGGTGGTATGGCAGAATATGTATCGGTACCCTCTTATGCCTTATTGCATGGCAATCAATTAAGTTTTGATGCTTTGGCGTTGGTAGAACCTTTGGCTATTGGTGCACATGGCGTAAGAAGAGCACAAGTTACACCTGGCGAATTTGTTTTGGTAATTGGTGCCGGACCTATTGGTTTAGGTACGATGGAGTTTGCTCGAATAGCCGGGGCAAAAGTAATTGCTTTAGATATTAATGAAAACCGACTTGCTTTTTGTAAAGAGCGCTTAAAAGTTGACTATACTATTCATGCTTTGCAAGCAGATGTTAACGAAGAACTAAAAACTATTACACAGGGAGATATGCCAACCGTAGTTATTGACGCTACCGGGAACTTAAAGGCTATCAACAATGCTTTCCAATATATGGCGCATGGAGCAAGATTTGTTTTGATAGGCTTACAAAAAGGAGATATCAGCTTTAATCATCCAGAGTTTCATAAAAGAGAGGCTACTTTAATGAGTAGTAGGAATGCCACCCGTGAGGATTTTGAACATGTGATAAAAGCTATGGAAAACAATGAAGTTGACCCTACAACTTATATTACACACCGTGTAAAGTTTGATGAGGTTAAAGATCAATTTCATACCTGGCTAAATCCAGAAAATGGCGTTATTAAAGCTGTAGTAGATTTGGATTAAAATACAAACAGGCGTTTTTGAAAAACATTGTATATCAAATTGAGCGAGGTTTACTGTACTCTGATATACTCAGAAAAAACCCAGGCACCCCTGGCTAGCTAATAGACAGGGGCCTCAGCCTGACAAAAAATGGTGATTTAACAATCTCTTATTTTTTATGCTATTTCAGGAGCATATTCTGCCATTTATAATCTATCCCATTCAGATGTATCATGAAAACTTATCTCTGGAAACTGTTTTGCTGTATATTCTAAATCCCATTGTGAGGAAGAAAAGAAAACGGGTCTGCTTTCTTTATCGTAACCTATACGAGAGGCTTGGGCTTTTAAGAACTGTTGCATAGCTGCCGGTGTAGTTGCAGACACCCAACTTGATTTAGAAAAATTTAAGGGTCTGAAAATACACGAAGCTCCGTATTCTTGTTTCAATCTAAATTGAATCACCTCAAACTGTAACTCTCCTACAGTACCAATAATTTTTCTGTTTCCAGGATTTACGGTAAACAATTGTGCTACTCCTTCATCACTCAACTGGTTAATACCCTTTTCTAACTGTTTCGTCTTCATAGGGTCGGTATTTTCCAATTCTCTAAATATTTCTGGCGAAAAACTAGGTATCCCCAAAAATTGCAGCTTTTCTCCTTCTGTAAGCGTATCTCCAATTTTAAAGTTTCCGGCATCGTATAAACCTATAACATCTCCGGGATAAGCTTCTTCTACTAAACTTTTATTATCTGCCATGAAACTGGTTGGAGAGGCAAATTTTAATTTCTTATCTAATCGGGTATGGTAATAAAAAGTATTTCTTAAGAAAGTGCCCGAGGTAATTCTGCAAAATGCTATCCTATCGCGGTGGTTGGGATCTAAGTTGGCATGTATTTTAAATACAAAACCTGTAAACTTAGTTTCCGTAGGCGTTATTGACCTTAGGTTAGCTTCGCGTCCTTGTGGCGTAGGGGCAATTTCAATAAAAGTATCTAAGAGCTCCTGTACACCAAAATTATTGATTGCACTACCAAAGAAAACAGGAGCTAAATAGCCCGAACGGTATAAGCCTAAATCAAATGGTTCTGCTACTTCTTCAATTAACTCTGCTTCTTCCCTTAATTTATTTGCAGCATTTTGCCCCAACATTTGGTCTAATTCTGGCTGGTTTAAATCGTTTATGGCGATAACATCGTCTGCAATTTCCTTTTTATTAGGGCTATAAAGGTTTAAAGATTTTTTGTGAAGTTGATAAACTCCTTTAAAAGTATGTCCGATTCCAATTGGCCAGCTTAATGGTCTTGTAGAGATATTCAGCTCTTTTTCTAATTCTTCCAGCAAATCAAAAGGGTCTTTACCCTCTCTATCCATTTTGTTGATGAAAATGATAACAGGTGTATGCCTCATTCTGCAAACCTGCATCAATTTACGTGTCTGCTCCTCAACCCCTTTAACACAGTCTACCACTAGGATTACCGAGTCGACCGCTGTTAAGGTACGATAAGTATCTTCAGCGAAATCTTTGTGACCTGGGGTATCTAAGATGTTGATTTTAATATCTTTGTATTCAAACCCCATCACGGAAGTAGCCACCGAAATACCACGTTGCTTTTCTATCTCCATAAAATCGGAGGTAGCGGTTTTTTCGGCTTTGTTACGTTTTACAGTTCCTGCCTTTTGTATAGCACCTCCAAATAAAAGGAGTTTTTCTGTTAGTGTAGTTTTACCGGCATCGGGGTGACTGATAATTCCGAAGGTTCTTCTTTTATTGATTTCTTTTTCTAACATTTTGATGAGGTACTTTAAACAGGGCGCAAAAATAAGCAATTTATCGGATGCTGAGGTAGATTGTATTAAAACATAATTTTGGATTAAGTTAAGATCTAATGCCTGCCTACTTTAGGTAAGCATTCCAATAAATTAATATAAAATAATGCGTTTAGATGGTTTTTAGCGCCTCTATTGCCAGCGAGGCTTGTTCCTTTTGTGAGACCAGAAGGAATCAAAGGAATCTTCAATGAATTTATGAATACCCCTAAAATTAATAAAAACTAATAAATAAAGTTCTAAATTGTTGCTCATGTGTTTCGGTTAGCTTGTTTTTGGTGAATCAAAAAAAGCAAAATTCATGTTTCACTTTAGAACAACTTTAGTAGCTTTGTAATGTGAGTAAAAATCAGAAGCACAGAAAGATAATATTTTATAAGAACTACTTTCAAGACTTCTTTATTAAACAAAATAAAAAAGTAAAAGCAAAAATTGTTTGGACTTTCTAATTGTTTGAAGACTTACAAAGAGTTCCAGAAACTTATCTTAAACATATTGAAAATACTGATGGACTTTATGAAATACGGGTTCAACTAGGTAGCGATATTTTTAGAATTTTTTGCTTTTTTGATGAAGGAAAACTGGTTGTTTTAGCTAACGGTTTCCAAAAGAAAACGCAAAAGACTCCAAAGAAAGAAATAGAAATAGCACTTAAAATAAAAGCAGAATATGAAAGCGAAAAATAAAAGCTTAATGACTCTTGAAGAGTTCAAAGAAAAAAACTACGGGAAACGTGGGACAAAAGAGCGTGATGAACTTGAGGCAGGTTATGAAGTATTTAAAATCGGTGCTTTGATTCATGATACAAGAATAGAATTGGGAATGACGCAAGAGCAACTTGCCGAAAAAGTGGGAACAAGCAAATCTTATATTTCAAAAATTGAGAACAACATCAAAGAAGCTCGTATTTCTACGCTTCAAAAAATTATTGAACTTGGTTTTGGTGGGCGACTTGAACTGAATGTGAAAATTTAGTAGAAATGATTAGCTTCTAAATCAATCTTAACACAATACGATGAAAGATCCTGCTAAGCCTTATCCGTCATTACCGGATAATCCGGATCTTCCAGAATATTTACATCAATTATCCCTTGGGCATTGGCTAATAAACGTCTGCAATCATCACTTAAATGTTTTAAGTGCAATTTTTTGCCTGCTTCTTGGTATCGGACTGTAAGTTTATAAACTGCATCTATACCAGACATATCTACTATCCGGCTTTCTTTAAAATCAATAATCACTTCAAGAGGATCGTTGAGTACATCAAATTTTTCTGTAAAATGAGCTACTGACGCAAAAAAGAGTGGTCCATATACTTCATAATGCTTTATCCCTCGCTCATCTATATATTTTCTGGCTCTTATTCGCTTAGCACTTTCCCAAGCAAATACCAATGCAGAAATAATTACTCCAATAAGAACTGCTAAAGCCAAATTATGTAACCAAATGGTAATAACAGCCACCATAATACCCGTAAAAACATCATGTTTAGGCATTTTATTAATGATGCGTAAACTTATCCACTCAAAAGTACCAATAGCAACCATAAACATGACACCAACTAAAGCCGCTATTGGCACTTTTTCTATAACCGGAGCACCTACTAAAACAATTAATAAAATGGTTAATGCAGCAATAATACCTGATAGCCTTGCTTTTGCACCTGCTGATAGATTGATAAGTGTTTGGGCAATCATGGCGCAACCACCCATACCATAAAAAAATCCGTTCAATAAGTTTGCTCCGCCTAGTGCCAAACACTCTTTATTGCCTCTGCCTTTGGTGTTTGTCATTTCATCAACTAAATTAAGCGTTAACAAGCTTTCTGTAAGGCCCACACCTGCCATAATGATGGCATAAGGAAAAATAACTTCTAAAGTATTTAGGTTGAAAGGTATCTGAGGGATGTAAAACGGAGGAAAACCTCCACTTACCGAGGCAATATCTTGTACTGTTTTGGTATCAATACCTAAAAATAAAACTAATAAAAACACGAAGATGATGGCAACCAGAGACGCGGGAACTACTTTAGTAATTTTTGGAAATATCAAAATAATACTGATGGTGAGTAGAATTAAACCTACCATGGTATACAGTGCTTGACCTGTTAACCACATTTCTTGTCCGTTAACTGCTGTTTTTAACTGTTGAAACTGGGAAGTAAAGATGATAACCGCCAAACCATTAACAAAACCATACATAACCGGCTGAGGAACTAAGCTAATAAATTTCCCGAGCTTAAAGAGCCCCACCAGAATTTGGATTATTCCTGCTAAGGCAACCGCTGCAAATACATAATCTAAACCATGCGATTGCATTAAAGCTATCAGAACAACTGCTGTAGCCCCTGCCCCACCAGAAACCATACCTGGCCTACCACCAAAAACAGCGGTTACTAAACCCATTATAAAAGCGGCGTATAAACCTACCAACGGAGGAAAACCAGCCAATATAGCAAAGGATAAAGATTCTGGAACCATTGTCATCGCTACGGTTAAACCTGCCAAAATCTCTATTTTATAGTCTACTTTTTGTTTAAAATCAAAAAGGGGTAAAGAAAATTTCATGTTTGATGAATAAAAGCAAATGGATAATACAGGATCTATGTTAGCCTACGTGGCAATGGTTCATTTTTATACTAAACCAATATTTGTGGGTATTTAGAACCTTGTACGACTCCTCTTCTTTCTATTTCGTTATCAATATAAGTTTGGATTTCTGATTTTTTTAAGCCCCATTTTGGAGCTATTAACATCTCTAAATCTGATATTCCAAAAAGACGTTGAATAATGATATCTGGACGAACTAAGGGTAATATCTCGCAAAGAAAATCAGTATATTCTGCTAAACTAAAGAGCTTAAAAGGTTCCTTTTTATACTTTGCGCCCATGATAGAGCCTTCTACGATATGTAAATGATGAAACTTAACGAAATTTATTTGCGGAAAACGGTTTATCTCATCAGCATATTTAAGCATCATGGGTTTGGTTTCTCCGGGTAAACCAAAAATAGTGTGTACACAAATATCTAATTTGGTATTCTCTAACAGTTTCATAATGTCTACAAACTCATCATGAGAACAGCCCCGGTTAATTTGTGCTAACGTTTCGTTATAAATAGACTCCATCCCCATCTCTAAATCAACATCAAGCCTATCGGTATAACTTTCTAATAAAGCTATTTTTTCGGCATCTAAACAATCGGGTCTGGTACCAACAGATAAGCCTACTACATCAGTAGTATCAACACTTAAAGCCTCATCATACATGGTTTTTAAATAATGTGCTGGCGCATAAGTATTGGTATTAGGCTGAAAATAAATGATGAATTTTTCTGCTTTGTAGTGTTTTCTAGCTCTTTCCATTCCAAACTCTATTTGCTCTTTCATGGTAGCCATAGTTCTGGAGGTTGGCGTAAAAGAATCCACATTACAGTAGGTGCAACCGCCATAACCTTTAGAACCATCGCGATTGGGGCAAGTAAAACCACCGTCAACAATAACTTTATACACACGTTTTACCTGATACTTTTCCTTTAAGTAAGCACTGTAGTAATTATAATTTTTTTCGCCGAATGCGAGAGATTTTTCCACTATTAAAAGATATTTTTGCAAAGATACGAAATGATGATTAATACAAATTGATGGACTATGCTGAGAATCTATTATAAAAAAAATACCCGTCTTGCAAAAGAGACAGATGTAGAGCTTTTAAGGGAAATACCTATGGAGAGCCTAGTTTGGGTAGATTTGCAGAACCCTACGGTAGAGGAAAAAGTTACCATAGAAACTTATTTTGATATTAAATATTCATCAGAAGAAGAATCTCAAGAGATAGAAAGTTCATCACGCTTTAGCGAAATGGATAATGAAATCATCATTAATTCTAATTTTTTAGCCTTGAGACAACAAGGATTTGATTACTGTCCGGTTTCTATCATCCTTGAAAAAGGTATATTATTTACCTATCGCGATGATGATTTGAAAACTTTTGGTGAAGCTGTAAAAAAGATAAAAGCCAACCCAACTTTATATGTTAATGGTTTCCAGATACTTTCTACCATTTTAGAAACCTGTATAGACCAAGATGCAGATTTGATTGAAAATATCGCCAAAGTAATATCAGAATTAAATAAAAGTTTAAAAGCAACCAGCGAAAAAGTAGATGAAGAAGATTTATTAAAGATTTCATCGCTCCAAAATGATAACATGATGTTGAGAGAAAACATCATTGATAAGCAAAGAATGATCTCTGCCCTGATGAAATCATCAACTTTTCCACAGGAATATATGGGCGTGTTAAGAATCATGATTAAAGATATTAGCTCCTTATTAGAACATAATAAATTTGCTTTTGAGCGATTAGAGTATCTTCAAGACACTTTTATGGGTTTAATTAATATTGAGCAAAACCGTATCATCAAGATATTTACCGTTGCTACGGTTGCCTTTATGCCTCCTACCTTAATTGCCAGCATTTATGGTATGAACTTTAAACTTATGCCCGAGCTTGATTGGCAGTATGGTTATGCACTAGCCATCCTATTCATGTTTGTTTCTTCTTTTGGTACTTTAATCTATTTTAAGAAAAAGAAATGGCTTTAGTTTTGCATCATGTTTCAAAAAAATAAAACATGAAACATTTAAAGTTAGCCTTTAGTGCATTTATAATTTTTGCCTTTATACTTTCTGGTTGTGCCTACCAAACAGCCGGAAATAGTGGTAAAGTACCTCCCGGACAAGCCAAGAAAATGACAGGCAGTAAATCTGCCAAACCTTTTGCACCAGGCCAAAGAAAAAAATAATTCTATTTTTTTTGTGATGATACAATAAGTGGTTTAAAAATTGTGATGGATGAAGCTGTTCATATCACAATTTATTATCTCATGAAAAATATTAGTCATTTCGTTAATTTCAAGGCCGCCAGCACTTCAGTTTTGCAGTGGATAACGTCTATTTCTAAAGTTACAGAAGCAAAATCAGCATTTTGCGATACACAACTTAAACAAAGTACCAGAGAGAAACAACTAAACCTTGTTGCAGAAACAGACAGTAGTGAAGCCTATTCTAAACAGGTAGATCAAACGACTTTATTACCTGAGTTTTTACAAGGTAATTTTTCTAACCAAATACACTATCCTATTTATAACGCACAGGAGATTTTAAAATCAGAACATCGTTTTAAACAGGTTATAGACACCCAATTTATCGTCATCAATTGCGCTTATGTGGATGAAAATGGTTTAAGGTTAGATGCTTTAACTTCTAAAATTGTGAATGATGCTAAATGTCCCGTTTTGTTTATCCCTGATGATGTACAAGAGCCACAGCAGCTTAAAAGTATTGTTTATTGCACTGATATTAGGTTTACAGAGGTAAGATTTATGAGAGCTTTTGGACAAGTAGCTAAACATTTAAACTGCGATTTAACCATAGCACACGCTTCTGATAATGGTATACCTGATTTAGATATTGAATACGGCAAACAACTATTTAACGATTGCTTTGCGGGAAGAGTAAACGATTGTAAAATGAGTCTGGAGAACTTGAGACGTTTAGATATACAAAAATATCCAGACTTAATTCATGAATATTTATTGGGTGATGTTTACAGTATGATCAATAAAAACCATTTATTAAAAGACGGAGATTATTTAGATTCGGTAGCTGTTAAATTGGCCAGAATAGCTAAAAAACCAATATTAGTGGTTAATAATTAAGAGAGACGAACAAATTTTTAATAGGGAGCTGATGAAAATGAGCTCCCTATTTTTTTTGCCCCTATAAAGAGCCATAAGATTATTACTAAAAAAGGCTTTTGTACATCATCAATTAGTTAAATTTGTTTTTAAAAACTCTTCAGCGCTATGCAAGAAAACTCCATTTATAAACCAAAAAATAAAATACGATTTGTAACAGCTGCCTCTTTATTTGACGGTCATGATGCCACTATCAATATCATGAGAAGGATTTTACAGTCGTCAGGAGCCGAAGTTATACATCTGGGGCATAACAGATCTGTTGAAGAGGTTGTAAACTGCGCTATACAGGAAGATGTGCAAGGCATTGCGCTAACATCTTACCAAGGCGGGCATATCGAGTATTTTAAATATATGTTTGACTTGCTGAAAGAAAAAAAAGCAGGTCATATTAAAATTTTTGGTGGTGGAGGTGGAGTTATTCTACAAGCAGAAATAGAAGAGTTGCACCAATATGGTATCGCTAAAATATTCTCTCCGGATGATGGCCGTACTATGGGTTTGCAAGGCATGATTAACTACATGCTTGAAAGTTGCGATTTTAACCCAATAGCAAGCTATCAACCACAGTTAAGCAGTATAAAAAATCAAGACTTTAAAGAAATAGCGCATGGTATAACACTTGCAGAAAATGAGGCTCAACAACATGGAGATTTCATTGAAGCATTAAAAAATCTTACTGATAAAAAAACTCCAGTTTTAGGCATTACAGGAACAGGCGGTGCAGGAAAATCATCTTTAACAGATGAATTGGTAAGGCGCTTTTTAACCTATACGGATAAGAGTTTAGCCATTATCTCGGTAGATCCATCTAAAAGAAAAACTGGTGGCGCACTTTTAGGAGACCGTATCCGCATGAATGCGATTAATACGCCCAGAGTATATATGCGTTCTTTAGCTACCAGACAAGCAAATTTGGCACTTTCTAAATATCTTGAAGAGTCTATAGCTATTTGTAAAGCTGCTGGTTTTGATATGATTATTGTAGAAACATCTGGTATAGGGCAATCTGATACAGCTATTACAGATTATGTTGATGTTTCTTTATATGTGATGACACCTGAATTTGGTGCCGCCACACAACTAGAAAAAATTGATATGCTTGATTTTGCTGATTTGGTAGCCATTAATAAATCAGATAAAAAAGGTGCACAAGACGCAATTAGAGATGTAAGAAAGCAATTTAAGCGCAACCATTTATTGTTTGAAACTCCGGATGAAGATTTACCCATCTTCACTACGATGGCTTCACAGTTTAATGACCCTGGAACCAATCAGCTATTTAAGGCTATCATCCATCAAATTGAAACAAAAACAGGTTTAAATTTCAATATTAAAACTGATATTGCTACTGCGGATCATGAAAAAAAATACATCATCCCACCACATAGAAGTCGATATTTAGCAGAAATAACAGAAGCAAATTTTGCTTATGCTAATTGGGTAGAGCAGCAAGCAAGTATTGCTCAAAAGATGTATCAAGTTAATGGAGCGGCAGATTTATCTTTAACTTACAAACAAGAACAAGCTGCTGAGGATTTAAAAGAGATTTACAATCACCTAGAAGAACAATTAGACATGTATTGTAAAAATCTGTTGAAAGAATGGCCTCAAACTTTAGAAAAATATCAACAGGATGAATTTATTTATCAGGTTAGAGATAAAGAGATTAAACAGGCTTTAAAAACAGTTTCTTTATCAAAACTTAAAATCCCTAAAATTTCTTTACCTAAATATGAAGCTTGGGGCGATGTTTTAAGATGGTTACTTACCGAAAATTTACCTGGCGAATTTCCTTATGCTGCTGGAGTTTTCCCTTTAAAAAGAGCAGGTGAAGACCCAACCAGAATGTTTGCTGGTGAAGGCGGACCAGAACGTACCAATAAAAGATTCCATTATGTATCTTTAGGTCAGGATGCAAAAAGATTATCTACTGCGTTTGACTCTGTTACTTTATATGGCGAAGACCCACACAGCAGACCTGATGTTTATGGTAAAATTGGAAACTCGGGTGTAAGTATTGCTACTTTAGATGATGCCAAAAAGCTATACTCTGGCTTTAACTTATGTGACCCTAGCACATCGGTATCTATGACGATTAACGGACCAGCGCCCATGCTCTTAGGTTTTTTCATGAATGCCGCTATTGACCAACAATGTGAAATTTACATTAAAGAAAATGGCTTAGAAGCAGAGATTGAAGCTAAAATACAAGCTATTTATCAAGCTAAAAAGCAGACAAGACCAGTTTATAAAGGAGCTTTACCAGAAGGAAATAACGGACTTGGTTTAATGCTTTTAGGGGTTACTGGGGATGAAGTTTTACCTTTAGCTATCTACAACCAAATTAAAGAAAAAGCTATTGCAACCGTTAGAGGTACGGTACAAGCAGATATTTTAAAAGAAGACCAAGCCCAAAATACTTGTATTTTCTCCACAGAGTTTGCTTTAAGAATGATGGGCGATATACAGCAATATTTTATTGACCAAAAAGTTAGAAACTTCTACTCGGTTTCTATTTCGGGTTATCATATTGCAGAAGCTGGTGCAAACCCCATTACACAATTGGCATTTACTTTGGCAAATGGTTTCACTTTTGTTGAGTATTATTTAAGCAGAGGAATGCATATTGATGATTTTGCACCTAATTTATCTTTCTTTTTTTCTAACGGTATAGACCCAGAATATGCCGTGATAGGAAGAGTTGCCAGAAGAATTTGGGCAAAAGCCATTAAAGAAAAATATAAAGGGAATGACAGGTCTCAAAAATTAAAATATCATATCCAAACTTCAGGAAGGTCATTACATGCCCAAGAGATAGATTTTAATGATATTAGAACCACGCTACAAGCGCTTTATGCCATTTATGATAATTGTAACTCTTTACATACCAACGCTTATGACGAGGCTATAACCACGCCAACAGAAGCATCTGTAAGAAGAGCTATGGCGATACAACTCATTATTAATAAAGAATTAGGCTTAGCTAAAAACGAAAACCCTTTACAAGGTGCTTTTATCATAGAAGAACTTACCAACTTAGTTGAAGAAGCGGTTTTGTTAGAATTTAACAGATTAAATGAGCGTGGCGGAGTTTTAGGCGCTATGGAAACCATGTACCAAAGAAGCAAAATACAAGAAGAATCTTTACACTACGAAACACTTAAGCATAATGGAGATTTCCCTATTATTGGTGTAAATACTTTTTTAAGTAAAGATGGCTCGCCTACGGTTGCACCGGGAGAAGTTATTAGAGCAACAACAGAAGAAAAAGAATATCAAATACAAACTCTAGAGGCATTCAAAGCAAGAAATTTGGATAAATCAAGTATAGAGATAGATGCATTGAAAAAAACAGCCATCCAAAACGGCAATATATTTGAAAGTTTAATGGAAGCTACAAAATATTGCTCGTTAGGGCAATTATCTCAGGCACTTTACGAAGTTGGTGGACAGTACAGACGAAATATGTAAGTTTTTGCAAGTATTTCAGCAGAAACGTTAATTTAATATTAACAAATCATTAACTTTTCAATTTGATTAAGCTATTGTTATCAGAATATTAATTTTGCGCAAATTTTAATATTTACTTAACAATTATTTATCAATGTATTTAAAAGCTGTTAATGTATTAAGTTGCCTTTTACTGTTTATAACACTAACTTTTTCTCATTTATCTCAAGCTCAAACTAAAGATACTTTAGTATTAAAACCTAAAACATCAATAGAGAAATGGTACGATAAAATTTCATTAAGAGGTTATGCGCAATTAAGGTATAACGGACTTCTGGAAAGTAACCCAGACTTAAAATGCGAACAATGCGACAGATCTTGGGGCGATGGAGGAGATTTCTTCTTAAGACGAATCCGATTAATCTTTTTCGGGCAAATAAGTAAGCAGGTTTATATTTATATTCAACCAGATTTTGCAAGCTCAGCAGGTACTTCATCAAATTTTGGGCAAATAAGAGATGCTTATGTTGATGTAGGCTTAGATAGCGATAATGAATTTAGGTTTAGATTTGGCCAGAGTAAAGTACCTTATGGCTTTGAAAACATGCAGTCTAGCCAAAACAGAATTACGTTAGACCGTAATGATGCTATTAATAGTGCAGCAGCTAATGAACGAGATTTAGGTTTATTCTTCTACTGGGCACCAAAAGAAATTAGGCAAAGATTTTCTGATTTGGTGAAACTAGGTTTAAAAGGCTCTGGAGATTATGGTGTTTTTGGCTTTGGTGCTTACAATGGACAAACCGCAAACAGAGCAGATTTAAACAACAAACAACACTTAGTAGCTCGCTTATCTTATCCTTTTTTGTTTGGTAAACAGTTTATAGAACCTGGCATACAGGCTTATAAAGGTAAATATGTAATGGCGGCAGACCAATTAAGTTCTGGTGTTAAAACCAACACCAGCAGCAACTATTTAGATCAAAGAATTGCGGCAACTTTGGTAGTTTACCCACAACCCTTTGGTATACAAGCAGAATACAACATAGGTAAAGGGCCTGAGTTTAACAAACAAACCGATTCTATTGAAGTAAAATCTTTAAACGGAGGTTATATCATGTTTAATTACATGACAAGAATCAATAAACATCTATTATATCCTTTCATTAAAGCACAATATTATGATGGTGGCAAAAAACATGAAAGAGATGCCCGCAGTTATCTAGTTAAAGAATTAGAAATTGGTGCAGAGTGGGAACCCAATAATTTCTTAGAATTGGTAGTTAACTATACTTTTTCTTCCAGAAGATTTGAAGATTTTGCGCTTCAGGATAACTTACAAAGAGGAAGCTTATTGAGGATACAAGCGCAAGTAAATTTCTAAGTTGCAGCAACCACAAAACATAAAAAAAGCTATTGGAGAATTTTCCAATAGCTTTTTTTGTTAACATTTATCGTTGCTATATTTCCATTACTCGAGGCTTAAATCTTGAAACGGTACAGCCACCATAAAATGACTGGGTTGCATTAGTAAGCTTACTTATTTGGGTGTTGCCTAAGGCCGGGCTTTCTGCTGTATCTTTTTTTATGCCAACGCTACATGTCCAAACTAAAAAAAGGATGCCCCCTTTTCTAGCGCAAGTCTTAGTGCCAAAGCCAGTGCATCTGCCTGACTTGTGCTTTATTCTAATTCTCAACCATTATCATAGCCTATGCTCGGTCACAAGTCTCCTTACTTTCTTTGCCAACCCTCGGAAGAATTGCATCAGTTGGGTTGTTAAACTTGTATTTTGTACTCATGCTTAAATGTATATTTTATTTACATAAAGCACAAGTCAGGCTCTCGCTCTTTGTCCATTTCGCTAAGACTTGCGCTAGTGGGGGAGCTACAAGTTCGCACCATCTTAATTAAAAAATTATTTGTTCAAAAAACCTTTTGTATTTATCCCCTCCAGCATTAATTACACACTGTTCTAAAAAAAACATATTTTTTATTTCATCATTTGTATCAGCTAAATTTTGAAGTCTTTGAGAATACATTTCAAAAATTGGCAATAATGCATTGAGGAAGGAGTCAATATTTCTTGCGCAATAAGATAGTTTGGTTAACTCATAATTATCATATTCAATGACTTCCGATTGTAAACTATCAAAAGCTAAAAAAGTATAGGAACTTTGTGCAAAAACGAATTTATTGTCCTTATTGATGATTTCACTTAATAATATAAAATCCGAAAACCTAAAGTATGACAAATCATAATATTGAAACAACTTAGATAAATCGGTTTCTTCTATATCAAAAATCTTTTCATTTCCTTTTGGTTGCGGACTATAATTTCTAAGTATATAATTGGGAATACTTTTAAACCCATTTTTTTTTAATAATTCTTCAGATGGTTTAAATCCCTCTAAAGTCTCAATGTATTTCTTTAAATCCATTTATTAAATCCCCTTTTGGAAGTTTGCAGCCTTAGCCCTGTGCATCGGATACTTGTGCCTAGTTTACCAAATCATCACACCTATTTATTACTTTCTTAGAATTCTTTCCATCCATTCTCTGCAAATTAAGTTTTTTTGCCTTATACAAAATATTAAAGTCTTTGCTTATATCTGGCACAAGAAGCCTTTACCCGCTTGGCTTGAATCTCATTGCGCCAAACTGGGGGGCACATTTAGCGAAGTCGAAATCTTCTCTGATATACCCAGAAAAGGCTTCGACTCCGCTCAGCCTGACACAAAATGGTAATTTGAGACAGCCTTTTTTTATCATTATTTAAGTTTAACCTTAAGGCCAAATACCCATATTCATATAAGAAACGGCTATTTTATCAACTGCAGCAACAAAAGCGGCTGTTCTTAAACTCCCTGTATTTTTAACATTTTTAATTTCTCTTATTTCATGATAAGACCTTACCATGGTATCCTCTAATCCAGAGTTTACCAATTCTAATTCTGATGGTCCTTTGGCTATCATAGCTCTTTGCTGAGGCGTTAAGGTAACCCCAGTAGTGCTTTCTATCATGCTCAAGATGTTCAAGTTATTGGTTTCATCGTATCTCCTATCCATTCTACCGAAAGCTACGTGAGATAAATTTTTTAACCACTCGAAATAAGAAACTGTTACCCCGCCTGCATTAGCATACATATCAGGAATAATCATTCCACCATTTTTAATAAAGTAATCTGCCGCATCTGGTGTGGTTGGACCATTAGCACCTTCAGCAATGATTTTAGCTTTTATTCTGGCAACGTTAGTTATGGTAATTTGATTTTCTAAAGCTGCAGGAACCAATATATCGCAATCTTGCTCTAAGCCTTCAGCAGAGTGTTCAAACTCTGATGTAGCTTTTGCATATCCTAAAATGCTACCAGTTTCTTTCCTGTGTCTTACTACATCATTAACATCTAAACCGTTGGCATTGTAAATAGCTCCATCAAACTCGCAGATACCTACAATAATACCACCTTGCTCACTTAAAAATTTAGCTGCATGGAAACCCACATTACCTAAACCTTGTACAATGATGCGTTTCCCATCAATACCTGCTGTTAAGCCTAATGCTTTCATATCTTCTGCAACAGAAACACATTCTCTCACCGCATAAGCTACACCTCTGCCTGTTGCTTCTCTTCTGCCTGCAATACCATGTAAAGCAATAGGCTTACCCGTAACACAACCTAAAGCGTCTAAAGAACCGGGGTTCATGGTTAAATAGGTATCAGCAATCCAAGACATCTCACGCTCTCCAGTGCCATAATCTGGTGCAGGGACATCAATACCAGGACCTATAAAGTTTTTCTTGATAAGCTCTACCGTATAGCGTCTGGTGATGTTTTCCAACTCTGCAACCGTGTAGTTTTTAGGATTGATTTTGATACCGCCTTTAGCACCACCAAAAGGAACATTAACAATAGCGCACTTATACGTCATTAAAGCTGCAAGGGCCATAACTTCATCTTCGTTTACGATATCGCTATACCTAATACCGCCTTTTGTAGGCAACATGTGGTGAGAGTGTTGTACACGCCAAGCATGAATAATCTCGTAACTATTGCCTTTTCTGATAGGAAATTGAAGATGATAGATGCTATTACAGGCTTTTATTTGTGCTAATAAGCCTTTATCATGATTGGTAAATGCTGCCGCCTGATCTACATATTGGCATACATCATTAAAAAAATGGTAGTCATCAAAAATAACCTCTCCTGCTTTGGTCATAGTAGTAATTTTTATGGTTTATAAAAAATTTTATACAAGTTGAGAGAAATATTTGTCTTCTCCAAATTGATAAAACCTTAGTGTTTTAACCACACAGGGGCATTTTTGTTTTAAATGTTTGTTTTTAAGGAAGATGAAGCCTATTTATCCTTTTCGATTTTTTTTAATCTTCTATCTATAGAAAATAGGTAAAAAAACAAGCCCAAAAATAACAAAGCCATCACAGCTACTACCACGTAAATTTTACCAGAAGAACGTAGGGTTTCTGCCATTTCAACGGACTGTGCTTGTGCAAATTGTACAACCAAAAAGAATATGGCAGTTAAGGAGAAAAATCTTTTCATTATTGAATTTGGTTATTTTTATTTTCTAATACTCTAATTCTATAGCGAAGTGTCATGATCCAGGTAGCTACTAAAATCCATCCTAATACAGCAGGGTAAAAAACATAGCGCATATTACTGTCTAAATCATAAGCACCAAAACCTGGGTTTCCACCGTTACCGGGATGTAAAGAATCTGTTAGTCGTGGTAACACAAAAATAAGTACTACCATGATGGGGAAGGCAAAGATGTTGTAAATAGCAGAAATTTTTGCTCTTTTCTGCTCTTCATCAATAGAGCCTCTTAAGATGATGTATGCTAAATACATTAAAGTAGCAATGGCAGAACCATTTAATTTTGGATCATTTGGCCAAGGTGCGCCCCAGGTAAAGTTAGCCCAAATCATGCCGGTACCTAAACCCAAAAAACCAAAGATAATACCTGTATTAACACTTTCTACAGCAATTAAATCATCGTTTTCTTTTCCTGAGCCCAAGTATTTAATACTATAAATAACAGAAACCAGGTAAATAATAATCATGGCAAACCACATAGGTACATGATAATACAAGTTTCTGATACTTTCATGTAAGATTGGAAGTGCCGGAACGGCTATCAATAAACCTCCGATAACAGAGAATAATACTAAAATTACAGACAACACTTTCCACCAATTTTTATACATCATTGCTTAAAAATTAATCTCGCCAAAGGTAAGGAAATAGTAATAAAGAAACAGCAATTACTACGATATTAATAAGGCATAAAACGCCAATTTCATCATAAGAAACAGAAGGGTCTAAGCCATCCATTGCATTTTTAGAAAGCTTAATAATCAGCATCAATAAAGGAATAATAACAGGAAAACTTAATATAGCCATTAAAGTACCATTATTACCCGCTTTTGATGCTATGGCAGATATCATGGTGAAAACTGTAGAAAAACTAATACTGCCCAATAAAACTGCTATTAAGTATAACCCTAAATTAGCTACCGCATTCTGAAATACGATTTGATAAGCCAGAAAAGCGATAGCAGACATAATGATCATCAATAAAATATTATAAATAATTTTAGAGATGATGATAGCTTGCGGACTAGCAATGGTGTAATAGTATAATAAGCGCCCTTTACTTTCTTGCATAAAACTTTTTGCGATGGCATTGATAGCTGCAAAAAGTAAAATAATCCAGAAAAGCGCATTCCAAACCAAAGGTGGAGTGGTTTTAAATGATAAATAACAAACAAAAACGGTAGAGATAACATAGAGTAAAATACCATTGAAGGCATATTTAGAGCGCCATTCTAATAAAATCTCTTTGTATAATAAACTCTTGACTTGTTTAATTAATATCATGCAGTAGCAAAGATAGTAAAAGCTCATATATAAGCTAAACATCGGCGTAAAGCCTTATATTTTTATGATATTTGATTGATGAACGTACAGAGTATTGAAAGTCCTTTAGGCTTTGTTATTATTAAAGAAGAAAATAATGCCATTTGTGAAATTAGTTTTGCTGATATACCACAAGAAAATGGCACAAAAACCGATGTTTTAACATTGGCTATAACTGAACTTCAACAATATTTTAATGGAGATTTAAAAAGCTTTACTTTCCCTATCAAACAAAGCGGTACAGATTTTCAACAACAAGTTTGGAGTACTTTGCAAGAACTAAATTTTGCAGAGGTTATCTCTTATACCACTTTAGCCATCCGGATGAAGAATTTATTAGCCATAAGAGCCATTGCAGCCGCCAATGGCAAAAATAAAATCATGATTGCTATACCTTGCCACCGTGTTGTAGGCATGGCTGGCGAACTTACCGGCTATGCTGGTGGTTTATGGCGCAAACAATGGTTATTAGAACATGAAACTAAAATTGCCGGGATAGGGCAAACTAAACTGTTTTAGTATTTCCCATTAAACGAGCAACATATTTACCTATAATATCAAATTCTAAATTTACCATATCGCCAGGTTTTACGCTTTGTAAGTTGGTATGCTCGTAAGTATATGGAATGATAGCTACAGAAAACTGCCCGGGTTTAGAGTTTACTACAGTTAAACTTATTCCATTTACGCAGATAGAACCTTTTTCTACTGTAACATTGCCTTTATCCTCATCATAACTAAAAGTATAAAACCAGCTTCCTTCTTGCTCTTCTAAGGCAATACAAATACCGGTTTGGTCTACATGGCCTTGTACAATATGCCCATCTAACCTACCATTCATTTGCATGCAGCGTTCTAAGTTTACCAAACTACCTTCTTGGATACTTCCCAAGTTGGTTTTTTGTAAGGTTTCATAAATTGCGGTAACGGTGTGGCTTTCCGCATCTTGCGAAACAACAGTTAAGCAAATGCCATTATGCGCTACAGATTGGTCTATTTTTAAATCTTTACTTATTGTGGAAGATACGGTAATATGTAAGTTTTCTTGCTCTTTTCTTAAGCTTGTAACGGTTCCTAAAGTTTCTATAATACCAGTAAACATGTATTGTTTTATTTGTTGAATTACCAATTTCTTCTATTTCTTAACCAGTTTGAAGTTTCTTGTGCTGCTGTTGTTAATTGCTTATTGCTTGATTTCGTAAACAGCTTGTAGGCCAAAATTGCAGCTATTTTTTCTTCCTCATCATCTTGTTTCTTTAATACTTCTGGTTTAAAATACTTAGCTACAAAATGCGTATCAAAATTTCCTGATGTAAAAGCTTCATGCTGCATGACAAAGCTACCAAAAGGTAAGGTAGTTTCAATACCACTTATTTGATATTCTTGAATTGCCCGCAACATTCTTTCTATAGCTTCTTCCCTATTTTTACCGTAGGCAACCAATTTTGCTATCATAGGGTCGTAATATATAGGTATTTCCATACCTTGCTCAAAACCGTCATCAACCCTTATACCAATACCTTTAGGCGTTTTATAAGTTTTTAGCGTCCCAATATCGGGCAAGAAATTATTGGCTGGGTCTTCCGCATAAACCCTCAACTCTATAGCGTGGCCTCTGATACTTA
This sequence comes from Pedobacter glucosidilyticus, assembly GCF_002483235.1. GTDB lineage: Bacteria > Bacteroidota > Bacteroidia > Sphingobacteriales > Sphingobacteriaceae > Pseudopedobacter > Pseudopedobacter glucosidilyticum_B. The sequence continues at coordinate 29,773 of NZ_DLHN01000038.1, read as the reverse complement.
AATCGTCCTGAGTAAAAGAAAGTTTTTCGCCTCGGGCTATTTTTATTTGCTCTTTTACTAAATCTACTCCGGTAATCATTTCAGTTACCGGATGTTCTACCTGCAAGCGGGTATTCATCTCCAGAAAAAAGAAATTCTTATCCGCATCTAAAATAAATTCTACCGTACCAGCTCCGGTATAATTTACAGAACGAGCCACATCTACCGCACATTGTCCCATTTCGGCTCTTGTATCTGCATCTAAAACAGCAGAAGGAGCTTCTTCTACCACTTTTTGGTGGCGACGTTGTACAGAACATTCGCGTTCAAAAAGATGAACAATATTTCCATGTTGGTCTCCTAAAACCTGAATTTCTATATGCCGTGGTGATGTTACATATTTTTCTATAAAAACAGCTCCATCACCAAAGGCAGATTCTGCTTCGGAAATTGCCAATTTCATTTGCTCTTCAAAATCTTCTACTTGATGCACCAAGCGCATTCCTTTGCCACCACCACCAGCAGCAGCTTTTATCAAAACAGGAAAGCCAATACTTGTTGCTTTTTCTTTTGCCTGCTCTATATCTGTAATAGCTTCTTCGGTACCGGGCACTAAGGGAATTTGATATTTTAATGCCGCAGCTTTTGCTGATAATTTATTACCCATTATCTCCATGGCTTCTGGCGATGGCCCAATCAGGATGATACCTGCCGCTTCTACTTTTCTGGCAAATTCTGGGTTTTCTGACAAAAAACCGTAACCCGGATGAATGGCTTCGGCACCTGTTAATTTACAGGCATCAATTACCTTTTGGATGTTTAAATAAGATGTTGTGGAGGCAGCTTCACCAAGACAAATAGCTTCATCAGCATAGCGTACATGTAGGGCATTTCTATCAGCTTCAGAAAAAACTGCAACGGTTTTGATACCCATCTCTTTAGCAGAGCGCATAATTCTGAGGGCTATTTCGCCCCTATTAGCTACCAATATTTTTTTCATACGGCTAAAATTATCCCAACAAAATACGCATTTAAGGAGATAAACTAACTAAGCACCGACATGTTTTCTGAATCTAAGATTTTTACCAATAATTTTTCTTCGGGGAGAAGACTATCTTCTAAATCCTCATCAATATCGTATTGGTACAAAGTACCTTTCTCATAACTATGGAGTACAATAGGGTGTATATAGTATTTCTTACAAACCGTACGTGTATTACCCAATTTGCGGGCAACCTCATCAATAGCTTGTACTATATTCTTCTTACATATTTGTTCTTGATCAGCTTTTTCCATCTGCTTTAAGGTACATAAGGCATGTACGCTGCCAGCCCAAGTTCTAAAATCTTTAGCGGTAAAGTCTTCTCCAGTAATACTTTTAAGATATTGGTTTACATCGCCAGACTCAACACGATAATGCTTCCCTTCATCATCATAATATTGAAATAATTCTTTACCAGGGATATCTTTACACCTCTTTACTAGTGTAGCTAGTTTTCTACTTTGTAAATTGATGTTATGCTGCACACCTTTTTTACCTTTAAAAATAAAATTAACCTTGTTACCTGTAAATTTTACATGCTTATCTCTTAAAGTGGTTAGCCCAAAAGAGCCGTAAAGCTTGCTATACTCGGCATTTCCAATTCTGATATGTGTAAGCTCTATCAGTTTCACCACCAAAGCCAATACTTTCTCAAAAGGTAATCCTTTTCTATTTAAATCTGTTTCTACTTGTTTTCTGATGTGTGGGAGTGCTTCTGCAAACTTTCTTAATCGATAAAACTTGGCTTCATTTCTTATTTTATTCCATTCTGGATGATAGCGATATTGTTTTCTACCTTTCGCATCAATACCTGTAAATTGTAAGTGTGTATTTTCTGAGGGGGAAATCCAAACATGCTCGTAAGCTGGCGGGATAACTAATTTTTTAAATCTTTCCAATACTTTTTTATCAGTAACTTTTTTCCCATCTTCATCTTTAAAAATAAAACCACCCTTTGTTTTAAACCTGTTATAGCCTGCTTGTTGGTTGTTGATGTAACGTAAACCTATGGCCTTAGCAGTAATTTTAGGGTCGAGACCAATTTTTGCCAGTATTTTTTGTTGCTTATTCATTCCAAAAATTAAACATGCAATATCATGCCATTATGTTTAGTGAAACATTTCAAGTAATTTTCGAGTATTAGGTAAAGAAATATTTATTACTTTGCAATTGAAACCTTTTCAAAGCATTATGGCTACAACCAATTCGTTAGAAGAAGAAAGAATGAACGAGATTTATAAAATCACGTCTCTTTTAATTCAAACAAATATTCATGATTTTACAGAAATTCTAAATATTTCATGTGGCTTTCTACAGATGGAAACTGGTATTATTTCTCAGGTTATTCAGGAAGATTACCATATTATTGATTTTGATTCTAATAATAAGGAATTGCAACTTAAAAATCAGGTTTTTGATTTAAAAGATACTTTCTGTGAAATTACCATTAGAGAGAATAATGTTTTTGATGTCGACGATGCAGCAAATTCTCATTTAAAAGGTCATCCTTGTTACAGTAAATTTCAAACTCGTTCTTACATAGGTGTTCCTATCATATCAGAAGGGAAAAAATTTGGCACTCTAAATTTTTCTTCCTCTTATGCCAATCCTAAAAAATTTAATCAAGCTGATAGAGATTTTGTACAATATCTTGGGCAGTGGATAAGTAATTATTTAGACAAAAGATCTTTTGAAAAGCAAATAGCAGAAAAAAATGAAGAACTCTTAAAACTTAATCAAGAGTTAGAAAAAAACAATGAAAATCTGCAAAAAATCATGCAAGAGAAAGATCAGCTTTCGCAGATATTACTTCATGATTTAAAATCGCCGTTAAGCAATATTAAAATGTTATCTTTCTTATTTGAGGAAATGGTAACCAATAGCGAAACAGAAGAACTTTTTGGTATTTTTAACAAAAGTATGCAAGATGTATTTCATCTTATCAGCCAGATGGAAACACTTAACAGTATGGAGAGCACACCTATTAAACCTTATATTGAAGAGTTAGAATTAAATGCTTTTGTAAAAGATATTATAGGTAATTTCTTAAAATCTGCTGATGAAAAAAATATCAGCTTAAATTACGAGCCTTTACCCACAGCGCTAAACATCAAAACAGATAGTAATTTATTAACAAGAGTATTAAATAATCTTTTTTCAAATGCTATCAAATTTTCATCTTTTAACAAGCAAGTTTTTATTACGCTTCAAACCCAAGATGACCAGTTTAGTGTAAGTATTAAAGATGAAGGCCCGGGTATTCATCCTCATGAAATGGACAAGCTTTTTAAACGTTTTACCCTATTATCAAACAAGCCAACCAATAACGAAAGTTCTTCTGGCCTGGGCCTATATATTGTTAAGGAATTGCTAGAAAAATTAAAAGGTAGTATTGATGTCATGAGCACACCGGGGCAAGGTAGCCTATTTAAAGTAAATTTGCCTCTTACTTTAGTTGCAAATTAATACCATCAAAATGTCTTTTAAAGCTGTACCTGTTACCATACTTACCGGATTTTTAGGTGCCGGTAAAACTACTTTTTTAAACCATCTGATTGCAGAAAATCCGCAGAAAAAATTCGTTATTATAGAAAACGAATTTGGTGAAATTAATATAGACAGTCAGTTAGTTATCAATACCGATGAAAATATTTTTGAACTTTCTAACGGTTGCATTTGCTGTTCTGTAAACGGAGACTTGGCGGCTTTGCTAAACAAGCTAGTTACGGGTCCCTACGATTATGACCATTTAATTATTGAAACAACGGGTATAGCAGATCCGTCTGCCGTAGCGGCTACCTTTTTAACAGATTATAATATCCAAACTGCTTTTAAATTAGATGGTGTTATAGGTATTGTAGATACCATAAATATATTAGATGTTTTAGGTATTGAAGAAGAAGCATCCAAACAAATTGCTTTTTCAGATTTTTTAATTTTCAATAAAAGTAGCGAAGCTTCGGCAGCAATTTTAGCAGAAGTAAAAGCAAAAGTTAAAGCATTAAACCCATTTGCTGATTTCGTTTTTACCGATTATAGTAAAACCCCAAGCACAACCTTATTACAACTACATGCTTATGATAAATCTAAAGTTAGGTTTAATTTAGGTTTTAAAACAGATGATAAACCTCTTCTTCAACTAAAGCCAGAAACACATCATCATAATATCGTATCACAAAGCTATATCTTAAAACCAAGTTTCGACTTACTAAAACTAAGGCATTATTTTAGTGTGATGCTGATGATACAAGGTGCTTATTTTTACAGGATAAAAGGAATCTTAAACATAGAAGGATTTAAAAAACAACTCATCATCCAATCTGTTAAAGGGGCGCCTGTATTTACAGAAGGAGATGACTGGAAAAATGATGAAGAAAGAGAAACAAGAATTGTTTTTATTGGTAAAAACCTAAAGAGAGAGATTTTAGAGAAAGGCCTTAAACAATGTTTTTATCCATAAAATTTATTTTTTTATGCAAAAAACACTTAGTGTATTTTGTACAATAAGAAGATTTACCTATCTTTAAAAACCTAATTTAAATTAACATGATTATAATTGCCGATGGAGGCTCGACCAAAACAAACTGGTGCTTAATTACTGAAGATGGGAAAAAAGTACTTTTCAATACTGAAGGTTACAACCCTTATTTCTCTAATACCGAGTATATTTTAGAATCATTAAAGAAAAATATTGCATCTGATTTGCCTATAGCAGCTATTAAAGAAGTTAATTATTATGGTGCTGGGGTACATAACGATGAAAAAGCAGAAATTGTAGCAAAAGCAATGAGGGCCTTTTTCACCAATGCGAAAGTAAACATCGGACATGATTTATTAGCAGCTGCAAGAGCCCTATTAGGCGATGAAAGAGGCTTTGCCGCCATACTAGGCACAGGCACTAATACTTGTATTTATGATGGTGAAGACATAGAGTTTAACATTGATTCTCTGGCTTATATTTTAGGAGATGAAGGTAGTGGCTGTTATATTGGTAAAAAACTTTTATCAGATTATATAAGGGGTTATATGCCAGAAAATGTGAGAGCAGTATTTTGGGAAACCTTTAAACTAACGCCAGATGATATTTTAGATCAGGTTTATACAAAACCACTTCCAAACAGATTTTGTGCAAGTTTCAGCAAATTTGTTTACGATATTACGGTTAATATAGAATACTCTAGAAATTTAGTTAAATCGTCTTTTGATGATTTTTTCAAAAATATGGTAAGCCATTATCCTAACTATACTTCTTATAAGTTTAATTGTATTGGCTCTGTTGCTTATAACTTTAGAAATGTTTTAGAAGAAGTTGCCCAAGAATACGGGATGGAAATGGGTGTTATCATCCGCTCTCCTATAGATAATTTGGTAGATTACCACGTAAGAAAATTTAATAAAAAATAAAAATGGCGCTTAATGCGCCATTTTTATTTAATAATTTGCGAGAGCTTACTCTTTACCAAAAGACAGCTCGTTATGGAAATATTTACTGTATTTACGCTTATCAAATTTGTATAGTTTTGCTGCTCTATAAGAAACACCTTTTTGTTTCTCATCAAGTTCTTTCAAAATATCGTAAGCCAACATTTTCTTTCTAAAGTTTCTTTTATCTAGCTTTTTATTTAAGATAACCTCGTACAGATTTTGTAATTGCGTAAGGGTAAACTTCTCTGGTAAAAGCTCAAAAGCAATAGGTTGATAGCTAATCTTATTCTTAATTTTCTCAAAACCTTTCTTAAAAATTTCAGTGTGGTCAAAAGCTAATTGAGGCAAATCTTTTACTGAAACCCAAACAGCTTTTCTGGCATAATTGGTAACAGGTTTTAATTCTTTTTGCCCGTTTAATCTTATCATAGCAAAATAAGCCACCGTAATTACCCTACCTTGTGGGTGTCTATTAACCTCACCAAAAGTATAAAACTGCTGCATGTAAATACCTTTTAAACCGGTTAACTCGTATAATATACGTTCTGCTGCCTCATCTATACTTTCATTTTCATAAACAAAGTTTCCAGGCAAGGCAAACCATTCTTTAAAAGGCTCTTCATTTCGCTCGATAAGCAAAACTTTTAATTCACCCTCATCAAATCCAAAAATGATACAATCAGCCGAGAAAATCGACTCAAAACGTAAAGGTAAATTTTCCAAATCTTAGCGTTTATAAAAATTCAATTATCAAATTTGAAAAAAAAAATTGACAAAATCTCACTTAGTGTAAAAAATACACCGTATATTAGTAAGCCTTAAACCAATGTTCAAAATAAAAATGTCGAAAATTAAGAAAATAGCAGTGTTTACTTCCGGTGGAGACGCCCCAGGAATGAATGCATGTATAAGAGCTGTTGTGAGAACAGGTATTCATTTTGGTTGTGAGATGATTGGAATAAAACAAGGTTATCAAGGAATGATAGATGAGAACTTTATAGTGATGAATCGTCATTCGGTAAGTAATATCATGCAATTAGGCGGTACTATCTTAAAAACTGCCCGCTGTTTGGAATTTAGAACGGAGGAAGGGATGGAAAAAGCTTATCAAAATTTAAAAAAACAAGGAATAGATGCCTTGGTTGCGATAGGTGGAGATGGAACATTTACAGGTGCAGAAAGGTTCTCAAACAAATACGATATTCCTGTAATTTGTGTACCAGGCACTATTGATAACGACCTTTATGGTTCTGATTTTACTTTAGGTTTTGATACCGCAACTAATACAGTAATAGAAGCTATTGATAAAATAAGAGACACGGCAGAATCTCATGACCGCTTATTCTTTATAGAAGTAATGGGAAGAGATGCTGGATGTATAGCTTTAAGAGCTGGTATTGCAGGCGGTGCAGAAGCTATTATGTTACCAGAAAAAGATACAGCTATAGAGGATTTAATTTCAACACTAGAGCATGGGGCGGCTAACTTAAAATCATCTAGTATTGTAATTGTTGCCGAAGGAGATAAAAACGGAGGTGCTTATAACGTAGCTAAAAGAGTAAAAGAAAAATTTGATTACTACGATACTAAAGTTACCATTTTAGGCCATTTACAAAGAGGCGGTAGCCCAAGTAGTTTTGATAGAATTTTGGGCAGTAGAATGGGTTTTGCAGCGGTAAAAGCATTATTGGCTGGCCAAACCAGAAAAATGGTTGGTTTGCATGGCAATACTATTGCACTTACTGATTTAAGTGAAGCACTATCAGGACATGAGTTTAAGTTAGAAGACGATTTAATGGAAATGTCTAGCATATTAGCATAAAAAAATGGTTGCAGTAGTTTACAGTGGATCTAGATATGCCAATTGGCGGATTGCCCATAAGGGTACAGAAACCATTGAGCTTAGAACTGTAGGTATAAATCCTTTTTTTAATGATGAAAAATATATTCTTCAAGTTTTAAATAAGAATATACAACTGATTCATAACGCAGAAAAAATAAAGAAAATATACTTTTTTGGTGCAGGAGCAACATCAAAAGAAAGAAGTGAGATAGTAAGTAACGCATTTTCCCAATTTTTTAGATACAGTAAGATATTTGTACATAACGATTTGCTGGCTGCCGCAAAAGCAAGCTGCGACGATAAAACAGGTATTGTATGTATTATGGGCAGCGGCTCTAACGCAGCTTTTTTTGATGGAAGAAGAATTATAGACAACAACTATGGTTTAGGTTACGCTATTGCGGATGAAGGTTCTTCTAATTGGTTAGGTAAAAACTTAATCAAAGCCTATATCACCCAAACTTTACCATCAGATATAAACCTACTTTTTAAGAAAAAGTACGATTTAGATAAAAAACAAATTCTAGATAAGATATATAAACAAGCACATCCAAACATTTTTATAAGTTCTTTAGTAGATTTGCTAACAGAAAATAGGGAAAACCCTTTTGTTAAAGATTTTGTAAAAAATGGATTTCGTGAGTTTATCAACATTTATCTTATTCCTTTGATAGAAAAATACGGCAAAAAACAACCCATTTATTTTGTTGGAACTGTTGCCGCAAACTTTCAGGATTATTTAAGAGAAACTGCCAAAGAGCATCATATTAAAATATCCACTATCATTAAAGAACCTATTTATAACTTATTGAATTATTACGCAAATAAAAATTAAAACAAATGAAAATTGGAATTAACGGATTCGGAAGAATTGGAAGATTAGCTTTCAGAGCTGCAATAAACAGAAAAGACATTCAGGTTGTGGGTATCAACGATTTAATTGATGTTGATTACATGGCTTACATGTTAAAATACGATTCTACACACGGAAGATTTGATGGTACTGTAGAAGTAAAAGACGGCAACCTGATAGTTAATGGCCAAAGCATTAGAGTAACAGCAGAAAAAGATCCTGCTAACTTAAAATGGAATGAAATTGGTGCTGAATATATTATTGAATCTACTGGCTTTTTCTTAACCCAAGAAACAGCACAAAAACATATTGAAGCAGGTGCTAAGAAAGTAGTGATGTCTGCTCCTGCTAAAGATGATACCCCTACTTTTGTGATGGGTGTTAACCATAAAACTTTAAGAGCAGATCAAAACATCGTTTCTAACGCCTCTTGTACTACTAACTGTTTAGCTCCTATCACTAAAGTATTAAACGATAACTTTGGTGTATTAGAAGGTTTAATGACTACAGTACACGCGGCTACTGCAACTCAAAAAACTGTAGACGGACCATCTGTTAAAGATTGGAGAGGTGGACGTGGCGCTTACCAAAACATCATCCCTTCATCTACTGGTGCTGCAAAAGCTGTGGGTTTAGTTATCCCAGAAATTAAAGGAAAATTAACTGGTATGGCTTTCCGTGTTCCAACTGCTGACGTTTCTGTAGTTGACTTAACTGTACGTTTAGAAAAACCGGCTTCTTACGAGGATATTAAAAAAGCTATGAAAGCTGCATCAGAAGGCGAGTTAAAAGGTATTTTAGGTTATACCGAGGATGAAGTTGTTTCTACAGATTTCTTAGGAGATGCTCGTACTTCAATTTTTGATGCAAAAGCTGGTATTTCTTTAAATGATAACTTTGTTAAAGTTGTATCTTGGTACGATAACGAGTGGGGTTACTCTAACAAAATTGTTGATTTATTACAACACATGGCTACTTTATAAGAAGATAGCTTATCTTAAAAAAGCTTTCCCGATACATTTCTGGAAAGCTTTTTTATTTATATACCTCAGGATGATGTATTTGAATATATTCTTGAAGCTCTGTCTTTAGAAAAATATACTTTGCCTCTGCTTCTTTACAAGTCCACTTTTCAACTCCTTTACCCTGCTCTATCACTTCCATAATTCTAAAACGCTTAACCAAAATATCCATTTGATTATTGTAACTTTCAATCACAGGGTCTTTTAAAAGATGATGATTGCGTTTTTTAAATTGAGTTCCGAAATGAATGCGATTTACCATCATGACCAAAGCTTTAATGTATAAAAAATAGATAGAAACATGAGGAGAGTATGATGTTTCTAAAACTGAGAGTATCGCTTAAGATGATTAAAGCTAACAAATAATTCTATGAAAATCTAATTTAGAAACACAAATAATATTAAAAACACAAAAAAGCACCGCCATTTTTATAAATGTTTCAACATTTATTTTCAAAACTTGCTATCTTAAAATCTCGATATTATTTCTTGATCATGCTTAATTGTTTCTATTAAAAAATTACTGCAACCGATTGCAATAATATTAATTTTTAACTACCTTGCTTCATCTTTAACTTAAACCTGATACAAAAGATTTTGTAATGAAGAAAGAGATAACCATATATGACCTGGCAGAAAAACTAAACATTTCTGCAACAACCGTTAGTAGAGGACTTCAGAATCATCCGGCTATAAATAAAAATACCAAGAAGAAAATATTCGATTTGGCAAAAGAATTAGGTTATCAATCTAATAAATTTGCAAGCAACCTCCGTAAACAAAAAACACATACTATAGGCGTAATAGTACCCAGATTAAATAGCCTTTTTATGTCTTCCGTATTATCAGGTATAGAAAAGGTAGTAAATAATGCTGGGTATAATCTTATCATCAGCCAATCTTTTGAGCAAGAAGAAAAAGAGAAAAAAAATGCCCTCACCATGTTTAATAATAGAGTTGATGCTTTAATTGTATCTCTTTCTTACGATTCATCAGACTTTTCTCACTTCAACAATTTTATTAATAAAGAAATACCTATCATATTTTTTGATCGGGTTACAGATAGCTTACCAGCTACAAAAGTTGTGATAGATAATTTTAAAGCTGGTTATGATGCTACCATGCACCTTATTGAGCAAAATTGTAAAAGTATTATGCACATTACGGGTAACTTAACCAGAAATGTTTATAAAGACCGCTATGAAGGCTACAGAAAAGCCCTTGCAGATAGAAATATCCCTTTTTCTGAGGATTTATTTATCACCAATGATTTAAGCGAACAGGAAATTTATAATGCCGTTACCCATAATATTTTAAAAAGAAAACAGCTTCCTGATGGTTTATTTGCTACAAACGATTCTGCAGCAGCCTATGCTTTAATGCTTTTTAAAGAAGCCGGGCTACGAGTACCAGAAGATATAGCAATTGTTGGTTTTAATAATGATTTTATTTCTAAAGTAACAGAACCTGCAATCACTACTATCAATTATCCGGGTAATGAAATGGGAGAAAATGTAGCCCGTATTTTAATTAACCATTTAGATGGCGAAGGAGATTTAAGTGTTACCAGTACTGTAATCCTAAACTCAGAGCTTATCGTAAGAGGCTCATCTTTAAAGAAATAAAGCATGAAAAAACTTGGGGTTCTTGTGATTATTATTCTTACTTATTTTGGTGTTTTAGCTGATGATGGCTACAAGCTTTGGCTAAAATATGAGCCTCTTAATGACATAAAATTAGTAGAAACTTATCAAAAAAATATTACTGCTTTATATGTTTATCAAAAATCAGAAACACTTAGCATTGCAACAAAAGAATTTACAGTTGCTTTTAAGGGTTTAACAGGTAAATCAATCCATACAACCAATACCTCAATAGAAAAAAACACTGTTTTATTGCTTAAGGCAGAGGATTTACAACAATTAAACATCAAACATCAAGTACCAGAAAACAAAGAAGGCTATATCATAAAATCTATCCAACATCAAGGGAAACCCGTTATTTTAATAAGTTCTAAAACAGATAAAGGACTTTTATATGGCGTTTTCCATCTCATTAAACAATTACAACTTAAACAAAGCATTTCAAATTTAAACATTTGGGAAGAGCCTAAAATTAAACATCGTATACTTAACCATTGGGATAATTTAGACCGTAGCGTAGAGCGTGGTTATGCCGGCTTTTCTATTTGGGATTGGCATAAACTACCTCATTATATTGACCAACGTTATATTGATTATGCCCGGGCAAATGCTTCTATTGCTATTAATGGTACTGTTTTAAATAATGTGAATGCTAATTCTCTTATCCTTACGGATGCTTGGTTAAAAAAAGTAAAAGCGCTAGCTGATGTTTTTAGACCCTATGGCATAAGGGTATATCTAACCGCCCGTTTTAGCGCCCCTATAGAAATAGGCAAATTACCAACTGCCGACCCTCTGGATGAAAAAGTACAACTTTGGTGGCAGCAAAAAGCAAAAGAAATTTATACTAGCATTCCAGATTTTGGAGGCTTTTTGGTAAAGGCCAATTCCGAAGGCCAGCCTGGGCCGCAAAACTATGGAAGAACCCATGCTGATGGTGCAAATATGCTAGCCAAAGCACTTGAACCTTATGACGGAATAGTGATGTGGAGAGCTTTTGTTTATGATAATGAAGTACCAGAAGATAGGGCAAAACAAGCTTTTAACGAGTTCAAACCTTTGGATGGCAATTTCCACAAAAATGTAATTATACAAGTTAAAAACGGTGCTATAGATTTTCAACCTCGTGAACCCTTTCATCCACTATTTGGTGCTTTAACAAAAACACCTGTAATGGCCGAGTTTCAATTAACACAAGAATATTTAGGCTTTGCTACCCATTTGGCTTATTTAGCACCTTTATTTAAAGAATGTTTAGATGCAGATACCTATGCAAAAGGTAAAAATTCACCGGTTGCTAAAGTTATTGATGGCTCATTATATAAAAATCAATTAACTGCTATCGCTGGCGTTGCAAATATTGGTAATGATATTAACTGGTGCGGGCATCCTTTTGCGCAAGCAAATTGGTATGCTTACGGTAGATTAGCTTGGAATCATCAATTATCTTCTTCGGCTATTGCCAATGAATGGCTAAACACTACGTTTACTAGTCTTCAAGCAACATCAGGTAATTTGTTAAATGATATGATGCTAAAGTCGAGAGAAACCGTAGTAAATTATATGACGCCATTAGGTTTGCATCATATCATGGGGTGGGACCACCATTATGGCCCTGCACCTTGGATAAAAGATAAACCTCGGGCAGATTGGACATCAATCTACTATCATCAAGCAGATAAAAATGGTATTGGTTTTAACAGAACAACAAGCGGTAGTAAAGCTACTTTACAGTACTTCCCTCCTGTTACACAGCAGTTTGATGATGTAAAAAGCTGTCCAGAAGAATATTTATTATGGTTTCATCATTTACCTTGGGATTATAAGCTAAAATCTGGCGATAGTTTATGGGACGGAATCGTAAAAAAATACTATAAAGGTGCTGATGAAGTAAAAGAAATGCAAAAAATTTGGGATACGGTAGAAAACGACATCGATAGCCAAACGTATCAACAAGTAAAACAATTATTAGCTATACAATACCAAGAAGCTGTATGGTGGCGAGATGCCTGTGTCTTATATTTTCAATCATTTTCTGGTAAGCCTATACCCATTGGCCTACCAAAGCCTAAACACAACTTAAAATACTATCAAGATTTAGAATTTAAGTTTGTACCTGGCATCTGATAAAATTATACCCCTTTTTTAAACGCTTATTAAACATGAACAAGAAATTAAATCACCCATTAAAATCAATCCTTTTTTTTGCTCTTTTTATGCTATCGATTGCAGGATGTAAATTAACTCAAAAACCCACTGCATATCAGCAAGATAACAAAGGACTAAAAGATTTTTATAAAAACTATTTTTCTATGGGAGTAGCAGTTGGCCCTAGAAATCTTAGCGGCGATGAAGCTATTCTTATCAAAAGACATTATAACAGCGTTACAGCAGAAAACGCCATGAAAATGGGGCCTTTACAACCCAGAGAAGGTTATTTTTTTTGGCGAGATGCAGATTCTATTGTAAACTTTGCTACCAGAAATAACATCAAAGTAAGAGGTCACAATTTATGCTGGCATGAGCAAACTCCAAACTGGATTTTTACCGGTAAAGATGGCAAACAAGTATCTAAAGAGGTTTTATTACAAAGGCTAAAAGACCACATTTTTGCCGTAGCTGGTAGGTATAAAGGAAAAATTTACGCATGGGATGTTGTAAATGAGGCTATTGATGATAACCCTAACAATTTCTTGAGAAACTCTAAATGGTTTGAAATATGCGGAATAGATTTTATCGTAAAAGCTTTTGAATACGCACACGAAGCAGACCCCAATGCTAAACTTTTTTATAACGATTATAATACCGAAAGACCAGAAAAAAGAGATCGCATTTATAAACTTCTAAAATTACTTAAAGAACAAGGAGTACCTATTCATGGTGTTGGCTTACAAGCGCATTGGTCTTTAGAAGAACCTACAGAGCAAGAATTAAGAAAAGCCATCATACAGTATGCTTCTTTAGGTTTAGAAATACAATTTACAGAAGTTGATATGTCTATCTATAAATGGGAAAAAGAAAGAAGAGAGAAAAGAGCAGATGAATCTGATTTATTTACCGCAGAACTAGAAGAAAAACAAGCTCAACAATATGAAATGGTGTTTAGGGTAATGCGTGAGTATAAAAATGTTGTTAGCAATGTTACTTTCTGGAACGTTTCTGATAGGTATACTTGGCTAGACCAATACCCAGTAAGAGGCAGAAAAAATTACCCTTTACTTTTTGATATTCAATTAAAACCTAAGAAAGCTTACTGGAGCGTTGTCAATTTTAAGAAATAAGTATGAAAAAGATTATTTTAACCATTACCTGTGTTTTTTCTGTTGTTTTTTGTTTGGCATCAGGTTTAGATAAAATTGTAAATAGAAACTATACGAAAGGAAGTTTTTCTATAGCCAATAATGGTAAAGTAGCCCATATCATCATCAGTGAAAACGATTTTATTGGCGTTAAAAGGGCTGCAAAAGACTTACAAACCGATATTTTTAAGGTTACAGGAAAAACTCCTGAATTACTGATAGATAAAAAAAGTACGCTCCCCATTATTATAGGAACTATTGGTCAAAGTACAATCATTGATAAAATGATTAAGCACAATAATATCAATGTTGCTGGTATTGCAGGCCAATGGGAAAGTACTTTAATTGAAGTTGTTAAAAATCCTTTACCTGGCATAGATAGCGCTTTGGTGATTGCAGGAAGCGACAAAAGAGGCACCATCTATGGTATATATGAAATATCTTATCAAATTGGCGTTTCACCTTGGTATTACTGGGCTGATGTTCCTGTAAAAACAAGTCAGCAGTTATTTGTAATAGCTGGCAGACATGTTATTTCTTCGCCGGCAGTACAATATAGAGGCATATTTTTAAATGATGAAGCACCAGCTTTAAGCGGATGGAGCAAAAAACAATTTGGAGGCTTTAATCATCAATTTTATGAAAAAGTATTTAAACTGATTTTACGCTTAAAAGGTAATTATTTATGGCCCGCTATGTGGGGAAGCGCTTTCAATGATGATGACCCTATAAACCCTGTTAAAGCAGATGAATACGGTATTGTGATGGGTACTTCGCATCATGAACCTTTAATGAGGGCACATGACGAGTGGCGCAGATATGGCTCTGGCAAATGGAATTACGAAACCAATACCGCAAAACTGCAAAGCTTTTGGGAAGATGGCTTTAAACGTACTTTAGGCAAAGAACAAATTGTTACTATTGGTATGCGTGGCGATGGCGATGAACCCATGACAGAAGGCACAGCCATAGATTTATTAGAACGTATTGTAAAAGACCAAAGAGCTATTATAGAAAAAGTTAGTGGTAAAGCAGCATCAGCAACCCCACAATTATGGGCTTTGTACAAAGAAGTTCAGGATTATTATGATAAAGGGATGCGTGTACCAGATGATGTAACCTTGCTTTTATGCGATGATAACTGGGGCAACATCAGGAAATTACCAAAACTTAATGAGCAACCCAGAAGCGGTGGATATGGTATTTATTATCACTTTGACTATGTAGGCGGACCAAGAAACTACAAATGGATAAATACCAATCCTATACAAAAGATATGGGAACAAATGAACCTAGCTTATGAACACGATGCTAATAAAATTTGGATTGTTAATGTTGGCGATTTAAAACCTATGGAGTTCCCTATCGAATTCTTTTTAGATTATGCCTGGGCACCAGATGCTATACCGGCAGAAAAACTCAAAGAATATGGTATAAAATGGGCTACTAAACAATTTGGAGACTCTTATGCTATAGAAATTGCCGAATTGATAGAACTGTATAGCAAATACAATGGCCGTGTTAAACCAGAACTTTTAGACGCTAATACCTACAGCTTAACTCATTATAACGAATTTGAAACTGTTACTCAAGACTATCAAAACCTAGCTAAAAGAGCTTTAGAACTATATAAAAATATATCAGCAACACAAAAAGATGCTTACTATCAACTGGTTTTGCATCCGGTAACGGCAAGTGCCAATTTATATGAGTTATATTTTACGGTTGCCAAAAACAGGCTATATGCTAAACAAGGTAGAAATACCACCAATACTTTAGCTAAAGAAGCAAAAAAATTGTTTGAAAAAGATGCTGCCATCAGTAAATTTTATAACGATACTTTGGCTGGTGGTAAATGGAAACACATGATGGACCAAACGCATATTGGTTATACTTATTGGCAACAACCTCCGGTAGATAAAATACCTGATACCCAAGAAATCACTATCCAAGAAAAAGCACAATTAGGTATTGCTATAGAGGGTAGTTTAAAATCCTGGGCGGGAAAAACTACAGTTGATGAACCTTTTCCAGTATTTAATTTTTATACTAAACAAAAGCATTTTATAGAATTATTTAACAAAGGCACTAAGAGCGTAAATTATAAGATTAAAACACCAAATTTTATTAAAGCCAGTGTTGTTAATGGGAGATTAGAAACACAGGAAAGAATTTATCTGGAGGTTGATTATACTAAACTACCCATTACAAAAATAAATACTTCAGTTATAATATCCGGAAATGATAATTCTAAAATTACCTTACCCATTATAATTGATAACACTAGGTTTAAGGATGAAAAAATAACTGGTTTTGTTGAACAAGATGGCTATGTAGCTATAGAAGCTGTGCATTTTACAAAAGCCATAAACAAACGCCCTATTTTTTGGAAAGAAATAAAAAACTATGGCAAAACTTCTGGCGGGATGATAGCAGTACCTGTAACCAGCGAAACACAAACGCTAGATAAGAACACACCGCATTTAGCATTTGATATTTACCTAAAAAACACAGGAAATTTCACTTTAAACGCTTACATATCGCCTACCATAAATTTCACTCATACAGATGGGTTAAAGTTTGCCCTGTCTATAGACGATGGTGAACCTGTTATTGTAAATATCAGCAAAGATGATCAGGATAATAAAGCCTGGGAAAAATCGGTAGCAGAAAGTATTAAAATCTTTAAAATACCCTTTAACATCAGTCAAAATGGAAAACACACTCTTAAATATTGGATGATTAGCCCTGGCGTTGTTTTACAAAAACTTGTATTAGATACTGGTGGCTTAAAACCATCTTTCTTAGGTCCAAAAGAAACATTTATAAACCATAAATAAATTATATGAAAACTCATTTTAAACCCATGTTTACAGCCTGTATGTTAGGCATCGCAATAAGCGCTATAGCTTGCCAAAACAATTCAATAAAAGCGGTACAAACCGATGATCAAAAACAAGATACATCTAAATTTTTAACGCAACCATTGATTTCTGATATTTATACCGCAGACCCATCTGCACATGTTTTTGAAGGTAAAATTTACATTTATCCTTCGCATGATATAGAAGCAGGTACACCAGAGAATGATAATGGTGATCATTTTGATATGCGAGATTATCACATTTTATCTATGGATAGTATCAACGGGAAGGTAACAAACCATGGCGTTGCTTTAGACATTAAAGATATACCCTGGGCTGGCCGCCAACTTTGGGCACCCGATGCAGCTTATAAAAATGGTACTTACTATTTATATTTCCCTGTTAAGGATAAAAATGATGTATTTAGAATAGGCGTTGCCACATCAAAAACTCCTACCGGACCATTTAAAGCAGAACCCCAACCTATTAAAGGAAGCTTTAGTATAGACCCAGCAGTTTTCACGGATGATGATGGCAGCTCTTATATGTATTTTGGTGGTATTTGGGGTGGCCAGTTACAAAGATGGAAAGATGGAAAATACGATGCTAATGGTTCTAAAACTGATTCTCAGAAAGAAGATGAACCAGCATTAACTGCAAAAATTGCGAAGCTGAGTGATGATATGTTAAGCTTTGCAGAACCTGTAAAAGATGTTGTTATTTTAGATAAAGAAGGTAAACCGTTGTTAACAAAAGACCATGATAGAAGATTTTTTGAAGGCGCCTGGATGCATAAATACAACGGAAAATATTATTTTACTTACTCTACAGGCGATACACACTTCTTAGCCTCAGCAGTTGGCGATAACCCATACGGACCCTTTACTTACCAAGGAACTTTTATGGAACCTGTACAAGGCTGGACTACCCACCACTCTATTGTTGAGGTTAAAGGTAAATGGTATATTTTTTATCATGATACACAATTATCTGGCAAAACACATTTAAGAAATATTAAGGTTACAGAGTTAACCCACCATGCAGATGGAACTTTAGGTTTAATAAAACCTCTAAAGAAATAATATGATAAAAGTTGGTTAGTGTATAAAAGAAAAAGCGGCAGTTTTTTAACCGCCGCTTTTCTTATTTTATATGAAGGTTATGTTATTGTTTTAAATCAACACCTTCATAATCTAAATATTTAAAAGAAGCTGTATTTGTTGATGCTTTACCGTTAGCACTCGCATACAAAGCAAATAAAGCACCTACAAAACCACCTGCTTGTTGCGTACTTAAATATTTTCCATCTAAATTTGACGCTAAAATTTTCCATTTTTGAGATTGCTGGGCGTAAGAAAAATCATAACTAGCACCTTTTGCTTCTATTTTAAGCCAAACTTTAGTATTTGTTGCTGTAAGCTTCTGTTCCTGTAATAAATCCATACTTTTTGAAGCTTTATTGCCTTTAAAAAGCTGAATTACTGGAGAGCCATTAGCAACAGATTTACTTATGTAATAGAAATGGAATTCGTTCTGAAAAATCAACAAACCAGCCTTCTCATTTTCTTTTGCAGCTTTAAAATCCATCTCTGTAACTACGGTAGCAAAAGCATGTTGCTGGCGTTTACCTACAAATGCCGGATTAGAAAAATCCATACACGTTTCTGGCTTTAATTGTAGTGTTAAACCTTTTTGGGCTGATAATTTTAACCAACTTTTATCATGAGATCTTAAAAATAAGAAAGAATAATCAAGCGTATCTTTAAACGTGTGGCGATACGTAAATGCACCGCTTTGCGGTGTGGCATTTTGTTTAACCTCTGGCCAATTCACCGTAAATTGATATTGAATTTCCTGATGATCAGGGTTAATGATAGGCCACCCATCGGCAGTCCATTTCACAGGTGCTAAAAAAGTTTCGCGGCCAGTATTATAATAATTTCCTTCATAGGGTCTAACAGCTAAAAATATCGCATAAGTATTTCCATCTGGGCCCTCAACCAAATCTGCATGACCTGCCGATGTGATTGGGTTTTTACGATTAGGATCTAAATGCCTTTGCGTTAAAATAGGGTTTTTATCATAAGGGATATAAGGTCCTCTTACGTTTTTACTTCTCAAAATAACCTGAGAGTGATTTACAGAGGTACCTCCTTCTGCGGCACACAGGTAATAATAATCGTTTCTTTTATAAATATGAGGACCTTCTATCCAAACAGGTTTGGTAGAAATATCAACACCACCATTCACTAAAATAGTTTCCTCGCCTTTTACGCTAAAGTTTTCTTTATCCAACTCATACATCCTAATGGTACGATGCCCATCATACAAAGGTTTACGCTCTGGCGCATCGCTATTGTAAATGATATAAGCTTTATCTTCATCAAAAAATAAAGATGGGTCTATACCTTTTACTTTAGGTAATAAAATTGGATTACTCCATGGCCCAGCCGGATTTTTTGCTGTCATGATAAAATTACCATCATGGTCAATATCTGTACAGGTGATGTAGAAAAGTCCATCGTAGTAACTGATAGCAGGTGCAAAAAGTCCGCGAGATACCTGCTCTCCCATAAAATCCATTTGGGCTGGGCGGGTAACAACGCTACCTATCTGCTTCCAATTTTTTAAATCTTTACTATGGAAAACTGGAATACCAGGCAAATAAACAAAGGTAGAGTTAACCAAATAATAATCAGTTCCGACTTTTACAATACTAGGGTCTGGATAAAACCCACTAAGAATAGGGTTGTTAATAATAGTTTGGGCCTGTGTGGTTGCTATCCACATCAAGGCAAATAATAAGTAATATTTACGCATGTTTTTTTATTTATCTGTGGCAAAAGGTGATGCTGGTAAACCTGCTTGGTTGTATAAATTAGCTCCTTCCGGATGATCAGCCCAAGCATAACGTACCGCAACCGGGTTTTTAATTTGAGGATGTTTAACTATAATTTGTTTTCCTGAAATAACGGCTTCTGCTTTTAAAAACACTTTATCCGCTCCAGCAATGTAAAACTCTTTTAGTTTACCGCCTTTGGCTAGCAAGCCGCCGTCAACATGGTTAAAGCTGAGGATAATTTCATCATTTTTAACCTGCATACGCCTATATATGGGCCCACTGTGGGTGATGTTTTTTTCATGATAAGCAAGTTTTCTAGCTGCCAGGGCTAAACGCTCTCCTACTGTTTTTTTGTTTAAAGGATGAATATCATTCCACTCGCCAATATCTATTGCTACTGCCATAGCTGTATGCTTTAAGGTTAAGGTTTGAAGTTGTGCATTTCTAAGCTCGGCCCAATTACTCTCTTTAAAAGTATCTTGTGCTTTCATAAAATTTGCCAATTGCACATATAAAAAAGGCATTTGGGGTTGTTTCCATCTTGTTCTCCATGTCTGGATTAAATCTGCAAAAAGCTGCCTATATTCTTGATATTTGCCTGTATTAGACTCTCCCTGATACCATATTACTCCTTTTATAGGATAATTTAGGAGGGGTGCTATCATGGCATTAAACAAACCCGCTGGTTGGTAATGGAAAGTAGTTTGACCCATTGGCATGGGCTGGCTGGCATAACCTAAAGCAATTTTCCAATCTCCTTTTAAATCTATTTTATTGCTTCCTAATATTAAAGCGTATTCCTTGTCTAAAACAAAGCCGCCTTTTCCAATATTACTCACCACTCTTATAGTGATAGCGTTTTTTCCAGGCTTTAAAAGCCCTTGTGGGATGTTATATCTTCTGGGTGGATATTGGTAACCAGTTGTACCCACCTGCTTACCATTTACATAAACCACATCTCTATCCACAATAGCACCTAAAACCAATAAAGCTGGTTTCAAAAGCATTTCATCCGTTAGATACAAATCTCTTCTTAGCCATACCACACCATTTAAGTTTTGATCTTTATCCTGAGCCTGTTTGGTAAAGCTTTGTTTATCCCAAAAGCCTGGTATAGAAAAATTATCCCAGTGGCTATCCTCATATTCCGCTTCAAACCATTTGTTTTTTAAGCCTTCATCGTTATTATCAATATTATTATTCCAAGTGTTTACCTTAATGTTATCTTTTTTTCTAATGCTATCTACCAAGTTGGTGTTTTTATATTTTTGGGTTAAGGTTAGGTAATGCGGATAAGACTGAAGTGCTTCTTCACTTAACCAAGCTTCGGCCGGAGAGCCTCCTACACTTACCCGAATAATACCTATCGGGATTTGATATTTTGTATATAAAGATTGTGCAAAGAAGTAACCTACAGCCGTAAAATCTAAAATGTTTTCTGGTGTAACAGCTTTCCATTCGCCAGATGAAAAATCATCTTTCTCTTCTGTAAAAGCATAGGAAGTTTGCACACCAAATTGCCTAATTTTAGTATTGTTAGCATTTTTGATAACATCAGGATATAAAACTTCTACCCTACGCATAGGAAGTTCCATATTAGATTGCCCTGATGCGACCCACACATCCCCTATTAATATATCTTTGATGATGATATGGTTATTCCCTTTAATATCCATTTCAAATGGTCCACCTGCGTTATGAGTTTTTAGGTTGATGCTCCATTTACCAGTAGTATTGGTTACTGTCTTATAAACTTTATGATTAAATGTTAAGGTTATGTTTTCTCCTATACTTGCCCATCCCCATATTTTAAGGACGGTATTTCTTTGAAGAACCATGCCATCAGCAATAAGGCGAGGCAACTTTACATCAGCTAAGGTAATATGGGATATGATGAGTAGAAATAGGAATAAACTTATGCGCTTCATGGAAAATACCTTTTTAAAAATAACGGTAAGCTCTTCTAAAAGAACCTACCGTTTAAACCTAACCAATTATTATTAAATCTATCTTCCTTGTAATGCCATTCTTACACCTGCGAAAGCTGGTTTTTTAGAAAAATTAGCATTAAAGAGCAATGCAAACTCCGGACGATCGGCTCTGTTTAACCACCCTCTAGGATCATCTACACCCCAAATGGTTATACCGCCACGCTGTGCAGCAGGTACATATTTTAAATAAGTTTCTACTACAAATTTGTACATTTCTGCTTGTAGAGCAAGAGAAAACTCATCTGGAACATAAGCAGCTGCATTACCTACGTTAACTCTGATATCTAACTCGGTAATTTTAACTTTTAAACCTGTAGAAGCTAATTTTCTTAAAGAATTGATGATACCCGCTCTTGAAGAATTAGTAGTAATGTGCATTTGCGTACCAATACCTGTAATAGGCACATTTTGCGCTTTTAAGCGATTACAAAGTGCAACCATAGAGTCTACTTTGATTTGGTTACCTTGCTCTAAATTAAAATCGTTGATGTATAAATCTGCATTAGCATCAGCTTGTCTGGCATACCTGAAAGCGTTAGCAATATAATCGCGACCCAGAAATTTAAACCAGTAATATTCTGTAGGGCTATTTGTACCATCCCTTAAAGTTCCATCTTCTGCTAAAACCTCGTTTAAAACATCCCAACTGGTAACACCTCTTGTTTTGTAACGGTTAATCATTCCTTGAATAAATGTTTTCATAGCATTATCAACACTTATTCTTACTTGAGCTAAATCAACACTAGGAACTGGTGTAGCATCAACTACAGTTACATCATCAACAAAGTAGGTATTGGCCTTAGCTCCTAAATCAAATAAAATACGTGTTTGAGCATCTTGGGCTCTAAAAGTCCAACTTATAGGAGTCCAATCTGTACCTACAGTTTGATCTCCTTGATACTGAGCTGTTGGGGAAGTTGATAATCTCATAGTACCCCCTGGAGCCGCTGCTTTTATATAAAAAGTTACTCTATAATCAACACCTACGGTTGTACGCATTGTATCGCTTGCTAATTGTACTCTCCATTGCCCCCCTGGGTTATCTGTAGCAACAACAGCTTTCATAGAGCGTGTACCTGTTCTAACTTCGCCACCAGTACCAGCAGAGAAAGATGCTGCACCATTAAATTTAGACCAGTTTGTATAATCTGCCCCAGTACCGCTTTCAAAACCACCATTTAATAAAATATTTGGTCTTGGTGGCGGCGCAGTACCTCCTAAACTAGCTAAATAAGTTCCATTTTGTTGAGAGTGCCAAACCAGTGTATGACCATGAATAGTTAAACCAGCGGCAGTAGCAGCAGTGGCTAAAGCATCGGCTCTAGTAAAATCAAATGTTCCATTATCTCTCACGATAGCATTATGTTTCATGGAGTTTTCAAATGTTATCATAGATGCATTTGAAACAACGGCATTTCTGTAAGCTGCATTATTCTCGAAAGTAGGATTATCTACTGCAAAGCCAATTGGAAAATCTGCCAGATCTTGTAAGGAGCCAATAGTATCTGTAAAATCGCCTTTATTTAAGCTGTTAAATTCTACTTCTCTTTGGCAAGAGCTTAGTATTGTTGCTCCTAAAGCAAACAATACCATAGACTTTATCATTTTATTTTTCATTTTTCTATGTCTTTAATTATTAGAACTAATTATAACCTGTGTTTTGTGGATATGGAGGTCCGGAGGTAACCAAATCAATTTGTCTTTGTGGTATTGGTCTTAACATGTGGAAGTCCTGAATATTAGCTGCTGCTTCTGCATTATACGCTTTTACTCTAGTTACCAGAGATCGGGTTCTTACTAAATCCCACCATCTCAAGTGTTCGCCATAAAACTCTCTTGTTCTTTCGTTTAATATAAAGTCTAAGGTAATATCAGCAGCAGTAATTTGTAGCGCATTAGCTGCTGCTACATTTTGTGCTGGCGTTCTATTTGGATTAAATGCGGCTCTTCTTCTCACCACATTTATCATATCGGCAGCTCTATCATTTCTACCTGCTTTATGGTAAGCTTCTGCGGCAATTAAATAAACATCAGAAAACCTAAACATAATGAAAGGACGAGTTGATGGATCGTTAACAGCCGGACGATTGGGGTCATCATATTTTTTCATAGACGGATAAAATACATTGGTGTAAGCATTACCACCATTAGCACCTGTTGGCGTAAAAATTACACCTTTAAATGCTTGTCTTCTTGCTGCGCTAACTTCAAAAGGAGGCATCCAAATTGCGGTATCAACGCCTACAACAAGTGTTCCGCGAGGGGTCACTACATTAGGGGCATTAGCAGTAGCTGCATTAGCTATCCAAACGGTTTGGAAAGTTTTATCAAAGCGAGTATCATTCTCGCGATTGGTAAAAGCTACATTAACTACGTAATTGGTATTAGGGCGCATGCGTATAAAAGGTCTTCCATTGGCAATATCTCTTGTCATTACCGCTGCACCACCTGTACCCGGATAATTTGCATTTACAGTTGGGTAGTTTGGTCTTTGGAAATAAGCTGTACCGTTAATTCTACCGCCTGCGGCTGTTGGAACAAACTCTCCAAAACGAGGATCGCTGTTATAGTCTACCACAAATAAAGTTTCTTTACCATACTCGTTACCAGGTTTATGTGCGTCTGCATAATCTTCCCACAAATCAACACCATAAGCTGCTTTATTATCTATTAAATTCTGAGCAATAGATGCCGCTGTTTGAAAATCATTGGGTTGGGCAACATCAGACCAGCCTCTGGTAGCATAAACTTTAGCTAATAAATACAATGCCGTTGCTTGTGTAGCAGGTTTACCACTAAAAGGATTTGTTGAGGTTGGAGTAGCAGGAGGAGTTACCTGTAATTCTGTTGAAGCCTCAGTTAAATCTTTGATAATAAAGTTATAGATGTCTTCTTTAGGGGATGGGGCAGCTGCTGTAGTTGGTACAGTATTAAAAGTAGTATTTAAGGGTATATTGCCAAAAGTTATAAGCAGATTATAATATAAAAATGCTCTCATAAATTTAGCCTGAGCAAGAGCTCTGGTTTTTTCTATTTGAGTTGGAAAATTAGCTGCTGGACCAAACTCAAGTACACCATTTAAAGTATTGATATCTTGATAAGAAATCTGAAAAGTTGGAGAATAATCATTAGATAAACTTGCCAGATTATTGTAAGTCATAGTATTGATAGACCCTCCAGCACTAGCTCCAGCCAAAACCTCATCTGTACCACCTTGCGTTTGGATAGAAAATCCTTCTGTTCCCCACAAGAAACGCATATCAGAATATGCACCAGTTATACCAGCAACTATTCCTGCTGGTGATGCCAGATAATCTTGACTTAAAGCAGTTCTTTGTTCTTCAACTAGTAATTTTTGACAGCCAGAAAATCCTAATATTGATATCGAAGCTGTTATTAAAAAAAATTTGTTATATAGTTTCATCTTGATAAACTTTTAAAATTTAACATTAACACCTAATTGAAATGTTCTGGTAGGTGGATTATTTAAATTAACAGTGATTGCTCTACCATTAACATTTTCGCCTGCAACACTTGATGTAGCCACACCACCATAACCATTTCCTTCTGGGTCTATGGCTAAACCACTTCTTACCAAAGGAGACCATAATATGAAAGGATTTACGACAGTAGCATTGATTCTTACAGAACTTAAGCCTGTTTTGGTTAAAAGTTTTGGCGATAAATTATAACCTAAGTTGATACTTCTAACTTTTATAAAAGAACCATCTCTGTAAGCCAATGTTGAGGCGTATAAAAATCTATCAGCGCTAGCATCTGGCGCAGGAAAATCATTTGTTGGGTTTAAAGGTGTCCAATAATTTACTTTATATTGGTTCACCCTAGAGTTATTAAAGAAAGGATATCCTCTATCGCTACCATCGGCAGTTAAATAAGGTAAAGCAACGGTTTGCCCAATTCTTGCAAAAGTTACAATAGATAAATCAAATGCTTTGTAAGAAAATCTGTTGGTAAAACCTGCATCAAAATCTGGCTGAAAATTACCTAAAACTTGTAAATCTGCAGCGCTGATGTTAAAGTCGTTATTAACGTCTTCTACCCTTATTTGTCCTGGTATTTGTCCGTATCTAGCGGCTAGATCAGCTTCATTAGTTTGCCAGATACCAATTTTCCTGTAATCTCTGATGATATTGATAGGCTGTCCAATAATCCATCCATTAGCGAAATCTGCTTGTAAGCCGTCTCTTAAGAATGTAACTTCATTTCTAAATAAAGAAAAGAATAAATCTGTAGACCAGTTAAAGCCATCTTTTTTAACAATATTTGCACTACTTACACTAAATTCAAATCCATTTCCTTTAGTTCTACCAGAGTTTTGTAGTGTATTACTACCCCCAGCAGTTAGTGGTAAGGGTAAATCTTGTAAAATATCTCTGGTATTTTGAGTATAGTACTCAATAGCGCCAGTTATTCTATTGTTAAACAACCCAAATTCTAAACCTAAATTGTAATTTTCGGTTTTCTCCCATTCTAGAGCTTTATTTGCTAATCTGGTTACTAAGGCCCCAATTTGACCGTTTGAACCAAAGTTATAAGGATAATTACTTGATAAGTTACCTTGAGTGATATAAGGTGGAACCGTTTGATTTGAGGTAATACCATAACCCACCCTTAGTTTTAAGTTAGAGATAGCATTAATATTTCTCATAAAGCCTTCGTCTGAAATATTCCATCCTAATGCCAAAGCAGGATAAGAATAATATTGGAAGCCTGGTGATAGAACTGAAGAACCATCTCTCCTTACTGTCGCAGTTAATAGATATTTCCCTTTAAAAGAGTAATTTAAACGAGCCATGTAAGAGATTAAACCTCTTTCTACAAAAGCTCCACCATCTGCAACTATGGTTGCTGATGCTAGATTTAAATTATAGTTTTGGATATAATCAGCGGGAACACCATTCGCTCTGAAACCACTACTAACATTACGGTTTTTCTCCATACTAAATAAACCTGTAAAAGTTATGTTATGATCTTTAGCAAAAACTTTATTGTAGGTAACTAAGTTTTCCCACAAAACTGCCCAGTTTTCTGAATTTGTTACAGATGCACTTGATTGTTCTGCTAACCTACTTGAATTAAAGAAAGTGTTTGGAGCTGTATAAGCCCCCCCTTGAACTTGACCATAAGTTAAACCCAAATTTGTTCTTAATTTTAAACCTTCAATAAGTTGATATTCTCCATAAAGACTATTAAAGGTTGCTAATCTTCTGCTTGGATTAATATTAGCGTCATCCCTGATGGTTAAAGGAGTTACCTGTTCTACATCTAAGGTACCTTCTTGAGGTCTTAGATTAACACTACCATCTGCGTTATAAGGAGAAAATAAAGGACTAATTCTTAAAGTACCACCTACAGGAAAACGGTTACCTCCTTCACTAATACCAACACTATTTAATGAATTAACACCTACTTTAAATCTTTTATTAATTTGGTGATCTATTGTTGTTCTTAAAGTTATTCTTCTGTAATCCTGACCATATACTATACCTTCTTCTTGACGATAACCAGCTCCTAATGAAAATTTAGTTGCCTCGTTACCTCCAGATATACCAAGTTGATGGTCTGTAGTAAAACCTTGTCTAAATATGATATCCTGCCAGTTGGTATTAACACCAGCTGCTAAATTGGCTGCTTCTACCTGTGTAATTGCATAAGGATTTGTTCCCGGAGAAATAGAGTTTCCTCTAGCAGCAGCCAATTTAAATTCTGCAAATTCTTGCCCATTAAAGAAGTTATATTCTGCTAAACGTTCATTTAATCCGTAAAAAGCATCGTAACTAATCACGGCTTTACCAGCTTTACCTCTTTTAGTGGTGATTAAAATAACACCACTTGCACCTCTAGACCCGTAAATGGCAGTTGCTGATGCGTCTTTTAAAATATCTAATGCTTCAATATCATTAGGGTTGATTTCATTGATACCCCCTGTAAAAGGTATTCCATCTAAAATAATTAAAGGAGAGTTTTGGCTGTTAGCATCATTTGCAGAACGTCCTAAAGAACGCTCCCCTCTTATGCGTATTTGACCACTAGCACCTAATTGTGTACTATTACTTTGAATATCAACACCGGCTGCTCTACCTTTTAATTGGTCTATTACGTTAGTTGTTGGTACTTCTCTTAAGGCATCTCCGCTAACAGATACCACAGAACCCGTTACATCTCGTTTCTTTTGAGTACCATACCCTACAACAATCACTTCTTCTAAGCTTTTGGCATCAGGTACGAGGTTGATGGTAAGATTGTTCCTATTAGCTACATTAATTTCTTGTTTAATATAACCAATAAAAGAAATTACCAATGTACTTTGTTGTGAAGGTACAGCAATAGTAAAAGAACCATCTGCTGCTGTTTGTGTACTTGCCGTTGCACCTTTAACTTGAACCGCAGCACCAGGCAAAGGCTGCCCGGTTTCATCTATTACCTTACCTTTTATAGAAATTTGTGCCCCCGCCAATAGAGGTACAAAACACAGCAGCAACAACAGCATTGCCGTTGCTGTTAAATAGTTTTTTAATTTAGGTTTATTCATCATTTGGAATTTAATTTTAAAAGCCTAGAGCCTCCTCTGAAAAATTAGTTGATTTAATGAATGCTAATTCACTTGTGGGATAGCTATTTGAAAGCAAAGCTTGCCCGGATATACGATTTGATAAAAACAGAACTGCGTACCACTTGCTCATGGTTTCGGCAAATCCCGACACATAAAATTTAGGGTAATTTTTAAACATATAATTCTTATTAATTGGTTTAAAACATTTTGGAGTTTAAGCCTTGATAAAGACCATCACTCTTAATTGGTTAATCTAAAGTAGAGATTAAAAAATTAATTTGCAACCGATTGCATAAATTTTTTTCATTTTTTTTATAAAAGTACATTCAGTGCCATTTAAGGGGTTTATGAATAGTTGTTATCGGTTGCAAAATATCTGTTAGTTTTTGCTATTTCTAAGCCAACACGATGTCGCAAATTTTATAGATTCGATATGATTCTCCACTTTATAAAGGAGAACAAAACTTTTAGGAAAGAGGAATTTGGGGTAACAAAAGATTGATACTTGATTTTCTTAGATCAAACTATAGAGACGTTAATAAACAAAACGCTTAATTAGCTCATTCTTTAGGAAATACCTATGAGCATGCAAACCCTAACATGAAACAAGGTGATGGCATTTATAACCAATATGTTTAACTAAAAAAGCAATTCTTTAATAAAATAGACGAGCAGATTATCGTTATATAGCTTATAATTTAGAGATAATTGTATTTTGAAATGATAGTTTATCACAAAATGACAAAACCTTCATTTTTTAAATACTTTCTTTATCAATATTATACTGTTGTACAATCTTTTTCACACTTGATACTGAGATTTTCTTTAGTGCATCAACCCGGCTAGCGTATTTAGCTCCCAAAATAGCTTTTATATTAGCTTTAGAGATTTGTAATAAATCTTTCTTTGACTTTTTACACAAAAAAATCTGTTGATAATAGCTGCCTGTAGTATCCTTTTTTAAGAAATAAAAAGTTTTACCTTCAGCTAAATTAGCTAAAGGATTTGAAGAAGCTTTTAAACTATACCAATTAAAAGACACAAAATTCATTTTACCTTTACAGATATAGTCTTTGTAGACACTTGTTCCAGCCGATAAATCATTGTTACCATCTTTCATCCTATTTACATTAAATGGAATACGATTAACATCTACAACAGCTAACTTGGCTTTTCTTATACTTTTTTGTTGACTTAAAGCAGGATGAACGATGACACTCAAACAGAATAATAAGTAGACATATTTCATTTAAATTGGGTTTTTATAAGCAATATAAAAATTATTCATCATTTCAGAATAATATTTTTAATTAAATTCTAATAGAAGTAAGCACCTTCTTAATTTAAACCATACCCACCAACAGCATTAAAAGAATAGTCGTTTATTCTGTATAAA
>NZ_DLHN01000032.1 GCF_002483235.1 Pedobacter glucosidilyticus | reverse complement strand
CAACCCTCAAAAATTAAAAGAGGTAAATGAGCGTTATCATCAATTAAAAGAGCAGTTGGGTGCTTTACAACTACATTGGGAGCAGTTAGCAGATGAAATTTTGATTTTAGAAGGCTAAAATATCTAGTTAAACTTAATGGTATGAAGAAGAATTTGATATTTCTGTTTTTAACGCTATTAAGTTTAGCTGCTTTTGCCCAAAAGAAGCCTAAAAAAGTACGGACTTTTGTTGCAGCAACGCCAGAGTCTGTAACGGTTTATGATAATAAAAACTATATTCCGGAGATTAAAAGCGTTGAGTTTTTTAATACGGAGAAAGACCAAAGTTTTCCGGTTTTAAATTTAGGAAGTAGCCAACAGGTTATCTTAAAATTTGATGATTTACGTGGTGGAAGCAGAAACTTGTTTTATACCTTAGAACATTGCGATGCCGATTGGAAACCATCATCCTTATCTCCTATTGAGTATTTACAAAGTTTTACCGAAGAACGCATCAATAATTTTAGATACTCCTTTGGTACCTTTGTAAGTTACACGCATTACGAAGTAAGTTTGCCTAATACAAGTATAATTCCTAAAATATCAGGCAATTATCTACTTAAAGTATATGAAGATGGCGACCAGCGTAAAATACTCATCAGCAGAAGATTATACATTGTACAAACTAAGGTTAATGTACAAGCAGAGATAGTACAATCTCCTGTAGTAGCAAAAAGAGATGAGCGCCAAAAGGTGAATATCAATATTGCACATCCGGGTTTGGCCATTCAAAATCCTTATCAGGAAATAAGAATCGTTACCTTAAAAAATAACCGAACAGATTTAATCAAAACCATCAATAGACCTCTTTTTGTAAGAAACAACTTATTGGTTTATGCAGATAATTTAACCAATGATTTTGATGGAGCGAATGAATTTAGAAGGTTTGATACCCGTAGTTTAAGATTTAAATCAGAGCGAGTTGGACAAATCGTATTGGATAGTTTATACAGAATTTTATTATTTCCTGATGTTGTTTTAAACACACCTAATTACTCTTACCAGTTTGATGAAAATGGTAAGTTTTATATCATCAATCAGGATGGTAATAGTGATGATTATGCTGGAGATTATGCAGCTATAACTTTTACCTTAAAAGCCGATGAACCAGATGCCAATGGGCATGCTTATATCATTGGTCAGTTTAATGCTTACCAGAAAAATACAGATAGCAGATTGATTTACAATCCTGAAAGCAAACAATTCTCAAAAACAATGCTTTTAAAACAAGGTGTTTATGATTATAAATACACTTGGGCTACAGAAGACGGTAAAATCATTAATGATAACACTTTTGATGGTTCTTTTTTTGAAACCGAAAATGATTATCAAATATTAGTCTACTATAGGGCACCAGCTTCCAGATTTGAAGAATTAATAGCCTTTAGAGAATTAAACAGCAGACAATTACCCAGAACAAACTAAGATATGAACGCTAAGAAAGCAAAAGATTCATTAATCACCATGAACGAATTGGTATTACCAAATGATACCAACACCCTTAACAATTTAATGGGCGGGCGTTTATTACATTGGATGGATATTGCAGCAGCGATTTCTGCACAAAGACACAGTAATCGCATTGTAGTAACCGCTTCTGTAGATAATGTTTCTTTTAAACATCCTATCAAATTGGGTGATGTGGTAACCATTAATGCCAAAGTTACGCGGGCTTTCCATACCTCTGTTGAAGTTAGACTAGATGTTTGGGCAGAAAACATTCCATCAGGCACCCGTATAAAGTCTAACGAGGCCTATTATACTTTTGTAGCCTTAAATGATGAAGGTAAAACGGTTCCAGTACCAGAGTTAATTCCAGAATCTGAGGATGAAATAGCACTTTATGACGGCGCTTTAAGACGCAGACAGTTGCGACTTATCTTATCAGGTAAAATGAATCCTGACGATGCTACAGAGCTTAAAGCATTGTTTAACGCTGCGAAGCAGTGAGAGAAAGGAAAAATTAAAAAGTCAAAAGGAAAAATTAAAAAATCACTCAATTTTTAAAGCTCAACGCAAAAGGCTGAAAGCTTAATCACTCATTCAAAAATCAATCCTTCAATCAATAAAAAATTAAAAAGGAAAAATTAAAAAAATCAAAAATCACTCAATTTTTAAAGCTTAATCACTCATTCAAAAATCAATCAATAAGTTAATAAGTCTTCACTAAGCTTTGTGCTCTCTGCGAACTTTGTTAATAAACAAACGATATAATCGTTAAAGACTTGATTTAACCACTAAACAGCCACTCTTATTTGTGAGCCAATTTAACAAGGCGACTTATAGTCAATTTTAGCTAGAAATCCATTAATAAATGAAAATATAAGTGCATCGTCAGCATTTCTATAACGCAGGATAATTTTATTTTCATTTAACTTAACGCCAAAAATTTTCTCAAATTCCTTTTTTGTTGTTTTATATGAAAGTACCTGATTCTTGTATGTAATCTTATTTTTCATTTTTTGACTAAATAAGACTTCTACTAGTTGATAATTCAACTTATTCCCTGTAAATTTTAAATATGCGTACTGTAAAGAATAATAAGGCCCATCCGATTGCTCATTATCTGAAAAAAAGCCACATTCATAGTTAGGCCTAAATATCTTTATCGGTTTACCAAACTTTTTGATTATGTCTTCTTTGTTTGCTATAAAATACAAACCATCAATTTTAAAATCTTGATAAGAAACAGTTTTATCCTCAGCAAAAATCAAGATTGTGAAAAGTGATATTACGAAAGTCATTAGCAGTCTTTTCATTAACTTAATAGTTGTATTTGATTAAACAAAATACTATAACATAGTATATATAAGTTGATAATTTAAAATTAGCAAAATAAGAAAAGCTAAAAACAGTAAGAACTTTATACAATAAGTTATCGTATTGTAGCTTTTCTAACATTAATAGATATTGATGAATCACTGTCCGTGATGACTAATTTCTTTAGGATATTTATCGCCTATTAAATTTAATTTAATATTGTGTTCTAAATAAGCTTTAAGTCCGTCTAAAACAGTCGTAAAACCACCTGTATTATCTTTTATTGCTTCAATTAAATCATCTCCTGTTAAGTTGAACCCATAATTTTTAATAACAACATAGGTTGTTTCGTCTGTTAATTCAGTAAACTCATAATCAACTGTTGTGAGAGGGTCACCCCATTCCGTGGAAATCAGTTTATTTGTGACAATTTTTTTCGTAAACACATTGTCAGAAACGCCATACATTTCCCATTCCCACTTCACGGTTTTTCCAACTTCTAACCGTCCGCTTGATTTTGTAAACCAAAAGTTAGTTGTTATTGCCGGATCAATAAATGCTTGAAAAACTTGAGAAACAGGTTTTCTAATTAACATTTGAGTTTCTACTGTAGGTAAATTATTCTTCATTTTATTTTTCTAAAGTTTCAAGTTTATGTTTTGTTTAAGTTTTGTATTCTCTGTGAATCTTTGTGGTTGATAAACGATGTAATTTTAAACAATTCGTCTTTATCAGTACTTATAATTTATTTTTAGATTTTTCATGACTTTTTTTTAACATATTCAGAATAAATACTTCCCGACTTTCAATGATTCGCTTAAGCAATTTTTCATATCTTTTTAAATAAGATAAAACTTTTGGAGTTGGATGAAAAAAACATCATGACCTACTGGAATATAATTTCTTCGGATATTATAATATGGCTTGCATCCTAGTTCTTTTAATAGTGTATAACAAACTTTAGCTTTACTGATAGAATTAGCAATACTTATACAGTAAGCCGAATCTCTAATACTACCAAACCGAAGAAACGCTCCTGTTAAGAAAGCTAGTTTCTCTTTTTCATTTCTCATAATATCATCTTTCAGTTTACCAATTAAAATATTTCCTCCATTTGGAGTATAAGAGTGCCCTTTATTAAAATGATAAAACGCATTAAATCGGTTTGCTAAAAAAGTCGATAAGATTGTATTTACTCCCATTTCCATATCTTGATAAACTTCTTTGGGATAGGTTATTTTAACAAGAGAATCTATAATAGATTTCATTGTATCTTCAGAAGGATCATATCTATCTAATAAATTCTCAAACCTTGGGTCTAACTTTCTCCCCATATAATCTTGTAAAGTCCCTAGTATTAGGAACTCATTTTGTGACTTTTTATCCGTTTGAGAAAAAGCATAAAAACCAAGTTTTAATAAGAAAATAAGAATAAATATGTAGATAATTTTCATAGATTTTAGTTTTAGATATTGATTGTTTCTTCTTTCCTCATCGCAATAACATTGAAAATTCAAAAGGAAAAATTAAAAACTCAAAAGTCACTCAATTTTTAAAGCTTAATGCAAAAGGCTGAAAGCTTAATCACTCATTCAAAAATCAATCCTTCAATCAATAAAAATTCAAAAGGAAAAATTAAAAATCAAAAAATTAATCTATCATTCACTAAATCAAAAATCAATCCCTCTATATCCACCTAATAAGGTCTTTTCAATATCGCTTCATTAATAACGGCTTGTCTTAAATCAAAGTCATAGCTTTCTTGCTCTTCCTGCTTTGGTAAGCTAACACCGTGTTTATGCTTTTCGTGGATAGCTCTACTTTTCATCACTTCTGCACTAGGAATTTCTGGATTATAATAATCTTTAGGTTTTTGATTTGGAGTTTTTAATCTTTCATAAACCATACGTTCGTACTGTTCTTTTTCGTATTTTTCTGGCTTAGAAAGTTTATAATCTGGCTTAAGTTCTGTAGCCTCCGTATGCTCTTCTATCATAGGTTGAGTTTGTACCTCATCTTTAATGGTAATTTCTGGCTGCTCTGGGATGCTTAAATTACGTTTTCTAGCTTTCTCTTGCTCTTTTTGAAAGTTTTGGTAGGCTTTAAAAAGAAATAATGCGATAGGTGCTAAAATGTATATGAGGTTTTCCATACTGCAAATTAAGAAATTAATTAGTTTTGAGGAATTAAAAGATACACGGTTTTATTAACGCATGCAGTTAAACAAATTAGAAATTAAGGGTTTCAAGAGTTTTGGAGATAAGATTACCATCAACTTTAATGAAGGTGTTACAGCTATTGTAGGGCCAAATGGTTGTGGTAAATCTAACGTGGTTGATGCCATCAGATGGGTTTTGGGCGAGCAAAGTACCAGAATGCTGCGTTCAGAGAAAATGGAAAATATCATTTTCAACGGCACAAAATCAAGAAAACCAGCCAACCTAGCCGAAGTATCTTTAACTTTTGATAATACTAAAAATATCCTGCCTACAGATTTTTCGCAGGTAACCATCACACGTAAACTGTATCGTACCGGAGAATCAGAATATCGTTTAAATGATGTACAATGCAGATTAAAAGATATTACCGACTTATTTCTAGATACCGGTATTGGGCCCGACTCCTACTCTATCATCGAGTTAAAAATGATAGATGAAATCATCACCAATAAAGAAAACTCCAGAAGGGCTTTATTTGAAGAAGCATCAGGAATTTCCAAGTATAAACTCCGCAAAAAGCAAACTTTTAACAAGTTAAAAGATACAGAGGCAGATTTAAGTCGGGTTGAAGATTTACTTTTTGAGATTGAAAGAAATCTTAAAACACTAGAAAATCAAGCTAAAAAAGCCGAACGTTATTATCGTTTAAAAGAACAATACCACGCTTTAAGTATTGTATTAGCATCTTTCAGGATTATTGGTTTCAGAGATTCTTTAGCTCAGCTAGATGAACGCGAAAAAGAGCAATTAGAAATTAAACAAGGTATCAACACTTTGGCTGATCAGTTAGATGCAGACATCCAAAAGCATAAATTTAATAACCTCACGAAAGAGAAAAATTTATCTGTTCAACAAAAAGCTACTAACGAGTTTGTGAGTAAAATTAGGGCTTATGAAAGTGAGAAAAAGATTAAAAACGAACAGCTTAAGTTTTTACAAGACAAAGAAAGTAAGCTTAACGATGATTTGGAGAAAGATAAAGCTCAACTCAATCATGTTTTTTATAATATTAAGCGCTTAAACGAGGAAAGATTACAAGAAGAGCAAAACCTGCAAAGCATCAGTACAAAACTAGAAGCTTTAAAAGCAGAAGTTGAAGAATTACGAATACAACAACAATCATCCAAACAAGGGCTAGATCAAATGCAAAACCAATCTAATGCTTTGCAAAATCAAGTTTACCAAGTTGAGAAAGATATTGAGATTTTAAACATCCAAAAGGAAGCTTTAGACCAAGAAACACGTAGAAATATTGCTGATACTGATTCTAGAAAAATAGAACTCTCTAATTTCAATAAGGCGATAGCTGATATTTCTGAAAGCTTAGAAAGTAAAAAACATCAGCTAGAGCATTTGCAAGAGCTAGAAGAAGAGTTAAAAGAGAATTTAGCTTCTACAGAAGCTATTCTGGCAGATAATAAAGAACAGTTTAACAGCATCAGCAGGAAATTGGATGCCAAACAAAATGAATATAACCTTACCAAAAGTATGGTTGATAATTTAGAAGGCTTTCCAGAATCTATCCGATTTTTAAGAAAAAACACACAATGGACAAAAAAAGCACCTCTACTTTCTGATATTCTTTTTTGTAATGAGGAGTATCGTGTAGCCATAGAAAACTTTCTTGAGCCATTGATGAACCATTACGTAGTAGAGCAATATAGCGATGCTATTGAAGCTATTCAGCTATTAAGCAATTCTTCAAGAGGAAAAGCTAACTTCTTCATATTAAATAATTTAGAAGACAAAGAAGCCCAAGAATTACCAGCCCCAGATGGCGCTATACCTGTTTTATCTGTAACCGAAACTGATAAAAAATACAAAAAGTTATTCAATCATTTACTTAGCCATGTGTTTTTAGTTGATGATGGTAAAGAGCAAGATTTAAATGCCGAGCTTTTAAATTCACCTATTGTATTGATTGGAAAATCAGGAAAGTTTAATAAAAGTAAGTACACCCTTTCAGGTGGTTCTGTTGGTTTATTTGAAGGAAAAAGAATTGGTAGAGCCAAAAATCTAGAGAATCTTAATAAAGAAATTAAAGAGGCAGAAGTACAGCTTAAAAAACTTAAAGACCATATAGAAGAAGGAACTTTAAAAGTACAAACACTTAAAGTCGCTACTAAAATACAAGAGGTTAATACCCTATCAGCGCAGATAAATCTTTTGCAAAATGAATTGATATCGGTGCAAACTAAGCAAGAGCAATATCAATCTTTTATAGAAAACAGTCAGAATAGAAAACAAGATATAGAGCAAAAACTGCAACATATTGCCTCAGAATTATTAGAAAAGCAACCTTTAATTGCCGAGTTAATTGCTCAAAAACAAATCATCAATGAACAATTGATAGCACAACAATCGGCTTTTAACGAGTTAAGCGAAGTTTTAACCATGCGCTCTTCTGCTTTCAATGCTGAAAATATCAAATTTCACCAGCAGCAAAATAAGGTTAGCAGCTTAGACAAAGATTTAGAATACCGCGAATCACA
Source organism: Pedobacter glucosidilyticus (assembly GCF_002483235.1). GTDB lineage: Bacteria > Bacteroidota > Bacteroidia > Sphingobacteriales > Sphingobacteriaceae > Pseudopedobacter > Pseudopedobacter glucosidilyticum_B. The sequence goes on along the minus strand of NZ_DLHN01000032.1, from coordinate 2,723 downwards.
ACAAGAAAATCTGGAAAACAGAATCAATAAACACAGTGCCGAGCTAGAAGAAACCAAGCTTACTATTAAAGATACTTTACAGTTTGTAGATCATGATGATGAAGACTTGATTGCCATGTACAATCAAAAAGAAGAGATGGAAAAAGCACTTCAGGAAGCAGAAAAAGACTATTATGCGGTACGTGGTTTGGTTAACGATTTAGAAAATCAGCTTTCAGAAATCAGAAGAAAAAAGGAAAATACCGATGTTTTACTTAACGAAATTAAAGACCAAAAGAACAATCTTAAACTAGAATTAAATGCTTTAAAAGAGCGTTTATCGGTAGAGTTTAATATAGAGATTGAGGATTTACTAGATACTGAAATCCCGGAAGGAGCTGAAGAACAAGATACCAGAGAAAAGGTAGATAAAATTAAAAAGCAATTGGATGAATTTGGCGCTATCAACCCCATGGCTATGGAAGCCTACAAAGAAATGGAAGAGCGTTATACTTTTATCCAAGCTCAGAAGAAAGATTTATCTGAAGCGAAAGCCTCTCTTTTACAAACCATAAAAGAAATTGACGATACAGCGAAAGAGAAATTCATGGTAGCTTTTACCCACGTTAGAGAGAACTTTATGCGTGTTTTCCGCTCTTTATTTAATGAAGAAGACAACTGCGATTTAATTTTGACGAATCCGGATATGCCTTTAGATTCTGATATCGATATCATTGCCAGACCAAAAGGAAAAAGACCATTATCCATCAATCAATTATCTGGAGGAGAGAAAACGCTTACAGCTACGGCATTGTTATTTTCGCTTTACCTGTTAAAACCTGCTCCGTTCTGTATTTTTGATGAGGTTGATGCACCTTTAGACGATACCAATATTGATAAATTCAATAATATCATCCGTAAGTTTTCTAACGAATCTCAGTTTATAGTAGTTTCTCATAACAAGCGTACCATTGCCAGTACGGATATTATTTATGGCGTTACCATGGTAGAACAAGGCGTTTCAAGAGTTGTAGCAGTAGATTTAAGAGAAGTAGCCTAATTTATGCCTCCAGCAAGAAAAACAACAAACCGTACAAGTACTAAAAAGCCAGTTACCAGAAAGAAAAGAAGCACCAAGAAGACTTTTGCACAAAAGCATAAACTTAAGTTTGTCATTACTTTGGTTATTGTTCTACTATTTTCTCCTTTGTATTATGGCAAGCTTTTTAGAACAGCCATTTCTACTGGTAGATGGGTTAAAGACTTGTTTATTTTTGATGAATACCCACATTATGATGAGTTTGGGATTAGAATTCCACGTAAATATTATGTCCATGGTATAGATGTTTCTTCCTATCAAGGTAAAATCAATTGGGAGAAAGTGGTGGCTATGGAATCTTATAACGTAAAGCTATCTTTTGCGTTTATCAAAGCTACAGAGGGCGTTACTCTGGTAGATAGTTATTTCCAAAGAAATTGGCGAGAAAGTAAAGATGCAGGTATCATTAGAGGGGCCTATCATTATTTTAAACCTAAAAAGTCTGGTAAATGGCAAGCCAAATTCTTTCTGCAAACGGTTAATTTAGAAGCTGGCGACCTCCCTCCTGTTATTGATATTGAAGAAACCGGAGGATTAAGCAAACTAGAACTTCAATTAAATTTACAAGAGTTTCTCAATGAAATTGAAACGAAGACTAAAACAAAACCTATCATTTATACAGGTTATAAATTCTTTGAAGACAATTTAAAAGATAAGTTTAGCGATTATACCATTTGGATAGCCCATTATTATCAGCCTAAACTTAAACTACCAGAAACAGCATGGCACTTTTGGCAACATGCCGATAATGCCCATATAGATGGTATTAAAGGCAAAGTAGATATGAATGTTTTTAATGGCGATGAAGTAGATTTAAGTAGTTTACTGGTTCAGAAAAGCTATTAAAACGATAGAATTAAGAGCTTTTATATTAATTAAGCTTTACTCGGTACTGAAATTAGAATATCTTTATATTTATGAAACAAAGGATTTACATTGACACTTCAATAGTTGGTGGTTATTTTGATGAAGAGTTTAAGGAAGCAACATTAAAGCTGTTTGAACGACTTGATAGAAATGAAATTATCTTTGTTGTTTCTGATTTACTTGATCTTGAATTAATAAACGCTCCTCAAAAAGTTAGAGAACATTTATTAAAGTATTCTGCCGATAAATTTCAGAGGATTGAACTAACTGAAGAAGCAGTAAAACTTGCTGATACTTACATTATTGAAAAAGTAGTTGGTAGAACTAGTTTAGAAGATTGTCGGCATATCGCATTAGCAACTATAAACAAAGTAGATGTTTTAGCAAGCTGGAATTTTAAGCATATTGTAAATCTTGATAGAATAAAAGGATATAATTCAGTAAATTTACGACTAGGTTATTCAATGATTGAAATTAGAAGCCCGAAAGACTTAGTAAATTATGGAAACGAATAAAAAAGAAAAACAGTTTGATGCTGTTAAAATGATGAGAGAAATTAGAACTCAAATTAGTACCGAAACTCAGAACATGACTTTTGATGAATTGAAAGCATATATCAAAAAGAAGCTTTCAGAAAATAAGACCAAACTTGTTGGACAGTAATTTAATAATTATTAGACTTATTCAACTGTACAACTAACTTTTACACCAAAAGTCCTGATCAATCCCGCAGGAGCCTTTGTCGCACATCCCTTACCCACACTCAAAAACAATTAGC
>NZ_DLHN01000029.1:60811-172069 GCF_002483235.1 Pedobacter glucosidilyticus | reverse complement strand
GTTTGTGCTTTGTTGAAAGCATTTGCAACACTTCTTCCGTTTGCTTTCCGGTAGTGTTTTATGAAAGTTTATGCAAAAGATTTATGGGTCTTTCCTGTCAAATCTTCATAGGCCGTCTTTCGTTCTTCGGAAAGATGGATTGATTTTTAAAGGCAGCTCCTAAATATCCGCTCTTTAGGGTCTTTATACTTTATACTATTCAAATCTCCGCTCCTTAGGTTCTTTTTACTTTCTACTTCCAGAAAGGAACAAACATTCATAAAAAACAGACTATCCCGAAGTGCATGAGCAATCCCCCAGAGCCGGAAAGACGAAAAAACAGGAGCAGAAATTAAAAAATCTTGCACAATCAAGCCTATAGCGCATGCGGTTTTGCGTTCGAGTTTGTGTAAACATTCATAAACCACAACCGAGCAAAAATAAGCGCTAATTGTTTTTGAGTGTGGGTAAGGGATGTGCGACAAAGGCTCCTGTGGGATTGATCAGGACTTTTGGTTCCTTTTGGTCCCTCAAAAGGAACGAGCCTCGCCGGCGATAGAGGCGGATAATTATTATTATTAAAGATATTATGAACTAATTAGCTAATGCGCTCAAGGCTTCCTAAGTCTAGCTGGATAGTAGCTTTTTCCTTTGCTGTAATGGCATTTTCACACAAGGCTTTCCGGCCTCATAGGCGGCCAACCCTATTCACTTTTTTCTTGATAAAAAAGTGAACAAAAAATCAAGGCTGATGAATATTTGTTGTTTCGTCTAAATAAATCTTTAACCACAATCCTGAGTGGTGTGAATGGTTTTGAATATTGAAAGCTTCTACAACACCCGTCGGATTGTTTCCCGCCAGTGCATAATGAAAGTTTTTGCAAAAGATTTATTTGCCTACACTTCCAAATCTTTATAGGCCGTCTTTCGTTCTTCGGAAAGTTTGGATTTAGCATTATTGAAAGCTCCTAAATATCTGCTCTTTAGGGCTTTTTAATTTTTACTTTTGATTTTAAACTTTTTAAGTCTTTCTAATCAATACTTTACACTTCCAGAAAGGAACAACCATTCATAAAAAACAGACTATCCCGAAGCGCATGAGCAACAATTAGTTCATTAGTTAAAATTTGATTAGGTTATAAGTACTAAATATCCGTTATTAAGTAATAAGTATAAACTATCCACTATTTAGGCATCTTTTTACTTTATACTTTTGACTTTTTACTTAAATAAAGCCTATAGCGCATGCGGTTTTGCGTTCGAGTTTGTAAAAACTTTCATAAAACATAAATGAGCAAAAATAAGCGCCAATTGTTTTTGAGTGTGGGTAAGGGATGTGCGACAAAGGCTCCTGTGGGATTGATCAAGGGTTTTGATTATTTTTTTCCTCTAAAAAGTAATGGGCCCCGCCGGCTCTTGAAGCGAATCATTAAAATTACGAAATCTAAATATCACTTAATCAACAAGCCATATTTTAGCTTTCCGCCTTTAGCGTTAAGCTTTCCGCCTTTAGCGTTAAGCTTTCTGCCTTCTGCATTAAGCTTTCCGCTTTTAGCTTTATTCACTTCATCATCAAAATTTTAGAATCTCAAAAATTTTATTACCTTTGTGCTGTTGAAAAAAGAGGGGGCTAGATGTCCCCTCTTTTCATTTATCCAAAAAATGTTGTCATGGGTGTTGAACAGAGAGTTAGAGCTTTAGCAGAAGAAAAAATAGCAGACAGGCCTGATTTATTTATTGTTGAAATTAAAGTCATCAATAACACCAAAATTATTATTCTTTTAGATGGCGATAATGGTGTAGGGATACATGATTGCGCTTTGGTAAGCAGACATGTGGGTTACCATTTAGAAGAGGAAAATTTGCTAGACCACGCTTATAATTTAGAAGTAAGTTCGCCTGGTTTAGATACACCTTTAATCTTGGATAGGCAGTTTGCTAAAAATATAGGCAGAAATGTAACTGTAAAACACCTTACTGGAGATAAAGTGGAAGGTAAGTTACTATTGGCAGATGAAGAAAGCATAACGGTGGCACATCAGGTGAAGGCTAAAGGTGCAAAAACCAAAAAAGCCGAACTTGTAGAAAGTAAAATTTTAAAAAACAGTATCGCTGAAGTAAAAGTAAGCGTATCTTTTAAATAGTAGCATTAATAAAATATTGATGAGAATAAAATGAATAGCATTAACTTAATTGATTCATTTCAGGAGTTTAAAGACTTCAAAAATATCGACAGACCAACCGTTATCAGCGTGTTGGAAGAAGTGTTTCGCAGTATGCTGCGTAAGCGTTTTGGTACCGATGAGAATTGTGATGTGATTGTAAACCCGGATAATGGGGATTTAGAGATTTGGAGAACCAGAACCGTTATGGAAGATGGTTTCTCTGAAGACGATGACTTAGAAATAGAATTAGCGGATGCGCATAAAATTGATCCTGATTTAGAAGTTGGTGATGATTTTATCGAGCAAATTACTTTAGAAAGCTTTGGAAGAAGAGCTATTTTAGCTGCTCGTCAAACTTTAGTATCTAAAATTTTAGAATTAGAGAAAGATGAGATTTTCAAAAACTATAAAGATAGAATTGGCGAGATTGTAACTGGTGAGGTTTATCAGGTTTGGAAAAAAGAGACTTTGGTTTTGGATGATGAGGGTAACGAGTTGATTTTACCTAAAACAGAACAAATTCCAGCAGATTATTTCAAAAAAGGTGATACCGTGAGAGCAGTAGTGCTTAAAGTTGAGATGTTAAACAGTAATCCAAGAATTATCATCTCTAGAACAGCACCAGCATTCTTACAAAGATTATTTGAGCTAGAAGTTCCTGAGATTTTTGATGGCTTAATCACCATTAAAAATATCGTTCGCGAGCCAGGAGAAAGAGCAAAAGTTGCAGTAGAATCTTATGATGATCGTATAGACCCAGTAGGAGCTTGCGTAGGTATGAAGGGTTCTCGTATACATGGTATTGTTCGTGAATTGAAAAACGAAAATATCGATGTGATTAACTTTACCAATAACATCTCTTTATACATCCAAAGAGCGTTATCGCCAGCAAAAATATCATCTATAAAATTAGATGATGAAACCATGAGAGCAGCTGTTTACTTGAAACCAGACCAAGTTTCTTTAGCTATTGGCCGTGGTGGACATAACATCAAACTGGCAGGTAAATTGACGGGTTACGAAATAGATGTTTACAGAGAATCATCTGAAGAAGACGAAGATGTTGATTTAGAAGAATTCTCTGATGAAATTGACGGCTGGATTATAGACGAATTTAGAAAAGTTGGTTTAGATACAGCTAAGAGTGTACTAGCACTTAATGTAAATGAATTAGTGAAACGTACTGATTTAGAAGAGGAAACTATCGAAGAAGTACTAGAAATTTTAAGAGCAGAGTTCGAATAATTTTAGATTTGCATTAAGTAAACGTACTTTTGTTTTAAAATTAGAATAGAAAGATCATAATAGATGTCAGAAGACAAAAAGTTAGGAATATTAAAAGTTGCAAAAGAACTAAACATCGGTATTGGTACGATAGCTGATTTTTTAGGTACTAAAGGTTTTAAAGTAGAAGCCAAACCTAATACAAAGCTAACCGATGAAATGTACGGAGCTCTTTTAAAAGAATATCAGGGAGATAAAATCCTGAGAGAAGAAGCTAAAAATATAGTTATTGGCAAGATCCGTCGTGATGACGCTACTCAGGTGAATGAAAAGCCAGAATCATCTACTGAAAGACAAGAAGCTCAGGAAGCGGATCATGAAATCCTGATCAAGAATACAGGTTCAGCAGTTCCGGTTTCACAAGAAGCTGAAAAAGTAGAAGCTCCAAAAGCGGAGCCTGCACCAAGTACTGGAGGTGTAAAAATTATTGGTAAAATCGATCTTGATAGTTTAAATTCTAAAACTCGTCCTGACAAGCGGAAAGAAGAAGTAAAACCGCAGGCAGCGCCACCTCAAGAAGTTAAAAAACCTGAGGTGCCACAACCAGTACCAGCTCCGGAGCCAGTTGCAGAAGTTGTAAAACCTGTTGAAGAAGTTAAGCCAGAACCAAAAGTCGAGGTTAAGCCAGAACCAGTTGCACCTAAAGCAGAAGAAGTTAAACCAGAGCCAAAAGCTGAGGTTAAACCAGAGCCAGTTGCAGAAGTTGTAAAACCAACGCAAGAAGAGCCTATTGATGATGAAGTGATTAGAGCTAAAGCTCAGCAATTAAGCGGACCAAAAATTATTGGTAAAATACAATTACCTGTAAATAAGAAAAAAGATCAGCCGGTTGCCTCTTCATCAAACCCTAATACGGCAGATAATAAAAGAAAGCGTAAGCGTAAACCAGCACCAGGTGGTCAGCAGAACAGGCCGGGTGGAGGTGCTCCAAATACCAATTCAGGAGGACAAGCTACTACAGGCGGCGGTGGTTACCAAGGTAATCGTCCACAAGGTGGAGGTCAAGGTCAAGGAGGTCAAAATAGACCAACTGGCGGCGGACAAGACAACAAAGGCGGAAGACCACCACACAAAAGAGGTCAGCCTTTACCACCTAAGGTAGAGCCTACAGAAAAAGAAATCCAAGATCAGATAAAAGCTACTTTAGCCCGTTTAAGCGGTGCAGGTAAGTCTGGTAAATTTGCACAACGTTCTAAACTACGTGGGCAAAAAAGAGATAGAGCATCAGCAAGTGCCGAAGAAGCAGCATTAGAACAAGAATTACAATCCAAAATATTGAAAGTAACAGAGTTTGTTACGGCTAATGAGTTAGCGAATATGATGGATGTTTCTGTTACAGAAGTCATTTCTACATGTATGAGTTTAGGAATGTTTGTATCTATTAACCAAAGGTTGGATGCAGAAGCCCTAACCATTGTGGCTGATGAGTTTGGATATGAAGTTCAGTTTGTAAGTGCTGAGGAAGAAGAGTTTAATTTAGAAGAAGAAGATAGAGAAGAAGATTTAATCCCACGTTCACCAATTGTTACGGTAATGGGTCACGTAGACCACGGTAAAACATCTTTACTAGACTTTGTGCGTAAAGCCAATGTTATTGCAGGTGAAGCTGGTGGTATTACACAGCACATTGGTGCTTATGAAGTGGTGGTAGAAGGCGATAAAAAAATTACCTTCTTAGATACGCCAGGTCACGAAGCGTTTACCGCAATGAGGGCTCGTGGTGCTAAAGTAACAGACGTAGCTATTATTGTTATTGCTGCGGATGATAGCGTGATGCCACAAACGGTAGAAGCTATTAACCATGCGCAAGCGGCAAGTCTTCCAATTGTATTTGCATTTAACAAAATAGATAAACCAGGTGCTAATACGGATAAAATTAGAGAGCAACTAGCTGCTATGAACATTTTAGTAGAAGAATGGGGTGGTAAATACCAAACTCAGGAAATTTCTGCTAAATCTGGCTTAAACATAGATAAGCTATTAGAAAAAGTATTGTTAGAGGCAGAATTACTAGACTTAAAAGCTAATCCTAATAAGAGAGCTGTAGGTACTGTAATTGAAGCGCAGTTAGATAAAGGTAGAGGTTACGTAGCTACAGTTTTAGTTGAAGCAGGTACCTTAAGAGTTGGAGATCCGATATTAGCAGGTTCTTACAGCGGACGTGTGAAAGCTTTATATAATGAGCGTGGAAACCGTGTAGAAAAAGCGGGTCCAGCAGCACCAGTTCAAGTATTAGGTTTTCAAGGAGCACCACAAGCAGGTGATAAGTTTAATGGTGTAGAAAGCGAACCAGAAGCTCGTGATATTGCAAACAAGCGTTTACAATTACAACGTGAGCAAGGTTTAAGAACCCAGAAACATATTACGTTGGATGAAATTGGTCGTCGTTTAGCGATTGGTAACTTTAAAGAGCTTAACATCATCATCAAAGGTGACGTGGATGGTTCTGTTGAAGCGCTATCAGACTCTTTACAAAAATTATCAACTGAAGAGATACAAGTTAAAATTGTACACAAAGCAGTTGGTCAGATATCAGAATCTGATGTATTGTTAGCTACCGCATCTGATGCCATTATCATAGGTTTCCAGGTTCGTCCATCAGCAGGAGCTCGTAAATTAGCAGAAGCAGAAGAAATAGATGTAAGATTATACTCTATCATTTACAAAGCTATTGATGAGATTAAAGCTGCAATGGAAGGTATGTTGGCGCCAGAATTTGAAGAGAAAATTGTGGCTAACGTAGAGATTAGAGAGACTTTCAAAATCACGAAAGTGGGAACTATTGCAGGTTGTATGGTTCTAGATGGTACCATCAACAGAAATAGCAAAATCAGAATCATCCGTGAAGGTGTAGTTATTTACACTGGCGAGTTAGACTCTTTAAAACGCTTTAAAGATGATGTTAAAGAAGTTAATCGTGGTTACGAGTGTGGTTTAAATATCAAAAATTTCAATGATATTAAAGTAGGCGATATTGTAGAAGCTTACGAACAAGTAGAAGTGAAAAGGAAGTTGTAATTTCTTAGATAATAATAGAAAACCCGTTTAAGTGAGAAGCTTGGACGGGTTTTTTAGTTTTAAAAATTAAATCCTATCATTTGTTTAAAGAGTTTTCGAAATTGCTTCGTAGTGAAGGCCTTCTTATCAAAAAGGGTTGAATTAAAAAAGTAGAAGATAGCACTTTTCTTTTTCTGATGCCTTAATATCTCAAACCACTTTAAATGAATAATAAGATTAAAATCAGATATAGGTAATTTTTTTGAACTTTGATTAGTAGCTTTTATTTTTTTTAATAGTGATAAAAATTCTTCTGTAGAATATTCTTTTACACGGCTGTAGAGAATAGCATGATGAATAGCTATTTCTCTTTCACTAACGTCTATACTCCATCTTAGATATAAAGCTTTAATTATTTTAAGTTCTTCTTGTGATAAGGCTTTATTTTCTGTAAGCGTAATATTGTGTTGATGCACTCTATATTTAACCAATATTTGGTTAAGGTTAGCTATCGGATAAAATTCAGAAATTCTTAAAGCTAAATCATAATCTTCTCCTAAACTATAATTTTGATAACCGCCAACTTCAAGCGCCGCTGCTCTTTTTAAGATAATACTAGAGTTTACAAATACATTCCCAAAGATTAATCTTTCGGCTAAATAATCGGTAGGCACATCTATAAGTACCTCCTCGTTTAAATGATTAAACTGAATAGCTTTACTTCCACAGATGGCAATATCTGGGTGGTTTTCCATAAAGTTATATTGTATTTCAAGTCTTTGTGGTAAAGCAATATCATCACTGTCTAATATGGCTATATATTTTCCTTTTGCTTCTTGAAGTCCTATATTTCTGGTGATAACAAGTCCTTGGTTTTTTTGGTTATTGATAAGTCTAATTCTTGGGTCTGTGTATTGATGAATAATGTTTTCAGAATGATCTGTTGAACCATCATTAACAATTAAGAGTTCAAAATTTTGGAAGGTCTGTTGCAAAATGCTGTTTAGGGCTTCACGAAGAAATCGTTCACCATTGTAAACAGCCATAAAAACAGTGATATCAGGTGAAATCATATTTTTATCCAATTAGAGGGTAAAATACCTATCTCTTTTTCATCATTTTTATGTATCCATTTTTTAGGACCGATAACCATCTTATTTGGATTTGTATTTAACCAAGCGCTCCACCAGCTAAAACTACTATTTGCTATGATTTGATGTTTACAATTACTCATCAATTGCATATCGATGTAATTATTTACCCCTGTATTTCCATCTATAAAAACTGCTTCTATGTTCTTAAAGTTTGATTTACACCACTCTATATCATCAGAGAAAAAATAAAAAATAGGTTGCTGAACATGCTCTTTTATATAATTTATAGCTTGTTGATAATAGTTTAAATTACAGATATTCCCTAATAATTCATGCCCTATATAGTCGCCTCTTCTAATATGAACAGCTATACTCTCATGAGTTCTCATTTGTATTAGTCTTTTTTCATTAGTTGTATCTAAGCTTTTTCTAAAGGTGAAATCTTTTCTTAGTTCGTCTTCTACATCAGAAAAATAAAGTGGATTTTGCCAATATCCCCAATAATATTTCTTTTTAACATCCTTAAAAATATCAGTATCGAAAAAGAATTCTTGTTGCTCTTGATAGTACGCACCTTTCAACCCTAATATTCTTCTTAACTTTCTATTATGCCACTCATTAAAATCCGGATTATAAAGTTTAGCTACAGAAGCCGAAACAATGTCTAATTTAATTGGAAAAATCTCCTCTAATTCTAATCCGTTGTGAAGATGATAATTGTTAAAGCCAGAGGTATCTGCTTTAACAGCATTAAATTTATGCTTTAAGGCTTTATAAAAAGCATATTGGAACATTTGATTCCCCAGGCCTCCAAGAAATTTAACAATTTTCATGATTTTTTATTTCTGAAACCAAAAGCAACTGCATTTATAAAATCAAATTAGTTTTCAGGTTTACTTTTGTAATCTCTTCCTATTTAATGCTTTAATAATAAATTTTATAAAATTAATTATTCCAGAATGTTTTAAAAGTATTAGTAGATTTTGTCTATTATTTAAGTTTCTAAAAAATAATTCTTTAAAATTATTGGTCTCAAGATGCTTATTCTTTTTTAGTAATATTTTCTTTTGTCTCTTACTTAAATTCTTATTTTCATTTATGAGTTCTTTTATTGTTTTTCTTATCACACAAACACTTTCATGCATCTTGAATTTCTCATGGCTTGTATTATTATTATGAACTCTTATAAGGGAATAAACCAAATCATTTTTTAAATAACCATATAAATAACCTTTAAAAGCTAATTTAAGCCAAAAATCCCAATCTTCGCCATAGTTCATATCATTTGAAAATCCATGCACATCAGCTAATATTCTAGCTCTAAAAACAGGACCACATATTGGTGTATTTCTTTCTATCAGACTATAAATTGTATTGTAAATATCTTCATCAAATTCAGGAGAAACTATATTATCATCTAATTCAAAACTAGAATATCGTATATTCATGTCGTCATTCTTAAAATAATAAGTATCACATGATAGTATATCCAAGTATGTATGTTTTTCTAAATATTCTATTTGTAACTTTAATTTATTTTCACTTATTAAATCATCTGCATCTAAAAACTGAATAAATTCTCCATTAGCAGTTTGAAGCCCCTTGTTTCTTGCTTTAGAAACTCCTTTCTTTTTTTCTGTCAGAAGTTTAAATCTCGAATCTTTTTTTGTGAATTGCTCTACAATTTCCTTAGTATTATCGGTAGAACCATTATCAATTATTATAGTTTCCCAATTATTATATGACTGTTTTTCTATTGACTTTAAAGTTTGAGCCAATAGGAAACCATAGTTATAGCTTGGAATAATTATAGAAATTAACCCTTTTATCAATTATTTTTGATTTAAATTATTAACTAACCATTCAAAATGTTCCTGAAATATAAAATCGTATGCATTATTCCCTTCAGGGATGACATTAGCAATCTCGTAATACACCTCTAAAATACGAGGTGTTTTTAATCCTTCTGCTATTGAAAAAGGAAATGATTGATTACCAATAAAGAATTTACATCCAGCAATTACTTGTGCCAAATGTAGAAAATCTGAAACTTGTAGCCACTCTAAATTAGGGATAAATTTTTTCATCGTTTTATATTCGGAAGCTACACCAACAAATTTTAAATTTTTATAGTTATTTAAAAATGAAAAATCTATTGATGGATTAGTGTATCTCTCGCTTCTAGCTAAGATTATGGTGTCTGAAAAAGAATAATCAGGTTTAACAGTTAACCAACTTTTGTACAATTCTGGATTAATACCTGTTACATAACCACACCATCTAGCTATATTACTTTTATCAAGAGGGATGAGACCTGCTCTAAAGAAATCTAAATCAACATGAATTTCTTGATGATTAAAAGGTTCACATACATTTATATATTCTTGTGAATTAATTAAAGGAATAAGCATGTTAGCCATCGCCTCGTTCATCATTACTTCTCCTAAAGGATGGGATGTAAAACCAGACATTTTAAGAGGTTGATTCAATCTTAAATAAAAGTTTATCTTTGTTTCAGTTAGTTCATAAAGCTTTTTTAATGTTGGTAAGGCATAAATAATATCACCTGCATTTCCACTATGTATAAAATTAATATACTGCTTTTGATTAATAAATTCTTGAATTTTATATAAATCAGTTAGTCTTTTATCTTCTATAAATCCTAAAATAAAATCTTTACTTTTTTGAGTTTGAATTAACCATTTATATTCTTTGTATTCTTTTTTATTAGTGAATTTAAGCCATAGCTTTGAAAGGGTATTTTTTTTTTTGACCATTATACATTTATTATGAGTACAAATTTACATTCTAACATATAGAATAAAAATGATTTAATTTATAATTGCTGAAAGTAATCATTAACCAATATGGAACATATAAGTATCATCATTGTAACTTTTAATGCCGCTAAAACATTGCAGAGATGTTTAGATAGTATTTATAGACAGAAAAATATAGTTGCTGAAATCATAATAATAGATGGAAATAGTACTGATGCAACAGTAGACATTATAAAAGCTAATACTGAGTATTTATATTATTGGGAAAGTAATAAAGATAATGGGATTTATGATGCTATGAATAAGGCTCTAAAGCATATCAAATCAAAATGGGTTTATTTCATAGGAGCTGATGATGAGTTATATGATGATTTCTCAAATTTTGTTTTGGAACTCGCGGACAATACTTGTATCTATTATGCAAACGTGATAACAAGAGGAATAAAAAGATCTGGTGAGCTAACCGCTTATCAACAAGCAAAAGATGGTATTTTTCACCAAGCTATGATTTATCCGAAAAGTGTGTTTGAAAAATTCAATTATAATCTTCGTTATCGTATTTTTGCTGACTATGAACTAAACATGAGATGTTTTAAACATTATAACTTTTTATATAAGGATTATATTATAGCTCATTTTAATCATACAGGTTCTTCAGGATTTATTGAAGATATTCAATTTAAAAAGGATAAAAGCTCTTTGATTTACAGAAATTTTGGCTTGATAATATGGCTTCGGTATATTTTTAAACAAATGAAAGAAAAATTTAGAAAAAAGAACTAACTACTCAAAAGTCTGCATATCAATTAATTTTTTATAAAGCCCTTGGTGCTGCATTAACTCTTGATGAGTACCTTGCTCAACTACTTGGCCTGCTTCTAAAACTAATATTAAATCGGCATTTTGGATGGTACTTAAACGGTGTGCAATAACCAAAGAAGTACGGTTTTTCATTAAATTATTGATAGCTTCCTGAACTAATTTTTCTGATTCTGTATCTAAAGCTGATGTTGCTTCATCTAAAATTAGAATAGATGGATTACGCAAAACTGCTCTGGCAATATTTAAACGTTGTTTTTGTCCGCCAGAAAGTTTCATCCCTCTATCTCCAATATTGGTATGATAACCATTTTCTGTAGCCAGAATAAAGTTATGAGCATTGGCAATTTTTGCTGCAGCCTCCACTTCTTCTTGGCTAACTTCATCTATCCCAAAAGAGATATTATTAAAGATGGTATCGTTAAACAAAATTGATTCTTGGCTAACCATGCCCATTTGAGATCTTAAAGATTCTATTTTTAGATTACGGATGTCTTTCCCATCAAATAAAATAGCGCCTTCATTTACATCGTAAAACCGTGGAATCAAATCAGAAATGGTACTTTTTCCACCTCCTGATGGGCCTACCAAAGCCACTGTTTGCCCTTTTTTAATGGTAAAATTTAATTTATCGAGTACTTTTTTATCGGTATAACCAAAAGAAACATTTTGAAACTGGATGCTATCAGAAAAAGGCTGAGCCGCAATGGCATCTGCTTTATCTGTAACCTCTGGTTTAGTATCCACCAAATTTAAAACACGCTCGCCAGCTGCAATACCAGAGTTTATATTACTAAAGGCATCTGTTAAAGCTTTTGCAGGGCGCATTACTTGTGAAAATATAGCAATATAGGTTACAAATTCCTCTGGAGCCAGGTTTGATGCATTTCCAAAAATCAAATTACCACCGTATAATAATATCCCAGAAACGGTACATATTCCCAAAAACTCTGATACCGGAGAAGATAATTGCTGTCTTCTGGTCATAGAGCGGGTAATTTTAGAATACTTTTGATTTTGCTTATCAAACCTATCTGTAACAAAAAATATAGCGTTAAAAGCTTTGATAACCTTGATGCTTGATAAGGCTTCATCTAAATAAGAAATCATCAGACCATAGGTCTCTTGTGATTCTGTGGCCTGTCTTTTTAGAGATTTTACAATTCTGGCAATGATTAAACCAGAAACAGGAATAACCAATAAAGAGAATAAGGTAAGTTTTACGGATATTAATAATAATGCGATGATATAGGCAATAAGTTGTAAAGGCTCTTTAAAAACAACTTGTAAAGTGCCAGTAACAGAGAACTGAACTACTTGTACATCAGAAGCAATTTTAGAGATAATATCTCCTTTTCTTTCATTACTAAAGTAGCCAACATGTAAATTCATCACGTTATTAAAAACCGTTTTACGGAGATTTAGCAAAGTATGAATGCGTAAATCTTCCATAATTCTTTGAGAAAGATAACGGAATAAGTTGGCCAGTAAGTTAGAGCAAATGATAACCACGCAAACAAACTTTAAGGCACCTATTTTACCTTCGTTAACAATGGTAGTTTTGAAGTAATAATTGAATAAATCTATCAGATAACTAAAAGAAAAGCTGGCTTCTGGAAAACTTGGTGCTATAATTTGTTCTTTGGTATCTAAAAATAGGGTGTTTAATAATGGGATAATTAAACCAAAATTAAGTGTACCAAAAACAACTGCAAACAGTGTACAGACTATATAAGGTATTGCGAATTTTTCTATAGGTTTTGCAAAAGATAATAATCTGAAGTATGTTTTCATGACTAAAAACGAAGTTGAGAAGATATAAAATCACCATTTGTGTCAGGCTGAGCAGAAGTCGGAGACTTTTCTGAGTATATCAGAGAACATTTCCACGAAAGCTTCATTAGACAATTATGATTTTTGAGACATCCTCTTTCTTAAATATTTTTACCAGCTAGTTCTAAAGCCTAATTTGTTGGTACTGCGTATATGTTAATTGTTTTTTTAAACTTCATCATATCCGTGTTATGAGGGAGCTTTTCTACCGTTGCATGAATATCAAAATCTTCAAAATAGAAGATATCGTAACCATGTTTTTTAATAACATCGTACAATTCTACCTTAGCGTCATTACTGGCTTTTCCGAAACTTTCTGCTATAATAACAGGCTTACATTGCTCAATTAAATCGCTTATAGATTTGATAATTTCCTTATCGTAACCTTCGGTATCAATTTTTATAAAAGAGAGTTTATTTACCCACTCAGGGTATTTACTTTCTAAGAAAGCTTTTAAATTAACACCTTTAACCTTACTTTCCTGAACAAACTTACCATGTGGGCTATCTTTAGTAGGTGATATTGCTCCATTAGCAAAAGATGCTTCTGATGATACAAAATAAAACTCTTCATCTTGTGTAGAGATGGCGTAATTTTGAGGCTCTAACCTATATTTATCTTCATTTAAAGACGCATTTTTTTGAAGAATTTTAAAAACAAAAGGGTTAGGGTCAAAGCCGAGTGCTAAACCTGATTTACCACTACAAATAGCCATAGGTACTGTAGTATCTCCAATATTTGCCCCAATATCTATAGTTAAATCACCTTCTTTAATAAACTGGTTAAAAAACTCAACCATTGCCGTATGAATTTTTATATGCGGAACCAAAGGGTTAGACCAGTTAGCAAAAGAGATTTGACCGTATTTTCCCAAATCAAAGTTTTCAATTTGTGGAGGATACTCTTGTGTAACTCTTCTTGCTTTTTTTCTGGCTAAAGAAGCTTTAATATAACTTAACATATAATAAAATTAACTTTATTGGGGTTTGGCTAAAACTTAGTCTGTAAAGTTTAAAGCAGTCTGAGAAAGCCTTTGAGGGGTAAATATACACTATTCTGTTAAATGATTACTTATCAAAATAATAACTTTAGTTGATTCTAGCATTTAACAACCTCTTTATTTCCAATAAATGAACGGATTTGATAGATAATATCCATTAAACTATGGTTAGTATTTCGTTCTTTCATTAGGTTTTGAAACTCATCTTTTTTAGTTTTAAGATGTTTTCTGTTTAAAAAAACATTAAAATAAGCCTCAGCTTTATAAAATTGAAATGTTAAGATCCCTAATATAATATCCGTAAATATTACTTGAATGTGCCATAGGAAAAGATTAAAACCAGTAAGATGCAAGTAATGCGTGTAATATCTGTTTCTAAAGTAAACCATTTTAATGTCACGCTTTTTACTATGGTCTTTAGTACTTCCTGATATTTCATGCCTACAAATGGCATCATGTTCATAATAACATTTCCATCCTAGACGCCAGGCTCTGATAGATAGTTCTTGATCTTCACAGTAAAAAGGATTAAACATTTCATTAAATCCTTTTATAGTTTTTAATTTTTTGGCATCTATAAGTGCAATAGCACCAGAAAGATAAAAAGTAGGAGTAAGTGTATTTTTATTTTTGAGGTAAAAGAAATTGCTGGGTTTTATTTTTTGTCCGCTAACCTTTGGGCATCTGGCAGCTTCCTGAATTTGGTCGTCATCCATACCAATTACACGACCCATCACACCAAACGTATCTGTTTTTTCAAAATATTTATAAAGCTTTTTGAAGTAATTGTTTTCTAGCTTAACATCAGTATTTAGAAGAAAAATTAATTCGTTTTTTGCAGCTTGGATACCAATATTACAGGTTTCTGAAAAGCCAGAATTTTTTTCTTTTTGTATTAAGATAATTTTATCTGCATAATTTTCTTTAAGATATTTTACCGAGTTATCTTCAGAAGCATCATCAATTACAATAATCTCAACTTCATCTGCACAAGCATGAATCACATTAAAATTATGCTCAAAATACTTTTCAAATAAATGTTTCCCATTATAATTGGGTATGATTACCGAGATACTTCTCATCATCTTTACTTTACTTTTTGATAATTCTTGTATTCAAAAGGCCTATATCCAGTTCGCTCTTCTATCCATTTTAGTAAGCGCCTTCTAAAATTTAATTTTTTCTTCACCACTGTGGGGTCAAAAGAGAACTCCCAATTAGTATTCGTAATTCGTTGCCGAATCGCTACAGGGTGACTAGAATTAAATTTTACCAATTCGTCTGCATTACCATAATCAAAGCTTTCTGCTTTTGGGATATGGGTTTCAATCCATTCATCATCACGATAAAACTTATTGAAATTTCTCACTTTATGGTTTAGCCCGTGTGGTGGTTTAACCCATCCATAATGATAAATATAAGCATCAATTTCTTTAACTTTTATTTTCCTGTTCTCAAATCTAAATCCTTGTGCATCTCTATAAGAGTGCATACCTTGCATATTTTTGATGATTCTTATTTCTTTCCTGTACCAACGTCTGGAAGTAGCGATATAATCATAAGAACCATAAAAATGTAGATACTTAAATAATAAGCCTTCTATATTTTTATCTTCTAAACATAGCTGCATTTCTTTTTTAATGGTCTCATGATATTTTTCATGCACCACCTCATCGCCTTGTATATAGAACGCCCAATCTGCATCTGGTGATATAGCTGTAAAAGCTTTGTCTGTTTCTAAAGCAAAAGTTTTACCGCCTTCTCTTACGCTATCATCCCAAACAGTATCAATGATTTTGATTTTTGGAGAATCTATAGCTTGCAACAATTGTAAAGTATCATCAGTAGAATTTCCATGGGCAATAATAAATTCATCGCATAGGGGTAAGATGGAAGTAATAGCCTCTACTATCGGATAATCATTAACTACAGCGTTTCTAATAAAGGTAAACCCGGCTACTTTCATCTTTCTGATAAAGTTTTGATATTAAAATTCGTGAATAAAAGTAACAAAAATACTACACTAATACCGCTTATTTGCCTTTCCATAGTATTATCTGTAAACATGTGAAGGATAATAGGAATTACAAATGCTAAAAATATGAAATTATGAATGAGTTCCTTGAGGATAATTATTAACCCACCTAAGAAAATCAAAATGCTAAAAATCACGCCGTAAGAGGCCATGTAATATAAGTATTGGTTATGGATAAAAACTCTGTTTTGAGGGATGAGCCAATAGGAATTATGGGTATATTGATGATCCATCTCCTGTTTTAAATCTGCAGGAGCAACACCCATGAAAATATTGCTTTTGATAATTTCTAAAGCACATTTATTTGCTGCCCAACGCTGGCTTATTGATAAATAATTGGGGTTTTTATTTTCTACTAAATTGATGATATCATGTTTAGTAGAGTTTATTTTTTGCTTAACAGCAGGCACTTTTTGATAAACAATAATACTGGCTAAAAACAATAAGAAAGCGTAACCTAGGTATTTATAGTTTTTATTGATGATGATTTCTCGGCACATAAAAAATAATCCGGTAAGCCATAAAGAAATTAGGGTAAAACGTTGTGCTACTACCACTAGACCTATCAAAAGCAAAATTAAACAAGTAGCAATAATCCCTTTTTTAAAAGATTTTGTTTGCTTTAAAAGTGAGAGTGCTAAAGCTATAAAAGCAAAGCTGTAAAGCAGGCCAAGTTCTGTATGATACGGACCCAAAACAGAAGTTATATTTCTACCTTGGGTGATTATCTCTTGATAAAGTTGCAGATGAGATAATATCCATAACAAATCTACACTGATGCAGAAAACTCCGCAAAATCCAAAAAATAAAGCTAAACGTTGTATACTTGCCTCATGAGGTGTTTTAGCCATCATAAAAACTAACGGAAGTAGCCATAAAAAGCTGTTTTTAAAGAGCAAATTTAACAAAGCAGCTTTATCAGTAGTATTCCAGAAACTCAATAATATGAGGATATATAAACCTATAAAAAAGTAATGCTTTAGCTTTATAGGATTTATTTTTTGATGATGATAAAAGCTATTTATAGCTGTTAAGAGCATTAAAACAAGAGAAATGGATAAAATTGCTCTAGAAAAAAACAATCCAAAAATGAGTAAAAAACAACTTGCTTCTACAGCATGTTCTCTTAATAAAGAATAAATGCTTGCTCTAGGCATCTTGCTCATTTTAAATTGATATTTTTACTTGAAACATAACCAAAGTTAAGTTAATGTTAGATAAGGCAAAAACACTATTAGCAAGTATGACTTCTGGAGATGTTAAATCTCTTGCCAGAGCTTTAACCATTGTAGAAAATGATTTAGCCGGGGCCGATGATATTTTGAAATCTTTACATCTACACCAAACTCCGGTTATTGGGGTTACTGGCCCACCAGGAGCAGGTAAAAGTACTTTGTTAAATAGTTTGATAGGGCATTTAACCGAAAAAGGTAAGAGGATAGCAATTTTAGCAGTAGACCCAACATCACCTTTTAGCTTTGGGTCTTTATTAGGAGACCGTATCCGGATGAAAGACCAGTTCAACCATCCAAATGTTTTTATACGTTCTTTAGCTACCAGAGGTGCTTTAGGAGGCTTGTCTAGCAAAACCATAGAGATGACGGATGTTTTAAAAGCCGCTCATTTCGATTTTATTTTTGTAGAAACCGTTGGCGTTGGGCAGTCTGAGGTTGAAATTGCTGGTCTGGCAGATTTAACTATGGTAGTTTTGGTTCCAGAATCTGGTGATGAAATACAGCATATTAAATCGGGCTTAATGGAGATTGCAGATATTTTTATTGTAAATAAATCAGACAGACCCGATGCACAATTATTTACCATTGGTCTCCAAAAATTAATTAGAGAAAAGCATCAGCAAATAAAAGTTTTTAATACCGTAGCTGATAAGGGTATAGGTGTAAAGGAACTTGCCGGAGAAATACTACTTTTTAAACCTCAGGGTGGGCTCAAGAGAATAGAGTTACTTACCCAGAAAGCTTGGCAATTGATTCAGCATTATCAAATGAGAGCTATCCAAAAAAATAAGCTTCAGCAGAAAATTACCGAAGCTTATCATCCTCATTTTAATATCTATCAGTTTATAGAAACTTTTATGCGTTCATTATAGCTTCTATTTCCTCTGCTTCTATGGGGATATGTGCCATTAAATCTACCGGACCATTTGCGGTTACTAAAATATCGTTCTCTAGCCTGATACCTAAATTTTCTTCCAAAATATAGATTCCTGGTTCGCAGGTTAAGATGTTACCAGCCTCAAATGGCTTGTACCTGTCAGAAATATCATGTACATCTAAACCTAAATGATGCGATGTACCATGCATGAAATATTTTTTATAAGCTGGCACCGCAGGGTTTTGTTTAGCCACATCATGTTTGTCCAGTAAACCAAGCTTTATCAATTCGCTTGTCATAATTTTACCTACCTCATCATGGTATTCGTTCCAAATGGTACCAGGTACTAACATTTTTCTAGCTTCTTTGAAAACATGTAAAACTGCATTGTAAACATCTTTCTGTCGTTTGGTAAAACGGCCGTTTACCGGGATAGATCTGCTTAAATCTGCATTATAGTTGGCATATTCTGCTGCAAAGTCAAATAATATCACATCCCCATCTTTACAAGGCTGATTATTATCATTATAATGAAGTATGCAGGCATTTCTTCCTGAAGCTATAATAGGTTCATAGGCATGCCCTGTAGCGCCTTGCTTAATAAACTCATGAATAATTTCTGCCTCAATTTCATATTCCATTACGCCTGGTTTAACAAATTTTAATACCCTATTGAAGGCATCTCCAGTAATATCACATGCTTTTTGGGTGATAGTAATTTCCATATCAGATTTTACCATTCTTAAATCACGCATGATGGGCGCAACACGTTGGTAATGATGTAAAGGATATTTAGATTTTAAATCCTCTATAAATCTTAAATCTCTATAAGGTACATGATTGGCGTAACGGTCATTCTCATTAGTGTTGAGGTATATATTTTCTGCATAATGTATAATTGCTGATAAAATATTCCAAAAATCATCTAGCCAGTAGATACTTTTAATACCCGAAACACGTTGTGCTTCCTCTTTGGTGTATTTATGACCTTCCCAAATGGCTATATGCTCGTTTGTTTGTCTTAAAAAAAGGACTTCTTTGTACAAAGGATTAGGACAATCCGGAAAAAGTAATAAAATTGTTTGTTCTTGGTCTATACCAGATAAGTAGTATAAGTCTGGATTTTGTTTGAATTTATACAATTGATCTCCACTTCTGGTATATTCATCGTTTGAGTTAAAAATAGTTAAACTATTTTTTTTGAGGCGATTAGCTAAATTTTTACGATTAAAAACAAATAAATCTGCGTTTTTAGTAGTGTATTTCATAAAACTAAATTAAGAAACCCTTATTTTAAAATTGCGTATAAACCTGTAATATGAAAAAAATATTTTGGAATGAAGTTTGATAAGTTGCTGATGTCAAACTTAAAATTTATTTTTGTGACAAATTACAATTAAAATTGTTTAACCTTTAAAAAAATGATTATGAATTATTCTACATTGAAGAAAACGGTCGCTTTATCATTAGCAACTGCTTTCGCTGTAGCGACTCAAGCACAGGAGACTCCTGCTACTACGTCGTCTGCAAAAGTATTCGGAGGGAGAGGCCAGTATAGAACTTGGACAATAGGTGTTAACGCTGGTGGTTCTTTACCATTAAGCATTATCGGCGGTACCAATGATTTTGGAAAGAACGTTGAATTTGGCGAGCACACTATGGGCTTTTACTATGGTATCTCTTTAAGAAAGCAATTAGCACACTCTTTTGGCTTACAAGGTAACTTAAGCAGAGGTAATGTTATTGCTTACAATAAAGGTGTTGGTACTTTCAGACCAGGCGATGCTACACCTTACAGCACTGCTAAAACAGAAGTACAATATGATATTAACTTAAGTGGAGTTGTTAACGTAGCAACTGTGGATTTCTTAAGAAGAGAGAATGCAGTTAATTTCTACGTATCTGCTGGTTATGGTTTAATTGCTTTTAACCCAATGTTATATACTACTTACGCTGATGGCGATGGTACTCCAGCAGTAAATAACAAAGGCTTATACGGTGATGAAGGTAACAATGACTACATCAGACAAGCTTACATCCCTGTAGGTGCTGGTGTTAAGTTTAAATTATCAGACCGTGTTGCTTTAGATTTTGGTTATGATACTAAATTTATTGATGGAGATAACTTTGACGGTGTTTACGCTGGTGGTACTTCTAAAGATAAATTCTCTGTTATACGTGGTGGTTTAGAATTCTCTTTAGGTTCTAAAGCTAAGCCAGACTTAAACTGGGCAAATCCAGTTGCTATGATGTATGATGAGTTAAAAGACCCTACTTTACGTCAAGAAGTTGAAGCATTAAAAGGTCGTGTTACAAATGTTGAGCAATCAGTTCAAGATCTTAAAAAAGATTCCGATGGTGACGGTGTTGCAGATCACTTAGATAAATGCCCTAACACACCTGCTGGTGCTAAAGTTGATGGTGCTGGTTGCGAGTTAGATACTGACGGTGATGGTGTGCCAGATTGGAAAGATGACTGTCCTACTGAAAAAGGTACTCCAGAATTAAATGGTTGTCCTGAAATGGGTTCAGCTACGATGTCTGGTGTTGATAACATCCAATTCGAGTACAACTCTTCAGTATTAAGAACTTCTGCTTACCCTACTCTAGATAAAATTTCATCAATGATGAGAGCTAATAAAGCTCAAGGTCTTCAATTAGATGGCCACGCTTCTGAAGAAGGTACAGATGCTTACAATATGCAATTATCTGTTGATAGAGCTAATGCAGTAAAAACTTATTTAGTTAACTCTGGTGTAGATGCAAAAAGAATTTCTACAAAAGGTTATGGCGAGAGCCGCCCTATTGCATCTAATGCAACTGAAGAAGGACGTGTTAAAAACCGTCGTGTTGAATTCAGACAGAAATAATTAAAACAAATTTTAAGAAAAGGGAGTTCTTGCAAAAGGACTCCCTTTTTTATTTTATAAATTTGCGATATGTTATATTTCTTTAGAAAGAAAGACCCAAACAGACCAGATAATTTTAATCTGAGGGTAATGCATTGGATTAATAAAACAGCCATTATTGTTTTTTTATTGGGTTTGATTTGGAAACTGTTAGATTGGTTTGTCTTACATTAGAGGCTACCATTTAAATTTTGAAAATGAAAAAAATCATCAATACACCTTCAGCACCAGCGCCGATAGGCCCTTATAGCCAGGCTGTGTTAGCAGGTAATACTTTATATGTTTCTGGCCAGATAGCTTTACATCCTGTAAGCGGCGAAATTATAGACAGCACTTTAGCTTTAGAAACTAAGCAAGTAATGGCTAATTTACAGGCTGTTTTAGAAGCAGCAGCTATGGATTTTAGCCATGTAGTAAAAACCTCTATTTTTTTAAGTGATATGTCTTATTTTGCTGAGGTGAATGAAATTTATGGACAATATTTTACTGGAGATTATCCGGCAAGAGAAACAGTAGCCGTGAAAACATTACCCAAAAATGTAAATGTAGAAATATCGCTTATTGCAGTTAAAGCTTCATGAGCTTAAAATTAAAATGCTTTTTGGCTGCATTATCTGCAAATATCATTTGGGGTTTTGTAGCCGTACCTATAAGATTTGTTCAGCATTATGAGGCAGAGCAGATCCTTTTTTGCAGAATAATTATATCATTAATAATTTGCTGTGTATTCATTGCCGGTTTTCAAAGAAAACAATTGTTAGATGATATCCAAATCTTAGCATCATCTTCAAAATCAGAAAGAAAAACACTTCTTATCCTATTACTTACCTCTGGTGTTTTAATCACCTTTAACTGGTATGCTTTTATCTATGTTATCAATCATGTAAGTCTCAACTCAGCAGCTTTTGCCTACATGATTTGTCCTTTGATTACGGCCTTATCTGGCTTTATTATTTTAAAGGAGGATATCAACCGACAAAAAATTGTAGGAATTATGATTGCACTTGTTAGTGTACTTATTTTGGCAACTGGCTCCTTACATGAAGTTTTATGGTCTATTGTTACTGCTAGTTTTTATGCTTTTTATTTAATCATACAAAGGGTTAGTAAGGTATTTAATAAAGTTAACATGTTGGGTTTGCAGTTAATGATAGCTTTTATTGTGATTTTACCTTTATACTTAAATTTAGGATTAAGCCTTCCTGTTGATTTAAACTTTTGGTTTGATATTACCATCATAGCGGTTCTATTTACTCTGATACCGCTATTTTTAAGTTTATTTGCTTTAGAAGGTTTACCATCATCAACAGTTGGGATTATTATATATATTAATCCTGTCATTGCATTTGCTGTAGCGTTTTTATATTTTAACGAGGGAATTAATTTTATTCAGGCATTTGCATATTTACTATTGGTATTTGCAGTTATCATATTCAATTGGAAAATTATATCCGGTACAATACGTAAATTAGTAGTAAGAGAAGTTACAGATTTTGAATGATCCATTATTTAAAACTCCTATAGAGTATCTTAAAGGTGTTGGTCCGCAAAGGGCCGAAATCTTAAAAAAAGAGGCTGCAATTTTCACCTATGAAGATTTACTGTACTATTATCCTTTTAGATACATCGATAGAACGCAATTTTATAAAGTAGCAGAAGCACCACCAGATTTAGCGCATGTACAAATATTAGTAAGGCTAAAGTCTTTTGAAGTCATCGGCGAAAAGCAGAGTAAAAGATTAATAGCTAAAGCCTATGATGATACTGCCGAGATAGAATTGGTATGGTTTCAGGGAATAAGATGGGTGGAGAAAAACCTGAAATTAAATCAGGTTTATATCATTTTTGGGAAGCTTAACTATTTCAATGGTAAAGCGCAAATGGCTCATCCAGAAATGGAGCTTTTTTCTAAGGAAAATGTAACCAAGGGTAATTTAAGCTTACAACCTGTTTACTCATCAACAGAGAAATTAAAACAGTTTTCACTAGATACTAAAGGCATACAGAAGTTAACGGCAAACTTATTAGAGCAGGTTGTCGATAAAATAGAGGAAGTATTGCCTCGCTATATCTTAGAGCAATATAAATTAAACTCGCATAAAGAGGCTCTATTGCAAATCCACTTTCCTACAGATAGTAAATCCCTAAAAAGAGCCCAAATAACCTTAAAGTTTGAAGAGCTATTTTTTATTCAGCTTAAAATGTTGAGGAGTAAATTGCTGAGGACTTATAAATTTAAAGGTAATGTGTTTGCTCAGGTTGGTGATAAGTTTAATTATTTTTATGAGAACCTTTTGCCATTTTCTTTAACTAACGCACAAAAAAGGGTTATAAAAGAGATCAGATCGGATACCCAAAAAGGTATACAGATGAACAGATTGGTGCAAGGCGATGTGGGCTCTGGTAAAACCGTAGTTGCTTTAATGAGTATGCTTTTAGCTATTGATAATGGCTTTCAAGCTTGCTTAATGGCACCAACAGAAATTTTGGCTACACAGCATTATCATTCTTTAAAAGCTTTGTTAAAAGATGATTTTGTAGAAATAGCTTTACTAACAGGCTCAACTAAAAAGAAAGAGCGTAACATACTTTTTGAAAAGTTAGCCAGTGGAGAATTAGCAATTTTAATTGGTACGCATGCCCTCATAGAAGATACAGTACAGTTTAAAAATTTAGGTTTGGTGGTGATAGATGAGCAACATCGTTTTGGTGTAGAGCAAAGAGCTAAACTCTGGCGTAAGAATGTGATACCGCCTCATGTTTTGGTAATGACCGCCACACCTATACCGCGTACCCTGGCCATGACTTTGTATGGAGATTTAGATGTATCTATGATTAATGAATTACCTGCTGGTAGAAAACCTATTGAAACCATACATCTTTATGAAACACAAAGGTTAAGGATGTTTGGTTTGATGAAGCGAGAAATAGCACTAGGTAGGCAGGTATATATCGTGTATCCGCTTATTCAAGAAAGTGCCAAACTAGATTTAAAAAATTTAATGGATGGTTTAGAGGTTATGGCTATGGAGTTTCCTTTACCACAATATAAATTTAGTGTTGTGCATGGGCAATTAGCTGCAAAAGATAAAGAATATGAAATGCAGCGCTTTGTAAAGGGAGAAACCCAAATTATGGTAGCCACTACGGTTATTGAAGTTGGAGTAAATGTACCTAATGCTTCGGTTATGATTATTGAGAATGCAGAGCGTTTTGGATTATCACAATTGCATCAATTAAGAGGAAGAGTAGGAAGGGGCGCAGAACAATCTTATTGTATTTTGATGTCTGGTGTGAAACTTAGTAAGGAAGCTAAAATAAGATTAGAGACCATGGTAAGAACTAACGATGGTTTCGAAATATCAGAAATTGATTTACAATTGCGAGGCCCTGGTGATATAGAAGGAACTCAGCAAAGTGGTATTTTAGACTTAAAATTGGCTGATATTTCTCAAGACCAACAAATACTACAAGAAGCTAGAAAAACAGTGATAGAAATTTTTGAGGAAGACCCAGACTTAAATTTGGAAAAACATCAGACCTTAAGAAAGTTCTTCTCTGTAAAGAAAAACGGAATCTCATTAGACAAAATATCTTAAAATTATAAACAACATTGGCAGCTACTTCTAACAACCCCTACATAGCCCTTAAATTTCCAGAATTTAGGTATTTCTTAGGGATGCGATTTTTCTTTACCATAGGTTATCAAATACAAGCCGTAGTATTAGGTTGGTATGTTTATAACATTACTAAAGATCCACTTTCGCTAGGTTTAATAGGGCTAGCCGAAGCTATTCCATCTATAGGAATTGCTTTGTATGGCGGTTATGTAGCTGATAAATCAGACAAAGCGGTTTTAATAAAATGGGTGGTTGGTTTAATGGTTTTAGCATCTTTTGCTTTGTATGTAGTAACCACACCTAGCATTGTTGCGTTATTGGGGACATCAAAAGTTATTATCGCTATTTATAGCATTATTTTTATAGTTGGGATAGCCAGAGGATTTTTTTCGCCCGCCGCTTTCTCTTTGATGGCGCAAATTATACCGAGAGAACATTACCCTAATTCTTCTACCTGGAATAGCTCAATTTGGCAAATTGCAGCAATTGTGGGTCCGGCTTTAGGCGGCTTGTTATATGGTTTTATAGGTGTGCATACCACCTTGTTAATTATTGTTGCAAGTATTTCTGTTTCATTTTTGGCTACATTCTTTTTTAAAAGTGTACCTCCCACTTATATACCTAAAACCAGTATTTATGAAAGCTTATCAGAAGGCTTAAAGTTTGTTTTTAAAACCAAAATGTTGGTTGGTGCCTTAAGTTTAGATTTATTTTCGGTGTTTTTTGGGGGTGCTGTAGCTTTAATACCGGTAATAGCCAGTGAGGTTTTAAAAGTAGGTGCTCAGGAATTTGGAATGATGAGAGCTGCACCTGCTTTAGGCGCTGTTTTAACCATGTTAGTGATGACACGCTTCTCGCCTATGGGTAAACCTTGGCGTAATCTCTTATTTGCGGTTGCTGGTTTTGGAATCTCTATAATAGGGTATGGTTTATCCAGAAATTTATACCTCACCCTTTTCTTTTTATTTTTAGAAGGTGCTTTTGATAGTGTAAGTGTGATTATTCGCTCTACCATTTTACAATTGCTTACACCTGATGAAATGCGAGGTAGGGTATCAGCTGTTAATGCCATGTTTATAGGTTCTTCAAACGAGATTGGTCAGTTTGAATCTGGTTTAACAGCAAAATTGATGGGTACCGTACCAGCGGTTTTATTTGGGGGCAGCATGACTTTATTGGTAGCTGCTGTTACTTGGATGAAGACTAAAAAACTGATCCCAAAAACCTTACATGATATTAGCAATCATCATTAAAATTTCTTTTTGGCTGCCATAGGCTTACCCCAAAAGAAATAAATAATAGCGCCTAATAAGGGTATTAAAATGACAATTAATAACCAAAGCAATTTGAGGTTTGCAGATAAGTTCTCGTTAAAAAAAATATCTTTAGCAGTTACCAAAGCCACTAATAAAGGGAAAAAGAACAAACCAGCCAGCAACATAAAATAGCCAGTTTGTGATAGTTGTAACAATACAGATAGCATCATGAGCTATATTTTAAACATCAATACACTAAATTAAACAAAAGCTTTATCGTTTAGCCTTTTTTCTCCAATTTGTTGTCTCCACATGGCGTAGTATAAGCCTTTATCTGCTAATAAATCTTCATGTTTACCAACTTCAACAATATGGCCACGCTCTAAAACGAAAATTCTATCGGCATGCATAATGGTTGATAAGCGATGGGCAATTAAAATGGTTATTCTTTCTTTTCCTCCAGATACATCTCTGATGGTTTCTGTAATTTCTTCTTCCGTAATAGAGTCTAGTGCTGATGTTGCCTCATCAAAAACTAAAATATCTGGCTGTCTTAAGAGTGCTCTGGCGATAGATAATCTTTGCTTCTCGCCACCAGAAACTTTGACGCCACCTTCGCCAATGACGGTATTTAAACCAGCATCGGCCCTAGCCAATAAAGATTGGCAAGCGGCTTTTTGTAAAACCTGCATACAAGCTTCATCCGTAGCGTTTGGACTCACAAAAAGTAAATTTTCTCTGATGGTACCAGAAAAAAGCTGAGTATCTTGAGTTACAAAACCAATTCGCTCTCTTAACTCATCCAAATCTATTTCATTACTGTGGATGCCGTTATAGTTAACCTCACCTTCTTGTGGTTGGTATAGCCCAACCAGTAATTTTACCAAAGTAGTTTTACCAGATCCAGAAGGGCCAACAAATGCAATAGTTTCTCCTTTTTTTACGCTAAAGCTGATGTTGTGCAAAGCCGGAGCTAAGGCTGTTAAATGCTGAAAGCTAAGATTTTTAAGCTCCAACTCATGAATTGGTCCGGTATGTTTCGGGTGTAAAGGTTTAACCTCTTTTGGTGTGTTTAGGGTTTTTTTGAAATTATTTAAGGATGCTTCTGCCTCTCTATAAGTTAAAATGATATTACCAAACTCTTGTAATGGGCCAAATAAAAAGAATGAGTAAAATAAAAATGTAAAATACTGTCCTGCTGATATATCGTTCTTAAAGATAAGCAAGAGTAAAATTACTACCATAGTGCTTCTAACCAGGTTTACGGTTGTACCTTGTAAAAAGCTCATACTACGCACATATTTTACTTTTTTAAGTTCCAGATCTAGAATTTTATAAGTTGTATTATTTAATCTGTTAATCTCTTGGTTGGCTAAACCTAAGCTCTTTACCAGTTCTATATTTCTTAAAGATTCTGTTGTAGCACCAGCCAAAGATGTTGTTGCACCCACAATTTTCTTTTGGATGGTCTTGATTTTCTTACTTAAGAACCAACTCACTACAAATATCAAAGGTATAGAAGCAAAATAAACCAGCGTAACTTTATAGCTTACGGTTAAAGAATAGATGATGACGAAAACCATCCCTACCAAACTTGTAAATAAGATATTGATGAAAGCGATGATAAACTTTTCAGAATCTGTACGTACTTTTTGTAGGATACCTAAGGTTTCTCCACTACGTTGGTCTTCGAAAGTTTGATAAGGTAATTGTAAAGAATGAGCCAAACCATCAGCATACATTTTAGCGCCCAATTTTTGAGTAATGATATTAGCAAAATAATCCTGAAAGTTTTTAGCAATACGAGAAATCATAGCTGCACCTACAGCTAAACCAATAAGCTTTAAAACTCCTATAGTAAATTCAGACTCTGTTAACTCATCTTTTTTATTGATAAAATTATCAACAATTTTTCCTGTAATATGTGGGTCTATTAAAGAAAAGCATTGGTTTATAGTGGCAAATAATAGGGCTAAACCTATTAAACCTTTATAAGCTTTTAAATACTGAATAAGAATTTTCATGAAAACCAGGTGCTATTATAAATCACAAATATAAAATTGATTAAGAGCCCATGTCTCATATAGGGGTAATATTTATAAATGATGGTGATATTTATATGTATCCTAAAAGTTACAGCTAATATTTAAAGGCGTTTAAACTTAAATCAAAAAAAATAGTCCTTATTTTGCAGTCGAACTCACCTAAACTTATAAATGAAAAATTTTTTCATCAGTATTTTATTTGCCTTAATCTTTGTACAAACCTTTGCACAAAGTCAACCTATCACAGTTACGGGGCAATTAAAAGATAGCACCGGAATTACCGTTATTGGTGCATCAATTAAATTGGTATCAATTTCAGATACGGTTTTAACTGGCTCAGATTTGGACGGCAATTTTACCTTTAAAAATATAAAATCTCCTGTTTTTACACTCTCTATTTCTGCTTTAGGCTTTAAAGCGATAACCAAGAGTTATAATTTAGAACGCCAAAAAGCACAGCAACCCATATCAGTAGGTAGTATTATACTTATTCCTGATAGCAGACAGCTAGGTGAAGTTGTAGTAGATGGCACACCAGATGTATTGGTTAAAGAAGATACCTTACAATATAAAGCAGATAGATATAAACTTAAAGAGAATGCCTTAGCAGAAGATTTATTAAAGAAATTACCGGGTGTAGAGGTTGATCGGGAGGGTAATGTAACCGCACAAGGTAAAGCGATTACCAGAGTACGTGTAAACGGGAAAGATTTTTTTGGTGGCGATGTTAAAACTGCAACACAGCAACTCCCGGCAGATTTATTAGAAAACGTACAAATTATTGATGATTATGGCGATAGAGCCAACCTAACTGGTGTAAGAGATGGCGAACCAGAAAGAATCTTAAACTTTACCATAAGACCTGATAGAAATAAAGGTTATATCACCAGAGGGACTGTTGGGGCAGGTAATTTAGAACGCTATCAAGCATCGGTTTTTGCTGCTCATTTTAATAATGCCAGGCAAATATCAGCGCTAGCGAATTTGAATAATACCAATGCAAATATTTTTAGCTTAACCCAAGGTACAGGTGGTGGTGGAGGCAGAGGCGGTCGTGGTGGTTTTGGTGGCGGTAATGCGGATGGTTTAACCAATATCAAATCATTAGGCTTAAACTATCGTGATGAATGGAGTAAGAAAGTAACCGCTTACGGCAGCTATAGTATTGCTTCCAGAGATAATAATACTTTTAACAGGTCTTTTCAACAAATATTAGATACAACCTCAGTAGTACAAAACCTAGATTTTAGTAATGCTGATAATGGTAACCTCAGCCATAGGTTTGATTTTAATATTGAATATAAAATAGACTCTTTAAATTATTTGAAAATTACGCCAAGGTTTAGCTATGCCACAGGAGATGCGGTAGATATATCAACATTTTCTATAAGTAACGATGATAATCTTTTCTCTAACGGTCGTATCAATGATTTTAGCGATTCAAGATCCCCTAATTTTAGTACTGCTATTTTGTTTAATCATAAATTTAGGAAACCGCAAAGAAATTTAGCCCTTAATGCAGATTTTAGCACCAATTCAAACTTAAGAAATCAAGAAACAGAAAATTTTAATTTTTTAGCGGCTAATCCTAATGATTTAGAATATCAGCGACAACTTATAGAGAATGATAATGGAAATGATAACATAAAGTTGGGTTTTTCTTATAACGAGCCTTTATCTAAAACAGCAGGTTTAGAGTTCAACTATGAATACAATTACAACAATATAAAAAATAACAGGACAGTATTTTCTACCCAAACACAAAATGCAACACCTATTATTGATGAAAATTTAAGTAACGAATACGAATTTCAGTTTGTTACCAATAGGTTTGGATTAAATTATCGGGTAAGAGAAGCTAAATACAACTACTCTGTAGGTATGGGGGTGCAACCATCAGTTTTAACGGGTAACGCTATAACTTTAGGTACCACAACAAAAACAAAAGTTGTAAATATTTTCCCTTCAGGTAGATTCAACTATAAATTTTCTAAAACAAAAGAACTTACAGTAAACTACAACGGTAGAAGTAACCAGCCTAGTTATAATCAATTACAACCAGTGGTAGATAATTCAAACCCACAGTTTCCGGTAAGAGGTAATCCAAATTTGGAGGCCGAGTTTAATAACAATTTTAACATCAGGTTCAATAATTTTAATGCAGAGTCTGGTAGAACATTCTTTACTAATATATCTTATAATTTCACTCAGGATAAGATAGTTACCAATACCATCAGGATACAAAATTCTGCTATTGGGGCTCTACAAGAAACCCAATATTTAAATACCAATGGTTTTTATGCAGTAAATGGTTTTTATTTCTTCTCCAAAGCATTTAACGAGAAAAAATATACTTTAGGTTTTAGAGGGTCTGCAAACTATAATAATCAGGTCTCTTTTATCAATAGCGAAAGAAATATCGCAAGAAATACAGTGCTTAGTCAGCGTTTACAATTACAAATACAACCAAAAGAATGGTTAGAAATTGTACCAGCAGCTAGTTTTAGCTATAATGTTAACGATAATACTTTGAACGAAAGAGCAAATGCAAAAGTTAATACCTGGAGTTTTAGTTTTGATAGTAAAATTTATTTCACCAAAACTTTCTTAATTGGAACTCAGGCCGATAAAAATTTAAACAGTGGCTTTAACAGCGTTAGCGTAAATCCGTTTATCATCAACGCCTATTTAGAAAAGCAATTCTTTAAAGGTAAAACAGGAGCGTTAAGATTATCAGCATTTGACTTATTAGATGAAAATGTAGGGGTTAGCAATACGGTTAATTCAAATATTAGGGTAGAAAGAGAAAGCAATCGTTTAGCACAATATTTCATGCTTACCTTTACCATGCGTATTAATAAATTTGCCGGAAAAAATAATCTGGAAGAGATGGGAGAAGGTCAGAGAAGATGGAGAGGGTCAAATAATTAACAGGTGATTTTTTAACAAAAAAGAGGTTTGATTTTTAATCAAACCTCTTTTTTGTTAAAGTCTGTTATTATCTATGTTGATTAAACCTTTTTTAAGTGTAAAAACCACATATTCTCTATTTCTATGCAGTCTTTCTTGCAGATGATTGATGAGGTCATCCTCTTTGCCAGGTGCAAAAACCAGGTCA
The DNA here is from genome assembly GCF_002483235.1 of Pedobacter glucosidilyticus. Taxonomy (GTDB): domain Bacteria; phylum Bacteroidota; class Bacteroidia; order Sphingobacteriales; family Sphingobacteriaceae; genus Pseudopedobacter; species Pseudopedobacter glucosidilyticum_B. The sequence goes on along the minus strand of NZ_DLHN01000029.1, from coordinate 141,022 downwards.
TCATCTGTTAAATGATTGTATTTTCTTTTTAGCTTTATTTTTAGCCTGTCCCAATCTTTTATAGCTATTGTAATCTCTGCCATGGTTTTATATTTGATACAAAAATAGAATAATGTACTTAATTGTAAAGGGATTTCCCTATCATTATTTAGAAATACAAACAATAATTTGGTCCAATTTGTGTTAGGGCTTACAACAAATTAAAAAAACGAAAATGAAAAAAATACTATTCTTGAGTTTATTTGCCCTGCTATGTGCAAGTAGCTCTTTCGCTCAGTTTAATCTAGGAATAAAAGGAGGTTTAAATTACTCCACCATTAAAGCAGAAAATCAAGAGATTGATGAATCTGGAATTTTGGGTTATCAACTAGGTTTATGGTCTAGAATTGGTGGTAATTTCTACTTGCAACCCGAGCTTTATATTGGGTCTAAAGGATCTGATTTTGAATTCCGATCAACCGTTGGCGGCAACACTGTGGTACAAAGCGGTGAAGCCAGATTTACAACTTTAGATGTTCCTTTATTACTAGGTGCTAAAATAGGGGGTGATAAACTAAACTTTAGGTTGATGGCTGGTCCTGCTTTTCAGTTTAATTTAAATACGGATGATGATAATTTTTCGCAAGCTATTGATCCGGATTTTTATAGATACAGAGATTTTGTAACCAACCTACAAGCTGGTGCCGGTGTTGATGTTGGTAACTTGTCTGTTGATTTAAGATATGAGACCAGTTTACAAGACATCAATAAAAATGATGGATTAAAACAAAGTTTGTTACACCTAAGCTTAGGGTTTAAGATTTTTTAATAAAATAAACTAACATAAAAAAGCCGATTTTGATATTCAAAATCGGCTTTTTTATTGAGGAAAACTCAGTTTTCCCATGCTAATTTTTGGTAATTTCTCTTGATTGGGGAAGTCATATTCATCAGGCTGGCCACACAAAGTTTCATTAGCCAATAAAGCAAATAATAAAGCCTCTTTAGCATCGGGGTTAATACCCAAAACCTCTTGCATGTTTATAAAAGTAAGATTTGGTAAATGATGTATCAAGCGCTCTACCAAAAGTGGGTTATGCATACCGCCGCCACTTATCAAAATTTCTATTTCTCCGCTTACGCTGATGTTATCTCGAATAGCTTTAACAATACCCATGGCAGTAAATTCGCATAAGGTTGCCAAAACATCTTCTGCTTTTAAATAGCTGGTATTACTTTTTTGTTGTGCCTCATTTAAATAAACTAGATTAAAATGCTCTGGTCCAGTGCTTTTTGGAATAGGGTTGGTGAAAAAATCATCAGCTAATAAAGCCTCTAATAAATCATGATTGCATATTCCTTTTTTAGCATATTTGGCATCCTCATCAAAATACAAATTGAATTTTTGCATCATATATTGGTCTAAAATGGTGTTTCCAGGACCAACATCGGTAGAGAAAATATTTTCTGCTTTTCTTTTCGCTGGCAAATAAGTAAAATTAGCTATACCACCAATATTCAATAAAATTCTATCTATTTCTTCATCAGCAAAAAGTAAATAATCTCCATAAACAGCAAGCGGAGCGCCTTCTGCTCCTGCTGCTATATTTTTTTGTCTGAAATCACTCAGCGTGATAATACCTGTTAAATGTGCTAAATGATCACCATCACCAATTTGCAAAGTCGCATCAGGATAGTTGTTAAGTTGATGCTTGATTTTAGGTGCATGGTAAACCGTTTGACCATGACTGGCAATAGCATCTACATCATTTGAAGTATAGCCCCATTTTTTTAAAGTTTGGTTTATAATTTCAGCATGTTGTCTGGCTATTTGCGCATTTAATAAGCATAGCAATTCTAAGTCGACCGTTTTTTTAGAGAAAACTTGTTTAATAGCTTCTTTAAAAGAGCTTTCATAAGCGCAAGTTTCAAAATGCAGGATTTCTACCGAGGTACTTAAACCAGTACCTTTAAATTTGCATAAAGCCATATCTAAGCCGTCTAAAGACGTTCCAGACATGAGGCCGAGAATAATTCTCTCTTCTTTTTGAGCAATTTTGAAAAGCTTCTCTAAATTTTTATTCATCTTAATAACTCATGCTTACAATTTTGGCAACATCTGCTGGCGTAATAGCTTTATGTTCGCCTAGGGCTTTCCAGCCTCTCGTATTAAATCTCTCCTCAATGCTTTCTGCAGTTCCTTCATAGGCTTCAGTATACTCTGATAATTTAGTTTTTATTCCTAAAGAATGGAAAAATTCTTCAGTTTTAACTATCGCTTGATTGGCTTTTTCTTCCACAGAGCCTTCTTCGATACCCCAAACGCGTTCTGCATATTGGGCTAATTTCTCTTTTTTCTGTGCTAAATGGTATCGGTAATGGCTAGGCGCTATAATAGCTAAAGTTCTGGCGTGGTCTATTCCGTATAAAGCGGTAAGTTCATGCCCCATGGCATGTACCGCCCAGTCTGTTGGTACACCTTTTTGTATTAAACCGTTTAAGGCCATAGTACAGCACCACATAAAATCTGCCGCAGCGGTATAATCAGCGGGGTTAACCATTACTTTTGGAGCCACTTCTATTAAAGTTTGCATGATACTTTCAGCAAATCTATCTTGCAAGCATGCGCCAATAGGGTAAGTCATATATTGCTCTAAAACATGCGTATAGGCATCGGTTATGCCGTTCGCAATTTGCCTTTGCGGGATAGATTTAATAACCTCGGGGTCTAAAATAGAAAAAGCAGGAAACAAGCCTGGGCCTCCCATCGCTAGTTTTTCTTTTGTTTCTGCTCTGGATATAACCGAGCCCGAGTTCATTTCAGAGCCTGTTGCAGGTAAAGTTAGAACCGTACCAAATGGTAAAGCAACTTCTGTTCTGATGCCCTTGGCTAAAATATCCCAAGGTTCATCGCCTTCATATAAAGCGGCTGATGCCAGAAATTTAACACCATCTATTACAGAGCCTCCGCCAACGGCTAAAATATAGCTTATGTTTTCTTTTTTTATGATGGCTAAGGCTTCGAGTAATACCGCATATTCTGGATTTGCAGGTACACCACCAAATTCTATCACATCAAAACCTTCCAAAGCTTGGTTAACTTGTTGGTATACACCATTGCTTTTGATGCTTCCACCGCCATAAACCATTAAAATTTTAGCATTTGCGGGTATTTCTTTACTTAGGTTGGCTATTTGTCCTTTGCCAAAAAGTATTTTGGTAGGATTTTTAAACTCAAAATTTAACATCTCTTATCAATTTATTTCTCTGTTCTTTAACAAAAGTAGTTCCTCATAAGTTCTATTTTATCTGTAAAATGTAATGTTCCCTAATTTAAAGCATTATCAATCTCTTTAAGTATTTTTGCGCACTATGGTAGATATTATTCTAAAAAAGACTAAAGAAAAAGCTGTTTTACAAAGACATCCTTGGGTATTTTCTGGCGCATTGGCACAGGTTAAAGGCAAACCACAAAATGGCGATGTGGTTAAGGTTTTAGATGCTGATGCTGATTTTTTAGCTTATGGATATTATAACGACCAGTCTAGAGTTGCCGTAAGATTATTAGATTGGGATGAAAACGCTACCATAGATGAGCAGTGGTGGAAAACTAAAATTGAAGCTGCCATTAAAGCTCGTGAGCATTTGCAAAATGATGATACTACCACATGTAGGTTAATTTTTAGCGAGGCTGATTATTTACCTGGTCTTATAGTAGATAGGTTTGGAGATTATCTGGCCTTGCAAATCCTTACCAGTGGCATAGAGCAAGTAAAAGAAACCATCGTGAATACTTTATCAACATTGTTAAATGTTAAAGGTATTATTGATAAAAGTGATGCTTCTGCCAGAGCGCATGATGGCTTGCAAACTCAACATGGTACTTTACTTTGGGGAGCCTTACCACCCGATTTTGTAGAAGTTAAAGAGAATGGTGTTAAATACCTGATCAATATTTTAGAGGGACAAAAATCTGGTTTTTATTGTGATCAACGTGATAATAGAAGAATAGTAGCTTCTTATGCTACCGGTAAAAATGTTTTAGATTGTTTTAGCTATAGCGGAGGTTTTACTTTAAATGCTTTGTTAAATGATGCTGCTTCTGTTACTGCGGTAGATAGTTCTGCTTTGGCGGTAGAAACTTTAAAAAAGAATATCCAACTTAACCAGTTTGATGAAGGGAAAGCTGTTGCTATACAGTCTGATGTGAATAAATACCTGAGGATATTAAAAGAGGAAGGTGAAACTTTTGATATTGTTGTGCTAGACCCACCTAAATATGCACCTTCTCGCTCTTCTTTAGATAGGGCAGCCAGAGCCTATAAAGATTTAAATCGCTTAGGTATGCAAGTTCTTAAAAAAGGCGGTTTATTAGCTACTTTTAGTTGTTCTGGAGCTATGGATATCGAAACTTTTAAGCAAGTAATTGCTTGGGCAGCGCTTGATGCTGGTAAAGAAGTTCAAATTATACATCAGTTTTGCCAGCCGGAGGATCACCCCGTTAGGATTTCTTTTAGCGAAGGCGAGTACCTGAAAGGCTTATTTTGCAGAGTTTATTAAAACTTTTTTTGCAGAGATAAGTTATTGCTAGCAAGTATTAGATAACATGGAGCAGGATAGCACTTCACAAAGCAAGGAAAAATCTCTTTATTATACGGGTGAAGCCAAATTTTCTCCGGTACCTTTAACGGTTAGCTCTCCGGTAATTAAACCTATTGATAAAAATAAGTTAAGAGCAAACGCGGTAGAGTCTATGCACATGCAGGCCAATCAGCAAATGACCATGCTTCGTAAACAGGCCGAATTGATTATGCAGCAGGTTAAGGATATTGAGGAGCGCTTAAAAATATCAGAATTGATTTATACTGCCGAGATGAAGTTTAAGCCTGTTATTGGGCAATTATACCATCTTTATCAGAAAGAGGATAATACCTTTTTGGTAAGTATGATAGCGCCTGCAGAGTGGGGCAGATCTAAAACCTTTAAAAAGTTTGTTTCTACAGTAAAACTTCTAGCAGACCATACCTGGGAAGTTTTGGATAAATCATCTCTTAATTTTGATGACTTTGAAGAAGCCACGCCATTAAATCAGGATGTTTAAATTGATAATTTAAATCATTGACCAATTTATCTGGATTAATGATTTTAAACTTCCCTTTTTCTTCTATAAAATCTGCTTTGGTATTGTTATAAATAGCTGATGCTAAGCTGTAAAACTCTTTTTTTGTTGGATGACTTGGCGCCGCCGCATGGATGGTTTGTCTCCAATAATCTTGCTTGATAACTTCTTCGATAATCCCAATACAATCATCTAAATGAATCAAGTTGACAGGTATTAAACCATCAGGTATTTGTGTTTTACCACCAAAAAATCTTCCGGGGTGGCGGTTTGGCCCAATCAAACCAGCCATTCTTATTACCGTAGTTTGGATATTAGGATTATTTCTGAATACTTCTTCTGCCAGAAATAGGCGTTGTGCCGATGGGTTTTTGCTGATAGAACTGTCCTCAAATACGACATCATTATTTTCTTCATAAACAGAAGTAGAGGAAACAAAAATGATTTTTTGGATATTGCTTTGGTTGATGTGGGTATTCAATCGAGCTAATTTATGTGGATAATCATCTGCATTTATATAATTTCTGCCAGGGGGAACGTTAATAATTAATATCTCATTATCTAAAAATTCCATCAACTCAGCTTCATTAGACAAATCGTCTAATTGTATCAAAAATGATACAATTGATTGTCTGCTAATTTCTTCAAGCTTATGTGGCTTAGTTGTAGACCCTTTCACCAATTTACCAGAACCGATAAGGGCTTTACCTAAAGGCATTCCCAACCATCCGCAACCTAAAATACTTACCATCAAATTAATTTTTTATTTTTGGCATTCGCTTTGACTAATAGAACTATAAATATCAAAATAAATAATATGAAAACTTCAAGATTAAAAATATCTGTTTTAGGATTAGCATTTGCCATTGGCGCAACTACCATTTTACCAGGATGTGATTCTTTAACCAATACACAAAAAGGTGCTGGTATTGGAGCTGCTGCTGGGGGTACTATTGGTGCTTTAATTGGTAACAAAGCTGGTAATACAGCCGTTGGTGCTATCATTGGAGGTGCTTTGGGTGGTACAGCAGGTGCTTTTATTGGCAGAAAAATGGATAGACAAGCTAAAGAGTTAGAGCAATCTATACCAGGTGCAGAGGTTATCCCTGCTGGAGAAGGTATCATTGTAAAATTTGATTCTGGGTTGCTATTTGAGTTTGGAAAATCAACCTTATCAGCCGCAGCTAAACAAAACATAGATAACTTAGCAGCTTCTTTAAACAAATATCCTGATACAGATATCATGATTATTGGTCATACTGATGCTATTGGTTCTGATGCTGTTAACGATAAATTGTCTTTAGAAAGAGCAAATGCTGTTAGATCTTATGCAGTTTCTAAAGGTGTTAGTACTGGTCGTTTAAAATCAAGCGGAAAAGGTAAAAATGAGCCTATCGCTTCTAATGATACAGAAGAAGGAAGATCTCAAAACAGACGTGTAGAAATTGTAATTGTTGCAAACGAAGCTATGAAAGCTGAGGCAAAAGCATCTTCTAACAACTAAAAATTTATTTATATACTATAAAAAGCATCTGCCCCAAAGCAGGTGCTTTTTTTATGCCATTATGGTGAGCATATTTAATACTGGAAGTGCCAAATTGCGTTCGCCATGAATTTGATAAAACTGCCCAGCTTCTTCTGCCCTAATGCCTTTAGAGAATAAAAGCCATGCTATTTGTTGGTCTATATAGATTAAGGCATCAGCTTCTTTATTTTCATCATCAAAAATCCAAAACTTTTTATCTTTTGTTATGGTCCAGCGTTTTCCAGCAGGCCCTACAACTTCCAGCGCTACTGTTTTGCCTATTTCTGCGTTAATTTTTTGATAGGTGTATGGTAGAGCTTCCATAATAATTTCTAAATATGGAGAATAGAATTTTGGGTCTAAAATCTCTTGATTGTTAAAAGCAAATCGTATTTGTTGTTGATGAAGCCATCTTTCAGAGTATTCTCTGGCAATATCAAACCAATTTTCTGAGTGTGATTTTCCGGCCCAGGTTACCGGGAAAAGGGCCATATCAAAAGGGTCTAATGTCTTAAAATAAGCTATTAATTCATCTTGATATTTGCTTGTCAGTTCTATCAGAATTTTTGGACTAAGTCTTTTAGACGCTGCAACCCATTCTTTATTTAGGTTGTTGATATGGGCAATAAGGTCTTCATAAGTAGCAAATTCTTGTTGTACATGTTGGTAATCATCTCGTCCTAATGATAATCTTCTTATGCTAGTATCAAGGAGGTGTGCTACAATATCTTTTACTGTCCAACCCTTACAAACGGTAGCTCTTTGCCAATCTTTTTCATTTAATTGTTTAAGAAAATCAATCAAAGCTTGGTTTAAAGGGTCAAATAGAGGTAGAAAATCGGTCATATCCCGAAAGATAATAAATACTGTAATGATGCCATAAAAAAATGGCTGTCTTTTTTAAAAAAGACAGCCATTTTATAAAATTATAAGGTATTTACCTACTTGGTCTTCCAGATCTTGAGCTGTTTTCTGAACTACTTCTACTGCTATTTCCTCTCTCACTACTGCCACTTGATGGTCTTGAAGGAGAAGAACTTGGCGCAGATGTTCTTTCTACTCTTTGAGGAGCAGATGGTGCTCTTTCTGAGCCAGAAGATCTTCTACTATTATCCCCAGAAGGATAACTTCTGCTTTCTGTTGGTGTAGAAGAGGGTCTTTCTCTTTCTACCCGTTCTGGTCTGCTATTGTAATCTGGTCTGGAAGGTGCGGAATTACTTGTTTCTGGCCTATCAGAAGAACTAGGTCTTTCTACACGCTCTGGTCTGCTATTATAATCCGGTCTAGAGGGTGTTGAGTTATTTGTTTCTGGTCTGGCAGGAGAGCTAGGCCTTTCTACCCGTTCTGGTCTGGCATTGTTTTCATTTCTATCCGCAACCCTATTATCATTAGAAGAAGGTCTTGTGCCTGTTTCTGTTCTTGATGGTCTTGAAGTATTATTAGCAATAGCTCTTGGCGCTGCATCTTTTCTTGTTTCTACCTGAGGGCGATAAACATTTACTGTGCCTCTTTCTACCCTTGCAGAGCCTGGTCTGTTACTGTCATTAATTTTATATACGGTAACATTTTGTCTGGTAGCTCTTCTTACATCCTCAACTCTGGGGCCGCTGTTATATCTAACGTTTCTGTTTACATAAACATTATTTATAATCGTTGTATTCCTGATAATAACTACGTTCCTTCTTGGTTCCCAATATCTATAATATGAAGGGTAATAAATACATCTTTGAGGTATAAAAACCCAATAGTGGTCTGGATAATATCTTCTGCCAATATTGATATTAACAGATATTCTTGGTCCCAGGGGCGCCCATCCATAATATCCGCCACCTGTTCTCCATTCTACCCAGGCTGGTCCCCATTCTGTATCGGGTAACCAAATCCATCCATCATAGCTATCGTAAAACCAACGTCCATAATGGAAAGGAGCCCAACCCCATTCATAATCAGAAACCCAGGTATTGCCATATTCTGTCATTACCCATCTTCCATTGGTATAATAAGGTCTGAAATCGTTACCAACATTTGGTCGCCAAACGTAGCCATATTCTTGGTTATTTATCCAATCTCCATGATAAGAAAGCTCATCATAAAAGGTTTGTAAACTAACACTTCTACTTTGTGCTTGGCTTGTGTTAGCATTTACGATTAGGAATAAGATGCTTATCCCCAAAACTGACAAAGATTTTTTTAATCTGTTCATGGTACATTTTCCTTTCCATTTTTTACGGAACTATTTATAAAACGTTATCTATAAAGCTTTTTATACAAGAGTCTTGATAATTTGACAAGCTTCAGATATTTATAAATAATTTGGTTATTTGACGGTAACTAAACAACCGTTTATAATAGTAAGACGCACTATGCATAAAAAGGTGTCAGCAAAAATTAGATTTTTTTATTTGCGTATTTCCTTTTGTAAAATCACGTACTTTGCGGTATGACAAAAGGCACCTTATATCTTATTCCGGTTGTAATGGCAGAAAATGCTGTTGCAAAGTCTTTAACTCCTTTTTTAGTTGATACCATAAATGCTATTGATGAATATATCGTAGAAAATGAGAAAACAGCCAGAAGATGTTTAAAAGAAGCAGGTTTAAAAACGCCACAAAGCGATTTAATTATTCACGACTATGGTAAGCACAGTAGAGAGGGGAGTTTAAAGCCTTTTTTTAAAGGATTAGAACAAGGTAAAAATGTGGGTTTGATGAGTGAGGCTGGATGCCCGGGTATTGCAGACCCCGGAGCAGAAATTATAGCTGAAGCGCACAAAAGAAATATCAATGTTGCACCCTTGGTAGGGCCTAGTTCTTTATTGTTAGCCTTAATGGCATCGGGCTTTAACGGACAAAGTTTTGCTTTCCAAGGGTATTTGCCAATTGATAAAATGGCCCGAGCTAAGAAGATTAAAGATTTAGAAGGTTTTGCAGAGCGTTTTAAGCAAACGCAACTATTTATAGAAACGCCTTTTAGAAATAACCCCATGTTAGAAGAAATTTTGAGAACATGTAGGCCAGATACCTTGTTATGTATAGCAAGTAATTTAACTGCTGAGGATGAGTTTGTAAAGACCAAATCTATTGGCGATTGGCGTAAAGAGGCACCTGATTTGCATAAAAAGCCTACCATATTTTTATTATACAGAAGCAAATAATGTTGAAACCCGATACCGATGTAAGCATTTATGGCATTAATTTGCCGGCTTTATTTTTGGCTACCGCCTTAAGTTATAATGGTGTATCGGTTTGTATTTGGGCAGAGCAAGAGAAGCCAGATGATTTCCCGGAAAACTTGGTTTTTGATAACTATATTGGGCACTTTTTAACGCAATTTGGTTATCAGATTAAAAATAATGCTGATGTGACTACGGTTTCAAACTTTTTAGAACAAAGCTTAAAGTTACTGGCAAGTAGGGTATGCCCAGTAGTTTGGAAATCATCTGAAAAGGAAATAGAAGAAAACTTGCTGCCAGCAACATACTCCCACAATGAAGCTAAAGATGATGCTTTTATTTACCATGCAAAGGCTTTGCTTTTAAATAACAACCTTGATTTAAGTTTTAGAAGTATTTTGATATTAGGCTGGCGAATTAGTGGGGTGTTAAATAAAACTTTAACGCAGAGAACACTTGTAACCGAAGTACATGAAAAAGCTTTATTGCAGGAGCAGTGGAATTTAAAAGCCTATAAGCAGCCGCTTTTTAAAAGGTTATTAGATAAAATACATCCGCCTAAGGCAAAAGCTTATCAGTTGATAAACGCAAAAACAAACCTTCATTTAAGTCAAGATAGGAGTTTAGAGGCCGGGGAACTTTTTCCTAATTTTAATTTTTATGATGAGAAGGCTCAGGTAGATATCCAACTACATCAGTGGACCAATTACCAGCATTTTTCGGTTATCCTTTTCGGTTATTTATCACAGCCAAATTTATTTACTGTTTCTCGGTGGATGCAGTTAAACTATCCGGTAAAACTTTATTATTTACCACCTAGTGAAAAAAACAAACCCTTATTTGAATTTATGGGCATAAAGCCTGATACAAAACGAACCTTTATTGTTAGACCAGATTTGTATTTAGGCCTTATTCATGATACTATTGATGTTGAAGTGATAGATAATTACCTTAAAAATGTTTTGGGTATGAAAATCAACCATGAAGCAATAGATAGTTCTGGTGCTTAAGGATAATCAATCGGATTTTTTAGTAAGAGAAGATGTGTTAAGTAAGTCTAGTCTTACGTTTATCCTACGTTTATCTTACGTTCATCCTACGTTAAGCTTATATCTCTGGTGTTGTTTTATATAAGTTTATACATATAAGTGTTCAAATCAATAAATACAATTATTTTGAGTGATGACGCTGTATTGGCTGCCAAAGCCTTGTCCTCCTGAAAATATACTTTCTACTGATAATGGAGGACAGGTATTTTGAGTGACTATCCTTTGTTGTATGCCATTACCTGTACCACCGAAGAAAATACTTGCTACAGGTAATGGATTACAGTTTGTTTGTATTTGTAGATTTTGTTGAGTTCCATAGCCAATACCTCCATAGAAAATGGTCTCGACGCTTAATGGTGGACAAATGTTTTGTATCTGTAGATTTTGCTGAGTTCCATAGCCTGTACCTCCATAAAAAATACTTTGTACTGGTAGAGGTAGGCATAATGCTTGAATATTTTGGTTAAAATTAGCACCATAGCCAATACCACCAGCAAATAAAGTAAGTGGTTTTTTATTCAAAACGCCTCTCATAGCAGGTAAAGCAATTTGAGAAAAGCATTTTGAAGCTGTAAGAAAAACAAGCAAAAAGAATATTTTCTTCATCAATTTATATCTTACTTAAAAAGAACGAACACCTCTGCCTCCTGATGCAAAGTCTCGGTTGCCGTCAGAGAAATTAGACCACTGTCTGTTAGATATGCCTATGCCTTCGTATCTGTTACATGAACCTCCTCTTCTTGGATAATAAGTTTCATAAGTGTTTACCTCTGTTGATAGAGGCCATCCAATCACGTCAGCAAAACTATCAGTGGTAATTTGACCATTACCATTAGCTGTTGTAAAAGCAGCATAATTATGAGCTAAACCCCCAATGCATCTTTCAAAAACACTCCCTGTCATATCCATTATGCCATAATAGGTAGCACCAGCATTTAGTCGGTCACTTATAGGGGTGGCTGTTATACCTACTCTGTACAAAGTATTAGAGCCAACATTAGCCATTCCTAAACCGCTTCCTGATAATACTTCTGAAGAAGTAAATCTGTTGTTAACCGCATAATTATTGAACTGTCTTAAATCTGTTGTACCCCAAGAATATTCGTTTAAAACAGGCGTGAGAGGGCCTCTAGAGGCTTTTTCATATTCAAATTCTGTCATAGGCCTTAATGCCGCCCAATCTAAAAAAGCTAAAAAATCTTTCACCCGAATAGAAACGGGTAGTCCTATACCATCATTTTCTTGGTCGAAATTATTATCATCTGTAGCATCATTTCCATAAATGGCAGGTGTTAAACTGGTGGTAGAAATTCCTGGTGTTTTAATTTCTATTCTATATCCAAAGCGGGCATTTATTACTGTACCTATTGGAGAAGATGGAGGAGTAGCGTTAGGATCTTCCTGAAGACGTAGCTGCTGATTATAAGTTAAACTATTTAAAAATGAAACATATTGACCTGTTGTAATCTCATATTTCATGCAATAAAAGCTATTATAACCTAATGGGAAAGTTGCTGGTAAGGACCCTATACTACCAAAGCCACTTTTTTGATATACTGTAGCAGCACCTATTCCTGCTGCTTGTATAGCGGCAGTTATTCTTAATGGATTATCTGTAGCTCCATCTGTGAAGTTTATTCTGTTAGTACTAGAAGGATTATTACCATCGCCTATAAAAAATTCTCCTTCAGGAACATTTACCATTTCAATTCCGTATACGCCAATATTATCTGCGCCAATAGGGCTAGAAAGCGTTAAGGTTACTGTAGCTTCGTTGATATTGCCTATTCCGTCTGCATTTCTTCTGATAAAAACACCCATTTGATCGGTTGGTAAATCAACTTGTAACTGCGTTCCTGTAACGCTGTGTCCAGATGCTGCAAGCTGCCCATGTAGCCAAGGATTTTGGTTAGGTTGATCACAATTTTGTCTTTTAACAAATACCCATACAGCATCCCAGTTTGCCGGTCCGGCACTTACTTTCCAGCTGTTATCCCATTTGATGGTAAAGGATACTGTACTGCCACCAATGGAGGGTACTCCCATAATTAGGTTATTGGCAAAGGTAAATGTACCCACAAACATGATTAGTAATGAAGTAAATAGAACTTTTTTCATATCTTAATTTATAAAAGCTTTAAAATTTATTGCATATCTCCAGCTGTAACTACAATATTGTCTCCTATGTGTACAATGGTTACTATAGCATAATTACCTGCTGTTGATGTTAAATTGTATCTGTTTTTTACTAAAACTCCAGGACCACCATTAAAACTTATTTTGTTGATGTCAGCACTCTTTTGTAAAACCATACAGTTAAAACCAATAGGTAAAGCGTTATTAAATGTTATGGTGATAGGACTTGTAGGATTACAAATAAGCACTTTTCCCTTATACTCTTCGGCATTTGCTGAAGTTATAACAAGATTGGAAGTAATTTCTGAACTTATAGCAGCATTAGCGGTAAGTGCTCCATTGGTATTAACATTTGTGATACTGCTATTACCCAGTTGTATGGTATTGCTGGCATTAGCTACTGCTCCGTAGCCAATAGCCGTAGTATTGGTTAAGTTTGCAGCACTGGCATTAGCTGATTTTCCGATAAAAGTATTTCTAGTTCCAGTGGTAATGATTGAGCCAGCTTGTTGTCCTATGGCAGTATTGTCTTCTCCTGTAGTATTTTGAAGAGATTGAGCTCCCACGGCTGTATTAGCATGGGCAGTAGTTGAGGCAGATAAAGCTTCTGCACCTACAACGGTATTTCTTTGACCAGTAGTTAAGCCTAAAGCGCTAGAATATCCAATGGCCGTATTATAATCTGCTGTTGAGCCACTATAAGATTTTAAAGAAAAATAGCCTATTCCGGTATTCCCACTTCCAGTTCCAGCACCAAGTGCGTCTACACCGAATGCCGAATTTTGGTTATTATCACCTGCTCCTCTTCCTACTTTTAGTCCATTTACGGTAATATCATTCTCAAAATCAGCCCCACTTGAAGTGAGGTAAACAGTACTGTCTACACTACCATTAGCTTTTAGAAACTCGGTAGCTTTACCATTTAATTTTACAATAGAGGGAGCGGTTAGTACTCCGGTAAAGGTTGGCGAAGCAATAGGTGCTTTAGCATTTATTAACGCTAAAGTAGCAGCACTTTTCGCATAAGGCGCAAGCATGGCCGTAGTATCAGCAATATTCACTTTGGTAGCGATAGCTGCATTGGTAATGGCGCTTTTTGCATAAGGCATAAGCATAGCAGCTGTATCAGCTATATTCACTTTTGTAGCGATAGCTGCATTAGTGGCTGCACTTTTCGCATATGGCGAGAGCATAGCAGCAGTATCGGCAATATTCACTTTAGTCGCGATGGCTGTATTGGTAATGGCACTTTTCGCATAAGGAGAAAGCATGGCAGCTGTATCGGCGATGTTTACTTTAGTCGCGATAGCTGCGTTGGTAATGGCACTTTTTGCATAAGGCGAGAGCATAGCAGCAGTATCGGCAATATTCACTTTAGTAGCAATAGCTGCATTGGTAATGGCACTTTTCGCATAAGGCGCAAGCATAGCAGCCGTATCAGCGATGTTTACTTTAGTGGCAATGGCTGCGTTGGTGATGGCACTTTTCGCATAAGGTGCAAGCATGGCCGTAGTATCAGCAATATTTACTTTTGTAGCGATAGCTGCATTGGTAATGGCGCTTTTTGCATAAGGCGCAAGCATGGCAATTGTATCGGTGATGTTCACTTTGGTAGCAATAGCTGCATTAGTGGCTGCACTTTTTGCATAAGGCGAAAGCATAGCAGTCGTATCAGCAATGTTTACTTTAGTGGCGATAGCTGCATTAGTGGCTACACTTTTTGCATAAGGTGCAAGCATGGCCGTAGTATCAGCAATATTTACTTTAGTCGCGATAGCTGCATTGGTAATGGCACTTTTTGCATAAGGTGCAAGCATAGCAGCCGTATCGGCGATATTCACTTTAATAGCGATGGCTGCATTGGTAATGGCACTTTTCGCATAAGGTGCAAGCATAGCAGCTGTATCGGCGATGTTCACTTTAGTAGCGATAGCTGCATTAGTGGCAGCACTTTTCGCATAAGGCGCAAGCATGGCCGTAGTATCAGCGATATTCACTTTAGTGGCGATAGCTGCATTGGTAATAGCACTTTTCGCATAAGGCGATAGCATAGCAGCTGTATCGGCGATATTCACTTTAGTAGTAATAGCTGCATTGGTAATGGCGGTTTTCGCATAAGGCGAGAGCATGGCCGTAGTATCTGCGATATTTACTTTGGTAGCGATAGCTGCATTGGTAATGGCATTTTTCGCATAAGGTGCAAGCATAGCAGCTGTATCAGCGATATTCACTTTAGTGGCGATAGCTGCATTAGTGGCTGCATTTTTTGCATAAGGTGCAAGCATGGCCGTAGTATCGGCGATATTCACTTTAGTAACAATGGCTGCATTGGTAATGGCGCTTTTTGCATAAGGCATAAGCATAGCAGCAGTATCAGCGATGTTTACTTTGGTAGCGATGGCTGCGTTGGTAATGGCGGTTTTTGCATAAGGCGCAAGCATGGCAACTGTATCGGTGATGTTCACTTTGGTAGCAATAGCTGCATTAGTGGCTACACTTTTCGCATAAGGCATAAGCATAGCAGCCGTATCAGCGATATTCACTTTGGTAGCGATGGCTGCGTTGGTAATGGCGGTTTTTGCATAAGGCGCAAGCATAGCAGCAGTATCAGCAATGTTCACTTTGATGTTTAAAGCGGATTGAGTTGCATTGGAGATTGGTTTATTGATATCACTTGTATTATCTGTATTCTGAATGCCGAGATTTGCTCTTGCACTGTTTACGTCAACGGCTCCGGTTCCACCGTTAGCAATCGCAACAATACCTGTAACATTTCCAGATTTGCCTGTAATATCCCCCGTAACCTTAGATCCACTAACACCAACAATTTTAACATCCGTAATACTCAAATCAGCAATTTTTGCTGTTGTGATAGCTCCATTAGCAATTGATGGATTTGGATAAACGCCAGTTAAATCTCCAGATGCCTGACCTATAGGATTAGCTGAATAAGCATTTAAAGCATAGGGAACAGACTGTAATTGCGTCACGCCTAAATCAATAAAATTATTTCCACCTAAAGGATCAATTTCTAATTGTAAGTATTTATTACCTAAGCCCCAATTAACGGTACTCAAAGAACCATTTACTGGACTTGCTCCTGGGCTACCTATAACCACATTAAATAATCCTACTATATTGGTTGAAGTATTTCTTGTCTCACTATATACAGTGGTACCGGTGGGACTTAGATCTCTGATGGATAATCTTATTTTAATTCCTTGATTCACAATAGGCTCTCCCCTGTCATTTCTGGCTACAGCCTGAAAGTTGAGCTGTAGTGGAGCTTGAGCCCATAATGAGCTAGCAAAAAATAAAGTAAGCAATACTGCAAGTAGAACTTTTCTCATATCGTATTATTTAAAGCTTGATAATTTTAAAACTTCCGTTTTTAGTAGGAGAGAAAGGTAGACCCATACGAGCTGTTAGGTAATAAATACCAGGCGCTAAATTAGAAATATCAAATCTTTCTGGTTTACTATTTAAAGTGTAATTAAGAACTCTGGTTTGTATGGGTCTGCCATACTGATCAATAAGTTTGAGATTTATTTCTCCAATACTGTTAAGTTCAAATTTGATGTCAAAAAAATCTTTTGTAGGTAAAGGATATATAACGACTTCTTCTTTAGTCCATGATTGCCCTGTATAAGGGACTATAAAAGTTGGAATATACTTAGGTTGTAGTAAGCCCGAAGTTATCAATAATTTATTTTGACTGGTAAAAGAGTTTATAGAACTGCCTTCACCGATACTCCAATCAAATTGATATTGTGCCGATTTGAAAGTGTTTCCGCCTATATTAATGGTTTGTTGGTCTATATTCTGACCATAAGCACCAGAGATGATAAGCGTAAAAAATAATCCAAGTAGAGTTAGCCTCATATATTTTATTTTAATGCACATAAGTTCTAAAATTGAATTTTATTCAATATTAAACGAATTTACTAGAGCTAATAAAGTGAGGCGTTAAATTTTTGTTTGAATATATAAATTATATATAAAACTTGTTAAACAGTTGCTAAAAATTATTAAAAATAATGTAGTTGATAATCAGAACTTTGAAAGAGCAGAGACTTATTTTATCCAAATGATTGATAAAAAACTAATAAATCGGGAGATATTTTAGCTTTTTGAGCTGAAAATTCCAGGAAGTTTATATCTATTGGAACATGATTTGGTGATAGATAATTCTTAACGTGTATGAGTTATCACATTTGGTTCATTATGAAAACAGATTATCATTTCTTACGCTTTATTGATATGTTTCCAACATCTATCTTTATCACTAGCAAACATAGCTTCCATCACCCTCATATTATTTAAAGCATCTTCTAAAGGCGTTGGTACATTTTTATCTTCTAAAATAGCTTTAGAAAAAGTATCAAATTGTAAAGTATATTGGTTACTGATGTCAAAGAAAATATCTTTTTGTTCATCGGCCTTGTAAAGGCTGATTTTAGCTGGCTCTAAAGGTTTAGCATTAAAAGGGATTTCTATTTCTATACGACCTAAATCTCCAATGATATTTACCCTTTGGTAAGGCACCAATTGGGTAGAACAAGTAAAACTTGATACTCCGTTCTCAAATTGCATCATTCCGGTTGATATGACATCGGTTTTTAGTACAGGGTCGTAATTTATGGTAGACACAACCTGTAAAGGTTCTGCATCAAATAAAAATCGTGAAAGCGAAATACAGTAACAGCCAATATCCATCAGCCCGCCACCGCCAATTTCTGCTTTATTTCTAATATTTTGAGGGTCTACATTATAGTAAGAGAAGAAAGATTGGATAACTTTCAAATCGCCAATCCACTTTTGGTTTACCAGCTCTTTTGCATGTATCCATTGCGGATGAAACCTATACATAAAGGCTTCCATGATTTTTAAATGAGGATATTTTTTAGAAGTTTCTAGCAGGGTTTCTGCTTCTTTGCTAGATAAACCGATAGGCTTTTCGCACAAAACATGTTTGCCTGCTTTTAAGCATTTTATGCTCCATTCAACATGCAAATGATTGGGTAAAGGGATATAAATAGCATCAATATCTTTATCATTTAACAGCTCTTCATAGCTGCCATATGCTTTTTCAATATTTAAAAGACGAGCTACTTTTTGTGCTTGTGCTAAATCTCTAGAGCAAATTGCATCAACTTGTGTAAACTTACAGTCTACAAGTGCAGGTAAAACCCTATCTGTTGCAATTTTTGCTGTGCTTAAAATTCCCCATTTAATTTTTTTCATTTTTTAGGATGTTAGCCATGTATGGTTTCGCTTTTTCCGTAGCTTCTGATGATGATGCCCTCGTAATCTAGCCATTCTTGCCAGCGTTTATCTACATCAATACCATTTCCGTATTTTCTGGCTAGGCCGATGAAAAGCGTATAGTGTGTAGCCTCAGAAATCATCAACTCGTGGTAAAAAGCCGCTAATTCTTTATCTGCAACATGTTCTGATAGCACTTTAAAGCGTTCGCAGCTTCTGGCCTCTATCATCGCGGCAAGCAAAAGACGGTCTACCATGTTTTCTGTTCTTTGGTTTTCGCCTCCACCTTTTTTCAAGAATTTTAGCAACTCGTTTACATAATTGTCTTTACGCTCTTTGCCAAAAGTATATCCTCTTTTAATGATGATATCATGCACACGCTTAAAATGGTCCATTTCTTCTTTTACCAATTCTGCCATTTCTTGTACCAGCTCTGGCACATTTGGGTTTTGGATAATGAGGGTTATGGCGTTGGTAGCTGCCTTTTGCTCACAGTAAGCGTGGTCTGTTAAAATTTCTTCGATATTACTTTCTACCACATTTTTTACCCAAAATGGGTCTGTTGGCAATTGTAATTTAAACATGGTTTTTATGACTTAAGCTGTAAATTTAAGCATTGTCATCAAGATTTGGATGATTAGCAATTAATCTTGCGGTATGATGAATAGTAAGTATTATAATAAAACCGTCATCAATTTTATAAATAATTAGGTAATGCTTAAATATAAGCTGATGAGCTTCTATATTTTTATAGAAAAAACTTTTTCCTTTTAGTGGATGAGTTGGAATTTTTCTAAGAAAGGCAATGATACGGTCGACTTCAATTTTAGCATATTTTGGAGAATTGATGGCGATGTATGAAGCTATTTCTTTAAGATCCGAAATGGCAGTTGGTAGAACTTTTAATCGTAGTTTTCTTTGAACCATTCATTCATTTCTTGTTCTAGTTTTTCATCAGATATACCTTTGCCATCTTCAAGCTCTTGGAAAGCATGATCCAGCTTAGCCATTAATAATATTTTATCAATAACAAGGGCAACATCTGTTTTAGGTAGCATATGATTAACAATATGCTGCATAGCATCTTTTGTTATTTCCATAATTAAATATAAAAATAATCTTTCATAACAGAGGTAGATTATTTATACAAACTTTTACTATCTATAAACTCCAACACTTCTTCTGATAAGAAGTATTGCACATTTTTATGTTCTTTAATGGCTTTTCTGATAAAGGTAGAAGAGATTTCCATCAATGGCGTTTGGGTAATGGTTACCGATGGATGATGGCTAAATTCTTCATCAATATAACCCGGTCTTGGGTAAACATAAATGTGATAATCTCTTAAAATAAGCTCATAATTTTTCCATTTTTTAAGGCTCTTCAGATTATCAGCACCCATAATCAACACAAAATCATGTTCTGGATAAATATCTTTTAGATGTGTGAGGGTATCAATGGTATAAGATGGCTGAGGTAATTTAAGTTCTATATCGCTTACGCTGATGTTTTGGCTTTTATCAGTAGCTATTTTTGCCATCTCAAGTCTATCATAAACCTGAATGAGGTCTTTTTTATCTTTTAAAGGGTTATGCGGAGAAACAACCAGCCAAACTTTATCTAAAGGGGTATGGTTGGCCATATAATTAGCAATAATCAAATGCCCGGTATGAATAGGATTGTAAGAGCCAAAAAATAGACCAATTTTCATCTGCTCAACTAACCGTTAATGAAATTAAAAATCAACTCTTCTGCTTCTTTACAAGCGATATCTAAATCGTAATTTTTTAAAATAACATCAAATTTAGAAGCATAATCAAGCTCTTTTTCTGCCTTTTTAATACGCTCTGCTAGTTTCTCGGCAGAATCTGTACCTCTGCCGGTTAATCTTTCTACTAAAACTTCTAAAGATGGCGGCTGTACAAAAATGGCCAAGGCATCATCACCAAATTTTTTCTTTAATCTTAAACCACCTTCAACATCAATATCAAAAATTACATGCTTATCCTCATCCCAAATTCTTTGGATTTCACTTTTTAAAGTACCATAAAAAGTTCCGGTGTATACCTCTTCAAACTCTACAAACTCATGCTTAGCTACGCGGTGTAAAAACTCTTCATTACTGATGAAATAATAATCTCTGTTATTTACTTCATCGCCTCTTAATTGTCTGGTAGTTGCCGATATAGAAAAGGAAATTTTATCCGGAAATTTATTCAGTAAATGATGAACGATAGTGGTTTTACCTGCACCAGATGGTGCCGAAAATATAATGAGTTTGCCTTGTTTCATTTATTGAGATATGAGTATTGAGTAAAGCTTTAAGCATTTAGCCTTTTGCCTTCAGCTTCTATAATACGTTTAACAGTTGTTCTTTAATTTTTTCTAATTCTTCTTTCATGCTTACCACGTTTCTTTGGATATTGGCATCATTAGCTTTAGAGCCCATGGTATTAATTTCTCTACCTATTTCTTGCGAGATAAAGCCTAATTTTTTACCATTGGCATCTTTATCTTTTAAAGTTTTAATGAAATAATCGCAGTGGCTTCTTAATCTTACTTTTTCCTCGGTAATGTCAAACTTGTCTATATAGTAGATAATTTCTTGTTCTAGCCTATTGTTATCGATGTTTTCTTTGCCAACAGCATCAGCTAAATAGGTGTTTAATCTTTCTTTAAAAACAGGTACGCGGTTAGGTTCGTCAACTTCAACTTTTTGTAAAAGCGTTAAAATATTCTCGATACGTAAAATCAAATCTTTTTCTAAAACCTCACCTTCGTCTGCTCTAAACTTCTTAAAATTCTCTAAAGCAGTCTGAAAAGTTGCCAAAACCTGATTCCATTCTTCTTCAGAAACGGCATTCTCATCATACTTTACCACTTCCGGTAAGTTGATGGCCAGGCTTAATAAGTTATCGGTATTTTCACCTAGCTCTAAAGCGGTGCTTTTAAGTTCTTGATAGTAATATTTTAATAAATCTTGGTTGATGGTAGCTGCTTTAGCACCAGCCTGATTACTTTCTATATTGATAGAAAGCATTACTTTACCTCTTTCTATTTGTTTATTGCACTCGTTTCTTAAGAAAAATTCTTTTTCAGAATAGGCTTTAGGGAGTTTCAGGTTAAGCTCTAGAAACTTGCTATTGAGAGACTTAATTTCTACGGTATATTTTCCGCTGTCCAGATCTTTAGTTGCCGATCCGTAACCAGTCATTGATTTTAACATTTGCAAAGATAAAAATTAATCTATTAAATGGATATGGCTTTTCTGTATCCTACAAATGTTAAAAAAGCTAAAATATAGGGTGCTTAAAGAAGTTAATCTTAAATTTAAGGTCTATGAGGTATCTGCTGTTTTTCTACTTATGCTTTGCGCTTTTGTCTAGATCTTATGGACAAGAGCAGTTTATCCTTAAAGGTGTTGTTTTTAGCGATTTAAATAAGCAAAGATTACCTTATGTGAATATCATCAATCAAAGAACACAAGCGAGTTTAAAAAGTGATGAATGGGGCGTTTTTGCCATTCCTGCACAAATAGGCGATACGATTTTAATTCAGAAAGAAGGTTTTCAGGAGTTTAGTAAAAATATCAGCGCTAAGCAAAATTTGGTAGTTTATTTAAAAGGTGTTATCAAGTTAGATGAAGTGGTGGTAAGGCAGCCTTCAAAAAAAGCCGACCAAAAAGAAGTTTTAGATGATTTTAGAAGTAAAGGTGTTTATTTTAATGGTAGTCCGCCTTTGTTGTTTTCTATATTTCATCCATTAACAGCCATACACGAGCTTTTAAGTAAAGATGCTAATAATGCACAAAGGTTTGTCAATTATATCAGCAGAGAAAATGCCGAAAGTGCTGTAGACAGGAAGTTTAATAAATGGCTGATTATGAAACATATTCCTATAAAAGATGAGGATGTAGCAGAGTTTATGTTCTTATACAGACCCAAACCCAACCAAGTAACCTATTGGAATGATTATGATGTGATTAAGTATATTAAGGATTCTTATCAGAAATATCTTAAGGAGCATAAAAAGTAGCTTGTTATCCTATTTATAGGATTGTAATTGAGTCATGTTTCTTTAAATTTTATATTAAAATCATTTCATTGTAGCAGCTAACCCATAAGATTCGTAATTAATTAAAATCTTTACTTTATGAAAAACTCAAGGCTCCTTTTATTTTCTTTAATTATAGCTCCTTTATATTTTTCTGGATGTGAAAAACAAGAGACAGATTGTGGCTTTCTTGATTTTGAAACCATTGATTTTGGAAATTATCCTTCTTTAGGAATTGTTAATAGTGATGATGAGGATAAGTATCTAGTTATTAACTCTGAAGCTGAATTTGATGAAAAAGTATTTATTTCAGAAGGAGATAAAGAGCGATTTCATGTAGATTATAATAAGTATACGCTTCTTCTTGGGAAAAAAAGAATTGGAGGGATAGCAGGCAGTTTAATCAGCCAAACATGGCAGAAAGAATGTGGAAGTAATAACTACATTTATAAAGTTGCTATAGAGAATGGAGGTTATACTGCGTTAGGTAATTTTTATTTTGGTATTATCATAGATAAGGTTAACGCCGATGAGGTTGTGTTTGATGTTTATTTAAGCGAATAATATCTAATTAGATTTAATGCTAAATTATCAAAATACTATAAGCATTAACTTGACTCCGTAATTGTTATCAGCCGTGTCTTTTTCTTATAATCAACGTATTATCTAAAAAGAGCTTTAACTAAATTCAATTAACATCTAACTATTAATATTTTACAATATGAAAAATTACATTATGATTCTACTGTCTATAATATTGATGAGCTGTGAAGATACAAATAGCTCATTAATAGAGAGCGATAATTTTAACGCATGTGGAGTTTCTTCATTTCGTCAACTTAATTGGGCTCAGGAACTTGTAGCAGGCAAAGGGGCATGTAGTCAAATTTATTCAGGGGCTAAGCTTACCATGTATGATTACATGGGGGAGAAAGTTTTTTATTTTGAAAATCTAGCATCATCTATAGGTAGTTGTAATAGGGTCTTATATAATTGTTCGGGTATGATTTTAATATCAGCTAATTCTGAGCAAAGTATTTGGACGGATTTTGAAAATAATAGGTCTAGTGGTAAATTAATTTGGAGTAAATAAGATGAAATTAGTAAACTTAAAATCACTATGATAAAGTCTGTCTATTTTAAATTAACCATTATCACTTTCCTTTCTTTTTTAAGTTTTAGTTGTGAGAAAGATTTATTAAAAAAGGAAAATATTGATCCAAAAGTAACCTACAAAGGTGTAGTGCTAGCTAAACAGTGTCCGAGTTACGCAATAATTCAAATAATTGATAAAAATATTGGCTATAATTGGGTTCAGAATAGTATAAGTTACGATCATGTAATTGCCATATCTAATCTACCTGAAGATTTTCAAAGTGACAGTATTTTTTTATCAATTGATACTACAAAATTTAGTCAGGATTGTATCATACAAAAGCCATGTCAACAAATTGTAACCGTTGATTTGAGTAGTTTTGAAAAGATATATTGTGCTTCAAAAATAACCTCCAATTAACTGTTTAGCATAGTGGTAGTTTAAAGTTCATTTAGGTTCTTTTAATCAAAAAACTTATTGGAAGGTCATCTATTCCAATTATACTCCCTAACTATTCACTTTAATATCACCCAAATGTTCTACATCTTTTAAATCATAAGGTGTTTCTTGGTACACAAAATAGTTTAACCAATTATTGAAAAGTAGATTGGCATGGCTGGTCCAGCATACTAAAGGGGGGTTTTTAGGATTATTAGCCACATAATAATTTTCTGGCATGGCTATCTCCAAACCTTTTTTAACATCTCTTTTATATTCTTCATGCAAGGTTAAAGGCGCATATTCAGAATGTCCCGTGAGGTAGAATTCACGTCCTCCTCTGGAAGAAATGATAGCTACACCAGCATCTGCAGATTCTGATAAAATAGAAACCCCTTCTTTACTGGCAATATCCTCTTTTCGCATGGTGGTATGGCGACTGTGAGGGATGAAAAACTCATCGTCAAAACCTCTAAATAGTGGGTTGGTTTTTTCTGTAGCGCTATGTTTATAAACCCCAAATAGCTTTTTATCTAATGCAATTTTCTCTACTCCGTAAAAATGATAAAGTGCCGCTTGCGATGCCCAACAGATGTATAAAGTTGAGGTTACGTGTTTTCTAGCCCAATCAAATATGGTGGTAATTTCTTTCCAATAGGTTACTTCTTCAAATTTAAGCATCTCTACTGGGGCACCTGTAATGATCATCCCATCATAAAAGTTTTCCTTGATATCGGTAAAAACTTTATAAAACAGTTCAAGATGTTGTTCTGATGTATTTTTTGATTTATGCGAATCTAGCCTTAAGAAGGTTACTTCTACTTGTAAGGCATTATTAGAAAGTAACCTTACAAAATCTGTTTCGGCCGTAATTTTTATAGGCATTAAGTTAAGAATGAGTACACGCATAGGACGGATATCCTGTGTATTGGCTCTTAAATCATTAATCACAAATATATTTTCCTTTTTCAGGATTTCTATTGCTGGCAGATTATTTGGAATCTTTACGGGCATATACTATTTCGCTTTTCTGCTTATTTAAGCGGCAAAAATAACAAGATTAAACAGGAAGTTAAAACTTAAAGCAGTTTATGACATCAAAGAGAGATGAAATAACAAGATGCTTAGATGGCTAATAGCTCGCAAGTTTTTTCTGCGGCTAGTTTTTCAGCACTTTTCTTATTAAAATCTATACCGGTTGCCATAGGTTCGTTATCAATAAGCACCTGTATAGAGAAAAGTTTTGCATTATCTCCCTCCTGGTTGGGGATAAGTTCAAACACAATATCTTTAGAGTGCCTTTGGCACCACTCTATCAACTTACTTTTGAAATTGGTTTCGGTTTGTTCTAAAGTGTGGATATCAATATGAGGCTTGATAATCCTTTGGATAAGGAAATCTTTGGTGAAATTATAACCTTTATCTAAATAAACGGCTCCAATTAAAGCTTCAAAGGCATCGCCCAATAAAGAACTTTGTTTTGAGGTAATGTTTACGGTGGTAGGGTCAAATTCTATCAGCTCGTTAAAACCTAGTTTTTTGCCCAATTGGTTTAAATTTACCCTACTTACAATTTTAGAGCGCATTTCTGTAAGAAAGCCTTCTTCTTTGTAAGGGTACATTTTAAAAAGCACTTCGGCAACAACGGCTCCTAAAATGGCATCGCCTAAAAATTCTAATCTTTCATTACTGTTTTTTCCGCCACGTTTGATGCCTAAAGCAATAGATCTGTGCCTGAAAGCCATCTTGTATAAAGAAAGGTTTCCAGGCACAAATCCTAATAAATTCTTTAGCGCCTTAACGTATTTACGGTCAGGAGAAAGGTGTAATTTATAGATTCTTGATAAGGGCATTTATTTAAGCGCTGTACGTATTCATGAATGTATAGATTTACAGAAACGCAACAGTTTTAAATAACTAATCCTCGTACTTTTTAAAGATTACCGATGCGTTATGTCCACCAAAGCCAAAAGTATTACTTAATGCTGCCCTTACTTCTCTTTTCTGAGCTTTATTAAAAGTAAAATTCAACTTAGGATCAAAAGCAGGATCATCTGTAAAATGATTGATTGTTGGAGGCACTATGCCATGCTTAATGGCTAAAATAGAAGCTATAGACTCCACTGCTCCGGCAGCACCTAATAGGTGACCTGTCATTGATTTTGTTGAACTAATATTCAGTTTATAAGCATCTTCACCAAAAAGACTTCCAATAGCTTTTGTTTCGCTAATATCACCTAGTGGGGTTGATGTTCCGTGAACATTAATATAATCAATATCTGCAGTGGTTAAGCCAGCATCGTCTAGTGCACCTTGCATTACCAATTTAGCGCCAAGCCCTTCTGGGTGTGGTGCAGTAATGTGGTTTGCATCGGCACTCATGCCGCCACCAACTATTTCGGCGTAAATTTTGGCACCTCTTGCTTTTGCATGCTCTAAACTTTCTAAAATGATGGTTCCAGAACCTTCACCGGCAACAAAACCTTCTCTGTCTAAGTCAAACGGACGAGAAGCAGTTTGAGGATCGTCATTCCTGGTAGAAAGTGCATGCATCGCATTAAATCCGCCTATACCAGCTTCATTAATGATAGCCTCTGAACCACCAGAAACAATAATATCTGCTTTATTTAACCTGATGTAGTTAAAAGCATCTATTAAAGCGTTGGTAGAAGAAGCACATGCAGAAACACATGCGAAGTTAGGACCTCTTAAACCATATTTGATAGAGATATGCCCTGCGGCAATATCAATAATCATTTTAGGAATAAAAAAGGGATTTAATCTTGGTGTTCCGTCGCCTTTTGCAAAATCAGTAATTTCATCCAAAAAAGTTTTTAAACCACCAATACCAGCTCCCCAGATCACTCCGATTCTGTTGGTATTAAGTTTTTCAAAATCTAATCCAGCGTCTTTTACAGCTTCCTCAGTAGAAACTAGTGCATACTGTAC
Organism: Pedobacter glucosidilyticus; assembly: GCF_002483235.1. GTDB lineage: Bacteria > Bacteroidota > Bacteroidia > Sphingobacteriales > Sphingobacteriaceae > Pseudopedobacter > Pseudopedobacter glucosidilyticum_B. The sequence continues at coordinate 114,241 of NZ_DLHN01000029.1, read as the reverse complement.
AAACGGATCTAATTTACGGGCTTCTTTCTTGTCGAGATAATTTTCAGCGACAAAATTCTTCAGCTCACAAGCAAATTTTGTCTTGAACTTCTCTGTGTCAAAACGAGTAATAGGAGCGGCACCGCTTACTCCGTTGATTAAACCGTTCCAATATTCTTCAACGGTATTACCAATCGGGGTAAGCGCACCTAGTCCTGTTACAACAACTCTCTTTAGCTCCATCTATTAGGTTAAGAGTTAAATTACTTTACATTTTTTTCCAAGTAAGCGATAGCCTGGCCAACAGTACTGATGGTTTCAGCCTGATCGTCTGGGATAGCCACGTTAAACTCTTTTTCAAATTCCATGATTAGTTCAACGGTGTCTAACGAGTCAGCACCAAGATCGTTGGTGAAAGATGCCTCTGGTGTTACCTCATTCTCGTCAACACCTAATTTTTCAACGATGATTGCTTTTACTCTTGAAGCGATATCAGACATAATACTCTATTTTAATGGTTAATTAATTCTGTGCAAAGAAAAATAAATTCTATTAAATATCAAACCTTTTTGTTTTTCCTCTAATTTTGACAAAAAGCAAGCCGGTTTATTTAAGGTTTCCAGTGCTAAATTAAACTTAATTATATTGAATAAGAAATTTTTAAAGCTAGAACTTGATTTTGATTTCATCTTAATCTCTATAACGTCTCCGCTTAAGGACTATAGACTGTGCTATCAGATCAATAAAAACTTACAATTTGAGTTCGAAAAAATAGAAGATTTAGAGATTACCTACACTGGTTTGGACACGAAGTATTATTCTCGTTACTTGTATCATGTGGATGAGTTTGCACCAGCATATTACCTTATTGCTAATAAAGGTTTAGGGGGATATTTGGTACCAGAACTTAAAGAAACCGATTATTTTGTGCTGATTAAAGAGTTTATTGATGATGAAGATTTGAGTTTTTTTCTGGAAGGATTGAAGCGGATAGAAGACATTCAGGTAGCTGTAGAAGTGAATCCTAGGAAGCTAAAATCTAAGGAAAATCTTATTTTTTAGCAGATGAATTTGAGTTGGTGTAAAAAATACACTACTTTTGAATTAGAATCTTTATGTAGATTCAAAAAATAGTTAAACCAAAAAATCAGAAAAATATATGAGATCATCATGATTTTGCTAATTATTCCAGAAGGATATAATTTTATATCATGAATGCTTCATAACCATTAAAAAAATAAAAAAAGCAAATGAAAATTGTTCAAAAAAGAACCAAAATCGTAGCTACTTTAGGTCCGGCTACTTCAAATAAAGACGTTTTATTATCCTTAATTAAAGCCGGAGTTGATGTTTGTAGATTAAATTTCTCTCATGGCAAAGCAGAAGATCATCAAAAAGTGATTGATATTATCAGAGAAATCAATCAAAAATATAAAACCAATGTTGGTATTTTGGCAGATTTACAAGGTCCAAAGATTAGAATTGGTTTAGTAAAAGATGGTGGTATTAACCTGATTAATGGTACACAAATTAAAATTACAACCAATGAGTGTATAGGTGATGATAACCAAATTTATATCACTTATGAAACCTTCCCTCAGGATGTAAAAGCAGGAGAAATTATCTTATTGGATGATGGTAAATTGCAAATGCGTGTGGTTGAAACCAACAGAAAAGATACCGTTATTTGTGAGGTTTTACATGGTGGTATTTTAACCAGTAGAAAAGGTGTAAACCTTCCAAATACGAAAGTTTCTATCCCTTCTTTAACTGAAGAAGATTTGGTAAATCTTGATTTTGCATTGGCAAATGATGTGGAGTGGATTGGTTTATCTTTCGTAAGAAAAGCAGAAGATATTATAGATTTAAAGCGTATCATTAGCAGAAGTGGTAAAACTTCTAGGGTAATTGCCAAAATTGAGAAACCAGAAGCCATTGATAATATAGACGCTATTATTGAAGTTACAGATGGTGTAATGGTTGCCCGTGGAGATTTAGGTGTTGAAATGCCAATGGAAGAGGTTCCTGTTTTGCAGAAAATGATTGCTCAGAAATGTAATAAAGCATCAAAACCTGTAATTGTTGCTACGCAGATGTTAGAGAGTATGATTACTACTCCGCGTCCTACCAGAGCTGAAGTGAATGACGTTGCAAACTCTGTTTTAGACGGTGCAGACGCAGTGATGTTAAGTGGTGAAACCTCTGTAGGTGAGTTTCCATTGATTGTTATCGAGACGATGAGCAAAATCATCAACCATGTTGAAAATACTTCTTATCCGTATTACAAAAACAAAGAATTAGACGAGAGCTGTCCAACTTATATGGCTGATGCAGTGTGTAGCTCTGCCGTATTTTTAGCAGATAAAACCAATGCAGAAGGTATTGTTGCGATGACATCTTCTGGATATACTGCTTTCCAAATCTGTAGTCATAGACCAAAAGCAGGTACTTATATTTTTACATCAAACCGTAATTTGTTAAACACCCTAAGTTTACTTTGGGGAGTAAGAGGTTTTTACTATGATAAGTTTGATAGTACCGATACCACCATTAGCGAGGTTAACAAAATCTTAAAAGCAGAGAAGTTAATTGAGTCTGGCGATATCATCATCAACACAGCGTCTATCCCGATTGAGAAAAAAGGAAAAACGAATATGATTAAAGTGAATGTTATTGATTGATAAATTAGCGTTTATATAAAGAAAAACCCAGCCGAAAAGTTGGGTTTTTTTGTTTAAAATATTAGGATTCTTTTCATAAAGAGGCTAAAATAAGCTTCTAAAAGTGTATCTGATTTTAGAAAGTGTAATTATTTTTAAAGTTATTTGTTAATGAAAAAAAAATATTTTAAATTATTGGCTTTAAAAAGAAAAACATCATACTGCTGCTACTATTGTTAAACTAGATTCTTTTTAATAAAAATCTATCGTTTTATTAAGATAAAGGTGATGAACTATTATTTTCCAAAACTTAAAAAGTCTATACTTTATGAAAAATCTAATTGCTTATTTCGCTGTGTTTTACACAATAACATTGTCTAGTTGTGAGAAGTCTGATAACCTTAAAGACAATTGCTACCGAGCAAAGGTACTTAATAAATCTACTGGTTGCGGTGGGGTTATCCAAGTTATGAAAGGGAGTCCCAGTTTACCAAATTCTAAATGGATTGGGGACGAAGGTATAAAATATCAAAAGTCTTATGCAGTCAGGAGTTTACCAAGTGATTATACTGTAGGCAAAATAATCTATTTGAAGGTTAACGATGTAATAAAAACACCTGACGACCAAATTTTACCAACAATTTGTGGTCCTTTGCCTGAATATTCACTAGATATAGATCTAGTTGATGCTAACTGCGTAATTATAGAAGATTCTGAGGCGCTTTGAAATAAGTTATACTACTTTATCATCAACACAGCGTCTATCCCGATTGAGAAAAAAGGAAAAACGAATATGATTAAAGTGAATGTTATTGATTAATAACCGATAAAATAGAAAGAGGCTATTTCAAAAATTAATATTTGAGATAGCCTCTTTTTTTATGTTAGTACGTTGTGATAGTTTTATCAAAATTTAAGCTAAAATCTTTTTTTTCTTCTGACTTAAGTTTAGACTAAGAAATTGCACTTGGTCTGATTTGAAATTCTTTGAAAAAGGCTCTTGAAAAGGATTGTGGGGTGTTATACCCATATTTCAAAGCGGCTTCAGTTATACTTATTCTATTTTCTTTGATATCATTAAATGCTCTTTGTAAAACTTGTTTGCGATAAAATTTTATGATAGATACGTTAAATAGACTTTGAAAACCTGATGTAAGTTTAAATCTATTTATCCCATACTTTTTGCATAAGTTTTCTACAGAAATATCTTCCAAATCATAAGTGCTTAAATCGCTTTTAATTCCTTGAAGCTTCTTTATATCATCTGCAGAGAAGTATATTTCAGAATTATTTACAAAGGAGATAGACTGGAAATAGTAAGCCATTAATTCATAGGCTTTACACTCCAAATAAACTCTTCTAAAATTTTTAATAAGCCTACAACTTAAAATTTGTTTGATAATAAGGTTTACTTCATTGGTAATATCAAACAATTCGCCAGGTTGCTTACCAGAAAAGAATGCTTTTAAACAAGCTTCTTTTTCTTTCTTTTGAGTTTTATCAAAGAATTTATCTAAGCATAGATGAAAGGCTTCTTGATCGAATATTAGCGAAGCTACTTCAAAACGCTTTGATTTTTTATACTCTACTACAGATAGTTTACCATCTTCTTTAATGGCATAAATAAAAGATTGATTTTTTTTAAGGTTTACTTCTAAATTACCCTGTAGATGATGGGTTGAGTTTCCAGAAAGCATTAGACTGATTAAAATTTTATCCTGAAAATATTGGCTGTATCTCATTTGATAAGTTTCTTCAGGTTTTCCAGCATAATAAGCTAATAAAATACCAGGAGTTAATGGAATTAATGCAGTATGACTTTCGCCTAAAACAGGAGCCTTAAATTTGAGCATATCATCCTCACAATTTAATCTGGTTACCTCATCAAAAGGGTAATCTTTTAATTCTTCTACGAGTATTGGCGTTTCCATATTTAATTAAATTTTTCGGAAGGTTTTTGTTTTAAATATATAGGAAAATTTCAAAAAAATGCGTTTTGGATAAATCAAAATGCGTTTTGGGTAAACATTTCGACTGTGTGCGCTATAATTTTGAGTAAATCAAATTCAACTAAATATGAAAAAAATATTTACGCTATTTATCGTTTGCCTATCTTTTACCAAAATATCTGCACAAACCATTAGGTATGTAAAATCCGTTGCTTCTGGTACTGCCGATGGTAGCAGCTGGGTAAACGCCTCTTCAGATTTGCAAGCGATGATAGACCTCTCTATTGAAAATGATGAGATTTGGGTTGCTTCTGGTACATACCTACCAAGTAGTCTTATAGCGATAAGAGATGCTTCTGACTTTTCAAATCCAGCATCTAATGATAGAGATAAGACTTTTTTGATTAAAAAAAATATCAAACTTTATGGGGGATTTGCTGGTACAGAAACCGCCCTTTCTCAAAGAAATATTAGTAATAACGAAACCATACTGAGTGGAAATTTGGGTGATAATACAAGTGCTATAGATAATTCTTATCATGTGTTGTCTATAGTTACCCCAGTTGGGCAGAGTCTAAATAATTCTTTAGTTGTTGATGGATTTACCATCACAGGAGGTAATGCAAATTCAGGACTTGTTTATAATAATATTTATCCTAGATATTGGGGAGGCGCTTTATTTATTGCGGCTGATGATTTAAACCTTAATAATACACCTACCATAAACAATTGTAAATTTATAGATAATTTTTCAACAGCAGGAGGAGGGGCAATTGCAGTATTGGCCTTTAATCTCGGATCAGAATCAATAGAAATACAAAATTGTAGTTTTATAAATAATAGGTGTAATTACCAAGGCGGAGCACTTTTTTTCTATTATGATGGGGTAAATACTGGTGAATATAAGGCGAATATTTATAATAGCTATTTCGAAGGAAATTCAGTAAATAATTTTTTTCAAGGAGGTACAAATGGCGCAACTGGCGGAGCAATTTGTGGGTATAAATTGGGCGAATTAATTATTAACCGATGTATATTCAAAGATAATAGTACAACTGCTGGCTTTGCATCTACTGGTAATGGAAGTGCTGTAGGGTTATTGTTAGGAGCTAAATCTACCATCATTAATTCTTTGTTTTACGATAATGATAGAGCTGCTGTTTACAATAAAGAATCAGATTTGAACATTATTAACTCAACTTTATATAACACTAACGGGACATTAATTGAGGTTAATTCTGCTAAAAGTATCGCCCTAAATAATAGTATTATTTGGACAGATAATCCTATTCAAAATGCTATTACCAATGTGAATACAGCTCCTTTATCCTCAACTTTGAATAATAGTATTTTAAACAGCACCAATCAGCTGGCTTTTACAACACCTCCTGTTAATTTAATCAATACTGATCCACAATTTTTAAATATCAATACTAAAGATTTTAAGGTTGAACCAAACAGTAGCGCAGTTAATGCTGGTAATAATAGCTTGTATAATTTGGTGGCATTTGGTAATATAGATTTATTAGGAAATAACCGGGTTGATAATCAAATTGATATTGGGGCTTATGAGTCACAAGGGACATTACCTGTTACCTTAGTAAATTTTACACTCAAAAAAGAGTTGAATAGTGTTTTATTGGCTTGGCAAACAGTATCTGAGATTGACGCTAAAACGTATATAATTTCACGTTCTAATGACGGGATAGCGTTTAAGGAATTAGGTAAAATTAATGCTAAAAATTTTCAACAAAATAATTACGTGTATGAAGATGATAAACCAAGTAAGGGGATAAATTATTATCGATTAGAGCAGATAGATTTAAATGGCGAAATAAACCTTTTGGGGATAAAGTCTATAAATTTTGAGTTGTTAACAACTGAGGTGAAAGTTTATCCAAACCCAACTACTAACGAGGTAATATTAAATTTTAATCAAGGAGATTACCAGGTTTTAAAACTTATTAGTAAAAGCGGGCAAACATTAGAAACCATAGCTGTATCGCCTATACAAAATGAAATGCGAGTTTCTTTGGCCAAATACGCTAGTGGAATTTATTACCTAAGTTTACAAGGAAAGGGAGAGAATTTTTTTAGTAAAGTGCTAAAAAAAGAGTAGCTTTTATAAGTGAATGTTATTGACTCATAACTCAACGTTTTTACATAGAAAACCCAACCCAAAAGTTGGGTTTTTTTATTTAAATATGACATAAATCATGTACCAAATACACTTATGTTTTTTACATATCATTTTTTATGAAAATATCGTGTAAAAAAGAAAATTTTTAGTTTTCCACACTTGTAAATATCTTGTTATCAGTGTTTTTATGATAAAAACAACTCACAGGCAAATTTTATAAATCTACCTGTGGAAAACTCAAATCTGTTTATGTCTAAGTAGAAATTAAATTTGATAAAAACTCCTGTAGTTTTTTTAGCAAATAATCAGAATAAGAAAAATTAAAATATCAGTTATGGGAAAATCATCATCAAACAAGGCGGCTACGCCTACCGGGAAAGGGTTGAAATTTGATCGTTACTTTACAGTCGAGGGAAAAGATGTCTATGATCTTTTTACGTATGATAAAAGGTCATCGGTAATCAGAAACCCTTCTGGTGACGCAGTTTTTGAAATGAATGATGTTGAAGTACCAAATACTTGGTCTCAAGTAGCAACTGATATCTTAGCTCAAAAATATTTCAGAAAAGCGGGTGTGCCACAAGCTGATGGTTCTTTAGGGTCAGAAAAAAGCATTAAGCAAGTAGCGCATCGTATGGCAAATTGCTGGAAAGTTTGGGGAGAGCGTTACGGTTATTTCGCTTCTGCCAAAGATGCGCAAATATTTTATGATGAAATTGTTTATACTATTGTTGGGCAATTAGCAGCACCAAACTCGCCGCAATGGTTTAATACCGGTTTACACAGTTCTTATGGCATTACAGGTGGTCCTCAAGGTCACTATTATGTAGATCCAAAAACAGAAAAATTAGAAAAATCAACTTCAGCTTATGAGCGCCCACAACCACATGCTTGTTTTATTTTATCTGTAGAAGATGATTTGGTAAACGAAGGTGGTATCATGGACTTATGGGTTCGCGAGGCTCGTATTTTTAAATATGGTTCTGGTGTGGGTACCAACTTCTCTAAAATAAGAGGCGAGAACGAAAAATTATCTGGCGGAGGTTACTCATCAGGTTTAATGTCTTTCTTAAAAATAGGTGACAGAGCTGCTGGTGCTATCAAATCTGGTGGTACAACCAGAAGAGCGGCTAAAATGGTTTGCTTAGACTTAGACCACCCAGAAATTGAAGGCTTTGTAAATTGGAAAGTAGAAGAAGAGAAAAAAGTTGCCGCTTTAATAGCTGCGGGTTACTCTTCAGATTACGAAGGAGAGGCTTACAGAACCGTTGCTGGCCAAAACTCTAACAACTCGGTACGTATTCCTAATGAGTTTTTTAGAGCACTTGAAAACGGTACAGGTTGGAATTTAACTGCCCGTTCTGATGGCAGAGTGATGAAAACCATCGACGCAAAGAAATTATGGGATGATATCGCTTTTGCAGCTTGGGCTTGTGCAGACCCTGGTGTACAGTATGATACTACCATTAACGAATGGCATACTTGCCCTGCTGGTGGTCGTATCAATGCTTCTAACCCATGTTCTGAGTACATGTTCTTAGACAATACAGCTTGTAACCTAGCTTCTATCAACTTACGTCATTTCTTTGATTTAAAGACTTTAGTTTTTGATGTAAAAGGTTTTGAGCATGCTTGTCGTATCTGGACAACTGTATTAGAAATTTCTGTTTTGATGGCTCAGTTCCCATCTAAAGAAGTAGCGCAGTTATCTTATGATTACAGAACTTTAGGATTAGGATATGCTAACTTAGGTTCTATGTTAATGGTAGCTGGTATCCCTTACGATAGCGATAAAGCAAGAGCTATGGGTGGTGCTATTACCGCAATTATGACAGGTACTGCTTATGCAACATCCGCAGAGATGGCAAGAGAATTAGGTACTTTTAGCAGATACAAAGAAAACAAAGATAGCATGTTAAGAGTAATGCGTAACCACCGTTATGCCGCTTACAATGCTACAGATGCTTATGAAGGCTTAGAAATTGCGCCTCCAGGAATTGATCAAAAAGTATGTCCTGATTATTTATTATCAGCAGCTTGCAATGCTTGGGATAAAGCAGTAGAAATGGGTGAGAAATACGGTTACCGTAACGCACAAACTACTGTAATTGCACCAACGGGAACTATTGGTTTAGTTATGGATTGCGATACTACTGGTATTGAGCCTGACTTTGCTTTAGTGAAATTTAAAAAATTATCTGGTGGTGGTTATTTCAAAATCATCAATCAAGCGGTTCCTGCTGCTTTAAGAAACTTAAAATATAGCGAAGCAGAAATTGAAGCTATTGTAAATTATGCTAAAGGTGCTGCTAGCATTAAAGGAGCGCCACATATTAATCCTGATTCATTAAAGGCAAAAGGATTTACTGATGCTGATTTAGAGAAATTAGATAAAGCTATCATCTCTGCTTTCGAGATTAGCTTTGCATTTAACGTTTGGACTTTAGGTGAAGATTGTTTACAACGTTTAGGCTTTAAAGCCGAACAATATAATGCTCCTGATTTTAATGTTCTAAGATCTTTAGGTTTTAGTCGTCAACAAATTGCAGAGGCTAACGAATATATTTGCGGAACCATGACTATTGAGGGAGCTCCTTACTTAAAAGAAGAGCATTACCCAGTATTTGACTGCGCAAATAAAAATGGTGCTAAGGGTGTGAGATATATCCATGCACATGGCCATATTAAAATGATGGCTGCAGCACAACCTTTCTTATCTGGAGCGATTTCTAAAACCATCAATTTACCTAACGAAGCTCAGGTAGATGAGATTAAAGATTGTTACGAGTTATCATGGGCTTTAGGGTTAAAAGCAAATGCACTTTACCGTGATGGCTGTAAATTATCTCAGCCTTTATCAACAAAATCTGATGCTAAAGAAGATAAACTGGATACAGTAGAAGAAGTTTTAGGTAAAGCAGCAGAATTAAAATTAAGTGACTTAACGCCAGAACAGGTATTAGAAGCAGCAAATGCCATTTTACAACGTTCTGAAGATACCAGCTTCATGAGACAACTCTCAAGGGTTGTACAGAAGAAAGTAATGCCTGCAAAAAGGAGAGGCTTTACTCAAAAAGCTAGCATCGATGGTCAAACCGTTTTCGTACGTACCGGAGAATATACTGATGGTACTTTAGGAGAAATCTTCGTGGATATGCACAAAGAAGGTGCTACTTTCCGTTCTTTGATGAACTGTTTTGCTATTGCCGTATCAGTAGGTTTACAGTACGGTGTGCCTTTAGAAGAGTATGTAGAGAAATTTACTTTCACCAGATTTGAGCCCGCAGGTATGGTGAGTGGCCACGAGAATATTAAATCTGCTACATCCATTATTGATTACATGTTTAGAATGTTAGGTTATGAATATTTAAACCGTACAGACTTAGTTCATGTTATTACCGAACAAAAAGCTATAACAGGAAACCCACAATTAGAAGATACAGATGTAAATACTGATGCTACAAACGTTTACACGCCAGCACCAGTTAAAGAAACCGTTGCTTCAACAGCTAAGAAAGGTTTATCACTAGATATTTCTATGGGTGCACAGTCTGATGCTCCTGCTTGCAGCAGCTGTGGACATACCACTATCAGATCTGGTACTTGTTACAAATGCTTAAACTGCGGAACCTCTATGGGATGTTCTTAATTTAGAAATTTGAATAAATTTAAAAGCCCTGCAAATTGTGGTTTGCAGGGCTTTTTTGTTGAATAACTATAGATGACTCTTATTCTATGATTTTTATGAGCATCCCTTTTTCAACTTGGTCATTCAACCCTCAATAGCGTAATAATGAGATTCAAGCCAAGCGGGCAAAGGCTTCATGTGCCAAATAGAAGTAGAGACTTAAATATTTTGTATAAAGGGAATAAATCTTAATTTGCAGATGATGGATGGTAGTAATTCTAAGAAAGTGATAAATAGGTATGATAATTTGGCAAGCCAGGCACAAGTATCTGATGCACATGGCTTGGGGTTTATTATCTTTAATGCCAGATTTAGTTTCACCGACTCCTTTACCACTTATAAAACCTACTCCAGCATCAAAACCTCAGGCAGAACTAAAACCTAAAACAAATTAGAAATGAATAATACGTTATATTTTATAGGAGGAATTACGTCTTTAATATTAGGTTTATACATAACAATAAACCAAATTAGAATTTTCCTCAAAAAAGAACAAGATGAATTAGGTTGGGATATTAAATTGCTTGGAGGAGGAGTTACTTTTGTAATTTTAGGCATAATGTTAATTATGGATTCTTTTTGATAAGGTTCTAGTATTAAAACCTAAAACAAATTAGAAATGAATAATACGTTATATTTTCTTGGAGGCATTGTATCCTTAATACTTGGGATATTTATCGTAATAAATCAAATAAAGTTTTTTCTAAGAAAAGAGAAAGACGAATTAGGATTTAACTTTGGTTTATTAGTTGGTGGTATATGTGCAATAATGTTAGGGATAGGATTAATAGAGCATTATTGGGTGTTGATTTAACTGTATAAAACTTAAGAATTAAGCGAGAGGAAAGAAATAAAAATATTAGCCTAGCCATAACTGGCACAAGTCTTCCAAGCGAGCATAAAGCGAGATAGGAGACTTGTGCTTAAGAATTGCAATTAATAACAAAATTTAAGATAAAAGAGACAAATTGTGTTAGGGATTGCAGCGGCCCCCCTCACTGGCGCAAGTCTTAGCGAGTAGGTAAAGCGGGAGAGCCTGACTTGTGCCTTATGATTAAAAGCACTAAATTTAGTAATGAGTACAAAATATAAGTTTAACAACCCAGAGAGAGATTATCAAGAAGGTAAAGGTTTAATAGAAATAGATGTATTACAATAATGAAAGCACAAGTCAGGCTTTTGCTCTATCTAGCCCGCTAAGACTTGCGCTAGTGAGGAGACAGGAATACTCAAAAACAAATAGTTGAAAAGACAAAAGAAGTCTTTGAGAAGAAGTAAGTATGAAAAAGCAAATTTTAAAAAGTTTTATAACGTCATCTTGTATTTTAGGAGTTATATTCCTATTTGGATTATTGACAAAAGACGCAGGTGATATAATAATTGTAGGATTGAGTTTTTTTGTGAATATCCTATTTATTGTATTTCTAATATATACTTCGATAAAGTATGATTATAAAAAAGCTATATATTATTTTTTAGGTATCTTACTTTCTAATATCATTTTCTTAGGACTGTTTTTCTTGATAGATAATTATAAATCAACAAACAGAGATTTTGAAATGAAATATGAGGAGATAAAGTAGTGTTCCAACTTAGTTAGCTACGAGAAGTAAAGCCTCTAGTTTGGCCCCTCGTTTGGCGCAAGAATGAAGGGAAAGGAAGCGAGTAAAGGCTTCTTGTGCCATTATTAGATAGGAAGTATTGAAATAGATATAATGAAAACCCTCACTGGCGCAAGTCTTAGCGAGTAGGTAAAGCGAGAGAGCCTGACTTGTGCCTCATGATTAAAAGCACTAAATTTAGTAATGAGTTCAAAATATAAGTTTAACAATCCAGAGGGGATATATTTTGTTTCTTTTGCCGTTGTAGGGTGGATAGATATTTTTACAAGACAAGTGTACAGAGATTTGTTTTTAGAGAGTTTGGTTTACTGTAGAAAGGAAAAGAATTTAAACATACATGCATGGATAGTCATGAGTAATCATGTTCATTTAATAATCAGTTGTAAGGCTGGATTTATTCTCTCGGATATAATGAGAGATTTAAAGAAATACACAGCATATAAAATACTAAAGGAAATTAAGGAAAGTACAACAGAAAGCAGAAAAGAGTGGATGCTGTTTTTATTTGCAAAAGCTGGAAAGCAGAATAGTAACAATACAAATTATCAGTTTTGGCGGCAAGATAATCATCCAATAGAATTAGATTTTCATAGTAATATGTTTGAACAAAGGTTGGATTATTTGCATAACAATCCAGTAGAGGCAGGCATAGTAGAGCATGCAGCGGATTATGTGTACAGTAGTGCAAAGGATTATCAAGAAGGTAAAGGTTTAATAGAAATAGATGTATTACAGTGATACAAGCACAAGTCAGGCTTTTGCTTTGTCTAGCCCGCTAAGACTTGCGCTAGTGAGGGGTCGAAATGTTCTCTGATATACTCAGAAAAGGCTTATATTCCGCTCAGCCTGACACAAAGTGATGATTTGAGACAGCCTATTTTTTGTTAAATGATTATTAGCAATTTTATTCTACAATTTTAATCAGCATTCCTTTTTCAACTTTATCAGTTAATTCCATACCATTTAAAATAGCATGTTCTTCCAGCCTGTTAGCCGCTACATTAAAAGCTTTAAGAGCTTGTTGTAAATTAACGTTTTGTGATACCGTTTTGATACGAATGCGTTCTGCTTGCTTATTCAATTTATCGGGCTGTGATAAAGGTTTAAAACCTGTCATCGTATTTATAAAGGCACTTTTATAATTGTTAAAATTAGTTGTAGATGCAATACCGGTGATCACATAAATTTGGTTTTGATATTTGATAAAATAACTCAGTATCTGAATTTCTTCTTGGTTTTCTTGCTGTTGCTTGCCAGATACAGTTATAGCAGATAAATTATTTATAGTGGTTTCAGAAGTTGTTACTACATTCAATTGATTTTTTTCGATAAAATTATCTGCAGCGGTTTGTAATTCTTTTTCTTCTGCCAGTTGCATGCTTAGTAAAGCACCACCGTCTTCTGGTGCCATTTGTACTATTTGCGGTGTATTTTGCAAATTCCACTTTGCAGGTGTAGGAAATTGAAATTTTAAAACCGGATGGTAAAAGATATTACCCTCTTGAAAGCCTTGTCGCGGGTCTGGTCCATAAATTAAACCATCAATTTTTTTGAGGTAACTGTTACGGTTAATTTTAAATTGATTGGTGGCTAATTTTTCTTTCCATGCTTTGGCTAGCTCACCTACAACTACATATCTATCTCCTGGATTTGGGTGTGTAGATAAAAAATCGGGTAACATTTGGTTCTCTTTGGCCGATTTTCTTTCTAAAGTTTTAAAAAAAGAGGCCATTTCTTTGGCATCGTAGCCAATTTTTGAGGCGTATTCTACACCTAATTCATCTGATTCACGTTCAGCGTCTCTTCCAAATTTTAAAAAAAGTAAGCCTAAACCTTGGGAAGCTTCATTGCCAAATTTTGCTAAATCTGGTGCTATAATCATCCCGGCTAATAAACCAAGCTGACCTAGTATAGCATTCCGTTGTTGTTCTACCGAGTGGCGGGCGGCAATATGTCCTATCTCATGACCTAGAACTCCGGCAAATTCGGCTTCGTTATTAAAATGAGCCATAATACCTCTGGTAAAATATACATATCCACCAGGTACAGCAAAAGCATTGATGATATCAGAATCAACAATTTTAAACTCATATTTCAACTCTGGCCGATGAGAGATAGCAGTCATTTCATTGCCTTTTGCAGTGATAAATTCTTGCAGATTTTTATCCTCATATAAACCATACTGAGCAATAATTTGAGGGTCAGTCTCTTGACCTAAAGCAATTTCTTGCTCTGTAGACATTAACACGAGCTGTTTTCTGCCTGTTACAGGGTTTTCTGAACAGGAGTTGATTAGAAGTAAAATAGTAAAGCTTAATAAATAGTATTTTTTCAAAACGATAATCATATTTTTCTAAGGGATCTCATAATTGATGCCATTTTATCTTTTACTTTTTAATATATTTCCTAAAAACAACGATTCCCAAAGCTACACACAACCATATCGGCCAAAGTGTGATTAAACCTAAAATTATAGACTTTAAAATTGAAAAACCTCCTTTTAACGCATTAAAAATTTCCGTAGTGAATTTTGGTGAATCGGAAATTGAGTTGGAAATTAGGGTAATTTCTATAGTGCTGTATTTAAGCTGTTTATTTAAATAGTTGAAATGATTACTCTCATTTTGTATACTGGATTTAATCTCATTTAGTTTAGCTTCAATTTCTATCATTTCGGAAACTTTTGAGGCTTTTGCCAAGAGCTCGATGTACCTCATTTGTAAAGCTTTATAAGAGTCTATTTTTAAAGCTGTTTCTTTGTATTCTCGTGTTATGTCTGTTCTTTTAATTTCTTTAAGTGTAATTTGTCCTTGAATAAAGCTTAATTTATTAACAAACTCATCAAATCTTTTTTCTGGAATTTTACAATTGATAGTTTGTGTCAAATTATTCAAGGTGCCAGTTTGATTTTCATATTCTATATAGCCGTTAAATTTTAAGATATCATTAGATATTTTTTGATACAAAGCTTTAATACTATCTGTTTCAATGTTTATAATGGCACTTTTTATTATCTTCTGGCTATTGTCAAATTTGTTGGTAGTATCATTTTTAAGATCTTTAACAGGTGATGAAATAGAAACCTCGCTAGTAGAATATTCACTTTGTTCTGTTGATTTATTACAACCTATTAAGGTTAGTGTTGATATTGTTACATAAAGAATAATGTGTTTCATAAATAGTAAATTTAGTTTCTATTTATACTCATTATAGTAAGTAGGTAACCCTAATGAGATTATAGAATCCTGCTTACTCATATATCTTTTATTTCGTATAACATAAAGTATTTATTAGCTGTGCAGAAGGAAATTGATAAAGAAATTAAGTTTTAAAATCTGCTAGAGTCAATTAAGATTAAACTTCTCTCTCTTTAGTAATACCTGCTTATCTGTAAGGATAAGTATCATGATGATTAAGCCTAGAATTATGGCAATGAAGAGTTGTAATTTGGTGATGAAAGAGGAACTAGCTTGGCTTTTCCTAGACTCGGCCATGAGCTCTTTGCCTACCTGTGTTTGTACCTGTGTAAGCTGCATCAAGTCTTTGTTGAGTTCATCATAAACAAAAATAGTTCGGTTTAAGTAGATGCTTTTTGCTTTTTCTTTATCTGTTAAAGAAGTAATAATTAAAGCTTGCTCTTCTTTTCTAAAGTCTTGTAAGTTTTTTTTTAAGTGAGCCAGATAATTGGTTTCTGTTTTTACCAAAAAGGTATTTTCATACTTGTTAATTAAGGTATCTAATTTGGCGTCTGTTGCTTTCAAATACTTCGTTACAGCTTGTTGGCTAACGTTATCTCTAAATAAGAAACTAAATAATTGTTGCCTTTTATTTTGTATCTGGTTGGCTATCGTGTATAAATCAACAGCTGGTATTAGCCTGTCTTCGTAAATAGAATTAAATGATTTGGCTATTTTATTGATGTTATAGGATTCAATTAAACTAAAGATGATACTAAAAAACATCAAAATGGCCAGTGCTATAGCCAAACGTATCTTCCTTTGTATTGCAAAAGCTAGTTTCATAATTTTTGGGTTTCATTTTCAAGATACTGAATTTTAATAAAAGAAAATTTATAAAGCAAAAAAGGGTTATCTGTTTTTCAGATAACCCTTTTTTCTACATTGAAGAAGATTATTGATTCACAAACTTCTTAGCATTTATTTTACGCTCATTCTCTGTTAAGTAGATTTTACGTAAACGGATATTTTGTGGCGTAACTTCGATATACTCATCTGCTTGGATATACTCCATACACTCTTCTAAAGAGAATTTAATAGCAGGAGCAATTCTTACGTTATCATCACTTCCAGAGGCTCTCATGTTGGTTAACTGTTTACCTTTGGTTACGTTAATCACTAAATCGTTATCACGGATGTGCTCACCTAAAATTTGTCCTTCGTAAATATCAACACCTGGATCAACAAAGAAACGGCCTCTATCTTGTAATTTATCAATAGCATAAGCGGTTGTTAAACCTTTATCCATAGAGATTAATACACCATTAGAACGTCCAGGGATTGTCCCTTTCCAAGGCTCGTAAGCTTTAAAGCGGTGTGCCATGATAGCTTCACCGGCAGTTGCGGTTAAAACGTTGTTACGTAAACCAATGATACCTCTTGAAGGAATTTCAAACTCTAAGTGTTGTAAATCGCCTTTAGGTTCCATGATTAAAAGCTCTCCTTTACGTTGTGTAACCAGCTCGATAACTTTACCTGCAACATCACCCGGTACATCTACAATTAAAATCTCGATAGGTTCGCATTTAACACCATCAATTTCTTTAACGATAACTTGTGGTTGACCTACTTGTAATTCATAACCTTCACGACGCATCGTTTCTATCAAAACTGATAAATGGAGAATACCACGACCATAAACTAAATAAGCATCTGGTAAATCAGTCTCTACTACACGAAGGGCTAAGTTTTTCTCTAATTCTTTGTGTAAACGCTCTCTTAAACGTTGCGAAGTAACAAATTTACCTTCTTTACCAAAGAAAGGCGAGTTATTGATGGTAAACAACATGTTCATGGTTGGCTCATCAATGCTGATTACTTCTAATTGCTCTGGATTTTCGAAATCAGCAATGGTATCACCAATATCAAAACCATCTATACCTACAACAGCGCAAATATCACCAGAAGAAACAGAAGAAACTTTAACTTTTCCTAAGCCTTCAAAAGTGTATAATTCTTTAATTCTTGATTTTACAACTTTACCATCGCGTTTAACTAAAGAAACGGGCATATTTTCTTTGATGGTACCGCGAGCTACCCTACCAATGGCAATACGACCTACGAAAGAAGAATAATCTAAAGAGGTAATTTGCATTTGTAAAGTACCTTCTTGTACTGGTGCCGGAGGAATATTTGCTAAAATAGCATCCATTAAAGGGAAAATATTATCCGTTTGTACTTTCCAGTCGGTATTCATCCAACCTTGTTTAGAAGAGCCATAAATAACAGGGAAATCTAATTGCTCTTCTGTAGCTTCAAGGTTAAAGAATAACTCGAAAATTTGCTCGTAAACCTCTTCAGGACGGCAATTTTCCTTATCAACTTTGTTTACCACAACAATAGGTTTTAAACCTAATGCTAAAGCCTTTTGGGTTACGAAACGTGTTTGAGGCATAGCACCCTCAAAAGCATCGCAAAGTAATAAAACACCATCGGCCATTTTAAGAACACGCTCTACTTCACCGCCAAAATCCGCGTGACCAGGTGTGTCAATGATATTAATTTTAACGTCTTTATACTGAACAGAAACGTTTTTTGAAACGATGGTAATACCACGTTCACGCTCTAAATCGTTATTATCTAAAATTAATTCTCCGGTTGATTCGTTATCTCTAAAGATAGAACAAGAATGTAAAATTTTGTCAACCAAGGTAGTTTTTCCGTGGTCAACGTGAGCGATAATCGCTATATTTCTAATGTTTTGCATGCAAAAAATGCTTAAAAAAATTTTTTGCAAAGGTATGATTTTAAATCGGTAATTTAAGCACTAAGCTATCGTGAAAATTAGATGACGATTAAAACTTAACAAAACCTTAACTTTGAGCTTGTTATGGATACACAAACGATATTGGTTTTTGCACTGTTTTTAATTGCAGTTATTTATGTTGTAAGGCTTGTTTATAGAAGTTTTAATACCAAGACAAGTTGTGGTAGCAGCTGTAAATGTGGGGTTGATTTTTCTAAGATAGATGTGAAAAAATAAAGCCCATGATTTATTATCATAGGCTTAAAAAATAAGTTTTAGAGTATTTAATCCTCTATAATTACCGCTGTACCGCTAGCAGAAACCATCAGCATACTGCCAGAAGCACCCATAGTTTCGTAATCTAAATCTACACCCAGTATAGCATTTGCGCCAAGTTTGGCTGCATAATCTTGCATTTCTGCTAAGGCGATGTTTTTAGCTTCTCTTAAGCCTTCTTCATAAGAGCCAGATCTACCTCCTACGATGTCTCTGATACCTGCAAAAAAGTCTTTCACAATGTTGGCACCTATAATGGCCTCGCCACTAACTATACCAATATACTTAACTACTTTTTTTCCGTCTATGTGTGATGTTGTTGTTACGATCATGTTTTTAAATTTTATATAGATGAGACACGTATCAGGGATTTTTGTTACAAAAAAGCCAATTATTTTTTCTCTATTAAACAAACAGCATAAGCTACAACACCTTCTTCTCTGCCTATAAAGCCCATGGTTTCGTTGGTAGTAGCTTTAATAGAAATATCTTCTTCATCGCAACCCATGGCTTGTGCTATGTTTTTTTTCATAGCAGGTACATGAGGGTTGATTTTTGGTGCTTCTAGGCAAAGCATTGCATCCACGTTACCTATGGTAAAACCTTTTTCGGCTAATAATTTAACACATTCTGTTAGCAGAATTAAACTACTGATACCTTTCCATCTTTCATCGGTATTTTTAAAATGATGACCAATATCACGAAGGTTTGCAGCACCTAAAAGGGCATCGCATATTGCATGCGCTAAAACATCAGCATCAGAATGCCCAAAAGCACCTTTATGATGTTCTAATTTTACGCCGCCTAATATAAAAGGATGTTGATCTTTTAACTGGTGAACATCAAAACCAAAACCTACTTTTATTTTCATTATTTAGCCGTTCCTGCCTCTCCAAAGTTTAATGATAATGAAAACCTAAGGGTATTAGCTAAAGGAGATCTTTGCTGGTTTGCCAAAACATAAGAGAAATCGATATTTACAATGTTATATTTCAAGCCAGCGCCTAAGGTTAGGTAGCTCCTGTTTCCTTTGTTTGGGTTTTCGTAAAAATAACCTGCTCTTAATGCAAATTGTTTATTGTACCAGTACTCTAAACCGGTAGAGTAAATAATTTCTTGCAATTCTTCTGAAAAACCGCCTGGGGCATCGTTAAAAGAACCAAAAATACCAGCAGGTACAGATTTGGTGCTGTTAGGTTCTGAGGGTACTAAAAGTTTATTGATGTCTAGAGAAAGGGTAAAATCACTATACTCATCTAAATGTATGGTTGATGCACCACCTAAACGTAAGTTGGTTGGCATAAAAATTCTTGGAGCATTATCAGAATAGCTCATTTTTGTGCCGATGTTAGAAATGTTAAGTCCGGCAGCTAAGGTTGCTTCTTTGCCAAACATAGGTTTTCTGTTGCCTTTATAATAGGCAGAAATATCTGCCGCAACGCCGGTTGCTGCTCTGTTTTGGCTACCATCTACAATACCGTTGTTAGAGATGTTTGAGAATACAAATCGTAAAGCTGTACCTAATGAGAAGTTTTCGCCAAAAGAACGGGCTAAACTAGCATCTAAAGCTAATTCATTAGGATTGTAAAGAGCTATATTTGAACCTGTTGCATCAGTAAGTTGTATATCTCCATAAGAAAAATATCTTAAGGAGCCACCTATCACGTTTCTTTCATCTAAACGGTAATAACCATTTAAATAAGCCATATTAATATCTGGAGCTATATTTTGTAGCCAAGGGCTATAAGATGCAGAAAAGCCATATTTATCTGATAAAAATGCCAGTTTTGAGGGGTTCCAATGGGTAGCGTTTACATCAGGCAGTGTGGCTACACCGGTTTCTCCCATAGCTCCGGCTCTGGCGTCAGGAGATACCAGTAGAAAAGGTACAGCTGTGGTGATGATATTACCTATTCTACCGTCAACTGCATCTGGTGGTGGTGTACCGCCAGATTGTGCATATCCAAATTTTGCTATGATGCTGGTTATGATGAGTAAAAAGTATTTGTTAATTTTCATGTTATAAAGCTAAAATTTCTTGTTTAAATTCATTATAGGATAACTAATTTTTCTGTTTTTTTTACAATTTCGCCATTTGTATTTGAGCGTACTTTCAGCTCATAAATATACACCCCTCTTGCTAATTTATCTCCAAAATTATCCTTAGCATCCCAAAATATATGATCTACCCTAGTTCCAGAACTTATAATCGGTTGGTTAATAGTTTTAATCAGCTTACCTGCAATAGTATAAATATTTACCTGCACATCCAAATCCTGGTTGGGTTGATTATGTTCGAACTGGAAACTGGTTTTGGTTGTAAAAGGGTTTGGGTAATTAAATACATGTGCGATTTCCAATTTTTCAGAATTCTTTACTTCAAAATCTATCGTTTGCTCTGATGAATTGTTGAAAGTATCCCATGCTTTTAATTTTAAGGTGTACATACCGGGTTTTAAATCTCCTAAAGGATATTTAATGGTACCAGCCTGATAATCGTCTGTTTTTGCTTGGTACCAATTGTTTAAAATGATGTTGGTACTTTCATTTTGAGCAGTTAAAGTAGCTACAATATCATGCCCTATACCAATACCTGTAGTATTGATACCGTTTTCATCTAACAAGTTAACCAATAAAAAAGGTGAAGTATTGGTGATACCTCCCGAAACAAATTTTTCATCATTTAAGAAAAGTTCTATGGTTGGCCCTTCGCTATCGGTATTAGAGTTATTGGCTATGCCACCAACAATAATATTGCTTAAGTTTCCGCTGGCGTCTATTTCTTGGTTATCAGCATAATAGCTTATTTTTCCTTCACCATATTGTAGGTTGATGTCTTTAGGTACTACAAATTCGAAACTAAATTGCCCGTTTTTAACGCTGGCTTTACCTTTGTAAATGATATTGGTTTGATGATTAAAAGCTTGTGGAATGCTACCGAAGATACCTGCATCTTGACCTAGTGTAGTAGTAACTGTAGCTTTATCATAAATTACAGGATAAACAGTACCATTAAAAGAACTTAATAAAGTTTGATTTGGGGCAAGTATTTGTCCTGTAATTTTAACTTTTGCCAATGCTTTTAGGGTATCAGGATGAGTTACTAATTTTTCGTTAACGCTTAAAGTATTTACTTTATTGTAGGGGATAGGAAATATTGTTGACGGGTCTCCTAAAAGGGTAAAATTTCTAGCATTGATATTTAAACCGCCTATATTATTGTTTTTTGCCATGGTAAAAACTTCGCCAAAACTTATACTTCTATTTTGATTGGCCATTTGGCAAAGAGCATTTAGAAAACTTTGGTTTAAATCAAAGTTGTAAGATGCAAATACAATTCTGGTGGTTGTAAATAAAGCTATTACACCGTGTTTTTCTTTTTTTAAGGCGAGCTCACCGGCAGAGCGTATTAAAGGATCATCCCACCTGCTAAAAGAGCAAGTTGCTGTAAAAATGATGGGTAAATGAGTGTTTTTCCAATTGTTAATGTCATCTACAGTAAGTATTCTTTCTGCAGCTAGGCCTCCTTCTCCGCCGTGGCCGGTATAATTCATCAGCATTACCCCATTATTTAGGTTATCATCAATTGCTTTTTTTACATCAGGGTAACGGTTTCCAGATACGGTACTTTCTTGTTGATAGGCATCAAAATATATTTTTTGGATGTTAAAATTGGGTTTTTGCTGCTGTAGGATATTTGCATTGGCTTCTGCTTGATTAAGATGGGTATTAGCATCTTCATCATCAGCTATGATGCTGATTTGGTTTCTCCAACTGCCTAGTTGAGCAGTTTGTGTATAATAAATCAGTTTATCTACTATATCTTTAGCTTCTTTTAAGGATGTTATGGGTAATCTACCAACACTTATATCTAACATTCCAGCGGCATCAACAAAATTTTCTGGAAAATTGCCTTCATCATCATCTAGTAAAGCAAAATAATCATCAGATGTATAGCTTTGTGTTGGCGATAGTGAATTTCTTGATTGATAAGTTACAATAAAATTATTGTTCTTGAATTGGATATTCCTGTTATCAAAACTTCCACTACCAAACAGCAGTAAATATTTAGGTAAATTATTTATACCAGCTCTTTTATAAAGCATTCTCATAAAATCTCTTATTGCACTGGCATCTCTGGCTCCGGATGAAAACTCATTATAAATTTGTTCTGGTGTTACAATATGTGTTCTGATATTTTGCTCTTTAAGTCTAAAATCGGCCAATCTTTTAGCTTCTGATAAAAATTCTGGTGGCGATATGATAACCATATCAACCGGATTTAAAGCATGTAGATTTTGGTTAGCTACTTTTTTGATGAATTTAGGTTCTTGTACCTGCTGCATATCAAAAAGTAAAAATTCTTTTAAGTTGGGTGTAGGATAAATAAAAGAACTGGTTGTGTAATCAATAGCAATAGGTAGTAAAGGGTTGGTAATATCCCAAATTTCTTTACCTGTTAAGTTGCCAGTAAAGTTAAATTGGGTGATGTTATTAGACCCACTTGATGAAATGTCCCTAAACCTAAGCCAATTGTTTGCTCTTAAATCTTTTTTACAACTAAATCTGATATAATTTAACCAGGCATTAGCCAAGGAGTTGGGCTTATTATAGCTTATACCAACCAAAAAATTATTGGTATTTGGTAAAAAAGAAAGGGATTGATGTGCAGGCGCAGCATAATCAGTGTCAAAACTTAAGGGTACTGCACTAGCATTTAAATTAAAAAGGGTTTGGTTATTAATTTTTAGTTCTGCTGCTGAGTTTTGACCTGCCCGTATAGCCATATCGGCTTCTATGTAAACAGAATCTGTAATTTTTATTCCATCCAAATTAAAACTGAAATTTTGGTTATTGTTAAATTCAAAATCTTCGCCATACCATACTCTACCTGATTTTAAATTATCCATGATAGCGGTATAATTTTCTTGCTCATGAAGCTGTAAATCGGTATAAGAAGATGTGTTGAAATTTGGGTTTTGATTGAGGTAGGATTGCTTATTTATACGTTTGCCATTTGCACCCTCTGTTTGGATGAAATAAAAAGAAGAGTCAGAATAGTGATTTCTGTGATGAATAAATTTCTGATTTTGCGGGTTAAACTCCCAAAAAATATTTCCTTCTGCATAAAATAAGACATAATCTTGTGGGTCAAATTTACCATCCTCTTCACCGATAACTTTGATGGCGTTTTCAAATAAATCATCGTATCTGGCAGCGTTATTTTCCTGAGCTAAGGCTCTGCCACCTTGACTAAAAATTTTAATTAAGCGTGGGTTTAACTGGTCAACAGCTATCCCCATATTTCTGAAAAAATTATAGTCTAGCTTATAAATACCTTCATTTTTTAAGCCTATTTTATACCAATTTCCATTGGCTAAAACAGAGTTGGAAGCATTACTTAATCTAAATGAGTTGTTTTTTTGTCCAGTAGCCTTATCACTTACTTGAATGTTATATGCTAATAATTGGTAGATAGTGCTTGAACTTTTATAAAAAGGTAATAAATCAATAATCAACCATCTTTTTTTCTGTTCCTCAACTACCTGGTATTGAAACCATATTGTTTGCGAAATTTGACTTTGTTGCTGGCTATACTGGTTAGAGACTTGAGTTTGCAGCGGATGAATAATTACCGAAACTTGGGTTAAAGCAATAGGTATTTTAAGATGAACCAAAGGTAAATGACCAAATTTTTCTGGTAAATATCTTGGAAATTCAGGGTCGACCTTAATATTTGAGATACTTTTGTTAGTTGATAAAAGCGTCCAATCAATTGTTTTTTTGATACTGATGTTTTGTGCTTTTATTAAAAAAGGTACAAGTAGCAAAAACAAAATTATCTTAACTTCTTGATATACAGATATTTTCAATCCTAAATAAATATTTATATTTGTGTAACTTAAAGTTTTAAAGTTCGTTTTAATAACTAAAAATAGGTAAACTAAAGCTTAAACTTAATATACCATAAAATTAATCATCTTGATTAAGATAATTTATTATTTTTAAGCTTTGAAAATTTAAAAAATCGCATGAGAAAAAATACCATTACTTTTCTTTGGGCTTGCATAGGTTTGATGATGATGTTAAGTTCTTGCCAAAAGAATGCTGGTCCGTCAAAAATATCTGGTAAAACAGGGGCTCAATACAATCAGAAAAGGCCAGGTTCTCTACAAGTAATGCCAAAAACTAAACCAACTCCAGGCCCAGGTTTAGTGCATATAGAAGGAGGAACTTTCGTATTAGGTGGCTCTTCTATAGATGATATAGGCTATGATTATGCATCTCCTAAAAGAAGAGTTTCTGTGGCTACATTTTATATGGATGAAACCGAAGTAGCAAATTTAGATTGGCTGGAGTATTTAAACTGGATAAAAGAAGTAGCTGCTGATACCAGATGGTATTATGAAGCTTTACCAGATACTTTAGTTTGGAGAAGTCCATTGGCTTATAACGAGCCTTATGTAAACAATTATTTAAGACATCCAGCTTACCAAGATTATCCAGTTGTGGGTGTTACTTGGGAGCAAGCAAATGCTTATTGTGATTGGAGAACCAATGTGGTTAACGAAAATATCCTTCGTAATAAAAATATTATGAATGATTGGGGCACCTATTCTGCCGCTAAAATGGGAACAGCAAAAGGCGGTAAAGGAGCAGGTACAAATAATGTAAATACTGAGCCCTTTGATTTAGACCTTTATTTAAATGGCCAGTATAATGATTTAGGTAAAGGTGCTCCTAAACCAAATGTAGTAAATGCAGCACCACAAGGTGGTGCTAAAAAAGGAGCAAACACTGGAAGAATTGCCAAAATAGAGGATGGCGTTTTTACACCTGGCAGGTATAGATTACCAACTGAAGCCGAGTGGGAATACGCAGCTTTAGCCTTAAAAAGCGATGGTGATAACAGCATTGTAAAAAGCGGTAAAATTTATCCTTGGTATGGTATAGGGGTGCGTTCTCCTAATAAGGATACCAGAGGTTTAATTTATGCTAACTTTAAAAGAGGTGGTGGTGATAATATGGGTGTTGCCGGATACTTAAATGATGGTGCAGATATTACAGCACCAGTAAAAGCATACACTCCAAACGATTTTGGATTATATAACATGGCAGGCAATGTAAGCGAATGGACAAGTGATACTTACCGCCAATTATCTTTTGATGAAGTAGAAGATTTTAACCCTTATCGTGGTAATGTGTTTGAAAACAACGCTTATGATGATAAAGGACAAATACAAACGATAGGTAAAACCAATGTACCTAAAAAGGTTAAAGCCACTGCCGGTAAAAAGGACCCTTACGAAATACATAAGAGTAAATACGGTAATGCTACCGAGCCTAGCCCAAGTACTCCAGAGCCTAAAAACGATAAAATGGCTTCTGTTGTACCAACATTTAATGCCGACCAAAGAGGTTATATTGATAATGAAAATCTAGATCTTTATGGGAAGATAACGTTAATTAGTGATCGTTCAAAAGTTTACAAAGGCGGTTCTTGGAATGATAGAGCTTATTGGCTAAATCCTGGTACCAGAAGGTATTTAGACCAAGGTGAAGCAAGTTCTGAAATTGGTTTTAGATGTGCCATGAGTAGTGTAGGAGACCCTCAGATTAATCCTAAATCAACACCACAATTTAAGCAGCCAAAATCCAGAGTAGGATTTAGAAAATAATAAAAAAGTCTCTCCAGTAAATTTGGAGAGACTTTTTTTATACTATTGACTTTTCTTTTTGTAAATACTGAAATACATAACCCCAGGCAATCACCAATACACAGCCAAAAAGATTAAGCCATAAATAAGCCATCACATCAAAATAATAGGCCGTAAAAACAAATACTTCTGTAATGAGTGCTGCTGTAAACACAGCCCTTCCGCCAATCTTTTTAAAATAGAAAGCTACTAGAAAAATTCCTAGAATGGTTCCATAGAATAAAGAGCCCAGAATATTAACAGCTTCTAATAAATTACCTAATTTACCTGCAAATAAGGCCATTGCTAGGCTTAAAATACCCCAAAACAGGGTTATGGCTTTACTTACGTTGAGGTATTTTAAATCGCTACCTGTTTTATTGATTAATCTTTTATAAATATCAACACTGGTGGTGGATGCTAATGAGTTTAAGGCGCTAGCTGTTGAACCCATAGAGGCTAAGCAAACAATAGCTACCAATAAACCAATTAAACCTTGTGGTAAATATTGTGTAACAAAGCTTAGGAAAACGTAGTTGGTATCGTCTGTATCTGCATTAGGGTCGTTTTTCTTCATAACAGCTAGGGCTTCTTCTCTTTTTTCTTGTAGGTTTTTATTTGCCAATACTACATCTGCTTTTAAAGAGCTTATTTCTTTCTGCTGGTTAATAGCGTTTTCCAGTGCTACAACTTTTTGCTTTTTAGCTTCAAACGCGGCATCAAATGCTTGTTCTTTTTGTTTAAACTCATCAGCGTAAGCACTTTTTTCTATTTTATTAATCTCATAGGTATTAAAAAATACAGGCGGTTTTTGGTATTGATAAAAGCAGAAAACCAATATCCCTATCAATAAGATTAAAAATTGCATGGGTACTTTTAGCAAACCATTCATCAATAAACCCATTCTGCTTTGCCCAACAGAGCTCCCGGTTAAATATCTACCAACCTGAGATTGATCTGTACCAAAGTAAGACAGTTGTAAGAAAAAGCCGCCTATTAATCCTGTCCAAACGGTATATCTATTATTTAAATCAAACTCCCAATCTATCACATTCATCTTTCCCATTTTACCTGCAATGTCTAAAGCATCGGTAAAACCTACAGAAGTAGGTAAAAGTGCTACTACCACAAAGCCAGCTAAAAACAAGCCCGAAAAGATAATGCTCATTTGTAAAAGCTGGGTATAAGAAACAGCTTTTGTGCCACCATAAAAGGTATACAATATCACTACAGAACCTATTACTAAAGTGGTATAAGTAGGGTCTACATTTAATATGATTGATAGGATGATAGACGGAGCATAAATAGTTATTCCGGTAGATAAGCCTCTTTGTATCAGAAATAAAAAAGCCGTTAAAACTCTGGTTTTTAAATCAAACCTTTGCTCTAAAAACTCATAAGCGGTATAAACTTTAAGTTTATGAAAAATAGGAATGAAAGTTATACAAAGCACAATCATGGCTAAGGGTAGGCCAAAATAGAATTGTACAAAGCGCATTCCATCGGTGTAAGCCAAACCTGGTGCTGATAAAAAAGTAATGGCGCTAGCTTGTGTAGCCATTACCGATAAACCTACATGATACCAAGGCAAAGAACGGTCGCCAAGTAAATAGCCATCTATGTGTTTACTTGCTTTACTTTTCCAGATGCCGTAAACCACAATAAAAATGATGGTAAAAGCAAGTACAAACCAATCTATTAAACTCATGAGAAGCGAATAGTAATCAAGTAAAAAATTATAATAAGGATAATAAGCCAGTAAACCAGCAGACGATAAAATTGACCCCACGATTTAATAAAAGGAGGAAGCTCGGTATCTTTTACTTTTTTATCCATTATTTACTTATCAGGTTTACAAATAAACGGTAAGCGCCTGCAACGCCAGCAGGTAATTCTCTAAAAAATGATAAACCGGTGTAAACAAATTTCCCTTTACCATAAGGTGTTACTAAAAGTGCACCTGATGTTTGTTGCTCCCCAGCATCATTCATACCTAAAGGTAGTTCGTATCGGTTATCGGCATTGTCTGCAAAATACAAACCTCTTTCTTGTATCCAGCCATCAAAATCTTGAGCAGACAATTTATTAGGGTAATTTAAAACTTTACTCTCTGGCTTTAAGAAAAACACTTTGGCATTTTCCTCAGTAACTCTATCTCTTGTGATGTTAAATGGATAAGGACCAATTTCGGTACTTAGCAATGGTCTGTTTACATTGTACTGCACCAACAAAGTACCACCGTTTTCTATATACTTTAACAGATTCTGTCTTGCAAAAGGTAATTTCTCATTGGTATTAAATGCTCTTACTCCGGTTATAATAGCATCGTAAGCAGATAAGTCTCCGGTTAGCATTTCTTTTTCTGTAAGGATATTTACCTGATAACCTATTTGCTTCAGCGATTCTGGAATTAAATCTCCGGCTCCGTTGATATAGCCGATGAGCTTATTGCCGGTTGTTTTTATGTTTAGTTTGGTAAGTTTTACTTCAGCCTCGGAGAAATAACTTATGGTAGGGATATGCTCATACTTAATTTCATGAAAAGCTTTTTGATAAGTCTCATTAGCCATTTGAGCTGTAAATTTTAAAACAACACTTTCATCTGTAGTTGCTGGGGTAACTGTAAACGTAAGGTTAAGCTCTTCTCCAGAATTTTTGAAATTAAAGCTATGCCTAACAGGGCTTATTTTCCAATTCTTTGGTAATTCAGGAATCAATTCGCCACTCAGGTTTTCTTTAAATGCTTTTAACTTTATGCGAATTTCTTTTTCACCTAGATTTGGGAAAAGTAACACTTTATCTTCCGGATTAATGGTTACAGGTGGTGCTATTACTAAAGGTTGATAAACTTCGCCCCTTACCTGGTCTGTATATTTATAAATGACAGGAATTTCATCATCCAGACTGTAATTATTAAAGCTAAGTTTAACTTGGATAGTATGCGCCACTGGTCCATCAGGCTGTAAGATGTCTGCTTGTTTATTTAAAACATATTGCCCAATAGGATGCTGATTTACCAACCAATAAGGCTGCGTAATTTTATTTACTTGTGTTTGATTTTTTGCACTATAGAGTTGATTGATGTTCAAATCATCTGTTCTTTGGTTAAAAGCTGTAATTTTTACATTTGGATATTGCGTAACTGCACTTATGTTAAACTCGATAAGAGTGTTTTGTGCATAAAAAGCCTGCTTAGCTTGCGCTTCTAGCCAAGTTCCGCTGCAATGCAGAATCAGTTTTTTTACTTCTTCTAACTTGATATTTTTATAAAAGCTATCTGGTAAAGCCGCTATTTTTTGATGAAGTTTGATTAAATCCTCAACAATTAAACCTGGGTTTTCTACATTAAATTTCTCCTGAATGGTGTTAATATCTTTAGCGATTTCAGTTTTAATTTGAAGTCTGTCCCAGCTTAAATCTATTCCTTCAAATAAATCTTTTTGTGGAAGTTCACCTTGCCAACTGCTAAAATATTCTATACTTGAGCCTCTTTGTTTGGCAGAACCAAATCCTTGACTTTTGTGCATCGATCTACTTTCGGCAGCAATTTCACCATAACCTTTTCCCAGTAGGTTACTAAACAGGCCAACATCAATTTTTAGTTGATCATTGGCAGTGGTATTGGCCGAGCCAAAATTATAAGTATTCCAAAGAATTCTTTTCGCTTGCCATACGCTTACTTCTTTCAACTGTTCTGGAAACTGTTTTGGGTCGGCAGCAGCTTTAAAAGCTTCCTGCGCTAAAATAGAAGATGCTTGATGATGGCCATGCCCTGCTCTTGCATCATTAGGAAACCGGGTGATGATAACATCTGGTTTAAATTTCCTGATGATGTATACCACATCGCTTAATATTTCCTTTTTATTCCAGATGGTAAAAGTTTCATCGGCAGTTTTAGAAAAACCAAAATCATTAGCTCTTGTAAAAAATTGGATAGCGCCATCAGTTCTGCGGGCGGCTAAGAGTTCCTGAGTTCTTATCAATCCTAATTCTTCAGATTGCTCATTACCGATAAGATTTTGCCCGCCATCTCCTCTGGTTAACGATAGATAAGCAGTCCTTACCAATTTTTCTTTAGCTAAGTAGCTTAATAAACGTGTGTTTTCATCATCAGGATGTGCCGCAATATATAAGACACTTCCTAAAACATCTAATTTTTTTAAATCGAGTTTGAGCTCTGCTGCATTGGGTAAAGCATTGTTTTGGGCAAAAGAAAAATAAGGAAGCGCTAAAAAATATAAGAGCAGGTTTCTAAGTTTCATGGATGCTTTCTTTTAAACTTCGGCTAAGTAAAATAATAAATTTTTGCTTATGAACTTATAGCACAAAAAAATTACAAAACTTATAATCAAATTTCAAGAAAGTTTTGACCTCTTAAAGATATTTAGATTTAAATTTTTTAGATTAGAGCTCGCTAACCAATTTATCAATTCAAAAATGAAATTTAAAACAAGCATTGTATTGTTATTAACATTTACGGCATTTGGGCAAACGATTGCCCAGAGTAAATGGGAGTCTTTATTTAACGGAAAAGACTTTAAAGGCTGGAAACAACTTAACGGAAAAGCCAAATATGAAGTTAGAAACGGCGAGATTGTAGGTA
The DNA here is from genome assembly GCF_002483235.1 of Pedobacter glucosidilyticus. Taxonomy (GTDB): domain Bacteria; phylum Bacteroidota; class Bacteroidia; order Sphingobacteriales; family Sphingobacteriaceae; genus Pseudopedobacter; species Pseudopedobacter glucosidilyticum_B. The sequence continues at coordinate 83,645 of NZ_DLHN01000029.1, read as the reverse complement.
CTACAGTTGCTAATGAACCTAACTCTTTTATGGCAACCGAAAAAAACTACGGCGATTTTATTTTAGAACTGGAACTTCTTGTTGATAACAGCATGAATTCTGGCGTTCAATTTAGAAGTTTAAGTAAAGCAGACTATCGTGATGGCAGAGTTCATGGCTATCAAATGGAAATTGACCCTTCTAGCAGAGCTTGGAGTGGCGGTATTTATGATGAGGCCAGAAGGGGTTGGCTTTATAATCTGGAACTTAACCCAGAGGGTAAAAAAGCTTTTAAACCGGGCCAATGGAATAAATATCGTATTGAAGCTATAGGTAACACCATCAGAACTTGGGTAAATGGTATCCCTACAGCACATGTTGTAGATGCAGAAACAGCATCAGGTTTTATTGCTTTACAGGTGCATTCTATCAGAAAAGACGAAACCCCGGGTAAAGAAATCAGATGGAGAAATATCAGAATACAAACCACCAACTTACAACCTTCTAAACCAGATGGTATTTTCATCGCTAATTATATCCCAAATCATTTATCTCCGCAAGAAAAAGCTAAAGGTTACAGTTTGTTATTTGATGGTACAAGCACTTCGCAATGGCGAGGCGCTTATAAAACCACATTTCCTACCCAAGGTTGGGAAGTTGTTGATAACGAGTTAAGGGTTAAAAAAGCAGATGGAAGCGAGTCTACCAATGGTGGTGATATTGTTACTTTAAAAGAGTATAGTGCTTTTGAGTTTCAGTTTGATTTTAAACTTTCTAAAGGGGCTAATAGCGGTGTAAAATACTTCGTTACAGAAAGTGAAGGCAATAAAGGTTCTGCTATTGGTCCAGAGTATCAAATTTTAGATGATGCTACACATCCTGATGCAAAATTGGGCAGAGATGGCAACCGTACATTAGGGTCTTTATATGATTTAATGACTTCAAAAAAAATACCTGCTGCGCAGAAAGCTGTAGGCGAGTGGAATAAAGGAATCATCAGGGTTTACCCTGATAATAGGGTTGAATATTGGTTAAACGGCCATAATATCCTTAATTATACCAGAGGCTCGGCAGAGTTCTTAAAATTGGTTTCAGAAAGTAAGTATAAAGACTGGAAAAATTTTGGAATGGCTCCGAAAGGAAGAATTTTACTACAAGACCATGGCGATGCTGTAGCTTTCAGAAGCTTAAAAATTAAACAACTATAAACCTAACACTCAAAATAAAATGAACTCACGTAGAAAATTTATAAAGCAGTCTGCTATTGCAGCAGCCGGAACATATTTTGGAGCTATGGGCTTCAGCGCAAAAAGTTATGGTAGAATTTTAGGTGCAAATGATAGGGTACGTGTTGGTGCGGTTGGTTTTTCAGATCGTTTTAGAGATACCTTATTACCATGCTTTTTAAACCATCATCAGGAATTAAATTTTGATATGGTAGCCGTTTCTGATTTATGGAGCTATAGAAGAAACCTTGGTGTAGAGCTTTTGAAATCAAAATTTAACCATGATATCAAAGGCTGTAGAAATAATGATGAATTGTATGCCATGAAAGATTTGGATGCTGTTATTGTAAGTACGGCAGATTTTCAGCATGCTTTACATGCTATAGAGGCTGTTAACGCTAAATGCGATGTTTATTGCGAAAAGCCTTTTGCAGAAACCATGGAAGATAACAGAGCGGCATTAAAAGCTATAAAAGCTTCTAAGCAAATTATCCAAATTGGTTCTCAAAGAAGAAGTGGCGCTAATTATAAAGCTGCGGCAGATTTTATCCAACAGGGTAAATTTGGCGATATCACGATGGTAGAACTTACCTGGAATGTAAATCAGCCTGGCAGATGGCGCAGACCAGATTTAGTTGCTAAACTAAAACAAGAAGATACCGATTGGAAGCGCTTTTTAATGAACCGCCCATTTGAAGAATGGGATCCTAGAAAATACTTAGAATATCGTTTATTCTGGCCATATTCTTCTGGTATGCCTGGCCAATGGATGTCGCACCAGATTGATACTGTACACTGGTTTACTGGCTTAATGTATCCAAGAAGTGTGGTTGCTAATGGTGGAATTTACCAATGGAAAGACGGAAGAAGAAACTGGGATACCACAACTGCAGTTTTTGATTATGGCGATAAAGACATGAAAAAAGGTTTCCAAGTTGTATTTGGTTCTAGAATGCATAATGGAGATGAGCGTCCAGCAGAGATTTACTACGCTAACGGTGGCGAGTTAAATTTAAATACCAATAAAATATCTCCTAAAGGTGGTTTACAAGAGAAACAAGCTGCTGCAATGGGCCTAAAACCTAACTTGCTTCCAGAACTAAGCTTAACCAGCCAAGAAGAAAAGGTAGTTGCATCTGCCAATACAGGTGCGGATAGGTTAACTTCTAACCACATGCGTAATTGGATGGAGTGTATCCGTAGTAGAAAAGAAACTAATGCACCGGTAGAAGCTGGTTATTATCATTCTGTTGCTACAATTATGACAAACGCGGCTGTAAGAACAGGTGCTAAAGCAACGTTTGATGAAAAAACACAAGAAGTTATGGTGAATGGAAAAGTGTTTAAATATTAACAAACTGTTTCATAGCTATCGTTAATTATAATTAGAAATGCTAAGAAGAAATTTTATCAAAAAAACAGGTGTTATAACAGCTGGGGGATTACTTTTGCAGCAAGAGCTACTACATGCTTTTGCTGCAGATACTCCTTTAAAGGTTGCTGTAATAGGTTGTGGGGATAGGGGCAATGGCCTTATTCAAGTGATGCAGCAATTGAAAGAGCAATTTAAAGTTACTGCTATTTGCGATACCTTAGATTTTAGACTTGCAGCTACGCAAAAGTTATTGGGTGGAGAAAAAATTACTTCTTACAAAGATTATAAAAAGCTTTTAGCTGAGGCCGATGTACAAGCAGTACTTATTGCTACTTCTCTTAATGCACATTATGATATTGCTTTAGCAGCCTTAAAAGCAGGGAAGCATGTGTATTTAGAAAAAGCCATGACCTATAATATCCAGCAAGCTTTAGATTTGGTAAAGGCTAAGCAATCTCATCCTGATTTAACCTTGCAAGTAGGTCATCAATACCGTTATACTCCTCTTTATTTTAAGGTGAAAGAGATGATTGATAAGGGCTATCTGGGTAAAGTAACACAGATTGATTGCAGATGGGATAGAAACTGGAATTGGCGCAGACCTGTACCAGAACCTTCTTTAGAAAGAAAAATAAACTGGCGTATGTATAAAGAGTATTCTGGTGGTTTAGCTGCCGAATTACTTTCACATCAAATTGATTTTATCAATTGGGCGTTTAATACGCACCCTACAGAGGTTTATGCCACAGGCGGTGTAGATTATTATAAAGACGGACGTGAAACTTTTGATAATGTGCAAGCAACTTTTAGGTATGATAAAGAGGGCATGATTGGTAATTATGGTGCTACCTGCGCTAATGCTAAAGATGGTTATTTGTTTAAATTAAAAGGTACCAAAGGCAGTGTTTCTTTATTAGTAAACCAAGGTGTTTTTTATCCCGAAAAGGAAACAAGAGCCGAATTAGAAACCGTTGATGGTGTTACCGGTGCTACAAAAATTGTTTGGAATAAAGATGGAGGAATACCTATCGAAGCTGATAAAAGTAAAGATGGAACTTGGTATGCTTTAAAAGATTTTTTTGATTGTATAGTTACTAAGAAAAATCCTCCATCAAATGTTTTAACAGGAGCCACCACGGCTATATGTGTGCATCTGGCTAATGAAGCTATGTATAACAGAAAAATACAATATTGGCAAAAAGAATATGATGTGTTTACTTCATAAATAGAAATTAAACTCCTAATCATAGGCTGCATATTTATGGATGCCAAATGAAACCCATTCTAAATAAAGGATGGGCTTTTTTATTTTCAAGAGCCATTAAATATTGATAAATTACCAACAGAAAGCATCATGATGATATGAATATTATTGAAGAGCGGAATGATGTACCTTCTAAAAAGAAGATACTTTATACCGTTAATCCAACTTTAAAACAATACCTCCTAAAATATGATAGGGAAATTAAACTTCCTGTTGTATATGCAGATATGCTGCGTTTTAATCTTTCTACTCCGCTGTTAGATAAAAATAACCAAGATACTTTGTGGCAAACGGTTTATTATGATGAATCGGAGATGAAAGAACTTTATCCCGGTTTAAAATATATTTACGCCCTGCTCCATACATCTGGCCGTATGGAGGTTATGGATCATCTTTCTGTTTCCAGGATAGATTATTGCACTTTTGGTAATTCTAAACCATTTAGGGTAAGAATCATCAATAGGTTAAATGATAATTACGACCATTTTTATGTTAAAATTGCCGATGCCAGCAGGGTTTATGGCTTAGAATTGGAACATATTTTATCTCCAAACCGAATCAATTATTTAACAGATGACCATACTTTAATAGAGGAACATATACCCGGTTTGCCTGGAGATGTTTTTTTAAATAGCTATCTTAATGATAGCAGCTTTAACCAAACCCGCATCAGCAAAGAGTTTGTTAAATTTAATGAGCGTTGTTTTGTAAGGCTTTTAGGCGATATGCGCTCTTATAATTTTGTAGTTGATATTACACCAGATATTGAAGGTAACCAATACCGTATCAGAGCTATAGATTTTGACCAGCAGTCTTATGAAAGCAGATTAAAACTATATCTTCCCCATTATTTCAAGGAGAATAACAATATTGTTTTTATGGGAATGGAGCACATGAACGAAAAATCTATGCTACAATACCAACAAGAAGAGCGGAGCTTAATTAGCCATCGAGTTAAACTGGCACATTATAGGCTAAAAGAAATTTTTAATGTGATGAGTCATGATATCATCGCCCCGGAAGAGAAAGTAATAGCTTTGAGGGAGGAACTTGCAAAATATCATAAAATGCCTAAGTTTAAAAAAATGACTACCATGGGTATGTTGGTGAAAGAGCATTTGCATGCATGCTTGTTTTTAAAATAATTAACTATGAATTTGGCAGATCTTATTAAAAACTACGTACAAAAGATATTTCATTTACAAGAAACCACAGACCAAGAAGGAACTGTTAAAAATATCAATGAGAATATAGATTTAAAAGGATATAATATCTGGATTCTGATATGTTCTGCCGTACTTGCTTCTATAGGATTAGATGTAAATTCTGCTGCGGTTATTATAGGTGCTATGCTTATTTCGCCGCTAATGTCGCCCATTTTAGGTGTTGGTTTAGCATTTGGAATAAATGATAAAGAAATGCTTACTCGCTCTTTACGCAATCTGGGTATGGCTACATTTATCAGTTTAACCACTGCTTATATCTATTTTACCATTACTCCTTTGGGCGATGCTACTACAGAAATTTTAGCCCGTACCCAGCCTACTTTATTAGATGTAATGGTGGCATTTTTTGGAGGTGTAGCGGGTATTGTATCAGGGTCAAGAAAAGAGAAAACCAATGCCATACCAGGGGTTGCTATTGCTACAGCCTTAATGCCACCACTTTGTTCGGCAGGTTTTGGGCTTGCTACCGGGCAGTTGATGATTTTTGCCGGAGCGTTTTACCTTTTTATCATCAATGCTATTTTTATCAGTTTATCTACCTATTTGGTAATCAAATTTCTACAATTCCCTTTAAGGCAATATATGGACATTAAAACCCGTAAAAGGGTAAGCAGGATTATGTCTTTTGCCTTGCTTTTTGTAGTACTGCCAAGCGGCTATTTTTTGTGGGAGGTATATCTTAAAAATAAGATGAACAGGCAGGTGCAAAATATCATCATCAATAAAATTAGTAATGATGAAACAGAAGTGCTAAAATGGAATATCGAAAATAGAGACTCTTTAAAATACGTACAGGTTGTTATTGCTGGCAAACCAGTTTCTGACCAAGAAATAGCCAGTTATGATAGTTTATTAAAAGCCAGTGGTTTTGATGATTTAAGAATAAAGCTTTCTAGAGTAAATGTTTCTAAAGAAGAAATTGCAGACATGAGCCGTGAAGTGGCTGCAAGCATGTTAAATGCCATAAATTTAAAAGCTACTTCACCAATCAGCAGTGAAAACCAGTCAGATTCTACATCAAATATCTCTAAAGAACTTGCCGTTTTATACCCAGAAGCCAATCAAATTAGTATCGGAGAGATGGTAAATTTAAAACAAAGTCAGCAAACCGCAGATACGATAACGCATGTAATCATCAATTGGAAGAAAAAAACTTCTTTAAGCAATCAGGAAGCAAAGAAGCTTTATGCTTTTCTAAAGTTGAGGCTAAATAAAGATACTCTAATTATGATCAACAGGTAAATAAGGTATATAAATTGCTTGTTGAGCTAAAATAGTAAAATGAACCAGCAGCCGTTTAAAAATGATAAATTAAGATGGGTAGAACGTATTTCTAAACTGATGGATGAACAGTTTAGTATTAAAGGCTATCGTTTTGGTTTAGACCCTATTTTAAATTTTATTCCCTATCTGGGAGATTTGGCAGGTTTTGCTGTTTCCTTAGCCCTTATTGCTACCATGCTGAAAAATGGAGCCAGCAAAAAAGTGGCTATTAAAATGTTTGGTAATGTTCTAATAGATACCATTTTAGGCGCTATCCCAATTTTAGGCTATTTCTTTGATTTCGGCTTTAAAGCCAACAGTAGGAATATTAAATTATTAAGAGAACACTATACAGAAGGTAAACATACTGGTAGTATAACGGGTATCATCATTGGTTTTATACTTATTGCTGTAGTGGTATTGGGCTTAATTGCTATTGCTTTATACTATGTGTTTGCTTATTTGTATACGCTTTTGCAAAATTGGTTATAAAAAAAGAGCGAAACGTTTAAGTTTCGCCCTTTTCTTTTAAGCTTTTTTTAATTATTTAATCATATCAAAACCTGTATAAGGCACCAAAACATCAGGAATTTTAATGCCTTCTGGTGTTTGGTAATTCTCTAAAATAGAAGCTACAATTCTTGGTAAAGCTAAAGCACTTCCGTTTAAAGTATGTGCTAGTTGAGTTTTACCCTCGCTACCTTTAAATCTTAATTTCAGGCGGTTACTTTGGTAAGTTTCAAAGTTGGAAACAGAAGAAACCTCTAACCAGCGTTGTTGTGCAGCACTCCATACTTCCATATCATACGTTAAAGCCGATGTGAAACCCATATCTCCACCACATAACCTTAAAACGCGGTAATGTAAGCCTAAGCTTTGTAATAAGCTTTGTACATGCAGGCTCATTTGCTCTAACACATCATAAGATTTATCAGGATGTACCACTTGTACAATTTCTACCTTATCAAACTGGTGTAAGCGGTTTAAACCTCTTACATGTGCGCCATAAGAACCTGCTTCTCTTCTAAAACAAGGCGTATAACCACAGTTTTTAATAGGTAGCTGGTCTTCTTTTAAAATAACATCCCTGTATAAATTAGTGATAGGTACCTCGGCAGTAGGTATTAAATATAAATTATCTAAGCCTACATGATACATTTGCCCCTCTTTATCTGGCAATTGCCCCGTACCAAAACCCGATGCTTCATTTACCAAATGTGGTAACATCATTTCTTCATAACCAGATTTCTCAGCCTCAGCTAAAAAATAGTTAATTAAGGCTCTTTGTAGTTTAGCGCCCTTACCTTTATAAACTGGGAAACCAGCTCCCGTGATTTTAACCCCCAATTCAAAATCAATCAAATCGTATTTTGCGGCTAACTCCCAATGTGGTAAAGCATCATCTGCCAAATTTGGCATTTGACCATAGGTTAAAACTACTTCATTTTCTTCCGGAGTTTTACCTTTAGGTACAGATGAATGAGGTAAATTGGGTATTTGAACTAATTTTTGATGTAATTCCTGCTCTATCACAGCAAGCTCATCATATAGTTTTTTTATCTCTTCTTTTGATGATGATGTTTTTGCTTTAATAGCCTCTGCATCTTCTTTTTTACCTTGTTTCATGAGCTCACCAATTTGCTTGGCTGCTGCATTTGCTTCTGCCTGCAAAGCGTCTCCTTTGGATTGCGTAGAGCGTCTTTTCTCATCTAAACTGATAATTTCATCAACCAACTCTGGCTGACTAAAATTTCTTACACTTAAACGTTCTAGAACCTGCTCTTTATTTTCGCGGATATAACTAACTTGCAGCATGATTTTTATTTTTTCTGCAAAGATATAAAAGGATGTACGATTTACGATTTTTGAGGCTAGATATTTTTATCACTTTAGAAAGAGAAACCATTTGTAAGATTAAATAAAAACAGATAGTGTTAATTAGGAAATAAAACACAGACCCAAAATTTCCTCTCTTTTAGAGCAGTTTAGGGTTAAGCTAAAGCATGAACGGAAAACTATACCTCGTACCCACGCCCATAGGGAATCTTGATGATATGACTTTTAGAGCTGTTAAAGTTTTAAAAGAGGTAGATATTATTTTGGCAGAAGACACCAGAAACTCTTCTCCTATGCTAAAACATTTTGGTATCGAAAAAAAACTTTTCTCGCACCACCAACATAATGAGCATAAGGCCGTTAATGAGATTATCCGTTTCTTAAAAGAAGGGCAAAATATTGCTTTAATTTCTGATGCAGGTACGCCAGCCATCTCAGACCCGGGCTATTTACTTACCCGCGAAGCCATTAAAAACGATTTGGAAGTTGAGTGTTTACCAGGTGCAACAGCTTTTGTACCGGCTTTGGTAAACTCGGGCTTGCCTAATGATAGATTTGTATTTGAAGGTTTTTTACCTGTTAAAAAAGGTCGCCAAACACGATTAAAAGAACTGGCTTCAGAGGAAAGGACCATGATTTTTTACGAATCGCCACACCGCTTGTTAAAATCTTTAGAAGAGTTTATCACGTTTTTTGGCGAAGAAAGAGAAGTTTCTGTTTCTAGAGAACTAACCAAAATGTACGAAGAAACCAAAAGAGGTACTTTAACAGAAGTAAAAAACTACTTTGAAACAAATACCCTTAAAGGCGAGTTTGTGATTTGTTTAGCTGGTAAACCAGCAGACAAACCTGTAAAAGAGAAATTTAGAGATTAGTTTTTGTTATACACAAACAAAAGCCGAAATTTATAGAACTATGAGTAATATCAACACTTTAAGGAATAATATTATAGATAAGTTGCTTACAATATCCAATCAAGACTACTTAAATGCACTTGACAAGTTGTTACAGCAGCATACTAAAACTGATATGAAAGTAAACTTGTCTGATGCACAAATTGCTTTATTAAAATTAAGCGATTTAGATATTGAAAATAATCAAGTTATTTCTCAAGATGACCTTGATAAAGAAGATTTAGAATGGCTAAAAGGTCTATAATTTGGACTCAAACTGCTGTTAAGCAAAGAAGAGCTATCTTAAACTACTGGATTAAAAGAAACCATTCAGCAAAATTTGCACAAAAACTTATTCAAGAAATTAAAGAAAGATCTGAAATAGTTGCTCAAAATCCAGAAGCATTTGTGACTACGGATTATCCCGAAACACGAATTTCTGCCATGGGGCATTATAGTATCTTATACAAAATTACAGATACACAAATTATCATTACTGCTTTTTGGGACAACAGACAAAACCCTCAAAAACTTCTAGACCTTTTAACAAAAAATATTCGCTAAAAATTAAATGAAAAAGCATATCCAATACGCACTTATATCAGCTATTATACTTTTTATAGCTTGGCCACCTATTCCTTACACTTCTTTGTTATTATTGATAGGTTTTTTTCCGCTATTAGCAGCTATAGAAAACATCCACAACAGTGACACTCAACAAAAAGGGAGAAAAGTATTTATTACAGCCGGTTTAACCTTTTTATTGTGGAATACCGCTAGTATTTATTGGATTTGGAATGCATCGCCAGAAGGCTCTATTGTGGCTTATTTATTAGGCGCTTTTTTGATGACTTTAAGCTTTTTCTGCTATTACAAACTTAAAAATATCACCCAGCCCATTTTAGCTGATATAGCCCTCATAGGTTTTTGGATTTCTTACGAGTATTTACACCAAAGCTGGGATTTAAACTTCCCATGGATGACTTTAGGAAACGGTTTTGCTAGCAGTCCGCAGTTTATCCAATGGTACGAGTATACGGGTGTTTACGGAGGCTCTTTATGGATTTTAGGAAGTAATATCCTATTATTTAACATCTGGAAACAGTTAAAAAACAGTGAGAAAAAGCAAAGAAACACATTCAAACTATTAGCAGGTTTAGCTTGCTGGGTGCTTATCCCGATAGGTTTTTCTACCCTCACTTATAGCAATTATGAAGAAGAAAGTAACCCCGCCCATGTAGTAGTAGTACAACCCAATATAGACCCTTATGCTAAATATGAAAGTTATACTACTAACCAGCAATTAGATACTTTGATTGCTTTAAGTGGTAAAGCAATAAAGGTAAATACCGAGTTTATCATTTGGCCAGAAACAGCTATTCCAGAATATGTAAATGAAGATTACATCAGGCAAGGAAGTATATTTTACCGACTACAACAATTTATGCAGCCTTACGCCAATGCAACTTTAATTACCGGGGCAGAAACCTATTTAACTTATCAAACCCCAAAAACTAAAACAGCAAAATTTAATGCTCAAAGTAACCAGTATTGGGATAGTTTTAATACTGCCATTGCGATAGAAAACTCTGCCAAAGTACAGTTCTACCATAAATCTAAACTGGTACCCGGGGTAGAGAAAATGCCATTTATTAATGCTTTATCTTTCTTGAAACCTATTTTTGCCAAATTTGGGGGTACTACAGGTGGCTATGGTTACCAGGAAGAACCATCAGTATTGTATTCGCAAAGTGGTATTGGCGTTGCGCCCGTTATCTGTTACGAATCTATTTGGGGTAATTGGGTTGCAGGCTATGTTAAAAAAGAAGCGCAGTTTATTGCTATCATTACCAATGATGGTTGGTGGGGCAATACCTCAGGAAAAGACCAACATTTACAATATGCCCGTCTAAGAGCCATAGAAACCAGACGTTGGATTGCCCGTTCTGCTAATACAGGGATATCGGCTTTTATTAACCAACGTGGAGACATGATACAGCAAACATCGTGGTGGCAACCTGCTGCTATAGCGCAAGATATTAACTTAAACTCCGAGCTTACTTTCTACGTTAAACATCCAGATATTGTGGTTTATCCTTTTTTAGGGATAGGCGTTTTGGGCTTATTATATCTATTGATTTATAAAGTCAGAAACAAAGTCACTAAAAACACTGTTTAGACATTGAAAAGATAATCTTTATATTTGTAATGATTTGAAAAAGATAATTGCCATATTGTTATTAAGCATTCATTTAATAGCCACTACAGAACTGTATCAGCTGTTAAAATTGCCTATTTTGGTAGAGCACCTGATAGAGCATAAAATGCAAGATAACAATATCACCATTTTTGAATTTTTTAGCATGCACTATGCTTTAGAAGATGTTAGAGATGCAGATTATGAACGTGATATGCAATTACCTTTTAAAACACACAACCATATTAACCAGGTAGATTGTAACGTAAGTTTACCCCAATACAGTTTAAGCGTTATCACACTACCAGCTATTATACAACAACATAAAACGCCTGTTTACAGGAGTTTGTTTATCCATTCTGTATACTTATCTACTATCTGGCAGCCGCCAAAAACTTGCTAATATTTACGCTTAATCAATACATTTTCTTGTATTTTTTTATTTAAAAATTAGCAATACTTATTATGTTAAATAAGATTATTGAGTTTTCCATCAGGAATAAACTCATCATTGGCTTGTTTACCCTAGCCTTAATTGGTTATGGTATTTACCAAACTACACGGTTACCTATAGATGCTGTACCAGATATTACCAACAATCAGGTTCAGGTAATTACTGTTGCCCCTTCTTTTGGTGCTACAGATATAGAAAGGCTGGTAACTTTTCCTATAGAGCAGGCAAACAGTAATATAGATGGGATGAAAGAAATCCGTAGCTTTTCTAGGTTTGGATTATCATTAGTAACTCTGGTTTTTACTGATGAAACGGATATTTATTGGGCCAGGCAACAGGTTGCGGAAAGACTACAAAAAGTACAAACAGAAATTCCGCAAGGGATAGGTACACCAGAATTAGGTCCGGTTTCTACAGGCTTAGGCGAGATTTATCAATACGTAGTAAAACCTAAAAAAGGCTATGAAGATAAATACGACGAAACAGAACTCAGAACCATTCAGGATTGGATTGTAAGACGCCAGCTTTTAGGTGTTAAAGGTGTAGCAGAAGTAAGTAGTTTTGGTGGTAAGCTTAAACAGTATGAAATAGCACTTAATCCCAATAAGTTGCAGGCTTTAAATCTTACCATAGACGATGTTTTCTCTGCTCTAGAACAAAACAACCAAAATACCGGAGGTGCTTATATAGAAAAAGGTGCTAGCGTTTTATTCATCAGAAGCGAAGGTTTAATTGCTAGTGTAAGTGATATTGAAAATATTGCAGTAAAAACAAATACCTCTACTACCTTACTTATCAAAGATATTGCAGAGGTTAAAACAGGTTATGCAACACGTTATGGTGCCTTATGTTATAATGATGAGGGTGAAGTTGCAGGTGCTATTGTGATGATGCTTAAAGGCGCAAATAGCAACGAGGTTATCAAAAATGTTAAAGATAGAGTAGCCCAAATACAAAAGACCTTACCAGAAGGTGTAGAGATAGAGCCTTTTCTAGACCGTACAAAAATGGTCAATAATGCTATTAAAACAGTTGAAACTAACCTGATGGAAGGTGCTTTAATTGTTGTCTTTATTCTGGTACTTTTCTTAGGGAATTTTAGGGCCGGTTTAGTAGTTGCTTCTGTTATTCCGCTTGCTATGCTATTTGCCATCATCATGATGAATACTTTTGGTGTAAGCGGAAATTTAATGAGTTTAGGCGCTTTAGATTTTGGTTTAATTGTAGATGGTGCTGTTATTATTGTAGAAGCTGTCATGCACCAGCTTAAGCATAGCAGTAAATTTGGTTCAGTTGTACAACTTAACCAAAAGCAAATGGATAAAGAGGTACAAACATCAGCAAGTAAGATGATGAATAGTGCTGTTTTCGGGCAAATTATCATCCTGATTGTTTATCTACCTATTTTCACCTTAGAAGGTATAGAAGGTAAAATGTTTAAACCTATGGCGCAAACAGTAGCTTTTGCCTTGATAGGTGCATTTATACTTTCGCTCACCTATATTCCTATGATGAGTGCTTTATGCTTGAATAAAAAGCTTGATCACAAGCCAAATTTCTCTGATCAATGGATGTACAAACTGGAACGGGTTTATCAAAATGCCTTAGCTCGTGTACTAAAATATCCAAAAATGGTTTTAAGCGCTGTAGCTGCATTATTTGTTCTAGCACTTGTAACACTTTCTACTTTGGGTGGCGAGTTTATACCTGCTCTGGAAGAAGGAGATTTTGCTGTTGATACCCGCGTTTTAACAGGTAGTAATTTGAGTACAACCGTAGAAAGCACTCAAAAAGCGGCACATATTTTAAAAAGTCGTTTTCCGGAAGTAGAAAAAGTAGTCACCAAAATAGGTAGTGGCGAAGTGCCAACAGATCCTATGCCTATGGAAGCCAGTGATATGATGGTTATTTTAAAAGATAAAAAGGAATGGACATCTGCGGAAACTTTTAATGAGCTTGCAGAAAAGATGGGCAAAGCACTGGAAGAGGTACCCGGTATTACCACTGGGTTTCAGTTTCCGGTACAAATGCGTTTTAACGAGTTAATGACAGGTGCCAGACAAGATGTTGTATGCAAGATATTTGGAGAAGATTTAGACACTTTAGCTTATTATGCGCAACGCCTTGGAAAAATCATCAACACGGTAGAAGGCTCTCAGGATTTATTTGTAGAACCTGTAACAGGTATGCCACAAGTAATTATTAATTATAACCGAGCAGCAATTGCCCAATACCAGCTAACCATTGCTGATGTTAACCGAATGGTGAATACTGCATTTGCTGGCCAAAGTACAGGTTTGATATTTGAAGGCGAAAAGCGGTTTGATTTGGTAGTGAGACTAGGAACAGAACAGCGTAAGAGTTTAGAAGACATCCAAAACTTATTGGTACCTACTCCAAAAGGCCCACAAATTCCTTTGCAACAGTTGGCAGATGTAAGTATACAAAATGGTCCCAACCAAATACAGCGTGAAGATGCGAAGAGAAGAATTATAGCAGGTTTTAATGTAAAAGGAAGAGATGTGCAAAGTATTGTAGATGAATTGCAAAAAAAGGCCGAAACACAACTTAAATTACCTGCTGGGTATTACATTACTTATGGCGGTGCTTTTGAAAATTTAAACGAAGCAAAGCAACGTTTATTGATAGCTGTACCAGTTTCGCTTGCGCTGATATTTGTATTGCTATTCTTTGCCTTCAATTCGGTTAAACATGGTTTGTTAATTTATTCTGCTATACCGCTTTCTGCTATTGGTGGTATATTTTTTCTGGCATTAAGAGGCATGCCATTTAGTATCAGTGCAGGCGTAGGCTTTATAGCCTTATTTGGGGTTGCTGTTTTAAATGGTATTGTGTTGATAGCCGAATTTAATCGCTTAAAAGCATCAGGTTTAAAAAATTTAAACAGAATTGTCTTAATGGGAACTAAAGTAAGGTTAAGACCTGTTTTAATGACAGCCTTTGTAGCGTCCTTAGGTTTTTTGCCTATGGCTTTAAGTAGTGGTGCTGGTGCCGAGGTACAAAGACCATTAGCAACCGTAGTTATTGGAGGTTTAATGATTGCTACTTTTTTAACCTTATTTGTACTCCCTATTTTGTATATCATTTTTGAAAAAGGGGCTAAAATAAAAGTGAATCCAAAACTTGGTGCTTTATTATTGATGTTAAGTTTAGGTATTTCATCAGCGCAAGCGCAACAAAATATTACACTAAAAGCAGCTATAGATACAGCTTTGAAGAATAATAGGATGGTAAAAAGCGAGCGTTTGAAAGCGGCTTATCAAGAGCAATTAGTGAAGACGGGTGCTGGGCTACCTTTAACAAATTTTAACACCGACTTTGGGCAGGTGAATAGTGTTTACAACGATTTGAGATTTGGCGTATCGCAATCTTTCCAATTTCCTACGGTTTATGCAAGGCAAAAAAACCAACTGAAAGAAGAAGCTAAAACGGCAGCTTTAAACATTGCTGTTAAAGAAGCAGAACTTATCAAAGCTGTTTCTCTAACTTATTTCCATATCCTAAACCTTAAAGAACAGGAGGGTTTATTATTAAGAAGTGATAGCATTTATGCCGAGTTTCTTAAAAAAGCACAATTAAGACTTGCAAAAGGAGAAACCAATGCTTTAGAAACAGCAACAGCATCAAGCCAAAGAGGGCAAATATTGATGCAATTGAAACAGTTGAAACAAGATGTAGCATTATCTGAACTGCAATTTAAACTTTTGTTAAATAGTAATTCAGATTTTAATCCGGCAAAAGAAAATCTTAAATCAGTAATTGGATTTAGCCAGCTAAGTAAGGTAGAAGAACACCCGCAACTTAAAATATTGGAGCAACAAAAGGCAGCAAGTAAAGCACAACTAGCCACAGAAAAAGCTAAACGCTTGCCAGAAATATCACTAGGGTATTTTAATACCAATTTCCAGGGTGTGGGTCCAGACGAAGTTTTTTACGACCGTAGCAAGCGTTTCCACTCTGGGCAAGTAGGTTTAGGAATACCCATTTTTAGTTCGCAAAATAACAGAATTGCAGCTTCTAAAATTAATCAGGAAATTGTTTCACAAGAATATGAGCTTCAGAAACAACAGCTAGAAAATCAATATCAGGCAACGTGGGCTCAATACCAAAGTAGTTTAGAAATTGTTCAGTATTTTGAAGATAAAGCTTTAGCTGATGCTGATATGATTGCTAAAGCTGCGGGCAAACAATTTGAGAATGGAGACATCAATTACCTGGATTGGGTGATGTTGATACAGCAAAGTATCGGTATTAAGAGTCAATATCTGCAAGCTTTAAAAAATTTGAACGAGCAGAGTATCCAGTTACAATATTTAAACGCAAAATAAACATGAAAGCATTCATATATTCCTCTAAAGTATTTTTTATGCTTACTAGTATTGCCCTTTTTACGGCTTGTAATAATACAAAAGAAGAGCAAGTAGCAAGTGAAGAAACTAATGAGCAAGTAGTAACCTTAACCCAAGAACAGCTTAAAAACGTTGTTATAGATACAACAAATCTTAGTTTAAGAAATATTTCATCCGTAGTAAAAGTAACCGGTACTATAGATGTGCCTCCGCAAAATATGGTCTCGGTAAGTACCCCTCTGGGCGGATACATAGCCAGTACAAAACTTTTACCAGGTATGCACATTTATAAAGGAGAAGTAATTGCTAAAATGGAAGACCAACAGTATATCCAACTACAGCAAGACTATCTGATTACAAAATCTAAATTGAGTTATGCAGAGCAAGAGTATGTGCGACAAAAAGAGCTCAATTTAAATAAAGCTAGCAGCGATAAAGTTTTACAACAAACAGAGACAGAGTATAAAACGCTCAGAATCAGTTTAAACGCTTTGGCAGAGAAGTTGAGACTCATCAATATCAATCCTACAAAACTAAGTGAAGGCAATTTATCCAGACAGATTAATATTTACTCGCCTATTGATGGTTATGTATCTAAAGTGAATGTAAACATTGGTAAATATGTTAATCCTACCGATGTTTTATTTGAATTGATAGACCCAAGTGATATCCATTTAAATTTAAAAGTTTTTGAAAAGGATATTGATAAATTAGCCATAGGTCAGAAACTGATAGCCTATACCAATACTAATCCTGATAAAAAATATCTTTGCGATATCATTTTAATCAGTAAAGATTTTGACGCAGATAGAACTGCCGAAGTACATTGCCATTTTGATAAATACGATAAAAATTTACTATCAGGTATGTATATGAATGCTGAAATTGAGGTTAAAAATCATGAAGCTTATACTTTACCAGAAGATGCTATTGTTAATTTTGAAGGTAAGGATTATGTTTTTATAGCCAACAGCAAACAAGCATATACGATACAAGAAGTACAGCTGGGGGTTAAAGAAAATGGCTTTATAGAAATTAAAAATACTGCTGCTTTAACAGGGAAAGCTATTGTAAATAAGGGTGCTTATACTTTGTTAATGAAAATGAAGAATAAAGCTGAGGAAGAGTAAGGGAATATCAAGCATAAATCAACCATGATGTTGTTGATTTATGCTTTTTAATTTTTTTTTAGTGATGCCCTATAGAAGCAGCACCTATTAAAGGTGCTCTTTCGCCATGTACAGCTATGTGTATAGGGATACTATAAAACATCTTATCGTGTAAGTATTGTGCTGTTTTTCTCCAGAAATATTTTTGTGCAGGTATAATAAGCCCGCCAATAACAATACTAAGCGCATCTTTTTTTCTTATAAACGTGTATAAAAATTCGGCTAAATTAACAGAAAACTCATCAAATATAATCTCAAAGGCGGCGTCTTGTGTGTCTGTAGCTAATAATGCTCTAATGTCTTTAATCGTGTTTCCGGTAAGTTCTTTATATCTTTTCACAAACCAGCGGGTAGATAAATAATCTTCTGCTTTACCTTTTAAAAAGGGAGTTTTCCAAAGTTTACAGTCTTCTGTTATACCGTCTTTGTAGTGTGCGGTGCCTAAGCCGGTACCAATGGTAATACCAATGGTGTTGTTACAGCCTTCTAGGTCTCTTTTAAATAACTCGCCAGTAAGAAAACAAGCGGCGTCATTCATCATTTTAATGGATGTTTTTGGATAGCCTAACTCTTCTGCCAGTAAATTTTTAATATTTAACCCGTATAAAGATTCATATTTTCCATTGGCTTTAAGTAAAGATACCCCATCATCGTAGTTAAAAGGGCCAGGGAAAGCCATACCAATACCGCTTACCGGTCTGTAACTAGAATTCATAATATCCTTCATCACTACACTCCAGTTTTTGATGATGTTCTCTGCCGAGTCTTTAGCGTTAATCCGCTCTCTTCTATAGCTATCATCCAGAATATGACCCGATCTCAGATCTACCAAGGCAGCAGTAATATGCGATCTGCCAATGTCTACACCCAAAGTAATGTGCTTTTCCAAAATATTAATTTTACTTAAGAGCATCAAAAATATCAAATTCTATGGTATTATGGTGTAACAACAAGAAATACTTAAATGAATGAATAAAAAATGTATCTTAAAATCAGAAAAATATATATATTTATCTGGTTTATAAATTTATTATGAGTTAATAACTTTTTATTTTTATGTATTTATAATTAAAATTAATTATTTTTATACATCAGAATTATTTTAAAAATTGAAACTAATATCTATAATAAGAGTATAAATATGATATTTCACTACTTTATGTTAACCACTTCTTAAGCAAGCTTTTTTATGAGCTATTTAAAAGACGAATTATATCAACTCGTAAAGCAAGACTCATCAATTTTCAACTTTGTTCAAGACATTGCGCTTGATGGTTTATGGTTTTGGGATTTAGAAAATCAAGAACATGAATGGGTAAGTTTAAAATTTTGGACTATTTTAGGATACAACCCGGAAGAATTACCAAGCACTGCTTCTTCATGGCAAAATATGATACATCATGAAGATTTAGAAACTGTTTTACAGCATCTTCAGGAAATCAGTCATAAAGCAGAAACAAACTTTAACCTTATTGTAAGATACTATCATAAAAATGGATCGGTTAAATGGTTAAAAATGATAGGTTTAATCATTAAAAGTGATACAGGGAAGGCTATAAGATTGATAGCGGCGCATGTAGATATTACCGATTTAAAAGTAAAAGAAGATTTATTGGTGCGGTGTAATGTAGCTGCTTCTGTAGGCTTTTGGGAAATTAACCTAAGCACCATGCAGCCTATTTGGAGCCATGTAACCAAAATTATCCATGAAGTATCAGATGATTACATCCCAGATATACACTCTGCATTGGATTTTTATGCTGTTGGTAATAAAGAGCTTATTGAAAATGCGGTTACTAAATTATTAAAAACGGGTACTCCTTATGATTTGGAGCTTCAAATTATAACAGCTAAGGGTAATTTAAAATGGGTTAGGGCTATAGGTCTATCAGAATTTGTAAATGGTATTTGTACCAGAGTTTATGGTACTTTTCAGGATATAAATCAAAGTAAAGTATTGGAAATTGCTTTAATTTCTGAGCGGGAAAAGCTGGAAAATGTTATTCTGGGTACCAATGCTGGAACTTGGGAGTGGAATATCCAAACCGGCGAAACCATATTTAATGAGCGTTGGGCAGAAATTGTGGGTTATACGCTTGATGAATTACAGCCTATCAGTATAGAAACTTGGGTTAACCTGAGTCATCCGGAAGACTTAAAAAAATCAAACGAAAAAATTAACGATTGTTGTAATAAAATTACAGAATACTACCATATTGAATGTAGAATGCGCCATAAAAATGGCCACTGGGTGTGGATTTTGGATAGAGGAAAAATAACATCGTGGACAGCAGACGGAAAGCCTTTGATGATGTTTGGCACCCATACAGATATTACAGAGCAGAAACTAGCTTTTGAACGCAATCAGCAGTTTGTTAAACAAGCACCAAGCGCTATAGCTATGTTTGATACCAACCTTCATTATTTAGCCGCTTCAAATAAATGGATAGATGATTATAAACTTAATGGTTTAGACATCATTGGTAAATCTCATTATGAAATTTTCCCTGAAATTGGTGAAGATTGGAAAAAAATACATCAAAACTGCTTACAAGGTGTCAGTCAGAAATGTGAAGAAGATAAATTTCTTAGAGAAGACGGAACGGTACAATGGATTGAATGGGAAATTAAACCTTGGTTTTTAGATAGCAAAACACAAGGTGGTATCATTATGTATACCGATGATATTACCGAACGTAAAGTAACGCAAGAAAAGCTGAAAATTAGCGAACAAGCTTTTAGAGGAAATTTTGAAAATGCTGCTATAGGAATGGCATTATTGAATAAAGAAGCTAACTTAATACAGGCTAATAAAAGATTGTGTGACATTATTGGTTATACCGAAAATGAGCTTAAAAAAGCAACATTTAAAAATATTACTCATCCTGATGACAGAGATTTAGATACAACACTTTACCATAATTTGATAAATGGAAAAATAAACGATTATCGGTTAGAAAAACGTTATATCCATAAAAATAATAGTATTGTTTATGTGATATTAGCAGCCTCTGTAGTAAGAGACGACGAAGGAGAAATTTTATACTTTATTTTTCAGGTTGTGGATATAACAGCTCTTAAAAATGCCGAGTACGAAATACAAACACTATTAGAAGTAACTAAAGATCAAAACAAAAGGCTAAAAAATTTCGCTCACATTGTTTCGCACAATTTAAGATCACATACCAGCAATATAGAAATGTTGATTTACTTGCTTTTCCAAGAAAACCCCGAATTGGAGAGTAATAACATTTTGCAATTGATCAAAACCGCAGCCGACAACCTTACAGAAACTATTGCCCATTTAAACGAGGTAGTTCAAATGAATTCTGAAACACTAGCAAATCTTATAAGTTTAGATTTGTATGCGTTTACAGAGCATGCAATCAGCAACTTGAAGGTTATGGCAGCTACTGCAAATGTTAAAGTACAAAACCATATCACAGCTAAAATTTTAGTAAAAGGTATTTCTGCATATTTAGACAGTATACTTTTTAACTTGATCAATAATGCCATTAAGTATAGCTCTACAGAGAGAGAAAGCTTTGTGAAAATTGATTGCTATGAAGAAGATAAATATATCGTTTTAACCATTACTGATAATGGTTTAGGTATAGATTTAAAAACACAAGGTTCAAAACTTTTTGGTATGTACCAAACATTTCATGGAAACCCCGATGCAAGAGGAATAGGTTTATTTATCACCAAAAATCAAATAGAAACCATGGGTGGTAAAATAGAAGTGCTAAGTGAGGTTAACAAAGGAACAACTTTTAAGGTTTATTTATTATCTGCACAAAAATAATGCTTAAACTTTTATGATTTTTAATCATCTAAAAATGAAAATTTAGACGATGTTTAAAAGGTTACTTTTATTATGTGTAGGACTTGGCATCCTAAATTTAGCTTGTGCTCAAACACAACTCCAAACTTTAGAATGGATGGTAGGTAAAGAAATGCGCAAAGCTTTAGTTTATATTCCTGCTTCTGCAAAAAACAAAGCTACACCTGTGGTATTTGTTTTCCACGGACATGGCGGTACCATGAATCACGCTTACCAAGGTCGTAAATTTGAACAATTGTGGAACAACGCCATATATATTTATCCGCAAGGTTTACCCACACCTGGACAAATTACAGATAAAGAAGGTAAAAAAAATGGTTGGCTTGTTGATACTAATGAGCAAAACAGAGATTTAATTTTCTTTGATACGATGTTGGCTTACCTTAAAAAAGAGTACCAAGTAGAAAAGGATAGAATTTTTGCTACAGGGCATTCTAATGGAGGCTCTTTTACTTACTTATTATGGGCAACAAGAGGATCTATTTTTAAGGCATTTGCCCCAACAGGTGCTGCTGCAATTAAATTACTGCATTTAATAGAGCCAAAACCTTTTTTTCATTTAGTAGGTGAAAAAGACCCATTGGTTAAGCCTGCTTGGCAAAAACTTACCTATCAGACTTTGTTAAAGAAAAATCAATGTGAAGTTGTAGGTGAAAAAATCAATGAATTCGCAACGCTTTATCCATCATCAAGTGGAAATAGAAGTATTATTTATAGCTATCCAGGGGGGCATGAGTATCCTAAAGAAGCCAATCAAATTATTATAGATTTTTTTAGATCTTTTTGATGTATTAAAGAAGTTTGTAAAAGACAGTACAGGCAAAAATCAAAAATAAATTAACCTAGATATTTATGAAAGTACGATTTTAGGGAAACTAAAATGAATGATTTTGCTTATCATTTAATGTTTAGGGCAATTATTAGTCTATCCATTCAAAAAGATATTTCTCATTGTATTCTACATCAAACTTTTGAAGTAATTCTAAGTATTCATCTCTGAATTTTTTCTTTTCATGATGTTGTTCTTGGTTATTAATGTATAAGATAATCGTATCTAGTTGAGATTTTGAATAAGAAAATGCACCAAAGCCCTCTTGCCACTGAAAAAGACCTGTTATCAATCTTTTTTCGTTAATCCATTTTGATGAATTTGCTTTAATATCTCGCACTAAATCAGATATAGCGATGTTAGGTTTTATACTGAGTAGAATGTGTATATGATCAGGCATACCGCCAATGGCATATACTTTTTGTTCCTTTCCGTTTACAATTCCGCAGATGTATTTGTGCAATTCGTCTTGCCAGTTTTTAGAATTAGATTTTGTCTTCCTTTTACAGAAAACACAATATGTAAATATATTTGGGTGTATGTGTTGGCCATTTGATTTGTTTTTTAATTTCGCCCCTCTGGGGCTTTTTGGGTTATTTTTATGGAGATGTTATCCCTCTATAGGGTTATTAAAGAGATATATAAAATATTTTTTAAATCTATAGGTTAATATACTATAATTTTCTTTTTTTTCTAAAACGTAAATTGATAAACGAAATATTCAATCAGACATTAAAGTGTTATTTCAGTTCAGCGGAGCGGCATAATCATAGCGCAATAATCATAAAATCAATCAGACATTAAAGCGTTATTTCAGTTTCCAGCGGAGCGGTATAATCATAGCGAAACAATCATAAAATCAATCAGATATTAAAGCGTTATTTCAGCTCCAGCGGAGCGGCATAATCA
>NZ_DLHN01000029.1:0-60704 GCF_002483235.1 Pedobacter glucosidilyticus | reverse complement strand
CAGCGGAGCGGCATAATCATAGCGAAATAATCATAGATATTATTCAATCTATTCGAAAAAGACACCTTTATTGTTCTTATAGGGCTTTTACGTTGTGGTTTTAATCATAATCAACGTAAACAAAAAAACCTGCAAATGTTTGATTTGCAGGTTTTAGCATTTTTTGATATTATTTTATGTAGCCCGTAGGGGAATCGAACCCCTGTTTCCAGAATGAAAATCTGGCGTCCTAACCCCTAGACGAACGGGCCATTTTGAAAGCTTGCCTAAATTATTATTTAATAATTCTTTAGCTTTCTGAGGTAGCGGGGACCAGACTCGAACTGATGACCTTCGGGTTATGAGCCCGACGAGCTACCAACTGCTCCACCCCGCACTATATTTTGGTTTTAAAACTTCATTTTTATAACACAATCGCTGTGTTTTTGTTCGGTTTAGAATTTAAATCCTGTTCCGAATTGGACTGCAAAGATATAATTCGTTTCTTTGTACTCCAAATAAAATTTAAAAAAAATTAAATGTCGCATAAAGCAGGCTTTGTAAGCATCATCGGGAAACCAAATGCGGGTAAATCTACCTTAATGAACGCACTTGTTGGAGAGAAAATGGCTATCATAACGCCCAAAGCTCAAACCACAAGGCATCGTATTATTGGTATTGTTAATGAAGAAGACTATCAGATTGTTTTTTCTGATACTCCAGGTATTATCAAACCAAATTATAAACTGCAAGAAACCATGATGCATGCAGTGGATGATACTTTAGAAGATTCTGATATTCTAGTATTTGTTACTGATATTAATGAGAAGCATGACGAGCAAGACGTTTTAGAAAAGATTAAAAAGTCTAAAGCTCACCTCATGATTTTAATCAACAAAATAGATGAATCTAACCAAGATCAAGTTGAGGAAAAAATTTCTTATTGGAAAGAAAAACTAAACCCTGATGCTATTATAGGTATTTCTGCCCTACACCAATACAATGTAGATAAGGTGATGCAGTACATTGTAGAAAAACTACCTGTACACCCACCTTATTATGAGAAAGACGAACTTACTACCCGCTCAGAGCGATTTTTCGTATCCGAAATGATTCGCGAAAAAATATTTAAACTTTACAAAAAAGAGATTCCTTACAGTACAGAAGTTATCGTAACCTCCTTTAAAGAGTCTAAAGACATCATCCGTATCAGCGCAGAAATTGTGGTAGAAAGAGATTCCCAAAAAAATATCATTATTGGGCCTGCAGGTTCTATGTTAAAAAGGGTAGGTACTTATGCCAGACAAGACATGGAAGAATTCTTACAAAAGAAAGTGTTTTTAGAAATGTTTGTTAAAGTAATACCAGATTGGCGTAACCGCGAGAATTACCTTAAAAGTTTTGGTTACTCAGAGTAGTTTTTTGATAACTAGCTAAAATATCATATATCAGTAAAATATCTCCCATTCAAAAGATATGATGCAATTTGGTATGCTTATTATGCGAAAAGCTATAGAAACTAACGCTTTCATTAAAATATAAATCATGCAAAAATTACAAGATAAAGTTGCCTTGATAACAGGTGGGAGTAAAGGTATAGGTTTTGGTATTGCAGAAGCCCTACTTAAACAAGGCATAAAAGTAGCCATTACCAGTAGAAGTTTAGCTAGTGCCGAGGCTGCAGCTCAAAAACTAGGGAAAGATGTTTTACCTTTAGAAGCAGATGTTAAGGATTTTTCATCCCAACAAAAAGTTATTCATCAAATTATTGCCAAATGGGGTAAACTAGATTTTCTGATTGCCAATGCAGGTATTGGACATTTTGCCAGTATTGAAGATTTATCTATATCCGATTGGAATGATACTATAGATACCAATTTAACAGGCGTATTTTACAGCATTAAAGCTGCTTTGCCAGAGTTAAAGAAAAGTACAGGATATATTTTTACCATCGCTAGTTTAGCGGGGACAAACTTTTTTGCTGGTGGTGCAGCCTATAATGCCAGCAAGTTTGGTTTAGTAGGTTTTACGCAAGCCATCATGCTAGATCTAAGGCAATACGGTATTAAAGTAAGTACCATTATGCCGGGCTCTGTTTCTACTCATTTTAACGAGCATCAGCCCGATACTGAAAAAGATGCCTGGAAAATACAACCCTCAGATATGGGGCAAATGGTGGTAGATTTATTAAACATGCATCCCAGAGTATTACCTAGTAAAGTAGAAGTAAGACCAACCAAAACAGCTAATACTTAGTACAGGTGAGCTAATACAGTTTTAAAGAAGGAGTATTGAGATTAAATAGCCATATTTTATATGGTGCTTATGTTGATGAACGGAAATCTCAATATTATCTCTATTTTTAACTATGCAACTACTCGTTTATACACCTAATTTAAATAGCAGGAAACAATATGTTTTTGATTTCTTGTTTAGCGAGGTGTTGGGTATTAACTACCAAGTTCTGGATGATGCGTTTGCTTTTTCTAATTATCAAGGACCTAAAATAAGTTATGCTCCTGAGGTTTTGGCTGATGAAATCCATTTTAAGTCTTGTGGTCTTTTGGATGAGTTGGGGATAAAATATCAAAACTTAGAAAGCATAAATTACGATAATTATCAGGTGTTTTTCCCTGTACAATCATCGGCTATGCCCTTTGATGTTTTTGCTGCTTCTTTTTATTTATTAAGCAGATACGAGGAGTATACCAATAAAGGGAGAGACCAGCACAGGCGTTTTCCAGCGAAGTATAGCATCGCAAAAACAAATTCATTTTTGCATAAACCCGTGGTAGATATATGGGCTTATGATATCCTGAATGTATTACTTCAACGTTTTCCTGATTTACCTTTCCGAAAACGTCGATTCAAATTTATACCTACTTTAGATATAGATAGACCTTATTATTTTAAAACAGAAAAATTTGTTAAAAGGGTTTTAAAGCAATTTAAATCCTTTTTAAAAGGGAGATCTACAGATCCTTTTGATGTTTATCAGCAAGTTGCCCAATGGGATAAAAACGATCAACAACAAACCCAGTATTTTATTTTAATGGGTAATAAACACGAGTTTGATGTAGCACCAAAAAGAAATCATCCAAAGTTTAGAGCACTGCTACAAAAGTTAAGTCAGCATCATCCTATAGGTATTCATCCTTCTTATGCCAGTCATCTTCATGAAGATGAAGTTGTGAATGAGAAGCAAGCTTTAGAGGAAATTATACAACATCCCATTGAAAGAAGCAGGCAACATTATTTAAAATTTAATTTACCCGAAACCTTTGAAAATCTTTTAGACGTAGGTATAAAGGAAGATTACTCTATGGCTTATGCCGATGATGTAGGTTTTAGAGCTGGCACTTGTACCCCCTTTTATTGGTATAATTTAAGAGCAGATTATAGCACTGGTTTAAAGGTTTTTCCAACCATAGTGATGGACCAAACTTTAAGGGCTTACTTGAAATTAAAACCTCAGGAAGCAAGTGATATTTTAAATCTATTATTAAATGAAGTAAAAAAAGTAAATGGCACATTTATAAGTCTTTGGCATAACGAGTCTTTAAGTAATTTTGGAGTTTGGGAAGGCTGGAAAACTGTTTATCAGCAATTATTGGAAGAAGCCAACCGCATAAATAAATGATAAATCAAAGGTGTAAAAATTGTAAATTTATAGCATGTTCATACTCAGCCAGCAGAATACCATAGCTAACCATTTTTTAGCAGAACTTAGAAATGCAGAAGTGCAAACAGATAGTATGCGTTTCAGGAGAAATATGGAGCGTTTAGGGGAGATTTTTGCTTACGAAATCAGTAAAACTTTTACTTACGAGGAGTTTGAAGTACAAACACCTTTAGGCTTGGCAAATATCAATTTAAATAAAACCGACCCTGTTTTGGCAACTATTTTAAGAGCCGGTTTACCTTTACACCAAGGTTTACTAAACTATTTTGACAAAGCCGATTCAGCTTTTATTGCTGCTTACAGGAAAACTCAAAAAAATGGTAATTTCACTATTAAAATGGAGTATTTTTCTACACCAGACTTAGATGGAAGAACTTTAATTATTGCTGACCCTATGTTGGCTACCGGTCAAAGTATGGTGCTTTGTTGTAAAGAATTGATGGCAAATTATAAGATTAAAGATTTACATATCGTATCAGCTATTGCCAGTCAGGTTGGGGTAGAACATGTTAAGGCTCACTTACCCAAAGCTAAACTTTGGTTAGGAGATATTGATGAAGAAATGACGAGTAAAGCTTATATCGTACCTGGTTTAGGCGATGCCGGAGATTTAGCTTTTGGAGAAAAAGTTTAGTTATTTTTTCTTAGTTGCCTAGTTAACATAGAAAGCTATAACACTTTAAGCACTTGTAAAAGGGGTATGGCGCAAACTACTCTGCTTTATAATCCTTATGTAAAACCAAAAAACTTGCTCTTTCCTGCTTTTTAAAAGGTATATCCCAGTTGCCTTGATAGCTGATTTTGGTAGGCAATAATTCTTCGTTAAAATAACCTAGCTCGATATTCATTTGTACATCAAACTCAAAAGCTAAATTGTCTAGCTTCATATCAATATATCTGCCCAAAATCTGGAAGTTACGTTTATCAAAAATGGTGGTTAACTCTTTAATCATGATACCATCTTTGGTCCAGTTAGATAAATCTGGTTTCATGGTTACTTTAAAACGGTAAACGGGGATAGAATCTAAATACATTCCAGATGAGAAACGATAATCGTAGTATTGGCGCATATTGGCAGTAAATATTTCCGTTTTACCAGATATCAAAGGTACGCCTCTTACGGGTCTGCCTGGGGTAAAAATAAGCGTCTTTAATTTGTCTTTATAAGACTCATTACTTCCGCCTTTACCACCCGGGCCACCAGCACTGTTAGGTACAAAATCAGAATTGTAAGCATTCATGAAAATATAATCAAACATTTCTACCGTGTAAAGCTCGTACTTACCATTTTTCTTAAATAATTTACCAGTATCTTTTTTCTCAAGATACTGCATGTTATGCCCCTTTTGGTCGTTGGTATGTTTAATTTTCCTATAAATACTGCCTTCTACTTTATCTTGTTTATCATAGGTATATACCCTGTTTTCTGCGATAAAAGCATACTTTTTCATATTTCTAAAAGCCTCGTAAAAACTGGTATCTGTAACGATAGCTTGTATAAAATCATCCTCGCTTAAACCCGCCTTAGCCTTTTTTATCACCACATCTTGCTCTACTACTACAGTTAATACCGTATCCGGATTAAAACGAGGAATTGCCTGTGCAAATACCGCATTCGCTAAGAACAAGGAAATGATAAGGAGATTAAATCTTTTCATGATTTTATCAATTAATAAAAATGTATGATAAGTATAAAAGAGAGTTTTTATAAAATAAAATGCCAGAAATTTAATCTGGCATTTTCACTAATTTCCTAATTGTTTTAGGGTTAAGTAAGCCATTAAGCCTGTGCTTAATTCAAGCGCTTTTTCATCAATATCAAAGGTTGGGGTATGTACAGATGATGTGATGTTACGCTCTTTATTACCGGTTCCTAACCTGTAAAAGCAAGCATCGGTAACCTGAGAGAAATAAGCAAAATCTTCTGCAGCCATCCAGATATCTAAATCTATCACATTCTCTTTACCCATATAATCAATAGCAAAACTCTTCACATTGGCTGTTAAAGCTTCTTCGTTAATTAAAAATGGATAACCTCTTTCTATTCTAAAATCACAACTTCCGCCCATGCCTTCGGCAATAGATTCGGCCATTTTTTTCATTTTCTGATGAGCTTCGGCTCTCCAATCTTCATTTAAAGTCCTAAAAGTACCCTCTAAATAAACCTCATTGGGGATTACATTGGTTGCACCATTGGCAATTACTTTTCCGAAGGATAAAACTGACGGCAAACGAGGATCAGCATTTCTACTTACAATTTGTTGTAAAGCTGTAATCATGTGTGCCATAATCACCACAGGGTCTATGTTTTGCTGAGGTTGCGCCCCATGCCCACCTTTACCTTTAACAGTTACATATAATTCATCTGTAGAGGCCATGTATTTACCCGGGCGAATACCAATTTTGCCAGCTTCTATCAAAGGCATTACATGCTGACCCAATACAGCCGATGGCTTAGGGTTTTCTAAAACACCTTCTTTAATCATGAGGTTTGCTCCTCCTGGTAATCTTTCCTCAGCGGGTTGAAATATCAATTTTATAGTACCGCCAAACTCGCTCTTTAAATCGTTCAGGATTTTTGCTGTTCCTAATAAAGAGGAAGTGTGTACATCATGCCCACAAGCATGCATCACCCCTGGTTTGGTAGATTTATAAGGCACATCATTAGCTTCTTCAATAGGAAGCGCATCCATATCTGCCCTTAGAGCGATAACTTTATCTGATGGCTTTTCGCCTTTAATGATACCTACAACACCTGTATTCGCCATTTTTTCAAATGGTATTTTCATGGCTTTTAACTGCTCTTGTACAAAAGCAGAAGTTTCATACTCTTCAAAAGAAAGTTCTGGATTTGCATGCAAATGTCTTCTGTTAGCTATCACACCCTCGTGAATTTCCTTTGCGGCTAACTTAATTTTCTCAATCAGCATTTTTAATTAGATGGATTAATACGTTCGTTAAAAATAAAAAGGGTAGGAAAAACAGTTCTTAGCTCTGTCAGCATTTTTTGTGCCTCCATTCTGGTTCTAAAATCTCCAATTTTTACCCGGTAATTTGGTTGAGTGTATGAAATATAGGTATTGTATTCTGGATATAAACTTTTAAAACGAGCTTGCTCTTGATAAGCATCGTTACGGTTTGGGCCAAAGAAAATTTGTACACGGTAACCATAAACAACAAGAGGAGTACCATCTTTGGTAACTCCTTTGTTTAATGCTATTCTTCTGGCTATCAAACTATCAATCAAAGGGTCTTTAACTTCTTTAACTGTACTTTTCTGCGCAAATGCCAAAGTTCCTGTAAAGCAAAATCCTAAAATTAATATGTATCTAATCATTTTCATGATGCTGATAAACCATGACAGTTTTTATATTTTTTTCCGCTTCCGCATGGGCAAGGATCATTTCTACCAATCTTGTCTTCATGTCGAACAATAGGCTGTGTCTTTTGTAACTCACGAGTATCATCTACCATTGGTACACCATTACTTTCTCTTGCTAACTCTGGCTTAGAAACTTTCATCTGCCTCATATCTGTTTGGGGCTGTTGTCTTGCTTCTTGAACTGGTGCTGCATGACCATCGTTAGTTGGAATAATACCTTTAAATAAGAAACTTACCACTTCTTTATTTACACCTGCTAGCATTCCTTTAAACAAATTGAAGGCTTCCATTTTGTAAACCACCAAGGGGTCTTTTTGCTCATAAACAGCGTTTTGTACAGACTGTTTTAAGTCGTCCATCTCACGCAAATGTTCTTTCCAAGTATCATCAATTAAAGCTAAAACAACATTTTTCTCAAATGCCTTTACTACTTCTTTTCCTTGTGTTTCTACAGATTTTCTTAGAGGAGCTGCAACCTGTATACCATGTGTGCCATCAGTAAAAGGCACAATAATATTTTCGATAGATTGCCCTCTGGTATCTAAAACCTCTTTTAACACCGGGTATGCTTGCTGCGCAATAGCATCTGATTTACGTTTGTAAGCTTCTGTTGCTTCTTCAAATATTTTATCAGAAAGCTTGTTGATATTAGAGCTAGTAAACTGTTCATGCGTGATAGCAGTATCAATAGCAAAGATTCTAATCAGCTCTAGCTTAAAGCCTTCGTAATTGTTGGCTTCTTTATACTCGGTAACGATATCATCAATCACATCAACAACCATATTTTCGATATCGAGGTCTAGACGCTCTCCGAATAAAGCGTTTTTACGTTTCGTATAGATTACGGTACGTTGCGAGTTCATCACATCATCGTACTCTAATAACCTTTTACGTATACCAAAGTTGTTTTCTTCTACTTTTTTCTGAGCTCTTTCTATAGAACTGGTAATCATAGAATGTTGGATAACTTCGCCATCCTCTATACCCATTTTTACCATCAGATTGGCTATACGTTCTGAGCCAAACAAACGCATTAAATTATCTTCTAAAGACACAAAGAACTGAGATGAACCTGGATCTCCCTGACGGCCAGAACGACCTCTCAACTGTCTATCCACCCTTCTAGACTCATGTCTTTCTGTACCTACAATGGCTAAACCGCCGGCTTCTTTAACGCCTGGTCCTAATTTAATATCGGTACCACGACCAGCCATGTTTGTTGCAATGGTTACTGTACCGGCTTTACCTGCCTCGGCAACAATATCAGCTTCTTTCTGGTGTAGTTTGGCATTTAACACATTATGCTTAATACCTCTTAACTTTAGCATACGGCTTAATAATTCTGATATTTCTACGGAAGTAGTACCCACCAGAACCGGGCGACCAGCTTTTGTTAATTCTACTATTTCTTCTGCAACGGCATTGTATTTCTCACGCATGGTACGATATACTTTATCTTGCATATCAGTACGAGAAGTTGGTCTGTGTGTTGGAATCTCCACCACATCCAATTTATAAATTTGCCATAACTCGCCTGCTTCTGTAACGGCAGTACCTGTCATACCGGCAAGTTTATGGTACATTCTAAAGTAATTTTGAAGCGTAATGGTGGCATAAGTCTGTGTTGCATCCTCAATTTTCACATTCTCTTTTGCTTCTATAGCTTGGTGTAAACCGTCTGAGTAACGACGGCCATCCATAATACGACCTGTTTGCTCATCAACAATTTTAACTTTTCCTTCATCAATGATATACTCGGTATCTTTTTCAAATAGCGTATAAGCTTTTAATAATTGATTTACAGAGTGTATACGTTCTGATTTGATAGAATAATCTCTAATTAGCTCGTCTTTTTTACTTGCTTTTTCTTCGTTACTGATGGTAGATTTTTCAATATCAGCTATTTCTGTACCTACATCTGGTAAGACAAAGAAATGAGGGTCTTCGCCCGATGCCGTAATTAACTCGATACCTTTTTCTGTAAGCTCTACTTGGTTATTTTTTTCATCAATGATAAAATAAAGTTCAGCATCTGCTTTATGCATCTCTTTATTTTGATCTTGCATGTAATAATTCTCTGCTTTGGTTAATACCTGACGCATACCAGGCTCGCTCAAGAATTTGATTAATGCTTTATTTTTAGGTAAACCTCTGTAAGCTCTTAATAATGCTAAACCGCCTTCTTCTACACCTGTTTTACCTTCGTTGATTTGCTTTTTTGCTTCGTTTAAAACGTTGGTGATGAAGTTTCTTTGGGTGTTTACCAAACGCTCTATACGTGGTTTTAACTCGTAAAACTCATGTTGGTCTCCACGTGGGATAGGACCAGAAATGATTAAAGGTGTACGAGCATCATCAATTAAAACCGAGTCTACCTCATCCACAATAGCAAAATGTAATTTACCTTGTACCAACTCTTCTGGGGTACGTGTCATATTGTCACGCAGGTAATCAAAACCAAACTCATTATTGGTGCCGTAAACTACATCGGCTTGGTAAGCTTTTCTTCTATCTGCCGAGTTTGGATAATGCTTATCGATACAATCAACAGATAAACCGTGGAACTCGAAAATTGGACCATTCCACTCAGAGTCACGACGGGCTAAATAATCATTTACCGTTACTACATGGATACCCATGCCTGATAAAGCATTTAGGTAAATAGGTAATGTACCAACTAAAGTTTTACCCTCACCCGTTGCCATTTCGGCAATTTTACCTTGATGCAATACGATACCACCTATCAGCTGTACGTCGTAATGAATCATGTTCCATTTTACTTCTGTACCTGCTGCAATCCAGCTATTATGGTGAATAGCTTTATCTCCCTGGATAATCACATTGGCCTTCTTTGCAGCCAGCTCTCTATCAAAAACACTAGCTGTAACTTCTAAAGTTTCGTTCTCAGAAAAACGTCTTGCTGTTTCTTTTACAACTGCAAAAGCTTCTGGTAAAATATCCATCAAAGCGGTTTCAAGCTTTTTGTTACGCTCTTTCTCTAAACGGTCAATTTCATCATAGTAAGCCGTTTTTTCGTGTAAAGGTAGTTCTGGATTTTGCTCAACGTTGTTTTTTATTTCTATAATCTTCTCATTAATTTCTGAGAGACTTTCCTGAATTCTTTGTTTAAACTCTTGGGTTTTTGCTCTTAATTCATCATGAGAAATATGGGCAAGTTTCTGAAATTCTTCGTTTATTTTGTCTACGATAGGTCTCAGACTTTTAACATCGCGTTCTGATTTACTACCGAATAGCTTATTTATAAAATTTAACATGCTGTTTTTTTGTTTGAAAACTCAATAAAATCAACAATTGAGCCATTGGCTAATTTAAGCCAATTTGACATTTGATGAACGGTAAAATTAAGATTTTATTTAAGAGTTTGGAATATAAAAGTACTGTGTAAAACGTAAAATTATCACTTATAAATATCAGGTTAACCTCTTAGCTAATTTACCAGCTACATAACTGATAACAACGAGCTGAAAAGCATGAAAAATCATTAATGGAAGTAACAAAATACCAATAGTAGGTATCCCGCTAAATAATATTTTAGAAAAAACAGTGCCATGTACCAATGACTTTTTGGTTCCACAGAATTGTGCTGTTATACTATCCTCTGTATTAAATTTTAAGTATTTTGCTAAATATCCTACCCAATAATACATGCAGTAAAATAACAAAATGGTTAAACCGGATAGTTGTATTAAATCTCTGAGAGAAATTTCAGCAAACAATCCATCAGCAAAAGATTGCGCAAAACTTTTGTAAATGATGATGAGGATAACTGTTTTATCAAAAAGGGTTAACTGTTTGCTGTACTGAATAGCATATTTACCCCAATAGCGCTGTAAAAGTATACCCGCTAATACTGGTAAAATAATTTCTATAATCAGTTGCAGATATACCGAGCCTAAATTAAAGTCTCCAGATGTTTGCTGTAAAAACATACCCATCCATAAAGGTGTAATGGCTATGCCAATAATTCCAGAAATACTGGCGTTAAATATGGCTGCTGGTAAATTACCTTTAGCCATGGCTACCATTACTACTGATGAGGAAACGGTAGAGGGTAAAGCAGCCAGAAAAAGCATGGATAGCCACAGCAATTCTTGTTTAGTAGCTATGGCTAATGGATAAAATGGTAAAACTAATAAGGGAAATAGCAAAAAAGTAGATAGCTGTATCAGTAAATGAAGTTTCCAGTTTTTTAAGCCTGCTATTAACTTATCGGCACTTAATTTTAAGCCATAAAAAAAGAAAATTAAGGATACGCCGATAGATGAAATAGTTGCTAGCGGTATTTTACTTTCTTTAACACCCCATTGTGGCAAAAAATAAGCGATGGCGATGACTATGAATACTGCTATAACAAATTTATCTGGTTTGATTTTCATTAAAACGAAGATAGTGTTCTTTAGTATATTAAAAAGTAAGGTTAAGCTTTCTAAAAATTAGAATTCATCTTGAACATAAAAAACTTAACTAAATATAGGAATAAACAAATAATTCTTATTTTTGCAGCAAATGATTAATCGTATTGTAGCATTCGTTCTACTTCTTACTTTGATAAGTACCAACTTATCAAGATTTTTCATTTATGCTCAATTTAAAATTAATCAAGATCAAATAGCTACCACACTTTGCGAAAATAAAGGCAAGCCCCAATTACAGTGTAGGGGCAACTGTGTGTTAATGAAAAAATTAAAAGCCGCTGAAGAAAAAGAACATAAACAAGAACAAGAAGCCTTAAAAAAAGCTACATCTGATGTTTTTCTTGTTCATGAACCTTTAACTTTTAGCTGCATTGCTACAAATCCTATCAAGGTCACTGTAGCTTCATCACAGTTTAAATTACCAACATTTAATCAGGATATCTCGCATCCGCCAACTATCACTACTCCTACTTTTATTTAAACATCTTTTTACTAAGAATATTTTATTTATAAAATATTCTATATACGGATGTTATTATCCTTTCAATCCCTTAATCCAGCTTTCATAAAGTCTGGCAAAGGTCATCGTATAAAAAAAATTAAGAAAATCAGGCTATAAAGCCTTTATAAACATTAAAATGAAAAAATTATTCTCAATTATAGGTTTATCAATCATATTATTTACTTCTTGTTCAGAGGAAGAAGCATTAACTGTAGAAACAGAGGGTAAAGCAGCTATTACTTTTGATGCTGTTTTTGGTAATCAGGATTTTGCTTTAAATAGAGATTTTACTTCTGGTACTTCTATTTATAACTTTAATAAGTTCAGGTACTGGGTAAGTAATGTTATCTTGATTAATGCAGCAGGAGAAGAATATGAGGTACCTAATTCTTACTATTTTTAGAAGAAACTAGTGCTGTTGCAGTTCAGGAAGGAGACTTTACTTACCCTGCTAACAAACGCGAGGTGATACAATTATCTGGAGTACCTGTTGGTGATTATAAAAGCATTAAATTCTCTGTTGGTGTAGAAAGCAGATATAATGATAATTTAAGCTTACAAATCGGTGAACTTTCTCAATTAAACGGAATGACGAACATCTCTTGGATGTGGATGACAAGTTATATTTTTACTTCTGTTGGAGGTACGGTAAAATCTGGAGCTAGTGCACCTAAAAACATGCTTGTAGAAACTGGCCTAAATACTAATTATAAAACTGTTACAATCAATCTTCCTACTAACATCAGAATTTCATCAGTAAAAGATAGTGAGATTGTTTTAAAAGCTGATGTAGAAAAAGCGCTTGATGGTGTAGACGTTTTCGCTAATCCTATTGTAGGTGCTAGTAAGGCTACCATTATGGCTCAAGTTGCAACAAATTATGCTACTAAAGTATTTACCGTGGCTTCTGCTAGATAATGATGATTAAAATTAAATACGTTAATCTAAAACGTATAACTATCCTTTTATGGCTATCATTGCTAATAGTTTCTTGTAAAAAAGAACCTTTAGTTGAGGAAGAATTACCATTGCCAAGCTTTGTTAAACTTGCAGTGCCTTCAAATCTTCCAACAGCTCCTGAAGATCCAGATAATCCATTATCTAAGGAAGGGATAGAATTGGGTAGAAGGCTTTTTTATGATACTCGCTTATCAGCTAGTAATCGTATTTCCTGTGCATCTTGTCACCATCAAGAACTAGCATTTACAGATGGTGTAGCATTGAATGATAAAGGAGAGTCTAGAAAAGTACTCCACAGACATTCACCCGCTTTATTTAATCTAGCTTGGGCAAATAAAGGGTTATTCTGGGACGGAGGATCTACCAATCTTGAATCACAAGCATTTGCACCCATAACAAGTCCTGATGAAATGCATCAGGACTTGTTAATCATGGAATCAGAACTAAAGCAGATTCCAGACTATGTACAAAGATTTAAACTTGTATTTCAGGATGAAATAAAATCAAAGTATGTAGCTAAAGCTTTAGCACAGTTCCAGAGGTCACTCATTTCAGCAAATTCCAAATATGATAAATACATCAGAAAGGAAGATAATATCCAGCTATCAACCCTTGAATTACAAGGGTTGAGCTTGGTAGAAAAAAAATGTAAAGGTTGCCACAGTGGGGAACTTTTTACTGACTATGCATATCATAATAATGGGTTAGATTCCATGTTTAGTGATGAACATGAAGGCATTTATCAGGGCAGATATCGGGTAACTTTTAATCCTCTAGATCTAGGGAAATTTAAAACCCCTTCTCTTAGAAATGTTGCTCTCACAGCACCATATATGCATGATGGCAGATTTAATACTTTAAACGAGGTTTTAAATCACTATATGAATCATGTTAAAGTAAGCGTGAGTACAGACCAACTGATGTATCAGAATAATGGAGAAGCGGGCATCCCTATGTCTATACAAGAGAAAGAAGCAATAATAGCTTTTTTAAACACCCTTAGTGATTTTGATTTTATTAATAACAAAAGCATAAGTAATCCACATAACAAATAGGATATGAAAAATTTAAAATGGATAATGATTATAGGCACTATCTTCATGATAACAGCCTGTTCTAAAGAAGATGATGTGGCACCAGATTTTGAAGAGAAGAATCTTGCTCCCTTATCTATTGAATTTGATAATATTGTTGGAGATCGCACTTTTTCTATTAACAATACTGGTAGTCTGTACACCAATAGTAATGGAGAAAAATTCTCTATTTCTATGTTACAGTACTTCATTAGTAACATCAAGGTTTCTACTGCTGATGGCATCACTTACACTGTAAATCAAGACAGTAGTTATTTCCTTATCAACGGAGCAGACAGAGCAAGTCGTTTCACACGTGTACGCGTACCTGAAGGTGATTATACAAAACTTACTTTTACTCTCGGAGTAGACAGTCTGCGAAGTACCATGCCTGTAGATAAGCGTACCGGAGTATTAGACCCTGCACTTGGCGGTGGCGGTCATGATGGAGGTGGAATGTATTGGGGCTGGAATTCAGGTTATATATTTTTTAAGTTTGAAGGTAATTCATCAGTGATATCAAATGATACTAGCGGAGATCCTACCGGTAAAAAACAATTTAAATATCATATTGGGGGCTTTGGAGGGTACTCGGCACCAACCATCAATAATATTAAAACCATAACCGTTGATTTAACAAATGCTGGAATAGCTCGTGTTAGAAAAGACAGGCAAAGTAATATACACCTATTTGTAGATATTATGAAGGTTTTTGATGGAACAAACCGTATAAGTATTGCAAGAAACCCTAATGTAATGTTTAGCGAGTTTAGCGTAAATATCGCAGCCAATCTTACTGAAATGTTTAAACATGACCATACAGAAAATTAAACGTTATGAAAAGAAAGCACTGGACTGTTATCATCTTTTTTGGATTGTTTATAGTAGCTTGTCAGAAGGATGACGCAATTACTACAGAAATTGAAAAGTGGCTAGGCTTCGTTAAGCCAGCACACTTTCCCGAACCAGAGTATAATTTACAAAACAACCCTGTAACTAAAGAAGGTTTTGAGCTGGGTAGAGCCTTATTTTATGAACCACGCTTATCCAGAAACAATACAATAACTTGTGGTTCCTGCCATATTCAATCTTCTGCCTTTACGCAACATGGACATGATGTAAGCCATGGGATTGATGATAGATTGGGAACACGCAATTCACCCCCAATCATGAATCTGGCATGGAATAAAGCTTTTATGTGGGGTGGTGGTGTTTATGATTTGGATTTACAACCTATAATTCCAATAACAGCACATGAAGAAATGGATGATAACGTAGCTAATGTGATGAATAAAATTCGTTCTTTACCTAAGTATCAGGCCATGTTTAAGGCAGCCTTTGGATCAGAGGAAGTAACAACCGCAAGATTCATGAAAGCATTGTCTCAGTTCATGATTATGTGTATCAGTAGTAACGCAAAGTATGATAAAATCATTCGTAAAGAGCCAGGTTTTTCATTTACAGAAGAAGAAGAACAAGGTTATCAGCTATTTTTACAGAAATGTGCAAGCTGCCATACAGAGCCTTTATTTACCGATAATAATTTCAGAAATAATGGATTAGGTATATCCCCGATAAATGATCAGGGTTTATATAACGCTACTTTACAGGAAACAGATAAATATAAGTTTAAGGTTCCTTCTTTAAGAAATTTAAGATATACCGCACCCTATATGCATGATGGTAGATTTCTAAATTTAAACGCTGTATTAAGACATTACCATGAAGAAGTTGTTGAAACTCCTAATCTTGATCCACTCTTAAAAGGCATCAAATTAGGTATTGAACTTCCAGAGTCTGATAGAAGCAAAATTATTGCGTTTCTGAATACTTTAAATGATGAGCATTTTATCAACAATCCGCTTTTAGCAGAACAATAAAAAAAGAAAATGAAAAAGATAATACTAGTGTGTTGGTTAGTTATAGGCTGTATAAGCGTGAGTAAAGCATGCGACATTTGCGGTTGTGGTGTGGGAAGTTACTATCTGGGTATTTTACCAGAGTTTAATAAAAGATTTGCTGGTTTAAGATATCAATACAAAACACTTGCTACTCATCTTGGGCCAAGTGGCGAACGTACGCCATTAACAACAGATGAAACCTATCAAAGTGCAGAACTGTGGGGAGGGTGGAACATAGGTAGTAAATTTAGAGTATTGGCTTTTATACCTTATAATTTTAATCAGCGCAGTGGTCAAACCGGCTCTGGAAATATTGATGGTTTAGGAGATATAGCCTTGATGGGTTACTATAACCTATATAATGGAAGAAATACTGTAGGAGAAAAGTTGCTCGTACAATCATTTTGGTTAGGTGCAGGTATTAAAGCGCCAACTGGTAAATATGAACCTACGGAGAGATTAATGATGCAAGAATCACCAAATAATTTTCAGCTAGGTACAGCAAGTACAGATTTTACACTTAATGCCATGTATGATGTCAGATTACAAAATACAGGAATCAATGTTAATCTCAATTACAAAATCAATACAGAGAATAAATTTGAGTACCGTTACGGTAATAAGTTTACTTCTAATGTTCTAGCTTACCATAAATTCAGAATTGCAAAGGTATTGACAGTAGCACCTAATGTTGGTTTACTCTATGAAACGGCTGCAAAGGATATAGAAAATAATAAATTTGAAGTAGCAGTATCCGGAGGATACTCCCTATCATCAGTTGCAGGTTTAGAGCTCAGCTTAAAAAGATTATCATTAGGAGCCAATTATCAGCGTATACAATCACAAAATTTAGCTGAAAGAAGAGCAGACGCAGGAGATAGATTTATGATTCACAGTTCTATAGCTTTCTAAAAACAGTAAACATGTTTAGCATTATTTTAAAGGCATATCATTTAATTGCCTTATCAATGCTTTGCCTGATATTGTCTTGCAACAGCCAACCAGACTATAAACTTGTAAGACAAGAAGTGGTAGCAAAGCATGATAAACTTATGGTTTATGAAGAGCAGTTAATTGAAAACAGACGGCTCTTAAACAATATTCTGCAAAAGCAATTTAAAAAGACCAGTAAAAATGATTTAAAAGAGAAAGAAGAGCTTTTAGCTATTATCCAGCTATTAGATAAAGCAGATGAAAACATGATGAGTTGGATGCGAGCTTTTAAAGTTGATATTGAAGGTAAAACTAAAAAAGAAGCCTTAGCTTATTTTCAAACAGAAAAACTGAAATTGATGGAGATGGAAAAGCAATTTAAGATAGCTTTATTAAAGTCTCAAAGTTATTTAAAAAGCAAAAAAGACTAAAGTAATTTGGGTAGGCGGGAACTAACCAAACACCTGCCTGCTTCAAATAAAAATATACTGATGACTATTAGAATGATTTTAAAATTTAACGCTAAACGTTAAAATAAGAGCATACTGCTCTCTTTAGGTCTAGTTCAATGAAATCTTAAAGATAGGATGGTAATATCATCTGTTGCGGTAACACTTCTTCTTGTATTTTCAATCTTTTTAATAAGTAAATGGTGGATTGTTTTTAAGTCTTGATGATTGTGGGTTATCAAAAAATCCATTAAATCTATCTCAGATAGGCTTCTTTCTTCTTCTCCATCAAATTCTAAAATGCCATCTGTATAATTAAAAATTAAAGCCTCAGATGGTATAGTGATATGTCCTTCATTGATAAAGGGTAACTCATCAAATACACCAATCATGGTGGTGCCTTTTAATAAGGGTTCAACGCTGTTGTTTTGTATCAACAAAGAGGCATTATGACCAGCATTTACAAAATTTAGTACTCGGGTTTGCTTATTATACTTACCCAAAAATAGGGTGATAAACCTATCGCCTTTAGTATTTTGGTAAACTACTTTGTTGAGTCTGGAAATAAGTTCTGATAAAGAAATATCAACAGAAACTAAGGCTCTTAAACTAGCCTGAAAATTGGCCATAATTAACGCTGCGGATATTCCTTTTCCAGAAACATCGGCTACGCACCAAAGAATCTCAGTATCATTAAGTTCTATAAAATCATAAAAATCTCCTCCTATGGTTTGATGTTGGCGATAGATAGCTTCAACATCTAACTCGGTGTTTTTGGGTAAAACCTGAGGAATAAGCATGTTTTGAACCTGACTGGCAAGCTCAAGATCTCTTTGGATACGCTCTTTTTGAATACGTTCTTTAAATAATTTTTTATTCTCAAAAGCAACAATGATAACATTTATCAGTGTCTGGATATAATCTATTTTGTTGCTTATCAGCTTTTCTTCAGGAGAAAAATCGCCAACCAATATATAGGCTAAAGCTTGGTTTTTATGATAAACAGGTATAAAAAACTCATATTTATTAAATACAGGGTCTGGGTGGTCTGATAGCTCTGTTGGATTTTTAAGCTCTATCAATTCTTTACTGATGGCATTATAGTCTTCATCATATTCTAAATCACCACCAAATTGCGATACACAAATAAAATCGTCTTCGTTTTTAAAAAGTAGCCTAAAACGTCCAACTTTTAAAGTTGTTTTTAAGATAAGCTCTAGCATTTCTATCAAAACAGAGCCTGGTACGTTACTATTGATAGCTTGAGTGATTTCTAAGAGTGCGTTTAACTCGGCCTGCCTTTTCAGCAAGAGCTCGATAAGATCTATTTGTTCTTCGTCTTTAGAAATATTTAGCTCTTTTTTCAAAATCTTATTCTATGTTTCTAAATTAATTATTTATATCAAAAAACTCAATTTAAAAACTATCTAACCATGCGTCCCTTCCAATTATATTTTCCAGAGTTACCTGCTATTCCAATATAAATAAAGTATAAGGGGTGTAAAAGTGTTAAAAAAGGTAATAAAATTAATAGACTTCTTCTTTTGTTAAATGTTAAAACTGGGTAAAGGAACCAAAGTTCTACACCCATTTTTAGTAGATATTGGATGATAAAAATCGGAAAAAGTGAGGGTATAAAAGCAACAAATAAAAGATGTGAGATTAAACTTAAATTAGATATCCATACAGAAATTGCTAATGCTACAATACGCTTATCTTTGTATTTAACACTTTTACTGGCCCACCTCTTACGCTGTTGAATAAATGACTTTAAGTTTTCTTTAGCGTGGGTAAACACAATGGCATCATAAGATTTACAAAATCCAATGCTTTCTGGGTAGGCAAAAGCTACTTTATGTAAAAAAAGCTCATCATCACCTGAGGCTAAATCATCTATTCCTTTAAAGCCTCCAAGTTCTTCGAAAACATCTTTACGATAAGCTAAATTAGCACCATTACAGGTAGAAGGCATTTGATTACCAATACCCGCAGCACCCAAACCAATCAGAAAAGAAAATTCTAATGTTTGTAAGCGTTCAAAAAAACTTTTTTCTTCAAAATAAGCTACTGGCGAACTGATAAGCTTATAGCCATGCTGGTTATAATAGTTAACAATAGTAGCTAACCATAAAGATGACATGCGGCAATCAGCATCTGTAGTTATGATGAGCTCTCCTGTGGCTGTTTTAATAGCCTCGGCAATAGCTTTCTTTTTGTAAGAATTTAAGGGCTCGCTTTCATTTAGTTGAATGAGTTTAACACCCTGCGAAGCATAACTTGCAATTATTTGTGCCGTATGGTCAGTAGAGTGATCATCTACAATAATCAATTCAAAAAGCTCTTTTGGATATTGTTGTTTTAATATATCATCAATGGTTAAAGCTATTTTGTCTTCTTCGTTTCTGGCTGCTATCAGGATAGATACTTTGGTATGTGCTTGTATATCTTTAAAAGTAAAATTGCGCAACCTTTGCCAGCCTCGGTTTAAAAATAAGACAACAATAACATAAACAATCGTAAAAATTAAAGAAAGCAGGCTAAGAATACTAATCAAAGAAGTTAAGTTTAAAAACAAAGAATGAACCCAAAATAGCTGGAATAATTAAATTAACCAACCATATTAATGAGGCCGCAGCCATAATAGCAATTTCTTGATGGGTAATGAAACTAAAGAAGTATGTTGCTGTCATGCTTCTTACCCCAATATCAAGCAAATCTAAAGATGGTAAAGCCGATTGTACAAAGAACAAAATAAATACCAATAAACTTATTTGATAGTACGGAATTTCTGGTACTAATACATGTATGATAAGTATATATTGCGAGGTAAATACCGCAAACCTACCTAAGCTTAGCAGCATAACCTTAAGTAGTTCTGTTTGACTAAAATTGGTTAAAACTTTAAAGTACGAAGTAAACCTATTTAAAAATTTAAGTTTGTTTAGCAAGCTATTTAACCAATGGATATTAAAATAAAAAAGGATAAGAAAAAAACAAAAAACGGCTATTACAAAACCAATGGCAAATAAAAGGTTGATTTCTTGAATCACAAACTGATGAAGAAACCATAATAAAGCAATAGCACCAGCTATATTGGTAATCACCATTTGTGAGATGTGCCCAACACTCATCAGCACAGCGCCTTGAATTCTTTTTCTGGGAGATAAGAAGAAAATTCTTCCACCGTATTCTCCAATTCTGTTAGGTGTAAAAACGGCCCAGGTTAAACCGCAAAAAATAGATTCTATAGCTTTCCTTATACTGATAACTTCTACTTTTGCGATTAAAAATTTCCACTTGATGCTTTCTAAAAACCAGTTAAAAAACATCAAAAGAAATATACCCACTAAAGTTAAGGTAACTTGCTTGGGGTGTAAATCAGCCATTAACTCTTCAAAATTTCTTAAATTACTATTATCTGTTAAGCGCTTATGAATAAAAATAGCTGCACATAGTAGAATTGAAATTTTTATAAGGTAACTGATGTTTTTTTTCTGCTGCTTTGTTAAAACCGCCATATTTGTACAATGTTAAGAATTTAGCTTAATATTGCCAGTATGCTGATAGAAAAATCAAAAGAAAGAATTATTTTAGGGATAGACCCAGGTACCGCAGTTATGGGCTATGGCCTGGTAAAAGAAACCGGAAATAAACTTTCTTTAATCAACTTAGGCATTGTTAAACTAGACCATTTAGATGATCATCCGCTAAAACTACAGCGTATTTTTGAACGTACCAGCAGTTTAATAGAGCAATATCAGCCAGATTGTATGGCTCTAGAAGCTCCATTTTATGGTAAAAATATACAGGTGATGTTAAAATTGGGTAGGGCACAAGGCGTTGCTATGGCTGCCGGACTGGCAAAAAATCTTCCCATATTTGAATACTCTCCAAAGAAAGTGAAGCAATCTATCACCGGAAACGGAAATGCAGGAAAAGAACAGGTTGCAGCTATGCTACAACAACTATTGGTCTTTAAAGAAACACCAGAATTTCTAGATGCTACTGATGGTTTGGCTGTTGCTGTTTGCCATTCTTTTCAAAAAATTTCTACCAGTGGTAAAAGTAAAACTTATAGCGGTTGGGAAAGTTTTGTTAAGGATAATGCTAAAAGGGTGAAATAAATTTATACCAATTTATTTTCAACAGCAATATTTAGCGCACTAACTTTATTATCAACCTGTAGCTTTTTGTAGATATTTTCGATATGTTTTCTAACGGTTCCGTAGCTAATAAATAAGTTAGCAGCAATTTGTTCGTAAGTAAGACCTTTTTTTAGGTGTTCTAAAATTTCTTTTTCTCTTGGTGTAATATCAAAATCCTTAACCGTTTTAGCATCATGAGGTTGCCTACGCATGATATTCATAACCTTTAAAGCAATACTTGCCGACATTGCCGCACCACCATCCATAGTGTCTGTAATAGCTTTATAAATGTTTTCATGCCCTTCCTCTTTCAGTAAATAACCTGATGCACCAGC
The DNA here is from genome assembly GCF_002483235.1 of Pedobacter glucosidilyticus. Taxonomy (GTDB): domain Bacteria; phylum Bacteroidota; class Bacteroidia; order Sphingobacteriales; family Sphingobacteriaceae; genus Pseudopedobacter; species Pseudopedobacter glucosidilyticum_B. The sequence goes on along the minus strand of NZ_DLHN01000029.1, from coordinate 38,927 downwards.
CATAATCATCTCAAAAATTTTATCATCATCGTCAAAGGTGGTTAATGCTAATACTTTTATTTTAGGGTTTAGTTGAACTAATTTCCGCGTAGTTTCTATACCATCCAATACCGGCATTTCTATATCCATTAATACCAGATGAATAGGATGAAGTTTTATTTTCGATAATAAATCCTGCCCATGGGGGCTTACCAATTTAACAGCTAAATGATCATACTTAGCAAGCTTATCTAAAACAGATTGTAAAGCAAAGGTATTATCTTCTGCAATGGCTATATGGATCATACTTAAAATATTTTTTTGTAAAACTAAACAAGCTTAAGCTTTAAACCGATACGCAAAACTCCGTATTTATGAAAGTTTAATGGTGGCGTGTATACTTGTTCCGGTGTGCAGGTCTGAGGTAATATGTAAAACTCCACCAATAGCGGCAGCCCTATTTTTCATATTAGCTAAACCAAAACCAGCCATTATATCAGCTTCTTTAAAGCCTTTGCCATTATCCGTAATCATGATATCTAATTGCGTATCATTAACCTCAAGTTTTACATCAATAAGTGAGGCTTTTGCATGTTTAAGCGCATTGTTTACAGCTTCTTGTACAATTCTGAAAATTTCTGTGGCTTTTGTAGCATCAATAATTTTAGCTGTTTGCCCTTCATCTGTTACAGTTAAAAAAGAAATACTTTTAAAGAAATCTCTAAGTTTAACGGCTAGTTCTTCTACACTTACAGCCTCTTTATTGATAAGCCAAACTGTTTTTCTGAGTTCTTTTATAGTTTCTGTTGTCAGTTGTTTTACTTGATTAATTTTATCATAGTCCTGAGTTTCGTTTTCTACCATACCGGTCATCGTATTATTGATAAAAGTAAGGTAAGAGCCAATATGGTCATGCAATTCTCTAGAAATCCTTACTTTTTCAGATTGCATTTTTTGTCTTGCCTGTTCTTCCAAGATTTGCTTTTCTAAGCGGGCTTTTAGTATCAGTTGCTTTTCTTTTGCTCTTCTTTTTTGATAAATAAAGTAAGCGCCGCTAATTACTAAAGTCAATATCACCGCAGCTATAAACAGGTATAGGTTGCGCTGTTTTATTTTTAACTCTTGGATTAAGTTTTTTTGGTTTAGATTGGTGATTTGTTGCTCTTTTTTACTGGTTTCGTATTGCGTTTGTAACTCTTGCAAACTCTTTTGGTTGTTTAAGAACAAAACAGAATCTTTAAGCATAAAGGCTTTGTGAATATGCTCATAAGCCTCCTGATACTTACCTGCTTGTTGTTGTAATTTTGCAAGCTCGGCGTAGCTATTGTATAAAATTTCTTTGTCATTTAAATTTTGGGCAATTTGTAAAGCACCTTTAAACTCTTGTTCTGCTTGTGCTAGCTTCCCTGTTTGGGCATGGGCATAACCTAGGTTATACAATGCTTTCATTTTTAAATCCTGATTCCCAATTTTTTCTGTAAGGATTAAGGCTTCATTTAAATGGATAATAGCTTGTTGATGATTTCTTTTTTTAACAAATAATTCGCCCAGATTGATTAAAACAGGAGCGTTTGCAGGCAGGTTGTTAATTTCAATATTCTTTTGTCTAGCTAATTGTAGATAATAAATAGCAGAATCTATTTTATTTAAAGCAGTAAAGGTAGAGCCCATATTATTATAAGCAGAAGCAATTTCTGTAAGGTCTTTTACATTTAAAGCATTTTGCAAATAATCCTTAAAATAAACCATAGCCTGCTTGTAATTAGCCTGTTCATGATATACCATACCTAAAAGATTATTTACCCTTCCTTGTCCATTTTCTTCTTTAATTTTTTCAAACAATCTTAGTGCTTTTAAAGCATAGGTAATGGTATATTGATGCTCGCCTGATGCACTATAAGTAGTAGCGATGTTTAAATTAGCTTTTGCAATTTCTAAAGTATCTTTCAAAGAGCTAAATAACTTTAAAGCTTCTTGATAATGCTTTACAGACGATTTAAAATCGCTTTTTAAATAGTTAGCCACCCCTTTAAATTTAGCTGCTGTAGCCAAGCCTCTGGTATCGTTAATTGTTTTTGCTTTTTGATAAGCTAAATCTGCATAATGCAACATAGAGTCGGGCTGCCCCATTACCGCTTTGGTTTTATCAATAAATTGGTTTATTTCTAATTGAGCTTTGCTTTGTGCTAAAATAGCAGAACAAGAAAATAAGATAGATAAGAAAAAAGCTAAAACAGTTGTTTTCATACGCTAATGAAATCCTATTAAGTTTATTGATTGATGCAAAATACGAATTTATTCGTATGGTAATCCAGCTAAAACAACAGCAATTTTACCATCATTATTGAAGTCCTAAAAATATTAAAGCATGAAAAATTTATCTCTAAACAAATTAGCAGCCTATTGCCTAACCGCTAGCTTATGCTTAACAACTAACGTTTTTGCGCAAATAAGCGAAAAACAAGTTGATAAAATGTTTGCGCCTAAAGGTACTTACCGCTCGCCGTTTAAAAAGGCCTCAGAAGTGGCTTTAACAAGTGTTAACCTGCGTTTTAAAGTTGCTACAAGTGAGAAATCGGTTAAAAGAGACGCCGGATCTGCCATATCATGGGCTTTTTTGGAAGGTGTAGACGATGCACTTTTTCAAGAAATAGCAGATGAATATTATCAAAGATTAGCGGCAAAGCTGAAGAGTAAAGGCTTTAACGTTTCTGATAAGTATAAAGAATCTAAGCATTATGCTACTTTATTAGAAAAAAACGGAAATAACGAACGTCAAACCTACAAGAAAAGTTGGGGCATAGCCAATGTTTATACTGCTAATAAAGGGCCATATATAGAGTTTCCTATCATGGCGGGTGCACATTCCAGATTAGCTAATGAGTTAAAGTATCCAGTAGGCCAGGTTTTTCTAACTATAGATTTTGCCTATATCGCCCAAAGTATCTCTAAAGATACAGAATATGGCTTTTTAAGTAGTTCTAGCAATACGGTAACCACCAAAACTAAAGCTACCATTTACCCTGTTATTACCGTAGAAGCAGTAACAGAAGGTGCTGTAATGCGTGGCGATGGTTCTTATGCTTTATTTGCTGGTGATAATTATGGTTTTTGTAATGCTATTATTAAAAACGGACAAGGAGTGGTTTCCCAAGCCCAATATGCCGAGAAAATTGAAAGCGCTAAGGGAATGCCAGAAAGTATGAAAAAATTTAAAAGTGATGTTGTTGGCGATATGGCTGCCATTTTTAGTGGTGGTTTAGTTGGTAATGGTAGGGCAACAGGGGAGTTTACTTTTAATGTTAAAGCAAACCCAGAAAAATATAAAGCTGCGGTTTTAGATGCGCTGGAAAAATATAATGATTATTTAATGGCTTACATTACCTACAATAATAACTAACATCTTCCTTTTAACTTCAATATAAGAGGCTGCAATTTAATATTGTGGTCTCTTTTTTTGGATGGTAAATTACTTTCATACACTACAGTACAATATTGAGTTATCAGAGGTTAATGTTATTAATTTAGAAGTCTGCAAGTTCGTAGTTTGTACTTCGTCCGCCTTGTTGTTCTTGTCGCAATATTCTCTTATCCATTAAATCTTTTATGTCGCGTAATGCTGTATCAGCTGAGCATTTAGCAATCTTTGCCCATTTAGATGATTTCAATTTTCCATCAAATCCGTCAAACAGTTTATTTAACACCAATCTTTGTCTTTCATTAAACACCGTATTTTCGTGAATTTTCCAAAACTCAGTCTTGCGTAATATTTTTTGTAATGTTTTTTCTGTTGCTAAAAGTGAACTTTTAAGACAATGCAAAAACCAGTTTAGCCAATCTGTAATATCTCCACTGCTATGTTGAACTTTTTGTAGAATTTCGTAATACTGTTTCCGCTCAACTAAAATTTGGCTTGACAGACTGTAATATCTTTCTGTTGTTTTGTCGGCACAGGCAAGCATTAAATCAGAAATCGCTCTTGCAATTCTTCCATTCCCATCGTCAAATGGATGTATGATGATAAACCAAAAGTGAGCAATTGCAGCTTTTAGAACAGGGTCAATAGAGGAGTTGCTATTAAACCATTTTAAGAAATTATCCATCTCTTCCTTTACTTTATTCGCAGGAACTGCTTCATAATGGATTTTTTCTTTTCCCATCGCTCCTGATACAATTTGCATTTCACCAGTTCTATAACGACCTACTTCAATTTTGTGCATACCACTATGCCCAGTTGGGAAAAGTGCAGCATGCCACCCGAAGAGTCTTTTGTTTGTCAACGGCTTCTGATAGTTTTGAGTTGCGTCAAGCATCATTTCCACAACACCTTCTACGTTTCTGTTTGTATGGATAAGTCCTGCTATGTTTATACCCAATCTTCTCGCAATAGATGAACGAACTTGGTCATAATCGAGTTTTTCTCCTTCAATTTCTGATGATTTAATAACATCAAGAGTTAAAGTTGTAAGTGTTGCTTCTTCTTTGGTTGCAAAACCGAGCGTGTTCATTTGCCCTACAATTTTACCTTGCAAGTGGCGCACTTCACCAAAAACGGCATTGATATCTGTTTCACGCCATGTAAAATTCGTCCAGTTTTCGTATTGATAAATGTATTTTGCCATTACCAGATGTTTTGCATACGGTAAATATAGGCGTTATTCTCCGCAAATATGCGGTGATTAAAAAATTATTCTCCGCAAGTTAGTCAAGTAAAGACTTTAATATTTTGCATGAGCCCAATCTTCTCTCTTCGTCAAAGGTCTAACAATCCGAATGTTTCATTGTATGGCGTATTCAAGTCTATGAATTGAAATTTTGTTGCAGTTTCTTGCCTAAGTATGTCGTAAATTTTCAAACTTTCACTATCTGATGAAAGGTAAAACTCTATAGATTTTTCACAGTCGGCTTGTGCAAACAGTTTTGTGTCGTTAGGAATGATATTTCTATTTGCAATATCTATTTTACCATTTCTCTTTGCATTGAATACAATTTTCGCAAACGCTCCTGTTCGCTTTGAATGGTCTAAATTGAATGGAACTATTTGTAAGTTTCTGAGAGGAAGCTCGTGAACATCGCCACCTACACAATACTCTGCAATGCTGATTGTAGAGATCATCATCGTAATTTCCTTCTGCAAAAAATAACGAAAATATCCGTCAGCATTTTTGAATAACGGGTCACTTTCATTTAAAAAGCGAATAAAGAAACTGGTATCCAGTAAAACAGCTTTATGCGTCATATCCACCCCTTATTTCTTTTAGCCATTTGTCCGGGTCTATACTGCTAAGCCAAGATTTTTTTGCTTTGTCCCGAAGTGTTTTTAAATATGTCTCATCATATTTGGGTTGGTAGTCAACCAGTTCTATAAACTTTAATGTTGATGTGTCAATTTCTCCTGTTTCAGAATGTTGTTTACCTGTCGCTCTAATGCCAAACGTCCTGTAAAGCAAGTTCTCATCATATTGTTCTAGAAAACTAATTGGTGTTTGTATTCTTACTGTTCCGAGTTCCTCGGTGAAAACGTGGATATTAGCTTTGTCCTTACCACCCGCATTAGTAACCTTGCCATACAAATAAAATTCAGCGTCAGCCCAAATTGCTTCTGTTCTGTAGTATCTCGTTGTTTTATCAACTATTACTTCGTTTGTGTTCTCTAGTGATGTTTTGATACTAAAAACATAATTGCGTTTTGTAGCGATATCTTGAATGTTTTCAAATGCTTTTGCAGTCCCTAAGTCAAGAAAGTCTATGTTTTGAATTTGGCTAACCTGTCCAATGATTGCGTTAAAACCGATGATATATTGAATGGAGGTTTTAAGTATATGTTTAACAGAGCCTTCTTCAATTTTGTAACTGATATTCGGTCTGTCTCTTTTATCGCCCGGATAAAGCAAGTTTTCGGCATTTTCGAGAATAGTGATAATCTCCCGAATGTCGTAATTCTCGGGTGATAGGTCAAGGTTTCCCTTTGAACCTGTTATTCTTATCTCTATGAAGCCAATTTTTTCCACTTTACAAAGGTAATATTTTTAGGGGCTGGTTAGCCAATTTTAATGCTACTTCTACCATAACTTTTTAAATCTGCTGTTATGTGGAGTATTTTACTCGATAATGAATTTAACGTTAACCTGAGATTGAAACTTGATTTTTTGAAATTCAACTAATATAGGTTCAGATGCTCTTGAACCATATATACTTGAAGTACCCCTAATTTGTATTCCACTAACTTTTCCTTGGAGAGTGTTTGAAATTGAATTATTGTCTGTAATAAAAATAGCTTTTCCTAATTTCTGATTTAAGGGTTCTAACATTTTTAACGCATTATTCTTGGCTTTTTTAATTGCCAAATATTTTAATTCAAGCAACAAACTCTCTGATTTAGAATATTCTGTTCTTTCAATATTTACATTTGAAATTCCTGCATCTTCTAGATTTTTTAGAACCTGTCCTGCTGTCACGGCGTCACGGACAAGTAAAGAGTAGTTTTTCGCTTTTAGGATGTCTTGTGATTTGAGGAAATAACTCTTAAAGTCACTGCTGTAATCTATTAGTGACAAATCTTTTTCCGTATTAATATTTAATTCTTTTAAGGTCTTTTCTAGCACTTTTTCAAGTTCTTCGGTAGATTTTTTATTCTTACTGTCGACCTCGTTCAGCACAATAGTAATATAAATCCTGTCTGGAATTACTAAAGTGTCCATTTGTGAACTTGTTTCTAAGTACGGCTGGTCAATAAAATTTTTTTCCTGAGCAAAACAGTTGAAAAATAAAAAGGAAATTGTCAAAGTAAGAATTGTTTTCATATATCGGTTTTTTAATATTTCTAGGGTTTGGCGCTTGGTGCAGTGGCGGATTTCAAAGCACAAAACTGTCTGCCACCACAAAACTTGATACGAATCATAAAGTTTCATTTAAGTACTGAACCGCTAATTTCTTGTAGGTGCTGTTATATGCCGTTTTTCTTTCCATCGTCAAGTTTGTATAAAATTATTCCGATTAATGCTCCGCTAAGAAGTCCACCGATATGTGCTGCATTGTCAATACCTCCAGTTAAACCCCAAAGCAAATTAATACCTACATAAATTCCTATCATCATAAAAATACTTTTCTTGCCTTCTTTTGGGAAAGCGTTTGTCAGAAGCAGTCCAAGTATTGCACCGTAAAGTCCGAATATTGCACCTGATGCACCAACACTTATTGTGTTAGGATACCACCAAATACTAGCAAGGCTTCCGCAAAGTCCTGATAGAATATATAAAATAAAATACTTTTTACGTCCAAGCAATGGCTCAACAAAAATAGCCGCAATAACAAGCCCGTAAATGTTCAGTAATAAATGCATTATGCCACCGTGTAAAAACATACTTGTAAATAGTCTCCACCATTCTCCACCACTTGTTTCAAGTCGCCTGTTTGCCCCCCAATGAAGCAACTCTATTCCGTTTGGAGAAATAATGTGAATACCTGAAAATATCATTAGTAAAAAGACAATAATATTCAGGTCTAAAATTATTGAAGTTGCAAAGTGGTCACCTTTAGGTACAAGGTAGTTTAGCATATCTAAAAGGTCGTCTTGTTTTGGTTTCTTGCCTGTTAAAAACCTTTTCCTTTCAGTTTCACTATAACCTGGCCAAATTAAAGCGAACAAAAAAACTGCAAGTCCAATTCCAAACGAACCGAAAATCCAAGCAAATTTATTTCCGTTTCTATCTTCAAATCTCTCTTGTATTGGTTCTAAAATAATGAAATTCTCATCGGCTGTTTGCTTTGTTCTTGCTTCAATTGCTTTTAAAAAGTTCTGTCTATCGTCTGAGGTTGGTTTTCGTTCAAAGTGGTCTAAAGAATGAAAGTCATATTTGTTCATCTTGTCAATGCATTCATTATAAAATGCCTCGTACTTTCTTTCTTTTTCTTCAGTGCTGATTTTATTGCTGATTTGCTCTTTGAATTTTACACCATACCAATATTTAGGGATGTCAGTAATCGTTTCAGATGTGTCTTTGAGAATTGGTGTAACAAAATAAACATCGAAGTTTAAGTCTTGATTGTATTTCCCACTTGTCCGAAAGTCTGTGAAAGAACCACCATAATTTGGAGCAACTGAAAATTTTTTCAATTTGTAATAACGAGCTTTCTCTATTTTATCAATGTCGCTGATGGTCGATAATTCTTTTAGTTTACCAGATGCAGTGGTTAAATAATTTTGTGAAACTAAAAGAGAAGCTATAATTGTTCCTGCCGATAAAAATTGAAAGAAAAAGCGTCCATTGTCATTATCTTTTTTGAAAGTAAGAATTCTTAATCTTGGTCGTAACCATATTAGAATAGGTATCCAAGGTAATCCCATAGGTAACCACAAACACCAAACTTCTTCCTTAATGTCGATGATATCAAATTGAATAACAAAGAGCCAACGAAAAAGTAAAAGTCCGATAATTGTCGAGAAAGCAATTATGAAAAATGTCGGGAGAATGTGTTTTAGTTTTGTAATGTATGTTTCCAATGTTTTGTCGTTGTTGTTTGTTGGTCGTCCTAAAATGGCATATAACGATTGGCGAATTTGTGTTGTAATGGCTTAGAAAGCAAAAACTGGTCTGCCCGTGTAAACTTAGTTAATTGCGACAAAATAACTTAAAGCAGTTCAGCCATTATAATACAAATTTGTGGTGTACGCCTTGAATGGTAAATATAGTTCTTTAAAAATAAAATTAAAGAAACCCAGAGGGTGTAAGTCCCTTATTCGCTGGGGTAACGCCTGGAAGAATTAGCAAGTCGCAAGCTGGTTTGAAGTGATTTAAGCAGTGAAGTAAGCGAGCCTGCAAAAGTCTGCACTGACGAACAGAAACTGGATAAGAGGCATCGTTGAGCGGATGAGGTTGCACAGCACACCGAAGTCCTACCAATACCAAAAGCTCAAAGATGTAGATTCAGCAGGAGTAGATGGAAGGGTATTTATCTTACCGAGGGAGATCTCTTAGATTACGAGCTAATCAAAAAGAGAAGTCAGCAGAGGTCGTAGTACTTGAGTTAACGAGGTATCAACAAACGATACATGGTCTCACAAACAAGGAAGGACCGAACGTAAATTGGTTCTTAATTTACAAAGGACTGGCGTAAGCCATAGCCCTGTAAAAGCAGAATAGGAAGAACAACATTAAAACAAAAGCAAAAGATTGATTGCACAAGTATTACGTCCTCAAAACCTCCAAAAGGCATTACAACAAGTAATGGCTAATAAAGGGAGTGCTGGTATCGATGGTTTACAAATCACCGATTTAAAATCCTATGTCCAAAAACATAGGGAAGCGCTATTGGAGAAAATAAAAGAGAACAAATACCTGCCCCAATCAATTTTAGGAGTAGAGATACCCAAAGGCGGAGGAAAACTTCGTTTATTAGGTATTCCTACGGTTGTAGACCGCCTACTACAACAAGCCGTATCACAAGTTTTGATGCCAAAGTTCGAGCATGAATTTCATGAAAATAGCTATGGCTTTAGACCCTACAAAAACGCTAGAACAGCAGTAGGCAAAGCATTGAGCAATATCCACGAAGGTTATAGTCACATCATAGCTATCGATTTGGAAACATTCTTTGACGAGGTAGACCATTGCCTGCTATTGAACCTGATTTATCAAAAGGTAAAATGCCCAGTAACACTAAGACTGATACGGAAATGGTTACGAGTACCGATACAAATTAACGGCAAATTAGTAAAACGAAGAAAAGGAGTGCCACAGGGCAGTCCATTAAGTCCACTACTCTCTAATATTCTGCTTAACGAGTTGGATAAAGAATTGGAAAGGAGAAAGCTAAGGTTTGTACGCTATGCCGATGATTTCAGTATCTATTACAAGCTCCCCTCTGATGCAAAACTGGCAAGCAAAGCCATTACCAAATACTTGGTAAAGAAGCTAAAGCTGAAAGTGAATAAGTCAAAGAGCGGAATAGTAAAACCCAGTAATTTTACCATCCTAGGATTTACATTTGCATCCACGTACCAAAAAGGAGTAAAAGGGCAATACAAATTAACAGTAGGAGAAAAAGCATGGTCAAAACTAAAAGAGAAGTTAAAGGAAGTTACACGGAAAACGCTACCCAAAAGTTTAACAGAACGCATCGTAAAAATCAACGAGATTACCCGAGGCTGGCTCACCTATTTTAAGGGAAGTAGCATAATAGGTAAACTGTGTGAAGTGGACGGCTGGCTGCGCAACCGCTTGCGCTACTGCATTTGGACGGATTGGAAGAAACCGGAACGTAAAAGGAAAAACCTGATGCGTTTAGGGGTAGATTTCGATCATGCCTACGCATGGAGCAGGACAAGAAAAGGAGGATGGCGCATAGCTCAAAGCCCAATTCTTAATACTACCATAACAATTAAACGGCTAAAACGGAAAGGCTACATACCTATGCTGGAGATTTACACAAAACTCAACCCATCAGTTTACGAACCGCCGTATACGAGACCCGTTTGGCTTGCCCTGAACAAAGTGAATGGGTACGGTGGTGTGAGAGGCGAACTCCGTCAGTCTCTGGCGGAGCCGTCTACTCGATTGGTGGCAGTGTTTTTATTCTGCAATTTGTCCTTGCATTTGGAACATTCCTGTTATTTTCATTCCTTTTGTTAGGTCGTTAAATCTCATATTTTCCTGTGTGACAAAAATATCTATTGTAAAAAAGTCTTTAATGTCTGGGTTTGTAATAAGTCTAACTTTCATTATGTACCCCTTTTGGCTATTATTTTCTAACAAAAACGTTTCTTTAAAATCTTCTAACTGTCCAATAAAGTCAAAACAAGCATAATTTGGCAAATCATTGTTCGGCATATACATTGTAAAGTCTTCGCTGTATTTTACTTCACCATCTGTATTTTCTACTTTACTTATGTCTAAGACAAATGCAATTCCACTAATTTTTATTTTATGTTCTTTTTTCGAAAGATACTTTTCCCTGTTTTCTGCATAGTCTGTCGCAAAATAGGTTAAACCAAAAGTATCTCTACCGTTGCCAGTTATTATTGCTTCTAAATTTTCTATGTTCTCCCATTCATTAATTTCTTTATTTACAACATCAAGAACATAATCTGTTTTTATGACTGGTAAAATAGTTTTGGGATTGTCGTCTACTGATATTCCTTTTAACGAAATATCATTGTAATCTAATTGAGAAATACTGATATTATTATGTTTTGTGACTTTACCATTAGTCATTGCTAAAGCAAAGTATTCCATTAAAATCTGACTTCCATTTGGCTTTCTGTAAGTTTCAAAACCAAATACACCACACCAAGTATTACTTAAATCTGAATTGTTTGATTTTTTAATCTTTAAACCAATTTCGTTTTCAATTAGTGGGGCTTTAATTTCTTCTCTGTCCTGAAAATAATCCTTATTTTCTATCAATTGTGTTTTAAAAATAATATTGTTTTCTGCTTGACTGAAATTCTTAAATCCCTTGTAGGTTATTTCGTCTTTTTCAAAAGAATATGGAAGTCCAATTTTTCCACAATTTCCATTTTTGAAATTATATGAAACTGTAATTGCTTTTAGTTCGTTGTCATTGTTAGCAAGTTTGTGATTATTGTCATCAGCAAATTGAGAATGATATAGAATTACATAAGAACTAATCTCGTTGTTTACCATCTTTATCTTAAAGCTACTTTCCATTTTCTCAATTACTTCTTCGGCTGACAAAGAATATGAATTATCGTCACCAATTACATATAAAAACCCAACAATTTCGCCATTTGCTTTCTCATAAGCTGAAATTGGTGCATAGTTACCTTGTTGTTGCATACCAACAAATCTTACAATGTACTCGTTATACTTGCTTAAAGATAAAAACAGTTCACTTTTTGGCGTTTCTGATTTTGGCGTTTCGTTGTTTTCTTTCTTTTTAAAAAAGTCAAATAGTCCCATATTTATTTTTGATTTTGTCTGTTAGTAAAGTGTCTCGGTAACATTGCCACCAACGGTTTGAAAATTTGTGCAGAAATGGCATTGTTTGCAGAATCATTGTCGCACAATACTAAATTAAGTAAATAACTGATGAATTAACGTGAACCACCGTCAGCCATTTTTGAACAAATTTGCTGTTATAGCCAGTTTTTTATTTTATTTTATTTTCATTATTAAAAGTCCGGTCATTTCACACAAATACGCTACATAATTTTCGTCAGGAGAGAGAACGAGACTGTGACAATTTTCTCCACCACTTGTCCAAAGTATTTTCGGTTTTTCACCTTTTTTAGTCAAAACAAGTGAAACCGACATTTCTTTCATTTTAAGTTCAACTTTTGTTCCGTCTTTAGTCTTTAATTCTCGTGGATTAAATTTTGATACTTTTTCAAATTCAGGTTGCTCTTTATTCGTCAATTCAGAATAAGCGTCTTTGGTTGTCAAAACACCAATTGTAGGTCCATGCCATTTTGTATTAGTTAATTCGATGTTGGTTAACCTAAACTTGTACCACTTTCCCTCAATGTTACAAGCAATGAAATCTGATTTTGGTGACCATACTGGATATTCGTCAATAGCTTGAGATTGAACGATTAAAACTGTTTCTGTGTTTAATCGTGTCATTTCGGAATTCAAATTATTTGGTTTGCTTTGTCCACAAACATTTAAAGTCAAAATTGTCAGAAATATGATGCAGTATGTTTTCATTATGTTCGGTTTAAAATTGGCTATAACTAGTAAATATCCGCTATCCTATAGCGCATATTTTTCGATTAAGTTACAATTTAGTATTAGATTTTAAATATTCAAATGATCTAAAAGACTTTTTATTTGGCTAATATGTTTTATAATCATCTATATTTTGGTTTTTTTTATTCTTACCGCCTATCTTATAAAGCGATTTTCAATACTTGAAATATAAAATCTAACAATTATAAGAATTAAGACAACTATTATCCGGATATACACGGATATACACGGGTATACACGGATAATTTTAATCAAATACGCTGAATTAAAGTGGTAAGTTCTAGGTGGTTTTTTAAAGGATATGATTTACATATAAAGTTTTTTAATTCATGGTCATAACTAATTGCTGGATTTAATTTCAATAACGAGTTTAAAGAAATGCTTTTTTGATGTTTACATAGACATAAAGTATCTCTGTTTTAAGAATGTAAAATATCCCTTTTAAACCATCCAGAAAGATTTCTCTAATAAATACAAATTTCATTTGAAAATTACATATCATTGCTTATGTTTGTTTAACCTCTATTATAAACAATCACATCATCAAGAAAATTTATTACTTTAAGTCCACGTATAGCCCACCTATACCCCACCTTTTATCCACGTTTTATCCATATCACATTCGGTGCTTCTCCCAGATTTCTTCGTAACACCTTCGGAAAAACAGGGCCATTTCCCGAACAAGTCTCGAACAAGGTACAGAGAAAGCTTAAAGCGGAAGGCTAAAAGCAGAAAGCTTAAATCATCAACTAAGAAAATTAAAAAGGAAAAATTAAAAATTAAAAACAGGAAACTCACCATACAGAACTGGCAACCAATAACTGATTCAATCATTCTCTTATTCAAAAATCAATCCATCAAAAAAGCGGAAGGCTTAAGGCTAAAAGCTTAAATCATCATAGGAATTTGATTAACTTCATAAGTCAATCCATCCTACATAGAAAAACTTAAGATTGGTTTTAACCACAGAGAACACAAAGTTCGCAGAGCGCTTTTATAAGTCTACACCCAGCTTTGTGCCCTCTGCGTACTCCGCGGTTAAGAAAAGGAAAAATTAAAAATTAAAAAACAGGGAAATCAATCCATCAAAAATCAATCATTCAATCAATGAAACCCCAACTCATCAAAACCCCCTCTTAAACAAAAAAAGCTACCTCAAAAATTATGAGATAGCTTTGTATATTAATCCTTATCGAAACCTTAATCCTCCCTTAAAGCTTCTAGTATTTTTAGAGCAGTATTGCTGAGTTCTTCTTGTGTAGGCGATAATTTGGGCTTACTAAAATCCATATCAGAAACGCTATTCATCGGGATGAGGTGAATATGAGCATGTGGCACCTCTAAACCAATAACAGCAACTCCAATTTTCTTACAAGGAATAGCTTTTTTTAAGCCTTTAGCTACAATTTTCGCAAATAGCATCATCTCTACATATAAAGAATCCTCTACATCAAAAATATAATCAACTTCTTGCTTAGGTATCACCAAAACATGCCCTTCTCTTAGCGGACTGATATCCAGAAAAGCCAGAAAATCTACCGATTCTGCTACAATATGTGCCGGAATCTCTTTATCAATGATTTTTTTAAATATACTAGACATGTTTTTATGTTTTGGTATTACCTGCTAATTTCCATAATCTCAAACTCGATTTTTCCTGCCGGTACTGTAATCTCCGTTTTATCGCCAACAGATTTACCTAATAAACCCTGTGCTATAGGTGATTTTACTGAAATCTTGCCAGACTTTAAATCAGCTTCATTTTCTGCAACCAATTGATAAGTCATGGTAGCATTATTTTTCAAGTTTTTGATTTTAACAATAGATAAAGCCAAAACTTTTGAGGTATCTATTTTAGATTCATCAATTAACCTGGCGTTTGCCAAAGTGTTCTCCAACTTAGCAATCTTAGTTTCATGATGCCCTTGTGCTTCTTTTGCTGCGTCATATTCGGCATTTTCAGACAAGTCTCCTTTATCTCTTGCTTCAGCAATAGCAGCAGCAATTTTTGCTCTTCCTTCTGTTTTTAAGTACTGCAGCTCTTGTTTTAAATTCTCTAAACCTTCTTTGGTAAAATATGCAACCTCTGTCATAATCTCTTTTAATTTTGGTTATTGAATAAAAAAGCCCGGATGGTTACCAAGCTCTTAAAAAACAAACAAGACTATATCTGGTCTTAACCGACATAGTCTTGCTTCAATGATTACGAAGATAATATTTTTGGGTTTACAATTCCAAATTTTTTAATTTATCAGCTAATACTTCTGATATTTTTCGGTAAGAATCAAATGTCCAACCACCTACATGCGGACTTAACAAAACCTTAGGGTTTTCGCTTAAAGCAGCATACCAATTTTGCTCGCCCAAAGCCGGGAATTTTTCGGTCTCTAAAACATCTAATCCGGCACCTAAAATTTTCCCTTCCTCCATAGCATTTAAAACCGCTTGAGTGTTTACAATTTCGCCTCTGGCTAGATTAATAAAGAAAATAGGTCTGCGGAAATGTCTTAAATATTCTTCATCCACCATTTGGCGGGTTTCTTTGGTTAATGGGATATGTAAGCTTAAAACATCAGCATATTTCACAATCTCTTCCATGCTGGCCTCGGTAGCAAAATCATCCGTAAAGCGGGTCTTATACTTATCATAAGCCAATACTTTTACTTCAAAGCCTTTAAGTTTACGAGCAAAACTTTGCCCCATGTGGCCATAGCCAATAATACCAACAGTTTTACCTTTTAACTCGTAACCACGGTTACCTTCGCGGTCCCATTTACCATTTCTAATTTCAATATCCGCTTTGCGTAAATTATTCATTAATGATAAAAGCATCCCTACAGCATGCTCACCAACAGCATCAGCATTTCCTTCCGGAGCATTGATCAATTGAATATTTTTTTCATCGGCGTAAGCTTCTTCTATATTGTCCATTCCGGCTCCGGCTCTGGCTACAAATTTTAGGTTTGGCGCCGCGTCTATCACCTCTTTATCTACCCTAAATTTGGTACGTATTGCTAAACCTTCATATTGATGGAGGATTTCCAGAACTTCGCTTTTTTTAATCAGGGGTAAATCATCCACCTCATAACCTAAATCTTGCGCTGCTATTTTAAAAGCAGGATGTAAATCGTCTACAATTAATATTTTCTTCATCTTGTTATGCTAAATCTTCCTTGCTCTAAAGAGGGAAGAATTATGGTTAATTTTGTTTTCTGTAAAATTCTTTTCCTACCCTTTTAATGTGATCTAAAAACTGGGAGTCAGAGATTTTATCATAAATAGAAATATCAAATTTATAAGGAAGTAATAAATCATCAAGCTTAAATTCTATTTCACTTAATAATGATGATGTTAAATCTTTACCAATAAGCGTTAAATCTATATCGGAAGCTGGGCGATAGTTACCTTTTGCTCTTGAGCCATAAATTAAAACGCTATCAAGCTGTGGATAATCCATAAAAACAGTTTTAATTTTTTGGATATCATTGAGTTCTAAGCCCATATCAAGCTTCAAATTATCCATGTAATTGGCTTCTTTTTTCTTCCATTTTATTTTTAAAAGCTATAAAAGCTGGGTAGTACTCCTCTAATATTTTAGAGAAAATTTCTTCTGCCGTTTCTTCATTATAGGTGTGTGATGTCTTGTTTCTACTGCTTATCATATCCATCCACACATGAGCATCAGCAATTAATTGGAGCTGAAAAGCTTCTCTAGAAGCATCTCTACTACCTCCAATACTCGAGTTTCCTTGGTAAATGGCATAATCTTTCATCACATTCCAAGCTAATTCATGCGTATATTCAAACCTTTGAATCAAACCTTCTCTAAGCATTTCGTCTAAGACCATATTCTCGTCCTGAGCTGATGCTTTTTGGGGAATAAAATTGTTTTTAATATAGTCTATGGATTGAGTGAGCTTATGCAATGCTTTAACATAATTAGCAAACCTTTGCTCCCATCTGATATCTTGTTCCATATTTTATGATGATTAACTATAATAACGCTATAAAAGAGGCTTATTTAACATAAACTCCATTTATCCAAATGCTTAAATATAGCTTTTAATTCTGTAAGCTTTTACTTATCAAATTCGTCAACCCTACAAAATCAGCAACACTTAAACGCTCAGCCCTTAATGTCCAAACTTCAGTGTCATCTTGTTTATCTTTTGATATAATACCTGATAGTGCGTTACTTAATGTTTTCCTTCTTTGGTTAAAACCAGCTTTAACCACCTGCCAGAATAATTTTTCATCACAATCTAAATCGGCAACTTCGTTTCTACTTAACCTGATAACTGCTGAAAGCACTTTAGGGGGCGGATTAAAAACACCTGCTTTTACCGTAAAAAGATACTCGCACTTATAATAAGCTTGCAAAAAAACACTCAAAATACCATATTCTTTACTACCCGGTTTGGCCACACAACGCTCTGCAACTTCTTTTTGAAACATCCCTACTACTTCTGGTACTTGTTGCCTATTTTCTAAAATCTTAAATAAGATTTGCGAACTGATATTGTACGGAAAGTTTCCAATGATGGCAAAAGGCTCTAAAAAAACATCTTTAAATGGTAATGCTAAAAAATCTGCATTAATCAATCTATCACCCAAACTAGGGTATTGCCTATGCAGATATTCAAAAGACTCTGTATCGATATCTATAAGATACGTTTCATAAGCTTCTTTTTTTAATAAAAAATCAGATAAAACGCCCATTCCGGGGCCAACCTCTAAAACTTTCTTGTATTTGTGGGTATGGATAAGGGAATTGACAATCTTTTCGGCGATGTTTTTATCGGTTAGAAAATGCTGTCCTAAATGTTTCTTGGCTTTTACCTGACTCATAATGATTAAAAAACGTCACAAATTACGTAAAGATTAACGTGAATACCCGAAGATTAAACTCAAAATATTTATTTTGCACAAAATTTAGATTCATTTTTATGAGCGAGCAATTAAAAGTTGGTATTTCTATAGGCGATGTAAATGGTATAGGTTTAGAGGTGATCATTAAAACCTTAATGGAAGCCGAGGTTTATAAATATTGTACTCCTATTGTTTACGGGCATACTAAAGTTGCTTCTTTTCATAGAAAAGCTGCTGATATTCATGAATTTATTTTTCAGGTGGTTAATGATGCCAGTCAGGCACATCATGGCAAACCTAACATGATTAATTGTTGGGAAGAAGATGTAAAAATTGAATTGGGTGTAGCTAATGAAACGGGTGGTAAATATGCTTTATTATCTTTACAAAGGGCTACAGATGATTTGGTTGCCGGTAAAATTGATGCATTGGTAACTGCTCCAATCAATAAATACAATATCCAAAGTGAGGCATTTAAATTTCCGGGTCATACAGAATTTATACAAGAAAAAGCTGGTGGTCAAGATGCTTTGATGTTCATGATAAGCGAAAATTTTAAAGTAGGTGTAGTTACTGGGCACATCCCTGTTAAAGATATTGCCAGCAACATCACGGTAGAAAATATTGTTTCTAAGCTAAAGCTGATGAACCAATCTCTAAAAAATGATTTTTGGGTAGAAAAACCAAAAATTGCCGTGTTGGGATTAAACCCGCATGCCGGAGATAACGGTTTATTAGGTAAAGAAGAACAAGAAATTATTATCCCAGCTATTGAGGCAGCTGCAGAAGCAGGTGTGTTTGCTTTTGGTCCTTTCCCTGCCGATGGCTTTTTTGGTAACCAAGCTTATGCAAAGTTTGATGCTGTTTTAGCCATGTATCATGACCAAGGGTTGATTCCTTTCAAATCCATGAGTTTTAATAGCGGCGTTAACTTTACTGCCGGTTTACCAGTTGTAAGAACATCGCCAGACCACGGCACAGGATATGATATTGCAGGTAAGAATTTGGCCGTACCAGCATCTTTTAGAGAGGCTTTATTTGCAGCCATTCACATTGTAAAAAGTAGAAGAGAGCAGGCAGAACTTGCTGCTAACACTTTAGCTTTTTCTAAAATGAGCCGAGATAGAGATTAAAATAACAGCATTTTATACCAAAAGATTATAAAAAGCTTGAAGGTAGAATGATACATTTTGAAAAAAACCTTTACAGCTTAATTATTTTTCCTAAATTTGCAGGCTTAATTGTCGGACTTTGAAATTACTTAAACAATATTCGGTTCCGTTTACGGGGTTAAAGCTGGGTCTACATCAGTTCAATTTTGATGTTGATGGTAGCTTTTTCAATGAGTTTGAATATTCGCTAGTTAAAAACGGCTTACTAAAAGTTGATCTTGTTTTAGATAGACAAGAAACCATGTTAGTATTAGATTTTCACATCACTGGGGTAATTTACCTAGATTGTGACCGTTGCTTGGCAGAGTATCCTCAAGCCTTAGATACACGCGATAGACTGATAGCTAAATTCTCTCAAGAAGATGATTTAGACGAAACAGACGAAGTTATTGTTTTAACAAAAAATGATGTTGAGGTGGATACTTCAACTTTCATTTATGAGATGATTACCCTGGCAGCACCATACATTAATATGTGTGATAATCCAGGAAATACAGATGCTTGTGACAAAGATATGATTGCTAAGTTACAAGAGTTATCAATAGAAGACAGTGAAGATAATGGTGATGTAGATCCCCGTTGGGCAGCTTTAAAGAATATCAAAAAATAATTAAAAAATAGGAAAAAATGGCACATCCAAAGCGTAAAATATCAAAATCTAGAAGAGATAAAAGAAGAACGCACTATAAAGCAGAAGCTCCATCATTATGGACTTGTAAAGAAACTGGTGCAGTTCATTTGCCACACAGAGCCTACAATGTAGACGGTAATCTTTACTATAAGGGTAAACTTCTTATCGAGAATACTACAATAGCTTAAGTATTTTCAAGCATGAAAAACTTTTATACAATGAAAAATGGCTTTTTAACCTTAAAATTGTATAAAAGTTTTTTATTTCCATTTAAAAGCAGATTATTCTTATGAAAATTGGCTTAGATATAATGGGTGGCGATTATGCGCCCAAATCAACAGTATTGGGTGCCATTGAGGCTTACAAACAACTCAAAGAAGACCAAAAATTAGTTCTTATCGGAGATAGAACTTTTATTGACCCCATTCTTAAGGATAATAACTTTAATCCAGACCTCTTTCAAATTATTCATACTTCAGAGGTAATTGGTATGGGAGAACACCCTACCAAAGCCATCGTACAAAAACCAAACTCTAGCATTTCTTTAGGCTTTGATCTCTTAAAAAAAGGAGAGATAGATTCTTTTGCTTCTGCTGGTAATACCGGAGCCATGTTAGTTGGCGCTATGTTTAGCGTTAAAACAGTTCCAGGTGTTATTAGACCTGCCATTGCTTCTATTGTACCTAAAGTTAAAGGCGGTTGTGGTATTTTATTAGATGTAGGTGCTAATGCAGATTGTAAACCAGACATTTTATTGCAGTTTGGTATATTAGGAAGCATTTATGCAGAACACATCTATGATATTGCAAATGCAAAAGTTGGGTTAATGAATATTGGCGAAGAGGAAGAAAAAGGAAACCTGTTAACACAGGCTAGTTATACCCTCATGAAAGAAACCGAATTGCTTAATTTCATTGGTAACATAGAAGGTAGAGACCTTTTTAATGATAAAGCTGATGTAATTGTTTGCGATGGTTTTACAGGTAATGTAGTTTTAAAACTTGCAGAATCTTTTTACGTTTTAACCTTAAAAAAGGGAATGAAAGATGAGTTTTTTGACAGGTTTAACTACGAACAATACGGAGGTAGCCCTATTTTAGGCGTGAATGCTCCGGTAATTATCGGGCATGGTATATCCAGCCCGGAAGCAATTAAAAATATGGTTTTATTGTCAAGAGATATGATAGAAACTAAAATCATTGATAAATTTAAAATTGCTTTCAACTAAATCTAATAACACCAAAATATGAGTAAAATTCATGCTGCTATAACAGCAGTTAATGGTTACGTACCTGATTATATTTTAACAAACCAGGAACTGGAAACCATGGTTGATACCAACGACGAATGGATTACCACCCGTACAGGTATTAAAGAGAGAAGAATACAAAAAGGAGAAGGTCTTGCAACTTCTGATATGGCAGTACCTGCTGTAGAGGGCCTTTTAAAAAAGAGAGGAATATCAGCAGCAGAAATTGATTTAATTATTTTCTGCACCTCAACACCAGATATGCCTTTTCCGGCAACAGCAAATATTTTAGCAGACAAAATTGGAGCTGTTAATGCTTGGGGATATGACTTACAAGCTGCTTGCTCTGGCTTTATATTTGGTTTATCAACCGGGGCTCAGTTTATTGAGTCTGGTAAACACCAAAAAGTTTTAGTAGTAGGCGGCGATAAAATGTCTTCCATCATCAATTACGAAGACCGTACAACCTGTATCATTTTTGGAGATGGCTGCGGATGCGCACTTTTAGAACCTAATGATGAGGGATTAGGAATTATAGATTCTATCCTGAAAAGTGATGGTGCTGGAAGAAACTTCTTAAACCTAAAAGCAGGAGGTTCTTTAAAACCTGCCAGCTACGAAACCATAGATAATAAAGAGCATTATGCTTATCAAGAAGGGCAAACTGTTTTTAAATTTGCAGTTACCAATATGGCCAATGTAGCAGCAGAAATTATGGAAAAAAACAACTTAACTTCTGATGATATTGCGTGGTTAGTGCCACACCAAGCTAACAAAAGAATTATAGACGCTACAGCAAACCGTATGGGCGTTGGTCCGGAAAAAGTTATGATTAACATAGAAAAGTACGGAAACACAACAAACGGTACCATAGCCTTATGTTTGTGGGAATGGGAAAGCAAACTTAAAAAAGGCGATAACATCATATTAGCAGCTTTTGGAGGCGGTTTCACCTGGGGTTCGGTATATTTGAAATGGGCATATAATGCTTAATTTAGCTAAGAGATTACTATATTAGATTTTTTTTTAAATAAATTTAACACTAATAAAACCTATATCAATGGGAATGGATATTAAACAAATTCAAGATCTGATCAAGTTCGTATCAAAATCAGGTGTGAATGAAGTATCAATAGAAGAGCAAGACTTTAAAATTACAATAAAAACCAATCAAGAGCCTACTTATGTAGCTGCGCAACCACAACAACAAATGGTAGCTCAGGTTCCTGCGGCAGCTCCAGCTCCAGTTGCAGCAGCAGCTCCAGCTCCAATAGCCATTGATGATGCTTCAAAATACATCACTGTAAAATCTCCAATGATTGGTACTTTCTACCGCTCATCAAATCCAGAAAAACCATCTTTCGTAAACGTTGGAGATGAGATTTCAGCAGGTCAGGTAGTTTGTATTATAGAAGCGATGAAGCTATTTAATGAAATAGAATCTGAAGTTTCTGGTCGTATAGTTAAAGTTTTGGTTGAAAATGCACAACCTGTAGAGTACGATCAACCTTTATTCTTAGTAGAACCTATTTAATCAATTTGTCCAAATAGGCAAGAAAGAATTTGCCTTTGGAAGAAATTAACCTATCGATTATCGACAAATTGAATAATAATAATGTTTAAAAAAATACTAATTGCCAATCGTGGAGAAATAGCATTACGTATCATACGTACATGTAAAGAAATGGGCATCAAAACTGTTGCTGTTTATTCTACAGCAGATAGAGATAGCCTTCATGTAAGGTTTGCTGATGAAGCTGTTTGTATTGGCCCGCCTCCAAGTAAAGATTCTTATTTAAATATCCCAAATATTATTTCTGCTGCTGAAGTTACCAATGCAGATGCTATACATCCCGGTTACGGATTTTTATCAGAAAATGCAAAGTTTTCTGCTATTTGTGCGGAGTATGGGATTAAATTTATTGGTGCAACAGCCGAGCAAATTAATAGCATGGGCGATAAAGCATCAGCAAAAGAAACCATGAAAAACGCTGGTGTACCTACCATACCAGGTTCAGAAGGTTTGGTTGCCGATTTAAAATCAGGTATTGCTACCGCTAATGAAATTGGGTATCCGGTTATCTTAAAAGCTACTGCCGGTGGTGGTGGCCGTGGTATGCGTGTTGTTTGGAACGATGAAGAGTTTGAACCAGCTTATGATTCTGCTCGTCAGGAATCTGGTGCTGCTTTTGGTAACGATGGTTTATACCTTGAAAAATTCATCGAAGACCCTCGTCATATTGAAATCCAAGTTATTGGAGACCAATACGGAAAAGTTTGTCACCTTTCTGAAAGAGATTGCTCTATACAAAGACGTCACCAAAAATTAGTTGAAGAAGCTCCATCTCCTTTCATGACACCAGAGTTGCGTGAGAAAATGGGTAAAGCAGCTATCGCTGGGGCGCAAGCCGTAAAATATGAAGGTGCTGGTACAGTAGAATTTTTGGTTGATAAACACCGCAATTTCTACTTTATGGAGATGAATACACGTATCCAAGTAGAGCATCCGGTAACAGAAGAAGTTATTAATTTCGACTTAATTAAAGAGCAGATAAAAGTTGCTGCAGGTATTCCTATCTCAGGAAAATCTTATGAGCCAACCATGCATGCGATAGAATGCCGTATCAATGCGGAAGATCCGTTTAATAACTTCAGACCTTCACCAGGTAAAATCACACATTTCCACTCTCCAGGCGGACATGGTGTAAGAATAGATACCCACGTTTATGCGGGTTATACCATTCCACCTAATTACGATTCTATGATTGCAAAGATTATTTGCGTGGCACAAACACGTGAAGAAGCTTTAAATACGATGGAAAGAGCTTTGAGCGAATTTGTGATTGAAGGTATCAAAACAACGATTCCTTTCCACTTAAAATTATTAAAAGATCCTAATTTTAGAGCAGGTAACTTTACCACTAAGTTTATGGAGTCTTTTGATTTTGCAGAATAAATATTCATGATATTATTTATACAAATACCATTCTGTTTATAAAACAGAATGGTATTTTTGTTTTAACATGGCAAAAGAGAGAAAAAAAGATTTAGTTGAAGCTATCAAGCAAAAAGGTAAAACTATAGAGGCAGAAATGTCTTTCTTTGATCATATTGAAGTTTTAAGATGGCATTTAATACGTTCTGCTGTAGCTATTGTCGTATTTACTGTTCTTTCCTTTGCTTATTACGATTTTCTTTTTGATATCATCATCATGGGACCAAAACGCCCTGATTTTTGGACTTACCAAATGATGTGTAAAATTGGAGAACGTTTTAACTTAGGTCCTGATTTTTGTATTACCGAAATCCCAGGAAAAATTATCAACACAGAAATGGCTGGCCAGTTTACCTTACAGCTAAATTCATCTTTACTTATGGGTATAACTTTAGGTTTTCCTTACTTATTATGGGAAGTTTGGCGTTTTGTTAAACCTGCACTGCATGAGAACGAGCGTAAATCGGCCAGTGGTTTTGTTTTTTATGCCAGTATGTTATTTCTGATAGGTGTTTTATTTGGTTATTATATTATAGCACCACTTTCTGTGAATTTTTTAACCAATTATACGGTATCAGATATTATAGAAAACACCATTACTATAGATTCGTACTTATCATCAGTAGCAACATTAACACTTGGAACAGGTGTTGTATTTGAGTTACCTATCGTGATTTATATTTTATCAAAACTGGGTATCATGACACCGCAATTTATGCGAGAAAAAAGAAGATATGCAGTGGTGTTAATTTTAATTATTGCCGCTATTGTAACGCCTACACCAGATATATTAACCATGCTAACGGTAAGCTTCCCACTATTTTTATTGTATGAAATAAGTATTGGTGTATCTGGCAGAGTGAATAAAAAGAGATTAAAAGAAGAACAAGAGTTTTACGCAAATTAATAGGATATGAAAATTGCCATAGGAGCAGACCATGCGGGTTTTAATTATAAAGGAGAAATTATTCCCTATCTAAAATCTTTACCTCAAATTACAGAAGTAAAAGACTTTGGTACTTATTCATCAGATTCTGCAGATTATCCAGATTTTGCACACCCTACAGCCAGTGCAGTAGAAAGTGGTGCTTATGATTTAGGTATTTTAATTTGTGGAAGTGCTAATGGTGTAGCTATAACAGCCAACAAACACCAAGGAATAAGAGCTGCTATTTGCTGGGAGGTTGAGTTGGCAAAACTTGCAAGAGCCCACAATAATGCTAATATAGTTTGTATTCCCGAACGTTTTATTTCTCTTGATTTGGCTAAGCAAATTATTGATACTTTCTTAGCTACTGCATTTGAAGGCGGCAGACATGCCAACAGGGTAGGTAAAATTTCTTGTTAATTTTGAAGGCTTTTAGCATCTAGATTAATGATGGTTATTAGAAATATTATGCCTCAAAAAATAGCATAAATCAAATAGAGCGCTTACCTATTGTAAGCGCTCCACATACTATCATCTAATAATTTAGGAGGCAGCCTCCTTTAATTGTGAAATGATATGTTTTAGGTTATATCCTTATCTAAAAATAATCAGCTATTACTTTATTTCAAAAGCTGCATTAATTGTGTAATTCAGTTTAATTTTCTTAAAATCAATATCTGGCATTGCTCCGGCATCTGCCATTTCTGCTCTCACAGCCATTGTTTTATACATCATTGGTTGTGGCGTAAAATCACTATTGTGGTCTTGTATTAACAATACGCCACCTAGTTTTTCGCCAATACTTTCTACCAATGTGGTAGCCTTATCTTTAGCATTTTTTAGGGCTTTAACTTTAAGTTCGTTTTTGTAAGCCTCAATATTAGAGTGCGAGTAGCTTTCTATATTGGTATATGCAATTCCTTGTGCATCAACAGCAGCAATGATAGCATCTAAATTAGAAAGATCTTTTACTTTCAAACGGTATTGTTTGCTGGCTAAAAATGCAGGGTCTTTTTTCTTTTCCCAATAATTGGTATAACTACTTAAGTTATTTATCATGAAATCTTGAGCAGGTATACCAGCTTTTAAAACTGCTGCCTGTAATTGTTTTTCTAAAGTACTGATGCTTATTTTTCTTTTAGCATCTTTCATATACTCTTTTAAAGAAATACCAACATAAATTTCATCTGGTGTGATTTCCATTTCTGCACTTCCATTTACTTCAATCTTTTTTCTTAAATCTATTTGGGCAAAAGCTTGAACTACAAAAACTAATGCTACAAGGGTTAAAACTAACTTTTTCATGTTCTTTTTTATTTGGATTATCATATTATTCATATTTGTTTTTCTCTAAGATGTAATAATTATACCAATTCCATAAAGTGATATAAAATTATTTTAAATAATTTTTGCCATGCCCATCTAGACTAAGGTTATAAGCGTATATAATAATGCTATAAAATGTGTAAATCTATCGGATAGATTTTTATATTAGTATAACTTAATATGATTGCATCTAAAACCATAAAAAAGCATTATATCAAAAGCCTAACTTTTTTATTGCTTATACTGTGCTCGGTTTTAAGTTTAGGTTTTCAGCCAACAGTAAAGCTAAATCCACAGCTTAAACTTTATGATTCTTTAGTGAGCAGATATCGATACTTTAAACCTGATACCGCACTTTATTTTGTAAACCGTGGTTTAGAGCTTGCCAACAGGTTAAATGATGATAATGGTAAAGCAATGATGCTTAACCAATTGGGGATGATATACGATAATAAAGGACAATACAACGAATCTAGAAAACAATATTTACAAGCCTTAACGCTTTACCAAAAAACGGGTAATGTAAAAGGTATTTCGGCAGTTACCATACGGTTAGGGGTGGTAGAAAATAGAAAGGGTAATCATGATAAAGCCATAGAATACTTTTTAAAATCTTTAGCTATAAGCGAAAAAAACAATTATGCTTTTGGTATTATGGAGTCTAACCTTACAGTAGCGGAAGGTTATTTGGGCCAAAAAAACTATCCTGTTGCGTTAAAATACCTGAAAAAGGCCGAGTTTATCAACGATACTATCCCATTTTCTAATATCACACTTAATATCTATAATAATTTTGGAGTCATTTACAGAGATATTAAACGCTACGACTTAGCCGAGCATTATCTTAAAAAAGGTATTGCTTTAAGTAATAATATCAAATATCAAGGCTTAAATATTACTTTAACTAATAATTTGGCAAGTGTTTATGCGCTTACAGGTAAAAAGCAAGAAGCTATTCTGCTACAAAAAGATGCACTTAAAAAAGCCAAAGAAATACAAAATTTCTTGAGAGAAATGGAAGTATTACTAGGTTTGGCAGAAAATTACAAAAATATTGATGGTAAAATTTCCCTGGCTTATTATCAGCAAGCTTTAGAACTTGCTAAAAAAAATAATATCTACAAAAGAGAAGTAGAAATTCTTAACCAAATGGTTAAACTTTACCGCCAAGCTGGTAACTATAAAGAAGCTTTGAGGCTAAAGGAAGCTGAGAAAAACTTAGCTGATAGTTTTTTATATCAAGATATCAACAGTAAAATAAGCGATTTGCAAGCTGATTATGAGTTAAGCAAATCAGAAGCTAGGGTTAAAGAGCTACAATACATCAATACCCAACAAAACTTACGCAGCACTATCATATTAGGTGTTGCAATTTTGGGTTTGTTTGTATTGGTTTTTATGGCCATTAATAACCGCAGGAATAGACAATTTAATCAGTTGTTATCCAAAGCCAATCAAGAATTAAAGGAATCTAATAGTGTAAAAGACAAACTTTTCTCTGTTTTAGCTCATGATTTAAGAGGGCCATTTGCCGCTATTATTAACTTATTAGGGATGGTAAAAGCCGGTTATTTGGATGAGCAGGAAAAGGCTGAGTTGATAGACAAAATAACACAAAATAGTACGGCATATTTAGATACCCTAAATGACTTGGTGAAATGGGGAGAAACCCAAATAAAAGGATTAAGAATTAACCCTCAAACCATTTCCATTTCCGAAGAAATAAACCTCAATAAAGATTTTTTAAATGTACTTTTAGAAGATAAAAAGCTATCCTTTAGTAATGAGGTGCCTACGGATATTAAAGTAGTGGCAGATAAAGCACATCTAGACTTCATCATCAGAAATTTAATTGGCAACTCTATTAAGTTTACCAATGCTGGTGGCAGTATCAAAATTTTTGCTGAAGAGGAAAAAGAAGTGATTAAAATTACGGTTAAAGATACCGGTATAGGCATGTCGGCCGAAAAACAAAGTCGTATTTTCAACTTTGAAAATATCAGTTTAGCAGGAACTGGTAATGAAAAAGGAAATAGTTTAGGCTTAATTTTATGTAAAGAATATGTATTGGCCAATAAAGGAACGATAAGTGTTAAAAGTCAAAAAGGTGTTGGTTCTGAGTTTAGCTTTACCTTACCAAAAGGCTAAGTATTTTGTTTTAATTTTGATGATATTATGCAATTTGGAAAAGTAGAAGACCCATCTCTTATAAATTTTAGCCTTCCGGCAGATGCTCCTGAAACTAAGGAAATATGGAGTAAGCCGGCAAAAAATGCTTTTGAGGCTTACGTAGGCTGTGCAAAATGGAATAAAGCAGATTTAAAAGGTTTTTATCCTAAAGGCACAAAAGACGAGTTAACTTATTACGCAACTCAATTTAATTGTATCGAGCTAAATGCCACTTTTTACAATTTACCTAGTAGCGCCCAGGTAAGCAGCTGGAAAGATAAAACACCCGATGGTTTTAAATTTTTCCCTAAAATAACCAATACAGTAAGTCATTACAGAAGGTTGATAGATGTTAAAGAACCCGTTACTTTATTTTGCGATGCGATAAGCCATTTTGAAGAAAAACTGGGTATGGTATTTCTGCAACTGCATGATAATTTTAAACCAAAAGATTTTGACCGTCTTAAGACTTTTGTAGAAGATTTCCCTAAAGTTATACCGCTAGCTATAGAGGTTAGAAATGAAGAGTGGTTTACCCATAAAGCTGTTGCCGATGAGCTTTACCAATTGTTTAAAAAACACCATGTTAGTAATGTTTTGGTTGATACAGCAGGTAGAAGAGACATGATGCACATGAAACTAAGTACGCCTGTTGCTTTTATACGTTATGTAGGTGCCAATCATGAGTCTGATTATAGCAGACTAGATGAATGGGTAGAACGCATTACCCTATGGAAAGAAGCAGGTTTAGAAAAATTATATTTTTTTGTACACCAGAATGTAGAGTTAGCTTCGCCTTTATTGTCTGCTTATTTCATACAAAAGCTTAACAAAGCTGTAGGTACCAGTTTGCATATCCCGGTAATGGCAACTCAAAATCCAACCTTATTTTAAACTGTATCAAATGGAAAGTTTAGCATCTGTTGATGTATATATTGCTCAGTTTCCGGAAGTCATTCAGCACCAGCTAAAACAAATCCGAGAACTTATCAAAAAACTTGCACCAGATGCTGTAGAAAGCATCAGCTATGGTATGCCTGCTTATAAGCTTCATAAAAAACCATTGGTATATTTTGCTGCTTTTAAAAATCATATTGGTTTTTATGCAACACCAAGTGGTCATACCGCATTTGCAGATGAGTTGGCTGCTTATAAACAAGGAAAAGGCTCGGTACAATTTCCTTTAAACCAGCCTATCCCTTATGCTCTGATAGAAAAAATAGTAGCCTTCAGGGTAGAAGAAAATAAGACAATTCTTTAATCTACTTTATTTTTTAGTTCTTCTCCATTGCAAAAAGCATCAATATTGGCAAAAGAAACTCTTGCAATTTCGCCAATGGCTTCTTGTGTAAAAAATCCTTGATGCGAGGTAATCAACACATTAGGGAAAGAAATCAAACGTGTAATCATCTCATCTTGTATAATTCCTTCAGATAAGTCGTGGAAAAATAAATCTCCTTCCTGTTCGTAAACATCTAAACCTAAAGCACCTAATTGGCCGCTTTTCAAAGCTTTTATAGCATCTTTGGTATGCACCAAAGCACCTCTGCTGGTATTGATGAGCATGGCACCAGGTTTAAATAATTTTAATGTTTTTTGGTTAATGAGGTATTGCGTTTCTGGCGTTAAAGGGCAGTGTAAAGAAACAATATCAGCATCGCATAAGGTTTCTTCTAAAGTGCCGTACTGTACACCCATGGCTTTTACATCATCTTGTGGATACAAATCATAAGCACTAATCTGGCAACCAAAACCACTTAGTATCTTACAAAATGCTTTACCAATATTTCCTGTTCCAATAACCGCTACTTTACGGTTATGCAGGTTAAAACCCATCAATCTTTCTAAAGAAAAATTACCCTCGCGTACACGGTTATAAGCCTTATGTGTTTTTCGGTTTAGGGTTAAAATCAATGCCATAGCATGTTCTGCAACTGCCTCTGGCGAGTAAGCAGGTACCCTTACTACGGTTATATCCATTGCTTTAGCATCGGCTACAGCCACGTTGTTAAAGCCTGCACATCTTAAAACAATTAATTTAACACCTGCAGATTTTAATACTTCTAATACCGTTTTATCTACTTTATCATTCACAAAAATGCAAATGGCATCAAAGCCTTTGGCTAAAGGTGCAGTATCCGGGTTAAGGGCCAGGGTAAAGTAGGTAAGCTCATGACCGGTATTGTATCTGTTAAGAAATTCCTCATCGTAATGGTAGGTACTAAAAACGGCAATTTTCATGTTATAATGGTGTTTTACTAGTCTTAGCTAAATGTATGTTTTTTAAATGATGATGTAAGATACATATTTACTTGTTGTAGGATGATGATAGGGATAATAAAATAGATTAACATTGCTGACAAGCCTTTGTCAATAGCAACAGTAGTTTTGGGATATAAAATAAATCATTATGGAAACTACAAAAACAAACACAACTGTAATTACTTCAGAGGAATTACGAGCACACTGGCAAGGACACAGAGGTTTAACCCGTAAGTTGATAGAAGCTTTTCCAGAGCAAGAGTTTTTTGATTATAGTATTGGAGGTATGAGACCCTTTGCAGATATGGTACAAGAGTTATTGGCTATTGCTGTACCGGGTTTAAGAGAAATAGTTTATGGTAAAACAGAAGAACTTCATGAACATTTGGAACATGGTAAACAAAAAGCAGTTATTTTAAAACTTTGGGACGAGGCTACCGTACAAATTGATGAACTGTGGACTAAAATTAGTTTAGAACGCTTTCACGAGGATATTTTAGCTTTCGGCCAATATGAAGGTTCTGTTTGGTCTACCATTTTTTATTTTATTGATAATGAAATTCATCACAGGGGGCAAGCTTACGTGTATTTACGCTCATTAGGGATTGAACCCCCATTTTTTTGGGAAAGATAGCTATGAAAAAAATACTGGTTTTTAAAACATCAGTTGAAAAAGAATTGGTACCTACCGTTAATGAGGTATTAAAAGGCCTTATGGATGAAAGTGGGAACTGGAATTTTGATCTGGAGGATTGCGACCGCATCCTCCGGGTTGAAACTACTTTGCTTGAAGCTTTAGATATTGCGCAAGGATTAGAAAATATGGGTTTGTATTGTCGAGAGTTAGATTAGATGTTATTACTACCGTAATTTTATATTTATTGCGGCTGTAATTTCGGCTATTCTTTCTTTTAAACTATCGGGTTCTATAATTTCTGCCTTGTCTGCAAACATCATAAACCAGCGGGCAAAGCTTTCTTGTATATCAGTGGTCATGAAAGTCATTTCTATACTATCTTTCTTTACTTTCTCTGAAATAAAGCCATAGTATTTCTTACCTGTACCTAAATACCTGGCCATATCTTTATCAATTTTAATCACCACCTTGGTTTTTTCTTGTTGGGTTTCCATAGCTTTTCTATAATCATCTATCAGCTCTGGGCTATGTTTTTTACTAAAACTTTTTTCGGTTTTAGCGATATAAAATATCCTATCGGTACGAAACTGCCTGTAATCTTGCCTTAGTAAGCAGAAAGCCATCATGTACCAAAAGTTATTTTCGTTAAAAACTCCAATTGGCTCAATAATACGTTCTACAATTTCTTCGGCATGTAAATTTTGATAACGAATGGTAACCTGCTTTTTTTCTGCCATGCTATCCAGTAAAATGTTTAAAGCATTGGGCACCTGGTCGTTAAAAACATCATGACCAGTATTAATCCAAACCTGATTTTCTAGCGTAGTAACCCTATCTTTGGTTTGCCCTCTTAATACAGATTTTAGCTTAAACATGGCGGATTCATAGTGTGCGCTTAAGTTTTTATCGCTAAATTTTTGCATTAGTTTTTCTGAAGCTACAAAGCTGTTAACTTCCTCTGGCGTAAACATGGTGGGTGGCACCCGGTAGCCTTCCATAAGATAATAGCCGATTCCGGCTTCGCCACTAATGGGTACACCTGCTGCTTCTAATGATTTAATATCGCGGTAAATGGTACGTAAACTTACTTGAAAGCGTTGTGCCAGTTCTTGCGCTCTAACAACTCTGCCAGCTTGTAAATGGATAAATATGGAAACTATTCTGTTAAAACGGTTAAGCGTTTCAGCTTGCATCATGAAGCGATTATAAATAAGGATGCTTAAAACTAATAATTTTAAGTACTATAATTAAAAAAATGTGAGTCCAATATTCCAACCTACCCAAGTTTTAATATGGCTATTTAAATTTGAGGCATAAGCAGGGGAAATTGTTTTATAACCTTGTGCAACTTGTTGGTTATCATCATAAAGAAAATTAAATGATGGTCCTGCAAAAGCTCTTAAATTTTTTATGATAGGAAAAGAAGGCTGTAAACTTATTTTATTTAAAATAGGAAAATAGGTATCATTACCTGTAAAAAATACTTTTGAAGATAACATTAAAGAAAATTGTAGCTTTTTAAGAGACCTAAAATCATGCCCCATACCCAAACCAGCTGCAAAAGCTTTACGGTCTTTTTCTAAATGTGTAGCACCTAGTAAGAAGGTATATAAATTTGCATTACCTGTTTTAAAACTAAGCTGCGTATTAAGTATTTCATCAGCGGTAAGCTCTACTTTATGGTAACCATCTTTAAAAAAATTAAATAAGCCTATGCTGTAGCCGGTAGAGCTACCAGCCAAATTAAAAAGCCCAATTTGCACACCATTTAACTGTTTGGCGTAGTTAAATAGCCCGCTAATTTGTGTTCCATTAACCTGTTGGAAACTGATATTACCTAAACCCGAAATCTGGGTGCCTTGTATGCTTTTTGCGTTAATATTTATGAGCCCTGCAATTTGAGTGCCCTCTACCTGCTTTAATACGATATTACTAAGTCCTGCTATTTGTACACCTGCTAAGTTTTGCGGAGTATAATTAGAAACTCCGGCAATTTGTACACCCGAAACAGCAGACGGAGTATAATTGCAAACACCTGCCACCTGCACTCCATGAATAGTATCTAGATTGAAATTGGTAACTCCGGCTACCTGTACACCATTTAATGATCCTCCAACTGCATTGAAAACACCGGCCACCTGTACTTTGGCGACGCTACCTTTAGTGATGTTAAAAACACCACCTACCTCAACACCATCTACTCCGGCGGTATAACCTCCTATAAGATTTAAAGAAGCTTTATTGATTACTTGAGAGCTCATTATACCTTGAGAACCTATACCTGGAATTAAAGATGCCTGAAATGGGCTGTTAGCAAAAAAATCTGGAATGTTTAAACTCTGAATACCTCTTTTGGATGATAATAAAAGTCTGTTTATTCCTGTACGCTCTATAACAGATGACATGGTAAGGGAAGATTTTGTGTTTTTATCCTGATAACCTTCTGGAGCGACAGCAATATCAGCTAAAAAAATCATAGAAGTATCTTTATAGTTTTCTTTACTGGCAGTTAAAACTACTGCCGGATGATTGCCTCTAAACCTCATCCTGAAATAACCATCTTTATGGGTAAGGGAAGATTGCAGCAACTTTTTTTCATACACACTTGCTCCTGCTACGCCTTTACCAGTAAGGTTGTGTAGCACATAACCACTTATTTTGTATTGGTTTTTAGTTGCAGAGATTTCTTCTGCTACAATATGAAAACGATGTTGGGCGGGTCTTAAAATAATATGTTTGCCTGTTTCTTTATAACTCACCTGAGCAGCAAAAAGCTGATCAAGAATTTGCCAAACATAAGTTTCAGATACTTTTATACTAATCAAACTGTCTTTTTGAAGCAGCTGACCATCATAAGAGAAACTGAAATTACCTTTTAAACTTAGTTCTTCCAGAGCCTGTTCAACAGTTTTTTCTTTGAGATGGAGACTAAGTTTTTGATGTAAATGCTGTGCCAGGCTTTCATTTTTTAACCAGCAAATCAGTAGGCATACGGTAATCAGGTATTTCATTCTTTTAAGCTAATGATGATTTGCTGCTGATCAACCTTGGTAATACGGGCATTAAAGGTTGCAGCAATTACCCTGAGTATTTCATCTAAAGACTCATCCTTAAAAGTGGCATTAAGCTTAGCATTTTTTAATTGAGGATTTTGTATTACAATCTTTGTCTGATATTTTTCATTCAATACTTCTACAACACGCCATAGGGGGGTATTATCTGCTATTAATACTTGCTTACTGTAGTACCTAAACAAAAGGTCGGTATTTTCTTGTTTAAGTAAGTAAGGGCTGTTGGTACTTATAAATACCTTTTCTCCGGCCTTTAGTTTAACCATATCTTTACCTCTGGTTACACTTACCAATCCGCTTTCTACAATAACCTCAGTGATGGTATCTCTTTGTTTTACATTAAAAGAAGTGCCCAACACTTTAATTTTGATACCCTGTGCATCTATGATAAATGGTTTTGTTTTATCAGGTTTAACATCAAAAAAGACTTCACCATGGTGTAGGTTTACCAATCTTTCCCCGTTATCAAAATCCTGATAGCTTAAACTGCTATTTCGGTTAAGTACAACTTTAGAACCATCTGGTAAAACAGCTTTATGTATTTCTTGTGCCGCATTAAGCTGGGTAGGTTTTTGTTGGTAAAGAAATAACATGAGGGCAATACTGGTTACCAGAATTACTGCGGCGGCAACTTTATACATCAAGAAACGTGAAGTATTTAAGGGTTTTACCTGCACTTTTTCTTGTTGAGAGCGTTTCATTTTAAACTTCTCCCATGCCATTTCGGCATCTGGTAATTCATGCAGACTTATCTTTTTACTTTCTTCCCAGATACGCTTTAGTCGGCCAAGTTCTTTCTGATGATTGCTGCTTTCTTGTAACCATTTATTTACCAGTTCCTGCTCTTTGGCATCAGTTTCGCCTACTATATATTTTATCAATAATTCTTCATCCATAGTAGCCTAATTGTTAAAATGGTTAATAAGCCAAAGCATTAAACTCAAAAATTCTGTTAGTCTGCTACGCATTATTTTTAAAGCTTTACCCATTTGGTTTTCTACTGTTTTTACAGAAATAGCTAATGCTTCAGCAATTTCACGATATTTTAATTCTTCAAAACGGCTCATTTGAAATATGGTACGGCATTGCTCTGGTAAAGCATTTAAAGCCTCAGTAATTTGTTGTTCCAGTTCTTTAGTATGAGCTCTGGTATCTGCAGACCGCTCTGCAGATTCTCCTTCCAAATACATAAGTTGTTGGCTGTACTGGTTTTTTACCTTTTGATGTCTTAGCTGGTTTAAGCAATCATGATAAATACTTTTGTATAAATAAGATTTCTTTAACAGCAATCCACCTAGCTGATTTCTTTTTTCCCATGCTTTTAAGAAGAAGCCTTGTACTGTTTCTTCTGCCTGCATCTCATCTTTTAAAAAAGTATAAGCATAGGCATAAAGGGCCTGATAATGACTTTTAAAAAGCTGTTCAAAAGTCTTTTCATCTATAACAGTTAGGTCTTCTTCCTGCACATTCAAATATAATGGTTTTTCATCTGCATGAAGTATACTTAAAGCCTCTTGTAAAGCAGCTGTATTGATCATGTTTTAGGGTACTTTAACCGCTCCGCCAGAACCACTTACTTTACTATCTATTTGTGGACTTCCGGTATAATAAACCTTGCCGCTTCCACTTATTCTTACTTTTAGATGATCTTGTACTTTTAACCGGGTATTTCCGGATCCAGAAATGTTTACATCAGCAGTGTTGCATTGCAGAAAGGGCAATTTTACATCTCCAGAACCAGAAATATTCACTTTTACGTTATGGTAAAGTAATTCTTCTGAAGATTCAAAATCGGCTGAACCACTGATGTCAATAGTTAAAGCGTCTGCCTCAGGGAAGTCTCCTTTCAGTTCTGCATCTCCGCTACCACTTAATGCTATACCATTTATAACAGGCATAGTTATATAAACTTTAAGATCATCATCTTCCACATTTACCTGCTGATAACCCAAATGTAGCGTATTACCCAAAAGACGTGTTTTAAAATAAGGTATAAGGTTAGATGATCCTCTCAGTTCAATTTTAAACGTATTACCGTAAGTAATAAAAACTTCTGTAGCGCCACTATTTCTTATGCTATGGAAACCAGATAGGTTACGCTCTTCTGTAACGATGTTTTTGTTGGCTTCTACACGATCTTTACGACAAGAAACGGTTGTAAAAGCTAATATCAATAAGATTAAAATGTTAAAATTTAAATTGTTCATGATGAATATGAATTTGAGTATTAAAAAATAAAATTGATTCCGCCGGTATAGCCTAAATAAAGCCCATTAAAATTTCGACTATAGCCAGTATTCCAGGAGTGGATATATGACTTTGTTAGATTTCTACCTTCTGGCGTATTGGTATTTACATAATTGATAGAGGCGCCTCCGTAAAGTTCTATATGCTTGCTGATTTTGATAGCAGGTAATACTTTTAAGGAATTTTTGAAATACTCTCCGGCTTTAAAGCTTTCTAAACACAGAGAACTGAGTTCTACATTTAGCCTGAAATATCGGGTACGGAAGAAGTGAGCCCCAAAGCCAAGCTCGAAAGCATATACTTCGTCTTTATTTTCAAAGTTGTAACCCAAACCTATAATACCATACAAAATCTTTCCACCAGATCTAAAGCTAGCCAGAGTATTAAGTTGATCATCCGTACTGAAACTCAAACTCTTTTCTCCGGATTTAATGATATTGATAATCCCGATAGGAAAGTCGCTACTATCGGCAATATTTATAAAGCCAGCAGCTTGTACTCCTTTTACCTTTCTGGCAACATTTATAAAGCCTGCAAATTGCGACCCTACTGAATCTGCTATATTGATAAAACCCGCTATTTGGGGCCCTGTAACGGTATCCTTAACAATATTGGCAAAACCTGCAAACTGAGAACCTGTAACCTCCGGACTTATATTAGCAAAGCCTGCAAATTGAGCTCCGGTATTGCCTTTACTGGTATTTAGGAAACCTGCGAACTGAGCCCCTCTAACTTTACCTGCACTGATATTAGTAAAACCTGCAAATTGTAAACCATCTGCATGTTTATAGGTATTGCTAAAACCGGTAATCAGTAAGCCTTTACTTTCAGCACCGATATGGTTAGAAAAACCAGCTACCTGAACTCCTTTGGCATAACCTTTAACAACATTACTGATGCCTGCAATGCTTACACCATCTTCTGCGGCAGACACTCCAGCAATAGCATGTATAGAAAGGTGATTGGTATCCGCAGGAGCATCTATGCCATTGGTACTTAGGGGATAAATAAAGCCAAAATGAATTTTGTCTCTCTTTAAATGCTGTGCATCAGTTGTGTAACTTGTTAAGGCAAGTAGTAATGCTAAACTTATGTTCTTATAATACATCATAATTTATAGTTGTTTAATGATGTAACACGCTGGTTTAAGTTTACCCCTATGCCTCAGCTTAATTTTTTTTCAGATTTATATGGAGAAGTTTTTTAGAGATAGGGTTATGGTTGTTGCGCACAAGGCTTTCCGGCCTCATAGGCGGCCAACCCTAGGCACTTTTTTCTTGAAAAAAAAGGTACTGTGTTAAAAACCAAATATTTTTTTACAATTTTGCTTTAAATAAGGAGAACTTTACGGAGTTCATCCTGCGTAGGCAGACTTGATCTGCCTACTTCTATTAAGCTACTTTTTGCTGCTCAAATAGTGGATTAAATTCTGTATCATTTTTCCATAATACATACATCAATATTAAAAGCTTTCTTGCTACTGCTGTTATACCTATTTTTTTAGCTGGTTTTCTTTCAATAAGTTGGTTATAAAATTCTTTCATGGCAGGATTATGTTTACTAGCACATAATGCTGGCATATACAAAGCGTTTCTGATAAAGCTATTTCCTTTCTTTGATATTCTGGTTTTACCTTCTTTCATTCCAGATTGATTGTGCTGAATATCTAGTCCAGCATAACTGACTAGCTGTTTTGCATTATCTACCAAGGCAAAGGCATTGGTTTCGGCAAGAATGCAAATAATGGTCATAAAGCTAACTCCTGGAATAGTACTTAAACTTACTATCTTATCATATAATTTACTATCTGCCATGGCCTGCAATCGCAATTCTGCCTCTATTTCTAATAATTGGGTTTCTAAAAGACTAATCTGTTTCTTGAGTCTTCTTTCAACGCTTTTAGGACATCCATAACTATGATGACGAGCATGTAACTGGTTTTTCATTTGTACCAGTTTAGCTTTAGTTTCTCGATATTCTCTACTTAGAAACTTAATCTCACGCATCATCTTGGAGGGCATATACCAATAACTAAGTTTGCGTTCTAGACCTAACTGACTAAGTAATCTAGCATCTTGGCTATCGGTTTTAGTCTTTAAATTTAAACTCTTAGCAAAGTATTTTACTTTGTTAGGAAGTAATACACACAGTTTTTGGTCATGATGGTTTAACCAATAAGCTAAATTCTCGTAATAAACTCCTGTAGCTTCCATAATAAAGACTATTTCTTCTTCTTTCTCTATTTTTACCCATTTTAGCATTTCTTTAAAGCCATCTTCACAATTAGTGAATTTCTTTGACTTACTGAAACTCTGGTTCTGGTTGGAATCAATACTGCCTATACAGCAATCAAGAGCGTCTTTAGAAACATCAATTCCGATACATTGCTTAACTATTTTCATCTTACTCAAGTTTAAAGGCAAGCTTCCTACAATCTTTACTCGCATTTATTCGGGATGCTTAGCTCCCTAAGTACTGTTCAGATTCGGAGAAGCATAGAAATGGAGAATCTTACTTTTTTCGGTATATCATCTAGACTACCTTACCCAAAATATTTCTTCCATCTCTTAGCCTGTTTTCTTCAAAGAAACTTATTAATTTCAAACATACGAGTCCCCAAAAAACGAGGGACGAGTTCATGAATGCTAAGAAAAAAATAAACAAAAAATGAATAATTCAAGG
>NZ_DLHN01000004.1 GCF_002483235.1 Pedobacter glucosidilyticus | reverse complement strand
CCAGTTCACATGCTGGATATTGGCGGACCGGGTATGATGTTAGCTTATGGTGTAGGTCGTTTAGGCTGCCAATTATCTGGCGATGGAGATTGGGGTATAGAAAATTTAAGTGCTAAACCTAACTGGTTAACTTGGTTGCCAGATTGGGCTTGGGCTTCTAAATATCCGCATAATGTGATAAATGAAGGTGTACCTATTGCCGGTTGCGAAGGTAAATTCTGCTTTGAACTAGCTAACCCAGTTTACCCAACACCTTTGTATGAGGCTGTTATTTGCATTTTACTTTTTGCTTTATTATGGGCAGTAAAAGACAGAATTAAAGCACCAGGTTTGTTATTCTCTATTTACTTGATTTTGAATGGTGTAGAGCGCTTTTTAATAGAAAGTATTCGTGTAAACTCTAAGTATGAAGTTGCAGGGCTTTCATTTACCCAAGCAGAACTTATTTCATCTGTTATGGTTATTTTGGGGATAGCTGGCATAGTTTGGTCTGTTAAAAATTATAAATCGGGAAGGGCGGTTGCCTAATGTCTGTTTTATCAAAATCAGAAACTTTAAATGCTTTCTATCAACATAAAATGGTGCGTTTTTTCCTTTCAGCAGGGATAGCTACCGTTGCCGATGTTTTGGTTTATTATACCATCATCAACTACATATTAAAACATCCAAGCATTCAATTTAACCAGTTTAGAGCAAGTGCACACGAGTTTACCTTAACCATTTCTTATTCGTTCGGTATCATTGTTAATTTCTTAATTACTAAATATACCGTATTTAATGAGTCTAGCTTAAAAGCCCGAAAACAATTTATACGCTTTGCCACTATCGCTTTTATTGGATTTTTTGCCAATTATGCTTTATTAAGATTTTTTGTAGAGCTATGTGGTTTCTGGCCTACGGCTGGGCGTATCAGTTCTGCTTTAAGTTTAGGTTTTGCCAGTTATTACATCCATAAATTATTTACTTTTAAAGTTCGTACCCATGCTTAACTATCAGGAATTGTGTGTTGAAGTTATCCGTATTGCTAAAGAAGCCGGAGCTTTTATCAGAAAAGAATCAGCATTATTTCAATCCTCAAAAATAGAATATAAAGGCACCAATGATATGGTTTCTTACGTGGATAAAACCTCTGAAGAAATGATTGTTTCAGCCTTAGCAAAAGTTTTACCTGGTTCTGGCTTTATTGCAGAAGAAGGTGTACACCAAAAAGCAGAAACTTTTAACTGGATTATAGACCCACTAGATGGCACCACCAATTTCATTCATGGCATTCCTGCTTTTGCGGTAAGCATAGCTTTGCAAGAAGGAGACGAATTGGTTTTAGGTGTAGTTTATGAAATTGGTAAGGACGAATGCTTTTACGCTTGGAAGGGAAGCGCTGCTTTCTTAAATGGCAAAGAAATAAAAGTATCTACAAATACTAAAGTAGCCGATAGCTTACTGGCAACAGGTTTTCCTTATTATGATTTTACCCGCAAAGATGCTTATATGGCTTTATTTGGCGA
The DNA here is from genome assembly GCF_002483235.1 of Pedobacter glucosidilyticus. Classification (GTDB taxonomy): domain Bacteria; phylum Bacteroidota; class Bacteroidia; order Sphingobacteriales; family Sphingobacteriaceae; genus Pseudopedobacter; species Pseudopedobacter glucosidilyticum_B. The sequence goes on along the minus strand of NZ_DLHN01000004.1, from coordinate 7,994 downwards.
TTTAATACAAAGCTGCCACGGTTTAAGAAGAATAGGAGCTGCTTCTGTAGATTTGGTTTATACAGCTTGTGGTCGTTTTGATGCTTATTTTGAATATAATTTAAAACCTTGGGATATTGCTGCAGGGATGTTTATTGTACAACAAGCAGGTGGAGAAAATTTTGATTTTGAAGGTGGAAAAAATGCTTTAAAAAATTGCGATATTGTCTCCACAAACAGACACATATCACAAGAATTATTAACCACTATAAACAAGTATTTTAAATCATGAAGAAGAAAATTTTATTAGGCTTACTGGCTGTTTTGGTCATCATACAATTTATCAAACCAGAAAAAAATATAAGTACTACACCATCTGTTAACAGTATACATAACAAGTTTCCGGCTAATGAGGAAACCATGCAGATTTTAAAAACTGCTTGTAATGATTGCCATACCAATAATACCGTTTATCCTTGGTATGCTAATATACAGCCTGTTGCCTGGTGGTTAGATAGCCATGTAGATGATGGAAAAAGACATTTAAACTTTGATGAGTTTTTAACTTATAAGCTTAAAAAGCAAGATCATAAACTAGAAGAATTAATAGAGTCTCAGGAAGACCACTGGATGCCTTTAGATTCTTATACTTGGATACATCAAGATGCTAAATTGAATGAAACACAAAGGTTAGCATTGGTAAATTGGGCAAAAGAAACACGTTTAAAAATTCAAAGCGATCCTGCTTTTGCATTAGAGGAAAGTAAAAAATAAAGAACATGTTTAATGGCTTCTATACAATATTCACCCACGTATCAATCGGCAAAAATTGTTGCTCCTAAAATATCAGAGCACTTTCTGCATCATATTGCTTTAGCTCATGATCAAGAGGCGCAAGATATAGCTACCATACCCAAGGTAAATATTATAGAAGCTATTATTGATGTATGCTTTTGGGCAAGTTTCAGAAGCGAGGAAGGCAAATACCCTCGTATTTCTTTAGCTTTTCTATCGCCAGAGCAAGCCTTGCACCCAGTTGTATTTCAAGAAAAATTAACTTTAAATGCTTATGTGCTTTCTAAACTAGCCCCAGGTATAGAAGGTGCTGGTATACATTTAGGTGTTTGGTTTCAAGATGGCGAACTTTTTGTTTGGGGCTCTACTACTTATATACCCGATTACTGTTTCGTATTAGATGTTTCTGAACCCGGTTTGCTGGTTATTAAGCATAAGAGGATTAATGGCTATGGAAAATTCACTAACGTAGTTATCCTCAAGGGCGATGAAATTAAAATAGTAAATGAAGATAGTGGAATATTACCAGATAGTCCGCAGATTTTAAAATCACTTTTAGGTTTTACTGCACCTTATTTAAGAAATGATACTACCAATATTCTTATCCAATTAGCAGTTTTTATGCGTTCTCATGGTAGAGGAGGTACTTTGCTATTAACACCTTCTGATGATGAACAGTGGAAACAATCATTAATATCACCTTTTCGCTATCAATTAAATCCACCATTTGAAGGTTTAGCTAATTTAATTTTAAAGGATGGCAGTAACATCAGCGAAAGCCTATGGATAAGTAAGTTAAAAAAAGAGGTTGACCATATTGCTGGTTTTACAGCTATTGATGGCGCAACCATCATGAATGATAAGTATGAATTATTAGCTTTTGGTGTTAAAATTGGTAAACGCGAAGGAAACAGTAGTGTAAAAAAAGTAGCTTTTATTGAACCTGTAATCGGGGGAGAGGCCTCCCTAATAGATATTGCCCAACTAGGTGGAACCAGACATCTTTCTTCCGCTCAATTTGTTTATGATAATCATAATTGCATTGCTTTGGTTGCATCGCAAGATGGCCATTTTACGGTGTTATCTTGGTCTATAACGATGAAATGCGTACAAGCCCATCGCATAGAAACTCTACTTTTTTAAACTCTTTTTGGTCGAGCTTTCATTAGTTGTTTCAAAAACAGAAACAGGTTTATTAGCCTTATCAGTATTTCTTTTCACTAGTAAATCTCTCTTAGCTTTCTGCTTTTTCCAATCTTTCCTGTTAGCTTGTGGTTCATCAAAAGTCATAGCTTAAATTTTAGTATGTTTAAAAATGAGTAAGTTAACGGTTAATACTGCTGTACCTAATAAAAACTGAAAGACATCACCAAAAGGTAATATTTTCAAAGAAATTATCCAGCTAGCAATACTTAAAATAGATAAAACATACAGCAAACTGGTGTACAAAACATGATGTTTGTCTTTACTCATTTCTTCACTTAAACTATGCTGATGCTTAGCAAAGTTTGTTTGCAGTGCGTTTTTACTTTTTAGGACTTTTACATTACCGATGATATTGATTTTCATGATGCTAAAATTTTAGTAGACTATTTATGATAATCGATAACTGTACCAAAAAATCTGTTTTTTAGGTTTTTAAGAAAATATATTAAAATGATGATTTAAAACACGTTTAGTATGCGGTTTTTATAAATTTTCATCCTCAATGATGAATTGTTTTAAAAAAAAATAGTACAGTAATTAATTTCCTCTTATCTTCGTGGCGTTATGGTTCTCGTTTTAGAACGAGATTAAAAGGGAATGAAGTGTAATTCTTCAACTGTCCCGCAGCTGTAAGCTCTTTAAGACTGCTTCTAAATTTTGCCACTGGTTTGATACTTAAAACTGGGAAGGCTGGAAGCAGAGAGTAAGTCAGAAGACCTGCCTAACGATTAAAAATTCATAGCTTTCGGGGATTGAAGCGTTTGAATGCGAGTACTACCACAAGGTATTTCCATTTCAAAACCAATTTTCTGTTTGCTGTGGGCTAAAACTCACAACAAAATGAAAAGAAAAAACATTTACGTTGCAGCAGGCCTAGGGCTTGTTCAACTGGCATTAGCAGATGCCCGGCTTTATGCGCAATCGCAAAAGCCCAGTTCTTTAAACGAGGTAGTTGTTACGGCTTCTCGTTCTCCAAAAAAAATCAGTGATATTGGTAAAATGGTTAGGGTAATCTCTAGAGAAGAGATAGAACGCTCACAAGGCAGAACATTACCAGAATTGCTAAACACTGTACCCGGTTTAAACGTTACAGGTAGCGGTAGTGCTTTAGGAGAAGTAAAATCAGTTTATTTAAGAGGAGCTTCTTCTGCCAATACGCTTATTTTAATAGACGGTATTCCAGTGAATGATGCTTCTGGAATTTCTGGTGAGTACAACTTAGCCGCAATTGCCATAGACCAAATCGAAAGAATAGAAGTATTAAAAGGTGCAAGCTCTACCTTATATGGCTCAGATGCAGTTGCTGGTGTTATCAATGTCATCACTAAAAAAGGAGAGGGTAAGCTTAAAACAAATGCCTTGTTAAGTGGTGGTACTTACAATACTTATAAACAAGCTGTTGGTCTTAATGGTAATATCAATAAAACAGCAGTAGCATTTAATTTTTCTAATTTAGATAGTAAAGGATTTTCATCGGCCCAGCCTTTAAACACACCTTCTCCATTCGAGAAAGACAAATTTAGTCAGCAAGGTTTAAGTCTTAATTTATCTCAATATCTCAATAGCACAGTAAAAATATTAGGTGGTTTACAACTTAATAATAATAAATCTGGTTTAGATGGTGGGGCTTTTCAAGACAATACTAATTATAACTACAATAAAGTAGCTTTATTAGGAAATATTGGCGTTAATGTAGCTTTAAGAAAAGGTAATTTAAGCTTAATAGCTAGCCAAAATAATGTATCTAATAAGTTTGATAATAATGGCGCTAATAGTTATTATAAAGGTAGTATTACCAATGTAGAAAGTATATTCTCATATAAAGTGAATAACTTTTTAGATTTAACATCAGGGGCTAATTATAAATACAGTGCTACCGACCAATTTAGTGGTTTTGGTGCGCCACTTACTGCCGGAAATGCTAATAACAATATCGCTAGTCTTTTTACCTCTCTATTCTTTAACGTAAAAGATGTTTTTAGGATGGAGCTAGGCGGTAGGTACAATAACCATAGCGCTTTTGGAGATAATTTTACTTATACTTTTAATCCTTCTGTATTACTATTCAATAGTGTTAAGGTTTATGGTAATATTTCTTCTGCTTTTAGAGTACCAAGTTTATATCAGTTAACCTCAGAATATGCAGACCCTAATGGATTAAATCCAGAAACATCTTTTAATTATGAGGCTGGCTTTAGTACAGATTTATTCCAGAATAAATTAAACATCAATACCAGCATCTTTTTTAGAGAGATTGATGATGTGATTGATTTTGGTTCTAGAGCAGATGGTAGCTTTGGTTATTTAAATCAGAACCAGCAAAATGATGAAGGTATAGAAACCGAAATTGGTTTTAAACCCCATAATAATTTAAGTATTAGCGCATTTTATGCTTATGTATATGGTAGGGTAGTTAAATCTCCGGGTACGCCGGGGGCTTTTAATCTTTCTAGAAGACCTGTAAATTCATCAGGCGCTAATGTGAGCTATAACTTGAACAAAAACCTTAGCTTTAGCCTATTGTACAAATGGACAGATAGTAGAAGAGATATTTATTACGATACCAATTTTAACGAACAAAATGTAGTTTTAACATCGTATCATAAGTTTGATGCCTATGTACAGTATAAAGCAAAGAAAAATATTACGCTTTTTGCAGATGTAAAAAATCTCTTTGATGCCAGATATAATGATTTTGCGGGTTATAATACCATGGGTACAAACTTTAATGCAGGTATAAGCTTTCTTTTTCAATAAGATTTAATAAATTTACCATCATAAATTATAATGTATGTCTTTAAATAAAATAAACGTAAGAAACTGGGTATTGGTAATGATGATTCTTGCCGCAGCTGCTACAAGATTTTTAAGCTTAGGCGAACAAACTGCTTGGTCTAATTTTACACCTGTTGGTGCAATTGCCATGTTTGGTGGTACTTATTTCACCAATAAATACAAAGCTTATTTAGTTCCTCTAATTACTTTGTTCATCAGTGATTTGTTTGTGACTTATTCTTATACAGGCGAATTTACTTTGTTTTATGATGGCTTTGTTTGGGTTTATATCTGCTTTGTAGCGATGGTATTTATTGGTAGCTTAATTAAAACAGTTAATGTAAATACTGTTTTGTTAGGTTCACTAGCAAGTGTTTTAATTCATTGGTTAGTTACTGATATTGAACCTTGGTTAGGTGGCACTTTATATAATAAAGACATTACAGGTTATTACCAATCTTTAATTGCAGCAATTCCTTTTGAGAAAAACCTATTGTTAGGAAACTTAGTGTTTGGTGCAGTTTTATATGGTGGTTTTGAATTAGCAAAATCTAAATTCACGATTTTAAAAAGTAAAAAAGAATTGGCATACTAATGCCAAATGTTATACCTTAAAGAGGTTGTCTAAATAATCGTATTTGTCACATTGAGCGGAGTCGAAATGTACTCTGAATTACTCAAAAAAGGCTTCGACTCCGCTCAGCCTGACAAAAAATGATGTTGTAAGACAACCTCTTTTTTTATGTTTAAAATTTAAGAACTATCATGATTTACTATATATCTGGGGGTGCCCGTTCTGGGAAAAGTAGTTATGCACAAAATCTTGCTTTATCTTTAACCAATAAGCCTGTTTATTTGGCTACAGCCCGTAATTGGGATAAAGATTTTGAAAAACGTATCATCAGGCATCAACAAGATCGAGATGAGCGCTGGGAGAATATAGAAGAAGAGAAATATCCCGCTAAAATTGATTTTACAGGCAAAGTAGTAGTTATAGATTGTGTAACCTTATGGCTTACCAATTTTTTTGTTGATACTAAATACGATGTAGAAGCATCTTTAGAACAAATAAAACAAGCTTTTGATGATTTAACACAACAAGAGGCTACTTTTATCGTCATCTCTAATGAATTAGGAATGGGCTTACATGCCGATACAGAATCCGGAAGGAAGTTTACCGATTTGCAAGGTTGGTGTAATCAATACATTGCTAGAAAAGCGGATAAAGCTATCTTTATGGTGTCAGGTTTACCGCTTTCACTCAAATAATTTATCCTATGAAAAAGATTATCGTTTTAACAGGTGCCGGTATCAGTGCAGAAAGTGGTTTAAAAACCTTTAGAGATGCTGATGGCTTATGGGAAGGTTACGCTATAGAAGATGTTGCTACGCCAGAAGCTTGGCAAAGAAACCCTGCTTTAGTACAGCAGTTTTATAATGAAAGGAGGAGGAGTGTTTTAGCTGCTCAGCCTAATGCGGCTCATCTCGCTTTGAAAAAATTAGAAGAAAAGTTTGAAGTTTTAATCATTACCCAAAATATTGATGATTTACATGAGCGAGCAGGTTCTTCAAATATGATGCATTTACATGGAGAAATTGTTTATGCCCGTTCTTCACAAAACCCGGCTTTGCTTTATAAACTAGACAAGCCAGATATAGAAATGGGTGAGTTGTGCGAGTTAGGCAGTCAGTTACGTCCGCATGTGGTGTGGTTTGGCGAGGCTGTACCCATGATTACCAAGGCTATGCATGAAATGCCTTTGGCAGATATGGTTATCTTAATTGGCAGCTCATTAGTCGTGTATCCAGCTGCTGGTTTATTAGAGCTTGCTCGTAAGGAGGTGCCTGTTTATGTGGTAGATCCTAAAATACCTGAAGTTAGAATCTCTAATCCATTGATTAAAATAGAAGAGAAAGCTAGCCTTGCTGTTCCTCTTTTAGTTGAAAAACTGTTGAAACATGAATAGGAAACCTTGTATTTTCAATTGGAGCGGCGGTAAAGACTCGGCTTTAGCTTTATATTATCTTTTGCAAAACCCAGATTATGAGGTTAAATATTTGGTGACTACTGTAAATGATAGTCTGAATCGTATTTCTATGCATGGAGTGCGAGAATCGCTTTTACTAAAACAAGCAGAAAGTTTAGGTATTCCATTATATCAAATTAGATTACCAGAAATGCCCGGTATGAAAGAATATGATGAAATCATGCATCAAAATTTAACCATCCTGAAAGAAGAAGGAATTACACATGCTGTTTTTGGAGATATTTTTTTAGAGGATTTAAAAGCTTACCGCGAATCGAAATTACAAGAAGTAGGGATGGAGGCCGTATTTCCACTGTGGAAGAAAGATACTAAAACGTTAATTCAAGACTTCTTGAATTTAGGTTTTAAAACCGTAATAGCTTGTACCCAAGAAAATTTAGGAGCTTATGCAGGGAAAGTTATTGATATAGCTTTCATAAACAGTTTGCCAGAAAATATAGACCCATGCGGAGAAAACGGAGAATTCCACACTTTTGTGTTTGAAGGCCCGATATTTAAAAACGCTATTACTTATACTTTAGGCGAGAAAGTTTTTAAAAGCTATCTAACTCCCAAAAATGAAGATGATGTTTGCTTCACTAAAGACGACAAACCCAAAAACCTAGGCTTCTGGTATGTTGATTTGGTAGGGTAGATGTACTAGTTTGTTAGGTGGTTAGTTGGTTAGTTTGTTAGGTGATTAGGGGGGGTAGTTTATTAGTAGGTTAGTTAGAGGGTTTAGTTCATTGGTTCACTGGATTATTAGGGCCTATAAAATTGTATAATCATTGGTTCATTAGTTGATTAGGGCCTATAAAATTGTATAATTAGTCTTAAAAACAAAAATTGCTTAAACTCTACAGAATTTAAGCAATTTGAATTTTTTAATTTTTACTTTAAAAAGCACTTTTTAATTTTCACTTTTGAATTTTCACTTTTCACTTTTGAATTTTCAATTAAATATACCCTAGAATCTTCAAAACTTGTTTACTGTTTTGCTCTTCGCCAAAAACCTCGTAGTTAAAAGTTTCGTCTCTATTTCTTCTGATGATAACATGCTTAGGGGAAGGTAATAAGCAATGGTGAATACCTCCATAGCCACTTAATACTTCTTGATAAGCCCCTGTATGGAAGAAACCTAAATACTGTACTTTACGTGTTTTAGGCATGAAAACGCTGTTCATGTGTGCTTCTTGGTTGTAATAATCTTGT
>NZ_DLHN01000002.1 GCF_002483235.1 Pedobacter glucosidilyticus | reverse complement strand
TAGTAGCTTTCAATATGCAAAAACCTTCACACCACTCAGGATTGTGCATAAAGATTTATTTAGACGAAATAACAAATATTCATCAGCCTTGAATTATTCATTTTTTGTTTATTTTTTTCTTAGGCATTCATGAACTCGTCCCTCGTTTTTTAGGGACTTTTTTTTCAAGAAAAAAGTGCCTAGGGTTGGCCGCCTATGAGGCCGGAAAGACTTGTGTGAAAATGCCATTACAAGAAAAGAAAGAAGCCGCTACCCGGCTAGGGTTGGAAAGCCTTGTGCGGAAATGCCAGTTTCCTAAAGCCTAGTTTAATAACCTTTAATAATTATAATTATCCGCCTCTATCTCCGGCGAGGCTCGTTCCTTTTGAGGAACCAAAATGAAGCTTTAGCGAATTCATGATACCTTAAAAATCAATTAAAACTAATTTTAATTTTCAAAGGAGCTTCCTAAATAGGAAACATTTAGAAATCTTTATACTTTTTACGCTACATCTCTGTATAAAACAACAAAGCCTGATGAAGTTTTCATCAGGCTTTGTCAATCTATATCTTAAAGATATTATCTTGAGGCGATATCAACAAAGGTTCTATCTTTCTCACCAATATAAATCTGACGAGGTCTTCCTATAGGTTCTTTGTTTTCTCTCATTTCTTTCCATTGAGCAATCCATCCCGGTAAACGGCCTAAAGCAAATAATACCGTAAACATTTCTGTTGGGAAACCTAAAGCTCTGTAGATGATACCTGAGTAGAAATCTACGTTTGGATATAATTTACGATCAACAAAATAAGGATCATTTAAAGCTACTTCTTCTAATTTCTTAGCGATATCTAAAACTGGATCATTGATACCTAATTTTGCTAAAATATCATCACAAGCTTTTTTAATAATTTTGGCTCTAGGATCAAAGTTTTTGTAAACGCGGTGACCAAAGCCCATTAAACGGAAAGAATCGTTTTTATCTTTGGCTTTGTTAACCCACTTGTCTACATCGCCGCCATCGTTTTTAATTTTCTCTAGCATTTCTATTACAGCTTGGTTTGCACCACCATGTAACGGACCCCAAAGTGCAGAAACACCTGCCGAAATAGACGCATATAAGTTACAATCTGATGAACCTACAATTCTTACCGTAGAAGTAGAGCAATTTTGCTCGTGATCTGCGTGAAGAATCAATAATTTGTTCATGGCATCAATAACCACTGGGTCTATGGTAATTTCTTCTGTACGCTGACCGAAAGTCATGTACAAGAAGTTAGTAACATAATCGTATTTGTTTTGAGGATAAATAACCGGATGTCCTAAAGATTTTTTGTAAATCCAAGAAACAATGGTTGGCATTTTAGCTAACAATTTAATAATGGTTAACTCAAACTCCTCTTTAGTTTGATGTGGATCTAAAGACTCTGGGTAAAAAGAAGATAAAGAACATACTAATGAAGACAATTGCCCCATTGGATGAGATTTTGATGGGAAACCATCAAAAAACTTCTTCATATCTTCATGCACCAATGTATGTCTGCTAATTTTACGCTGAAAGTCCTCAATCTCTGTTTTAGTTGGTAAATTACCGTAAATCAAAAGATAAGCAACTTCTAAAAACGTAGATTTCTCTGCAAGTTCTTCTATACCGTAACCTCTGTACTTTAAAATACCTTGCTCACCATCTAAGAAAGTAATAGCACTTTTGGTTGCTCCGGTGTTTTTAAAACCACTATCTAAGGTTACATAACCTGTTTGATCTCTTAGTTTTGAAATATCAATTGCTTTTTCATTCTCGGTTCCTTCTAAAACTGGTAACTGAATAGATTTACCATCTAATTTAAGTTCTGCTGTTTCTGACATAAAATTGGTGTTACGCAACAAATTTAATTAAATCAATTAATTAAAAAATTATTATTGTATTAATATTCTATTAGAAATATCTTCTTTTTGTAATATTTATATAGGCATTTCTATTATTGCCTCAAGTATAAGCATATATTTCAAAAATTGTTTGTCTAGAAACAAAAAAAGCCAACTTTCGTCGACTTTTTTACAAAATTTTTAAAAAATCTTATTTAGATAGGTTAAACGAATAAGCTGCTCTTAAAGCTACCATTCCGTTGCTTCCATTTTCATATTCGAAACCCTCGTAGCGCAGTGCTATATCCCATTTTTGATTAGCATAACCCACACTTGGAGCCCAAACAAAAGGTGTTCCGTAACCTTCTTTTGTAGAAAAAGCAACACCTGCTTCTGGCTGTAAGTAAAAGGTATCTCCAAAAAAGAACTTAGCTCCTGCCTTCAGCGGAATTAAATCCGAACCAATTCTTTCTCCAAGTATTTCTGGCTTACCTAAAAAACCATAATATCCAGTAGTTAAGGTTAAAGATGTACGAGCCCCTAAATCATGCTGTAATCTTAAATCAGGTGCGATAACAACATCTGCTACATTACTTTTGGTTGGTACACCTAAACTTAAACCAACACCTAAACGAGTTCTTGATCCATCTGGGTTAGTAGTTTGTGCCTGTAAGTTATTGCTTATTGAAAAGTATGATGTTATTGCAGCTACTGCAACAAACATTTTAATTATTGTTTTTTTCATTTTTATTTATTTAATACAAGAGGGCTAAAACAAAGAGCAGACCAAAAAAGAGTTGGATTACCTTTTAAAAAGTTATCTTAAAGGAGATGAACCCTTTATCAAATACATTAAAATAATAATCTAAATAAAACTAATTATTGTAGAGAGATTTTCTGTAGGCATTGGGAGACATTCCTACGGTTTTTGAAAACAAACGAGAAAAATACTGAGCATCTTCTATCCCAACTTTAAAAGCTACTTCTTTTACTAAAGCATCAGTATATTCTAAATACTGGCAAGCTCGCTGCATTTTCAATTGTAAAAAATAATCAACCGGAGACAGCCCTACTTTCTTTTTAAATACAGAAGAAAAATGTGGAACAGATATATTCATGTATTGAGCCATCTCTGTTAAAGTGATATTCTTATCTAGATTCTTTTTCAAATAATCTATTACCTGATTTACCAAATCCTGGTTTTTATCTTTTTGCTTAGGTCTGATGTGTATGATAAAAGAAGTTAAGAAATGTAGTAAGCCCATATTTAAAAGCGTCATCACTTCTTTGCTATAACCTCTTTTTAAATTCTTGTAAATGGTATCAAATAGTATAATACGTTCTTCCTCATAAGCTAAAAACCCTTTATAAGATTGGTTGTGCTGATAAAATAGTTGGAGAATATCATCGGCGAAAGTGCCATCAAAATTAAACCAAAAAACTGTCCATGGTGTTTGATGATTTGCCATAAACCTAAAAGGCTTATTTTTAGGGATAAAGAAAAAGTCTCCGGCTTTAATAGTTAAATCCTCATCTAAAATTTGTGCTTTACCTAAGCCTTGTATACAATACATTAAAGTATAATGATTATAACCCTTCTGCTGCTCATCGGCATGGTATTTAGCTTTTGGAAAAAAACCCATTCCAGAAAAACTCAGAAATTGAGGATTATCAATTAAATGACGTCTACTGGCTGTTATTTCAAGAATTCTCTCGCCTTCAAAACCTTGTTTCTTTTGCTTCAATTTTAAATTTTAAACTCAAAACTACATAAAATAACACAATAACTTCATCAAATTATCCATGATGTTGCTATTTCTTTACTCTAATTTCACACTTTCAAAAAATCGCAGTTTTTAGGTATCTTATTTGCATGTTCCATAAAACCTCGATTATGAAAGCCAATTTTGTAAAGGTTAACACCAGAGATATGAAGAATTCACACCAACTTGTTTTAGAAAAATTTAAAGAAAAATTTAATGAGCCACCTTTGGTTGTTTGCTCGCCTGGAAGGGTAAATCTTATAGGGGAACATACCGACTACAACATGGGTTTTGTGCTGCCTGCTGCCGTAAATAAAGCTGCTTATATGGCTATCTCTAAAAGGGATGACGATAAAATTGTATTGGTAGCGGCAGATATGGATGATGAGATTGAAACCTCATTAAACAACTATAGTTTTTCTGAAAAAGGATGGCCTAATTATGTGATATGTATTGTTGACCAACTTTTAAAGGCCAATAAACAAATTAAAGGTTTTAATGCTGTTATTTCTGGCGATGTTCCGCTTGGAGCAGGTATGTCATCATCGGCAGCTTTAGAGTGTGCAGTTGCTTATGCTTTAAACGAGCTTTATAACTTACAATTATCTAAAATAGACATTGTTAAAATTGCACAAAAAGGCGAGAATGAATTTGTAGGTGTTAAATGTGGTATTATGGACCAATTTGCCAGCGTTTTTGGTAAAAAAGGTCATGTGATTAAATTAGATTGTCGCTCTTTGGAATATGAATATGTACCTTTTGAATTGAAAGGAATTAAAATAGTGCTTTTCGACTCTATGGTAAAGCATTCATTAGCTTCTTCTGAGTATAATGTAAGAAGCAGCCAATGCCAAGAAGGTGTTTCTATCATCCAACAAAAATATCCAGAAGTTAAATTCTTAAGAGACGCTACTATAGAAATGGTTGAGGAATGCTTGCATGATGCTAGTCCAGATATTTATAACCGCTGCAAGTATGTAGTAGAAGAAAATAACAGGTTGTTAGCCGCTTGCGCTGATTTAGAAGCCGGAAATATAGAAGCCTTTGGTCAGAAGATGTACGAAACCCATAAAGGATTAAGCGAATTGTATGAAGTAAGTTGCCCTGAGCTAGATTTTATTGTAAGCTGTACTAAAAAAGAGGAAGCTATTTTAGGTGCCAGGATGATGGGTGGTGGCTTTGGCGGCTGCGTAATTTCATTAGTAAAAGAAGCGCATTTAGACGAAGTGATTAAAAGAGTTAAAGAGGCTTATTTTAATAAGCTGAATAAAGGAATGAATGTTTACATATCACAAATAGAAGACGGTACAAGAATTTTAGCCTAATGGAATTTAATTTTGATGAACATCCGCATAAGCGTTTAAATATATTAACTGGCGAATGGGTAATGGTTTCTCCGCACCGTACCAAAAGGCCATGGCAAGGTAAAGTAGAAACGGTTAACAATACACCCAGACCAACTTATGATGCCAGCTGTTATTTATGCCCGGGTAATACCCGTTCTGATGGTTCTGTAAACCCTGATTATAAAGGTCCGTACGCATTTACCAATGATTTCTCTTCTTTATTACAGGATACTCCGGAAGGAAAAGTAAATAAAAACAACTTGTTACAAGCTACTAGCGAGCGTGGTATTTGTAGGGTTATCTGTTTCTCGCCACGACATGATCTAACGCTTCCACAGATGGAGGTTGAAGCTATAGAAGATGTTATTACGCTTTGGCAAACAGAGTTTAGAGAATTATCTACTACTCATAGCTGGATAAAACATATCCAAATATTTGAAAACAAAGGCGATGTGATGGGATGTAGCAACCCCCACCCTCATGGGCAAATTTGGGCGCAAAGCTCGGTACCGGTAGAACCTGCAAAAGAAGGTGTACAGTTTTTAAAGTATTATCAAGAAAACAAAAAAAGCTTATTAAGTGCTTATTTGGAGATAGAGCTAGAAAGCCAAGAACGTGTGATTTTAGAGAATGAACATTTTGTTGCCTTAGTACCTTTTTGGGCAGTATGGCCATATGAGACAATAATCATCAGTAAAAGACAAGTTCAAAATATTCTTGAATTTACAGAGGCTGAGAAAACTGCTTTAGCCGAAATCTTGAAACAATTAACCATCAAATACGATAATTTATTTGAAACTTCATTCCCGTATTCGGCTGGTGTACACCAAGCACCTGTAAATGATGGCAACCATCCAGAATGGCATTGGCACATGCACTTTTACCCGCCCTTATTGCGTTCTGCTACGGTGAAAAAGTTTATGGTAGGCTATGAAATGTTGGCTAATCCGCAACGTGATATTACACCAGAACAAGCTGCTAAAAAGTTAAGAGAATTAAGCTTAGTGCATTATCTAGGCTAGTTAAACCAAACCAACATATACTTAAGGAGCTCGATTTTTATGGAAATCGAGCTCTTTTGTTTTTAATTATTGAATTTATTGAGAGGGTTGTTTAGTGCCTTATGCTCAGGGCTTTCCGGCCTCATAGGCGGCCAACCCTATTCACTTTTTTCTTGATAAAAAAGTGAACAAAAAACGAGGAACGAGTTCATGAATGCCTAAGAAAAAACAAACAAAAAATGAATAATTCAAGG
>NZ_DLHN01000031.1 GCF_002483235.1 Pedobacter glucosidilyticus | reverse complement strand
CGAAGTGTCTTTGATGACTAATGACAAATTGAAGTCTTATTCCTTCTCTCTGCTGGATCTTGATTAAATGAACAAAATTATATTCTGTTTACGCTTATCCAAATTTTCCTCTACAAACTTACGATGACAAAGGGTAACCTATATGTTGAGATAGCTTCATTGCATTCGCATAGTTTGTCACTGCGAGGACACGAAGCAGAGCTTCATTGCATTCGCTTTAACACAGGGACAAAAAAATCAAAAAAAAGTAAAGGAACATAAAATGTTCCTCTACTCACTTTTCTTTACCTCTTCATAAGGCCTTATGAAGGGGAAATGCCGAAAACCCTGTAACAGAGTAGGCATCATCATGTAAAACTCTATGGCTTCGAGATGTAGTAAAGCCAAATCTACGATGAAGAAAAAATTCATCATTCCTATGATTGCTGTAGCAGCAATCTCAGGTGCTGTTTTATTTTCTGCTTTTAAAGCTAATAGCAGTAGTATAGCTGCTCAGGAACTTTGGTTCCAGTATGATGGTAGCGGTTCTGTAACAGACCCTTCCAACTACAGCAGTGGCATGGAAACGCCTCCAGGCTGTGAAGGTTCTGAACAGGTTTGTGCCATAAGAGCATTGGAAGGTGCTCCAGGACAACCAGATATTACCTCCGCTTTGCAGAGTCAAATCAATACTGCTTTGCAAGACCCTTCTACACAACAACAAGATGTAAGATTGCGTAGTGTAGAATAAGGATTGCCATTTCATCCGGGAGAAACCTATCCCCTCCCGGATGTTACTAAACTTAACAGATTCTGCGTCAACTTGAATGAATGAGAAGACTCACATGCGATTTTACTGATTAATTTTAGTAATTATTTGTGAGATTAATCTTCAATAAACTTCCGCTATCATTGAGTTATCCCGCAAAGCAAAGAAACAAAAGCATTTGCGCTCTAGCCTTTCCGACCTTATGGCAGGTCAAGCCTAGTTACTTTTTTCCGCAAAAAGTAACCAAAAACTCTCCGCTACGCCGCTTGCTTTTAAAGATTCTGCTTATGCTTCTTACTGCAAACCGCAACCGCCAAGGCGGAATTTAACGTAAACGGTTGTTTATGCTTGGGCTTGACGTATCGAAAATACTTATATATCATTTCCCCTCCCGGATGTATTTAAACTTTAAAAATTCCATTTTAAAACATCATAAACTCAATACCTAATTTTATTTAATAACCTGAGGAAACTTTATACTCATACTATCTATCTATCTATCTAAAAAATAATCAAAGCATTTCCGCTTTAGGCTTTCCGGCTTCATAGCCAGCCATGGCCTAGTTCCTTTGTGGGAGCAAAGGAACCAAACTCCTCATCAATCCCAATCAGGTGCCTTTGTCGCAATTATCTTCCCCACATAAAAAAACATCAGCGCTTATTTCTATTGCCAGCAGTATATGAAAGCTATCACAACTCCGAACATAGAACCACTTGCGTTATAGGCTTGTTATTGCTATGTTTTTCTGTTAGTGCTACTGTTTTTTATTTTCCCGGCACTTCGGGATTGATGATGTTCTTGGGTATAGGCTGTGATTTATCAATGCCTGCTCCTAAATATCGGATTGCTATTTTCATATCATTAAAGGCTATCTATCATTTTGTTCAATTCCTGATAATTGTATGATACTTTCTGGTATTGGAAAAACATAACGCTTATCATTCGGCAATAAAGTATAAGTTCGGTTTCCTAATTTCCTTTGTAATACCTGAGCAAATTCTGGCTCAAAATTTAAACGTCTTAAGTCTGCCCATCTAATTCCCCTAAATACCAGCTCTTTTCTTCTTTCAGCTAATATCAGCCTTAATGCTTCGTTGGCATTTGCTGCACTAAAAGGTATAAATGTATTGTCCCAACGGTTTCGCATTAAAGTATTGAGGTCTTCTAAAGCTGCATCTGTAGCCCCTGCTCTTGCTCTACTTTCTGCCCTGATAAGATACATTTCTGCGGTTGTAGGCCCCATAGCAAAAGTGATGGTGCTTTGGGCATAACTACCTTGAAAAGCATAACTATTATCCGCATTTCTTCTAAAGAAAAGAAGCTTCCTACGGTCGGCATTGGCATAACTGGCATAAAGTAAGGTATCTACTTTGGCTCTGGCTACTGTAACATTACTTGAATTTGCATAGACATAGAATAACTTTTCACGATTGAAAATAGGGAAAGGTGTTGCACTATTAATAATGGTTTTATAATCTAAAAGCTGATTGTTTAGCTGTAAAGAAGAATCGGCATACAAACCTGCTTCCGGATATTTTCTTTGGTAAAGGTACATTCTTGCCAGCGTAGCATAGGCTGCTGCTTTATTGGCTCTAGTTGGAGAGCTACTTTGTGCTGGTAATAGTTGTGCTGCCCTTTTCAAGTCGGCTTCTATACGCCTGTAAGTTTCTTCTAAACTTGCTCTGGGGCTTGGCTCGTTAATATCAGCACTTAATTTTAAAGGTAAGCCTTTAGCTGTGGCAGCATTACTTTCTTGATAAGGCTCTGTATAAAGCTGCGCCATTTCTAAAAGCACATAAGCTCTGGTAAAATAAGCGAAGCCTTCTATTCTTCTATATTCTTCCCTTTCTGAAGCCTGAATATTTATAGAGGGAAGGGTTTCTATGACAGTATTTGCATTAAAAATAGTTCTATATCTTCCTGCTAAAGTACCGCCATCGCCGTCTGCTGCTGTGTTTTCCCAAATGTAAATATTACGGTCTCTTTCTGTTGGAACAGCATTCCATAAAGCCTCTGTATGGTAAAAATTATCTGCCGCTACTTCTGCTATAAAAGAGAAAAAGTTGGTGGTATTATTATCCAATATGGCATTCATATCTCTTAAACTGGTGGGTACTGCCAAGCTTTTATCTGGTTTAGCCTCTAAAAAATCCTGACAGCCGCTTAAGCTCATACCTATCATCAGCATCATGAAATTTAGCTTCATGAATACTTTCCTATTGAAAATACCCTGTTGTTTGCTTGTTATATGTCTAATTGTTTTCATCATGTTTAGCTTTATCATTTAAAATTCTGCTCTTAAACCCAATGCATAAATAGCTGAGGGTGCTATACTATCAAAACCATAATCTGGATCTATCGGACTATCGCTTGCTCGCCATATGATGCCTAAATTATTGGCATAGGTAAAAAGTTCTAACCTTCTAAAAGGTAGTTTTTGCGTTGGTTTGGGTACAAGCTGCCAACCAAAACGAATGTCTTGTAAACGGATATGATCGCCTTTATTTACCGTGATTTCAGAATTGTTATAAAAAACATCGCGGTTGGCAATAGCAGGATAAATTTTTGAGGGTACTTGTGTAAATGCTTCATCACCTGCTTGCTGCCAGCGTTTGGCGTAATCAGCATGGCCTTTTCCATTAGCATAAAGCTCGGTATAGCTGATGCTTCTACTTCTGAAATAATAATCCAGCCTAAAAGTGATATTCATAGATAGGCTAAAAGCACCATAAGTTAAAGTATTACGAAATGCTCCATTATACAAGGGTATAGCCGAACCATGTAAAACCAATTCTTCTAATGGGGTATTGTTAACTATGGCCGAATAGTCTTTACTTTCTGCACCGCCAAGCTCCCCTACAGGATCGCCATTTTGTCCATCTAAACCTCTCCATTTATAACTAAAAAGCGGAAATACCGGATAGTTCTCTACCGGATTAAGCGAGATGCCATTACCCACCAAACCAGACACAAAAACATCTGCTTGATAACGGGTAATTTCTGAACGGCTATGTGCTATAGATAGATTACTTGTCCATGCTAGTTTCCCTGTTGTATTGAGACTATTGAGCTGTAATTCCCAGCCATTACCTTTACTAGATGCTCCGTTAAGGGTTAAGGTAGTAAAACCTGTGAAAGGGTTTGCAGGTTCTATCCCTAAAAGGTCTGTGGTTCTTTTGCTGTATATATCAAAGCTTCCACTGATACGGTTGTTCTTCGTAGCAAAATCTAACCCTGTATTAAACGTTCTTACCTTCTCCCATCTAAGTTGGCCGTTTGGCGGACTTGAAATATTGGCATAAGGTAAATTGGTGATAGGGTTTGCACCGCTAAAATAAGTGAGCGTGGTTAATGCAGATAAACTATTGTCTATATTTCCGGCAAAGCCATAAGAACCTCTAAGCTTCAGCTGTGGTAGCCAATCTAAGCTGTAAAAATCTTCTTTGGTTATGTTCCATAATGCACCTGCCGACCATAAAGGCACTCCTTTCTCATTGGTACTTACACCAAAGATATTAGAAGCATCTTTACGTACACTCCCGGAAATGGTATAACGTTGTTTATAGGTGTAGGCTGCATTCGCATAATAAGAAACATACCTATTTAATGTTTCTCCAAATGCCCCAACATAGGGTATTCTTGCCGATGGCGATAAGTTCTGAAAGCCCGGAAATAAGGTAATATAATCTACCGGAATAGCGGTTAATACATTTTCATCAAAACCATAAGCTCTATTGGTGCTAAAGCTATTGGCAGCTTGTCTGATTTCTGCTCCTGCAATAGCATTGATTTCATGATTTTCCCATGCTTTATCTAAACCTAATTGTACCCTTCCGGAATGGGCCTGCTGGTTAGACCTAAATTCATCTAAAATACCTCCTAGAGGAATAGGTCTGTTAAGCTGAGAGCCTGAAGGTTGACTATAACGGTTAATGAGGTTTCTACTGAAATAAGATGTTGCTGTATTTAGGTCTTCTCTATCGGTAACTCCTTGTTGGTATTGATATTTAAGCTCTGCCGATAGCCAACTTAGCGCCTGATAGCGAGCAGAAAAATCAGCGATGAGCGTTTGGTTATTTTGTGTTTCTCCAGGAAGATAAAGCTCTTGCAAAGGGCGATAATTCCAGTCGAGTAGTTGGCTATTACCTATAGCGGCAATACTTCTGCTACGAAAATCTTTCTCTATTATAGCGGGGCTACCATCCTCATTCATCAAGCGGGCATAAGGGTAAAGCTGCCGATTACCAATTTGTAAACGGCCATAGCCCATAGCTGCCGAACGGCTTTGTCCTTCTTGCTGGTTAAAGCTGTATTGCAGGTTGCTTTGTAAATCTAAACCTTTTAAGGGTTTATAAGTATTATTCATCCTCAAAGTACTGCGTTGGCTGCTGTTGCTTCTTAAAGCTTGCAAGCCTTTGTCATAGCCTGCTGAAATAAAGTAGCTATGCTTGGCACTTCCACCCTTAAGATTTAGGGCGTATTGTTGATTTACTTCTCTGCGGTAAACAGCGTCTAAATAATCATTTCTAACATCTATTTGCCTTAAGCTGTTCACTTCACTATTGAATGCTGCTTCTGTAATACGTCCTTCTCTTCTGGCAATTAACAATTCTACCACCGGGCTTAAGGCTGGCCTGCGTACATTATTTTCTAAACTGGTAAAGTAGCCTCTGGAAAATAAATCTATCTCATGATCTATATAATCACTACTGCTCATGATAGGGTCATCAAAGAGCCTTGGCTTATCCGTTATATTTACATTACTATTGAAACTAAGCTGCATAGCCTGGTTTAACTTTCCTTTTTTAGTGGTGATGACAATCACGCCATTACCTGCTCTTGCCCCCCAGATAGATGCCGCAGCAGCATCCTTAAGAATACTTACCGAAGCAATATCATTGGGGTTGATACTATTTAATTCTCCTTCAAAAGGAAAATTATCCAGAATAATCAATGGGTTACGATTGGCATTGATGGTATTTACTCCTCTGATTAAGATATTGGCATCACCTTGTGGAGCGTTGATGTTAAAGGAACGTTTATCAAATAAGGTAGTAGCATTTAGGCCGTCTAATCTCTCCAAAATACCGCTGCTTACATTTCTTTCTAAAAGCTCAGTATTAAACTGCTCAAATGCTCCGGTGGCTCTTTCTTTACTGAGCTGCTGATAACCGGATGATATAACGACTTCCTGTAATTGCCGAGGGTCTTCCAGTAGGGTAACATTTAAACTTTTAGGGAAAGGTGCTTTGAGCTTAAATTCTTGCTTTTGGAAGGCTAGCATCGTAATGCTGATGCTCACTTCTGTTTGTGTTGTTTGAATGCGGAAATTACCATTGGCATCGGCTTGGGTTGTCATGGATGAGGGCTGTAAAGTAATAACAGCTCCCGGAATGGGTTCTCCATTTTTATTTTTGATGTTCCCGCTGATTTCTGTGCCTTGTGCCATAGCGGTATAGCGACTAAAAAAAAGTAAGCATAAGAGCGTTAAGGTATGTTTCATGGTTTTATGGGTTAAGGTGTTTGGTGGAATAGGAAGGTTCTGTAAATACCAGAAAGGGAACTTCTCTTTCTACCAGTTCCATTCCGATATGGTATTTTTCTAAGGCTTGTTTTAATGCCTGGCTATCGGTAAAACCTTTAGGCAGGTAAAGGTCCAGATCAAGTTTGCCACTAAAAGCAGTTTCATCTATAAAGGGTAAGTTTTCTTCTCGCTGGTTTAGTTCGTAAAGCAAGGCTTCTAAACGCACATTGCGCATTTGCTTTAAAGGCGTATCTTCTTCAAAATTGTTATAAGCTTTGCCTCCAGCAGCAGCTTTAATGAGGCCTAAGGGGTACAAGCGCCAAACTTGAGTATGCCGACTTTCTAACCTTACATTTAGATGAAGTGCCGTGTTTAAATCTTGTCGCATTTTATCAAGCCGGGCACTAGCAGGTTGGTGTAAAGGCATGGCCGATTCATAACAATAACTATAAGCTCTTTTCCAGCGTTCTTCTAAAGCTTTTTCTTTTGGGAATTGATAATGGCTCTTATCTGCTACCTCCCAAATGATTTGGTTAGCCGGATAACCCAGGAATTTATTTATAGCCATTAGGTATAAAGTATAGCTGCTGAAATTGATCACCTGTGTATAGATGGTGCTGCTATCTTTCCATACTTTAAAAGCTGGTTCTACACCCGGGATATAAGGAGTTACAATGCTATAGGTTTTACTGGGCTCTTTTAATAAAGTGCTTTTGCCAATTTTAAAATCTATACGGTCTTGCTTTTGAATGATAGCTGGCATTTTACCCGTGATAAATGTTTGCAGGTGAGCCGTTGTAAGCTCGTCTATGGCACTGGTGGCTACAAATTGCCCTTGTGCATTGAACCATACCACATGTGGGTGCAATTGATGCGGAAAGTATTGCTTTAACTGGGCTTGTGCTGCCACCACCGGAAGGCTCAATTGGAGTTGGCTTTTTTGAAGCCATTGTTTTGCCGCCTCGCCTTCTTCCGCTGTAAGTGTTATGATATGAAGCTGCTCACTAAAAGGCTTAACCAAGCTATCTAAACGCTGCATTTGCTTTTGGGTAGTTTTACAGCTTGCATTCCAAAAGATTAAAAGGCTGGGCTTTGTTAGGTCTGGAAATTTAAGGCTGATAGCCGAGTTTGATAGCAATACAAGCTCCTGCTGTGGCAAAACGCTTCCTATTTCTAAAGCCTGTTGCGCTTTGGCTTTTTTGCTGAATACTACCACAACTAACAGGAATACAAGTAGTTTGATGGTATTGTACCTCCTAAAAAAAGGCCATAGGTATCCTATACGATGTTTATCGTTCATTTTTTTTGTGTTTGGGTTTAAGAATTTGTCACATGGAGCGTCTAATCGAATTGTCATCCTGAACGGAGTCGAAGTGTCATCCTGAGCGGAGTCGAAGGATAGGCCCCTCCAATTTCCTCAACCTAACAAAACAATCTTTTCCTAGACGCTTTGAAAAAACCGGCCGGCTATTAACAGCTTTTTAACTTATTTCATGGGATGCAATGGGCCAGACCGGTTGATGTCCTAAACCCTATACCGGACTTTTAATGATGTTTTTGAACAGATTTTTAAGGGATGCAGCAGAGCCCATAACTTTAAGTGCCGTTTGCTTTTGTGATGGGTAAATGTTACTCGTTTTCATATTGTGATGTTAACGAGTCTTGCACTACGGACTTAGATAAAAGTGGGCCTCTGCCTCCGTTTACTCCATTCAGTTTCTCAGGCCTTATGTTGAAAACGATTTATAGCAGAAACCCACTCTTATTATGAAGTGCTAAATTAGCATTATCAGAATAAGAAGTGGGTATAAATCTGCTTTTTGCATCAACGGCCTGAGATTTGGAGCTGCAAAACTCTTATTTATACCTATTTATAGTTCCAAATATAATAAAATAGAAACAATAGGACAAATAAGTCCTAATATTTTTTTATTTATATATGGATTTTGTCCTTTGTGGGAAAACAATATAAAAATCAAGACTATCTTATAAAAGTTGGAAAAAAAATAGCTGAAATAAGAGAGTCTAAATCTATCACTCAAGAAAAACTTCAAGAATTAACAGGATTTGACACACGTCAAATTGGAAGAATTGAAAGAGCAGAAACTAATCCTTCAATATCAGCTATTAAATTAATCGCAGATAAATTAGGAGTTAAAATGGGTGAAATTTTGGATTTTGAACAACTATAAAATTAAGCTGCTAAATATTCATAAAATTTCTTTGAAAGACTTTTTAATCTGGAAATTGAAAAGTAACATTCTTTCAATTACTTGGAAACAAGGAAACTTTAAAGCAGCGTGTAAGTAAGCTTTGCTAGAATTACATTTATTTATCTACCCGTTTTTAAATTAACTACCATTACCTATGAGTAAAACAAATACAAAAAAACAAGAAATTAGTCTTCCAGACGAAATTGTCATGAATCAGATTTATGTGATTCGTGAGAAAAAAGTAATGCTAGATTTTAATTTAGCTGAACTTTATGAGGTAGAAACTAGAGTATTAAAGCAAGCTGTAAAAAGAAAGATAAACAGATTCCCAGAGGACTTCATGTTTCAGCTCACCAAAGCCGAATGGCAAGAGGTTATCACAAATTGTGATAAGCTTCCTGATAGAATAAAATTTAGTCCTATAACCCCGCTTGCATTTACAGAACAAGGCGTTGCTATGCTCTCTAGCATACTAAATAGTGAAAGAGCAATTTTTGTTAATATTCAAATTATAAGAGTATTTACCAAATTAAGACAGTTTTTAACGGAGAACACTGAAATACGTTTAGAAATTGCAGAGATTAAAAGCTTATTGGAAAAACATACTAAATTACATGTAAACCACGATAAGAATATGGAAGTCGTGTTTCAGTACCTAGATGAACTGGCTGACAAAAAAGAGGAGCCTCAACAAAAGCGGAAAAGAATTGGATATAAGGAATGGGAAGAAGAAAATGGTTAAGTTTATTTCCTGTTTCTATTCTTTTCCTGACGGATTTTAAGAAATAAATCAAATAAGACTATTCTTTAAAGAGTTTGGCTGGGATTATTCAATTTCTAATGCAATAAAGAATATGACTGAAGTTATTGAGATTAAACCATATGAAAGTAAAGGTAATACGAATGTTTATTCTAAAAAATAGTTTAGACTGTTTTAAGTAATTATTTTGGATTAAAATATCCAAGTACATCATAATTCCAAACCATAAAATTTGTAATTAGCAAAGAAAAAATTTCTTGGCTGATATTTTCATCTAACTGAAAAACCTTAATTCTTTTTCCAACTTTTCTAACTTCTGCTTTCCTTACGTGAAATTGTTGTCGATTTAATAACTCCTCTGTTGTATAGACTCTGAGTGCTCCGTCACAATGTGTTATTTCTCCAGTGTGCTTGTCAAAAATAGCATGAAAATATCTGCTACCACGAAAATTTACTTCTTCAAAGTTTGGTAATTCTTCACAAGTAAAATGTATTTCATCATTTTCTGGTCGCCACACATAATCAGTAATATTATTTTTTGATGAATCTTCGTTTAGCCATTGACCAAATTCTTCATCACGCAATGTTTTTAATCGCTCCCAATCTAATGACTTTCCATAGATTGTCATTTTATAAAACATCGGAGAAAATTCTGTGTGGTGAATCTCGATAAATGGATCTAAACGAATCCTAAAATTTAATCCTTTTTGTAAAACAAGGTTTGAAATGGTTTGCGAAATCCAATAACTTGAATTTGAACCTGGTGTAATTGGTGTTATATTATACACATAGTCTTTATATTTAAAACTATTGCTGAATAAATCGAAATACTTAACTGAAATTAGACAATTATCCTCAATTTCTATTTCATCACAGTTTATAGAATTAAAAGGTAGTTGATTTTCAACTAAGGATTTAAGGCGTTCTTCAGAGATACCATGTTGAATTTTAGATATTAAAAACCACTTGCATTTCTCAAGATGTTGGTTTTCAGTTTCATCTAAAAATCTATGTATATTATTTTGGGTTACAAAATCCTCAAGTGTATTTAGGTCAATACTAGCAACATCGCTTATTAAGTTTTCATATTGCAGGTGATTAGGATTGTCTAGAATTTCGACAATTTCAAAAAAAGCATCTTCTAATGAACTTTTAAAATATTTAAAGATTTTAAGCTGATTATGCATAGCATTAAGTCAAATTTTCTGATACAAATGAAATTTAAAAACTAGTTTAACTCTTAACGCCCTTGACAAAAGTGAATGTACTGACTTAAATTTAATATATCATTTCTTCTGTTTATTTACCTCTATATTTTTATTAAACGGTTTGCAGCTACCAGAAGGTGGCGATTTCGAAGCACTTCACTGTTAATCAAGCACAAACCGATGTTAGTGGCTGGGATTTATTTTCGTATTTATTTATATTGCTCACCTTTATATCCTCCTTTAATTACTAATTTGTGTAACGTAGCACCATACGATGGTTTTCCTTCACTTTTACTTATGACTTCCTTATTCAAAATTCTTTGAAATATTTCATAAGGTAAGTTAGGATATTTATAACCTCTGCCTGTTAAAAATTCCACATACATATTCACTCCATCATGGGCAATTCTTTCAATATCTTTTGAGTCGTACCCAATTTCTTGCCATTCTAATTCCATAATTATTTAATTTTTAATTTATGTTTATTTTTGCATCCAACTTATAACTGTATCATTGTAACTTAAATTATCAGGTTTATCTTGATTCCATGATCCAATTTTTTCAGCAAAGTTTATATTCTTAACAGTTTCTAATAAAGGTATTTTAACTTTCATCGGTATCTTCATAGACTCTCCAATTACAAATGCATCACCATTACCTAAAGACGGCAAAGATTTTAAAAACATCGAAAAATTATTTGGGGCAAAGCTTATTACTCTAGATTGGTCGTCACTGTTAGTTAAACGTAAAGCTATAAAAGTACTAACCTGAGATAATACAGTATTAGGTATTTCAACAGGTCTTTGTGATATTATCATTGCACCTAATCCAAATTTTCTACCTTCTTTCATTATTCTCTCCACAGCATTTTGAGAAAAACTGTTTTGAGTGCCAGAGTTTAAATAACGATGTGCTTCTTCATAACAAATTAATAATGGTCTACCTTCAAATTTTTGGGTATTAATTTTTAAAGTATAATATACTGTATCAAATAATAGATTTGAAAGTACCCCTATAACCACGTCTAGTATGTTATATGGTATTCCGCTTAGATTTAAAACACTTATTTGTTTGTCATTTTCTATCCAAGATTCTATTAATTCTGCTATGCCTTTATCTCCTTTTATATATTCATCATCACCAAAAACAAACTTAAAGTCTTCATTACGTAATAAATTTTCAATGTTATCTGCAATATTTTTATAATTAGACTCATTAGATTTAAAAGGAGCACTATTTAAGGAGGTGTATGGTTTAAACTCAGGCTTAATCAATTCTTCAGCGTTTCCAATTAAATCATCCTGATTATCAGCTTTCATATAGGCAAAATCTCCGAATTCTCTTGAGGTATTATTAAAAGTACCATAACCTCTTTTATAAAACTCGAACCAGATAGTTTTAATATTAAAAGGAATTGGAGAGTTAATATTTATATCTGCAAGTTTTATTTTGTTCTTAAGCTCATCATTCCCATTAATAAATTCCTTCTTCATTTGAAGAATTCTATCTCTAAATACATCAATTATGGATGAAGAAGTTAAACTATTACCTAATCCAAATAATCTACAAAGGGTATCGAAATCAAGCATCCAATAAGGTAATACTAATTTCTTTGTTGGGTCATATATAGAAAATTCGTAAGCATTTTCACCGAGATATTTCATGTATTCACCATGAATATCAATAATTATAATCCTAGAACTTTTATATTTTGTGGTTATATTATTTAGTAGATAAGCAACTGTATTTGATTTACCACTTCCTGTACTTCCAACTACAAGCGAGTGCTTTAGTACAAATTCATTAAGATTCAAATAAACAGGAAGACTCTTAGAAAAATAATTTTTACCAACTTCAACTGGGAATTTCACATCTGATTTGAAAATGATATTAATATCATCTTCATCGATTAAAAAAACCGAATCTGCAATGCTTGGTGTAATTTTAGTACCACTTTCAAATTCTCCATTAATGTTTTTATACCCAAGTAAAGAGATATTAATTACCTTTTTATTTATAGCAATATCACCAGTTTGCATATACGTTGAAAAAGATTCGACAACGCAATAAACACAGCAAAGACCATTTATAATTTTCACAAAACTACCAACTTGTCCAACTCTATGTAATGTTCCATTATGAATTATATTATAATTATCAAGTTCATTACTAACTTCAACTATAACCCGTTCAGTATTTACTTCTATTACCTGACCAATTTTGCCGCTATCAATATTATTCCGATTCATAATTAAAGGGCTAAATTTTATTCTTGATTAGTTTTTGAAAATGAAATTTCATCTATAATTGAAATGAAATTATTAAAATCTCCAATGTTTGTTTCGTTATCGAATTCACTTTCCTTTCTGTTAGTATATTTTTTCTTATCTGTATAAATAGAAAAGTTAGGATGAGATCCTAATAATTCTTTTCCTTTATTAAAAGTAGTCTCATCATATGCGAACGCAATTACAGATAATCTGTAATTATTACTCAGCCCATTAACAATAACTTCATTGATATGATCATCACAAAATGAGTAACCTAGAACAAAAACAATCTTTTCTCTATCAATAAGATATTTACGAAATCTATCTAAATAGGAGATATATGGAGCTTTTCTAGAAGATAGATATTTATCCATAGAAGGATAAATCAAAAGATTTTCAGAAGATTCGCCTATATTGTTATCTATATAAATTTTATCATCTTTATCTTTTGCGAAGTTTAATGAACCATGTAATTTCCATAGTTTAACAAAACTTTGCTTAACATAAATCCCTTGAAAATCTTCAACTGAATCTGTAATAAAAAAAGGTTTTACGTTACCAACAAAACCGCTGAAATAAGGTAAAGTGGCCTTTTCTAAAGCTTCTTCAACTAATAAATCATAGTTAAGTGTAAAGATTTCTTTTTCGTAATCTCTATTAATAAAATTTAACCAAACAACTAATTTGTAAAAGTTTTCAGTATTAATTTCAATGGATAATTCGTTAAAAATAACTTGCTTTATATTTTTCTCAATATCAGATATATCACTTTCTTTTAAACTATTGATTTCGTTGCCTGATTTTAGTAATACTCTTAATTGTTGTGTTTTATTTAATATATCTTCAACTGTATCAATATCTCCTAATAAATCTAAAAAGTGTTCATTTTTTATTAATTCTTTTGCTTTTATAGTTAAATCATAAATATTTGGTAAACCACAAGCTTTGGATACACCCGCACCTAGTAAAAGACCTATTTGTTTCGGTGTTGCGAGAATTTCTTTTAAATTTTCCATGTTGTTAAAATATGATAGATGTTGATTTTGTAATATACTTGCCCCTAGCTAGTGAATTCCGCTATCCTATAGCGCATATTAACCTCATACTATGTTTAATTAACCTGCCCCGCCCCATTAATAACCAACTGCAATTTTCCTTTATATTCGGTAAGCTTCCCAGTTACACAAATACGTTTATGGTTGTATAATATGGCTGGTTCTTGAGGGAAATTCATTAAACTCATAAG
>NZ_DLHN01000037.1 GCF_002483235.1 Pedobacter glucosidilyticus | reverse complement strand
GCTTTTTTGTGATTATCGGATTCCCTAATTAATTTCTTTTATATTTTATAGAGACTCCATAAAAAAGTTGAATTTCCACCTATAAAGTAAGTCGCTTTTCAAAAAAAACATCTATTTTCACGGAATCTTTTAGCACTCTTTTGTATAAGTGTTTTTTACATAATTAACGAATATAAATCATAGTTGTACATGATTAAAATTACTCTTCCCGATGGTTCTATAAGGGAATATGAAAAAGGAACCAATGCTCATCAAATTGCCTTATCTATTTCGGAGGGCTTAGCCAGAAACGTATTAGCCGCCGTAGTAAACGGCGAAGTTTGGGATGCTTCAAGACCTATTGAGCAAGATGCGTCTCTGAAATTATTAACCTGGAATGATGCAGATGGAAAATCTACTTTCTGGCATTCATCCGCTCACTTGTTGGCAGAGGCTTTAGAAGTTTTATATCCAGGAACAAAATTTGGTATTGGACCGGCTATAGAAACAGGTTTTTATTATGATGTTGATTTTGGAGACCATCAGATTTCATCTGATGATTTTAAAAAAATAGAAGATAAGATTATCGAACTGGCTAAAGGTAAGTTTGAATATATCAGAAAATCCATTTCTAAGGCAGAAGCTTTAAAGTATTTTGAAGAAAAAGGAGATGAATATAAATTAGATTTAATCAAAGACCTTGAGGACGGTAAAATCACTTTCTATACACAGGGTAATTTTACTGATTTATGCAGAGGGCCGCATATACCAAATACAGGATTCATCAAGGCTGTAAAGCTGATGAACGTTGCAGGTGCTTATTGGAGAGGTGATGAAAGCAGAAAGCAGTTAACCCGTATTTATGGCGTTACTTTTCCTAAGCAAAGCGAGCTTACCGAGTATCTTCAAATGATTGAGGAAGCCAAGAAAAGAGATCACCGTAAGCTAGGCAAAGAATTAGAGCTGTTTACTTTCTCTGAGAAAGTAGGTATGGGCTTACCTTTATGGTTGCCTAAAGGAACCGCTTTAAGAGAAAGATTAGTTAATTTCTTACAGAAAGCGCAGCAAAAGGCAGGTTACGATCAAGTTATAACCCCTCATATTGGCCATAAGAATTTATATGTAACCTCCGGGCATTATGATAAATATGGGGCAGATTCTTTCCAGCCTATTAAGACTCCACAAGAAGGTGAGGAGTTTTTCTTAAAACCGATGAACTGCCCACACCATTGCGAAATTTATAAAGCTAAACCTAGGTCTTACAAAGATTTACCCGTAAGATTGGCCGAGTTTGGTACTGTATACCGTTATGAGCAAAGTGGTGAGTTACACGGTTTAACCCGTGTAAGAGGCTTTACGCAAGATGATGCTCACTTATTTTGCAGGCCAGACCAGGTTAAAGAGGAGTTTAAAAAAGTAATTGATTTAGTTTTATATGTTTTCAAGGCTTTAGGTTTCGAGAGTTATACAGCTCAAGTTTCTCTTAGAGATCCTGAGAATAAGACTAAATACATAGGTTCTGACGAAAACTGGCAAATGGCAGAGCAAGCCATTATTGAAGCTGCAGAAGAAAAAGGATTACCAACCGTAATAGAGCTAGGTGAAGCAGCGTTTTATGGGCCAAAACTAGACTTTATGGTTAAAGATGCTTTAGGTAGAAAATGGCAACTAGGAACTATACAGGTAGATTATAATTTACCAGAAAGGTTTGAGCTCGAATATACCGGAAGCGATAATCAAAAACACCGTCCGGTGATGATTCATAGAGCACCTTTTGGATCATTAGAAAGGTTTGTGGCTGTTTTAATCGAGCATTGTGCTGGAAATTTCCCATTATGGCTTACACCAGAGCAATTTATAGTTTTACCAATTTCAGAAAAATTTGAAGATTATGGTAAAAAAGTTTTAGAATCTTTAAATAATTCCGATATTCGCGGTTTGATTGACTTGCGAGATGAAAAAATTGGAAGGAAGATTAGGGATGCTGAAATCAAAAAATTACCTTATATGCTGATTATAGGTGAGAAAGAAATGCAAGAAGGCATGATTTCTGTACGTAAGCATGGCGAGGGAGATAAAGGAAGTATGACTTTAGAAGAGTTCCAAAATCATCTTCAACAAGAAATCATTATTTAAATAACTGGAGGACTATTATTAGACCAAAATTGAATCCGAATAACAGAAGCAGAAGAACCACAGAGCCGGCTCATAATATCAATAGACGTATTAGAGCCAGAGAAGTTAGGGTAGTAGGCGAGGATATTGAACAGGGCGTATACCCTATAGAAAAAGCATTGCAGATGGCAGAAGAGTTGGAACTTGACTTAGTTGAGATTTCACCTAATGCGAATCCGCCGGTATGTAAAATTGTTGATTATAATAAGTTTGTTTACGAGCAAAAGAAGAAACTTAAAGAAATCAAAGCAAATGCAAAACAAACTGTTATTAAGGAGATCCGTTTTGGCCCTAATACCAGTGATCATGATTTTCAATTTAAATTAAAGCATGCTGTTAGCTTTTTAGAAGCAGGTGAAAAAGTAAGAGCTTACGTTCACTTTAAAGGTAGGGCTATAGTTTATAAAGAGCAAGGAGAAATTTTGTTGTTGAAATTTGCTCAAGCTTTAGAAGATTATGGAAAAGTAGAACTTCTTCCTAAGTTAGAAGGAAAGAGAATGTTCTTAACAGTTGCGCCTAAAACGTTAAAAAAATAAATATCCACAGGTTAAATTAAAAAGCATAATTATGCCAAAAATGAAAACCAATTCTAGTGCAAAAAAGCGTTTTTCGCTCACTGGAACAGGTAAAATCAAAAGAAAGAGTGCTTATAAAAGTCACATCTTAACTAAGAAGACTACGAAGCAAAAACGTAACTTAACTCATACTACATACGTGAATGATGGAGATATGGGTAATGTTAAACGTATGCTTTGTATCGGAAAGTAATTAATTTATTAACCAGGTATCCGGTAGTAAGAATTCTGAAATACGAATCGCCGTTTATCAAAATCATTTAAAATATGCCACGTTCGGTTAACGCAGTTGCGTCAAGAAGAAGAAGAAAAAAAATCTTAGGTTTAGCCAAGGGCTACTGGGGTTCAAGAAGTAAGGTTTATACCATTGCTAAAAATACTGTTGAAAAAGGTTTGCAATATGCTTTCCGCGACAGAAAAGTTAAAAAGAGAGAATTCAGAGCGTTATGGATTCAGCGTATTAATGCTGGAGCCCGTCAGTATGGTATCTCTTATTCTCAATTAATAGGGAAATTAGCTGCAAAAAACATAGGTTTAAATAGAAAAGTTTTAGCTGATTTAGCAATGAATCATCCTGAAGCTTTTAAAGCTATTGTTGATACGGTAAAATAAAAAAAAACACGTTTTAGGATGATAAGGAAAGGGAATCAAATTTATTTGGTTCCTTTTTTTTATGGAATAAATTTTAGCTGTCGCTTTTTAGTTAAATTATTAACTGTTTTTTCTAAAATATTATTTTCAAAATTGAATAAATACTTATCTTAGTGAAGTAGCTCTCATGAAGAATCTCTCAATTGTAAACTGGTCTTTAAATAAGCTGCTTTCTACAGAATCAGATTCCTTGGAAAGGGCTAAAATAAAAATTCTATTTTCTTTACTCATACTATCTCTTTCTAAGGTAATTGTTGTGATTATTACAGCATGGTACTACCAACAAGATTTTCAGTTAAATCGGTCTGTAATTTTTGGTGTTATTTATCTTATACTTTTTAAACTTTTACTCTCTAAAAAAATTAGTATTTCTAAAACTAGCCATTTTATGGTTTGGGTGGGTCTTGTTGTTATTTGGTCTAATATATTCATAAAATCAGGTAGCTTAAGTTTGGTTATTATCCAATTTATCTTTATGCTTATCATGAGTAGTTTTTATCTTATAGGCTCTAGAGTTGCACTTATTGCTTCTATATTAGCTTGTCTTCCAGTAATGATAAACCTGCTTTACGATAATAAAGTATTCTCAAATAAATATACTTCAGATTTTGTAGCTTCTCCAGGTTATGAGATTTTAGTAATATTAAATTTTCTCACAGTTATTATAGCTCATTATTTTTTTAACGAAGCGTTTAAAAACAATATGAGTATACAAAAAGAACTTAATAAAAAGCTAGAAATAGCAGTTGAAGAAGCCAATAAAGCTGCACAATCTAAATCAGATTTTCTTTCTGCGATGTCTCATGAATTAAGGACGCCATTAAACGCAGTTATAGGAATGACGAATTTGTTTCTTTCTGATCCTAAAAGTTATGACCAGCAAGAAAATCTAAAAATACTACAATTTTCATCTCTTAATTTACAAGCTTTAATAAACGATGTTTTAGACTTTAATAAGTTAAATTCTGATAAGCTAGGTTTGAATAATATCAGTTTTAATTTATACGAACAGGTACAGAATATCTGTGCTACTATGAAATTTCAGTTTGAGGAAAAGAAAATCAATTTAATGATTGATTTGGATGAACAGTTGAAGTCTGTTTTCATAATTTCAGACTCACTGAGGATAACTCAAATCCTATATAACTTACTTGGTAACGCTTTAAAATTTACTGCAAAAGGTAATGTTATGATTAGTTTAAAGATAATTGATAGGAGCCAAAGTTATATAAAAATTAATTTTGCTGTTGCTGATACTGGTATAGGAATTACCAAAGATAAGCAAGAAATTATTTTTGAACCTTTTATACAAGCATCATCTACTGTTTCAAAAAATTATGGTGGTACTGGATTGGGCCTGGCGATAGTGAAAAGATTATTACAGCTTTTTGAAAGTAGTATTAGCCTAGAAAGTCAGCCCAATTTGGGTTCAAAATTTTTCTTTAATATAAATTTTAAAATTGGTGATGCAGGCTTAGTAACAGAAGTTAAAAATACTGATATTTTAAAAGAAGATTTAAGTCATCTTAAGATATTAGTAGCGGAAGATCATGTTATGAATAGGTTATTGCTTAAAAAGGTATTAAATAAATGGAACAACCAACCCACTTTTGCAGAAAATGGACTTGAAGCTATTGCCAAACTAAAAGAAGAAGATTTTGATATTATTTTGATGGATTTATATATGCCAGAATTAGATGGTTATCATGCAGCTCAGTTTATCAGGAATATGCAAGACGGTCGAAAATCTCGTATTCCTATATTAGCGTTTACCGCATCTGTTTCAGATACATTAATTCTTGATATTAAAGCCGCAGGTATGAATGATTGTTTAAGTAAACCTTTTGACCCACAAGAGCTTTATCGTAAGATATATTTTTTAGTTAATGTATAATAAAGAAAACATCCGTTTTTGCATCTAGCTTAAAATTTTTGAAAAAAAAGTATTTAGTTGGTTATAAATTTAATTTTTAATAGTAAGATTAATTTTATAACAATAGAAAATTTAGGTTTAAAATTTGTTTACCTAGTTATGTAACCATTAATATATAACTATGAAAAAGAACAATTTTTTTAAGCAAATTTTAAGCGGATCATTAATTTTAGCATTAGCTGTAGGTTTTACTTCATGTAAAAAGGATGATGTAGACGAAACTGGATCAGCGAGAATTAAAGTCGTAAATGCATCATCAGCATCAAATGCACAAAGCGTATTTTTAGCTAATAATGCCATTATTCAAGGAGGATTAGCCTTTAGTAATTCTTCAGATTATATCACCACAAATTCTGGTAATAATTTAAATTTAGAATTTAGAAATGAAGGTTCTACAACGGCTTACGCTAGCGGAAGATTTGATGTTGATAATGGAAGTTCATACACGGCTTTCTTGGCAGGAGATGGTCAACAAGCTAGAGTTAAACTTTATAAGGATGATTTAGCTGCTCCAGCTGGCGGACAAGCGAAGGTAAGGTTTGTTCATTTAAGTGATGCTGCTCCGGCTAATGTAGATATTAGAAGAAATTCTACTACTAATCTAGCGGCAAATTTAGCCAGAGATAATGCTAGTAATTTTATGAATATAGAGCCAGGGATTCTTTCTTTACAGGTTTATGCTGCTGGCGGAACAGAAAACTTAGGTACATTTGATTTAAGTGCCTTTGCAGAAGGAAAAATTTATACTGTTTATATTACAGGGTCCACTGCACAAAACATTACAGTGAGGCAAATTACGCATAATTAGAAAAAATGAATATTTGAATAAGGCCGGAATTTTATGAAAATTCTGGCCTTATTTTTTTAAAAAATCATCATAAAAATAGGTGAAACGTAGAGGTTTCGTTAATTATATAATCTCAAAAAATGAAATCTTATATCAGACTTCTTAAAGCAATAATCTCATCATATAAAAAAATCTCGCACCACACTGAATAACAGATATAAAAGACTATTTTTGTGCCGATTAAATAATAAATATGAGTTTAAATGTTTTTAAAAAGTCGATTGATTTAGGCGATGGCCGTATCATTGAGATCGAAACTGGAAAATTAGCTAAGCAAGCAGATGGTTCAGTAGTAGTGAAACAAGGTGATACCATGCTTTTAGCCACTGTTGTTTCAAATAAAGATGCAAAAGAAGGTGTCGACTTCCTTCCTTTATCCGTTGATTACCAGGAGAAATATGCGGCAGCTGGTCGTATCCCTGGAGGTTTTTTACGTCGTGAAGCCCGTTTATCTGATTATGAAGTTTTAATTTCTAGATTGGTAGACAGAGCTTTACGTCCATTATTCCCAGAAGATTACCATGCTGAAACGCAGGTAATGATTTCCTTAATTTCATCAGACAAAAATATCATGCCTGATGCATTGGTAGGTTTAGCGGCTTCTGCAGCTCTTGCAGTTTCTGATATCCCTTTTAATGGCCCAATTTCAGAAGTTCGTGTAGCTAAAATTGATGGCGAATTGGTTATCAATCCTTCTCGTTCTGATTTGGAAAGAGCAACTTTAGAATTTATTGTTGCCGGTTCTGCTCAGGATATTAACATGGTAGAAGGTGAAGCCGACGAAATTCAGGAAGCTGAATTGGTAGAAGCTATACAATTTGCACACGCTGCTATTAAAGTTCAAGTTCAGGCTCAGGTAGAGTTGGGAGAGCTAGTTGGTAAAACTGTAAAAAGAACATACAGCCATGAAAATAGCGACCTAGAATTAAAAGCTAAAATTACGGCTGATACTTACGATAAAGTTTATGCTGTAGCAAAATCTGGTGCAAGTAAAGACGAGCGTTCGGCAGCTTTTAAAGCTATTCAAGAAGAAGTTTTGGCAGCTTTAGGTGAAGATGCTACAGAAACTACTAAATTTTTAGCTAAGAAATATTTCCATGATGTTCAGTATGATGCTGTAAGAGCTTTATTATTGAATGAAGGTATCCGTTTAGACGGACGTCATACAAAACAAATTCGCCCTATCTGGAGCGAAGTTGGTTATTTACCTTCTGCTCATGGTTCGGCTGTATTTACACGTGGCGAAACGCAATCTTTAACTACCGTTACTTTAGGTGCTAAAGATGATGAGCAGTTAATTGATGGTGCTTTCATCAACGGTTATAACAAATTCTTATTACATTATAATTTCCCTGCTTTTTCTACTGGCGAGGCTCGTCCTAACCGTGGTGTGGGTAGAAGAGAAATTGGTCATGGTAACTTAGCTATGAGAGCTATTAAGAAAGTATTACCTGGTGATGATGAGAATCCTTACACCATCCGTGTAGTTTCTGATATCTTAGAATCTAACGGTTCTTCTTCCATGGCAACTGTTTGCGCTGGTACATTAGCATTAATGGATGCTGGTATCAAACTTAAAGCACCAGTTTCTGGTATTGCTATGGGTTTAATCTCTGATGATAAAACGGGTAAATACGCTATCCTTTCTGATATCTTAGGAGATGAAGATCACTTAGGAGATATGGATTTTAAGGTTACAGGTTCAAGAAATGGTATTACAGCTTGCCAAATGGATTTAAAAGTGAATGGTTTATCTTACGAGGTTTTAACAGAAGCGTTAAACCAAGCTAAAGAAGGTCGTTTACATATCTTAGGTGAGATGGAAAAAACCATGTCTGCTCCTCGTGAAGATTACAAGCCACATGCGCCACGTATCATCAGTATGGCGATAGATAAAGAATTTATTGGTGCTGTAATTGGACCAGGTGGTAAAATCATCCAAGAAATGCAACGCGAAACAGGTGCTACTATTTCTATTGAAGAAAAAGATAATAAAGGTATCATCCAGATTTTTGCTGATAATAAAGACTCGATAGACCAAGCAGTTAGAAGAATCAAAAACATCGTAGCTAAACCAGAAGTTGGCGAAGTTTACGAAGGGAAAGTAAAATCTATCATGCCTTTTGGTGCTTTCGTTGAAATTATGCCAGGTAAAGATGGTTTATTACACATCTCTGAAATAGATTGGAAACGTTATGAGACTATGGACGGAATTTTCCAAGTAGGAGATGAGGTAAGAGTTAAATTACTAGATATTGATAAGCAAGGTAAATTAAAACTTTCTAGAAAAGCTTTATTACCACGCCCACCTAAGCCAGAGGCTGCTCCTGCAGAAACTCCTCAAGCTTAAAAAGTATATTTTTTTGATTTTTACCCGCTCTGTTTATGATAGAGCGGGTTTTTTTATTTTGTAATTTTAAAACAGATAATAATTTCTATATTAGATACCATCCATTATTAAACCAGAGTTTGATAAGCATTTTATGAAGATTATAGCATATTAGCGCATTCTTATAAAAGTATTTTATCAAATCTCATCAGAATATATACATGAAAAATCAAGAAAAGGAAATAACCAATGTTTCCAGACGTAAGTTTTTAGCAAGTGCAGCTACATTGTCGGCATTTATGATTGTGCCACGCTTTGTATTAGGTAAAGGATTTGTAGCACCTAGCGATAAGATTAATTTAGGTTTTATTGGTGCCGGAAAGCAATCTATGACCTTAAGGCGGGCCTTTGCTGGTCAGGAGCA
Source organism: Pedobacter glucosidilyticus (assembly GCF_002483235.1). Lineage (GTDB taxonomy): Bacteria > Bacteroidota > Bacteroidia > Sphingobacteriales > Sphingobacteriaceae > Pseudopedobacter > Pseudopedobacter glucosidilyticum_B. Next base: position 142,961 of record NZ_DLHN01000037.1, on the reverse strand, counting down.
AGCGCAGATAGTGGCAGCAAGCGATGTTTATAAAAGAAAACTTGATTTTTTTGCACAAGAAATTAATAAGTTTTATGCTGAGAAAAAAGGTACCACTCAGTATAAAGGTTGCGATGTATACGAAGATTATGAGGAAATCATCCAAAGAAAAGATATTGATGCAGTAGTCATCATCACGCCAGACCATTGGCATGCGGTGCAGGCTGTTGCAGCAGCTAAGGCAGGTAAAGATATTTACTGTGAAAAGCCATTATCCCTTACTATTGAAGAGGGAAGAACCATGGTAAATGCAACACGTAAATATAATCGTGTTTTTCAAACAGGAAGTATGCAGCGCTCTTGGGATGAGTTTAGGCAAGCAGTTGCTTTAATTAGAGGTGGTTATATTGGTGAGTTAGATAATATTAAGGTAAGTGTTGGACCACCACCGCAGGCTTATAATTTACCTAAAGAAGAAATTCCGGCAGATTTAAACTGGGATAAATGGTTAGGGCCTAACAAAGATTATAGCCATTTTAATGAAAAATTAAATCCAGATATCAATTCTTTTTGGGCTAAATGGAGAGATTATAAAGAATTTGGTGGCGGTATGGTTTCAGATTGGGGTGCTCACATGTTTGATATCGTACAATGGGCTTTAAATATGGATCATAGCGGGCCTGTTGCTGTAACTCCGCCAGATGAAAATCATAAATTCTTAACTTTTGAATATGCTAATGGTCTAAAAATGACGCATGAGAATTTTGGGATTAACAATGCCATTCAGTTTAATGGTAAAGAAGGTACTGTTGTTGTGCAACGAAAAAAGTTAGAAGTTAACCCTTCATCATTACAAAATAAAGAAATTGATACTAAAAGCTTAGGCATTTATCATAGTACCAACCATTATCAAGACTTTTTAGATGCTATCAAAAATAGAAGTAAACCTATTTGCGATGTAGAAATAGGGCATAGAACTGCTAGCGTTTGTAATATAGCAAACATTGCTTACGAACTAAAAAGACCATTGAAATGGAATCCTGAGAAGGAGTTTTTTATAAATGATCAAGAAGCGAATGAGTTAAGAGGTAGAGCTTTTAAAAAAGGATTTAAATTAACTTAAATTTAGCCGCTAATTTTATGGAGGACGCCATTAACAGTTACTTCAATCTTTTCGCCGATAGGCTTTGTCAAGATTTTTGGAGGCTCGATTTTAAAATCTCTTGTATTTAATATAAAAGAACTGTTAACGCTTAATTGATTCTTTAGAATGGTGATTTTGCATGGTATAATTTGATTAACTTCAGCGCCATGCAGGTTAAATTTGCCTTCTACGTAAATAACGTAAGTACCATCAGGTTTATCAGATAAATTATCTTTAAAATTACCTTTAAAGCTAGCTAATGGATGTTTATCACTTTCTATGTATTTCTCATTAAAGTGTTGTTGCATTAAAGCCTTTTTAAAGCTAAAAGAAGTCATTTGTATAGTTACTTTTACTTCCTTACGTTTTAAATCAAAACTTGCATTTGCGTAATTGGTAAGTGCATCAATATCGGCAACAGGTGCGGCAGCATAAAAATGAACAGATAATTTATCAGTTTTAAAAATTTGTCCTTTTGTTTGGAGATTTAAAAAAATGATAAAGAAAAAGAGAACGTTATATTTCATAAAGTGATGATTTCTTAGACAAGATAAATACATTTAGCTTATGATTAAAGTTTTAAAAGAAAGCATATTTATTATATTTGAATCATGAATCATTTAATTGCACCATCTATCTTATCTGCAGACTTTGCCCATCTTAAACAAGATATTTTAATGCTTAATCATAGTGAGGCAGATTGGATACATGTAGATGTTATGGATGGCGTTTTTGTACCTAATATCTCTTTTGGTTTTCCGGTAATTGCAGCAGTTAAAAATTATGCATTAAAACCTTTAGATGTGCATTTGATGATTACCAATCCAGACCGTTATCTGGAAGATTTCCAAAAAGCAGGCGCCAATGTTATTACTGTCCATTATGAAGCTTGCAATCATTTGGATAGAACCATCCATAAAATTAAAGAATTAGGTTGTAAAGCAGGTGTTGCAATTAATCCTCATACACCGGTTTCTTTATTGGAAAATGTGATAGAAGAATTGGACCTAGCTTTAATCATGACGGTTAATCCGGGTTTTGGCGGACAAAAATTTATTACAAATAGTTACCATAAAATACAGCAGTTAAGGGCAATGGCTGATGAGAAAAATCCTAAGTTATTTATAGAAATTGATGGCGGCGTAAGTAATCATAATTCTTTAGCTTTATTAAAAGCAGGTGCCAATGTGCTGGTAGCAGGTAACGCTATTTTTGCTGCCGAAGACCAATTGCATGCTATTGCAGAGTTAAAGCATATATCTCCTGATACTTTCCATGCGTAGTTTTCTTCTGGCTATATTTTTATGCTTCTCTGCAAATATCTTTGCACAGCAAACCTTAAGGCTTTCTGGGAAAATAAGTAATGCACAATCAGAATCTTTAAGTGGTGTAGAGATTAGTGTGAAAGATTTAGATGTCAAAAAAATATCTAATATCAAAGGAGAATATCTTATCAACTTAAAACCTGGAAATTACACGTTAACTTTTTCATTATCAGGATACAATACAAATATTTCTAATCTTAAATTAGAGAAAAATACCGTTCTTAATGTTGTTTTGGTGAAAGATAAACAAATGCTTGATGTAGTGGTGGTAAACGACCAAAGTACTAGGATAGAAGGAATGACCGGTATAAATGCCCGTAATTTTGAGCTATCTCCTAATGTTGCTCAAAGTTTTGAGGCGATGTTAAAACAGCTACCCGGCGTTTCTACCAATAACGAATTAAGCTCTCAATACTCTGTACGTGGAGGTAATTTCGATGAGAACCTCATTTATATCAACGATGTGGAGATTTTTAAACCTTATTTAGTGCGAAATGGACAGCAAGAAGGTTTAAGTTTAATTAACCCTGATTTAATATCTAATGTTAAATTTTCTGCCGGAGGTTTCTCAGCTCGTTATGGCGACAAGCTATCATCCGTTTTAGACGTAAATTACAAAACACGAGATACGACTGCAAGTGTCATCAGTGTGGGTACTAATGGTTTGTCTGCAAGTACTTTTTTCGTACAAAAGAAGTTTAATGTAGCACTAAGTTTTAGAAATAAGAGAAATAGATTTGTCCTTAATGCCCAACCTATTAGAGGTAGCTACGACCCGCGTTTTTACGATTTACAAACCCTTGTCAATTACAAAGCAAATTCACGTTTAAATGTAGAATTTTTAGGTATTGCCAACAGCAGCGAGTTTAGTTTGTTGCCGCAATCCAGAGAAACTACTTTTGGTACTTTACAGCAAACTTTAAGATTAAGGGTAAATTATGAGGGGCAGGAGATAGATCAATATACCAACTTAGTGGGAGCGCTTACTTTTAATTATAAGCTTAACGATAAAGCCAAGCTTAAATGGATAAATTCTGCTTTTATCATGTCTGAAAGAGAGAATTTTGATATAACTGGTTCTTATTTATTTGATGAAGTAGAAACTGATTTTTTAGGAGGCGGTTTTGGTAACGTGGTAACAAACCGTGGTATAGGTGCTTTTCAAGATTATGGCAGAAACCAAATGGATGCTCGTGTTTTAGCTAGTGATATCAAATATTATTTTTCTAAAAATAACACCCACTGGGAAACCAGTTTAAGATTTCAGCAAGACTATATCAAAGATGAACTTTTAGAGTTTAATTATTTAGATTCTGCAGGTTATACCTTGCCAAATGATAATACGAATGGTTTTCCGCTGTTTGATTATCGTAATGCAAGCAATACCTTAACTACTAACAGGATTTCAGGATATATCTTAAATACATCAGATATTGGCGAGCATTTTATTTTAGCAAGTGGCTTAAGGTTTAATTATAATAGTTTCACCAAAGAGTTTTTACCTAGCCCAAGGTTGGTATTAACCTATAATCCTAAAAAGGAAAAAGACATTATTTATAGATTTGCTAGTGGTTATTACGTTCAAACGCCTTTTTATAGAGAGCTAAGAGGTTTTGATGGTCAGATAAATCCAGATGTTAAATCGCAAAAGTCTTTACATTTCATTGCTTCATCAGATTATAAATTTAAATCTTTTGGAACCAATTTGAGGTTCAATACCGAAGTTTACTACAAAGCCTTATTACAACTTACACCTTACGAGTTAGAAAATCTTCGAGTAAGGTACAATGCTGGTTTAACCTCAAAAGGATATGCTGCTGGTTTAGATTTTTCAATCAGTGGCGAGTTTGTGCGGGATTTAGAATCCTCTTTTAGACTTTCTTTGATGAAAACAGAAGAAGATATCAACGGTGATTCTTTCACCAGAACAGATGCCAATGGAAATCAGCAAGTTGTTTTTCCAGGCTTTATCAAAAGACCAACTGATCAACGCGTAAATTTCTCTATATTTTTTCAGGATAGGTTATTCAACAGCCCAACTTATAAGGTTCATTTAAGTTTACTATATGGCTCCAGATTACCAAGTTGGCCACCTAAAACCAATAACTTCACCACAAATTTTACCATACCACCATACAGAAGAGTAGATATAGGTTTTTCTAAGGATATTTTAGATAAAGAAAGTATTAAAAGATTTAAATGGTTTGATACCTATTTCAATTCTTTTATCGTTTATGCAGAAGTGTTTAACTTACTCAATATCAATAATACAGTTTCTTACTTATGGTTAACAGATGTTAATAATAACCGTTACGCAATTCCTAATTTTTTAACATCTAGGCAGCTAAATTTTAAGATTATTGCAAAATTTTAAATTTACCCGTTAGAAACGTTTTATTGTTTTAAATTTGAAGCTTAAAACATCAGTAATAAACAGTGGAACTAAATTTTAAACATCTTAATCAAAACAGTGTTTAATTTTAATTATTGCATAAGAAACCAAACAAACAACTCAAACAAATGAAACATAATTTTGGCGCTGGTCCATGTATTTTACCACAAGAAGTATTCAAACAAGCTTCACAAGCAGTATTAAATTTTAACGATACAGGGCTTTCTATTTTAGAAATATCACATCGTAGTAAAGAGTTTATTGCCGTATCTGAAGAGGCTATTAAAATTGTAAAGGAATTAATGAATGTGCCAGAAGGTTACTCGGTTCTTTTCTTACAAGGTGGTGCAAGTTTACAGTTTGCCATGGTAGCTATGAATTTACTTCAAGAAGGTAAAAAAGCTGCTTATTTAGAGACCGGAGTTTGGGCTAAAAAAGCTATAAAAGAAGCTAAATTATTTGGTGAGGTAGAGATTGTAGCATCTTCAAAAGACGCTAATTTTAATTTTATCCCTAAAGGATATACCATTCCAGAGGATGCATCTTATTTCCATATTACTTCTAACAATACCATTTACGGTACAGAGCTTTTTGATATTCCTAAAACCAATGTTCCTGTGGTTTGCGATATGTCTTCTGATATTTTTAGCAGAGAGATAAACGTTGCAGATTTTGATTTGATATACGCGGGTGCTCAAAAAAATATTGGTCCGGCTGGTGCAACTTTGGTAATTGTAAAAGATGAGATTTTAGGTAAAGTTAACAGAACTATTCCTTCTATGTTAGACTATAAAGTACATATTGAAGGAGAATCAATGTACAACACGCCACCTGTTTTCTCTATTTATGTATCTTTATTGAACTTAAAATGGTTAAAATCTAAAGGTGGTATTGCGGCTATCGAAAAAGAAAATATCGCTAAAGCTGAGGCTTTATATCAAGAAATTGATAGAAACCCATTCTTCAAAGGAACAGCAGCAGTTGAAGATCGTTCTAGAATGAACGTTTGCTTTGTGATGGAAAATCCAGAACTAGAAAAAGATTTCTTAAAACTTGCAGAAGAAAAAGGTTGTGTAGGTATCAAAGGACATAGAAGCGTTGGTGGTTTTAGAGCATCTATATACAATGCTTTACCTATTACAAGCGTTCATGTATTGATAGAGGCTATGCAAGAATTTGCTGAGAAGCATAAATAAAATAGATTTGAGATGTTAGATAAAAGATTTGAGATTCTTGATTAGTCTCAGATATTATTGCTAACATCTCAATACTCACATCTTAAAACTCAAATCCAAAATAAAAAACAATATGAGAATCTTAGCAAATGATGGTATAGACCCGATAGGAAAAAAACTATTGGAAGAAGCCGGAATTGAAGTTGACACCCAGAACATCCCACAAGAAGAATTAGCTTCTAAATTAAATGCTTATGATGGTATAACGGTAAGAAGTGCAACCAAAGTAAGAAAAGAACTTATTGATGCTTGCCCTAATATTAAAGTTATTGGTCGTGGTGGTGTTGGTATGGATAATATTGATGTAGAATATGCAAGAAGCAAAGGAGTTGCAGTAGTGAACACGCCAGCATCTTCATCATTATCTGTTGCTGAGTTGGTGTTTACTCATCTTTTTAATGGTGTAAGATTTGTTTACGATGCTAACCGTAAGATGCCTGTTGAAGGAGCTACTCAATTTAATAACCTTAAAAAAGCTTATGCAAAAGGTAGCGAGTTAAGAGGTAAAAGCATTGGTATTATAGGTTTTGGTAGAATTGGTCGTGAAACAGCTAAAGTTGCTTTAGGTTTAGGTATGGATGTTTTAGCTTATGATTTAAGCGATGTACCTGCCTCTTTAACTTTAGAGCTTTCTGGCAATATCGAAGTGGAAGTTCCGGTTAAAAAAGTAAGTTTAGAAGAGTTAATTTCTCAAGCTGATTTTATCAGTATCCATACGCCTTTCATAGAAAAACCACTTTTAGGTAAAGAAGAGTTTGAGAAAATGAAAAAAGGCGTTGGAATAGTAAACTGCTCTAGAGGTGGTACTATAGATGAAGAAGCTTTAATTGAAGCTCTTGATAGTGGTAAAGTTGCTTTTGCTGGTTTAGATGTTTTTGATAACGAACCAACACCTAGAACTTCTATTTTACAACATCCAAAAATCTCTTTAACTCCTCACATTGGTGCTTCTACTAACGAGGCTCAAGAAAGAATAGGGGTAGAGCTTGCTAATTTGGTTATTGAAGTTTTAAAAGGGTAAAATTTTATTAATGATAGAATAGATAGGTCAGATGTTTTTAAAACATCTGGCCTTTTTATTTTAAGCTTTTGGAGCTTGTTTAATTAAAGCATCAATAACTAAACTTCCGTTAGGGAAATTTCCTTGTAAATCAAATATTCTTTTTTTGCCTCGTTTAGATCTTATGATGAGATATGGAGCATTTACACGAGGGCTCTCGGCAATAGCTGTTATACCGTCATAATAAGTAATGGTTGGTGCAAAATCAGAAGCATTCCAGATTTCTGTATGCTTATATTTTAGAAAATGCCAGGTAATGATTTTAACTTTTTTATCCGGTAATACTTCGAGTACTAAAACATACCTATTGCTTAACCATAAGATGGCAGCTAATAAGGTATTTGCCAAGAGAAAAAAGATAACCTGCCACACTCTTGCTGTAAAAGTTGATGAATAATGCTTTAAAATTTCTTCTTCTGAAATTGTAACTGTTAAATATGTGGTGAAGATGCTTGATAGGAAACAAATCAAAAGAACGAAATAAAGCGTGGGTGCTCTTTTGGATTTGAAAACTAATACAGGCTTAGGTTGGTTCCAAATATTTTCGCTAAGTTTCTTTTGTTGATAGGCTTCTTTATGAGTGTCTTTCATCAGAAGTAAATTCAATTATAATTTTGCTTTAGCTTCTTCATGACCTTTATCGGCAGCTTTTTTGAACCATTTTTTTGCTTCTTCTTCATCAGCATTTAGGTCAAGCCCCTCTTGATAGAGTAAGCCTATTTGATACATAGCTTCTTTATTTCCTTTATCAGCAGCTTTTTTAAACCATAATATGGCATCGCTATAATTTTGTTTTGTCAAATTTAAAAAACCTAATAATTCCATACCGTCTGCAATTCCTTTTTGAGCAGCAAGTTGATAGCAATTTTTAGCTTCTTCATACAAATCATTATTTTGATAAATGATACCTAAGGCTATAAGGGCGTAACTATAATTATTCTGAATAGCTTTTTTATACCAGTTAATAGCTTGTGCATAATCCTGGTCTCGGCCTTGTCCATTTTCAAACATATAAGCTAAATGATACATGGCTTCTGCATTGCCTTTGTTTGCAGCTTTTTCATACCAAGTAAAAGCTTCTGTCCATAATTCTTTAGAGGATGATAAATTTCCGTTTTTGAGTTCGGCTTGTCCTTTTTCCTGCGCATAAGAAGTACATAAGGTAATAAGACTAAAAACACAGATGAAAAGAAAGCTTTTAAGTTTCATATTAATAATGGTATCCTTTTCCTTGACACAATGAACATTTGCTAGCTACACTTTTGTAAGTATTATGTGTTGTTGTAGTGGTAATTTTCTTATCGCCACTTATGGTACTACCTGTTTTATAAGTTACATCTGTAGTAGTATAAGAGCCTGATTTTACAGCATTGTAAACACTACCAGAACTATTGCAAACATTACATTTTTTCCTGAATGGTTCATCGCTCTCATGACGTAAAACGGTAATCATACTATTTACTGGTGCGCCTTGTGCTGAGGAATAAAATATTTTATCGTTGGCATAAAAACCACTTAGGGTTCTTATGGCAACAACTTTTTTTACACCGCCTACCATGAAAACGGTACCTTCTCTTAAAGGGTCTTTAAATAGTTCTGCATTATCTTTAAGTAGTGCGGATGCTCCGGTTTTTTGTTGTTCTGTAGCGTTAGGACTATCTATAATCATTTTAGTAAACATTGCTCTTCTAAAAGGATTAGCTTGTTTGCCATAACCATAATATCCAACCAAATAAAATAAAGATGGGATGTGGTGACTATTATTTTCCAATATGTTAACTCCTTTTGAGTCTTCCTTACGTTCTATCAGATATTTACCATATTCAAAAGCCGCATCGGTATGCTTTAATTTTAATGCTTGTTCGTAATAAATATCCGCTTTAGTAATGTTTTTTTGTTTTTGATAATTCTTGGCTATTAAAAATTCCTTTCCCCCTGTTTGTGTAAGGGTTTGAGATAAATAATTAATCTGAAATGATTTAACAGGAGATGTTTTTAATATATGTAAAGCTTCATCGGTTTTTAATTGAGCGATATAGATGTTAGCAGTTTCTATAACAGCAACAGAATCAGCTTTTTGAATGCCCTTTTGAAACCATGTTAAGGCTTTGGTGGTATCTATATTTCTACCTTCACCTGTTAGATATGCTTTAGCTATAGCTAAAATGCTTTTTATATCGCCATTATCAGCACTTTTTTGCATTTCATCCAATTTTTTGCTTTGTGCAGCAAATTTTAATTGTGGATGTGCTTCTATGTATCTGGGTTCTTTAGCTAAACTATCTAATTTATATTGAGCAGCTTTATATCCTTTATTTAGTGCTATATTATAGTGTTTTTTAGACAAGCTCCAATAAGTACTGTCTAATTTTATAAGTAAGATTTTGGTATTAGGTAGCATTTGGTTAGCTATATCAAATTCTAATTCTCCGTTATCTGGGTTTAGTTTTCCTTTACTATCTATCAAATATTTTTTCTTATTATAAGTAACGGTTATGGTTTCGTCTTTTAAAACTTTTTGTAAGCTTTCTACTGGGAATCTTTCGCTGGTGATTTCTTTTAAATCAGGATTAAGAACACCTTCAAATCTTCTAAAGCCTTTATCGTTTTCTACTTTAGCGTAGGCAAAATATCCGTTACCCAAATATCTAAGTATATTAAAATGAAAAGGAGTTATAAGCTGATGATCTCGGGTTGCAATAGCAAGTTGAATTGCAGAACCTGTTTTTTGTCCTACTATAATGTAATTTGTACCTCCGCATATACCAATACTTTGATAAGTTGGCGGGATAAGTATTTTACCGGTCTTATCCATCAACCCAAATTTACCTTCTTTTCTAGGCGCATAAACGGCAACACCATCTATAAATTTATAAGGACTTTCGCAAATAAAATCAGTTAATTGAACGCCTTCTTTATTAAAATATGCCCATTGATAATTAGCACTTTTAATGGCAAATGTGTTTTCTTTTGTACTGGCAATATCCCAAAAACCATTCTTCTTAGCGTTAATAGTTGCTGTAATTTCTTTTTTCTCGTTTAAAACAACTGCTTTATCAAAATTGCTGGCCACGCTATAACCATCTTCTAGGTTTATTAAAGTCTTGTACTTAGAAGCGTCATACTTTTGTGCTAAAATAGGATAGTTACTCAGTAGCAATGCTATAGTAACATTTAAAAATATTTTTTTGTAGTTATTCATGTTAATTACATGTTGTTACTTGTTGTGTAATATTAACATTTTCTGTGCTTATAGTCAAGTCTTCTGTTCCGTTAAAAGTAATGGTGTGTTGCAAAAAAGTTCCTCCTAAAGTAACTGATGGAGTTTTAAAAGTCAAATTTTCCAATTTGATATAAGTTGGCATAGGAGTTAGTTTACAGGCTGGTTTTTGCATGTCTATCCATTCTACTGTTAATCTGTTAGCTATCCAATCATATTTTAGCATAGCAGCCATATTATTATCAAAAGAAATGGCAGAGCCTCCTGAATTTGCCGGTAAACTTACTTTATGCTTTAATTCTAGATTTTTATCAAAAATAAGTACGTCTTTAGTTTTAATATTGGTGGCTAGTTCTATGGTTGTATTGTAAGAAACACAATAATTTCCTTCTTTATCTCGGTGTACACGAGTTACTTCAAATTGATCTAAGCCGTCTTTCATAGGAGCACTGTTTAATATTTTTCCATCGCTGTCAAACTCCACTATAATAGCTCTCGGAAATAAAGAACCTTGTAGAACATAACCAGTTAAGGCAAAAAATCTATTATCACCAGCCTCTAAAATAGTATTGGTGAAAAAACCTGTTGATGGGTTTATAGTTAACTCGGTAACAACATATTTAACAATAGATAAGTCTGATGTTTTAAGGATATAAAATCGTAAATGATTGCCCCCCATTTGTAGCATGATATGATCTCCTGCTTTGATAATATCTGCTCCGTAAGTCCATCTAGAGCCTAAATCGCCAATGGTTGTATGTAGTAAAACTTCACCGTTTTGAGGATTAATTTTAAAAAGCATAAAATTACACAGTGCCCATAAATGTCCATTAATCAATTTTATAGCTCTTGGGGTTACATCGCTAGGTGTAGCATAAATGCCAATGGTCAATTTAATTTTTTTTGCCCAGATGATATTCCCGTCGGCATCCATCTTTTTAATACCTAGATTATTTTGGTCTGTTTTGGCAAAAGAATAAATATCGCCATTACTATGTACATAATCTGAAATTACCTGAAATCTAACGGCAGAAGAATACTTTTTGATAAGATTTACTTTACGGTCTGTAGTACTTACTCTTACTATATAATTACCATTGTTAATATCGGAAGCATAGAGGTTATTGTTATTTGTACCTATCCAATCCAGAGATACATTTTTTAAACTTAAATTTGTAGTACCGCTTTTACTTGCTGTAGAAGGTGTTTCGTCAGGATTTTCTTCGTTGTTAACAACAGCAGGTTCTTTTTTATCGCAGCTGATTAATCCGACAATCAAAAAAATAAATACAAAATATTTCATCATTTTATTTTAAAAAATTAAGGAATAGGTTCTTTACTTTTAAATAAGCCGCGGTCTGTACCTACCCAAACATAATCATCTTGGTCTATAGCAGCACATAACAGATTACCTTGTATATTTTTGTAATTGATAGTTTCTTGTCCGTTATAAAAAAGTCTGTTAGCTTGCGAAACCCAAATACTTTTCTCGCCAGTTTTATCTTGCCCGATATGGTAAACTAAACCCGCTTTCCAGTTGGCAGAGATATTAAACCAGCTGTTACCACTACCCTTACTGGTAGAGTAATAGGCAGCCAAAATATTGGTTAAACCAGATGTAGAATATTCATAGGTACATAAAGTTGTTTGTTCGCTATTGTTTTTGATGTAAAAACCGGCACAATAGCTAGGCTGCCTACTAGGTTCTCTATCTAAAATTCTCGAAAAAGAAGGGGTACGCCTGATAAAGATTTTTCTACCATCTGGTGTAATGTTTCCAAAGAAACCATCTTTATAATTGGATCTTCCGAATGATGCGTAAACAGAGCCATCTCCATTCCAACTGGCTCTTACAAAATTATGATTAATTAAATCTCGGGTATTGCTAACTTCTGCTTCTGCCTGGTAGTTTAAGCTAGAAGTGCCATTTTTTGGCGTATCATAAACCCAAAATTTAGCGCCATAAGCTTCGCCTAAACTATTTCCACCAATAAAAATTTGTTCGGCATTGGGTTTTAAGGCAATACAGTTAATGGTTTGACCACTAATTTTTAATTTTTGTTCCCAAGTTTTACCCTGATCATAAGAATAAAAAATACGATTATCATCATCTAATAATGCCCCTGTACCATTTGGGTTAAATACGATATCCTCGTACGCCCATCTTCCTGATGTTACTGTAATTTCTTCAAAATCTGCGTTTTGAAGCCAGTTTTCTAACCGTACTGTTCTAGGAGTTTCATTTTCAGCGGAGTTATCTGTTGACTTACTACAAGCGCTGATTAATAGTAAAGAGAATAAATAAAAGGAGTAGAAATAAGCTAACTTCATATCCGTTAAGTTTTAGTGATATAAAGTTAGTTTATTTAATTTAGTCACAAATACGAATAAATTCGTATTTGATAGCTGTTTATTCTAAACTTTTAAGCAATACCCAATAACGATAGCCTGTTAAAGCCTGTTCAAACTTGCTTAATTTAGATGGATCTTTTCTGTATAAACTAGGTAAAACAAGTTTATTTAGCTTGTTAAGTGTTTGAAACAGTCTTTTCTTCATCTCAAATTTTCTTCTAAAGCTCAAATATCATTCCTTTTTCTGGTATTATAGTTTCATAGCCATCATCTTTTAAAGCGTTTTGTAAGGCCAGCATACTTTCCTGCTCGCCATGTACCAAGAAGATTTTTTTTAAACTCGTTTTAGGCATAGCCTTAATGTATTCCATAATGCCATGATGGTCTGCATGTCCACTTAGTTGATCTGTTTTCTTGATGGTAGCAAAAACAGATAAATCTCTGCCTCTTAACCTTACCACAGCATCGCCTCTAAGTAAACGATAACCTAAAGTATTTTTAGCGCAATAACCTATGAACAGGATGGTAGCATAAAAATTCTGGATATTATAGAATAGGTGGTCTTGTATTCTTCCACCTTCTAACATCCCTGCGGATGAAATGATGATGCAAGGCTCGAAGTGGTTAGATATTTCTTTGCTTTCTTTAAGCTCTTTTACATAAGATAAATTAGCAAATTCAAACTCATCACCATTCTTCTGATAAAAAGATCTGGCATCTTCGTTTACATAACGCTGATGTTTCCGATAGATATCAGTAGCCATAATTGCCATTGGACTATCTACAAACACAGGTACTGGTGGTAATAGGTTTTTAGAGAATATTTTATTGAGTGTATAAACCAAAGATTGAGTTCTACCCACACTAAAAGCTGGTATAATTAAACGGCCAGGTTGGTTAATACAGGTTTCTTTAATTACCCTGATGAGGGTTTCCTCTATACTTTCTGTAGCGGTATGTAAACGCCCTCCGTATGTAGATTCTGTTACCAAAAAATCTGTTTCTGGTAAATTTTCTGGGTTGATGAGTACTGGATAATTTTTTCTGCCAATATCGCCTGTAAAGGCAATGGTTTTGGTTTTACCAGCTTCTGTTACTTTAAAATGAACTGCTGCAGCACCCAATAAATGCCCTGTAGGAATAAATTGTAGCTCTATATCTTCTCTTATCTGAAACGGTTTATTGAAACCAATGGTTACCATCCTATCAGCAGTATCCAATACATGTTTTTGAAGATATAAAGGTTGTTGCTGTTGATGATTGTGATGGTGTTTCTTAGAGCGTCTTTTAAAAGGTTTTTTGTTTAGCTTACCTAAAAATATATTTACAGAGTCTGCTAATAGCAGTTGTGTTAAATCTGCTGTTGGAGGTGTACATAAAATTTGCCCTTCAAAGCCTAATCTTACTAAAGTAGGTAAGTTTCCAGAGTGGTCTATATGTGCATGCGTAAGCACTACCAAATCTATCTCTGAAGGTAAAAAAGGAAAATTTATATTCTCTAGCAGGTTAACATCATTTTCATAATCTAAACCACAATCTATCAAGATTTTGTAGTTATTTACCTCAAGCAAATGCATGCTTCCGGTAACTTGCTGCGCAGCACCCCAAACAGTTAATTTCATAAATAATAGCTTGCTTTAAATGAGTTTATACTTCAAACTGAAGCGCACTTAAATGCTTGTATAAACCTTCTTCGTTTTTAATAAGTTCTTCATGAGAACCACTTTCTACAACTTTTCCTTGGTCTAAAACAATAATTTTATTAGCCTCTCTGATGGTTGATAAACGATGTGCAATAATGATGGATGTTCTACCTTTCATTAATATTTCTAACGCTTCCTGAACCAGCCTTTCAGATTCTGAATCTAGAGAAGAAGTGGCTTCATCTAAAATCAGTATTGCAGGGTCTTTTAATAAAGCTCTGGCAATGGCAATTCTTTGCCTTTGTCCGCCTGATAGTTTTACGCCTCTTTCGCCCACCACGGTATCATAACCTTCTGGAAAACCAATAATAAACCTGTGAGCATTGGCCTGTTGTGCAGCTTTGATAATTTCGTCTTTAGTAGCATTTAACTTACCATAAGCTATGTTTTCTAAAATGGTACCACCAAATAAGATAACATCTTGTGGTACTATGGCTACTTGCTGTCTAATATCTGTTAAAGCATAATTGTTAGCTGGTTTACCATCAAAAAGTATGTCTCCTTTTTGTGCTTCATAAAACTTTAGAATTAAACCTGCTATGGTAGATTTTCCTGCGCCTGATGGACCCACAATAGCGATTTTTTCTCCAGCCTGAGCATCAAAAGAAATTCCATTTAAAACGGTAATTTCTTTTCTTGATGGATAAGCAAATTCTATATCTCTAAAACTTAAACTACCTTGTATTTTTTCTTTGATTTTATTTTCAGACTCATGGATAGAAATAGCTTCGTTTTTTTCATCTAGTATTTCTAAAACCCTTTCTGATGCGCCAATAGCTTTTTGGATATTAGCGTATAAATCTGGAAAGCTACCCATGGCTGCACCCACAAAAATAGAATAAAGTACATAAGCTAATAAATCTTCCACCTGTAGCGTTCCGCTTTCTACTAAGACAGAACCATACCAAATAACACCTAAAATAGCTCCAAACAAGCAAAATATAATAAAAGCAGCAAAACCACCACGGTAATTAGCACCCCTGATAGCAATTTTAACTACTTCTCTTAAACTTTTATCGTATCGGTTTGCTTCATAGGCTTCGTTTACAAAAGCCTTTACATTGCCAATACCTTGCAAAGTTTCTTCTACAACGGTGTTAGATTCTGCTAGTTTATCTTGTGCATCTCTGGATATTTTTCTGATTTTTTTACCGAAAATAACTCCGGCTAAAACGATAATTGGCAATATAGAAAGATTAAACAGCGTAAGTTTTCCAGAAGTGATGATTAATAAGGTTATACCACCTATCAATAAAATAATTTGTCTGATGATTTCTGCTAGGGTAGTGGTAATGGTATCTTGTATTTGTGATAAATCTGCTGATATTCTGCTGTTTAGTTCGCCTACTCTTCTGTTAGCAAAGAAGTTCATGGGTAAGGTGATCATTTTAAAGTAGGTCTCTTTTCTGATATCAGCCAAGGCTTTCTCGGCTACTTCAACAAATAATCTAATTCTGAAAAAAGAAACAAAAGATTGAATAAATAAAATTCCAAAGGCTAAAAAACCGATTTCATTAACGGTTTGAGGTAAGAAGCTATACTCAGATGGATTTCCTTGAGCGTTACCAACCATGACTTTTATCAGCGCAGGGAAGGCAAGTGCAGTAATACTGGATAGGAATAAAAAAATCATCCCAACCATAAATTTAGCTTTGTAGGGTTTCAGAAATTTTAATAAACCCGAAATTTTGTTTAAAGACTCCTTGTTTATTTTTGCCTTAGGTAACTCGGCTTCTTGTGAACTACTGCTGTTAAATCTGTTTCTTGCCATCTTAAAATGAAAAACGCCGTTACATTGCTAACGACGTTCAACAAAAATAAGCTTTTAAAATTTTATTCTATTTGTTCTGGTAAATTTTACGGTATATAAACACTCCTAGTCCTAAAGTCAGAATCAAGAGTAAGTAAAATAGTACTTGATAAGAGTGGAGACTGTTTTCTGTTGCTTCAAGCTCATTTTTAATTCTTTCTCTATCGTTTTCTAATTTATTGATGGTACGCATATAAGCTAAATTGCGACTTTCTGATTCTTTAGATTGGCTTAGCACTTTTTCTTGCTCAAAAGTTTTATAATCTAATAGTGTTTTGGTTTCTTTTAAAATTTCATTATCAGTTTGGATAATTTCTATCAAAATATCAATGCTTTTTTGCATATCTTTTTTGGTTTTAAAACCAAAAATACCGGTTCTGGTATCTAAGCTTTCTGCATACAAACCAAATTTACTACTTCTGGCATCCAGCATACCGTTTATTTTCTTACGTTGAAGTTGGTATGCTAAACTATCACTTTGTGTGTTAGCAAATAGGTTGGTGGAATATAAAATTATTAAAATAAAAAAGTATTTCATCATCATTAAGCTTTTAGCATCCATAACGGTATAAAATGCTTTGTATTTTTTTAATGGAACTCAATCCTTATGGTATCATTAATATGTAAGCCTAATAAACCACTGGCTTTACCTTTATTGATGGCAATTTCTAAGTGGTTAGAGATGCCAAATAAACATAATTTTTCTCCCTCCGGAACTTCATTGTAGTGCCAGCTTAACTGATTGATGGTTTCATTCCTTTTGAAGGATAAAGTAAAGTTTCTGCCTTTTTGAACTTTTGTAAACAGATCTTTACTAACATTGGTCACCACATTTTGGAAAGAATCTATAAAAATTACACTTCCTTTAATCATGTCTTTTTCTATGACTGGGTGAAGGTGCATTCTTTGCTCTATACTAGCGGTAGGAATACCAATCTCTACAAGTTTTCCACCTTTAGCAAGGTGGCAAGCCGCTTTTACAAAAATATCAGCCAATGGGAAATGTAAAAATTTAAGGTCTTGCATGATATTAATCTCTACAATTTCTTCGGGTTTATCCTCAAAAATCAAAGAGAAAATTCCATTATCAGAACCAACAAAATAATGTCCTTTGTATTTTATGGCAAGGTATTTATTATCTTCACTGTAAACGGTATCAATACCAATAAGGTGTACAGTACCTTTTGGGAAGTAATTGAAACAATTTTTAAGAATAAAAGCAGCCCTCGAAATATTGAAGGCTTGGATCTCATGGGTGATATCAATTATATTAACATCAGGTAAAGTACTCAGTATACTTCCTTTTAGGGCAGCCTGATAAAAATCTTTATAACCTAAGTCTGTAGTTAATGTAATAATTGCCATTAAATTTGTGAATATTTATTCTTAATCTTGCATTACAAGAACAATGCTACAAATATTAAATTTTTAATTCAGATAAATATCAGGAACATAAAATCTATAACTTGAACGAACTGAAAATTACCTTAGAATCTGTCAACCCAGCTGTGTTATGGGGACCAAATAATGAATACTTTGAATTGATAAAGCGTTCATTTCCAAAGATTAAAGTTGTTGCTAGAGGCAATGAGCTTAAAGCCTTAGGTGATGAAAGCGAGCTGATAAATTTTAATGAAAAAATTTCAGCCATTATCAATCATCTTGATAAATACCAAAATTTATCAACCAATGATATTGAATCGCTTTTAGGGGCAGTTGCTACATCGGCACAAAAAGATGCAATTAAAGAAGGAGGAGATACTCATGCTTCTTCATCCGAAGTAATCGTTTTTGGACCTAATGGCATTATGGTGAAAGCCAGAACAGCTAACCAAAGGAGAATGGTGAGTAGCATCAATACCAATGATGTATTATTTGCGATTGGTCCGGCCGGTACGGGTAAAACCTATACTGCGGTTGCTTTAGCAGTTAGAGCTTTAAAAAACAAAGAAATCAAACGAATTATTCTTACCAGGCCAGCGGTAGAAGCTGGAGAGAACCTAGGCTTTTTGCCTGGTGATTTAAAGGAAAAGATAGACCCTTATCTAAGACCTCTTTATGATGCTTTGGATGATATGATTCCGGCAGAAAAGCTTAAAACATACTTAGAAAACAGAACCATAGAAATTGCACCTTTAGCATTTATGCGTGGCAGAACTTTAGATAACTGCTTTGTTATCTTAGATGAAGCCCAAAATGCTACCGATATGCAGCTCAAAATGTTTTTAACCAGAATGGGTCCAACCGCTAAATTTATTGTTACCGGTGATGTTACCCAAATAGATTTACCAAAAAAACAACAATCAGGTTTGCATAATGCGCTACGTATCTTAGCTGACATTAAGGGAATAGAAATTATTTATCTGAGTGGTGCCGATGTGGTAAGACATAAATTGGTAAAAAAGATACTAGAAGCTTACGGAGATATTCAGTAAAAGTAGAAAGTTAAAAGTGTATAAGGTTGATAGTTTGATAGACTTCTAAAGTTTTTATCATTACTACTCACAAAAAAAAGAATGAAAGCAATCAAAGAAACAAGATTTAATCTTCCTGGTCAAACCAATTTTTATAAGGGTAAAGTTAGAGATGTATACACCATTCAGGATAAATATCTGGTGATGGTGGTAAGTGATAGAATTTCTGCTTTTGATGTTGTCTTGCCAGAACCCATTCCATTTAAAGGGCAGGTTTTAAACCAAATAGCAGCAAAATTTTTAGCTGCTACACAAGACATAGTTCCAAATTGGGTATTATCAGTTCCAGACCCTAGCGTTACCATAGGTAAAATTTGCGAACCATTTAAAGTTGAAATGGTCATCAGAGGATATCTTGCTGGGCATGCAGCAAGAGAATATGCTGCGGGTAGAAGAGTCATTTGCGGAGTACAACTACCAGAAGGATTAAAAGAAAATGATAAACTTCCAGAGCCTATTATAACCCCAACAACCAAAGCTGCGGTTGGGCATGATGAAGATATTTCAAGAGAAGAAATCTTGAAGAGAGGTATTGTTTCTGAGGAAGATTACCTACAGTTAGAAGATTATACCCGTAAACTTTACCAAAGAGGTACCGAGATTGCGGCCGAGCAAGGTTTGATATTAGTAGATACCAAATATGAATTTGGCAAAGCCGATGGTAAAATTCATTTGATTGATGAAATACATACCCCAGATTCTTCAAGATATTTCTACAAAGAAGGATATGAAGAATTACAGGCAGCAGCTAAACCACAAAAGCAACTTTCTAAAGAATTTGTAAGACAGTGGTTAATAGAAAATAACTTTCAAGGCAAAGACGGGCAAGTAATTCCTGAGATGGATGAAGCCAGAGTAATTGCTATCTCTGAAAGATATATTGAGTTGTATGAGAAAATTACTGGCGAAGAATTTAAAAAAGCTGCTACAGATGATATTCATCATCGGGTAGAAAGTCATATTCTTAAAGCATTAACGCAACTTTAA
Organism: Pedobacter glucosidilyticus; assembly: GCF_002483235.1. Taxonomy (GTDB): domain Bacteria; phylum Bacteroidota; class Bacteroidia; order Sphingobacteriales; family Sphingobacteriaceae; genus Pseudopedobacter; species Pseudopedobacter glucosidilyticum_B. Next base: position 123,280 of record NZ_DLHN01000037.1, on the reverse strand, counting down.
AATAATTCTTTCTTTTTGGCTAAAATTCTATTAAATTACAAGAAATATCAAACGTTATGAAGTTTTCAGTTGATAAACACGAGAAATATGTTTTAATAAAGCTTAATGAGAGCAAATTAAACTCTTTAGTTTCTCCACAATTAAAGTCAGAATTAATTTTAAGCAACACAGAAGGACAAAGAAATATCATCTTAGATATGTCTGGTGTAAAATATGCTGATTCTTCTGGTTTAAGTAGCTTGTTGGTTGGTCATAGGCTTTGCAAAAACGCTGATGGAGTTTTTATTATCACAGGTATCAATGAGGCTGTTTCAAGACTAATCACCATTTCTCAGTTAGATAACGTTATGACCATAGTTCCTAAAGTTGAAGAAGCTATTGATTTGATTTTTATGGAAGAAATTGAGAAAGAATTAAGAAAAGAAATTAAATAGTTTTACCATCCTGTTTCTATGAAGTTTGAGGTTACCATTTTGGGTAGTAGTTCTGCTACGCCTATATTTAGCAGAAACCCAACTTCACAAGTTCTCAATATCAACGAAAGGCTGTTAATGATAGATTGTGGAGAGGGTACACAGCAGCAAATGCTTCGTTATGGTATTAAATATCATAAAATAGAGCATATTTTTATTAGCCATTTACACGGAGACCATTTCTTTGGTTTGGTAGGTTTAATTTCATCTATGAATTTAAATGGAAGAAAAAGACCTTTACATTTATTTGGTCCAGAGAAACTCATGGACATTCTGAACATACAATTTGAACATTCTGATACACATATTGATTTTCCGATAGCGTTTAAAGCCATTAAGCCGGGTAGTGCAGAGCTCATTTTTGAAACCAACGATTTCACAGTTGAAACCATTCCTTTAAACCATAGGATACCTTGTTCTGGATTTATTTTCAAAGAGAAACAACGTTTAAGAAAAGTTTTAAAAGATAAAGTAGCAGCATTAGAAATCCCTGCTAATTATATTCCTTTACTAAAAAAAGGAATAGATTTTACTGATAAAAATGGTAAAGTACATAAAGCTATGGATTTGACCATTGAGGCCGATGAACCTAAAGCTTATGCTTACTGCTCTGATACAGTTTGCGATTGGACTTATATCAACCATATTTATCATGTAGATACGCTTTATCACGAAGCTACTTTTATGCATGATATGGTAGAAAGAGCAAAAGCTACTTTTCATACAACCAGCCAAGAAGCAGGTGAGATTGCAAAAAAAATTGGAGCTAAAAAACTTTTAATAGGTCATTTTTCTGCCAGATACCGAGATTTAAGTCCTTTATTAATTGAAGCTCGGTCGGTTTTTCCGGAGACTTATTTAGCCAATGAAGGTGAAACCTTTGTGATATAACTTTAAAAACTGCTAAAGTCAATTAATTTTCTTGTTTACTTATAAATACTTCAAAATAATATATTGCCGTTATCGGTAAAATTTTGATATTTTTAGATTGTATTTATCTTTTGTTTGCCGATAGGTCTTAGTCTTTCAAATAAATGAAGTATATATCTGTTATTGTTTTTGCAAAAAAATGGAATGTTCCAGAAAGAACTGTTCGTAATTATTGTGCTCTTGGGAAAATAAATGGAGCTTTTTTAACAGGTAAAACATGGAATATACCTGAAGAAGCTACCTTGCCTCTAAAAGAGAAGAAAAAGAAATTTAGTGATAACCCTTTACTCAATTATCTAAAAGAGCAAAAAGAAATGAAGTTAAAAGGCGGGATTTATCATCGTACGCAGATAGATCTTACTTATAACTCTAACCGTATTGAAGGAAGTAAATTGACTCATGACCAAACGCGATATATTTTTGAAACTAATACAATAGGTGTATCTAAGGAGAGTATTAATATTGATGATATTATTGAAACTACCAATCATTTTAGATGTATTGATTTAATAATTGATAAAGCGAAGACTAAGCTGTCAGAATCTTTTATCAAAGAATTACATTATCTTTTAAAATCAGGTACTTCTGATAGTCAGAAAGATTGGTTTAATGTTGGAGAGTATAAAAAACTACCTAATGAAGTAGGGGGGAATGAAACCTGTCCTCCTAAGGAAGTTGCTGCTAAAATGAGAGCATTATTAAATCATTATCACCTTATTGAAAAAAAAGATTTAAAGGATATTATAGATTTTCATTACCAATTTGAAATATACATCCTTTCCAAGATGGAAATGGGAGGGTTGGACGTTTAATTATGTTTAAAGAGTGCCTAGCAAATAACATCGTTCCGTTTATCATAAATGAAGATATTAAGCTTTTTTATTATCGAGGTTTACAAGAATGGACACATATAAAAGAGTACTTATTAGATACTTGTCTTACAGCCCAAGATAATTATAAGGCAATTCTTCACTATTTTGAAATAGATTTTGATTAATCGGGTTTAATTGAAAATATTTATGTGAAAAGAATAATATAAAAAAGCCCTTTAAGGGCTTTTATGTTTTATATGAAAATATTTTTTACTCTTTCTTTCCGCCAAATACAGAGAAGCTTACATAACGTTTAGGATTAGCTTTTAAATCTAGCATCAGCTTATCTAAATTTTGAGCTGCATTATTTAAGTTATTATATAATTTTTCATCATTCAATAGTAAGCCTACAGAGCCTTTGCCTGAGTTTACTTTGTTCATAACATTCTGTAAATCAGCAACAGCCTTATCTGCATTGTCTAAAGTCTGTTTAAAATTAGCTTTAGCTAATTGGTCAGACATGGTATTAAAATTGGAAATTATATTGGTGATTTGTTGATTATTATTCTTCAAATTAGCAGAGATAGATTCGGCATTAGCTAATATGTTATCAATTCTTTTAGATTGCACACCCACCATACCATCAACAGTTTTAGAGGTCGATTCTAAAGTTTCTAAAGTTTTAGCAATACTATTAAAACTTCTATTGATATTTTCTTGGAATGTAGGATTCAAAATCTGATTAACAGATGTTAAAATAGAATCCATTCTAGAAATAAGCATTTGAGCTTTCTTTTGCACAGGTTCTACTTGTTCTAGTATATTTTGTTGCACATTAGCATTTAAAGTATCTCCGTCAACGGCATAAGTGAGGCTACTTCCTAAATCAAAAACTACAGCTTTACTACCAAGCAAATCTGTACTTTCTAGTCTGGCTATGGTGTTTTTAGGGATAGCATATTTAGGATCAATTTTAAATTGAGCTAATATTTGCCCGCTTTCTAGTAAAGTAAGATCAGAAACACGACCAATCTGATAACCATTTACCAGAACAGGTTTAGAAATGGCCAAACCTTCAACTTTATCGTACTTAGCGTAAAATTCATTTTCGCTGCTAAAAATATCGTTACCCTTTAAGAAGTTATAACCTATGATAAAAACGGCAATTGCAAATGCTGCAAGTATACCTACTTTAGTTTCGTTAGAAATTTTCAAAATTTTAAATTTTAATTTTCAAATTTAAGACTCAATTTGCTTTTTGTAAGTGATAATAGCATTTAAAATATTGCTTACAATTTCATCCTGACCTTCGTCAGAATTGATGTATTTTTCTTCCTCAGGGCTGCTGATAAAGCCAATTTCTGTTAAAATAGCTGGCATACCTGCCTTGGCTAAAACTGCTAAACTTTGTTCCTTAACACCCCTGCTAATACGTCCAGATTTTTTATACTCATCTTGCAGTAATGATGCCAATTTAATACTCTGTTCTCTAAAAGTATTTTTCATTAAAGAAAAGATAATATAGCTCTCTGGGTCTCTAGGGTCAAAACCCTCATAATTGTTTTTATAATCTTTTTCTAATAATATAGAAGCGTTTTCCCTTAAGGCGGCATCCTGTTCATCAATTCTACCAAAACCAGATACCAGTGTTTCTGTACCTCTAACTGCAGCTCTATTTTTATAATTATAAGGCATAGAGTTACAATGTATAGATATAAATATATCTGCTTTCTCTCTATTCGCTATCCCAATTCTATCATAAAGTTTTACAAAAACATCCGTTTTACGGGTATAAATTACTTTAACATCAGGTAATCTAGCTTCGATAGCTTTTCCTAATTTTAAAGCCACTTGTAAGGCTACGTCTTTTTCTTTAGAAAATAAACCTCTTGTGGCCCCATCTTCACCACCATGTCCAGCATCTATTACAATTACTTTTACTTTACTAGCGGCAGAAAAGTTATCTTTGCCGGCAAATAAATTTTTTGAAAAAAAGGTAAGAGTTATAGAAAGAATAATACAGCTAATAAACCTTTTGAATGTTGTAATTTTCATTAATTTTGAACGTTTTTCGTTTACCTTGCTTACAAAAATAATATTCATATTGAATTTTGAAATTTACTAATATAATTTTTATCTGTATTGGCGCAATAATACACATTTGTTTACTAACAAATGATGCAATTGGGCAAGTGGACACGTTAAAAACAAAAATTAACGCTATTGCATCTACAGATTCTACCCAAACGGATTCTGTTAAGAAAAATTCTAACAAAAATACAATTAATGATAAAATTGTAGCTACCGCAGAAGATTCTACTTTTTACGATGCTAAAAACAATATCATTTATTTATACGGAAAGGCAAAAGTTGTTTACGGTGAACGAGAAGTTGATGCCGGTTTTATTAAATTAGACCAAAAGAACAATACTATTTTTGCCAAAGGAACTATAGATTCTTTAGGTAGGTTTTCTGGTTTACCTATTTTTAAAGATCCTTCTCAGGGTACGCTCACTGCCGATTCTGTTTTTTACAATTTTAAAACCTCTAAAGGCAAAATATATCAGGTATATACCGAGCAGGATGGAGGATTTATTACCGGTGGAAGAATTAAAAAGCAACAAAACGAGGAAGTCCACATGAAAAAGGTTACTTATTCTACTTGTAATCTTCCAGATCCACATCAGCATTTTGGTATCATCATTACAAAAGGTATTGCAACAGAAAAAACCATTGTTACCGGACCAGCCTATTTGGTTATAGAAGATGTTCCGCTTCCTTTCGTACTTCCTTTTGGCTTTTTCCCTAAGCCTAATAAAAGGGTTTCTGGAGTTTTGTTACCTAATTTTGGCGAAGATGCTCGTTTGGGTTTTTTCTTGAAAGATTTTGGGTATTATGTAGGTTTAAATGATTATTGGGATTTAACCCTAAGAGGTGGTGTTTACTCAAAAGGTTCTTATGAGATGAATGCAACCAGTAATTACACCAAACGTTACAAGTATAACGGTAACTTGTTCTTTTCGTTCTTTTCAACAAAATCTGGGGTAGAAGGTACACCAGAATATGAAAATCCAAGTAAAAACTTCAATATCAGATGGACACACACACAAAATCCAAATGCTAAACCAGGAACTAATTTTAGCGCATCAGTAAATGCAGGTTCTTCATCTTATTTTAGACAAAGTGGTGTTCAGGATTTTACTCAAATAGCTCAAAATACCTTAAATTCAAGTATTTCATATTCTAAAACATGGGCAAATACACCGTTTAACTTAAGTACTAGTTTGTCTCACAGTCAAGATTTAACCACCAAACAAATACGTTTAGGTTTACCAACTTTAAATTTCAGTATGTCTACCATCAATCCTTTTGATAAAAAGGATAGGGCGGGAGAGCAAAAATGGTATCAAAGAATTGCAGTAGGCTATAACTTAAACTTTGATAACCAGTTAGAAACAACAGATTCTTTATTGTTTACCAAAGAAGCATTAAGAAAAGTAAGAACAGGTATTCAACACAGTATCCCGGTTTCTTTATCATCACAAATATTTAAATATTTCCAGTTTAGCCAAAACCTATCTTATAATGAACGTTGGTATTTACAAACCATCCGTAAAAATTATATTTTAGCACCTACAGCCAACGGAACTAAAGATTCTTTAGCTATCGACACCATTCAAGGTTTTAGAAGAGCCAGCGAATATTCTGTAGGTACCCAAGTGTCTACAAAAATTTATGGTTTGGTAAATTTCAAAAAAGGTAAGGTTGCAGCCATTAGGCATGTGATGACACCCAACGTAGGTATTTCTTACCGTCCAGATTTTGGTCAGGATAAATATGGTTATTATCAGGATGTGAGGTCTAACCAAGCGGGAGATGTACAGCGTTACTCTATTTTTGAGAATAGTATTTATGGAGGGCCGGGTTTGGGTAGGCAAGCATCCATGACTTTTGGTTTAGAAAATAATATCGAAATGAAAGTGCGTAATGCTAAAGATACTACAAACGGAGGTATAAAGAAGATTCCTATTCTGCAAGGCTTAAACATCAATGGTAATTATAACTTCTTGGCAGATAGTTTTAAACTTTCAACACTTTCTTTCTCAGGAAGAACCTTTTTTACCGAAAAATTAGGTATTAGTTTTACAGGTGTATTAGATCCCTATGTTTACGAAACAGAGGAGTTTAATGGTGTTTTAAGAGGTAGAAGATTAGATAGATATACTTGGCAGGAGGGGAGCTTACCACGTTTACAAAACTTTAGTTTTTCTTTTGATTATAGCTTAAACTCGACAACTTTAGGCAAAAATAATGCTACCAATAATCCTCCAAATCAGAATAGTGATTTGTTTAACAGGGTAAGTCCGCAACAAGCCGCACAATTACAACAAATAAGTAGAAATGCCAACGCTTTTGTTGATTTTAATATCCCATGGAATTTAAGCTTTTTCTATAATTTCAATTATATCAATACAGGTTTTGAGAAAGATATTGTACAAACACTTAATGCTAACGGAGACTTTAACTTAACGCCTAAATGGAAAGTTCAATTTTCATCGGGTTATGATTTTAACTCTAATACCATTAGCCCAACATCTTTTGCTATTTACCGCGATTTACATTGTTGGGATTTATCCATCAATTGGAGTCCTTTCGGGATTTATAAATTCTATAGTGTTAATTTAAGAGTTAAAGCATCCATACTTCAAGATTTAAAATTAAGTAAGCGTACATCAAACGCAATCCAAAGATTCTAAAAAATATGCTTGCAGAAATTATAACCATTGGCGATGAGATTCTTATAGGCCAAATTATAGACTCCAACTCGGCCTGGATGGCAGTAGAGCTTAATAAAATAGGCGTTAAAGTAAAGCAAATCACTTCTGTTTCTGATGATGCTGAGCATATTAAAGAAGCACTACGTGAGGCAGAGAAAAGAGCTAATATTATTTTGATTACCGGTGGTTTAGGGCCTACAAAAGACGATATTACCAAAAAAACATTAGCCGAGTTTTATAAAAGTGGAGGAATGGTTTTACACCAGCCAACTTTAGATAAAGTTGCTGCTATTTTTGCCAAATATAACGCTCCATTAACCGAGTTAAATAAGCAACAGGCTATGGTGCCAGATAATTGCGAAGTTATCTTAAACGAAAATGGAACTGCACCCTGTATGCTATTTAGAAATAAGGATAGGATGATTGTATCTATGCCTGGTGTGCCATTTGAAATGATGGCTTTGATGCAGGATAAAATATTACCCCTTATAAAAGCCACTTATAATTTACCCTCCATATTCCATAAAACTATTTTAACAGCTGGTATTGGCGAGTCTTTCTTGGCCGAAAAAATAGCGCATATAGAAGATAGTTTGCCTGCTTATATTAAATTGGCTTATTTACCTAAACTAGGTATTGTTAGGTTAAGATTAAGCACAGTAACGGGTATTACTCCAGAAACACAGCAAGAAGTAGAACATTTTGCTGCGCTCATTAAAAATGAGATAGAAGATTTTTGGGTTGCAGATGAAGATATTCCTCTGGAAAAAGCTATTTTAAATTTAATGGACATACAAAAGCTAACCCTTAGCGTTGCAGAGAGTTGTACTGGCGGTTATCTTTCACACTTACTTACTCAGCATCCAGGTTCTTCCTCGGTGTTTTTAGGTGGAGGAATTGTTTATTCTAATGCTTTAAAAATGAAGCAATTAGGGGTAAATGGTCAAACTTTAGATACTTATGGTGCTGTTAGTGAGGAAACAGTTACGGAAATGGCCAATGGAGCAATTAAAAATTTTAATAGTGATTATGCTATTGCCATTAGTGGTGTTGCTGGTCCTGATGGTGGAACGTTAGAAAAACCCGTTGGTACAGTTTGGATAGCAGTTGCGCACAAAAATCAAACTATTGCCAAGAAATTTACTTTTAGTAATAAACGTTTGCAAAATATAGAAAGAGCAGCTATTGCGGCTTTAAATCTTTTATTACGATTACTTAAGCAACATAAAGCATAAAAATCAATCAAATTGTTATTTTTGTTATAAACGATAAATAATTCTTATGGCTCAATACAAATTACTATTGCCAAAAATGGGTGAAAGTGTAGCGGAAGCAACAGTTATCAGATGGGAGAAAAATCCGGGTGATAATATTGAAATAGACGATATTGTATTGGAGGTAGCAACAGACAAAGTTGACTCTGAGGTACCATCGCCGGTAAAGGGTAAATTGGTACAGCAGTTTTTTGCTGAAAATGAGATAGCTCAAGTAGGGGATGTTATAGCTATGATAGAAACAGAGAGCCAAATGGATGATGTTGTGCAAGAAGAAAAAATTGAAGTTGAGCACATAACAGAAGAGTTAAGTAGCATGCAGGAAGAAATCCCAGCCCCAGAAGAACCAGAAGAAGAAATTCCTTTTGTGCCAGCAACAGAAGAAAAAGAAGACTCAAGTTTTCAATATACAGAGTCAGGAAGGTTTTATTCTCCATTAGTTAAGAGTATTGCACAAGAAGAAGGATTAGATTTAGCAGAGCTAGACAAAATTCAGGGCACTGGCGCAGAAAACAGGGTTACAAAAAATGATTTACTCAATTATATTGCAGAGAAAAATCAAACTCAACGTTCATATCAGAAAGAAAGTAACCAAACCCATAAAGTAGATAGCAGTAAAGAAGGTTTTAGTTATCATGATGAAATGCCTTCACAGCCAAAATCAACACAGACAGTAACTTACGGAAACGGTAATGATGAAATTATCGAAATGGACAGGATGCGCAAGCTTATAGCAGATCACATGATTAGTAGTAAGCAAACTTCTGCTCATGTTTGCTCTTTTGTAGAGGCTGATGTTACGAACTTGGTGCAATGGAGAAATAAGGTAAAAGATGCTTTTGAAAGAAGAGAAGGCGAAAAAATAACATTTACTCCAATTTTTGTTGAAGCAGTAGCAAAGGCCATTAAAGATATGCCAATGATTAATATCTCTGTAAATGGCTCTCAAATCATCAAGAAGAAAGATATTAATATTGGTATGGCTACAGCATTACCAAGCGGAAATTTAATTGTGCCGGTAATTAAAAATGCCGACCAATTAAATATGGTTGGTTTAACCAAAGCAGTTAATGATTTAGCTGCCAGGGCTAGAATAAATAAACTACAGCCTGATGAAATACAAGGGGGTACTTTTACCATCACTAACATTGGTGGCTTTGGTAATATTATGGGTACGCCAATTATCAATCAGCCGCAGGTAGCTATATTAGCAGTTGGTGTAATAAAGAAAAAACCAGCAGTAATAGAAACTCAGCATGGAGACATGATAGGTATTAGACACATGATGTATTTATCATTATCTTATGATCATAGGGTTGTTGATGGTGCGCTAGGTGGTATGTTTGTAAGAAAAGTTGCCGATTACTTGGAACAATGGGATAGCAACAGAGAAATTTAAGTTTCAATTTCTGAATATAAAAAAACCGATTAGTTTTCTAATCGGTTTTTTTTATTAAGCAACTTGTAAGCTGCTTTGCTCTCTTTCTAAAGTTTTTTCTCTTAAAAATTTAGAGATGATGCTTTCAAGTTTACTAACCTCAAGCAAAAATCCATCATGCCCATAAAGCGAATCAATTTCATGATATGATGCTTCTGGAATATGTTTAGCTATAAATTTTTGCTCATGTGTTGGGAAAAGCAGATCAGAAGCTATACCAATAACTAAAGTGTTTGCTTTTATGCTTGCTAAAGCAGCTGCTACACTCGTTCTTCCTCTTCCTAGGTTATGGCTATCCATAGTTTTGGTTAAATACCAATAACTATAGGCATTAAATCTGTTAACTAATTTCTCCCCTTGATAATTTTGGTACGATGAAGATTTAAATGAATCTATAACTTCGTTAGATGATTCTATTTGCTTATCAGCATAACAATGGTATGTTCTGTAAGATAATAAAGCAATACTCCTAGCTGTTTTTAAACCTTTTTGTCCGCCTGTTGCTTCTTGTGTGTAAAAAGTTCTATCGGTTTCTATAGCCAATCTTTGCGATTCGTTAAAAGCAATTCCCCAAGCAGAATGTTGTGCATTAGTAGCTAAAACAATTAGATTTTTAATCCTATCAGTTTCTGAAACAGACCATTCTAAAGCCTGCTGACCACCTAAAGAACCACCAATTAACATCTCAATGTTTTCTATTGCTAAGTGTTGCGCTAAAAGTTTGTGCGCTTCAACCATGTCTCTGATGGTGATTTTTGGGAAAGACAAATAATAAGGTTGCTTAGTACTTTCATTAACAGATAAAGGATTTGTAGTACCATAAGGAGAACCTAAAATATTAGCACAAACAATAAAATACTCCTCTGGGTTAAATAAATCATTTTCACCAAACAGGCCTTTCCACCAATCAAGCACATCAGAATTTGCAGTTAAAGCATGGCAAACCCACACTACATTGCTTTTATCAGCATTTAGCTTACCAAAAGTATGGTAAGCTATGTTTAGCTTTTTAAGTCTTTTACCACTTTCTAGCTTAAACTGCTTTTTGTATTGAAATATCTTTACACTCATCGCAAACATCAATTAAAAAGGTCAAAAAATTATTTAATGGCGTCAAAAGCTTGAGCAAAATCAGCTTTAATATCATCAATATGCTCTATACCAACAGAAACTCTTAATAAAGTTGGTGTAACACCTGCTTTTAATTGTTCATCAGCACTTAATTGTTGATGTGTAGTTGCAGAAGGCTGGATAATAAGTGTTTTTGCATCACCCACATTTGCTAAATGGCTGGTTAGTTTAAGTGCATCAACAAATTTGATGGCATTTTCTTTATCACCTTTTAGCTCGAAAGATAATACGCCGCCAAAACCATTTTTTAAATATTTTTTAGCTAAAGTATGGTAAGGAGATGATTCTAAACCAGGATAGTTAACCGCTTGTACCGCCTCATGATTTTCTAACCACTTTGCTAATTCTAAAGCATTATCAACATGTCTTTGTACTCTTAAAGAAAGGGTTTCTAAACCTTGAATCAATAAGAAAGAGTTGAATGGAGAAATAGCAGGACCAAAATCTCTTAAACCTTCTACTCTTGCTCTGATGATAAATTGGATGTTACCAAAAGGACCGTTAACACCAAAAACATCAGAGAAAACTAAACCGTGGTAACCTTCTGATGGTTCTGAGAATTGAGGAAATTTGCCGTTACCCCAGTTGTAATTTCCACCATCAACAATAACACCACCAACGCTAGTACCGTGTCCGCCAATCCATTTTGTTGCAGATTCTACTACTACGTTAGCACCATGCTCAATTGGTCTAAAAAGGTATCCACCAGCACCAAAAGTATTATCCACAATCAAAGGAAGATCGTGTTTTTTAGCTAAAGCCGATATTTTTTCAAAATCAGGAATGTTAAAAGCTGGGTTGCCAATAGTTTCTAGGTAAATAGCTTTAGTTTTATCGTCTATCAAGGATTCGTAAGCTTCAGGTGTTTCCTCGTTAACAAAACGGGCCTCAATACCTAACCTCTTAAACTGAACTTTAAATTGGTTGTAGCTACCTCCGTATAAATATCTAGTAGAAACAAAGTTCTCTCCAGACTGGATAATATTTGCTATCGCAATGAATTGAGCTGCTTGTCCTGATGCTACTGCTAAAGCCGCTACACCACCTTCTAAAGCTGCTACTCTTTGCTCAAAAACATCAGTAGTTGGGTTCATTAAACGTGTATAAATGTTTCCGAACTCTTTTAAAGCGAATAAGTTAGCCCCATGTTCTGAGCTGTTAAATACATAAGATGTGGTTTGGTACAATGGAACGGCTCTTGAACCAGTTGTTGGATCTACTTGTTGGCCAGCATGTAATTGCAGGGTTTCAAATTTCAAATTTTGATTAGACATTGTATGATATTTTAAAATGTGAATAATAAAGTTTGTTATAAATGTTTTATGGGATAAAGAGGCGCAAGAATTAGCACATACAGCAACACATGTTACATTTTGCATTAGCAAATTGTAAAACAAGAGTGTTTTGATTTCCTTTGAGCAGGAAATTAATTTGTTGTAAGATGAATGCTAAACTTTTCATGTCTTTAAATTAATTTATATTTCCCTTTCGGGTCAGGATTTGGCACCTTTCACAATTATTGTGAGGTTGCCAGTGGGTCTTAGAGCCTGTTCTCTTACCACTTCTTTATAAATCAAGACCTTTTCTGAAGAGGAATTGATTTTGGTATTTAAACCAAATAATGTTTCAAAGATATATTTATTTGCTTTGTTTTTCCAAATAAAATTTTGAATTTATCTTTATTTTGTTGATTATTAGTGTTTTAAGTTTTTTAAATTTTGGTCTAAATCATCAATTAAATCATCAATATGTTCTAAACCAACAGAAACTCTTAATAAATTTTTGGGTGTTTTGGTATCTGGGCCTTCCACTGCGTAACGATGCTCTATTAAACTTTCAACTCCTCCTAAACTTGTTGCTTGGGTAAATATTTTTAGTCCATTAATCAAATCAAATGCTGCTTTTTCACCACCTTTTAAAGTGAAAGAAAGCATACCACTATAGTTTAACATTTGCTTTTTTGCTAATTCATGCTGCGGATGTGATGCTAAGCCGGGATAAAAAACAGCTTCAATAGCCGGATGATTTTCTAAATAAATAGCCAATTTCATGGCATTTTCTATATGCCCACGCATCCGGTAAGGTAAAGTTTTAATACCTCGAGTAATCAGATAACAATCAAAAGGAGAAGGCGTTGCACCGCCAAAACCTTGTACAGTTCTAATTTTCTCCCAAAATTCATCTTTGTTTTTGGTGATGATAGCGCCACCAGTAACATCGCTATGGCCATTTAAATATTTGGTGGTAGAGTGCATCACTAAATGGGCACCTAAGGTTAAAGGTTGTTGGCAAATAGGTGTTGCAAAGGTATTATCAACAGCAAAAATAAGTTGATGCTTTTCGCAGATTTTAGCTATGGCAGCAATATCAGCCAATTTTAATAATGGGTTAGATGGTGTTTCGGCCCAAATTAACTTTGTTGAGGCATTTATAGTGCTTTCTATTAAAGATAAATTAGTAAAATCAATAAAATCAAAAGTTAAAATCCCTTTAAATAATATTTTAAGCTGATTTCTTAGTCCGTGATACATATCATCAGGACAAATAATGTGAGAGCCGGGTACTAAAGCTTGAAAAACCGACATGCCAGCGGCATTACCGGTAGCAAAAGCACAAGCATCTTCACCGCCTTCCAACAAAGCTAAAACACGCTCTAAAGATTTCCGGTTAGGATTATCAGCTCTTGAATAAATGTATCCACCTGGATATTCGCCATTGTTTCTTTCAAAAGTAGTAGACAAAATTAAAGGCTGTACAACTGCTTTTGTAGCTTCATCAACCTTATTGCCTGCATGTATAACTAGCGTTTCTAAATTCATGGTTTAATAACTTACAAAAGTAAACTTAATACAAAAGTGTTTGTTTTACATTAAGTAAACTAAAAAAAGCTTGCTAATTATTAATTTTGACAAAATTCATAGCATGAACGCAGACCATCAACTCACAGTACTTTTACAAGATGCTCATTTGGAGGTTTCTTTAAAAGAGATAGCCTTAAAAGTACAAAATGGAGAGAGAATAAGTTTTGAAGAAGGAGTTCTTTTATATGAAAAAGCTGATTTATCCTATTTAGGAGTTTTAGCAAATTATATCAGAACCAAGAAACATGGTAACGTTACTTATTTCAATAGAAATTTTCATATAGAGCCAACAAACTTATGCGTTTACGATTGTAAATTTTGCTCTTATTCTCGTTTAATAAAAGAAAGAGCAGAAGGTTGGGAGTATACCATGGAGGAAATGATGGCCATTGTAAAATCTTATGATGACCAGCCTGTTACAGAAGTTCATATTGTTGGGGGTGTATTACCGCAATACGATATGAAATTTTATATGGATTTCTTTACGGCTATTAAAAAGCATCGCCCAGATTTACATGTTAAAGCACTCACTCCGGTAGAATATCATTACATCTTTAAAAAAGCCAAAGTAGATTACGCTACTGGCATGCGGATGATGAAAGAAGCTGGCTTAGAGTCTATGCCGGGTGGTGGAGCAGAAATTTTTCATCCAGAAATAAGAGAGCAAATTGCTAAAGACAAATGCGATGCCGAGCAATGGCTGCAAATACATGAAGAATGGCACAAATTAGGCATGCGTTCTAATGCAACTATGCTATACGGTCATATAGAGGAATATTGGCATAGGGTAGACCATTTAGAGAGATTGAGGAATTTACAAGATAAAACAGGTGGTTTCCAAACTTTTATTCCGTTGAAATTCAGAAATCAGGATAACCAAATGTCTCATGTGGCAGAATCAACCGTAGTTGAAGATTTAAGAAACTACGCTATTTCTAGAATTTATCTGGATAATTTTGAGCATATCAAAGCTTACTGGGCTATGATAGGTAGAAATACCGCCCAACTATCCCTTAATTTTGGTGTTGATGATATTGACGGTACTTTAGACGATACTACCAAAATATATGCTATGGCTGGTGCCGAGGAGCAAAACCCTGCCATGAGCACTAAAGATTTAGTGAAATTGATTAAAGCAGTTGGTAAAAAACCAGTAGAAAGAGATACTTTATATCATGTTATCAATGATTTTGAGCATGCTGATTTCCCTGAGGATGAAAAACCAAAATACTACGCTTTACCCGTTATTAATTAAAAACATATAGTTTGGATAAGAAGAAAAATAAAAAGCTTTACGTCATCAGGCATGGTGAAACAGATTTCAACAAAGATGGGATTGTACAAGGCAGGGGTGTTAATTCTGATTTAAATGCTACAGGAATAGCGCAAGGTGAAGCTTTTTATAAAAAATACAAGTATATTCCTTTTGATAAAGTTTATACATCAACCTTAAAAAGAACGCACCAAACGGTAAAAGGCTTTATTGATGATGGCTTAGCTTGGGAGCAGTTAGCTGGTTTAGATGAGCTGGCGTGGGGTGTTTATGAAGGTCAAAAAAGTAATGCAGCATTAAGAGAGGCTTTTATTAATTTGATACAGGCTTGGGCTGCTGGTCATTATGATGTTAAACCAGAAGGAGGCGAAAGTCCGAATGATGTTTATGTAAGGCAAGCAGCTGCAATGGATTACATCACCAAGCAAGAAAATGAACATACTGTTTTAATTTGTATGCATGGTAGGGCTATTCGTTTATTAATGTGTTTATTGATGAAAAAGCCATTGTCTGAGATGGATACCTATCCGCACCAAAATACTTCTTTATATGTTTTAAATTATGATGGAGAGGGGTTTGAGATAGAAGTTTTTAATAGTTTAGCGCATTTAGAAGAGCAGGGTTTATAGGTTTGATTTTATTTTAAGATGATAAGAGTTTCTGCGGTTAGTTATACCAATACATTACCCTTTATTTATGGTTTAGAGCATCATCCTGTTAAAGAAGAAATACAATTAACGGTAGATTATCCGGCATTGTGTGCTCAAAAGCTCATAGATGATGAAGCTGATATAGGTTTAATACCTGTTGCATCCTTATTAAAATTACCCGAATATCATTTAGTATCTGATTATTGTATAGGGGCTAATGGTGCTGTAAATTCTGTTTATATTTTTAGCAATTGCCCGGTAGAAGAAATAGAATTTTTACAATTGGACCCCGAGTCTAATACCTCAAATAATTTAGCTTTTGTATTGTTAACGCATTATTTTAAAGTTAACCCGGTGAGGTTAATTAACGCGACAGATTACGGCGAGCTTAAACATCCAAAAGCCGCATTTGTACAAATTGGAGACCGTACTTTTGGCAAGCAAAATCTATATCCTTATGCTTATGATTTAGCTCAAGAATGGAAAAATTTCACAGGTTTACCTTTCGTTTTTGCTGCTTGGGTAAGCAATAAAAAGTTACCAGAGAAATTTGTTACTGATTTTAGCGATGCTTTAAAGCTAGGTTTAGATAACCTTAAAGAAGTCTTTAAAACCATGCAAATGCGAGATGATTTTGATTTGGAAGATTATCTGCTACATAAAATAGATTATCCTTTAGATGCTCAAAAAAAGGAAGCTTTAAAGTTATTTCTAAATTATGTTAAAGAATTAAGCTAACTTCTCTAAAACTTTTTTCAGCATATTTTCAACTATTAAAGTTGGGTTAGTTGCAAACTCAAAATTTAAGCGACTAGCTAAAATGGCATTTATAGAAATAGCTTCATGCCCTAAAGCATTGGCAAGAGCGTAAATTCCTGCGGTTTCCATCTCTAAATTGGTAACTGTATAATGGTTTAAATTTAAACTTGTTAACCTTTCAATAAGGTTATGGATTTTATTAATTGCTCTTACTTTTCTGCCCTGTGGAGCGTAAAACCCAGGAGCCGTTACCGTTATCCCTTTAGGAATATCAGCAGCTAAAGAATTTAATAAAGAAGCTGAAGCTGATGTTAAATAAGGAGATAAGCCTAAATCTTGAAGAGAAGATTGAACTTGTTGCTCTAAAGCTTTATCTTCAGCGTTTAGGTTTCTTTCATAATAATGCATCAAACTATCTAAACCTAAACCATGTGAAGATGCTAAAATGCTACCCATTTCTACATTTTTATTTATGCTTCCTGATGTTCCTAGTCTAATAATTTGTAAAGTTTTATGGTTTTCTTTTACTTGTCTTTGCTCAAAATCAATATTAGCAAGTGCATCCAATTCGTTTAAAACGATATCAATATTATCAGTACCAATACCAGTTGAAATAACGGTTATTCTTTTTTTACCGATATAACCCGTATGCGTAATAAACTCTCTTTTGCCCTTTTTTAGCTCAATTTTATCAAAATACTTGCTCACCTCTGGCACTCTTTCTTGGTCGCCAACAGTAATAATGGTATCAGCAATATCTTCTGGTCTTAAGTTTAAATGATAAATACTACCATCAGTATTTATGATTAAATCTGATGCTGCTATCGTTTTTTCCATACTTAGTTTCTCATGTTGATGTATTGTAGGGGCTGGCCAAAATTATCGCCTCTGCAAAGTTGTATCACAGCTTGTAAATCATCAATTTTTTTGCCTTGTACCCTTACTTGGTCTTCCATGATAGAAGCCTGAACTTTTAATCCAGAATCTTTAATTTTCTTTACAATCTTTTTAGCTGTTTCTTTATCAATACCTTCTTTAACATCAATATCTTTCCTAATCATGTTACCAGAAACACTATAATGCGGTTTTTCTAAGTTTAAAGCATTAGGGTCTAAATGTTGCTTCACCATTCTAGAAATGATAGAATCAATAATCGCTTTTAAGCGCATATCGTTCTCTGTTATCACAGTTAGCGCATTGGTTTTTTTATCCAATTCTATAGAACTTTTAGAATCATGAAAATCATAACGATTTAAAATCTCCTTTTTTGCATTGTTAATAGCGTTATCTAATGTTTGGCTATCTAGTTTACTTACGATATCAAATGATGGCATACAAAAACTTAATTTGATTAATTGAGTTTTTAAAGATAGATTTAAATAAAACAATAAAAAAGTATTATGAAAGTATCAAAAACCAAAGGGGTAAATAGAAAAGTTAAAAAACAGCTTAAAAACGATTTAGAAATTAACCTTAAAGCCAAGCTCAAAGATTTTATTGTGAGTTTGGGGCATGACGCTGAGGATATAGGCTCCGAATTAAAAAAGGCTAGTAAGCTGCTAGCTAAAAAACTAGCCGCTAAAATTAAAAGTGTAAAAGATATAAAGGTTAATAAAACGGATACTAAAAAAGCCGAAGTAAAAGTGAATACCTTAAAATCAACACAAAAAGCGGAAAAAGTAATTGCAAAAGCAGTTAAAAAGGTAAATACCAAGGCTGCTGATATAGAAGAAATTATTAAAAAGGAAGTTGTAAACCCAGCTAAAGTAGTTTTAGATGATGTTAAAACTGAGGCTCCAAAAGCGACTACTCCTACTAAAAAAGTAGTAAAAAAAGCCCCTGCACCAAAAGCTGTACCCACCAAAAAAACTGTTGATAAAGCAGTAACTGTAGCCAAGCCAGAGGCACCAAAAACAGCCAGCAAAGCACCTGTTAAAAAAGTAAATAAATCATCAACTAAGAAAACAGAGTAGATAAAGTAAATTGCTGCATCAATTTTGATAGGTATTACGTGTTTTTGAATAATGGTTAACAGTGTTTATACTTAACACATAGTTAACATTAAATTTTGCAGCTTTGGATTTCGTGGTATATAATGACAAATAGTAAACCTCCAATTTTAAATAGAGAAATTAGTTGGCTATATTTTAATGATAGGGTTTTGCAGGAAGCTGCGGATAAAACTGTCCCTTTGATAGAGCGCATAAAGTTTTTAGCTATATTCTCCTCTAATTTGGATGAGTTTTACCGTGTACGTGTTGCTACTTTAAATAGGTTAACAACTGTTGTAGACAAAGTAAAAGAGGAATTAGGCTATAATCCTAAAAAAATCCTCAATCAAATTAAAAATATCGTTATCAAACAAGAAAGAAAGTTTAATCTTTTGTATGAGGAGATTATCAAAGAACTTTCTAACAATAAAATTTTTATCCTTAATGATAAGCAATTAAACGTAAGTCGGGGAGCTTTCGTAAAATCGTTTTTTAGAGATAAGCTTTTATCTGCTATTGTGCCTATTATTTTAGATGAAAAACAGCCTTTTCCAGAATTAAAAGACAGGGTTATTTATTTTTTGGTTAAGCTATCCAAGAAAGATAAAAAAACCAAAGTAAAATATGCTTTGGTTGAGCTTCCAGAAGGAATTAGCAGGTTTTTAATTTTACCAGAAACCAACAATCTGAAATTTATTATTCTGGTTGATGATATTATTAGGTATTGTTTAGATGATGTTTTCTTCATTTTTGATTATGATGAAATTGAAGCATATTCTATACAAGTTACCCGTGATGCCGAACTGGATTTAGATAAAACCGTTAGTGATAAATTTATAGAAGCATTATCTAAAAGTTTACAAAAACGTAAAAAAGGTAAGCCAATGCGCTTACTTTATGATACCGCCATGCCAATGGATATGCTATCAACCATTGTATCAAAATTAAATTTAAACTCAGAAAGCTTAATACCAGGTAACAGATATCATAATTTTAAAGATTTTATAAGTTTTCCTAATGTAGGTTTAGATGATTTAGAATATAAAAAGCAAACGCCGCTGCCGGTAAAAGGCTTAAGCTATTTTAAAGGGTTATTCGAGTTGATTAAACGAAAAGATTATCTTATCAGTCTGCCTTATCAATCTTTTGACTATATCATCCACTTTTTAAGAGAAGCCGCCATAGATCCAAAAGTTACAGAAATACACATTACTTTATATCGCTTAGCAGAAAATTCTAAAGTAATTAATGCGCTTATCAACGCATCACGTAATGGCAAAAAGGTAAATTGTTTGGTTGAGCTTAAAGCCCGTTTTGATGAGCAAGCCAACATTTATTGGACAAACAGACTAGAAGAAGAGGGGGTAATGGTTAACTATGGTATCACAGGTTATAAAGTGCATTCTAAAATTTGTTTAGTTACCCGTATAGAAAAAGGTGTTAAAGTACATTATGCTAATTTAGCTACGGGCAATTTTAATGAGAAAACTGCTGGTATCTATGGTGATCATAGCTTATTTACTGCTAATCCTAAAATTACGGATGAATTAAGTAAACTGTTTATAGCCATTTCTAAAAAAGCAATTTCTAAAGATTATAAGCATTTAATAGTTTCTCCTTTAGAAACTCGTCCTAAATTATTCGCACTTATTAATCAGGAAATTAAAACTGCCAAGCAAGGTAAAGAGGCTTACATCATCTTAAAAATGAATTCGCTTGCTGATGAGCAAACCATCAAGAAGCTTTACGAAGCTAGCAATGCGGGTGTAAAAATTACATTGATAGTACGTGGTATGTGTAGCTTGGTTCCTGGAAGAAAGGGTTTTAGCGAAAATATTGAAGTGATATCTATTGTAGATAAATATTTGGAACATGCTAGGATATGGGTTTTTGCAAATGGAGGGAAAGAAAAAGTCTTTTTATTATCAGCCGACTTAATGACTAGAAACTTAGATCATCGGGTAGAAGTTGGTTTCCCTATTTATGATGAGACTATCAAACAGGAAATTAGAGATATTATAGATATACAATTAAAAGACAATACCAAAGCCAGAGAAATCAATCATCTCAACAACAATAAATATCGTAAAACTGGTCATAAAGAACCTTACCGTTCTCAAATAGAGATATATAATTATTTAAAACAAAAACATAGCTAAAATTGAAATACGCAGCAATTGATATTGGTTCTAACGCAGTAAGACTCCTTATAGCAGATATTATAGATAACGACGGAACCATCTCTTTTAAAAAAAACACTTTAGTAAGAGTACCTTTAAGGTTAGGTGATGATGCTTTTTTGGAGAAAAAAATTTCTGAGAAGAAAGCTACTGATTTATATAAAACCATGTTAGCTTTTAAGAACCTTATGGATGTTTATAAAGTTGAAGATTACATGGCTTGTGCAACATCGGCCATGCGTGAGGCGGTAAATGGCGAGGAACTTACAACAAAGGTAAAAGAAGAAATAGGTCTTGATTTAGAGGTTATTGGTGGTCAAAAAGAAGCGAGCATCATCTACGCCAGCCATATAGAACAAACGCTAGATCGCAAGAAAAACTATTTATATATAGATGTTGGTGGCGGAAGTACAGAACTTTCGGTATTTAGTCATGGCCAAATGGAAGCCTCAAAATCTTTCAATCTAGGTACTATCCGTATTTTGGATAATCAGGATAGAGAGGAAGAATGGCAAGATATGCAAACCTGGATTAAAGAAAATTGTAAAGATACCAGAGACCTTATAGGCATTGGCACAGGAGGTAACATCAATAAATTATTTAAGTTATCTGATGAAAAAGAAGGTGCTCCCTTATCTTTTACAAAACTTAAAAACTTAGAAAATTATTTAAGTTCTTACTCTTTAAAAGACAGAATCAATGTCTTAGGCTTAAATCAAGATAGGGCAGACGTTATTATCCCTGCTTGCGATATTTTTCTTAAAGTAATGAAATGGGGTAATATTAAAAACATTTATGTGCCCAGAGTTGGTATGGTTGATGGAATTATTCAACTATTAATAGAGAAAAATTTTAAGTAGTTGAGATTAATTTAGCTAATTAGATTTAGGCTTTGTATTTTTAGAATCGAAATTCTGAGGAAAATTTCAGATTTCCAAGCTGTTAAACCAAAATTAATCCACATGATTAAACATTTGCTAAAGGTATTTAGCTTTCTAGCTTTCTTTATTTTTGCTTGTAAATTACAAGCTCAAGACAAAAAAATAGTTGCTGGTCTACTTCTTACTTGGGTTGATGATCCAACATCTACCATGGTCATTGATGTTCATACACTAGGCGATTATCAAGGTAAAAACACCTTAAACTATAAATTAGCTACAGAGAAAAAGTGGAATGAATTTCAGGGAGAAAGTTTTGCCTTTCCATTTTCTACCAAAAAAATCAATAGATTTTACTTGAAAAATCTTACAGCAGCAGGTAATTATGAGTTTACTTTTGGTTCTGATAAAACAGTTTACAGGTTTAGAACCATGCCGCTTAATACCAAAAAAGGTATCACATTTATTACAGGCGGTGATACCATGCATGAAAAAGCTCACATGGATAGAACCAATAAGGCTGCTTTAGCATTAAATCCAGATTTTATAGTCTTAGGTGGAGATTTAGCTTACGCAAATGGCTTAGAAAAGAATTTGGGAAGATGGGAGCAATGGTTTCAGTCGGTACAAGAAACGCTTATAGATAAAGATAACAGGATTATACCTATTGTAGCAGGTATCGGAAACCATGAAGTTGTTGATGGAACTTATAAAAAGCATCCTGATTTTAAAGATACCAACGAGTGGAGGAAAAAGATTGCTCCTTACTTTTATACTTTTTTTGCTTTCCCGGGTTTAAGAGGCTATAATGTTCTTGATTTTAAAAATTACCTTTCTTTAGTAGCTTTAGATACAGATCATTCTAACCCAATCAAAGGCGAGCAAACCCAGTGGTTAGCTCAAACCTTAGCCACTAGAAACAAAAAAGTAGATTTTATATTCCCTTTCTATCATGTGCCGGCTTATCCATCAAACAGAGCGTTTTCTGCGAGTAACAGTAAAGAAATAAGAGAAAATTTTGTGCCTTTGTTTGAGAAAAATGGGGTAAAAGTAGCTTTTGAAAATCATGACCATACTTATAAAAGAACATATCCTATCTTTGAAAATAAAATTGATGAAACCGGTAAAGGTATTGTTTATATGGGCGATGGCGCATGGGGAGTAAATACAAGACCAATAACCAAAAAAGAATGGTATTTAAAAGAAGCGCAAAGTATTAGACATTTTATTGCGGTAACACTAAAAAACAATCAAGCATTGTTTAGGATGATTAATGAAAATGGCGTTCAGTTTGATAGTTACCAATACAAGAAATAATGACTTACATTTTCTGATGTTAAAGGTGGCTTTACAAATAGTGAAGCCATTTCTTTTTTAGGATAAATTAAACTTTGACTTTTTAAAATATTTATTAATTTAGCCAAACAAAGTAAAATAAATCAAAAGTTTTTAACCAATTATTCTAAATTTTCTATATGGTTTCTTCTAGCCAAGAACAAAATATTCAGCCCAAGGCAGGTCTTTTAAGTGCTGCTGTAATTGTAGCCTCTTTAGGTTACTTTGTAGATGTTTATGATTTACTGCTTTTTAGTATTGTGAGGGTACCTAGTTTAGAGTCTATGGGTTATTTTGGACAAACCTTAACAGATAATGGTATCTTTCTTTTAAACGTTCAAATGATAGGTTTGCTATTAGGGGGTATTTTTTGGGGCATACTTGGCGATAAAAAAGGTAGACTTTCTGTGTTGTTTGGTTCTATTTTTATGTATTCGGTGGCTAACATCGCTAATGGTTTTGTAAACTCGATAGAAGCTTATGCTGTTTGGCGTTTTATAGCTGGAGTTGGTTTGGCAGGAGAGTTGGGAGCTGGTATTACTTTAGTGGCCGAGCTAATTTCTAAAGAAAAAAGAGGTTATGCCACAACAATAGTGGCTGCTGTGGGGGTTAGTGGTGCTGTAGCAGCTTATTTTGTTGCACAAATTTTTGATTGGCGTACCTGTTATTTTATTGGTGGAGGTTTAGGTTTATCCTTGTTGTTATTAAGAATAGGTGTATCAGAATCAGGGATGTTTGGTAAAACCAAAGAACAAGAACATGTAAATAGAGGCGATTTTTTCTCGCTTTTTAGTAATAAGAAGCGTTTTTTTAAATATCTGAGATGTATTATCATTGGTGTGCCTTTATGGTTTGTAGTTGGGATTTTAATTACTTTATCGCCAGAGTTTGGTAAGGTTTTGGGCGTTCAAGGTAATGTAAATGCTGGTGCTGCTGTTGCCTGTTGTTATGCCGGTTTGGTGTTAGGCGATATTGCTAGTGGCTTGTTAAGTCAGTGGTTAAAAAGCCGCTTAAAAGTGGTTTATGTTTATTTGTTTTTATCAGTAGTAGGCGTTGCGGCATATTTCTTTTTGTCTGGTATAAGCTTGTTTGCTTTCTACGCAATATGCTTATTCCTAGGTTTTTCTGTAGGCTATTGGGTTATTTTTATGACCATAGCAGCAGAGCAGTTTGGTACTAATATTAGGGCGACCGTTACTACCACAGTACCTAATTTTGTTAGAGGTGCAGTAGTTCCTTTATCATTACTTTTTCAGTTCTTTAATAAGGTATTTAACGGAACTTTTATACACGCAGGTATTATTGTTGGTGTCATAAGTTTAGGATTAGCTTTTTGGGCCTTAAATAAAATGCAAGAAACTTTTTCTAAAGATTTAGATTATTTAGAAGACTAAAATTTTTATTTATCCTGCTATGTTAGCCGAACAAATTTCTGTTTTTGATATCCTTAAAATAGGTGTTGGTCCTTCAAGTTCACACACGCTTGGTCCCTGGAGGGCTGCGCAACGTTTTGTAAAAGATTTACATGCAAACGGCAAACTCAATCAGGTAAATACTATTCATGTTGTTTTATATGGTTCGCTAGCTAAAACAGGTATTGGGCATGGTACAGATATAGCTTTAATGTTAGGTTTAGGCGGTTTTGATCCGGTTACGATGGACATCAACCAAATAAATCCGATAATAAATAGTATCAAAAACGACAAAAAAATAAATCTTCATCAGCAACATTGCATAGATTTTAATTACGCTAAAGATATTGAGTTTTTAAAGCAAGAATCCTTGCCTTATCATCCTAATGCCCTCACTTTTATTGTGGTATTAGCCTCGGCCGAGGTTTATCAGGAAACTTATTATTCTGTTGGTGGTGGGTTTATCCAAAAAGAAGGAGAAGAAACCTTAACTTCTGCTAAGACAACAGCACCTAAATACGAAACACAAACCGCTGCCCACTTACTTAATGCTTGTACAACAGCAGTTAAAAACATCAGCAGTATAGTTTTAGAGAATGAAAAATGCTGGAATACAGAACTTGTTATAGATGAAAAATTGCTTCAAATATGGCAGGTGATGATAGACTGTATCTATAAAGGGTGCCATGAAGAAGGAATTTTACCCGGTGGATTGCTTGTAAACAGAAGGGCGGCCGCTATTAATAAAAGGTTATTATCTGGTAAAAAATATCATAACCAATACGAGTGGATGGCTGCCATTAAAGAAAATGGTAATGGTTTTCAGTATACTTTAAATTGGGTTAGCTGTTTTGCTTTAGCTGTAAACGAAGAAAATGCTTCTTTTGGCAGGGTAGTAACAGCACCAACAAATGGTTCTGCAGGTGTTATTCCGGCTGTTTTAATGTATTATATTGTTTTTTGCAATGGTCAAAACAACAGTAAAATCATACAATTTTTATTAACTGCGGCACAAATTGGAAGTATTTTTAAACAAGGTGCAACTTTATCTGCTGCTATGGGCGGTTGCCAAGCAGAAATCGGCGTAAGCTCGGCAATGGCAGCAGCTGGTTTAACAGAAGTTTTAGGTGGCAGCCCAGAGCAGTGTTTAATGGCAGCAGAAATTGCTATGGAGCATCATCTAGGGCTTACATGCGATCCAATTGCTGGTTTGGTTCAAGTTCCTTGTATTGAGCGTAATACGATGGGGGCAATAAAAGCTATTACAGCTGCTCAATTAGCACTACAAAGTGAGCCATCAAAAGCAAAAGTTTCTTTAGATAGTGTAGTTAAAACCATGTGGGAAACGGCTTTAGATATGAATTCTAAATACAAAGAAACATCAGAAGGTGGCTTGGCGGTTAATATTCCAATAAGTTTAAGTGATTGTTAGTTTTTTATGCGATGTTAAACACACGATTTCTTGATAATAAACAAGCACCTACAACACCAGATTTTTCTCCTAGTTGTGAAATCTGAATTTTAGTATCAACATTTACTAAACTTAAAGAATATTTATTGATAGCACTTCTGATAGGAAGTCTTAAATAATCTCCAGTTGCTGCCAAACTACCTCCTATAACAATCAGTTCTGGATTGAAGATATTGATAAGTAATGCAATACCTCTTCCTAAATTATCAGCCATATCGGCTAGTGTTTCTATCGCCAAGGTATCGTCCTGATTAACAGCTTTAATAATATCTTCCAATTGTATATTTTTCGGATCTCTATTAATAGATGAGGCTAAACCCGAAGCTAATTTTTCTTTAAACATGCGTAGTAAATAATTTCCTGACGCTTCTGTTTCTAAACAGCCTTTTTTACCACAATAACATAAAACTTCATTTTTAAACATCGGGATATGTCCAAATTCTCCGGCAAATCCAGATTTTCCGTAATAGAGTTGGTTATTAATGATGATGCCAAGTCCTAAGCCATAATCAACATTTAAAAACAAAACATTTTTTTCGCCATTTACTACACCTGATGAGAACTCTCCAAAAGCCATTGCATTAGAGTCGTTTTCTAAAAAAACCTTAATACCTAAACTGCTTTCCATAATTTTATTTAATGGCTTTTTATTAAAATGAAATGCGTTGTAGCTATTGCCAGTGGTATAATTAATTCTACCGCTTAAATTAATACCAATGCCTAAAATTTTATCTTTAGGAGTTTTTAAGCTTTTGATGAAATTTCTAATCAATTCATAAAGTTCATCCAAAGATTCCTGAGTATTTGCCAGTTGATAAGGCAAATGCTCGGTATATTTAATGATATTCTTTTTTAAATCTGATAAACCTATATTGATATGCGTTTTTTTAACATCAACTCCAATAAAAAAAGCCGATTCTGCTACTAAACCATAAATATTAGGTTTTCTTCCTCCGGTAGATTCTACTTTTCCATAATCTTTAACCAGGCCATCGGCAAGTAAATCATTAAGAATATTATTAACTTTTGGAGCGCTTAAAGCTAATTCTTTACATAAATCTGCAATGGTAGAGTTTCCAGTATTTGCAAAATATGAAATTACTGCTTTTTTGATGTTGATATTTTTAAGAGCTACCCCTGCTAAGCTATCATTGTTTATTTCTTCAAAAAATGTCATTTTTTTAATTTAAAAATCATGAAAATTTAGGCTGTGTTTAAGTCTGGATATTTAATAGATGTTTAATTTGTTTCAAATGTAAAATAATTTCAGATAATTCTTTCTGCAATTATCATAATCTTTAATCCATTAGAAATGGTTGTACAATACAAATAGGTATCACCACCATCTTTTATCTTAAACTTTTTCTTCACCTCTTCTGGTTTCAACGGAAAATTTCTGCATATAACATTTGCCTGTTCTATTTGTTGTCTAGAAAATTGCTTTAAATCATAATACGCTTTAATCTTTAAAACACGACCTGGAAAATCTTGCTTTAATACTGTTGAAGTATATACATGCGAATGCTGATGTAATTTATATAAGTCAAACTTTTGGGCAATACTTTTAAAAAGACCAGCTTTTAAAATAGCAGCATCTGGCTCATACAAATAAGTTTCGGGGTTTTTATAGCTTGGGCTGATGATGTTTTCTTCTTCCAGATATGGAAATTCTAAGATATTTTGATGATCAACACTTAATAAAGCACAAATAATTTTAGTTGCTGATGCTTGCTTTTCTATAATGAATAAAAGCTCTTTACACTCGTTATTTACACTTACAACATGTATTTCGCTTACATATTTAAGCGCCTTAACCGCTGCATAAATATCTAAAATAGGGGCTGCTTTTAATATGATTTTTGAAGCTTTAGATAAATAAAAATCCAGATGTTGGATAATGTTTGGCTCGCAATCTTGCAATAAAAATACTTTCGAGTTTTCTACTCTTCTAGAGGGGTCTGTATAAATAATATCAGTTTGCTGTATTTTTTGCAGGTATTCATGGCTATCGCCGGTATGAAATGTAATGTTCTGAGCACCTAACAATTGGTTGTTGTGTTGTGCTAGGGCAGATAGTTGCGTATTAAGTTCGCAATGTACAACCTCTTTAGCTTCTTTAGCAAAGTAAAAATCATCAACACCAAAACCACCTGTTAAATCAACCAATTTGGCATTTTTAACCAATTTGCTTTTATAAAGTGCTGTTATTTCTGATGATGACTGCTCTAAGTTTAGTTTTGGTGGATAAATAATGCCATCAGTATTTGCCCATAAGGGGAGCTTTTTGGCTGTTGCTTTCTTCCCTTGTATTTGGTTAGCAATTTCTTTTACATCAATACCTTTAAACGGGGAGCCTTTTAAGATAATTTTATTCACATCGACATCGGCGTTAAGCCTAATATAATCCTGAACTTCTTTATCTAAAAGTGCTTTATTCATCATTTTTTAGGATAAACTGTGCTGTTGTTCTGCTTCTTTGTTCTAGCAATAAACTCTTTGCTTGTGCATAAGTTTTTATGCTATCTTCTGTAGCATGCCTAATAGTTATAAGCTGTAAATGATTGTTGTATTTATAACTAAAATTTGCCTCAAGTAAATTTTTAAGCTGATTAAACTTGCTTTCATCATCATCAAAACAAGCAGAAAAACTAAGTGCTGATACCTGCATCATGTTAATTTTAATATTTGTTTGAGAAAAAGCCGCAAATAAATCTTTTAGATGATGCTCCGTCATAAAAGAAAAATCTTTAGTTGATATACTCAACAACAGTTGGTTTTGCTTTACAATCAAAATAGGAATCCGAATAGCAATATCGGCTTCCTTAATGATGGTTCCTGCCTCTTCTGGTTGCATAAAAGGCTTCACAAATAGTGGAATACCTTTATTTTGTAACGGTTTAATGGTTTTTGGATGAATAACTGTAGCACCATAATAAGTCATTTCTATGGCTTCTGCGTAAGATAATTCGTCCAGTTTTTGGGTATCTTTAAATAATTTGGGGTCAGCATTTAAAATACCCGGTACATCTTTCCAAACGGTAACTTGGCTTGCATTTAAACAACTTGCAAAAATAGATGCAGTATAATCAGAACCTTCTCTGCCCAAAGTAGTTGTGAAATTTTCTGAGGTATTGCCAATAAAACCTTGTGTAATGGCCATTTGCTCTTTCAAGATAGGAGGGATGCCTTGAGCAATTAACTTTTCTGTTTTCTCCCAGTTAATTTTGGCTTCGCGGTAAGTATTATCCGTTTGGATGTAGGAACGGGCATCAAGCCATTTGTTGTTAATACCAACGGTATTTAAATAATGACTGACTATCTTGGTAGAAAGGATTTCGCCAATAGAAACTATTTGGTCGTAAATGAAATTAAACTCATCTTGTGGTTCGTCTTCAATTATCCACTCAATTTCCACAAAAGTGTTATTAAGCTCATCAAAAACTTTGGCGTTTTTATTCTCAAAAAGTTGGTCTAAAATACTAAAATGATAAGTTTTAATCTCGTCTAGAATATCAAAAACATCATCTTTTTTATCAAAATAGCTTTTGGTAAGTTTTTCTAAAGCATTGGTAGTTTTACCCATAGCAGAAATAACCACTAATAGCTGTTTACCGATGTTTTTCTTAAGTATAAGACTTAAGTTTTTAATACCATCGGCGTCTTTTACAGAAGCGCCACCAAATTTGAATACCTCCATTATAGTTTGAATTTTGATAAAATACTTTCTTTTTTTATGATTTCTTGCATGTCTTCGTATGGGATAAGCAGTTCTGTTCTGCCATAAGCATACGCTTTAATCTCGTAAGGGTTATACATAAATTTTAATCCCTTATCGGTGATGATGAAGTTCTCATTAAGCTTAAACTTTTGCTCGTCAAAGAAATAGCTGTCTAAGTTATCATCGGCTTTTAAGCCTTCTTGTTTTCTAAAAATTTGCTCGGCAATAGTATTTAATTGCGCTCTTTCATCTTTATCAAAAATATCTTTTAGTTGTATAATTTGATAGTCTTTTTTAGAAACATTGAAATACTGAATGGTTTCTAAACCATGTGCCCCACCCGTATAAACATAGGTTTGATAAGCGAAATTGATAAAATCTTTATCCTGATAAGCTATTCTAAAATTCTGATCCCATGCGTAGCCTGCTGGGCTATCAGGAAACTCTTTTTTAAACCTTAGATAATCGTTAATAAAAGAATCTGCAGCTAAGTTTAAATTATTTGTTGGTACACCATTATAAGGTAAAGTAGTAATGATTTTGCTGACAAATTTGTTTAAAGAATCTGTTTTAAAAACCGGGTAAACAGCTTTTACATAGGCTTCGCAAGTATCACTTTTACAGCTTGGTGTGGTTTTATAAAAGTTTATAAGTTCATAAGCTAAGGTATCTTTAGCAATTTGTTTAGCATGTTCTTGTTCTGCCTGTTTTGGCTTATTTTGATTACAGCTAATAAATGTAAGAGCAATGAAAGCTAGTAAAATATAATGTTTCATAAGTTAGAATTTTTGTATTTGTTGGCTGGATAATGAAGCATTAAGCCAGCCATTTTCTAAGTAAGCTTCATATTTTCTATAAAAATTTATAGCAGGCTCATTCCAATCAAGTACTTGCCAAACCATACCTTTATAGCCTTTTTCTTTAGCTTCTTGTATGGTGCGCTCAAATAATAGTTTGCCAATTCCTCGGCCACGCATCTTTTCAGTAACAATAAAATCCTCAAGATATAAACGGCAGCCTTTCCAGGTAGAGTAGCGTATGTAAAACAAAGCAAAGCCTTCTACTTTACCCTCAATTTCTGCTACAAAAGCTTTCCAAACGGGCTTTTCTCCAAAACCAGCATCAATAAACTCTTCTAAAGTAACGGTAACCTCATCAGGTGCTTTTTCATAAAGGGCAAGTTCATGAATCAACTCTAACATTCTTGGGCAGTCTAATTTTTGGGCTTCTCTAATCATTCTACGTTTTTAAAATGCTTAATTACTCTTTTGCCAAAAATATCGCTTCCAATTCTTATCATGGTAGAGCCTTGTTCTATGGCAATTTTATAATCGGTAGACATACCCATAGAAATTTCTTTAAATCCATCATCTTTCCTAAAATAAGAGGTTTTTATACCATCAAATAAAGTTTTAAGCTCGTAAAACTCTTCCTTTATTTGCTTCTCGTTATCAGAATTGGTTGCGATTCCCATTAAGCCAACAATTTTTATGTTTTGTAAGCTTGCAAATTCATCAGAGCGTAATAAATCTATCACCTCATCAAAACCTAAACCGTATTTTGTTTCTTCATCGGCAATGTAAACTTGTAATAAGCAATTGATAACCCTATTATTTTTTGCAGCTTGCTTATTAATTTCTTGTAATAGCTTTAAACTATCAACCGAGTGGATGAGGTGTATAAAAGGGGCAATGTATTTTACTTTATTGGTTTGTAAATGGCCAATTAAATGCCATTCTATATCTTTTGGTAGGGCTTCATGCTTCTCTACCAATTCTTGCACATGGTTTTCTCCAAACAAACGTTGCCCAGCCAAATAAGCTTCCATAATATCTTCAACTGGTTTTGTTTTAGAAACAGCAATGAGTTTTACATCTTCTTGCTCTATCTCTTTTTTTAGTTTTAATAAATTATCTGTAATGCTCATTTATCTGTAATTTTAGCTTTTTAAATGGTAAAAATACGAATGAAAAAATTGCTGGCTTTGTTTTGTTTACTTATTTTTTTTGTAGCCTGTAACAATGATGATAAGCCTGATAACTTGATAGCCGAAGATGAAATGGCTAATGTATTGATTGATATGCACTTAAGTGATGCTGCTTTGGATGTTAGATTTAATCAGGATTCTTTATTGATTTTTGCCAAAGACCGCTATAACTATGTTTTTAACAGGCATCAAATAGATTCTGCAAAGTTTAGCACCAGCTTAAAATATTATGGTAAAAATACCGAGCAGATGAAAGAGATATATGAAGTTGTTGAGGATAGTTTGTTAAGAATGCAAGATGAAATCAATAAAGAACAGTTAAGAACTTTAAGATTGCCGCTTAAATTTATTGATAGTTTAAACAAAGCAATTATTAGCAGTAGTCTAATTTATAAGCTTAAAAAAGACTCTGTTGCTAAAACTGTGGATTTAAATAAAGGAATCATCCGTAAAGAGATTAAAGAAATACAACGTCAAACACAAGATAGCCTTAGGGTTAGAAGAAGGCCTATTAAATAGGTGTTTCAAGTTTAATTTGAGCAGTAGATGATTTATCCAGTAAATAGTTTAGACAAATTAGGTTTTGATGAGATAAAAGCCAACATCAGATCTTTTTGTATGAGTGATATGGGGCGTGGAATGGTGGATAAAATCCAGTTCATGGCTAATTATGATCAGATAATTAAGTTCTTGAAGCAAACGCAAGAGTTTAAAAATATCATTAAGAACGATCAGCCTTTATCCATCCAAAGTTTTTTTGACATCAAAAGACTTTCTGATAAAGCCAAAATAGAAGGTACTTTTTTAAGTGAGGAAGAGTTTTTTCAGATTTATAATTCTTTGCTTACAGTTTTTGCGGTTATCAAATATTTTGAAGAGCGGAATGGCTTGTATCCTAATTTAGAAGCACTGTTTGAGCATTTACCTATAGAAAAAAGCATCATTAAAAATATAGAAGCGATTATAGATGTTAAGGGTAAAATCAAGAATAATGCATCTAAAGAATTAGCTTATTTAACTGATGCTATTGCCAAAGCAGAACAAGATGCCCGTAAAAAAGTAGACCAGATTTATAAAAATGCCCAACAAAACAACTGGGTTGCCGATGGTAGTTTAACCGTTAGAGATGGTAGAATTTGTATCCCTATTTTAGCAGAAAATAAAAGGAAATTAAAAGGTTTTGTTCATGATGAGTCTGCATCTGGGCAAACCGTTTACATAGAACCCGAAGAAGTTTTTAACCTCAATAACCTAATAAGGGATATGGAGTTTGAGCGCAGAAGGGAAATCATCAAAATTTTAACCGACTTAACAGATAAAACTCGCCCTTACGTACCTATTTTATATTCTTATCATAACTTTTTAACCAAGCTGGATTTTGTAAGGGCAAAAGCACTTTTTGCTATTGAAATTGATGCAGAAATGCCTGTTGTTTTAAAAGATACGAGGTTAAAATTGGTGAATGCTCGTCATCCTTTATTGGTTATAGGGGCAAAGCAAAACGGAAAACCTGTAGTGCCTTTAAATATGCATTTAGACGAGAAAACTAGGATTTTATTGGTTTCTGGGCCTAATGCAGGAGGTAAATCCGTAGCCATGAAAACCGTAGGCTTATTACAAATTATGGTACAAGCCGGTTTGTTGGTGCCTGTGGCAGAGGAATCAGAATTTGGCATATTTAAACAGCTTTTTGCTGATATTGGAGACGATCAATCCATAGAAAGCGATTTAAGTACTTATAGCGCTCATCTATCAAAAATGAAATACTTTACGGAGTTTTCCAACGCCAAAACTTTGGTATTGATAGATGAATTTGGTACCGGTACCGATCCTCAATTTGGTGGGCCCATTGCTGAGGCTGTTTTAGAAATCATCAACAAGAAAAACGCTTTTGGAGTAATCACCACACACTATTCTAATCTGAAAATATTTGCTAATCATACCACTGGTATTGAAAATGCATCTATGATTTTTGATAATATCCATCTGCAACCGCTTTACATGTTAGAGATGGGTAAGCCTGGCAGTTCTTATGCTTTTGAAATTGCACAAAAAATTGGTTTATCTAAACAATTGCTAGATTTAGCGAAGAGTAAAATCAGTATACAGCAAAGAAAAGTAGATACTTTATTGATTGATTTAGAACGTGATAAAAAAGAAGTTTTAGAGAAAAAGATTGAGATAGATAAGCTTCAGAGAAAAGCAAAATCATTACTAGATGAGAATGAGAAGTTAAAAGCTTTTTATGATGAAAATAAGAAAAACCTCCTCAAAGAAGCCAAGCTTGAAGCGCAACAAATCATTAAAAATGCCAATAAACTTGTAGAAAATACCATTGCTGAGATAAAAGAAAGCAAAGCTGATAAAGAAAAGACTCAGGAATTGAGAAGTCAGCTTCATACAGAGCTTAAAAAGAACGAAATAAAGGCAGAAAAGCCAAAGCAAATTACTAATGAAACTGTAGAGGTTAAAGAAGGTGATTGGATTAAGCTAACAGATTCTGGTAATATAGCTCAAGTTTTAGAAGTTAATAAAGATAATTTGATTATTGCTTTTGGCGAGTTAAGGTCTGTTGTGAAAAAAAATAGGGCTATAAAGGTTTCTAATAGCGAGGTACCCAAAGACATTCGTAAACTTAGCAGAGTAACCCATACGCAGTCTGCTGCGGATTTTGTAAGTGAAATAGATGTAAGAGGTAAGAGAGGTGACGATGCGCTATACGAAATAGAAAAATATCTGGATAAAGCCATTATGTTTAATATGAATTCTTTTAAAGTGATACATGGTAAAGGCGATGGTATTTTAAGGAAATTGATAAGAAATTACCTGAAAAAATATAGCGAAGTAAGCAGAATGGAAGACGAACATGCCGATAGGGGCGGGGATGGGATTACTTATGTATATCTTAAATAGCTTGATAATCAAGGTGTAAAAACTATTTCTTGCAGATAAACGTTTATATTTCAAAATCCCTATTATGAAATATAGTTTATTAAGCTTTGCACTATTCTTTCTCTTTATAAGCTGTGAAAAGAAAGGACAACAAGAGGAAACACCTTTAGCTGATGCAGAATTTGCTACAACAGAAATGGCAACAGGGCTTTCTCATCCTTGGGAAATTATTTATGGTCCAGATGATCATATTTGGTTTACAGAGCGTAGTGGCAAAATTAGCAGACTAGAAATAGCAACTAAACAAGTAAAACCTTTATTTACCATTCCTGATATTGATGCTAGAGGAGAAGGCGGATTGCTAGGAATGGCTTTACATCCTAACTTTGCTACCGAGCCCTATGTTTATGTGGTTTACAATTATAACAGACTAGGTGTTTACACAGAAAAAGTAGTGAGGTATACCTACAATAATCAAACCCTAAATAGTCCTTTAGTTCTGTTAGATAATATCCCAGCCGCTAATATTCATAATGGAAGTAGATTGCTTATATCGCCTGATTTAAAGCTTTTTATTACAACCGGGGATGCTAATAATACTGCACTGGCACAAAACAAAAATTCTTTAGCTGGTAAGGTTTTAAGAATTAACCTAAATGGGAGTATACCTGCTGATAACCCTATGCCAGATAGTGAAATTTGGTCTTTTGGGCATCGTAATGCACAAGGATTGGTGATGGTAGATGGAAAATTATATGCATCAGAACATGGTCCTAATACCGATGATGAGATAAATTTGATAGAGAAAAATCGTAATTATGGATGGCCGAATGTTGTAGGCGCTTGTGATAATAGTGCAGAAAATACCTTCTGTACAAACAATAATGTTGCCGCACCCTTACAAACTTGGACACCAACCATAGCCACCGCCGGATTAACTTATTACAACCATAACAGCATACCGCAATGGAAAAACTCTTTGCTATTGGTTACTTTAAAAGCTAGTAAATTGGTCCAACTAAAACTAAATGATGCAGGTACAGCTATAGTAGCTAGTCAAGATTTTTTTGGAGCACAATACGGAAGAAAGAGAGCTATTTGTGTGGCACCAGATGGTAAAGTTTATTTTTCTACCAGTAATGGTATAAATGATAAAATCATAGAAATCAGTAGGTCTAATTAGGTTACTTAAATTAGTAGTTTATATTTTATTTGGATTTTAAGAAATTAATGTTGCGTTTTAATCCTACTAATTTGGTTCGCTTTACAGCAGATTTTTTAAATAATTTTGAAAAAACATCATCAGTAATTTCTTCCCAGTCTTTTTTATTTAAATGTAGTAAATCTGGATGAGGGTTAAATTGCTCTTCTTGATGCGGGGTAGAAAAACTATTCCATGGGCAAACATCTTGGCAAATATCACAACCAAACATCCAGTTGTCCATTTTACCTTTAAACTCATGAGGAATTTGCTCTTTTAGCTCTATGGTTAAGTAAGAGATACATTTGCTGCCATCAACCAAATAAGGTTTAATAATAGCTTCAGTAGGGCAGGCATCAATACACCTGGTACAGGTTCCACAGTGGTCGGTTTGGAACGGGTGGTCGTAAGCTAATTCTAAATCAATAATCAGCTCTGCTAAAAAGAAAAAAGACCCAGATTTTTTATTCAAGAGATTACTGTTTTTTCCAATCCAACCTATACCAGCTTTTTTTGCCCAAGTTTTGTCTAAAACGGGTGCAGAATCAACAAAAGCTCTTCCGGCTACCTCTCCTATATTTTGCGATATAAATTGCTGTAAAGCTTTTAATTTATCTTTTATAACAAAGTGATAATCGGTGCCATACGCATATTTTGATATTTTAGGGGCTTCGGGGTCAGTTTGCTTTTGGGGAGTATAATAGTTTAATGCAACAGAAATGATAGATTTTGCGCCATCAACCAGCAATCTTGGGTCTAATCTTTTGTCAAAATGATTTTCCATATAAGACATCTTTCCATGTCTTCCTTCTTTTAACCATTGTTCAAGCTTGGGCGCTTCTTCTTCAAGAAAACCAGCTTTGGCAATACCGCAAAACATAAAGCCTAAGCGTTCTGCTTCAGCTTTTATCATGTGAGTATATGCTTGCTGTTTACTATCCACTTTACAAAGATAGCTTAAAGATTTTAGATATAATCTTTAGCTACTAGACCTGTAATTTGTGTTTCTTAAAAGTTAATTAGTATTGTAGTTCAGGTATATATGTGTTTTATTTAATAATATGCTTTAGGTGAGGGGTAAGGTCTTCAACAGTATCAATATCTGATAAGGTTTTTAGTAAGTGATAAGATAAATTGGCTGCTTTACACTTCTGTACAGTACTCTTCAATACTTGTTCCGTACTCCATTCAATCTCCGTAAAAAGTTGTTTATTCATTTTACTTAATCCAATTAGATAATAGCCACCATCTTTTGCTGGTCCAAGTACAACATCATGATTTTGAAGTGTTTTAAAGGCTTCTTCAATAATATGGCTACTTAAATCATAACAGTCAGATCCCATAATGATAACCTGTTCATACCCTTTGTTAAAAATGTCTTCAAAGGCTTGGGCCATTCTGCCACCCAAATCACTTTCTATCTGATAGGCATGGGTATAATTCCCTTCCTTCCAATCTAATTTTTTCTCTGACACCTTGTCATAATAAAGAAACTTATCTATTTTTAAATTTCTAGTAATCAGATTTGTATTATTTAAAAGTTCAATATATACTTTAAGTGCTTTTTCATTTCCAATACTTGCTGCCAATCTGGTTTTTGCTCGGCCTAGTTCTGGATATTTGAGGAATATAATGAGTGCTTCTTTGCTTTCTTGCATGCTATAATTATTGATTTAGTATCAATTTTACTAATGTCATTTACGATGTTGTATATCTTTGGGTTTTACTTATTCTTGAATATAAACGGTTTTAATATTCAAAAACTCTCTCATCCCAATTAAGCTTAACTCCCTACCATAGCCAGATTGGTTAATTCCGCCGAAAGGTAATCTAGGGTCAGACTTTACCAAACTATTTACAAAGCAAGAACCTGCTTGTAGTTTTTCTTTAGCTATCTGTTCTCCTTTAGCTAAGTCTTTAGTGAAAATAGCTCCTCCTAATCCAAAACAAGTATCATTAGCTAGCTTGATAGCATCTTCTTCATTTTTGGCAGTTATCATAGCGGAAACTGGTCCAAATAGTTCATCATCATAAGCAGGCATTCCTTTTTTTACATTTGTGAGTACCGTTGGTGGATAAAAAGCTCCTTTGCCTTCTGGAATAAAGCCTCCTAAAATACATTTTGCACCTTTCTCGATGCTTTCTGTTACTTGTTGGTGTAATTCATCTCTAAGATCTGTTCTGGCCATAGGGCCTAAATCTATACCTTTCTCTAAGGGATTACCATATCTTTTAGACTTCATTTTGGATAAAAAAAGTGCAGTAAAAGCTTTTTCAACAGTTTTCACCACAATAAAACGTTTAGCTGCAATACAGCTTTGTCCGTTATTGATTAGGCGTGAATTTACACATATTTCAGCAGCTTGCTCTAGGTCAGCATCTTCAAGAATAATATAAGGGTCGCTACCTCCAAGTTCTAAAACTGTCTTTTTAAGTAATTCGCCAGCTTTTTTAGCTACTTGTATACCGGCTTGCGTACTTCCGGTTAAAGTGATAGCTTTTACTAGCGGATTTTCTATCACCACTGCTGAGTTTTTACTATCACAAAGCAAAGTTTGAAAAATACCTTTTGGGAAGCCTGCGGCATCAACCAGTTTTTCTATAGCCAAAGCACAAGCACTAACATTTGAGGCATGTTTTAATAAACCAGCATTGCCAGCCATTAATGCTGGAGCGAGGAATCTAAAAACTTGCCAATAAGGGAAATTCCAAGGCATAATGGCCAAAATAATACCCAAGGGTTGGTAGCTGATAAAACTTTTTTTAGCATCGGTATCAACCATTTCATCTTTAAGAAATTCTTCGGCATGTTTGGCATAATACTCACATACAGATGCGCATTTTTTTACTTCTGCAATACCGTCTGCTATAGGTTTTCCCATCTCTTCTGTAACAAGTTTTGCCAAATGCTCTTGCTGATGAATAAGTTGTTGAGCTAGGTTATTCATCCAAACTGCCCTTTGCGATATGGTTGTTTGCTGATAGTTTATCCACGCTTGCTGTGCTTGTTGAACTTTATTTGCTAGCTGTTTTTGGTTATGTTGTTTGTAACTAGCAAGTTGCTTTCCGTTGTAAGGGTTAATACTTTTTAAATTCATAACTATTTTAATAAAAAATCTCAGCTTTACTTACAAAATTTGTTATTTTAAAGCGCTAATGAGAGTAAAAAAGAAAGTTAAGTACGCTTATCAAAAATCAGACCCTAAAGTTTTTATAAAAGAGACTTTGTTTGTGGTCTTAGGTATATCTTCCGCAGCTTTTGGCTTAAAAAGTTTTTTACTTCCCAATCATTTTTTGGATGGCGGTGCAATGGGAATCTCTTTGATGTTGTATATTTTAGGAGGTATTCCGCTTTCTATTTGGGTTGTATTGGTTAATATTCCATTTGTATTGCTAGGCTCTAAACAAATATCAAGGGCTTTTGCTATCAAAACTATTCTGGCCATTACAGGCCTTGCTATTATGCTTAGTTTTAATTTTTATCCTATCGTTACTACAGATAAACTATTGATTTCTGTTTTTGGAGGATTTTTTCTGGGTGCAGGCATTGGTTTAACCATCAGGGGTGGGGCTGTAATTGATGGTACAGAAGTTTTGGCTCTTTATTTAAGTAGAAAAATAAGTTTAAGTGTTGGCGATATCATCTTGTTATTTAATATCATCATTTTTGGATTTGCTGCTTTTTTAATCAATATAGAAACAGCTTTGTATGCGATATTAACTTATTTAGCGGCCTCTAAAACCGTTGATTTTATCATTCATGGTATTGAGGAGTATATTGGTGTAACCATAATTTCTGCCGAGAGTGAGGAGATTAGACAAGCTGTTATTAAAATTATGGGAAGAGCTGTCACCATTTACAAAGGTGAACGTGGCTATGTAAAGAATGTGCCATTAGAAGAAAGAGGTTTAAACATTGTCTTTACCGTAGTTACCAGATTAGAGGTAACCAGATTAAAAAATTTGGTTAAAAGTATAGATAAGCAGGCATTTATTGTAATGCATACTGTTGATGATACTTACGGTGGTATGGTTAAGCCTAGACCTTTACATTAAATCTTAATAGTAAAACAAAATATTATGAATTAAATTGTTTAGATTTAATACAAAATTAACACGCTCAACAATGAACTATTTTTCTCTGAGCACCATTAAATCAGAGAGGAATGATGTATTTCACTTATTTTTAACCACACTGAATAAATGTACTCATGTGGATGAGATAGAGGGGGTACTAAATTCCTATATCTTCTCTCTTTTAAGAGGCTCTGCAATAAAATTCTGCTTTAATTACAAGGGTAAATACTGGACATCTCATCAAGTTAGAGATATAGATGCTACATCTTTAAACTTTGTAGATAAACGAGCCGAACATAAGATTTTTATGGATGGAAAATCTATCTATTGCAGTCATAAGGCCGATATGTTGAGGTTTAATATCCCTTTTTTTGGTATCGATAATTTAGCAAGCCCCTTTAAAGCAATACTAGCCTTACCGTTATCTGGTTTTAAAGATGTACAAATGGTCATCACTGTAGGATACATTCATGAATATCCAGAATTAGATGAAGACTTTAATTTCTTAAAGCTTATAGCAGATACTTTATGTCATAAACTCCATCAGCTTTTTTTGGTGGAGAGTTTAGAGCATCAACATCAACAAATGAGTGCGCAAAATGCTCAGATAAAGGTGTTAAAAGAAGAGTTAGAAAGTAGGATAGAGCAGAGAACAGAAGATTTAAATAATATCAATAAAGAGTTAAAAACACTGTTTTACCATACCTCTCACGATTTTAGAGCTCCATTAACCAACATACATGGTGTGGTTAATTTACTCAAAGAAACTCAAGATGGTAGCCAGATGCTAGATTTGCTTGGCTATATAGAACTTTCTGTAAAAGGTTTGTACAGGATGTTGTATAAGCTTAACGCTTTATCCTCTTTAGAAATCCATGAAAATGAAGAAATTAACCTGCCAAATTTTATAACCGAACTTAAAGCGCAATTAGAAGAAGTTTCCAAAACGAAAAAAGTAAACCTACAATTGATAGATCATATACAAAAACCATTAATTTTTAGTAGATTTTTGTTAAGTGTTATCATGGAAAATCTTATTGAGAATAGTATTAAATATTCTCATCATGTAGCTAATATAAAAGCAAGTTTATCTTTATCAAATCATCATTTAACGATAATAGTTGAGGATGATGGTGAGGGAATATCAGACCAGATAAAAGACCATATTTTTACTATGTATTATCGCGGAAATGTAAAGTCTGATGGTAACGGCTTAGGATTGTATTTGATTAAAAAGATTATCGAGTATAAAAAGGGAAGTATCGGATATGAAAATTTAAACCCGGGTACGCAATTTAAAATTACGATACCTTATCATTCTTAATAGCTTCTAAAACTTTGTTAACATCAGCAGGAGTATCAATAGCTAAAGTATCTGTTTGTGTGATGGCAACTTTAATATTAAAACCGTTTTCTATCCATCTTAATTGCTCTAAGCCCTCGGCTTTTTCTAAACTACCTATTTCTAACTGAGAGATGATACTTAAAGTAGGTGTTTTGTATCCGTAAATGCCTATATGCTTATAAAAAGTATGTTTTTCTAGCCATTTGGTAGATTCTACATCTCTTACATAGGGTAGCGTTTGTCTGCTAAAATATATAGCCTCTTTTTTGTTATTTAATAACACCTTTGGGGTGTTAAAATTATAAAGCTCCTCATAAGTTTCAATCTTTTTAACCAGAGTAGCTATCTGGGTTGATATATCATTGAAGCAGCCTGCTACTAAATTAATCTGATTAGGGTCTATCAAAGGTTCATCACCTTGAATATTTATCAGGGCATCAAAACCACTTACTTTTTGGGCAACTTCTGCACATCTATCGGTTCCACTTATGTGTGTGTCGGCAGTCATGATAACATTTCCGCCAAATTGTTTAACGGCTTGAAATATTTTGGTATCATCTGTAGCTACAATAACATCAGCCAAAGAGCTGGCCTGCTGTGTTTGCTCATAAACCCTTTGGATCATGGATTTTCCTGCTAAATCTATCAAAGGTTTACCCGGAAAACGGGTAGAAGCAAATCTGGCAGGGATAACACCTAATATTTTCATTAAAAATTATTTAAATAAACCGTTAATTTCTCTTTCTATACTTTCTATAACGATACTTAAATCATCTGGTTTATTAGCAAAATCAAGTTTATCTTTATCCAAAATGAGTAATTTTCCTGATTTATAGCTTTTAATCCATTTATCGTACTTCTCATTTAGTTTCTGTAGATAATCTAAACGTATACTTGCCTCATATTCGCGTCCTCTTCTTTGTATATTTTCTACCAAAGTAGGTACGGATGCTTTTAAATAAATTAATAAATCAGGCGGTTTAATATAAGCTGTAATATTATCAAAGATAGATTGATAGTTTTCGTAATCTCTACTGGTCATTAAGCCCATTTCATGAAGATTCTCAGCAAAAATATAGGCATCCTCATAAATGGTACGGTCTTGTATGATGTTTTTGTTGCTACTTTGGATATCTCTAATCTGCTGAAACCTACTGTTTAAGAAGTAAATCTGTAAATTAAAGCTCCATCTTTTCATGTCGCTATAAAAATCTTCTAAATACGGATTGTTATCAACAGCCTCAAACATGGCTTCCCAATTATAATTTTTGGCTAATAATTCGGTAAGGGTGGTTTTTCCGGCTCCTATATTACCAACAA
Organism: Pedobacter glucosidilyticus; assembly: GCF_002483235.1. Taxonomy (GTDB): domain Bacteria; phylum Bacteroidota; class Bacteroidia; order Sphingobacteriales; family Sphingobacteriaceae; genus Pseudopedobacter; species Pseudopedobacter glucosidilyticum_B. The sequence continues at coordinate 81,094 of NZ_DLHN01000037.1, read as the reverse complement.
CGGCTATATGCATAATGCTTTATTGTTCTGAAAAAAATGCTCTAATTTCTCTAAATTAAAATTAAAATGGTCTGAAACCAATTATTTCTCTTACTTCTTTTATCGTTTTTGATGCGCTTTCTCTCGCCTTCTCGGCCCCAAGTATAGCAACTTTATGCAAAAGACTTGTGTTTTTAGCTATATCTTCAATTTTTAATCTGATATCTGCTGTGGCCAAAATCATATCTTCAGCAATTTGCTTTTTAAAATCGCCATATCTTATGGTGCAGCTATTATAAGCAGTTTCAAAATACTGATAAGTATCTTCTGTTGATACTACCTTCATCAAGTCAAAAAGATTTTGTATTTCTTGAGGCTTTTCTTGGTTTTCTACCGTTGGGCCACTATCGGTAACAGCTTTCATTACCTTCTTTTTGATGATTTCTGGGCTGTCTGATAAATAAACCGCATTCATTTCTCCTTCAGATTTTCCCATTTTACCTTTACCATCTAAGCCAGGTATTTTAACCAATTGCTCAGAAAAATTAAAAGCATAAGGCTCTTTAAAATAATCTGTTTGGTATAAGTTGTTAAAACGGTTACCAAAAGTACGGGCCATTTCTAAATGTTGTTCTTGATCTTTCCCAACAGGTACTTTTGTAGCATGGTGTAAAATAATATCAGCAGCCATTAAAACCGGATAGGTTAATAAACCTGCATTAACATTTTGAGGTTGTGAGCGTACTTTATCTTTAAAAGAAGTGCTTCTTTCCAGCTCGCCCAAATAGGCATTCATGTTTAGATACAGGTAAAGCTCGGTTACCTCAGGCACATCAGATTGGACGTATAATGTACATTTTTCTGGGTCTAAGCCGGCTGCCAGGTATTCTACCAATACATGTTTAACATTACCATGTAGATTTTCTGGTGTTGGATGTGTAGTTAAAGAATGATAATCTGCAATAAAAAAGAAACAATTATATTGCTCCTGCATTTTAATGAAATTTTTTACAGCACCGTAATAATTTCCCAGATGTAATTTTCCTGTGGACCTTATGCCACTAACAACAGTTTCCATATAGGCAACGAAAGTACAGAAAATTTCTATTTTTGAAATTGATGAAACAAATTTTGAAACAGCTGCATCTTTATTTTTACCATTTGATGGTGTTACTGTTTTATTTTCTTTTATATCCGTGGTTGTATGGTTATTCAAGAAATCAGCGTAGTTACCATAAACTCAATAAAATAAGACAGTGGAATGCCAAATTAGCCTGTTTTTTTTCTGGTATCAGGTACACCTATCATTTTAAAGAAAAAATAGATTGGAGTAAAACTTATATTGTTTGCGCTAACCATTCTTCTAATATGGATATTTTAGCTATGACCATGCTGATGAAAAATAATTTTTTCTTTATGGGGAAAGATGAGCTGCTGAATAATCCATTAACAGCTCTTTATTTTAAAACTATAGATGTACCTGTAAATAGGCAAAGTAAAATATCATCGTACAGGGCTTTTAAAACCGCTGGAGAACGATTAAAGGAAGGGATGTCTTTAATGATTTTTCCGGAAGGTAAAATAGGAGATGAGTATCCTCCACTTTTACATCCCTTTAAAAATGGACCTTTTAAATTAGCTATCAGTTTAAAAATCCCTATTTTACCGGTAAGCATTGTAAACAATTGGGAGCTACTTTGGGATGATGGTAAACGCTACGGTTCTAAACCCGGTAAATGCAACATCATGATTCATGAACCGGTATACACAGAAAACTTATCAGAAAAAGATGAAGAAAATCTTAAAAATAATGTTTTTGAAATCGTACATTCGGCATTAAATTATAAAATTTACAAGGATAGTTAGCTTATTCTGATGAAAATTGATAAAGAAACAGTAGATAAAATAGCTCATTTGGCTAGGTTAGTTTTAACAGAAGAAGAAAAAAATAGATCTATTGAAGAACTAAGCGAGATTCTTAGTTTTATGGAAAAGCTAGGCGAATTAGATACCACCGGTGTAGAACCTCTTATCTATATGAATGAGCATGTGAATGTATTGAGGCCAGATGAAGTGATACAAGAAATAAGTAGGGAAGAAGCTTTAAGCAATGCGCCACTTAAAAATGAAGCTTATTTTAAGGTTTCTAAAGTGATAGAGAAGTAATAAAAGTTAGCGCAAATTTTTTCCGTTCAAGTAATAAGCTTATAAGTGGGTGGAATGATTGATGATTATTTTTCGTTGCTGGTATCGGTTATTAATCTTCTAGATAATCAAAGAGAATAGGTAAATTATATGATACGCTCACAGGCTTTCCGTTTTGTGTGCCAGGTATCCAGTTTGGTAGAGAACTTATCATTTTCTTTACCTCCTTATTTACAATCTTATCTATGCCTTAGTTTGATCCCCAAATAGCGTATAAAATCTTTTTGATAAATGCAAAAAAGCTCTGTCAGGTTTATCTAACAGAGCTTTTTATTTGAAAATATTGGTGATCCCGCTGGGATTCGAACCCAGGACCACTACATTAAAAGTGTAATGCTCTACCAGCTGAGCTACGGAATCAATTTCTTATTTGGATAAAAAAAGCCTCACTTGCTGAGGCTTGTGTATTACTGGTGATCCCGCTGGGATTCGAACCCAGGACCACTACATTAAAAGTGTAATGCTCTACCAGCTGAGCTACGGAATCATACTTTCATGTTTGTGTTAAACGTTTTCTTGAAAGTTGTGCAAAGATAGTGTTCTAAGCTATATCATGCAAATGATTTTTGCCTTTTTTTAGAAGCTATTGAACTTTAAGGGGTTAAAATTTTTTGATGATAAAATCAGCATCTTAAAATAGCTCAAAAATAAATATAGGAGTTTGTTCAGCGGTTTTATCAACGTTGGATTTTTATTTACCATTGCAGATGTAATACCTATTTATAGGAGTAATATCACCAAACAATTATAAAAAAAGAAGGCTGTCTTTATAAAATCATCATTAGGGTGCTTAGCGTTAGCAGACACACTGTTTAATAAATGATTTTAAAGGCAGCCTTTTAGATAAATCTTGATTAAAAATTAATCAACCTGCTGATCTCTCAAAGCTTTAATTTGATCATGAGATAATCTTAAAGATTGTTTTTGCTCAGAAACCATAGTGATGATATGTGCAGGTAAATCCTCTTCTTTAAGTGCAGCTTCATAAGCTTTTTGTGCGGCATCTTCACCAAACTCGCAACTTGCTAAAATAGATTTTCTATCGTGTCCTGTAAAAGCGGCTTTAACATCCATCCATGCTCTGTAAATTTTACCGCTGGTAGTAGTCTCGCTTTCTATATCAGCACCTAAAACACTTAGTTCTGTTGCTAAGGCCATTTTATAGCGATGACTTTCTCTAATCATATCAGCAAATAAAACTTTTAAATCTGCATCTTCATCTTTTAATTCTTTAATGGCTCTTTCATAGCCTACAATTCTGTCGTTATTGATTTTTACTAAATCATTCAGAATCTCTGTTGTCATTGCAATTGTTTCCATGGTATTCATATTTTTTGATGTATACCAAGTTTTACAATTACTGTTCCAAATGTTTATCTTGTAAAAGAAAGTAATAAAGATTGGCCATTAAAAAAGTTTAATTTACCATCTACCAACATAAAATGATTTGTTTTTTGCAAGGCTTCAGAGAACTTTTGTTCAATCGTTAATGCAGGACAAGCCATCATAGTACTTATAATTTTCTCAATTTTAATCGAATGATTATTAATACTATATGTTGCGCCAAAGTTGTTACATCCCAAATTTCCATTCAGCTGTTTGCTTTCTGTTTGAAAATTTATAAAAAGTAGTTTCTCTTGTGCTACTTGTTTTATAGTTTCATCCTTCATATAGGATAAATGCCATTTACCTGCCAATTCAAAGTCTTCTTGTAAGATATAGCCACAGCCTTTTAATATTTTATTTGGCTCAATAAGTTCTACATATTTATCGGCTTGTGCCCCAGACATATCATTAATACAAGGAAAGTTATAAATTTTAAATGTTATTGATGCAGCATTATTTTTAGCCTTAAATATAGAAACATCCTTTTTGTAGTTGCTTTCAAAAATCTTAAATATGATATCCTCTTCTCCTAATTGTTTAAGTTTAAGAGATTGGTTTGACAGAATTTCTACCGACCAAAATGGCTCATTACCTTGTCCTAAAAAGTTAACTTGATTTTTTTTTAGATTAGAAAAGTCTGCTTTGTAGGTGCTATCATCTGTAATTTTAAATAGGTTATAACGATAGGCAAGGTTTCCAGTTATTATTTCTCTTTTTTGAGAAAGCATAGTTAGTTTGTCTTTTTTATATAAATAAGCTTGCTGGTTGTTTTGCTCATTTAAAACTAAGACCGAGTCATTTACAATTTTCCAGCTATCTTTAACTGTATAAACTTCGTCTGCTTTATCTAAATAAATGGTTTTTTTATGGTAAGTAAAATCAGGAAATAGCTGAATATAGGTTCTCATTCCTGAGCAGTCTGCACAAGGTAATTCTCCAAGATAATGACCGTAAAGTGGTTGCGATTTAAAGTTTTTTTGGCTGGCACAGGATAAAAGCAATACAGCACCAGAGAATATAGCAAATAATTTTTTCATCAATAATTAGTTTAACGCCGATAAGTTGGTATTTAATGTTTTACTGGCGTTAAACTAAATTAATTTTTATTTGGCTATTCCTCAATACCTAAAAGTAAGAATTTTGCTGTTGCAGGATTAGTGGCTAAAGGTACATTGTGTACATCGCAAATTCTTAAAAGCATTTGTACATCTGGCTCGTGTGGATGCTTGCCTAGTGGGTCTCTAAAAAACAAAATACAGTCTAACAAACCTTCTGCAGCCATAGCGGCAATTTGAGCATCGCCACCATTTGGACCACTTAGTTTTTTGGTTACTGTAAGACCGGTTCTTTCTATATGTCCACCGGTAGTACCTGTTGCCACTAGATCCATACGAGCTAAAATTTCTTTAAAATCTTTTACAAAAGCTACCATTTCTGCTTTTCTTCCATCATGGGCAATAAGAGCAATACGTTTCTTCATTTTATATCTGTTTTTATTATCCGAAAAATATATAAGCTAAAAATATAGCGGCAATTAAACCAACAAAATCAGCAACTAAGCCGCAAACAAGTGCATGTCTGGTATTTTTTATTCCAACAGAGCCAAAATATACTGCTAAAACATAAAAAGTGGTTTCTGATGAACCTTGTATAATGCTGGCTAATCTTCCCTGAAAAGAATCGGCACCGTAGGTGGTCATTACATCAACCATTAAACCTCTGGCACCGCCACCACTTAGCGTTTTCATTAAGCCAACAGGTAGTGCAGGCACAAAAGAAGTATCAAGACCAGCAAGGGCAACCAAACTTCCAATTCCGTTTACCAGATAATCCATACAGCCTGTATTTCTAAAAGCACTAATGGCAACTAATATGGCTATCAAGAAGGGGATAATCATCACGGCAGTGGAAAAACCTTCTTTAGCACCGTCTATAAAAGCATCGTAAACATTAATTTTTTTAACAGCACCATAGCCTATAAAAAGCATAATAATGGAGAAAATTAATAATCCGCCAATTAATCCTGTAATATTTTCTATTTCTTTTGGTGGTAAGCCATTTAAACCAAAATATAAGGCTGCCATTAGACCTGCAAAAAAGCCTAAAAATAAAAGTACTGGAAGTTTAAAAAGGTTTATTTTTTGATAGATGGCTACTGCTATCATTCCAGAAATAAACGAAATAAAAGTACCTATTAAAGAGGGGATAAAAATATCTGCCGGATTAGCAGCACCATTGGCCAGTCTTAACGCAATTACAGAAGTAGGAATTAGTGTAATACCTGCTGTATTCAATACCAGAAACATAATTTGGGCATTGGTAGCGGTGTTTTTATCCGGATTAATTTCTTGAAGTTCTTGCATGGCTTTAAGGCCTACTGGAGTAGCAGCATTGTCTAAACCGAGCATATTAGCAGAAAAATTCATGATGATGGAGCCATTGGCCGGATGGTTTTTAGGTACGCCAGGAAATAATTTGCTAAAAAAAGGATTTACTCCTTTTGCAAATAAAGTTATCATACCCGCTTTTTCCCCAATTTTCATGATACCTAACCAAAATGTCATGATGCCAATTAAACCTAAAGATATTTCTCCGCCGGTTTTAGCACTCTCAAACATCCCGTTCATCACATTGGTGAAGATGGTTGTATCACCAAAGAAAAAAAGCTTAATACAAGCTACAATAAAAGAAATTAGGAAGAATGCTATCCAAACGTAATTTAATGCCATAATGATTTTAATGCCTAAAGGTTATCATTTTTTCCGAATTTATAAACCTTAACCAGCTTGCATTTTAAAATTCTATATTACAATTGTAATATGCTCATCTTTTACCATTTCCAAACCTTTAAATTTTTGTAGTAAGCGAGCAGTTGTAATCACATCTTTTTGGCAATAAGTACTTATCCGTTCTAAATTTTTCTCATTCCAATAAACATCGCCAACCATGCTGCCATCTATATCGTCTTTTGGTGTAGGGATATTGAATATTGCAGCTAAAAGTGCAAGTGAAGTATAATTCTTATAGTCGCCAAATTTCCATAGTTCTAAAGTATCTAAATGGTTTATTTCCCAAGGCTTTTTTCCTGCAATTTGAAGTTGAGTGGGTATGGTAAGTCCGTTAATAAGCATTCTTCTGCATAAATATGGGAAATCAAACTCTTTACCATTATGGGCGCAAAGGATTAAATTACTAGGCTGATTATTTAAGAGGTTGATGAAATCTTTTAAAATTTCTATTTCATCATCACAACAAAAAGATTTAACACGTAACTGTGAATCTGATTTGAAAATACCTACCGATATACAGATAATCTTACCAAACTCGGCCCAAATACCGGCTCTTTGATAAAATTCGGCAGGACTTTCGTCTTGCTTACGCTGAAAATAGGTTTTTTTATCCCAAAGTATCTGTAGATTTTCAGGTAATTCATGAAAGTTTGGATATTGAGGAACCGTTTCTATATCTAAAACTAAAATGCTTTGTAAATCTAATTGTGCTAACATAGGGTTTATTGTTTTTACGAAAATAAAAAAATCCCGGATTAAGAACTAAACCGGGATGTAGCCAATTAAATAAAGAGGAGAGAGTATCGGTTTAAACCGATGTCATCAATTCATCATTGATACACGCAAGTAACAATAATTTTGGTTAAGAGGATTAAGCCCAATGGTTAATCTATTCAGTTCAATTGTTAATTTTTGTAAAAGTAGGGGTAATGTAGAGGGGAAGCTTTATACGCCAATCATTACACCGGGCATATTTAGTAAAGGGATTTTAATAAAGTTAGATTCTACAATGCTTTCTGGTAAAAAGATGAATTTTTTATCAAAAATATCTCGCCCTAAATAGTAAGAAAGCCAATATTCATTATTTAAACCAAAAACTTCTTCGTCTATCATTTCAATTTTGGCAAAGCTTTTGGCCTCCAAAGTAGGAATCATGTGTCTTAAAACAGAAGTTTTAACTTCTTCGCCATTTCGTTCTCCGTAACCTTTAGAAGTTACTAAAATGGTTTCTATAGCCGTTTCTTTGAGGTTAATTAAGTAAACTCCCCATGATTTTGCATGAGGAGTTTCATTTTCTAACACTACTGCAATAAAAATATCTTCGACCAGATTTTCTGGTAAATCTTTTTTCATATTACTTTTTTTTCGCTACTACTTTCTTTGCAGGAGCTTTTTTAGTAACTTTTTTTGTTTTTGGCTCAAAAGCGTCTGGTATTTGCTCGGTAATAAGTTTTTTTACATCCTCTAAAGAAATAGCTGCTAAATCTTCTGCGGTAAATTTCTGGTTGGTAGCAGCGTTTTTTCCAAGCTTTAACATTTGTTTACCAAAGCGGATGAATGGGCCCCATCTACCATTTTCAATGGCAATTTTATCGCTTTCCCATTGCTGTATGTAACGGTTAGCTTCTTTTTCCATTTTGGCGCTAATCAGCTCTTCAATATCTTGCTGACTTAAGTTATCAAAATTATACCTTACCGGGATGTTGATATACAAATCATTCCATTTGATGAAGGGGCCAAATCTACCTTTGCCTTTGGTTACTGGAAGGTTTTTGTATTGCGCTACCGGAGCATCGGTATGTAGTTTTTCCTGAATAATGGCAATAGCTCTTTCTTGGTTTACCATTAATGGATCTTCATTTTTAGGTAACGATATAAAAGTTTCTCCCCATTTAACATAAGGGCCAAACCTGCCAACACCAACTGTAACTTCTTTACCTTCATAATCATCTAAAGAAAAAGGAAGTTTAAAGAGTTCTAAAGCATCTTTTAAAGTAAGAGTTTCCACAGATTGTGCTTTTAACAAGCTAGCGTAACGAGGCTTTTCTTCATCCTCTGCTTCGCCAATTTGTACCATAGGGCCAAACTTACCAATTCTGGTATAAACGTTTTTACCTGTAGCGGGGTCTGTTCCTAAAAGACGTTCGCCACTAGCTCTATCAGCATTTTTTAAAGTATCTTCAACTTCTGTATGGAAAGGCTGGTAAAAATTGTGAAGCATTTTAGTCCACTCTTTTAAGCCATTAGCAATTTCATCAAATTGTTTCTCTACTGATGCTGTAAAGTTGAAATCAACAATATCTTTAAAATGCTCTACCAAAAAGTCGTTTACTACTGCACCAATATCAGTAGGAAAAAGCTTTCCTTTTTCTGTTCCGGTAACTTCAGATTTGGTAGCATTAACAATTTTATCGTTTTTAAGGGTATAAACACCATAACTTCTGCTTTTTCCTTCTCGGTCTTCTCTAACTACGTAACCTCGGTTTTGTATAGTAGAGATGGTAGGTGCATAAGTTGATGGTCGGCCAATACCCAATTCTTCTAGTTTCTTTACTAAAGAAGCCTCGGTATATCTTGCCGGTGGCCTGCTGAAGCGCTCTGTAGCATTCATTTCTACCAATTCTAAGTTTTGATTCACACTTAGAGGAGGCAAAATGGCATTGTTATCATCTTCTAAATGAGCATCGCTTTCTTCGTCTTCAGATTCTAAGTATACTTTTAAGAAACCATCAAATTTCATTACCTCGCCATTAGCGGTTAAGTCCTCTTTACGAGTAGAGATATTGATTTTAGCTGTAGTTTTTTCAAACTGCGCTTCGCTCATTTGAGAGGCAATGGCTCTTTTCCAAATCAATTCATACAAACGTTTTTCGCTGGCATCACCATCAATACTATGCCATTCAAAATGGGTAGGTCTGATAGCTTCGTGAGCTTCCTGCGCTCCGGCAGATTTTGTTTTAAACGTTCTTTTATGATGGTATTTATTGCCATAAGCACTGTTAATTTCTCTTTCTGCGGCTTCAATAGCAGTATCAGAAAGGTTAACAGAGTCGGTTCTCATGTACGTGATTTTTCCGGTTTCATATAGTTTCTGAGCCACTGTCATGGTTCTGGAAACAGAAAAACCTAATTTTCTACTAGCTTCTTGCTGTAGGGTAGAGGTGGTAAATGGCGGGGCCGGATTTCTTTTGGTTGGCTTGGTATCTAAAGAATTAACTTTAAAACTAGCGCCAATGCAGTCTTTTAAAAACTGTTCTGCTTCCTCTTTATTGGCATAACGCTGTGGCAGTTCTGCTCTAAAAATTTCTTTTACTTTACCTGTGGAGAAAATGGCAATAATCTTATAAGCAGATTCTGCCGTAAAATGATTGATTTCTCTTTCTCTATCAACAATTAACCTTACCGCTACAGATTGCACCCTACCAGCAGAAAGGGAAGGCTTAACTTTTTTCCAAAGTACAGGAGAAAGCTCAAAACCTACTAAACGGTCTAAAACACGCCTAGCTTGTTGCGCATTAACTAAGTTATAGTTAATGGTTCTTGGATTTTCTATAGCTTTTAAGATAGCTGGTTTGGTAATCTCGTGAAAAACAATACGTTTGGTGTTGCTTTCTTTTAAGCCTAACGAGTCATACAAATGCCATGCAATAGCTTCTCCCTCGCGGTCTTCATCGGATGCTAGCCAAATCATTTCTGCTTCTTTTGCTAACTTCTTCAGCTCGGCTACTACCTGTTTTTTATCGGCAGGAATTTCATAGTGCTGTTTAAAATCGTTATCAACTTCAATCGCTCCATCATCTTTTTTTAAATCACGGATGTGGCCATAGCTGGATTTCACCAGAAAGTCTTTACCTAAATATCCTTCTATCGTTTTGGCTTTCGCCGGAGACTCTACAATCAGTAAGTTTTTCGCCATTAAAAATTGATTTTACCGCAAATAAAGGATAATATATTTTTTATCCCAAAAAAAAGGGATTAAAAACGTATTAAATTATTTAAGCAACAAGATTTTTTGCTAATTGTTGGCTCTCAATTTAAAAGAATATATAAAGCCGTTTAAAATTCTTCCTGAGGAAATATCTTTCTCAATCTTCTTAACTTCTTTATAAATTAAGCCGATGTCTTTAGCATAAGTCTCTATAGCAAAATCTTCTTCTATGAGGTTGTTTTCATCTATTTGAGTTATTGAAAGCGTTGTAGGGTAATTGGTTCCGTTTACTTCTTTGGCTACTTCAAAATCTGTAATGGTATAGCTTTGCTCGCCTATATTATTTCTGCTGTTACCATTCCATTGTGCGCCAAATTCTGGTGGAAAAATAAGTCTCACAAAAGTTTGGTTATCTAAGGTTTCTTCTGCTGCTCTGATACTTTTACTTCTGGCTATGGTTTTCTGAAAAACCCAAGTGTTGCTATTGTTTTCTTTTTTATAGCGTTCTAATCTAAAAATAGTATCCCCGCTAAGACCGATAAAAAAATCGGCAATAGAATCTTTAATTTGAAACTGAAAGTTGGTTACCGAGTTGTTAAAGTTATTATAATGGGTAGAATCTACATCATAAACCCAAACTTTAGATTTTGCTAACGGATAATATTCGTATTGAAAAGATTTAGGAACAGCATTTTTTTCTTTGGTACAACTTAAAGAAAGTATCACCAAAAATGTTAAAATTACCTGACCTAATTTTTTCATGCAACTAATTTAATAGAATTACATTAAAAAACCACCTCCTAGTAAATCATTACCTTCATAAAAAACTGCTGATTGCCCCGGTGCAATACCAGAAACAGCATGATGGAAGTTTACTTTCATGATATTACCCTCTTGGTGGATATGGCTAAAAGTGCCAGCATCTTTATATCTGATCTTCGTAATAGCTTCTAAAGGCTCTGGGATAGCCGCATATTTAACTAAATTTAAATTTCTTACGCTGGCTTCTGTTTTTTGTAGTTCTTCTTCCTCGCCCAAAACAACGGTATTACTTTCTGGTAGAATTTGGGTAACGTACATAGGTTTACCAAAAGCAAGGCCCAAACCTTTTCTTTGCCCAATGGTGTAAAAAGGATAGCCTTTATGTTTGCCTACTTTGGTGCCATCTGTTAAAACAAAATCGCCACCATCTACTTCTTGTTCCAGTTCTGGTACACGGTGTTTTAAAAATGCTCTGTAATCATTGTCAGGAACGAAGCAAATCTCATAGCTTTCGCCTTTCTTAGCCAATTCTTCTTGGCCCATATCTAAGGCCATTTGTCTAATTTCTGCTTTGGTAAAAGAACCTAGCGGGAATTTAGTACGAGCTAAATTTTCTTGAGAAACACCCCATAATACGTAAGATTGATCTTTATTTTCATCTTTCCCTTTAGAAATTACATATCTTCCATTCTCTTGAAGACGAATATTAGCATAGTGGCCTGTTGCTATGAATTCGCAATCTAGTTTATCAGCTCTTTTTAATAAAGCTTCCCATTTGATATGTGTGTTACAAAGTACGCAAGGGTTAGGTGTACGGCCAGCCAGATATTCATCTACAAAATTATCAATTACAAAATCTCCAAACTCGTTTCTGATATCTAAAATGTAATGCGGAAAACCATATCCTACGGCTAAAGATCTTGCATCATTAATAGAATCTAAACTGCAACAGCCAGTTTCTTTAGAATTGGCACCAGAAGAAGCATAATCCCAGGTTTTCATGGTTAAGCCAATCACCTCATATCCTTGTTCATGCAGCATTACTGCAGCAACAGAACTATCCACACCACCACTCATCGCCACTAATATTCTTCCGTGTTTACTCATATCTTTTGATTTATGGCTACAAAGATAATTTTTTATTTTTTGATGAGTGGGATGTGAGACGTCAGTAGGATGTAAAGTAATCCATATACTTATATTTATGTAGGTTTTAAATTTATACAGATAATAATGAGTAAATTATTTTGTAAGAAATGAGTTAACCAATTTACATAGCTGAGGTTAAAGTGTTTCTTTATTTAAACAGTTCACTAATATCAGCAAAACCTGTCCAGCCTTTAGAGGTAGCACCATACCTTGCAAAAGAGCCCATTACTACAGTTCTTTTAACTTGGGTTGTTTTATTTTCTTTTATCAGGATGTTATCAGTGTGTATATCAAAGTTTTTAGCTAATATTTCTCTTTTATCAGCCATTTTACCGTTGTTTAAAAGCTCTGCTTCGGCTGCTGTTAGCAGGTAGTTTTTCTGCTTGGGGTTGTATCCGTAATTTATTATACTTCTTATGCTTTAATTTTTAAAAATTATTAACATATTAAGGAGCTTTATAATTAATTTACGAAATTATTAGCTATAAATTTAAAATATAGGGATATGAAACACCAATATAACAGAAGAAAATTTATTGAAATGGCAGCCGTAGCAGGTACTAGCATAGGTTTATCAGGAGTATTAAATCCTGTGATGGCTAAAGCTCCTTTACAGAAAGGTAAAAGGGTAGGTATCATAGGTTTAGATACCTCACATGCTGTAGCCTTTACAAAAACATTAAATGCAGCAGACACAGCAGGTGTTTATTTAGGTTATAAAGTAGTAGCTGCGTACCCTCAAGGTAGTTTAGATATTAAAAGTAGCATAGAACGTGTACCTGGTTATATAGAAGAGGTTAAAAAACTAGGTGTAGAAATTGTTTCATCTATTGATGAATTATTAAAGAAAGTTGATGTTGTTTTGCTAGAAACCAATGATGGTAGAAGACATTTAGAACAAGCTTTACCTGTTTTAAAGGCTGGTAAACGTATGTTTATTGATAAGCCTATTGCTGCTTCTCTAGCAGATGCTATGGCTATTTTTAAGGCTTCAGAAAAATATAAAACTCCAATATTTTCATCCTCATCATTAAGGTATATGGATGGTTTAGAAGAGGCCAGAAATGGAAAATTTGGTAAAGTATTAGGTGCTCAAACTTATAGTCCTTCTCCTTTAGAACCTACGCATCCTGATTTCTTTTGGTATGGTATACATGGTGTAGAAATGCTCTTTACTATTATGGGAACAGGCTGTAAATCGGTATCCAGAGTACATACCACAGATACCGATTTAGTTGTTGGGCTTTGGGAAGGTAACAGAATCGGAACTTTCAGAGGTTTAAGATCGGGTAAAAAAGATTATGGCATCACTGTTTTTGGAGAGAATGATATTGTTGAGCTTAATAATTTTAAAGGTTATAATCCTCTATTACAAAAGATTGTTAGATTTTTTGAAACTGGTAAGGCACCGGTAAATCCAAAAGAAACATTAGAAATTTGCGCTTTTATTGAGGCCGCAGATGAGAGTAAGAAAAATAACGGTGCATCAGTAAATATTGAAGCTGTTTTTAATAAGGTTAAATAAAAATACTCATGTTCATCTAGATAATTGTGTAGAATGTTTTATATCTTTTTTAGATGATAAAAATTACTATAACCTAGAGTTTAATTGTTTAGGTAGTGTAAAAGTAGGTTACGGAGCTGGTAGAGCTAATAGGGAATTGTTATCAGAACAAATATTAAAATCTATAAAAACGCATATTACACTTCAACATGATAAGATGTTAAATGAATTTAATTGGGAGATATTGGTTGTAGTCCCGATTAATGTTTTTATGTTTTCCCATTTAAAAACTTTAAAGGGATTATCGGCGAAAGCCAATTTTTATAAATGTGGCGATGATTTACCAAAACCTGATTATCTTTCGTGGACACTTATACAAACAAGTGAACCAGATTTTCATCAACCACAGTTTTTTGGAACACTTATTTTTGAATAATAGTTATAAATAGCTAAAAGAGCATTTATGAAGCTCTAAACTTGAGCCTTTAAAACTTAATCAGCCAATTTTATATAAACTTCCTCCTTTATCCCATAACCTGTTAATTTTCTTTTCCACCTCAGGATTTTGAACGAGTGGAGGAGCATGATGAGGTTTTATTCTTGCATCAATAACGATAGGACCATGACATCCCCAATGTTTATGCTCTACAAAGCTATTGATACCATAAATATCATGCGAAGGATTGCTTCTGGTAAAACTTACCCAAACAAAATTGTGAGGTGTTTTAGCAGTAAACTCAGCATCATCACATAAAATTATAAGTCCTAAACCATTGAGGTCCTGTGTTTTTAAGTAGTCGTTTAAAATTTGAGTTTCTTCCTCAGCTTTATTATAAGCCGTAAAAGTTGGTGCTTGTATGGCTACTACACCTGGCATTACCATCTTAAATCCCGAGTATAGATTTGGGATGCTAAAATTTGCCGGAATTTCTTTCCATAATTTACGTTTTACTTCCCCAGCAATGGCAATAGCTACCTTAGATCCTGCATTAATGTCTGTTCCGCTATAATCAAGGGTGTCAATAGTGGTTTTGGTATAAAAATGTAAATCGCGGGTAAAATCTATCCTTTCTAAAACATGCTGTATAAAGGCAGGAATATCATGAATATCTAAATCCGGATTATCTTCCTTAGCACATATAAATAAATATTTAGCTAAGCTGAGTTGGTTTTTACCTAAAATATGATTGGCTATAGTTAATATTTCCTGAGGTTTACGCTCTTTCAAATAGGGTGTATAGCGCTCGCTTCCTAAAGCAAAAAGTAAAGGATGAACCCCTGCAGCATCTACCGCGTTTACTGCATGTAAACCGGGTACTTCTTGCGGAATAGCTGCTCCGGTAATTTCATGAATAAGCGCACCAAAACTGGTGTCTTCTTGTGGCGGTCTTCCTACAACAGTAAAGCTCCAGATGGCATCTTTTCTATGATAAACCTGATGCACTTTCATTAAAGGGAAAGGATGCGTTAAGCTATAATAGCCTAAATGGTCTCCAAATGGTCCTTCAGGTTTGTTTTCTTGAGGATAAACGGTTCCAGTAATCACAAAGTCTGCATCAGCAGAAATACAAAAACCTTCTTCATCATAAAAATACCTGAACCTACGATTTCCTAAAGCACCGGCAAAAGTCATTTCAGATAAACCTTCTGGTAAAGGCATTACAGCAGCTAAAGGATGTGCCGGTGGTCCGCCAACAAAAATACTCACTTTTAAAGGTTTACCTAAGGCGTTTGCTTTAGTTTGATGTACCCCGATGCCTCGGTGTAATTGGTAATGTAAGCCAATTTCCTTATCGGTGATGTATTCGTTTCCACTTAATTGTATACGATACATTCCCAAATTAGCATTCATAATACCTGGTTTGGTAATATCTTCTGTATATACTTGTGGCATAGTCACAAAAGGACCGCCATCCATTGGCCAATTTACAATTGGAGGGATGTCAGAAATTTTAGCTCTACCATAATTGATAGGACTATTTTTACTGGTTTTCATGGGTAAGGCAGAAAGTGCTGTTAAAGAAACATCCAAGTATTTAAAAGGTGCTTTTAAAGCTCTCATAGGGTCTCCTTTTAAATCCACTAATATTTTAAGCTTTTCAAGGGTATCTCTAAACATAAACTTACTGCGCTCTAGCGTTCCAAAAAGGTTAGATACGGCAGGAAATTTACTTCCTTTAATATTTTCGAAATATAGTGCTGGTCCTTGTTGTTCGTAAACACGATGATGAATAGCCGCGGCTTCTAAATAGGGGTCTATTTCTTCTTTAATCCTTACTAAATGTCCGTTACGTTCTAAATCGTTTACGCAGTCTCTTAAACTATGATATCCCATGATAAGCAAATATCATGATTATGGATTTTGTTTTAAGGAAAAGATTAATTTTTTGGTGAAATTATAGTTTATTAGATATGAGTGCCTTTTAAAATTTTATTGCATGATGATTTAATCATTGGAGCAGGACACAGCAGGTTGCAAGCCGTTTTTGATTCTTATAATTTTGGATTTCCTTATGCAAAAAATGTTATCTCATTTTGCGTAATTTAAAATTGGTTTAATAAGAGTGGCTCCCGCTACTAATAAAGGTCGTTTTTTAAACGACCTTTATTTTTGATTTAGAAATATAGCCATCATTTCTTCTTGCTTTTAAAAATAATGGGTTAAAAAATCACTCATTTAAATCACGCTGTTTGATGAATTTTTTAAGGTAACTTTATTTTAGATTAAGCATTCAATAATTTATTCCACATTTGTTCATCAACTGGGATACCTTTCTCGGTGTTTTCTTTTCTGATTTGAAGTGTCCTTTCCCCAGGATAATAGATTTCTTGCCTTTCAACGGTTTCTGCTGATTTGGTGTAAGCTACAATTTCATCGATAATATTTTGGCTGTTTGGAAATAGCTTGGTATCTATACACATATAAACTTGTGAAATGCCTGTTTCTTTCTCGCTTTCCGTAATCTTAGCAGTAGAAGAGCCTCCGCTTAAAATGCTTACCAACAAATCAAGCATGATACTTAATCCAGAGCCTTTCCACATACCAACAGGTAAAGTTCTTCTGGTTTTATATATTGCTGATGGATTTTTAGTTAGCTCGCCATCAGTATCATAACCGCCAAAATAGGGTAGTTCTTGTCCTTTAAGTTTGTATTCTTGTAGCTTACCATAAGAGAATTGCGACATCGCCATGTCTAAGACAATATGTCCCTTTGGGTGTGGTACAGCAATAATAAGCGGATTATTACCAATCGTTGGTTTTTTTGCACCCCAAGGAGGCATAATAGCAATGGTATTGGTAAAACTGATGCTGATACAACCAGCTTCTGCCGCTTGCCAGCCGTAAGTGCCGCCACGCATCCAGTGGTTGGTGTTTTTTAATGCTATACAAGCTAAACCATTTTCTTTAGCAACATCAATTGCTCTTTGCATACAAAAACTAGCGTTTAGCATCCCTGGTCCAAAATTACCATCCCATTGTTCTAATAAACCATGTTTGGCTATTTGCATAGGCTCAGCATCAACATTTACTAAACCTTGTTTTACATAGTCTGCAAAAACTTCAAACCTGTTTAAACCATGAGAATAAACACCATCTAAACTGTTATTGGTGAAAATTTTAGCGCAGGCTTGTGCCTTATCATCTTTAAAACCAAGTTTTTTTAATACCCTAACAAATTCCTGATAAAGTTCTTGATAGCTTACTCTTTTCATGTTTTAAAATTAATATTTTAATCCTCCTTAAAAAAATAAAACCCGATTGTTATTTCTAGCAATCGGGTTTATCAATATCAAAATTGAAGCCTATTTATAAAGTGCTTCTTTTTGTTCTTTTATGGTTTCATTGCTGATGTATTCATCGTAGCTCATCAATTTATCAAGACTACCTTTTGGCGTTATCTCAACAATTCTGTTAGCTACGGTTTGGGTTAACTCATGATCTCGAGAGGTAAATAAGATAACACCTTTAAAATCAACCATACCGTTGTTTAATGCGGTGATAGATTCTAAGTCTAAGTGGTTAGTTGGTTCGTCCATCATCAAAACATTGGCACCTTCTAACATCATTTTAGAAAACATACAACGCATTTTTTCTCCTCCAGATAATACGCTACATTTTTTCAAAACTTCTTCACCAGAAAACAACATTCTACCTAAGAAACCTCGCACAAAAGTTTCGTCTTTATCAGCTAAAGAATACTCTCTTAACCAGTCGATAAGATTTTCTGTTTTACCATCAAAAAATCCGTGGTTATCATTAGGTAAATAAGCAGGAACTACGGTAACACCCCATTTAAATTCACCTTTAAAGTCTTTATCGTTACCAGAAATGATATCATAAAAAGCATTGGTAGCCAAAGAGTTCTGAGAAAGAATAGCAATTTTATCTCCTTTATTTACCGAGAAGCTAACATCTTTAAATAAAACCTCGCCATTAACAACTTTAGTGAGATTTTCTACTTGTAAAACTTGGTCGCCAAGCTCTCTTTGCATCTGGTTAAACATAATGCCAGGATACTTTCTGCTTGATGGTTTAATTTCATCAATATTAATTTTTTCTAATGCTTTTTTACGGCTGGTAGCTTGTTTAGATTTTGAAGCATTGGCAGAGAAACGTCTGATAAATTCTTGTAACTCCTTCACTTTATCTTCCATTTTCTTGTTCTGGTCTGAACGTTGTTTTAAAGCCAACTGAGAAGACTCGTACCAGAAAGAGTAGTTACCTGTAAAGATATTCATCTTACCAAAATCTATATCCACAATGTGTGTACAAACCGTATCTAAGAAGTGTCTATCGTGAGAAACAACCAATACAATATTCTGATAATCAGCTAAGAAATCTTCTAACCAAGCAATGGTTTCAATATCCAAATCGTTGGTTGGCTCATCCAGAATCAAAATATCTGGGTTACCAAATAAAGCTTGGGCTAGTAAAACCCTTACTTTCTCGTTACCATCAAGCTCCTTTAATAGCTTGTAGTGTTTATCTTCAGTAATACCTAAGTTACTCAATAGGGTAGCAGCGTCATTTTCTGCATTCCAACCATTCATTTCTGCAAAAAGGTTTTCTAACTCTCCGGCTCTTACACCATCAGCATCAGAAAAATCTTCCTTCATATAAATGGCGTCTTTTTCTTTCATGATATCGTACAGCTCTTTATGTCCTTGCAGTACGGTTTCTATTACCGAAAAATCATCAAAAGCATAATGATTTTGATTTAAAACGGCCATACGTTCGCCCGGAGTGAAACTTACAGAACCGCTGGTTGGATCAACTTCGCCAGCTAGTATTTTCATAAAAGTCGACTTTCCAGCTCCGTTAGCACCAATTACACCGTAGCAATTGCCATGTGTAAACTTGAGGTTAACATCTTCAAAAAGTGTGCGTTTTCCAAAACGTAATGATAAATTAGAAACAGTAATCATGTAAAAATCCTTATTTTGCGCAAAGGTAAGGTTTATCTATGATAAATAAGGCTGGCTTTTATATTAATTGATGGATAAAGAACAATTAACCAACTTTTTAAAGCATCATTATCATAAAGAAAAAACTATTGATTTAGCCTTACAGGTTAAAAATGGTTTTATCTTGATAGATGATGTTTTAGCATTGTGTTTCCATCAAGATAAACAAATAGCTTTTAGAGCCGCTTGGTTATTAGAGTATGCAGAAATTACTGCTCCTGATGTTTTTAAGCCACAAGTTTACCATTTTCTAGCACTTTATAAAACTACGGATAACGCTAGTGTACAAAGGCATTTTTCTAAAATAGGAATGCGATTGGTACATCCGCATTGGTGTGATTTTTACCATTTAAGTACGCAAGATTTAAGCAATTTGTTAGAGCCATCTTTTGATTGGTTGATAAACCCAAAAATACCTGTTGCTGTAAAATGTAATTGTTTAGATATTATTTATGCCCTTTCTGATAAGCATGATTGGACTTTAGAAGAGTTGAAAGTTGTTTTGCAGGATTTTTTAACATCTTCTTCTCCGGCTTTAATTTCTAGAGCGAAAAGAGTTTTGTATAAGATAAAAAGGAAAGAGCAGAGGGCTTAAAAATAAGAAGCTCTACACTTTCCTTTATCAAAATATTTAAGCAGTTAATACTTGTTTTTTAGCCAAAAGTTCGTGATAAACACCATCCCAAAGTTGTATACGTTTTTGTAATGATGCGATAGTTGCTGCTTTAGCTTCTTGCCAATACAGTTCGTTATCTCCACACAAATTAGCTGTCATTTGTAAGGCTAAATGGCTATGGTGATCGCCATCAACTTCTATATGACGCTCTAAATAATACTTAAAAATAGAGATATTATCTGGGAATTGTTTGTTGATGTCGTTAATGATAGACATAAACATTCCCGGTATTAAATCTTCACGGCCAAAGGTGAAAATAGCTGATTGTAAATGACTTTTCTGGCTAGCAATAGTTTCAAAAGTGAAATTTACAAAAGCTTTAGCTGCTTCAGGAGTATTTGCTACATCAAAAGCTTGGTTTAAATTTTTGCCACTTTTAAGAGCATTAATAAAAGTATTGATTTGGTTTACATCGGCACCGCATTGTTGCATGGCATCTAAGTAAATTTCAAAATGGCTTTTACGAACGCCATTCATATCAACATCTGATTCTTCGCCCACTACAATTTCATTAATAAGAAAACGAGTATCAGCATCGCCAACCGGAAACCAAGGTGTTGTAACGCATGTAAGGTTATTTTGTAGTGTTTTTAAAAGCGACATAAAATCCCATACGGCATAAACATGGTATTGCATGAATAGCTTTAAATCATCTAAATCTTTAATGAGATGATAAACCTTATGATTGATGATTTCTTGTCTTAAAGGCTCTATTTCTTCTTGAATTTTTTGAATTTGATGTTGCATTTTTTTAATGATTAAGATTTGCTCATGATCAGTTTGAAAAACGAGAGTAAGTAAATATTGGTTTTTTGATTAAGTGATTTACCACTTAGAAAACCATTTTTTCTCGGCATAGAAGGTACCAAAAGGTACTAAGGAGACAAGAAAAGCTAAGGTCATTTGCCAAAGTTTCCATTTTAAGATATAGCTAACTCTTAATAAAAGAAGGATATAAAGCATAAAAAGTACACCATGTGCCATACCTACTACATAATTGGGTTGTGGCATAGCAAACTGGTATTTTAAAATCATGGTAAAGCCTAGTAAAATATAAGACCATCCTTCTAAAATGGCTATAGCTCTAAATTGTTGGAGAGGCGTTTTAAACTGCATATTATAATTGTTCTGAAACTCTTTTGAAAATAAAGGCGCTTAATCTTTTATTAATTTCTGATGTGTTTTGTAAATAAAAATCTAACTCCTCTGATGTTAGAAATCCTGCAATCACACCAAATAACAATGTTTTTAATTGGATGTTTGACTTTAAAGCTTGCTGCAAAAGCTTAACTTTATCTAAGCTTTGCTGCTGTGAAAAATTCTTATAGTTTTTCTGTAAGAAATCTACACAAATACGAGCTAAAACATCGTTTTGGAGTTTTAAAACGGCTCTCAAGGTGAAGTTTTGGAATCTGCTTAAATCTTCTATAATGCTTTCAGGGTTTTCAATAGCAATAGCAGGTCTGTTATCTAACAGAAATTTGTCTCGGTTCATTTTAAATTAATTTTTTAGAAAGCTTTTGAAAACGTAAAAACAATAGAATACTGGCCACTAATAAGCCCAAAGTAAGACCTATCCAAATACCACTTACGCCAAAATCTAGCGTTATACCTAAGTAATAACCTACTGGTAAGCCAAACACCCAATAGGCCATAAAAGTAATAAGGGTAGGTAAATTTACATCGCCCATACCTCTTAAAATACCTAAGCCAACTACCTGTGCGCCATCAAATAATTGGAAAATAGCAGCTATTAATAATAAACCTGCAGCAATTTCTATAACAGCGGTATCTTTAGAATAAAAAGCAGGTAAAATATTGTTAAGCCCCATAAACAGGGCTGCGGTTATCGTCATAAAAATCAAAACAATATGGTAACTACTTATTGCTGATAGGCGTAGATAATAGAAATCGTTCTTGCCAAAATTATTACCGGTTTTAATGGTGGCTGCAGCCGATATTCCGCTTGCCATCATATAAGTTGTTGCAGCTAAATTAATAGCAACTTGGTGTGCCGCTTGTTCTACAGCGCCAATAGTCCCTATTAAAATGGCTGCTCCGCTAAAAGCACTCACCTCAAAAGTATATTGCATGGCTGTTGGTGCGCCTTGTTTAAATATTCTTTTCAGTCTTATTTTATCGATGAAATTCCAAACAAAGTTTTTCAGGTATTTTCTAAAATGAACCGACTTAAACACATAAATCACCATGACAATGGCCATAATACTTCTATCTATAAGTGTGCTGTAGCCAACACCTTTAACGCCCATTGGACTAATGCCAAATAAGCCTTTCACGAAGATAATCCCTAAAATAATATTGATGACATTTCCCCAGATAGAAATCATCATAGCTTGTTTGGTAAAACCTAATCCCTCAGCAAACTGCTTAAATGTTAAAAAAATCATTAACGGAATAACCGATAAACCCAGCAAATTAAGATAGGGCTTGGCGTGATAAACAACCTCTGGAGACTGGTCTAAATGATCAATAAACAATACCGAACCAAAGTATATGAAACAAAACAAGGCTATGCCAGTAAAGATATTGATGATTAAGCTGTTACTTAAGAGCTTGCCACATTCTTCAAAGTTGTTTTTACCATTTTCTTGAGCTACTAAAGGTGTTAAGCCATAAGAAATTCCTATACCTAATACCATAATAATCATGAATATGCTATTCACCAATGAAACGGCAGCTAGGGGTATAGTGCCAGCAAATTGCCCTACAATAATACTATCTGCGGTATGTACTAAAGTATGGCCCAGCTGAGAAATAACAACTGGAATAGCCAGCGTTAAATTCTCTTTATAATGTGGTTTGTATTTATAATAAATTCTTTTCATGA
Source organism: Pedobacter glucosidilyticus (assembly GCF_002483235.1). Classification (GTDB taxonomy): domain Bacteria; phylum Bacteroidota; class Bacteroidia; order Sphingobacteriales; family Sphingobacteriaceae; genus Pseudopedobacter; species Pseudopedobacter glucosidilyticum_B. The sequence goes on along the minus strand of NZ_DLHN01000037.1, from coordinate 58,402 downwards.
TGTAAACCTCTTAAGAGGCCGTATAAAATTCTTCTTTTTCTGTAGTATGCACCCTAATAACGCCAGATAGAATAAGATTTACCATAATTCTTGATGCTCTTCTTCTAGAGATATTAAGCATTTGGGCATATTCTTTTAGGGTGATACGCTCGTTTTGTTCTAAATACTCTAAAAGTGCTTTTTCTTTAGAAGAGTAAGCAATCATAACACCTTCCTCATCTTGTTGTTTACGTAAAACGTCTACAACAATTTTACTCGCTAATACGCTTTTATCTTTAACCCTAATATAAACCCACCATTTTTGGTCTTCGCCAAGTGCATAATGTGGCTTGGTATCGCTTGAGGCGATAGAAACTACCAGAACCAATTTATCATCAACGTAAACTTCCTCAAAAATGGGTTCTAGCATGGGTTTTGAATAAAAAGTACAGGCCTTTTCAATCATGTACTTTTCTTCATCTTCTGCCTTAACGCCTTTAATGGTTCCATCATCTGCAACGCCAATAAGTAGCTTACCACCTTTGTTATTGGCAAAAGAAACCATTGTTTTGGCGATTTTTTCGCAGGAAGTAATCGTTCTTTTAAAATCCAAAGCTACACCTTCGCCTTCAAAAATCAGTTGCTTAATATGGTAGGGCCTCAGCATATTAGTTGTTTTGATAAGGAGTTAAAATCTCTAAAAATCTATCTGCCGATTTTAAAGGTTCAAAACCAAATTGTTGATATAAACCATGCGCATCTAAAGTTGCCAAAAGCCAGCGTTTTATTCCATTAAAGTCATCATGATTTAAAATATTTTGTACCAGCCATTTGGATAAACCTTGCTTTCTATAAGCTGGTAACACAAATACATCGGCTACATAAGCAAAGGTACTTTCATCAGTAATTAAACGAGCAAAACCTATTTGTTTTTGCTCATGATAAAGTCCGTAACAGATAGAATGCTGTATCGCTTTTGCTAAACGTTCTTTGCTGATGCCTTTTGCCCAATAAGATTCTTGGCTCAGGAAATTGTATATCACCTCAAAATCTAACAAAGATTTATCTGTAGAAATGCTGAAACCTTTTTTTATGAAGGCATCATCATTCATAAACGTTTTTATGATTCCCATTTAATAAGCTATTGTGTGATGTTCTCCCTGATATAAATTTCTAACGTAAACCTCATTACTTACTACCGCACAAACTTCTCCTTTTTTATTGGTAATAGATATAGGTAATGCTTTTACAAATTTACCTACTGTTTTAAGCTGATGTTCTGCCTCTGCAATATCTTCATCAGAGATAGAAATCTTAAAATACAAATGGGTATTGCCAGGTTTTAAATATTGTATGTGTGCACTTTTAAGCCAAACCCTGGTTTTATAGCCTTTTTTTCTGAAAATCTGATCGAAAAGTAAAGCGTAAAAAGGGTCTGAAGCGCTAAAAATAGTTCCTCCAAAAATGGTTTTATTGTAGTTGGTGTTAAAAATGCTTTTTAAGATTTTTACCTCTACCGATTTAAAATCGCTACTAAACTTTTGTACCCAAATCCTTTGAAAGAATAAGGGTGGGTAAAATCTGAGTGCCCACTTTAAAGTTTTTGGAGATACTTTCATGAAGCATAAATATCTATAATATAAATAGTACCCTAAAATTTAGCCTGCTTTATGAGCTAAATTTTACAAAGCCTTATTGGATGTCTTGCATGCTAAAGTAGCTACGCTGAGTTTTAACTTCTGCAATTAAAGCATCAAACTCTTGTTGATAATCAAACTGTAAATCTTCATCTAGCTTAGGAATAAGCTTATAAATTCTTTTTAATTGTCTGTGTAGTAATCCGATAAGCGGTTTATGAGTGGTATGGCATATACCAGCATTTAAAAATAGTTGACAAAAATGTATGCTAATGTCAAGCTCGAAAACTTTAACACCTATAAATTTAATATGCTTATTCATGATTCTGATGGTTTTTCTTAAAACCTTAGTACAGGTATAATCAGAATAGGGGAGTTTCTTGAAATCTTCGTCTAACAACTTTTTTACATCTTCAACATAGTCATCTGCTCGCTCTCCAAAAAAGAGTAGAAAATTTAATAATTCTTTATTCTCTGTCTTGTACTTTGCTAATCTCAAACAATATTCTGCTAAAACCTCTTTAGGTAATTCTTGTAGCTCTTTTCTTATCAGATTTAATTTTGGGGCTTCCATCAGGATATGCTTTTGTGCTGTAAGCCAAAATAGTTACTTTTGTTGAATTCCCAACAAGCAATGCATGAAATTTAAAGCAAGTACTTTATTTACGCTCATCAGTATTTTTGTAGCGGCACTTCTCACTTTATTAAATCATTATCAAATAGCAACTATAGACAGCCAAATTCTTATTGGCTTTAGGTGGTTGGCCATTACAGGTTTGTTTTTATATGGTTTGAGGAAAAAATCTTTAACATCATGGATATTAATATCTATGGTAGTAGGGGCCGAGATTGGAAATGATTTTCCTCATATCGGGATGGAATTACAGGTTTTAAGTAAGGTGTTCTTGAAAATGATTAAAACCATTGTAGCGCCTTTATTATTTGCCACACTAGTTTTCGGTATTGCTGGTCACTCAGATTTAAAACAAGTGGGCAGGATGGGTTGGAAATCTTTGGTTTATTTTGAGGTTGTTACCACCATTGCGCTATTTTTAGGTTTAGCAGCTATCAATATTTCCAAAGCAGGTGTGGGCATTGGGAATCCTCCAGGTGTTGCAGAAGAGCTCCCTAAAGTAGAGGCTCAAACTACTTCAGATATTATCTTGCATATTTTCCCAGAAAACGTTGCCAAGTCTGTAGCAGAAGGTCAGGTATTGCAAATTGTAGTATTTAGTATTCTGTTTGGTATTGCCTTAGCGATGGTAAGGGAAGATAAACGTCAGCCTATGTTAAAGTTTACAGAAAGCTTATCAGAAGTGATGTTTAAATTCACCAATTTAGTAATGTATTTCGCTCCAATAGGGGTTGGTGCAGCCATAGCTTATACCGTTGGTCACATGGGCTTAGGTATTTTGGTGAATTTATTCCAATTACTAGCTACTTTGTATGTTGCCTTAATTGTTTTCTTATTAGGAGTTTTATTACCAATAGCGCTAATAGTAGGTGTTCCTATTAAAAAGTTTTTAAAAGCTATTGCCGAGCCTGTTTCTATTGCCTTTGCTACTACAAGTTCAGAAGCGGCTTTACCAAGGGCTATGGAAGCCATGGAACGTATTGGTGTACCACGTAAAATTGTTGCCTTTGTAATGCCTACGGGTTATAGTTTTAATCTGGATGGAACTACGCTTTATTTATCTTTAGCAGCTATATTTGTGGCGCAAGCCGCCGGGATGGAGTTTAGTTTTGGACAGCAGCTGGTCATCGTTTTTACTTTAATGCTAACCAGTAAAGGCGTTGCAGGTGTACCAAGGGCTTCTTTGGTGATATTATTAGGTACAGCAGCTTCTTTTGGGATGCCTGTTTGGCCAATATTTATCATTTTAGGTATAGATGAACTGATGGATATGGCCCGTACATCGGTTAACGTGATAGGAAACTGCTTAGCTACCGTAGTGATAGCGAAATGGGAAGGCGAGTTTGATGAAAATGCAAATAACGAAGAGATAACCACGATATGAGTAACAAATCAAAAAAAATATTCTTAGCATTAAGTATTGTAGTGCCCTTTCTTTTATACTGTGTTTTTTACTACAGTAAAATGATTAGTAATGCGCCTTATAAATATTCAGAGTTTACTTCTATCACTTTAAAAGCAGGTTTAGGAGGAAATTACGAGAAGACTTTTAACTCTAAAACTCAAGATTTTCAATATGTTGATGTAAACGATTCATTAATAAAAACGAAGGTTCGTTTAAATAAAGATGATTTACTTTTCTTACACAGAAAAGCTGCTGAACTAGGTTTTTGGGATTGGCCAGAGCAAATGATAGGCGATAAAACTGGTAAAGCGCCTCGTTATTATTTGGAGTATGAATACCAGCGTAAGAAAAAGTTTATGGAGATTGATGCCGAGTATAATGAGAATACAAAATTAAGAGATGCTGCTTTACAATTGGCTAAAACTGTAGATCAAGCTATTTTGGATGCTCAAGACCGAGAAAGTAAGGCAAAATAACAGGAAAAATTAATTGTTTTATAGCTTGTATTAAATAATTATATCCGTATATTTGCACCTCATTTTTAAAACAAAATAAATTATTTAACCATGTACGCAATAGTAAATATAGCAGGACAGCAATTCAAAGTTGCTAAAGACCAGCATCTTTTTGTACACAGATTACAAGGTGATGAAGGCGCTAGTATTGAATTTGACAATGTGTTATTAGTTGAAAACGAAGGTAAATTTACCGTAGGTACACCTGCAGTAAAAGGAGCAAAAGTTTCTGCTAAAATCGTGTCTCATTTAAAAGGTGATAAAGTAATCGTTTTCCACAAGAAAAGAAGAAAAGGATACAAAAAGAAAAACGGACACCGTCAGTTCTTCACTAAAATCCAGATTGATAGCATTACGATATAATTAATTAGGTAACAAAACGTTAAACATCGTTTAGCAAAAAAGATATAAAACCATGGCACATAAGAAAGGAGCCGGTAGCTCTAACAACGGTAGAGAATCACAAAGTAAGCGTTTAGGTATTAAAATTTTTGGCGGACAAGCTGCTATTGCAGGAAATATCATCGTTCGTCAACGTGGTACTAAACACCATCCTGAGAAAAACGTAGGAATGGGTAAAGACCATACTTTGTTTGCTTTAATTGATGGTAAAGTAGTTTTCAGAAAGAAAGCAGACAACAAATCTTATGTTTCTGTAGTTCCTTTTGAGGTTGCTGCACCAGTTGTAGAAGATAAACCAGCAAAAAAGGCTGCTGCACCTAAAGCAGAAGTAGCTGTTGAAGCTGCCGCAGAAGAGCCTAAAGCAGAGAAAAAAGTTGCTGCTAAAAAAGCACCAGCAAAAAAAGCTGATAAAGCAGAAGACGCAGAATAATCATATTCTCAAAATATAACAAAGCCTGTTAGATGTTCTAGCAGGCTTTTTTGTTTAGATATATGTAATAAATTTGATTTCTATAAATTTTATAAAGAGATAATTTATGTAATTAGTCTATTTTACTCACTTCTTTGAAACAAGATTGGAATTGTAAATGAGACTCTTACCGGGCGTCCATTTTGAATTCCTGGTTCCCAGTTAGGTGATAGTTTTAACACTCTAATTGCTTCTTCACTCAAACCACCTTCTAAACCTCTTAGTATTTTAATATCTGTTAATGAACCGTCTTTTTCCACAACAAAGTTTACAATTACTCTTCCTTGTATGTTGTTTTTGTGAGCAACTTCAGGGTAAATTATATTTTTTTTCAAGAAATTACCAAAAGAGACATCGCCGCCTGGGAATCTAGGGAGTTGTTCAACGTTAGTGAAGATTTCTTCGGATTCATTTTTAAGAAGCGGTGGATTATTCTTTAGAGGTATACCGATTTTGAAATTTGACATAATACCTCTTGGTTTTACAGAATATTCGGTCATTCGCTCAATTTGACTGAGTGTTCTTTTATCACTCCAAGAATATGTGGCAGCTATTTGACCTGTTGTTGGGAAATTAATTATTATAGTGGAACTACTTTCGTTATCGTAATCTTGTTTTGAACCAGAAAAATTAAAAATTTTTCCCATTCCATTTCCGTATGACTCATCAATACCTGATAGCACTACAAATTGACGAGTATAAGATTCCCAATTAGAAATTAAAGATTTTACCACGGTGATAGATGATTGTTTCTGCATATAAAAAACAGATGGCTGATCTTTGTAAATTATTTTAATAGGGAATATTTGCTTATTATAGGATTTATAATTCTCAACTTCGGATGTATTAAGAGATAATACTGAAAGTGCTTTCTTAAAATAGTTGGCACAAAAATCAATATTTTTATTGCAAGTTGCAGTCACCTCTAATGGTATTTCCCAGTTCTTACTTTCGGCATCTAATGAGTTTGGATTACCATTTTTAATTTTGTAGTCAAAGGAAATTTGCATGGTTTCATGAAGTAATTCTACCAGTTTTTTTAACGCACTAATTTCTGCTTGCTCACTCAATAATTGCTTCTTTATGTTTAGTGCGAACATACTGCCATGCACATCAATCGCAATATCTTTCGCTTTTATAAAGCTAGAGAGTTTATCTAAAGAAATTATAGCTTTTAAGATAACACCCCAACTTCCATTAGGAAATTGCTCCTCATCTAGAATTTCGAACGATTTAATAATACCACTAGATAAAGAAGCCATTTGATTTATAGCCTGATCATTAAGTATTTCTTTTTTAGAGGGAATAAAAGTATCAACTATTTGTTTAGTGGCACTATGCAATGCGGCTTGCTTTGCATCTATCATACTATTTCCAATTCCTAAAGAAGTTATAGCAAGTTCTTTGTTAATTGTTTGGGCTTGAAGAACTGTTAATGAAAAAGCAATAGTTACAATTGTTAATAATGTTTTTTTATATCTATTCATATGAAAGTTGTGAAAACGATAAAACTTGTTATGTGGGTGTTTTTATAGAAACACATATATAATGTAAAGATAATTGTAAATATTAATTAAATTTCCCATCAATAATCCAAATAATCCTGATAAACGCTTTGCATCATCGCTTTGGCTTTTAATAAGAGTTCTTCCTGTTTTTTTGGATTTATCGTTTTAGGTTTTTGATAAATAATTGTTTGACTAATTGGATCATAAGAAATAGCTTGATTATCTTCTACTATACCAAATCCATTATCCCAGTTGTAAAAAGAAAAACCTTTGGTAGCTGTGTTAAGTAGGTTATTACTGTATTTATAAGCTTGTGTGTGTAAGTTTAGCTGCCCAAGTAAAGTTACCGCAATATCGGTTTGGTTGCCAATTTTATCAACTACTTTACCTTTGTATACAGTTTGTAATGCGCCGCCAAAAACCAATAAAGGGATATGATATCTTTCTGTCATATAGCTTTCGTAAATATTTTTTGGTAAACGATGACCGTGATCTGCTACAACAACAAACAGCGTATTATTGTACCAAGCTTCTTTTTTAGCTTCTTCAACAAAATTCAATAAGCACTCTGCGGTATAATGGCTAGTGCTTCTAAATTTATTTTCTATGCTCTGCTTACCAAAAGCGCCTTCTTTAGGGAGTTCAAAAGGTTCATGGTTACTTAAAGTTAAAAGGGTAGAGAAGAATGGTTGATTTTCATGATTTAAAAACTGAAGTTGTTTTTTGAAGGTAATTTCATCATAAGCACCCCATTTAGACGTTAAATCCTCACTATTAAAATCAGAAGCATCTTTTAATGTATGAATTTGGCTACTGATTAAGTAGGATTTAAAATTTGAAAATTCTGTATCACCACCATAAAAAAATGATGTGTTATAGCCTGCCTGTCTAAAAGATTTAATTAATGATGGAAGCTTTTCTTGTTTATCATTTTCTTTAATAATACTTCTAATAGCTTGCGAAGGAAAACCACTTAAAATGGCTATCAAACCTTTGTCTGTTCTATCACCAGATGCATAAATATTGCTAAATAATAAGCCTTCTTTTGCTAAAGCACTAAAGCCTGGAGTAATTTGTTCTTCTCCACCTAGTTCTTGTACAACATCAGCAGTAAAGCTTTCCAGAATAATTAAAACAACATTTGGTTTTTTTACACTTAATATAGGTAATGTATTTGTAGAGTTGGTTTTTGGATAAAGTTCTTTTAAAATAGCATCTTGTTTCGTTTGCTCTAAGTATTGATATGGATTTTTTTTATCTGCTTTTTTAATGTAATTAGAAAGTAAAAGCCAATCGGTATTAATGGCTGCATGGTTTAAGATAGGCTTATCGCTAAAATATACTTTACTTGGGTTCATAGGTGCTATTCCCCAACCACCTCTGATTGCTAAAAATGTTAAACCTAAAATCAATAAAGCTATAGGGAATTTTACTAGGAAATAAGATTTATCTAAATCTGGATTTTGCTTAAAAATGATTTTATTGCTGAGATAAAACCCAAACATACTTAGCGCAAAAACGATAAATAAACTACTAAAAAGAGGAGAAGAAGCCGCAGAAGCCATCGCTTCAGATGGAGATTCAAATAAGAAATCTATAGCTCTGGCATTAATTTTTGTTCCCCACTCGGTATAAATGTTAAAATCAATAGCAGTAATAACAGCAGTTAGAAAAGTAAAAACAAAAGTATAGTTGAGGATAACTTTTCCTTGTAAAGGTATTTTAGGAATTAACCAGCTGATGATAAATAGCACAAATGGTATAACTGATAAATAACCAGCCATCGATGCATCCATTTGCATACCGTATAGGAAGGCTAAGAAAATTTTATCGTTAGAAACATCATCTAATCGTTCTATATTCCAACCGAAGAATACCACACGATTAACCAGAAAAAAAACTATCCAGAAAAGGAAATACCTGATAAAAAAAGAAAGGCTTTTAAGCATGCTGCAAGTTAAATAACTTACATTTAGCCTAAAAGCCTTTTGTGAAATTTTAAGAAAATTATCTTCCAGACATGCTCATCAACTCTTCCATAGTCATTTGAGTATAACCTTCTGGAATTGTAAGATTTAAGCCTGTTACGCTTTCTGCTTTTAATTCTTTAAAGCTTAATTTTACTTTCATCCCATTCATGTTGGTAACAAAAACCAAAGGAGTACCTTCTATTTTGTCTTTAAAAGCTTGGGTAAAGCTATTGCTAGGTATTTCTAAATCTTTGGTTGTCCAAATTTCTATTTCATTACCGCTTTCCTTGTCTTTAGCGTTGTACTTAATGGCGTTGTATCCTGATATTGCTTTACTTTCTGTGGTTTTGGTAAACTCGTAATCTGGCATCATTTCTTTTTGTTTTTCATAATCTGCCTCTGTAAATTTTACCGCAATTTTTTGTTTAGCCATTGGAATGTCCATTAACATTAAACCCGTATTGGTTTTACTGTCCGAGGTCATTTGGTTGGTCATCATCCCTAAATCCATTACAAATTTACTTAGATTCTCTTTGTAGTAAATTTTATATTCTTTTGGAAGCATAGCAGCAGCCATTTGTTGGTCTGGTGGCAAATCATATTCTGCCGCATAGCTGATATAGCCTTCAGTAACTTTTTTTTGCGCTTGTGTAGCTAAAGATCCTAGGCAGATGAATGCGATAAGACCGAATGTTATCTTTTTTATCATAAATTTATTTTTATACTATGAAAGTAATGATTTTATTTTATCACCCATACACTTAGCTTTAAAATAAGTGTATTTAGACTAAAAAAATTATAGGTTTATTTCTAATGCTGGTTTTCTTTTTAAAACATGGGTGTAAATTCCATTTTTTTGAGCTTGTTCTACCATATTTTCTATTTTATAATCTTTGTTTTTACCATCAATAATAAAGCTTTTTGTTTCATAAAGTTTTGCTAAGTGTGGCAAATCAAAAATTTTATCTCCACTTAAAAGTAGCCAATCATACTTGGTTTGGTCATCATCCAGATATCGTATTATTTTTAAGCTTTTACGCTTAATTTTTATTACGTTATTATAATCTTTATGGGTTTGGGTATTGATGATAGATAGTTTAGTAATTCTGCAACTATCTAAGTAAGGTTTAACAGAAAATTTATAAGTGTATTCATCAGGATTTAAATCGGTAAATAAAGTAGCTGTTCTTCCTTTTAACAGGGCAACAGCTGTATTTTTACGTAGGGTAAAGAATACTATTTTTTCTTGCTGTATGTGCTGTAAAGTATGATAGCTATGTATACCTATTAGAAGTACTGTTAACGAGCTTATGATTTTTAGCTTTAAAATAGGATGTAAAAACTTTATCAAAAGGAGCAGTAAAATGATATACATTAGGATGATTTCAGATTGATAAAGCCAAACCTGAGTGATATTGGCATAAGGAATTTGTTCTATCAAAATCAAAAACTTATTGGTGAGATAAATGGCTTGATTTAGAAATGCACCTAGGATATTCGCTAGCACATCTGAAATGGGCGCTATAAGCAAAAATCCTATGCCACCGTACATGATAATAATGGCGGGTATAGCCATGTATAAGTTACTTATGATAAAATAAAGGGGAAATTGATGAAAATAATATAAACTTATAGGGGTGGTGGCTATTTGTGCGGCTATAGATACACTGGCACATTGCCACATCCAATCTAAAATTTTGTTTTGTGGCTGGTACCAATGGTAAATAATAGGTTGTAGGTATACTAAAGCCATCACTGCTAAAAAAGATAACTGGAAACCAACATCCATCAAATTAAACGGATTGATGATTAAAATAACGAATGCTGCTACGCCTATAACATTAAAAATATTGGTTTTAATACTTTGATATTTAGCAATCAATATCAGCGAAAGCATTAAAGCGGCTCTTAAAATAGAAGGAGCAAGACCTGTTATCAAAGCATAAAACCATATTAAACCCAGCATCAGCATAAGCTTAACTATTTTTCCATAACGCAGTTTCTCTAAAGGTTTAAAAAGAAGGTTTAACAGTAAGACCACAATAGCCACATGCATGCCCGAAACAGACAAAATATGCAAAGTACCTGTATTGGAATAAGCTTGAAGAATTTGAGGATCTAAATCTGCCCGGTAGCCCAAAATTAAGGTAGAAGCAACTGCTTTAGAATCTTCATAAGCCAAATATTTTTTAAACTTTTCTACTTGTTTTTCCCTAAATTTTAAAGCAAAACTGATGATAGGATTCCCTTTTTCTGATGCTAGTTTAACCGTTTCTTTAAGGTTTATAAAGCTTTGATGATAGATTTGTTTATACGCTAAAAACCTTTTATAATTAAACTCGGCAGGATTATAAGCAGGTTCTGTATCTTTAATTTTTGATTTTATGAGTAGTAAATCTCCATACCTGTAAGGGAATTTTTTAGTAGTATCATAACGCATGGCTAACAACAGGTTGCCTGATGTTTTTAAAAGCTTTTGATTGACCACATTATGTTTTACACTAACTGTAAACCTTGCAATATCTCCTTTAAGTTTGGGTTGCTCGGTAATTATAACTAAATGATGATAAGCCTGATGTTTAGAAAAATGATGCTTTTGATAAATTTCTTTAGACGAGTTGCAAAGGATAATACCTGTAAAAATAAACTGTAGCGCAATTAAACATGCAGGTATATAATTATATTGGTAAAGCTTCAAGTACTTGGTTATAAGTAAGTATACCATTAACACAAGTATATTACTTATCCATAAAATACACCAAAAGGCATGAGGTTGTATAGCTAAACCGATAGCCAAAGAAATACCGATAATGAAAAACCATAAATACCTGAAGAATGGAATTTCTCCTTTAAAATATGCAATCATAGGATAGAAAAAATGAACAGATTTTTTGTAGATGAAAAATCAATTCATAAAAAACATGTTATTAAAATTGATACCTTATTTGAGCTCTAATTTCTGATCTTAAATTCCCATCTATCTGGTCTAAACCAGAGCCAATGGTCTCTAAATCTGTATAATGTGTAAAGCTGTATTTAAGCCAAAAATCAATACCTCGTTTTAAAGTATATCTGCCGTTTAGATAAAATCTAAATCCTTTATTTTGAAAGCCTGGGATAGAGAAACCGTATAATACATCATTTTCATAGGCATATATTCTGGTATCAAAACCTTCGGTATTGAAATAAGCTATCCTGGCATTTCCTGATAATTTAGAGCTTAGTGGATTATAAAGTACATCCTGATAAAGCAATAAGCCATAATTATTTTGAGTACTTTCTCTCTTAAACTGTGTTACTTCTGCCCGGTTTCTTAAGCTAAAACTTTTGTTAAGGGCATATTGAATTTCGAAGCGATAGTTTTGCCGTCTTACAGTTTCTAAAGTATTGATAGCTGTACTGGCGCCAGAAATATTTTGTTGTTTTTCTTCTATTCTATATCTCAGAATAAATTTAGTGGTTCTTTTTGGCGTATAAGTAAACTGGCTAAAAAGCTCGTGTCCTATAGAAGGAGCATCAACCCTAAATCTTAACCAAGGGAATTTAAATAAATCTGTATAGACGTTAAATTCATATTTTTTACCAGATTTAAACTGTAAACCTCCAAAAAATCCTCGTTCATTAAAGGCTAAACTACCTTCGCTAATCCCTTGGTTAAAATAAGAGTAATAGTCTTTCTGGTAATTTCTATGGAAAACCAAAGCAGAAATTTGTGGTGTTAAACTAGCAATGGCTCCATTAATAAAAGCTATACCCGAGTTTACACTATGGGCAAGTTCGCCAAATAAATAAATATTATTTACCGTATAACTATAGTTTGCGCCTAAATTGGTAAGTTTTCTTCCTGTAAACTCAAATTGATTGTAAACAGCATTTCCGGGTGCGAAATTCTCGCTGTAGTTAGATTGATAAGCCGTTAAACCAACCGATAATTTACGATGGTTGTATTGTAAATTGCCTCCTAATACAAATTGTCCTATTCGGTTTTTATTGGCTAACTCGTTTGGAGTACGGTGTAAACCACTTATTTGTAAAGATGTTATTTCTGATAAATTGGTGGCTGCATTTAAGCTGCTTCCGGCATCTAACCTTCTGAAAGAGATAAAAGGTGTAAAATCAAATTTTCCGAAATTTATTTGGGTAGCAAAGCCTCTAAAAAAAGAAAACTCATTAATAGAGGTATAAGGTCTTAAGCCTAAATCTTGTTTAGCGATAGAAAATAAATCGGCACCCTTACCAAAGCTTAAACCGCTCCATAAAGTTAAGCCTTGTCCAAATTGTAAAGAGAAATCGCCTAAAACTATTTTTTTAAATCTAGATACATCTTTAACATATAAACTAGCAGAGACAAAATCTGGCCCCAGCGTACGATTTTGGGTAGTCCAAAATTGCTCGCCAGCATCTTTATCCATATTTAAAGAAAACTGTAGGTTATTAAGGTAGTTAAATCTGTAACGCGTAAAAACCCGGTCTGGTGTTCCTAAATAACGTGATCTACCTGATTCTTCCGTGATATTAAAACCTGCTTGTTCTTCTAAAATGCGACCGTATCTTACAATTAAATCGCTTCTACCTTCTTTTTTTAAGTTTCTCCAACTGAAGTTTTCAAAGCCTGTAGGCGAATTAATATTGCTAAAGTTTAGTAAAGTTCTAATGGTTTGTAAATCAAAACCATCAATACTTTGAAGTTCTAAAACATCTATCAGTTTACCATTTACTGCAATATGATCTAGTAAATTACTTATTTGTAACGGGTTTAAAAATACCAATTCTTGCAACTCGTCTCTGCTGGCTTTATTAAGGTTTAATGGGTTTCTGCGATAGAAATTTAGGCGTTCAACAAGTTCGGTATAATCAAAATCTTCTGATTGATTTTCGGCTATTACTTCTAAAATATATTCAATAATAGGATCGTTAGACTGCTGTGCCTGAACTCCCATACTTAAGAAAAGAAATCCCGAAAGAAATAAAAATTTAATTTTAGAAAGCATATCCAACGGCAATTTGAGGTGAATAACCTAGTACAGGATGAGAGCTAATAGCGAAATCAAGATTTATCTTTTGATAAAGAATTCCGAAACCTCCAAACTGCTGGAAAGTATTAACAGAAGTGCCGCCTCTTAAAGCTAAGAAAGGAGCAATTTTATATTCTAAACCAGTTTTAAAATCTAATTTTCCATTCAAAACCTTTTCTACTTCTGATGTTAGCAACAATTTATCTGAAAAAGTATAACTAGCACCAATTTGATATAAAGCAGGCAGTGTGTTACTTTCTGTTTCTGTATATTGGCTTTTGTTAGGATTTGCTGCATGAGCTGCTATCCAAAAATTTTTAAAAATTTGATATTGAAAACCAACTTGAAAGCTAAAAGTATTGGTATTACCGTAATTTTGGATACTTAATTGATGATAGTTAAGCGTTAAAGCTGTAGAGAAATTTTCTCCGAAAGCTTTGGCAAAACTAAGGCTCGATTTTAGCTCTTGATATACAGGAGAGCCATAAGACTGAAAAGATGCGCCTAAAGTGTATTTTTTTAAAGGTATTGCGATAGCGGCAGATTTAGTGCTGAGTTCTTTTACAGAAAATCTGTTCTCATAAGCAAGGGCAAAAGTTATATTTTCAAGAGATGTAATACCTGCTGCATTGTTTTTAAGTGTCCAAATATCCTGAATAGCAACGCCGGCATTACCCATAGCTTGTATACGCGGACCGTTTAAGGTTTGGGTAAAAACCGTTTTAGAACAAAGTATAAAAATGAGAATGGTGTAAAATTTTATCATCCATATTAAGTTGATGGATTGAAAATAGTAAAAAGCTGATAAATAAGTGAAAAAAATCCTGATAAGGATAAAAATTTTTAAATGATTAATAATAATTTAACATTCGAGGTACTCTTAATTGGCGATTCTGGCAATATCAATAGAAATAAACCTGATGAGGCTTTAGAATTGCTGAAAAATCATTTGCCAGTACATGAAAATTCTGCGGTAATTTTTTTAGGAGATAATATTTACCCCAATGGTTTGCCAGCTTTGGATACTATTTTAAGAGAAGATGCAGAAACAGTTCTTAAAAAACACCATGAAGCTTTAAAAGATTTTAAAGGCAGGGTGATTTTTATATCGGGTAACCACGATTGGAACAAGGGAAAAGCTAATGGCTTAGCCTTTGTACTTCGGCAAGAAGAATACTTACATCAATTATTTGATGATAGATTTTCTTACCTACCACCTCAGGGTTGTCCAGGTCCGTCGGAAGTTGTTTTAAATGATGATTTGGTACTTATTGCTATAAATACGCAATGGTGGGTGCAAAAAGGAGTGAGGCCTATTGGTAAACAATATGGCTGCGATGTAGATAACGAAGCACAATTTTTTAATAAGCTAGAGGAGCTTTTAAGCAAACATCAATCAAAGAAAATTTTAGTCATAGGGCATTATCCTATTTACAGCTATTCTTTACATGGTGGCAGATATAAACTCAAACATCATTTATTTCCGTTTACATTGTATAAAAAGAAAGCCTATTTACCTTTGCCTTTTGTAGGTTCTTTATTGCCTTTGTACCGTAAATATGTGGGTGCGAGGGAAGATTTGGCCCATCCAAGGTTTAAAATCTTAAGAAAACGTTTAAAAGAAATATTTAGAAAGTATCCGGGTTTAATTTATGCTGCCGGACATGAACATAATTTGCAATACATAGAGAAATATCACAACCATTATATTGTAAGTGGCGCAGCATCAAAAGCTACTTATGTTTTAGATGGTAAATATTCTAGGTTTGGTATATCTGGAAAGGGGTTTTTTAAACTTAAACTCTATAAAAACTTAAAAATTAAAACAGAGGTTTTAATAACAGATAAAGATAACCCTATGGGCGAACTAGTTTATCAAGGTTGGATAGTCTAAATGGGCAGGAATAATTACCTGTAAAGCAGCTGGCAAACAAGTTAAATTGATTTCTTTTGTTCTGCCAATAACTTCGCCATCTATTTGCAAAAGTGTTCTTCTTTTACACCTTATGATAGCTTTTTTACAACTAATGGTTTCAAAGTATGCCGAATAATTCAATCGGTTTCTAAACATTTTTAAAGCTATAGAGAATAAATGAATCTTGGCAAAAGGTTTAACAATACAGATTTCAAAAAATCCATCGTTTAGTTTTCCTTCCGGATTAATAACAGCGCCAGTGCCATATTTGGTAGCATTGGCAAAGGTTAAAGAAACAGCTTTTACTTTTCTGGTTTTTTCTTCAGTCTCTATTAAAAAAGTTTTGGATTTGATGAAGAAAATCTCGTTAAACAAATGTTTGGCATAAGTTAAAAGTCCACGCTTACGATCTAACTGAAACCTTCTCACTATTCTGGCATTAAGGCCAACATCCGCTAAATGAGCCGATATATTTTGATTGATAAGTAATAAATCAATGGTAACGGTTTTTCCGGTTTGTAGTAATTTTATGCACTCATCCGCAGCAGCAGGCATATTAAATTCTTTAGCCATACCATTGGCAGAGCCATTAGGGATAATTAATAATTTGATTGCACTGTTCTTAATGATACTGGCTACCAAATTTATGGTTCCATCGCCTCCGGCAGCAGCCACAGTAGTGGGTTGATATTGCTGAATAGCACTTTTAATACCTTGTTCGGGATTATCTCCTAAATAATAGATGTGAAATTTGTAGTTTAATTGCTTACTTAAATCAACGATAGTGTCCTTAAGATTGGTTGGTTTATCATCACCGGCTTTATGGTTTATAATAAACAAGATATTCTGCATCGTGGGCTTTTTTACGATGAATGATAAACAAGAATCATACCCGCTTTATAGCTCTTCATTAAGGTTAAGCATAAAAGCTTTTAATTTTTCTAAAGAATCTATAATTTTTTGATTCTCAGCAACTTCATTTCTATTGCCTTTCATATAGTCTTTGGCTCCCTGTAAGGTAAAACCTTTATCTTTAATCAGGTGGAAAATTATTTTTAGGTTCTCAATATCTTCTGGTCTAAATAGGCGATTACCCTTAGCGTTTTTCTTAGGTTGCAGTATCTCAAATTCTTTTTCGTAGAATCTTATCATCGATGTGTTTACCTGAAACATATCTGCAACTTCACCTATTGGGTAATACAGCTTGTTTATTTCTTTCTCTTTGTAAGGCATTTTAATGATATTGATAAAATGAAAATCAAAATTAATCAAAAGATTGGTTTTCTCTTGATGCTACTTCTAACATAGCCATATATTCTGATGGTGTTAAATCATTAAAGAAGAAATTAATAGGATTAATAGGTTTACCACCTTTATAAACTTCATAATGTAAGTGTGGCCCGGTAGAAGCGCCTGTATTTCCAACATAACCAATAACATCGCCACGTTTAACTCTTTGTCCTTTTTTAACTTTAAACCTGCTCATGTGTGCATATTTGGTGGAGTAGCCGTAACCATGACTAATAACAACCCTATTACCATAGCCTCTTTCATTACCAACGGCTGCAATATAACCATCGCCAGTGGCATAAATAGGCGTACCAATTGGGGCGGTAAAATCCATACCTTCATGCATTTTTCTAATTTTATAGATAGGATGTATCCGATACCCAAAACCAGATATGGCACCTCTTAGTTTTCTGCTATCTACAGGTTGTACAGCCGGTATAGAAGCCATCATTTTCTCTTTGGAGTTTACGGCTTTGGCCAATTCATCATAAGATTTAGATTGTACATAAAGTTGTTTAGAAAGAATGTCTACTTTTTTAGTAGCCTCAATCATCAGGTTGGCATAATCATAGTTTTCCAGATTTTTATATCGGTTTATCCCACCAAAACCAGCATTTCTAACGTCTTTAGGTATTGGCTCGGCCTCAAAAATTACACGATAAATATTATCGTCTCGCTCTTGCAAATCATCCACAACAGCATTCAATTGCTTTAAACGATCTTGTAAAATTTCGTATTGTAGGGTTAATTGGTTAATCTCTCTTTTCAATTGCTTTTCTTTTGGCGAATCAAAAAAAGTATAAGCAAAGGCGATGATAATGAAAGAGAATACCAAAGCAGTAGAAATAAAACCAAAGGCTTTTAAAACTTTAATCCCAAGGCTAAGCCTTACCTTTTCGTATTTAAGGGTTTGGGTGTTAAAATAGTATTTTGTTTTTGCCATTTCTGATTTATGATAGCTAGCATGAATATGCGCTATCTTTCAAATTTAATTAAAATATTGAAAACGCATGAATTTATAAAAAGGTATAGGCTATGATATTTATCATTTGGGCTAAGATTTAAGACCTAAATTCGCTAACATTTAATATTTGATTATTTTTGCCCTCATGAATTTTTTACCAGCAGCCATAAGCCAAGCTTTTAAAGCTTTATTTGATATTGAAATTGCAACAGAACAGATTATTTTAGAGCAAACTAAAAAAGAATTTGAAGGTCATTTTACTTTGGTTGTTTTCCCTTTTGTAAGACAAACAAAAAAATCTCCAGAGCAAACCGCAGCCGTTATTGGAGAATATTTAAAAAACAATTACCCTGAAGTTGCAGATTTTAATGTGATAAAAGGCTTTTTAAACATTGTTTTGGCTGATGCTTTTTGGTTAAATGTTTTACAAAACGATATTGCTTCTTCAAGCTTTGGAAGTGTTTCTCCTAATGGTAAAAAAGTAATGGTAGAATATTCATCGCCAAACACCAATAAGCCATTGCACTTAGGACACGTAAGAAATAATCTTTTGGGTTACGCCGTTGCCGAGCTTTTAAAAGTTAATGGTTATGAGGTTACCAAAGCCAATTTGGTTAACGATAGGGGCATTCATATCTGTAAATCTATGTTGGCATGGCAAAAATTTGGTGCTGGCGAAACGCCACAATCGTCTGGTTTAAAAGGCGATCATCTGGTAGGTAAATACTATGTTATTTTTGATAAAGAATATAAAAAAGAGATAGATGCTTTAAAAGATGCTGGTAAAACAGAAGACGAAGCTAAAAAAGAAGCTCCTTTGATGAAGGAAGCCCAAGCTATGCTTTTGAAATGGGAAGAAGGAGATGAAGCCGTAATCTCTTTATGGAAAACCATGAACGGCTGGGTTTACGAAGGTTTTGATAGCACTTACCGTAAACTTGGGGTAGATTTTGATAAATATTACTACGAGTCTGACACCTATTTATTAGGTAAAGATATTGTAGAAGAAGGTCTTGCTAAAGGTGTTTTCTTTCAAAAAGAAGATGGCTCTGTATGGATAGATTTAACCAATGATGGCTTAGATGAGAAATTGGTGCGTAGGTCTGATGGTACTTCTGTTTACATTACCCAAGATTTAGGAACTGCACAATTAAAATACGATGAATTTGGTGTAGATAAATCTATTTATGTGGTTGGTAATGAGCAAGATTACCATTTTAAAGTGCTATTCTTAATCTTAAGTAAACTAGGAAAAACTTGGGCCGATGGTTTGTACCACCTTTCTTATGGCATGGTAGATTTGCCTAGCGGTAAAATGAAATCAAGAGAGGGTACTGTGGTTGATGCGGATGACTTGATACGAGAAATGGAAGACACCGCTAGAGAAAAAACAGAAGCCTTAGGCAAGGTAGACCATTTTAGCGAAGAAGAAAAAGCTAACCTATTCTACATGATAGGTATGGGGGCTCTAAAATACTTTTTACTAAAAGTAGAGCCTAAGAAACGTCTTTTATTTGACCCTAAGGAGTCTATTGATTTTCAAGGAAATACAGGGCCTTTTATCCAGTATACACATGCCAGAATTCGTTCTGTAGTAAATAAAGCTAATTTTAACGAAGCTATAACAGGTTTCCAAGACATCAATACTTTAAAAGAAACCGAATCTGAATTGATTCAGATACTGAGTCGTTACCCTCAAGTATTATCCGTAGCTGCCAGAGATTATAACCCGGCAGCCATTGCCAATTACGCTTACGAGCTTGCAAAAAGTTACAATAAATTTTACCAAACAGAAAGTATCTTAAAAGTAGAAGAAGAAAATATCAAAAACTTTAGATTGTTTCTTTCTTACCATACGGCATTAACCCTTAAAAAAGCAATGCGTATATTAGGTATTGATGTTCCGGAGAGGATGTAGATACTAAAAATTGGTGTTTTTTTGAAGTTTAGAGACTTAAGTCTTTAGCTACAGCCAAATTATTGGTCAAATTTTACAACTCATTAAACTATCCAAACAGTTTAAGAATCCTAATGAGCAGTAACTCATTCTTTTAATAAAATTCTAGGTTGAAATTTAAAAGCTTCATGATAGAGATCATCAGCACTATAATAGGTTGATAATGATGGAGATGATTAAGTAAATAATCATAAAATTTTAATGATAATATCCTATAAAAAATTGATAAAAATAAGCATGAATCATTTTTTATTATTGATGTACTTTGTGTAAGACCATTATAGGTAGCCAATTATCATATTTTTTTATCAATCCAAAAATGAAATTTACTTCTCTAAAATTATTGCTTTTTATTTTCCTTATGATGATAGGGTTTAATTATGTAAAAGCACAAGGTAGTAAGCAAGATAAAACTTCGTATCAGGAGATTATTAAAAAAAGGGCAGAGAAAATTGTCTCCCAATTAGGTATTTCAGATTCCACTCAGTACAAAAAAGTGACAGCTATTATAGCCAATCAATATCAAGTTATCAATCAGCATCACGAAGAAAGAAACAATGCAATGAATAAACTTAAGGCTAATTTAAAAAGTCAGAAAGTTGAACTTGAAAAACAATCTAAAGCTTATCAAGAAAAGGCAGACCAAAAGCTTTCTAAAATCCATAAAAATTATATCAAGGCTTTAGAGAAAGAGCTTAATGATGGGCAAATAGAACAAGTTAAAGATGGTATGACTTATGGTGTTTTACCTTTGACCCTTAAAGGTTATCATGAAATGTTACCAAATTTAAATGAAGAGCAAAGTACAAAAATCAAGGCTTTTTTAACAGAAGCTCGTGAGCATGCTATGGATGCGCCATCATCAGAGAAAAAGCATGCTTGGTTTGGGAAATATAAAGGTAAAATCAATAATTATCTTTCTGCTCAAGGTATAGACATGAAGAAAGCTGGACAAGAGTGGGAGCAACGCATAAAAGAGGCTAAAGAAAAGAAAAATAAGGGATGATAATATGCTATAGTATTTTGAAAAAATGCTATACAAAAGCAGTATTTTTGACCCCTATATTTGATATATAAATGTTTTAACCAATATTTTATAACCTAAATTATCATAACGTATTTGAAGATTATAAGCTACAATTCATAGGTATATAATCCGATAAAAAAGTAATAAAAATTATTTGAAACAGTAATCATACGATTTTACTGTCAGGTAGTCTTTATTGCCTAAAAAGAACTAACCAAAATCTAATAATAACCAATTGAATCAAGAAGAACTATGAAGTTATCTTTACAAAAGCCACTAAACAAACGCAACGTGATAAGGGCAGCTTGCGCTCCTTTGTTACTAGCTTTGTTTTTGCCAGCTTCTGGTGTGGCAGCAGAGCGAAACGCCGGGTTGTCACTTCATTCGGGGGCAATAAGCACATCATCCCGTTGGGTAAATGTTACCGGTACGGTAAAAGACAGTAAGGGAGAGCCATTACCTGGTGTTGCTGTAAAAATTAAAGGGACTAATACCGGTACCAGTACTGATGTTAACGGTGTTTTTAGATTAAACTTACCAACCGGTAACGAAACCTTAGTTTTTAGTTTTGTTGGTTTTAACTCTTTGGAAGTGCCGGCCGCCGGTAGAATAAGCTTCAATGTTGTAATGCAAGAGAGCGTTAATTTAATGAATGAAGTTGTTTATACCGGTTATGGCGAGAAAAAACGTTCTGAAATTGTTGGTTCTGTAGCGACTATTACTGGTCAAGAAATTCAAGATATTCCTGCTCCTAATATTGCTGGAGCATTAAGAAATAGAATTGCTGGTGTTGGCGTTAGTCAGGTTTCTGGAAGACCAGGAGCTCGTATTACCCTAAATATAAGAAGTTCAACCAACTCAGAGACAGCTGCAAGATTTGGTACTACAGATGAGCCTTTATATATTATAGATGGTATTACAGTAACACCAGAAGTATTTGAAAACCTTGATGCATCTATGGTAGAAAATATTTCTATTTTGAAAGATGCTTCAGCAGCAATTTATGGTGCTTCTGGTGCAAAGGGAGTTGTTTTAGTTACTACTAAAAGAGGAAAACAAGGCAAGCCATCTATAAGCTATAATGGATATTACGGGGTTAATGATGCGGCTAAAGAGCCAGAATTTTTATCAGCAGTAGAATTAGCTACTTTATTAAATGATGGCTATAAAATGTTAGGTACAACCACTGGAGGTATCAGGGCAAGTGATTTCTTTACTGATGCTGATTTAGAAACCATTAAGAATTTAAATTACAAAAGTTGGTATGACCAATTATGGAGTGCCTCTGTTATGCAGCGTCATAATTTAAATATATCTGGTGGTAGTGATAAAATTACATTCTTTGTAGGCGGTAGTTTTCAAAACGAGGATGGAAATTATGAAGGTTTAAAGCAAAATAGATTTGGTTTTAGAAGTGGTATGACCGCTAAAATTACGGATGGTCTTACTGCTGATTTAAACTTTAACGTAGATCAAAGATTGCTGAATAGCAAGAACCCAAGTTCTGATGCTGATCAAAACTTTTTTGAAACTATAATTTCCATGCCTCAATGGATACCTTTAGAAATTAATGGTTTACCAGTTAATATTAACAACGGTACTCCTAGAAACCCTTTGGGCGTACTTCGTTCTGGTTATTATAACAATACCAAATCTCAAGGGTATAGAATTAATGCAAGTATTAATTATCAACCGAAGTTTTTAAAAGGTTTATCTGCTAAATTTCAGATTTCTCAAGGTGGTAGTAAAGAAAACAATAGAATTTATCAGCCGCCATACAAGCTTTACGATTTTGTGAGAACTGGTAATAACTTGGCGCTTTATTCTAATACATTATTGCCAGGAGTCACTTCTGCAAATCCTAATTATGAGTTTGCTGCAATAACACCTCTTAATGCATCCATATCTCCTAGGTTAACCGAAAGAAATAGTTATCAGGGGTTTCTAACTTTAAGTTATAACAAAACCTTTAAAGCTCATACCATCAGTGCTTTGGTTGGTGGTGAGCAAACAGAAGGTAATAGTGAAGTTTTAGGAGTTAGATGGACAAACCAAATCATCCCTGAAAGAGATGATTGGTGGGCGTTTGATCCAACCAAATTAGTTATAGATAACAATACTATACTTGAAGAAACAAAAAGATCCTTTTTTGGAAGATTTAGTTATGATTTTGATAAAAAATATTTAGTAGAAGGTGTTGTAAGGTTAGATGCTTCATCAAACTTCGCTAGAGGGAACAGATGGGGCTTATCTCCAAGTATAGGTTTAGGTTGGATTGTTAGTCAGGAAGATTTCTTTAAAGACAATGTGCCGTTTATAAATTTCCTAAAGTTTAAAGCTAATTATGGTATTACCGGTGATGATAGAGTAGGTTCAAGATTTTGGCAAGAGCGTTACACAATCGATACCTCAAATGGTTATTTGTATGGTGATAACATCAATACCAATGGTTTAAATCCAAGTATTTACCCAAATGTGTTTATTACGTGGGAGAAAAAAGAGACCATGAACTTAGGTATGGAGATGTCTTTACTTAACAATAAGATAGATTTAGGTATCGAGGTTTTCAGAAACCGCAGTTATGATGTATTTGATAGAGGTAACGAGAGAATGTATCCATTATATTCAGGATTCCAAGGTCCGATTGTAAACTATCGTATATATCACAATTGGGGTTCAGAATTTAATATTGGTTATAAAGCCAATATCACCAAAGATCTAAAGCTTAACACCAGTATGAATTTTGGTTATGGAAACTCAGTAGTAGAAAGAATCATTTATCCGGCTGGAGATTTATTAGAGCTTAATCTAAATTCAGGAAACTATTTAGGAAATAAATTCGGAACAGACCCAAGAAAGTATAATTCTTCTAACATAGGGTTAAGAAGTAGAGGTATGTTTAGGACTCAAGCAGAAGTTGATGCTTTTATGGCAGAGAATCCTAACTATAAAATTTATGCAGCTATACCACAACCTGGCTGGTTAAATTATGAAGATATTAATGGAGATGGTATCATCAACGATTATGATATGGTTCCATTATTTGATAATACAAATTCATTTTTCTCAACAGGTTTATCAATAGGCTTGTCTTATAAGGATTTTGCCTTAAGCACTAATATTTTTGCAAGACTAGGAGGTAAAGTGTTTTTTGATTCGAGAGCGAGAACAGCACCATCTTTAACTAGAAATGTTATCCCTATCTGGACAGACCGTTGGACACCTGAAAATCCTCAGGAGGGTAGATTTCCAAGATTTGATGATCCCTCAATCTCTAGAAACTCAGATTTCTGGGCGGTTGATGGTACTACCATAAGGGTAAACAATATGACATTAAGTTATAAAGTACCTGCTAAATATGCTAGCAAATTAGGTTTGTCAAATGCAAAACTTTTAGCAACGGGTAATAATTTATGGACATTGGTTAATCCTTTCCCCTATAAAGATCCATATACCTCAAGTGCATATGATTATCCAACAATCAGAACTATATCTTTTGGTTTAAGTTTAAGTTTGTAAAATTAAAGTTATGATTAATAAAAAAAATATGATTAAAGTAAAAGCAATGTTTGCTTTGTTAATCAGCACTTCTATAATAGTATCTTGTGTTAATAAAGATGAATTTTTTGAATTAAAAGATAGAGGTGGAGTTGGTCCGGATTTATGGAGCACCGAAGGTACCATACAGTTACACTTAAATAGAGCTTATGATGTAGTTATGCCTCAGTTCTTATTTCAAGATCATACTACTAACAATATGCAAGGTAGATACGGTATACACTTTGCAAGTGATGAGAGTTTTTTTCCAAATGCAGATTCTTGGGCAGCTAGAGCTCTTGGTATGGGCGAACCCTTAGATAACCATAGTGTTTTCTTTACGGGTAACCTTTACACAGGTAATGCCGGAGGTAATAAATATTTTGATATTGCTAGATGTAATAATGCTATAAAATATATTCCTGAAGGTACTTTACCAAGATCTGTTTACAGACAATATTTGGGTCAATACTATGCTTTAAGAGCCATGGTTTATTTTGAGTTAACTAAAGTATATGGTGGCGTCCCACTTGTTTTAGAGCCTCAAAGCCCTGATTATTTGACGGTAACTGGTAGAGCTAGTGCTAAAGAGTGTTTTCAAACTATAGTAAGAGATTTAGACTCTGCTATGGTATTATTAGATGGTATTACTTTTCCCGATGCTACAGGTAGAGGTAAAATCACTAAGGCAGCAGCAGCAAGTTTAAAAGCAAAAGCTTTATTATATTGGGCTAGCCCGCAGTTTAATCCAAGAAATGATCCAAGGCATCCGTATGAGCAAGAAAGATGGAATGTAGCTTTACAGGCTAATAAAGAAGCATATGATATTTGTATAGCCGCTGGCAACAGATTACACAGTAATTATGCTACTCTTTTCCAGACAGAAGGTACTGCTAATCCTGAAGTAATTTTAGTGAGACCATATAACAGTTCTATAGAGAGAAGAGGGCATGACGCGGAAAGAAGAAGTCGTCCAGTTTCAGAAAATAATGGTGCTTCTCCAAACCAAGGCTATAGAGCAACAATAAATTTAATGGATGCTTATCCGATGAAAGATGGTAATGTAATTTCAACAGCTGGGACGTACAATTATGATCCTGTTATGTTTTGGCAAAATAGAGATCCTAGATTTACGGCTACCTTTGCTTATAATGGTAGTGTTTGGGAATTAAGTGGTAAAAAAGATCGTAGACAATG
This sequence comes from Pedobacter glucosidilyticus, assembly GCF_002483235.1. GTDB lineage: Bacteria > Bacteroidota > Bacteroidia > Sphingobacteriales > Sphingobacteriaceae > Pseudopedobacter > Pseudopedobacter glucosidilyticum_B. The sequence continues at coordinate 32,981 of NZ_DLHN01000037.1, read as the reverse complement.
GACTTATGTAAATGCCATACAAGAGAGTGCTGGATGGGGTGTTTATTGTAAAAGATTTTCTATACCAAGTATAGCTTCAGGTTCTATTCCATATACTAGTAATCTTGGCGGAAACGGAATGGACTGGATAGAAATGAGATTTGCTGAAGTGATGTTAAACTATGCTGAATGTTTAAATGAAACAGGCAATATTACTTTAGCCAAAGATTTAGTAAGACAAATTAGAATGAGAGCAGGAATAGAACAAGGCGCTGCCGGTAATGATTACGGTTTAGGAGCTGCAACAGGTATAGATGCAATGCGTGATCTTATTTTTAATGAGCGTTTTATAGAGTTTGCTTTTGAAAACAAACGTAATGCTGATTTAAGAAGAATGAGAAGAATGCATTTGTTGACAGGTACCATGTCTGCAATGATTATTGAATTGCAAGGTAATGCTACCACAACAAAAAATACTTTAGAAGCGATTACAAATGCTACTACAGGTCAAAGATTTAGAGATAATTTAAATATAGAAGATAAAGCTACTTATTTAACATATTTCAAACCTTATTCTATAGTTCAGCCAATTTCACGTCCTTACAGTGTTCCAGAGTTCCATTATTTCTACACTTTCCATAATGATTTTGTATACAGTGGCGTAAATATTCAACCAACAATAGGTTGGGCTGGGGGTACATTTGATCCACTAGATTAATCAATTGTATTCTTTAAATTTTAATAATAATAAGATGAAAAATAATAAAGCCTTAAAAATATTTTGCAGTATGCTAGCATTGCTTACTGTATTTACATCTTGTAAGAAAGAGGTGCCTAACATATTTAACATGTTAACAGATGTTGAATTAGAGTATAAGAGCACACTAAACCAAGGTGAAGTTTATGTTGAGTTTACCGCCGCTTTACCTACATCTGGTGCAAACAGTACTAAGAATATGGCTAGAGTAGAATTAACAGAGGTAGGGAGCACAACACCAGCAAGAACTATTCAATTAACAAGTGCTCAAACTAAAAGTTATAATTCTGGGGTTTTAATTCTTTCGAGCGCAAATCCTCAAACGGTAACTTATAATATAAAGGTAATTGACGATACTAATGCCGATATTACTTCATTAGTTACAATAGCTTATCCTTCTGGTAGTCAAGTTGTAAATAATCCGATATTAGTTACTGAAGCGGATACAAGAACAGTTAATCCTGGAGATAATGTTTACATGGATTATACCTTAACATCTAAAAAGGATATGAGGAATGTTGTTTTTGAAACATTTGCAGGAAATGCTCAGCCAACAAGAACAAATATCGTATTGCTACCAGATGCTAATAAGAATAATTACAGAGGTGTTGTTAGAATTAATATGACCCGTAACGGATTAAACAGATATAGGATTTATGCTACAGATGTTTTAAATGTTTTTTTAGGTGATGATTATAAAAATGTAAACATAAACGTTAGTAATGATCACACCATCATCACGAACAGATTTTTATATGCACCAAGTTTAGATGCAACAAGTCAAAATCCTGATGTTACATCAGCTAGTTTTTATTCTATAGCTACTGGCGAGACTTTTAATTTTGCTAATGGAAAAGATAACTCAGCAAAAATTGATTTTGGTATTTATATATTACCTCCGGTTGCTCCTAACGTAGTTCCTAGTCTTAATTTATATACACCCAATACACCTACTACTAATCCTATGGCTGGTAAGTATGATTTTACTGACTGGACTAAAAGAACAACCGTATTTACACAAGGAATAACGGCTAATGCGAAAACTATATTTGATAATACGTTAACTTCTGGGTTGAGTATACAAACAGAAGCTGTAAAATTAGCTTCTGCCTTAAATAGAACCTCAGTAACCAATATAGCTACTGGTAGTATTCTCTATTTCCGTACACAAGAAGGTAAATATGGGGTGCTTTATATAAACGGTTTTACTAGAGACTATTTAAATAGATGGTTTATGAATATTGATGTTAAGATTCAGAAATAGATAAAAACCTATAATTTTTTTTTAAGGAGCCGTTTCATTCTATATGAGGCGGCTTCTTTTTTATACTCACTTTTCTTTTGCTGTCTAATTGCTTTTAATTAATGTTATTTATTCTATCTACACAATAGAAATTATTATTAAGAGGCAAGAAAATTTATGAAATCATTTTTATTGTTTTAATCACCTATATGATAGACAATTTCTGTTCTTTTAAAGATGCTAAAAGGTTAGGATGCAGTATTACTTGCTTGAGCAACTAGGTACATATAGTTTAAAGATTGGTGTAATAGTGATTTTACTATTATACGGGTTGAAATAATGATTAGGATGATTATCTCTATAAAATGTCTTTTATCCTTTTTAGAATTATCTATTGATTAAATCTTATTTCAAATAGTTGTATCTTGTTTTATAGTTGAGTGCACTTCTAAGAGAAGTTCTTTATAACTATGCTGATACGATGTTTGTTGTTGTTTTGGTGCCTAACGGATTTTTAAGAGTGTAATTACTTTGAGTAGTCAACTTTCATAACAAGATAGACATAATAAAAAAAGCCACCCCGATTAGAGTAGCTCTTTATTTGAAAAATGAAATATAAATAATTATTTTTTGATAAACTTTAAAGTAGATTCTTCTCCGTTATTATTATAAACTAATATATATATTCCAGAATTAAACGAACTTGTATTTATTGATGTAGAGCTAGACCCATTGTCTAATGATTTGATAATTAATGTTTGCCCATTAAGATTTAGGATTCTTACAGAGGCATTTTTTGCAGTTGCATGAGCTAAATTTAATACATCTGTTGTTGGGTTTGGAAACGCACTTAATGTTAAGTTTGATTTTACTTTTACTGTAACAATATCACTATATTTAAATTGTCCATCTTGATCTATTTGTTTTAATCGGTAGTAGATATTTCCAGATGATATATTATAATCTGTAAAATTATAATTATGAATACCGTAAGTGTTATAACTATTTTTTCTCCCAACCTCTTTAAATGAAGTTTCTTCAGTTCTTCTTTCGATTATAAATTCTTTTGTACTTATTTCGTTAGTTGTTCTCCAATTTAAATCAACCGAGTTTCCAGAAGGTGTTACTTTTGCAGAGAAATCTAATAAATCTAATGGTAAAGTAAAAGTTGTACTAGTTGTAGAAGCTGATACACGGAAAAGTTGGGATTGGAGAGAGCCAGACCTTTGAATCTTTATATATTTAACATCTTCTTCGGGAGCAAAATTAATATAATTTATCACACCTGGCGCAAGTCCTGTAACTGCTGGGAATGTATGTGTTTTAATAAAAGGATCCGTTTTTGAAGAACCATAAGTAATCATCATTGCTCCAGTCCCTGAATCTGAAGCGCCTCTGTATTGTATCGCAAATCTTTTTATTGCAGTCGGTGATGTTAAAATAAAAAAGCCTCTTGTAGCGTGGTTGAATTGAATCCTCGTAAAAGTAGCTCCACCTACACCTGTTGCTAATCCAACTGATAAACTATTATTACTATTGGATAAATCATCAGGATCAAAACTTAATTTTATGCCATTTTGAGTAATCCCTGGATTAGACGCATTAGTTAAAGTAGCTTTAACTTCTGTATCTGATATAAGTCCTGAATTATAATCAAATTCCTGAGCAGAAGCTTGATTTAAAGAATAAAGTCCAAAGAAAGCTAAGTGAAAAATATTAAGTAATTTTCTTTTCATAATGAATTAATTAAAAGGTTTATATGAGTTTATAATCTAACCAAATCTAAAGCCTGATTTAGCGTTATTCTTGTATGATTTTTTCTATATTATGTATGATGTTGTCATTTTTTGTTAAAAGTCTTCAAAACTAGAGTAAAGAGGGTGTTTTTTAATCAGATTTAAACTTTTAGCTAATGATATTCTATAAATGATAGCAAATGGTGAATTTTTAACGAATCATTTTATTATTTAACCTATTAATTGTATGCTAATAAACTATACTATTGTGATAATATAGTATAATATTATGTTGATTGTTAGCGTAATTTTGTTAAACTGACTATTGTTATAAACCATTACGTTTCTTTATATATGAGAAGACTATTACCTCAATTAGTATTTACTATTTTAAACCTTAGTATCACAATTACATTAGCCCAAACCCCCATTATCAAAGTAGACTTAAACCATTTTAGTGGAAGAGACGATCAGAACACAGAAAATGGGTATACTCCGTGGCGCATTCCAACTGCCGAAGCAGATAGCTTAACCACCCAAGGTATTAAAATAAGATTTAAGCGCATAGGTTCACAAGGCACAAGTCTTACAACCAATTGGTATAAAGCAGGGGCTACAACTTTAGGGGCGCAATTAGTCTCTGATGGTGTTACTGTGAAAGATGGCAATAACGGCGGGAAAATTGAATTGAGAATTAGTGGTTTGGCAGCAGGCGCACACAATTTATTGGTATACTTAAATGCGGTAGACGGTTATCTAGCTAATGATGTTAGTCCGGTTGATGTTTATCTTAATGATATTCTAGTAGCTGATAACGTACACCCAATGGTAAGAGCAACAAATTCTACTGCAACATTTGTTTATTTAAATCTAGAAGCTCAGGAAAATAAAGATATCGTTATCAGGTTTGAGGCAGAGGTAAATACTCCAGCTCTTTACAAAAATGTTTTTATCAACGCATTTGGGATAAACTTAGGAGATATGGGAAGTCAGGCAAAAGATCCTATACCTTACAATGCTGATGAACATGTAGAATTGATAGGCGGTGCAACTAACTTAAGCTGGACAGCCGCTTCTGGTGCTTTGTCTCACGATGTTTATTTCGGTACTAGTGAGCAAGCTGTATTTTCAGCAGATCGTTCTTCTCCTTTATTCAAAGGTAATTTTACAGCTAACAGTTATAATGCTGCAAATCTTTATACCGGAGATACTTATTACTGGCGAGTAGATGAAGTATTTTCAGGTAGAACAGAAAAAGGGCGAGTTTGGTATTTTAGACCAGGGCAATTAGCATTTCCTGGTGCAGAAGGTTTTGGTAGGTATGCAAGAGGCGGCAGAGGTGGTAAAGTTGTTTATGTTACCAACCTTAACGATAGTGGCCCTGGTAGTTTAAGAGAAGCTATTACCAATGATATTGGTCCTAGAACAATAGTTTTTAATGTAGGTGGTGTTATTCAGTTACTATCAAGATTAACACTAAGCAGTCCTTATGTTACCATAGCAGGTCAAACAGCTCCTGGTAAAGGTATCTGTTTACGTAAATCTCCTTTTGGTTTTGGTGCTAATGATGCCATTATCAGAAATATGAGGTTAAGATTAGGCTCTGGCCCAACAGCAGATGGAATGGGACTAACCGGAGATCATAGTATCATGGATCATTGCTCTATCAGTTGGACTATAGATGAAGCATTTAGCTCTAGAAATGCTAAGAACATCACTTTACAAAGAACACTTATTTCAGAAGCTCTCAATATAGCTGGTCACCAAAACTATCCAGTAGGTACAGAGCATGGCTATGCCGCAACTATTGGTGGAAACAAAGGGAGCTTTCATCATAACTTATTAGCACATTGTTATGGACGTAATTGGAGTTTGGGCGGAGGTTTAGATAACAATGGATATCTAGCTGGCAAATTAGATATCAGAAATAATGTGGTTTATAATTGGGGAAATAGAGCTACTGATGGTGGTGCAAATCAAGTAAACTTTGTAAATAATTATTATAAACCAGGTGCAGGTACAACTCTTTTTTACGCTTTAACAGCACAGTACGAAAACATTGGCTTGGGTACTCAACAATATTATTTCAATGGAAATGTAATGCCAGGTAGGTTTGATGAAACTACACAAGTTAATGGAAGAAGAGCTGTTTACACTAATGGAGCAACCAAAACTTATGAGCCATTTTTAGATCAACCATTTTTTAGCGTACCTGTAACCACCCAAACTGCTTTTCATGCTTATAAAATGGTTTTATCTGATGTTGGAGCAAATCAGCCTGTTTTTGATTTACATGATACCAGAATGGTAACAGAAACCTTAAATGGTACTTACTCTGTAACAGGAAGCATATCAGGTAAAAAAGGATTTCCAGATTCTGAGATTGATTCTGGCGGTTATGAATCATACCCAGAAGTTTACAGAGCAGCTAATTGGGATACAGATAAAGATGGTTTACCAGATTGGTGGGAAACAATCCATAATCTAAATATAAACTCTTCTGTTGGTGATTTTTCTGATGCTAATGCTGATAATGATAAAGATGGTTTCACCAATCTGGAAGATTATTTAAATTGGATGGCAGAACCACATTACAGCGCCATAACTTCACAAGCAATAAGTATTGATATTAAAGAATTGTCTAAAGGCTTTACTAATGCACCAGTATATACAATTTCAAATCTTAGTAATGGAAGTGCAATCCAAAGCAATGGTATAGTAACATTTACACCTTCAACTAATGGTTTAGCCGCATTTAATTTTACCGTTACAGATGCTAACGGACATTCAATGACAAGGAAAGTTAATATAGTTAGTGGTGCTACTTTAACATTGCCTGTTACCATTGTTTCTTTTGAAGCATCCAGAAAAAACACTAAAGAAGTTATTTTAAAATGGAAAACCGTTCAAGAAGTTAATAATAGTCATTTTGAAGTTTTAAGGTCAGATGATGGCGAAAACTTCAAAAACCTAGGTGTAAGAATAAATTCTAAAGCGCTTCAAGGACAAAGTAATAAGCCAATAAGTTATGATTTTATAGATCAAAATGATCATGTTACCGATACCTATTATCAACTTATCCAAAAAGATAAAAATGGTGAAACGGCTTATTCTTCTATAAAGTTTGTAAAAGGAAATGAAACGGATTTTAAAGTTTGGCCAATTCCTTCAACCGGAGATGTTTCTTTACTAACTGGTCAGTTAAAAGAAGATGCTCAACTATTTATTTATGACATGTCAGGCAGATTAATTCAAAATGCAGAAGTTATTTCAAATAATACACAAAAGTTTTTTATCAAAATGCCTGGCATTTATATACTAAAAATAAAAAGCGTATTAAATCAAAAAGAACTGTTTACTCAGAAAATAATCATTAATTAAACCTTATTTATAGATTTTTCTAATAGAAAAGAACTTTATCTTAGATAAGGTTCTTTTTTGTTATAAAGATTTTAGAAGCTGCTTTTTGTATGAGGTTTCCGATAAAATCATATAATAATTTGTAAACATGATATAAATAGGACCATACATTAATCTTTAAATTTGAAATATTATACTTTATCAACATCGTATATTTTCCTAAATTAAATTAATCAAATGAAGAAACTGATGAAGTCTACCCTGCTGGGGGCAGCAGTTATGTTAACTACTTATCAAGTAAAAGCGCAATACCCAAGCATACCAGACGATGTACAAAAAGCAACGGCAGAATTAATGAAGCAAGCTACCAAGCAATCTGATTTAGCTTGGCAAAAAGCACTACCTATTATAGAGCAAGAGGCAAAAGAAGGAAAACCTTATATTCCTTGGGCAGGTCGTCCTACAGATTTACCACAGGCAGATATTCTAGCTTTCCCTGGTGCAGAAGGTGGCGGTGCTTATGCTTTTGGTGGTCGTGGCGGTAAAGTTTATGTGGTTACTAACCTTAATGATAGTGGCCCCGGTTCTTTACGTTGGGCCTGCGAGCAAGGTGGTGCCAGAATAGTAGTTTTCAATGTAGCAGGCATCATCAGATTAAAAACTCCTTTAATCATCAGAGCACCGTACATTACCATAGCAGGTCAAACTGCTCCTGGAGATGGTGTTTGTGTTGCTGGCGAATCAGTTTGGATTAACACCCACGATGTAGTGGTTAGATATATGCGTTTTAGAAGAGGTGAAACCTATGTGGGTAGAAGAGATGATGCTATTGGTGGTAATCCGGTAGGAAATATCATGATAGATCACGTATCAGCAAGTTGGGGATTAGATGAAAACATGTCTATGTATCGCCACATGTATAACGATAGTACAGGTAAGCCAGAAGTTAAATTAGGTACAGTAAACATCACCATCCAAAACTCCATTTTTTCTGAAGCCTTAGACACTTGGAACCATGCTTTTGGTAGTACTTTAGGCGGAGAAAATTGTGCTTTTGTAAGAAATCTTTGGGCAGATAATGCTGCAAGAAATCCATCAATTGGTTGGAATGGTATTTTTAATTTCGCTAATAATGTGATGTTTAACTGGGTACATCGTTCCATAGATGGTGGCGATTATACAGCACAATACAATATCATCAATAACTATTTTAAACCAGGCCCTTTAACACCAAAAACTCAGCCTATAGGTTACCGTATTTTAAAGCCAGAATCTGGTCGTAGTAAGTTGCCTTATGTTGTTTTCGGAAGAGCGCATGTTGAGGGAAATATTGTGGAAGGAAATACTAAAGTAACCCAAAATAACTGGGATGGTGGGATACAGTTAGAGAATAAAAAAGGCGAATCTATGACTTATGATGAAGCAAAGCCCTACTTTGCTGCCATGCGAGTTCAAAAGCCTTTACCAATGCCTAAAATGACCATTATTCCGGCACAACAAGCATACAGCTATGTATTAGATAATGCAGGTGCTACTTTACCCAAAAGAGACCCAGTTGATACCAGAATTGTGAAACAAGTGAGAACAGGTGAGATAGAATACATAAAAGATGTAAAGCTCCCTGAAGCTGATTTTAAACATCGTAGATTACCAAAAGATTCTTATAAAGGTGGTATCATTACCGATATCAGTCAGGTTGGTGGCTATCCAAAATATGAAGGTAAACCCTACAAAGACAGTGATCAAGATGGTATGCCAGATGATTATGAAGCTAAAAATGGCTTAAATCCTAAAGACGCTTCTGATGCTAGTAAAATTACTGCATCGGGTTATTCAAACATAGAGGTTTATTTAAATAGTGTAGTTGATATTAAGAATGTAACACCTTATTAAAGAGGATCATTTTTTCAAAGTCTTTAACTTGAGCTTAAAAGGTTTCAAAACTTAAAAATTTTATATTAAAATTTTCATTATAGTTTATTGATGTACTATTTATCCAAGATGGTTAAGCTCAGTAATAAAAGTTAATAAAAAGCTTTCTTAGTCGAGTGGTTTCACTAAGAATTTATAAACCTCATACTTTAGGTATTTTGGTTGGCTTATAAAAGAGGAGAACTGCCCATCAGTATCTCCTCTTTTTTGTATAAAATTGCTATAGTAAATACTTGATGTTCTTTCCATAAGAATAAAAATTTGATGAGATTATGTCTTTTTTATAAATAACAATCACTTTTTTTTGATGATTCATCATATTTTATCGCCTATGGCAAAATCATATAAGACATAGAGAAAATACTACAAAAATAAAAGTGCTTTAACCATTAAATTTGTATTAGAAAATCCAATTTATATCTTAAAAAATATATCTGTTGACCTAAATGAGTAATTTGCTTCAACAATTTTTTTAGACATAAATCAAACCTAAATGACAATAACTTTGCTTAATAAAATACTTCAACTCGGTGTATCTAGTTATAGCTTAAACTTCTGTAGTTTAGGTGTTTATTTGTTTTTAGGATTATCTCCACTAGGTGTTGAAGCACAAAAGAAAGAGGCTCCGAAACCTCCGGTATATCTTCAGAAAGATGGGCAATTAGCCTATACTCCAGATGCTCTAGGTAATCGTATTCCTGATTATTCTTACAGCGGTTATCAGGCAGGCGAAAAAGCTATTCCTCAAATTGCAACAAAAATTATTGTTCCTCATATAGAAGGCGATGCAACTGCTACCATCCAAGCGGCTATAGATGAAGTTGCTAAATTACCTTTGGATAAAAATGGATTTAGAGGTGCTATCTTACTACAAAAAGGTGTTTATCAGGTTTATGGGACTATTAAAATAAACGCTTCTGGTATTGTTTTAAGAGGTTTTGGTAGTGTAGAAAACGGAACTACCATCTTAGGAAAAGGCACAAACAGAGAGATTTTGGTTCGTGTTGTTGGTCTTCAAGATCAGGTAAAACAAACACCTGTAAATGTTAGTGATGATTACGTTCCTGTAAATGCTTTTCAGTTTAAAGTTGCTGATGCTAGCTCTTTTAAAGTAGGAAATCAAATCATCATCCATCGCCCATCTACTCAAGAATGGATAACTCAACTAAATGCCATAACTTTTGGTGGAGGTTTAAGCAGTTTGGGATGGAAGCCAGGTCAAAGAGATATTTTTTGGGATAGAAAAATTACAGCTATCAATGGTAATAACATCACCATTGATGCACCTATTACTACAGCTTTAGATAAACAATTTGGACAAGCTACGGTGGCCAAATACCAGTGGAATGGCCGTATAACCAATGTCGGAATAGAAAATTTACAATTAGTATCAGATTACAATCAACAAAATAAAAAAGACGAAGACCACCGCTGGAATGCTATCAACATAGAAAATGCAGCCGATGTTTGGGTAAGACAAATCACTTTCAAGCACTTTGCAGGTTCTGCGGTTTATGTAAATCAAAACAGTAAACGCGTAACGGTAGAAGATTGTAAATCTTTAGCACCAGTTTCTGAAATTGGTGGCGAGCGTAGAAATACTTTTTACACCAAAGGCCAACAAACATTATTTCAAAGATTATATGCTGAATTTGGTTACCATGATTTTGCCGTAGGTTTTATGGCGGCAGGGCCAAATGCTTTTGTACAATGCCAAGCTGTAAATCCTCATAGCTTCAGTGGAGCTATAGATAGCTGGGCTTCAGGAGCTTTGTTTGATGTCATGAATATAGATGGACAAGCTTTAAGTTTTGCAAATAGAGGACAAGATGGGCAAGGTGCAGGATGGACAGCTGCTAACAGTCTTTTCTGGCAATGTAGTGCAGCTAAAGTGTATAACGAGCAACCACCAACAGCTCAAAATTGGGCTTTTGGTACTTGGGCACAATTTGCTGGAGATGGTTTTTGGGATATGTCTAATGAACATGTAAACCCAAGAAGTTTTTATTATGCACAGTTAGAAGATCGTTTAGGAAAATCGGCAACAGCCAGAAAATTTTTATTACCTGTAGCATCAGAAGCATCTTCAAGTCCTTCTATAGAAACGGCTTTAGCATTAACACAGCTAGCAGCAAAACTTGTTTTACAATTAAGTCAGTTTATTGATGATGCTGGTTCAAGAACTCCGATAAGTACCGAAGCTAATGGCGCTAAAATTATAAAACCAGTTATCGCTAAAGTAAGCCCTAAAGTAGGTGATATGCAGGTGAAAAACGGTTTTATCATTTATCAAAATAAGCTTTTAACTGGCGCTAAGCAAGATATACAATGGTGGTCTGGCAGTGCAAGACCTTACGCAATAGATAAAATGCGTCCGCATATTACTCGTTTTGTACCCGGCGAAATTGGTACTGGTTTAACCGATGACTTGGAGGAACTTACCTCCAATATGCAACAAAAAAATGTAGTTGCTATGGATCATAACTACGGTTTATGGTACGAGCGTAGGAGAGATGATCACCAGCGTGTAAGAAGAATGGATGGCGAAGTTTGGCCTCCGTTTTACGAGCAGCCTTTTGCTCGCAGCGGACAAGGAACTGCTTGGGATGGTCTAAGTAAATACGACTTAACTACTTTTAATAAATGGTACTGGGGTAGATTACAGCAGTTTGCCAACCTTGCAGATGAAAAAGGTCTGGTACTTTTGCATCAAAATTATTTCCAACATAATATTTTAGAAGCAGGGGCGCATTATGCAGATTTCCCATGGCGACCAGCAAATAACATCAATAACACGGGTTTTCCAGAGCCTGTACCTTATGCTGGTGATAAGCGTATTTTCATGGCAGAGCAGTTTTACGATGTGAATCATCCCGTAAGGAGAGCTTTACACCGAAACTATATTCGCCAGTGTCTAGAGAATTTTAAGGATAATTCCTCTGTGATACAACTTACCAGTGCCGAGTATACCGGGCCAACTCATTTTGTAGCTTTTTGGCTAGATGTTATTAAAGAATGGGAATTAGAAACGGGTAAACATCCCATCATTGGTTTAAGTGCTACTAAAGATGTACAAGACGAGATTCTGGCTGATCCAGAGCGTTCTAAATATGTTGATGTTATTGATATCAGATATTGGTTTTACCAAGAAAACGGTATGGCTTATGCGCCAAAAGGAGGACAAAATTTAGCGCCAAGACAGCATGCTCGTTTAACTAAAGTAGGAAAATCTTCTTTCGAGCAGGTTTATAGGGCTGTGGCCGAGTATCGTTCCAAATTTCCTGATAAAGCAGTAATTTATAATGCAGGTAATTATGATAGAATGGGCTGGGCGGTATTCATGGCTGGCGGCTCTCTGGCCGATTTGCCTCTTATCGCTGATGAAAATTTCTTGAAAGATGCTGCCACCATGAAACCACAGCCACAAACGCAAAAAGACGTTTATACTTTGGCTAATGTATCATCAGCTATTGTTTACCAAAACAGTTCGGCAGAAGTAAAGCTTGAGAAAGGAACTTATTTGTTAAGCTATATCAGTCCACAAAGCGGGAAAATTTTAAAGCAAAATACTATAAAGATTAACCATCAAACCATCCAAACAGAAGATTTAAAAAGTAATGTTGTGGTTTGGATAAAGAAAAAATAAAATACGATGAAGAAAATCATAAATATTGTTTTTTTGATAGCATTGGCATTTACAGCCTGTAAAACTACTGAAGAATATCATGGTGTGCAGCTGCTTAAGGTATCTGAAAACAAAAGGTATTTAATGACAGAAGATGGTAAACCTTTCTTTTGGTTAGGAGATACGGGTTGGTTATTATTCAATAAACTAAACAGGGCAGAGGCAGAAACTTATCTGGAAGACCGTAAGCAAAAAGGTTTTAATGTGGTGCAGGCAATGGTTTTGCATACCGTTCCGTCTGTAAATACTTATGGAGATTCTTCTTTGGTAAATGCTAATGTAGCTACACCAGATACAACTGCTGGTAACAATCCTCAAGATTCTTTAGCTTATGATTATTGGGATCATTTAGATTTTATTATTGATAAAGCAAACGAAAAAGGAATTTATATGGCTCTAGTTCCTGTTTGGGGTACCAATGTGAAAGATGGAAAAGTGAGTGTTGCACAAGCAGAACAATACGCCAAATTTTTAGCTCAGCGATATAAAAACTATAACAACATCATTTGGTTAAACGGCGGCGATATTAAAGGCAGCGATTCTTTAGCCGTTTGGAAGAAAATAGGAGAAACCTTAAGAGCTTATGATGATAGACATTTAATCACATTTCATCCAAGAGGAAGAACAGCTTCATCTGATTGGTTCCATAAGGAGAGCTGGTTAGATTTTAATATGGTGCAATCTGGCCATAGAAGGTATGATCAAGATACATCTAAGAACGAAGTAAAACATTACGGCGAAGACAATTGGAAGTTTATGGAAGCCGATTTAAAATTAAGTCCGCTTAAACCTACCATCGATGGTGAACCTTCTTATGAGGGTATCCCGCAAGGTTTACACGATACTTTAGAGCCACGTTGGACAGATGCTGATGTTCGCCGATATGGCTACTGGTCGGTTTTTGCTGGTGCTTTTGGCTATACTTATGGTCATAACTCTGTAATGCAAATGCATCAAAAGACAGATTCTACAAGCGCTTATGGTTCAAAAGAATTATGGAATCAGGCTATTCATGCACCTGGAGCTAAGCAAATGGTTCATCTTAAAAATTTAATGCTTTCTAAACCTTATTTCAACCGTATTCCAGACCAAAGTCTAATTGCAGAAAACGGAGAAAAATATAACCGATTGATAGCTACCAGAGCAGATGATTACGCCATGATTTATACCTATACCGGTAGAAATATGAAAATCAATATGGGTAAAATAAAAGGTGATGAGGTGAAAGTCTCTTGGTTTAACCCACGCGATGGTAAATACAAAGAAGAAGCTCAAGTAGAAAATAAAGGCGTAAAAGAGTTTAACCCTCCGGGGGATGAAAAAGCAGGTAATGATTGGGTGTTGGTTTTAGAGATTATAAAGTAGAAAGTATAAAAGTACAGAGTAGAAAGTACAAAGTGTAAAGAACTAGGTAAAGAGAGCAATAGATAGTTGATAAAAATAAACCATGCAAAGAATTAACCATATAAGGAAATTAGACAGGCAACCATGGAAGTCCCTCTCCTTCGGAGAGGGATTTAGGGTGAGGCTTTTATTCCTCCTACTTTTACTTTTTTCTTCTTGCAGCTCAGAGGTTTATATGTTTTCTTCCTTTCATGAGCCTGCAACAGATGGTTTACGTTTGCTTTACAGTAAAGATGCCTACCATTGGGAAGATTTAAATCAGGTTTTCTTAAAACCAGAAATCGGGTCGCAGAAAGTAATGAGAGACCCCTCAATTGTACAAGGTCCGGATGGTATCTATCATTTAGTTTGGACAAGCAGTTGGAAAGGCGATAAAGGTTTTGGTTATGCCAGTTCTAAAGATTTAGTGACTTGGTCGGAACAGCAATTTATTCCAGTTATGCAACACGAGGAAACTACGGTAAATGTTTGGGCACCAGAGTTATTTTATGATGATGAGGAAAAGCAGTTTATCATCATCTGGGCTTCTACTATCCCTTACCGTTTTGAAAAAGGAGTAGAAGAGGAGCAAAACAACCACCGGATGTACTACACTACCACCAAAGATTTTAAAACTTTTACACCAACAAAATTATTTATAGACCCTGGTTTTAGTGTCATAGATGCTGTCATTGTAAAAAGAGCTCAACAAGATTATGTTTTGGTTTTGAAAGATAACACACGCCCAAACAGAAACATGAAAGTGGCTTTTGCAAAGCATCCTTTAGGGCCTTATAACCAAGTATCTGATGCTTTTACACCTTATTTAACAGAAGGCCCATCGGTAGTAAAAGCAGGAAACAACTGGCTAATTTATTATGACTCTTACGGAGCTAAAAAATATTCAGCAGTAAGCACACAAGATTTCAAAAGCTTTAAAAACATCGATACTGAAATTAAAATGCCAGAGGGGCACAAACACGGGACTATTTTTAAAGCCAAAGCAAAACATCTAAAGGCCATCATCAAAAAAGCCGAAAAGAATTAATATGAAAATCATCCAAACCTGTATAGCCGTAGCATTAAGCACTTCTAGTCTGCTAGCCCAGCAAGACACAGTGAAATATATTGGAAAAACACTTTCTAATGTAGATTATCATCATGGGCAGTTAAGTCCGGCGGTGGGTGTACACAACATACAAGTGATGCGAGCAAATAGAACGCATCTAGAATATAATGCGGGCCATAATTTTACTTACAACCACCAACCCATGTTGGCTTATTGGAATAATACTTTCTTTTTGCAGTATTTAAGTAACCCAGTGGGCGAGCATATTGCAGAAGGTAAAACCCTATTGCAAACCTCAAAAGATGGCTACCAATGGTCGGCACCAGTAATAGTTTTTCCACCATACAAAGTACCTGACGGTTTTACTAAACCCAATCATCCCGGTAAGGCAAAAGATTTGTATGCCATTATGCACCAACGCATGGGCTTTTATGTAAGTACGAGTAACAGATTGTTGGTTTTAGGTTATTATGGTGTGGCTTTAGATGCCAAAGACGACCCTAATGATGGTAATGGTATTGGCCGGGTAGTACGTGAAGTTTATAAAGATGGTACTTACGGACCTATCCATTTCATCCGTTTTAACACTTCTTTCAATACCAAATTAGCGCAATATCCTTTCTACACTAAAAGCAAAGACAAAGGCTTTGTTGCTGCTTGTAACGAGTTACTTTCTAAGCCTTTAATGATGCAGCAATGGTCAGAAGAAGCAGATAGAAACGACCCGCTAGTACCTTATAAAAGAGCTATCAAAGCTTTTAGCTATTATACCTTGCCCGATGGCAGAATTGCTGGTTTTTGGAAACATGCTTTAACCAGTATCAGTAACAATGGCGGTAAAAGTTGGCTATATGATGCTTTAAGAGCACCAGGTTTTGTAAATAGTAATGCTAAAATATGGGGACAAAAAACATCAGACGGTAAGTATGCTACGGTTTACAATCCATCAGAATACCGTTGGCCTTTAGCTGTATCTGTAAGTAATGATGGCTTAAATTATCACAATTTGTTATTGGTTAATGGCGAGATATCGCCCATGCGTTACGGCGGTAATTATAAATCTTATGGGCCGCAATATGTGAGAGGTATTTTAGAAGGTAACGGCATCCCGGCAGATAAAAATATGTGGGTAGGCTACAGCATGAATAAAGAAGATATGTGGGTAGCTAAAATCCCAGTTCCGGTTAAAGATAAAGTTGAAACGCCTGTAAATGATGTTTTTGCAGATTTAAAAACTGGCGAGGAACTAAAGGAGTGGAATATTTATAGTCCAATTTGGGCTTCTGCAAAAATAGAGCAAGCACCTAACGGTAAAAAAGCTTTGGCTTTACGCGATAAAGATTTGTACGATTATGCTAAGGTAGAAAGAGTTATTCCTTCGGCAGAGCAAGTTTCTATAGAGTTTTCTTTTACTGCGGCTCAGGCTGATAAAGGCTTACTACACATAGAATTACTAGACCAAAAAGGTATTGCCGCAACACGCATTATTATTGATGCTGATGGTGAGCTAAAATCTAAAGCAGGTTATCGCAACAGCGGAATTGCTAAGTACGAGGCTGGTAAAACCTATACTTTAAGATTAGATGTAAATACTAAAACCCGTTCTTACAAGCTGTTTTTAAACGGACAAGACAAGGGGACTAAGCTGTTTTTTGCTCCGGTAGCAGAAATTAGTAGGGTAGCTTTTAGAACAGGTGAAGTTCGCCGTTTCCCGGATGCAGATACACCAACCGATCAGGATTATGATTTAAAAAATCCGGGAGATCCTGTAGCAGAAGCCATTTATTTTATTCATTCTTTAAAAACATCAGCGCTAAGCAAATAATCATGTTCAAGAGCCTAAACATATACATTACAATTTTTCTGTTTTTGATAACGGCTCGTTTAGCTGCGCAACAAACAGAAAAGATGATGCTTTCTGGAACTGGTTTTGGAGATACCAAAAATTGGGATTTTTTCTGTACTGATGGTGCAAACTCGGGCAAATGGACAAGCATTGCCGTACCTTCAAATTGGGAGTTACAAGGCTTTGGTAAATACAACTATGGCTTTAATAAAGAGGTAAACAAGGGTAAAGAAAAGGGACTTTATAAATACAGTTTCACAGTTGCCGATACTTGGAAGAACAAGAAAATCAATTTGGTTTTTGATGGGGTGATGACCGATGCTGAAGTTAAAATCAACGGAAAAGTAGCAGGAGAGATACATCAAGGTTCTTTTTACCAGTTTAAATATGATGTTACCGAGCTTATCAAGTTTCAAGAAAGCAATGTATTAGAAGTAACGGTAAGTAAGCATTCGACAAATAAATCTATAAATGCCGCAGAACGCGAGGCTGATTATTGGATTTTTGGGGGCATTTTTAGACCTGTTTTCTTAGAAGCTTTACCAAAACAGCATATTCAACAAGTTTCTATAGACGCTAAAGCCGATGGTTCTTTTTCGGCTAAACTTTTACATCAAGGCGAAGCCCAAAAACTGGTTTTAGAAGTTTTTGATCAATCAGGTGAAAAATTAGGCAAACATCAGCAAAGTTTATCAGGTAACTCAAACTTGATTAAAACTACTTTTAAAGCGCCTAAATTATGGTCGGCCGAGTTTCCAAACCTTTACAAAGCTGTTTTTTCTTTATATGATGGGTCAAAACTGGTTCATCAAATCAGTAAAAATATTGGTTTTCGTACGGTAGAGCTAAGAGAGCGTGATGGCGTTTATATCAATGGTGTAAAAATTAAGTTTAAAGGTGTAAATCATCATTCTTTTTGGCCAGAATCTGGCAGAACAACCAGTAAAACCATCAGCATCAATGATGTAAAACTCATCAAAGAAATGAATATGAATGCCATCAGGATGGCACATTATCCGCCTGATAGTCATTTACTTGAAGCTTGCGATTCTTTGGGTTTATATGTGATGAATGAATTAGCAGGTTGGCATGGGCATTATGATACCCCAACAGGTACCAAACTGCTGAAAGAGATGTTCGCTAGAGATGAAAATCATCCATCTATTATTTTCTGGGCAAACGGTAATGAAGGTGGTCATAATACCGATTTAGATGCTTTATTTACCCAATTAGATATTCAAAAAAGGCCTGTTATACATCCTTGGGAAATTTACGGAGGTTTTGAAACCACGCATTACCGCGAATATAATTATGGTATTGGCAATTACGACCAAGGTAGAAATATTGTGATGCCAACCGAGTTTTTACATGGTATGTTTGATGGTGGGCATGGTGCTGGCTTAGAAGATTACTGGAAAGCCATGTGGAGCAATCCATTATCGGCAGGGGGCTTTTTATGGGATTTTGCCGACCAAGGCGTAGTACGTACAGATAAAAATGGAATATTAGATACTGATGGTAACCACGGTGCCGATGGTATTGTTGGTCCGCATCACGAAAAAGAAGGTAGCTTTTACGCTATTAAAGAAATATGGTCGCCTGTTTTTATAGAGCGAAGAGAAATCACACCTGCTTTTGATGGCAAATTAACGGTAGAAAACCGTTACCATATTACCAATCTCAACCAATGTAGTTTCAGTTTCAAATTAAGCCGATTGGCGACACAAGGTGAAAATACTATTAAAACTGGTAAAATTGAAGCTCCCAACCTAAAACCTTTAGAAAAAGGCTTGCTTCAAATGCTTTTGCCAACAGATTGGAACACTTTTGATGTTTTATATGTAACAGCTAAAGACGTTTACGGACAAGAAATTTTTACTTGGAGTTTCCCTATCACTAGGCCAGAAAATACTTTAAAAGCGGCCTTAGCCAATTTATCAAAAAATAAAGTAGAAGTTCAAGAAAACGCAAACGCTTTTATCTTAAAAGTTGCCGATTTACAGCTCAGCATCAATAAAACAACAGGGATTTTAGAACAGGTACAAAATCAAAAAGGAATCATTCCTTTTAATAATGGACCTTTTATTCAAGAGGGGGCTACCAATTTCAAAAACTTTAGCTTAAAGCAAGACGGCGATAACATCATCATCTCTTCATCATTTGATAAAAAGGAAAGCTTTAATACTTTGCAGTGGACAATCTACCCATCTGGAATGGTGAAAATGCAGGTTAAATATTTCCCTGAGAGCTATTTCACCAAATATGTAGGTGTTAATTTCTCTTTTCCAGAGGAACAAATAAAAGGAGTAGAGTTTATGGGTTTTGGTCCTTACCGCGTTTGGAAAAACCGAATGAAAGGTAATCAATTCGGTATTTGGAAAAAAGACTATAATGATAACTCAACCGGAGAAATTCCTTTTGAATATCCTGAGTTTAAAGGCTATTACGCCAATATGTACTGGTGTAAATTCATCACCAAAAAGCAAAGCTTTAAAGTTTATACAGATAAAGAAGACATCTTTTTAAGGTTGTTTACGCCTAAAAAACAGAAAGATACGACATGGGAAAATATGCAAATGACTTTCCCTTCCGGGGATATTTCTTTCATGAATGGTATTGCCGCCATAGGAACTAAAACCCAAAAACCAGAAACTACTGGCCCCATGGGGATGAAACATATTTATTATGATTTCGAGAAAGAGCCTAAAAGAGCTTTGGATATGACCTTATATTTTGACTTTACAGGTAAAAATTAATGATGAAAAAGAGCCTGTTAACACATAAGATTTTTATAGTAACGCTGTTATGTTTATGTACAGCTCAGCTAGCTTTTGCGCAAATTATTGTACAAAAGCTTAAATGCGAGTCTTTAGAAAACCCAACAGCTATAGACCATACACAGCCTCGCTTAAGCTGGCAAATTGTTAGTCAGCAAAGAGGGGTTATGCAAACTGCTTGGCAAGTTTTAGTAGCTTCTTCTCCTGATAAATTAACAGAAAAAGATGCCGATTTATGGAACTCTGGTAAAATAAATTCTAGCGAGTCTTTACATCAAAAATATGCTGGTAAAGCTTTAAAAGCTAGAGAAAAGTGTTTTTGGAAAGTTAAAGTTTGGACAAATAAAGGCGAAAGTGCTTGGAGTGAAGCTGCTAACTGGACTATTGGTTTACTATATTATAAAGCTTGGAATGGCCGCTGGATAGGTTTCGACCGTCATTTTCCATGGGATAATGAAGAGGAACAGAGACTATCCGCTCGTTATTTACGCAAAGAGTTTGAGGTAAAAAAGCAAATCAAATCGGCTACAGCCTACATCATGGGCTTAGGTTTGTATGAGTTTTATGTAAACGGACAAAAAATTGGCAATCAGGTTTTAGCGCCTGCACCAACAGATTATCAGGAAAATATCCAATACAATGCTTTTGATATTACTTCCAACATCAAACAAGGTAAACAGGCTATCGGTATAATTTTAGGTAATGGCAGGTATTATGCCATGCGTCAGGCTAAGCCTTACAAGGTAAAAACTTTCGGTTTTCCTAAGTTATTGATGCAGATCCATGTGCAGTATACTGATGGTACATCAGAAATTATTAAAACAGATGAAAGTTGGAAAGGTACTGCAAACGGCCCATTACTAGCCAATAACGAGTATGATGGTGAGGTTTACGATGCCAGAAAAGAATTGATAGGCTGGGCACAACCTGGTTTTAATGATCAAGAATGGCTTAAAGCCGAGTATGTGCAAGAACCAGGCGGTAAGTTTGAAGCTCAGAAAATAGCACCAATGAAGGTGATGCAAGATATTTATCCGGTTAGCATCACACCAAAAGGTAATGGCAAGTATCTGATAGATTTTGGACAGAATTTTTCTGGCTGGATGAAAATAAGTGTACAAGGTACAATTGGTGATACCATTAAAATGCGTTTTGCAGAATCTTTACAAAGTAACGGTGAACTATTTACAACCAACTTACGTGATGCTAAAGTAACGGATACCTATATTTTAAATGGAAAAGGTACAGAAGTTTGGGAGCCTAAATTTGTTTATCATGGTTTCCGTTATGCGGAGGTAACAGGTTTTAAAGGTCAGCCAAATAAAGAAAGCTTTGTAGGTAGGTTTGTTTATGATGATATGGCTACAGCAGGAACTTTTCAATCCTCAAACGCTTTACTAAATCAGATTTATAAAAATTCTTGGTGGGGTATAGCCTCTAATTATAAAGGAATGCCGGTTGATTGTCCGCAACGTAATGAGCGCCAGCCTTGGTTGGGCGACCGTACCGTGGGTGCTTACGGCGAGAGCTTTTTATTTGACAATGCTACATTTTACGCTAAATGGTTAGATGATATCAGATACGCACAAAAAGAAGATGGTGCCATACCAGATGTTGCCCCTGCCTTTTGGAGATATTATAGCGATAACGTGAGCTGGCCAGCAACTTTAACCTTGGTTACCGAGATGCTTTACCGCCAAACGGGCGATGTTAAAGTGTTAGAACAAAATTATCCGGCTATTAAAAAGTGGCTTTCTTATATGAAAGATCGTTATATGAACGATAAAGGTATCATCACCAAAGATAGCTATGGCGATTGGTGCGAGCCGCCTGTAACTGCAGAAGATGGTCGTGGCGTAAATGCTGATCAAAAACACCCAAGTGCCTTAATTTCTACGGCTTATTATTATCATTTGCTTACCATCATGACGAAGTTTAGTGTCTTAACTGGCAACGCTCAGGATAGCTTGTATTTTGTGCAAGAGGCCGCAAAGATGAAAAAAGCCTTTAATCAGGAATTTTATAAAAACGGTTATTACGGCGCTAATAAGTTAACCGATAATCTTTTACCACTTGCTTTTGGTATAGCCGATGGCAAACAAAGAGAGCAAGTTATTGCTCAGGTAGTAGATATCATCGAAAATAAAAACAAAGGACACTTAAGTACTGGCGTGGTGGGTACGCAATGGCTGATGCGTACGCTAACTCAAATCGGAAGAAATGATTTAGCTTATAAAATAGCAACCAATACCACTTATCCATCTTGGGGATATATGCTAAAAAATGGTGCTACCACCATTTGGGAGCTATGGAACGGCAATACCGCTGCACCAAAAATGAACTCGCAAAACCATGTGATGATGCTGGGCGATTTGCTCATCTGGTATTATGAAAGTTTAGCAGGTATCAGCGCTGATACGCAACAAACAGGTTTCAAAAAAATCATCATGAAACCCGAAGAAATCAATGGGTTAAACTGGGTAGATGCAAGTTACCAATCACCTTATGGCGAGGTTAAAAGCAATTGGAAGAAAGAAAAATCAGCATTTAGCTGGCAAATAACAATTCCTGCAAATAGCAGTGCTTGGGTTTACATCCCTGTAAAGGATAAACAACAAGTAAAAGAAGGAAATCAGAAAATTACCGATTCAGAAAATATCAAATACATCAAAACAGAAGGTGGCAGAGCTATATACGAAGTGCTTTCTGGTAGTTATCATTTTAAAGTGAATTAATATGAAAAGTCTTAAGTATATCATCCTATTATGTTTAGCGCTACCACTTATGGTAATGGCTCAATCAGAGCAAGAGCAAAAAGCAGCCGAGTGGGTTTCTAGTTTAAATTTAAATGATGCTGCCAAAGAAAATCGTATAAAAGCGGTTATTGCAAAGCATCTTACAGCGGTAAGAGATTGGCATAATAGTCACCCAGCAAGTACAGTTCCAGCCGGGATAAATCCTGTAACAGGCGAAAAATTAAGCGAATTACATCGTCAAATTATTGCCGATTCTGCCATGCCTGATAGTGTACATAAAAACTTGATGACAGGTTTAAGAGCCGATTTATCTACAGAGCAAGTAAACGCAATTTTAGATAAATACACCATCGGTAAAGTTGATTTTACCATGAAAGGTTATAAAGCCATTGTACCAAATATGACGGCTACGGAAGAAGCATTTATCCAAAAAAATCTGGAAGAAGCCCGCGAAATGGCTGTTGATTATAAAAGCATGAAGCAGATATCGGCCATTTTTGAGATTTATAAAAACAAATGCGAACAGTATCTAAACAACAATGGCAGAAACTGGCGCCAAATGTATAAAGACTATGTAAATGCCCAAAAAGCAAAGAAACAAGCAGAAGCAAAAAAGTAAAACCATGTTAAAAAGATATATCATCATCCTATTTGTATGCTTTGGAGTTACAAAGCTAAATGCGCAAGAAGCAAAATGGCGTAAAGGCATTTTAGTAGATGAATTTATTTACGATAAAGCGCCTTTTCCATCATGCCACTCGGCCACTTTAGCAGAAACTCCAGAAGGCTTGGTTTATGCTTTTTTTGGTGGTACCAGAGAGCGCCATCCCGATGTAGAAATATATGTAAGCAGACAGGTAAATGGTAAATGGACAGCTCCAGTATCTGCGGCAGATGGCGTACAGCCAGATGGCAAAAGACTACCAACTTGGAATCCTGTATTGTATCAAATTCCGGGTGGCGATTTATTGTTGTTTTATAAAGTTGGCCCCAAACCATCAGAATGGTGGGGGATGTTAAAAAGCTCAAAAGATCATGGTAAAACATGGTCTGCAGCGCAAAAACTGCCCGATGGTTATATCGGCCCAGTAAAAAACAAACCTGTTTTATTAAGCAACGGAAATTTATTTGCTGCCAGCAGTACAGAAGGCAAAGGTTGGAAAGTCCATTTTGAAGTAAGTGCTGATTTTGGTAAAACGTGGAGAAAAATTGGTCCGCTAGATGCCGGGAAAGATAGTTTAAATGTGATACAGCCAAGTATTCTAGATCATGGCAATGGCAAACTTCAAATTTTAGCTAGAACAAGAAATAGGGCTTTAGCAGAAGCTTGGTCTTACGATAATGGCGAAACATGGACAGCCTTAGCAAAAACCAATTTGCCAAATAACAATTCAGGAACCGATGCAGTAACCCTAAAAAATGGTCAGCATGTTTTGGTTTATAACCATGTTTTGCCTCCTGGCGATTTAGCAAAAGGCCCGAGAACGCCTTTAAATGTATCGGTATCTAAGGATGGTAAAAACTGGAAAGCAGCACTCATTTTAGAGGATTCGCCTATCAGCCAATATTCTTATCCAGCCGTTATCCAAACCAAAGATGGTCTTTTACATTTTGCTTACACCTGGCGAAGAGAAAAAATGAAACATGTGGTGGTAGATCCATCAAAACTAAAATTAAAGAAAATAAAAAACGGACAGTGGCCGGCACTTAAAGGCTATGAAGCACCTGTTTTAAAAGAAACTAAACCAGAAGAAGAATAAATAACAATTATTAAATGCAGTTATTAAACGTACATTTCCCGGGTAAATTGGTTTTCGGAAATGGCTCATTACAACAGTTAACCAAAGAAATTTTACAACTTTCTTGTAAAAGAGTATTGCTATTAACGATAGAGCCACTGTTAAATACGTTAACAGATTTGAAAGCGCAATTAGAGCAATCAGGAGTAGTTATTAAGATAGATACCAGTATTATCCAGGAACCTACTTTTCAAGATTTTAAAAACTTGCTGGCATCATGTAAAGATTTTAATGCCGATGTAGTTTTAGGAATTGGTGGGGGTAGCGTTTTAGATATCGCCAAATTAATAGCTGCACAACTAGACAATACCCAAACTTTAGAAGAGATTGTAGGCATAGGCTTACTCAAAGGCAGAAGTATAAAATTGATTTGTGTACCAGCAACCTCAGGTACTGGAAGCGAAGTTTCTCCAAACGCTATTTTGGTGGATGATGAAGGTCAGAAAAAAGGCATCATCAGTCCGTTTTTAGTGCCCGATATGGTTTATGTGGATCCATTATTAACCATCAGCGTACCAGCAAGTATTACGGCAGCAACAGGTTTAGATGCTTTAACCCATTGCCTAGAAGCCTTTACCAATAAGTTTGCTCAGCCTTTTATAGATATGTATGCCTTTGAAGGGATGCGCTTAATAGCAGCCTATTTGGTAGATGCTGTAAAAGACGGGGAAAACAAAACAGCCAGAGAACAAGTTGCTATGGGAAGTTTACTAGGCGGCTTCTGCTTAGGCCCAGTAAACACAGCAGGTGTGCATGCACTTTCCTATCCTTTAGGCAGCATGTTTCATTTGCCTCATGGGCTTTCCAACGCACTTTTATTGCCTTATGTGATGGAATTTAACTACCCAGCAGCAGTTAAAAAATATGCGCAGGTGGCACAAGCTTTAGGTTGCGAAAACAAAGAAAATGATGAAGAAATGGCGCTCGCCGGAATTGCAAAAATCAAAGCGCTGATAGCGGCTTGTGGTATTCCGGCTAAGCTTAGCGATTTAAACATACCCAAACATAAAATTACCGAAATGGCAAAAGACGCCATGCAAATACAACGATTATTAAAAAACAATCCTAGAGAGATCACCCTTCAGGATGCTATATCCATTTATACAGCAGCTTATTAACACATGAATACAGAAAAGAAATTTCAAGGAACTATTGTTCCGGTTGTAGCGCCACTAGCGCATGATTATAAGCTGGATAAGGAGGCTGTAGAAAGGATTTTTTCTCACCTGTATAAAAGCAATGCTTCGCCTTTTATACTAGGTACTACAGGTGAATCTGCTTCTTTGCCGCAATCTTTCAAAGAAGATTATATAAAAACAGCAGCAAAAATCAGAACTAAAGATGTAAAGCTGTATGCGGGTATATCATCTAACATCGTAGAAGACTCTATAGAGTTTGCAAAATTATGTTTTGATGAAGGTGTAGATGCGGTAGCGGCAACTTTGCCAACTTATTATCATCTGTCTGAAGATCAAATGAAACGCTATTTTTTAGAGCTAGCAGATGGTATACCCGGGCCTTTAATTGTATATAATATCCCGGCAACCACACACATGTCTATTCCGCTTTCGCTGATGGATGAACTTAGTCAACACCCTAGTATTGTTGGTGCTAAAGATTCTGAACGTAGTGAAAAAAGGTTAGACGAGTGTTTAAACCTTTGGAAAAACCGATCAGATTTTAGTTATTTTTTAGGTTGGGCAGCAAAATCTGCTCATGCGCTTATCAACGGTGCTGACGGTTTGGTACCAAGTACCGGAAATATAGCTCCATCTATTTATTCAGCAATGTTTCAAGCAGTCCTTCAAAAAGATTACAATTTGGCTTTTCATTATCAAATCCAGTCTGACAGATTAGGTCATTTATACCAGCATGACCGTTCTTTGGGCGAGTCTTTATGGGCTTTAAAAGTTTTGATGAATGAACTGGGCTTATGCGAAAGTACCATGATGCCTCCACTTAGTGGTTTATCTTTAACAGAAGAGAACGAGCTGAGAAAAGGTTTTCACGAATTAATTAAAAGAGAAAAAATAACCCTGAATTTATTAAGCCATGCCTCATAAACCAATTATCGGAATTACCATGGGCGACCCTGCCAGTATTGGGCCAGAAATTGCCGTTAAAGCGCTTCTTGATTTTAAAATATACGATTATTGCCGCCCTTTATTAGTTGGTGACGCTGCAGTTTTTAAGCATATCATTAAAAAATTAGGTTTAATGGCACAAATTAATCCTATACAAAACGTGGCCGATGCCCGTTTTGAAATGGGAAAGCTTGATGTTTTTGACCTTCAGAATGTAGATTTAGAAAAGCTAGAATTTGGAGCTATCTCTGCTATGGCAGGTGAAGCATCTTTTCAGGCAGTTAAGAAAGTCATAGAATTGGCTTTAGCAGGGGCTATTGATGCCACCGTAACTGGGCCTATCAATAAAAAATCCATCAACGAGGCTGGTCATCATTACGCTGGCCATACAGAAATTTATGCCGATTTAACTCAGACCAAAAAATACGCAATGCTTTTGGTAGAAGATAACATGAAGGTAATTCATGTTTCTACCCATGTTTCTTTAAGACAGGCTTGCGATTTGGTTAAAAAAGAAAGAATTATTGAAGTTGTAGAGCTTTTATATCAGGGCTTAATCTCTTTGGGCGAAAAGAATTTAAAAATCGGTATAGCAGGCTTAAATCCGCATGCTGGTGATTCTGGTTTATTTGGTACCGAGGATGATGAGGAAATTTTACCAGCCGTACAACAAGCTTTAGCCTTAGGTTATGATGTAGAAGGTCCAGTACCTGCAGATACTTTATTTTCTAAAGCTGCAACAGGCTTTTATGGCGGTATTGTAGCTATGTATCATGATCAAGGACATATTCCGTTTAAACTTTCTGGCTTCAAATGGAATCCGCTTAAAAAGCAAATGGATAGCGTTAAAGGTGTAAATATCACCATGGGTTTACCTATCATCAGAACTTCTGTAGACCATGGTACAGCCTTTGAAATTGCCGGTAAAGGTATTGCTAGTGCAGATGCCATGACTTTAGCTATAAACTCTGCTGTACAATTAGCAGCATACAGAAAAGCAGAAGTTCAATCCTAAAGCATTTTATATTTTATGATAGCCGTTATTGCAGATGATTTAACAGGAGCAGCAGAAATTGGTGGTATTGCGCTAAGGTATAACCTCACGGTAGAGGTGGTTTCTGATTTGCAATTTGCCAAAAAAGCCGATGTTGTTGTGGTAAATGCCAATACCCGTTCTTTAGCAGAAGAACAAGCCCGAGCGATTATCAAAACCACCTTTACAGCATTAAGAAAGTTAAATCCACAGCTGATTTTTAAAAAAATAGATTCTGTTTTGCGTGGTCATGTATTGGCTGAAATAGAAGAGCAAATGCTGGCTTTAGGCATGCGAAAAGCTTTGATATTAGCTGCTAATCCATCTTTAGGTAGAACCATCAAAAACGGTGAATACTGGATAGAAGGGAAGCTTATACACGAAACAGGCTTTGCGCATGATCCAGAATATCCTGCTAAGAGCGCTTCTGTTAAAGATTTATTAAGGGTAACATCATCAGTTTTTCCGGTTCATATTCAACAGCATGAAAATGATTTCGCAGCTATAGGAATAACCATAGGCGATATAGAAATTTTAGAGGATTTTAATCATTGGCTAAAACATACTCATCATGATGTGGCTTTAGCGGGCTCATCTGCATTTTTTAACGCTTTATTAGCACAACGTTTCACCAATTTATCGGTCAATAGAAAAGAGCGTTTAATGCTTAAAAGCCCTATCATTTATGTTTGCGGTAGTAAATTTGATAAGAGCATCAACTTAGTGAAACAAGCACAGCAACAAGAAGTGGTAAGTTATATGCCTGCTGCTTTAGCTCATGATGTTAAAAATCAGGATAGTTTATTAATGCAATGGCAGCAAGAGATTATCCAGATTTTACAATCAAAAGCTAAGGTTATTATTGCTGTAAATACTTTAGAACAAGAACAAGAAGCCAAGCCAGAAATTATCAAAAGCTACATGGCAGAGGTTTTAAATCTGGTATTACAAGAAGTTAAGGTTAAAGAATTGGTGATAGAAGGTGGTGCTACAGCATCGGCAATTTTAGATAAATTAAAGATTAACCGCCTGCTGATGGTTCAAGAAATTGCTCAAGGTTTAACCAGAAGTATGGCGAAAGATCAAAAAATAAATATTACTTTAAAGCCTGGTAGTTATACCTGGACAAAAAATATATGGAAGTTCTAAACTTCTCATAGCAACTAACCAATTACAATGACTAAACCCGTTCTAGGAATAATTGATTATAGTATCATTATTGCCGTTTTATTAATTACCCTCTATTTTGGTTTGCGTTATGCCAGAAACCAAAAAACTACCGAGGCTTATTTCTCTGCCAAAGGTAGGGTGCCATCTTGGGCCATTGGGATGTCTTTATTAGCGACTTTAATTAGTAGTGTTACCTTTTTGGGTTATCCTGGCGAGGGTTTTTCTAACAACTGGATATTATTGGTGCAAGGCTTAATGGTGCCCATTGTTTTGCTTGGTACCATTTGGTTTATTGTTCCTTTATATCGTAAAGTCATTGGTTTAAGTACTTATGAGTATTTCGAGAAGCGTTTTGGCTCTTTTGCTCGCTATTACAGCTCTATAGCCTTTGTTTTAAGGCAGTTTTCTGGTATGGGGACGGTATTTTACCTATTAGCAGTAGCACTCTCTAGCATGACAGGTTTCAATACCTTTTGGGTAATTATGGTAGTGGGGGTAATCATTATCGTAGTTAATTTATTGGGTGGTATAGAAGCTGTTATTTGGTTAGATGTTTTCCAAGGGTTTATGCTTTTTGCTAGTGGTATATTGGTTTTATTGGTGATAATCTTCTCTGTTAACGGTGGTTTATCTACCATTTGGGAGGTTGCATCTGCAAACGGAAGAACAGGATTTGGTCCTTATGATATAGATTTTACCCGACTTACCTTTATCGTGATGGCTATTAACGGGATGTTTTATGCTATCCAAAAATACGGTACAGACCAAACCGTTATCCAAAGATATTTAACCGCCAGGTCAGATAAATCTGCCATCAGAGCATCTTTATTAGGGATTTTGTTAACCGTACCCGTTTGGTCTTTATTTATGTTTATCGGTACTGCTTTATTTGTTTATTATCAACAGCAAAGCCTTCCGGCAGATGTAAATGCCAATAGCGTATTCCCATATTTCATCATGACCGAGCTGCCTAGCGGTATTGTAGGTTTTATTTTAGCCGCCATGATTTCTGCTGCTATTTGTAGCTTAAGTGCCGATTTAAACTCTTTGGCAGCCGTTGGTATCGAGGATTATTATAAGAAAATTCGTCCGGGTAAAATAGATAACGAATACTTATTAGCTAGTCGATGGATGGTAGCTTTATCTGGTTTTATAGCCATAGGTATTGGCGCTATTTACATCAATGTAGGTGGAGAAGGCGTTTTAGGCATCATCTTTACCTTATACGCTATTTTCTCTGGTGGTATCGTAGGGATATTTTTACTCGGTGTATTCTCTGCCCGGGCAAATAGGCAAGGGGTAAATATTGCTATCATCGTTTGTATCATTTTCACGTCCTACGCTTTTTTAACTTCTACCAAAATTGGTTTGGGCGAGGAGAAGTTCTTATTGCTAGATATGGGCGATTATAACTTTACTCATGATAAATTAATGCTGGGTGTTTACAGCCATCTCATTGTGATAGGCGTTGGTTACTTAGCCAGCTTGTTTTTTCCTAAACCAACACTAGACCGTAATTTGCTTTACAGCGGATGGATTGCCGGAAGAAGAGAAGAGAAAGCACAAAACTTAGCCAATAAAAATCAATAAGTTCATCATGAAAAAGATTCTTTTTATACTTCTTGTAGTTTGTCAGGCGCTGTATGCGCAACAAGACAGCGATAATCAATACAAAAAGCCTTTAAAAGAGGTGATTACAGGAATAGAAAGACGCTTTGATGTTAAGATTAAATACAGCGAAAACCAAGTTGCAGATAAATGGCTAAGCTATGCCGATTGGCGCTTTAGACCTAGCTTAGAGGAAACTTTAGACAATATTTTTAAACCGCTCGACTTAAAACTCAACAAAGAAAAAGACAAAGTTTATAAGCTTAAGGAGTACGAGTATTACCGTTGGGAAGTGCAAGACGGTTGGGATAATTTAGATAGATTGGCTGCTTTGTATAGCGATAAAAAATCTTGGGAAATCCGCAGAGATTCTATTCGCCCACAACTTTACAAAGCACTTAAACTGTCTCCTTTGCCAGCATTGCCTTCAAGCAAGCCTATTCTTACACCAAAAAGAGTGATGGATGGATACACCGTAGAAAACATCGCTTTAGAAATTATGCCCGGTTTATATGTTAATGGTTCAATCTATAAGCCATTGAAAATGAAGGGTAAAGTGCCGGTTATTTTAAGTCCTGATGGACATTGGTTTGATCATCGTTTCAGAGCAGATTGCCAAATCCGCTGCGCTATGATAGCCAAAATGGGAGCCATCACCATAAGTTATGACTTATTTGGTTGGGGCGAGTCGGGTTTGCAATTTAAGTATGAAGACCATCGTAAAAGTCTTGCTCAAACGATACAAACTCTAGGCGCTATCAGATTACTAGATTATTTATTGAGTTTAAAAGAAGCTGATAAAACCCGTGTAGGCATTTGCGGAGGGTCTGGCGGCGGTAGCCAAACTGTATTAATGGCCGCTATGGATCCAAGAATAAATTTAAGCATCCCGGTAGTGTCTTTATCATCTTATTTTTATGGAGGTTGCCCTTGCGAAAGCGGTATGCCTGTACACCTTTGCGGCGGAGGAACTAACAACGTAGAATTAGCTGCTATCACGGCGCCAAACCCTCAACTGGTTATCTCTGATGGTGGAGACTGGACAGCCCATTTTCCACAGCATGATTATCCTTACCTCAAAAAAATGTATGCCTATTATGGCAAAGCGTCGCAAAT
Source organism: Pedobacter glucosidilyticus (assembly GCF_002483235.1). Lineage (GTDB taxonomy): Bacteria > Bacteroidota > Bacteroidia > Sphingobacteriales > Sphingobacteriaceae > Pseudopedobacter > Pseudopedobacter glucosidilyticum_B. Next base: position 1,648 of record NZ_DLHN01000037.1, on the reverse strand, counting down.
ACAAAACGTTCATTTACCAGAAGATAAACACGATTTTGGCTTCTCTAAGCGCAAAGCCGTTTACGATTTTTTAATCGCTCAGTTTAAACTAGATGCCAAAGCTGTTCAAGATAAAAATGGTCATTATGATGAGTCTGGCTGTACCATAGAGAAAAAAGAAGCCCTATATGTTTTTGGCGATAAAGGCGAAAATCTTCCTAAAAACGCCATCATGGGTTACGAGCAATTAGAAAAAATGTTCAAATAATTTAGCTAAAATAGCATGTCTCATCGTCGTCAGTTTATTGGTCAATTAGGAATTTTAGCCACTGCAGCTTGTATTCCACAAAGGCTTTTGGCTTTCGCCGATGTACCTAAACAGCGTTATAAAATAGCCGTTATAGATTTGATGATTCTCAAGCGTCAGAAAATCTCTGCTTTTCAACTCGCCAAAGATATTGGCGCTGATGGTCTAGAGCTAGATATGGGAGGATTAGGCAACCAAGAAACTTTTGATAATAAACTCGCAGATGAAGCTACCAGAGCAGCTTTCTTAGCAAAAGCTAAAGAGCTGCAATTAGAAATTTGCTCATTAGCCATGACAGGTTTTTACGCACAATCCTTTGCTACCAGACCAACCTATCAAAAAATGCTTCAAGATTGTATTGATACCATGAAAGCGATGCAGGTGAAAGTAGCATTTCTTCCTTTAGGCGTTCAAGGCGATTTAGTTAAAAACCCCGAGCTAAGACCCGCTATTGTAGAGCGATTAAAAGTTGCAGGCACTATGGCCAAAAAAGCTAGCGTTATCATCGGTATAGAAACCTCTTTAAGTGCTATAGAAGAGAAAAAATTGTTGAAAGAGATAGGCTCTAAACATATCCAAATCTATTTTAATTTCTCTAATCCCTTAAAAGCCGGTAGAGATTTGATAACTGAATTAAAAATCTTGGGTAAAAAGCGTATTTGCCAAATCCATTGTACAGATGAAGATGGCGTATGGCTACAAGATAATAAGCGTTTAGATATGTTTAAAGTTAAAGAAACTTTAGACGCCATGGGTTGGAAAGGCTGGTTGGTCATAGAACGCTCCCGCGATGCCCGTTTTCCTACCAAAGTAATGGATAATTTTTCTGCTAATACCGCTTTTATGAAAAAGGTTTTTCAGTGAATAGGGTAGAAAGTTATAAGTATAAAGTGCAGAGTAGAAAGACTTAAAAATTTAAAAATCAAAAGTAAAAATTAAAAAGCTCCTAAAGAGCGAATGTTTAGGAACTCCCAATCCTATTAAACAAAACTTACTGAAGAACGAAAGACGGCCTATGAAGATTTGGCAGGAAAGACCCATAAATCTTTTGCATATTCAAAATTATAAAGTAAAAAGATTTGAAAAGCGGATATTTAGAAATTTCCTTTAATCATTAAATAATATTCTCCGAAGAACGAAAGACGGCCTATGAAGATTTGGACGTGAAGTCAAATAAATCTTTTGTAGAAACTTTCATAAAAACACTATCGGGGAAACAATCCGAGGGGTGTTGTAAAAACCTTCATTAAGTAAAACCATTCACACCACTCAGGATTGTGGATAAAGATTTATTTAGACGAAACTACAAATATTCATCAGCCTTGATTTTTGTTTCTTTTCATCAAGGAAAAGAAAGAAGCC
>NZ_DLHN01000033.1 GCF_002483235.1 Pedobacter glucosidilyticus | reverse complement strand
GGCCGTCTTTCGTTCTTCGGAAAGGAAAATTTAATTTTCAAAGGAACTTCCTGAATATCCACTTTTTGGGTATCTTTCTACTTTATACTTTATACTCAGTACTTTAAACTTCAGACACCCGTCCTCGGTCTTCGGACTACCTAACTACTTCCCCAACGCCTCCTCTATCAATAAAGCATAAAAATCTGTTGTGGTTTGTCCATTGGCTCTAACCTGCTGCGGAATAATACTATTAGCAGATTGCCCAGGAATCGTATTGATTTCAATAAAATAAAAATCCTGCTGATTAGACGCTAATATAAAATCTATCCTCACCATACCTTTGCAATTCAATTGTTGGTATGCTTTAGAAACTATTCTGCCTACCTTATCTTTTACACTAATATCAAGTTCTGCCGGAGTAATTTCTTCTGTAACACCATCCGTATATTTAGCCTCAAAATCAAAAAACTCTTTTTGGGTTTTAATCTCCGTGATGGGTAAAACCTTAATCTCACCTTTTTCTTTATAGATACCAACGGTAAATTCTCTTCCTGATATAAATTCTTCAACCAAAACTTCAGAACCCTCAGCAAAGGCTTTTTTAACAGCTTCATCTAAATCTGCCCAATCATTCACTTTAGACATACCGATGCTACTACCCCCATTATTAGGTTTAATAAATAAAGGAAGTTTTAGTTTCGCTTTAATTTTATCTTGACTGTATTCATCCATTCCAAATAATTGGATAGATTGTGCAGTAAACAGTTCATCTACATCTCTCACAATAGCTTTAGAATAAGCCTTATTCATGGTAATGGCAGAAGTTGTAGTATCGCAACTGGTGTAAGGCAAACCTATTAAATCAAAATAACCTTGTAGCTTTCCATCTTCACCTGGCTCGCCATGAATCATGATAAAAGCACAATCAAATGTTACTTTCTCGCCATTTACATGGATGCTGAAATCATTTTTATCAACAAAAGTTACAGTACCATCACCTACTTGGTAGTACCATTTATCTTTTTCTAATATAATTTTATAAACCTGATAAGGTGCTTTAGATAAACTTTCTTCTACCTGCGCTGCACTTCTTAAAGACACTACAGCTTCGCCAGTAAAACCTCCGGCTACTAGGGCAACATTCTTTTTGATCATGCGCCAAATATAATTTTAAATGATAACATATAACTCTTCGTGAACTAAAAAAAATTGATTCTATTTCCTGAATTTTGGCTAAGTTTGAGGTATTATTTTTGATTCAATTTTACTAAATGAATAAATTTTTCAAGTATCTGGCAACACCCGAATTTCGTAAACAGCTAATCATAGCTTTTGCTGCCATTGTAATTTTATTATTTAGTGTATTCTTAAGTTTAAGATATTATACTCGCCATGGCGAAGGCTTACCTGTACCAAATCTCAAAGGTTTAGACATAGAAAGCGCCATTAAACTACTTGAAGCAGATGGCTTTAGATACCAAATAGATTCTGTTTTTGTGATGGATAAAAAGCCTGGATTAGTTTTAGAGCAGGACCCAGACCCTGAGACAAATGTTAAAACCAATCGTATTATTTATTTAACAATTGTAAGCTCACAAACACCTGACGTTAGTTTTCCCGACATAGACCACATGACATTAGTAGAAGTACAAGCTATTTTAGCCAATTACGGTTTAAAACTTGGCGATACCACTTACAAAGCAGATATAGCCAGAGATGCTGTTTTAGCTTATTCTTATGCCGGACAACCTTTACGTGTTGGCCAAAAAATACCAAAAGGTTCTAAAATTGATTTAGTTTTAGGCGATGGTATGGGCGCCAGTGAAATTGAAGTGCCAGATTTACGCGGACTAACTTTAAGCGAAGCCAGATTTTCTTTAAAAGGCTCATCCTTAACTTTAGGAGATATTTTATACGAGGGCAATGTTAGCGATACTGCTAATGCTATTGTGATATCACAAACACCATCTGTACAAGATTCTGTTATAAAAGTTAGTATCGGTACGCGTATCAATTTGGTCTTATCTAGCCAATAATTTATTTATGGATGATATTATAGCTGATGAATTTCTAGCACTGCAACAATCAGGAGCTTTGGAACGCTATTTACTTTTAGATGTAAGAGAACCTTTAGAATTTCATACCCATAATGTAGGAGGTATCAATATACCGCTAGGAAAATTACAAAATCTAATTAGTGAAAACGACATTGACTTTGATACGGAACAAGCTATCATTGTGATTTGCCAAAGAGGATTGAGAAGCAAGACAGCTAAAAGCATCTTAAACCAAAACGGTTTTAAAAACGTTAGAAATCTTACCGGTGGATTATTAAAATTAAGACAGATATAAATTACTCTTTTACCCAATATGGCTCAAGAAAAAACATCCAATTTAAGAAAAATTGCCATTGCATTATTCATCATTGTATTTGCTGCTAGTGCTTTTATTTTACCTAAAATTTACTTCAAGTTCATCGCAGACAATGTAAACATTAGCGAAAAAACTTATTTATACATTCCTTCTGATGCAGATTTCAAGCAGGTTAAAGATTCCTTAGATGCTAAAGCACAATTTAAGCGTCCCGAGTATTTTTACGATTTAGCTAAAGAACGTGAGTTAGAAAAGAAATTTAAACCTGGTAAATATGCCTTAAAACCCGGTATGAATAACAGAGCAATTATTAACATGCTAATTGCAGGTAACCAAGAACCCGTTCAGGTATCTTTTAGGAATTTAAGACTTAAAGAAAATTTAGCTGCTGTTATTTCAAAAAAACTAGAGTTTGATTCTACACAATTTATGCAATTGCTAGATTCTACAGCTTTTATAAAGCAATATGGCTTTAATAAAGATAATGTGTACACACTTTTCATACCCAATTCTTATGAAATGTACTGGAATGTTTCTGCCGAAGATTTCTTCATCAGGATGCATAAAGAATACACTAGCTTTTGGAATACGGAGCGTAAACAAAAAGCAGAAGCTTTAAATTTAAGTCAGCAAGAAGTATCTATTTTAGCTTCTATTGTTGATGCTGAAGCTTTAATGGATAAAGAAATGCCTACCATTGCAGGTTTATACTTAAACAGACTAAAAAGAGGTATTAAATTAGAAGCAGACCCTACCGTGATTTTCGCTAATCAAGATTTCACCATCAGAAGGGTACTAAATAAACATTTAACTAAAGTATCGCCGTACAACACTTATCGTGTAACAGGTTTGCCTCCAGGGCCAATCATGATGCCTTCTATCAATGCAATTGACGCTGTTTTAAATTACGAAAAGCATAATTATATCTATATGTGTGCTAAAGAAGACTTTTCTGGCTACCATAACTTTGCCGATAATTTAGCAGACCATTTAGCAAATGCTCGTAAATTTCAACAAGCATTAAATCAAAGAAATATCAAAAAATAAGGCATGTTTAGCTACGAAACCAATATCAGAGTAAGATATGCCGAAACAGACCAGATGGGTTATGTTTATTACGGCAATTATGCAGCTTTTTATGAGGTTGCTCGTACAGAAATGCTGAGAAGTTTAGGCATGACATACAAGTCTATGGAACAAGATGGCGTGATGATGCCCGTATTAGAAATGCGAACCAAATATTTTAAACCTGCTAAATACGATGAAAACATCACCGTTAAAGTAACCATCAAGGAAAAACCAGGTATAAGAATTATTTTTCATTATGATATTTTTAATGAACAACAAGAACACTTGAATACTGGCGAAACAACTTTAGTGTTTGTAGATATGGAGAAAAACAGGCCATGCCTACCGCCAAGCAACTTCATGGAAAAAATTAGCGTATTTTTTGATTAACTTCGTTAAATGCAGTGGCTACATAACTTTTTATATAGGTTTAGATTTTATCAGCATATTATAGAATGGACAAAGGTTTTAATTTTACCGGGCTTTAGTCCGCTACCTTTTTATACCGTAGCTGTTTTTTTCTTTCAGGAAATCAAGAAAGACTCTTTAGTAAATAAAGCATCTTCTCTTGCCTATAATTTCATGATGGCTATCTTCCCATCCATCATTTTTCTTTTTACACTCATCCCCTATATCCCCATAGATAATTTCCAAGATCAATTAATGACAGTTATTGCCTTGGTATTACCAGAGAATGCTTATTTAGCTTTAGAATCAACCATTGAGGATATTGTTAAAAATCAAAATGGTAAATTATTATCCTTGGGTTTTATATTAGCCTTGTTTTTTGCTACCAATGGTATACATACATTAATGCAGGCTTTTAATAAATCATCCTTAATTATAGAAACCAGAGGATGGCTAAAGCAAAGAATAGTTGCTTTTAACCTTACTGTTTTAATTGCCTTTTCTATCATCATAGGTATAACTGTTCTTATTGTTGGCGAGTTTGTTATTACTACATTTAGAACGGGCTTAAACTTAGATAGTAATGGCTTTTGGATTTTTCTCATCACCATTACCCGCTGGATGATCATCATAGCTGTATATTTTATTACCACTTCTTTACTTTATAGATATGGCCCAGCAAATTCTAAAAAATGGAAGTTATTTAGTGCCGGTTCTTGGCTAGCTACCTTGCTTGCCATTATTAGTACCATAGGTTTTTCGTACTACATCAATAATTTTGGGGCTTACAACAAATTATATGGCTCCATTGGTACTTTGTTAGTGGTGATGATTTGGCTTTATATCAACTCGCTCATTCTCTTAATTGGTTTCGAGCTAAATGCCAGTTTAGATTTATCAAAAAGAAGTATCAAAATTGTAAAGCCAAGATTTAACTCTTTTAAAACAGAACCTCAAAATAAAATCAAAACATCTTAAATATGACCACAAAACAAGCGCCTTACCAACTTTCTAGTTTAATTACCGAAGAACAAATTAAAGAAGGATTAAGCAGACAAATTTTTGGTTATGATGACCAAGTGATGATGGTTAAAGTATTTTTTAAAAAAGATGTTATTGGTGATTTACACGCACACCCCCATGTACAGGTAAGCTATGTGGCAGAAGGAAGCTTTGAAGTTTATATTGGTGATGAAACCCAAATACTCAGAAAAGGTGATGGATTTTACATCAAACCCGAAACCATCCACGGTGTAAAATGCTTAGAAGATGGCATTTTAGTAGATGTATTTAATCCATTACGAGATGATTTCATCTCTTAAACCTATCATATACCCCATTCGGATAATTTTAATGTATTGATAAATAAAAAGTTAAGCCAAAAAAGAGAAAAATAACATTTTCTACTTTGGAGATTTGCTTTGAGTTTGTACTTTTGCGGCGGAGAGTTGGCAGAGTGGTCGATTGCGGCAGTCTTGAAAACTGTTGACTGTAACAGGTCCGGGGGTTCGAATCCCTCACTCTCCGCCAAGTATAGAAAAGCCTTAAAATCGCATAATTTTAAGGCTTTTTTGTTCTATTTTCTAAAAATAGAAACCTCTTTTCCAAGCCATTCTAACTCTAAAATTATTGCCAATTTAACTTAATACATTGCTAGTCGTGTTGCAATACAAAATCCGCCATTCAACTTATATTTACGATCATAACCAATGGCAACTCAACAACCATGAAAAAACTAGCTTTACAACTTATTTTTTTAAGCTTTGTAGTACATGTACAGGCTCAACAACCATTATCTACGCTTCAGGAATGGCCTAAAGGCTATCACCCAAAAGAAGTAGGCTTAAAAATAGTTAGTAATTTCTTGCCACGACCAAATATGCTAACACCACAAGATACTACCATACATTATGCACAAGTATGTACTTGGTATGGCAGTTTAACTTTTGCTCATCTCACTAAAAATAAATCCCTACAAAAACAACTGATTGATAAGTATGACACACTTATGCTAAATCAAGATATTATCCCTAGCAAAGAACATGTAGACTATAACGTGTTTGGTATTATTCCTTTAGAAATAGCTATTCAAACTAAAAACAAAGAGAAACTTGCCTTTGGTAAAGAAAAGGCCGATATACAATGGAGAAATCCGCTACCTAATGGCATGAGTAAGCAAACCAGGTATTGGATAGATGATATGTATATGATATCTGTTTTACAAGCTCAAGCTTACCGAGCTACAAAAAACCCTGTTTATTTAGAAAGAGCGGCACTTCAAATGGTAGCTTATTTAGATTCTTTGCAGCAAGAAAATGGCTTGTTTTTTCATGGTGCTAAAGGCCGATTTTTTTGGGGGAGGGGAAATGGATGGATGGCTGCTGGGATGACAGAACTACTTACAGATTTACCCAAAAACAACTTGCATTATGCTAAAATAATGGATGGTTACCAGAAAATGATGACTGCTCTCTTATCATATCAGGATGAAAAAGGTTTATGGCATCAATTGGTAGATTACCCTGAAGCTTGGGAAGAAACATCATCATCAGGTATGTTTACTTTCGCCTTCATAACGGGGCTGAAAAAGGGTTGGCTAGACCCTGTAAAATATTTACCGGCAACACAAAAAGCTTGGAAGGCTTTGGTAGATAAAATTGATAATCAGGGCAATATACAGGATGTTTGTGCTGGCATGGGCCAAAGAGTGGATGCCGCTGGTTATTTAAACGCAAGAAGAGCAAATGGAGATTATCATGGTCAAGCACCTTTGTTATGGTGCGCTTCTGCCCTACTTAAATAAGCAGAAATAAAAACGCTTATCATTTAAAACTATTTATACCTGTTTTAAATATTTAGGCAAGCAAAATAATTATGTATAATAGATTATGGGACAACAATAGCGGTTGAAATATTTTGCCGACCATCGTAATCTACCTGAACTAGTCTGACAAAAACATTTTTTTTAGATATTTCATCCTCATCATTACACGCTGCCAAAAGAAAAATACCGAGTATAATTAACGAAAACTTTAAGTTCTTCCGAAAACTTAATCCTAAAAAAAACAATAAAGCTATGCTTTCTTTAAAAATATCGTTTATAGGTATACTAAAACTATAATTTATAAGCTCATTAGAATTAGCATTAATAGCGCTACTAGCTACTTCTCCTAGATCATACCAAACTACACCGTCTTCCGAAGCCTGTATAATAAAATGGCTATTATTTGCCTCACTTATCGTTGACCATTTTATGGTAACAGTTTCTAAATTACGTTCTGATGTAAAATTTAATAAACTAACAGGCAAAACCTCTATAGGTGACTCTACTTGTGAAATTGTAGCTCCTATTTTTTCACCTTGATAGTATTGTTCTGCTTTAACATTGTTGAAACAAAACCATAATGTTATAAATATTAAAAATTTCATAGTCATTTTGTTGTGTTGGCTTATGCCTGAAAAAATTGATGTAAATTCTCACGTCCAAACAATTACGTCTATTATGAGCTGGCTTCTTTGTCTACTAATAATTTGCTTCGTATTCAAGTCCTGTGAATTTAGTTGTGCATTTATTTATGAGTTTATGGATATTACCAATTCTCCAATTTCTTGCAACATAAAAATTCAAAACAGAAAACTCAAAACCAACAACTAATTACAAACAACCCTAATAAACTAATGACACTAATGAACTAATGACACTAACCCCCTGATAGCTATCGAGTCTAACAAACTAACCAACTACAAACTAACCAACTAAACTCCCCCTCTCAGCTCCAACACCGCCGTATTCAACTTTCTTCTGATTTCTTTTTCTTTAGCCCTGTCGTGATAATTGAGTAATACTTGTACTTTAAATTTGGTATAATCTTTCTTAATTTCTAGGGTTTTAACAGAGAAGCCATCTTTCATGGTATAATCTTCATAAGGTTTGATGACACTTTCTAGATATGCTTCTAAACTTGCTGGTGTCTGGTTTAAGTGAACATCCAGTTCAAACTCTACCGTAAGTTTTTTAATATTTTGTTTCGACTGGTTAACAATTAAAGAAGTAAAAATAACCGAGTTAGGTATCAGCACCATATCGTTATCTTCATTCTGGATGATGATATTGATTAAGGTAATATCTAAAATCTTCCCTTCTTGGTCTAATACTTTGATATGATCTCCTAAAGACAAACGGTCTGAAAACATGATGATTAAGCCGTTAATCATATTGGTTACGTACTCCTTAAATATCAAAGCTATAGCTGCTGCAACAATGGTTATGCTGGTTAGAAACTTGATAGGGTCTATCCCCATAAATACCATAATGGCTATGATGAGGAAAACCGTATTTAAAACCGAAACAATGCGGTTAATACCCAAGATAAAATTGTCTTTGATATTAGCCTTGAGGTTATTTTTACGTACATACCAATAAATGATGATTAAACGCACTACCGAAATAGAGAAACTTGCCCCCGTAACAATCAGTAAAGAATAAGCTACTTTACCAATAATAGGCACTTTAGCATAAATTTCTGGCTGGTTGATATTAAAATATACCAAAGTAGCATAAACAACAAGTTTAATAAAAATAACGAGGAGCTCGTTTGTGGTACTTCTTTCTTTAGCTGTGATATCTTTAATATTCATATAGGCTTTAATCTACATCAAATTTAAAGAAAAAGACAATTAAATATAATCAGACGACTAGCTGCGATGAAATATTTTAGTCAGCACAGCTAGCTTAGCTGCTATTTGAGGCTTTAATTCATCGCCCACGAGCTTAAAAGACCAATTTTGTTCTGTAATACCAGGCAGATTCATCCTACTTTGTTTATCTAAATTTAAAATATCCTGTAAAGGGATGATAGCCGTTTTACAAACCGAGGCATAGGCCATACGGATGATTTCTTCGGCTACATTTTGCTGGCTTATTTTCTTATTGCAATACAAATTTAGGTTAGCTTTGATAGGATTTCCGGCTTCTTTATACCAGCCTAACAAGGTATTATTATCATGTGTACCTGTATAAACAAAGAAATTTTCTTGATGATGATGCGGTGTATGCAAAGATTGCGGCATATCATCCCCAAAAGAAAACTGTAAAACTTTCATTCCAGCTAGTTCAAATTGGTCTCTTAGTTGAAAAACACCTTGATTAACATCGCCCAAATCCTCGGCTATAAAAGGTTTTTCTGGAAAGTGTTTTAAAATAAAATCAAAAAAATCAGCTCCCGGTCCCTCCTTCCAAGTCCCATCTTTAGCTGTTTGCGCACCTGCTGGCACTTCCCAATAATCATAAAAAGCCCTAAAGTGGTCTAGTCGCAAAACATCAAACCATTGGATATTCTTTTGCAAGCGTTTTAACCACCAATCATAATTTTGCTTTTTTAAAACATCCCACCTAAAAACGGGCATGCCCCAAAGCTGACCATATTCATTAAAATAATCGGGCGGTACACCTGCAATACCTTGGATTTTACCCTCTTCATCCAAAGCGAAAATATCTTGTTGCGCCCATACATCTGCCGATTGATGGTTGACATAAAAAGGCAAATCACCAATAATTTCCACATCATTTTGTTTGGCATAAGCTTTTAACTGTTGCCATTGCAAATCAAACAAGTATTGTTGCCATTTAATTTCTGTAATTGCTTCTTGGTGCTTTTCAGTTTCTGCTGTTAAAGCCTTTAATTCACGCTTTTTTACAGCACTAGGCCATTGGTACCAAGGCTTTTTATATTGCTGATGTAAAGCCATAAAAAGCGCATAATCATTTAACCAATAGCTTTCTTGCTGGCAAAATTGCTGAAAAGCAGGCGGTAATTGCTGTTTAGCCTGTTGCCAAGCTTTTTTTAATAACAACTTTTTGCTTTTTTCTACTTGAGGATAATCTACCCGGTTTTCTGGATGTATAGCAGCCCTATCTACATCCTTTTGTTGCAAATAACCCTGTTGTACCAGTGGTTCTAAAGCTATAAACAAATTATTGCCTGCCATACTGCTCCAACTGCTATAGGGTGAAAAAGCTTCTGAAACTGCCAAAGGCGTTAGTGGTAATATTTGCCAATAGCGCTGTTTGGCCTGTTTTAAAAAATCTATAAACTGATAGGCTTGCTGGCCTAAATCGCCAATACCATAGGCAGAAGGTAAAGAACTGATATGTAAAAGTATCCCAGCAGAACGCTTATCTTCCTTTTTGCTTTCTAAAATGGCAAAAGGTAAATAGCTTAAAATATCTTTAATATAAACAGCTTCCGTAGTTTCTTTGGTTATTAAATTTCGCCAAGGCTTGTTTTGGGCGTTTAGCAATTTTGTATCGCCCCAATCTATATCTTCTATTTTACACTGATATTTTTCGCACAACAATGCCGGATGCAATACCGCAACAACCAAAACTTCCTGCTCATTAAATACCCTTTTAAAAGCAATTAAATGCTCTTTAAACTTTCCTTCTATACTTACAGGTTGGTAGGCTGCATGGGCATAAAATTCTTTATTTTGCTTACGCTGATGGATGAGCAAATGTGTTAGCCAAAACTTGATTTTAGCATCAGTAGGGTGATTTAATAAATCTTTGATTTGATGGGGTTTAAGATCTTGCACCTCATCTAAATATTGGTTTCTAAGCTTGTAATCTATCTGTTGTCTGTTATCTGGGTCTACAAAAGTAAAATCCCAAAGCTCTGTACCTTGGTAAACATCGGGCACACCGGGGCAAGTAAATTTTAATAACAATTGCACCAAAGCATTATAAACCCCATAAGCAGCTATTTTTTGATGAAATTCTTGAAAACTTGCCATGAACGGATGCTCTGAATTTAGTAGCGCAGCTACAAATTGCTTTACACAGTTTTCATAGCTTTCGTTAGGTTTATTCCAGTCTGATTGTATTTTGCCTTCTCTTAAAGCTTTTACTAAATAGGCTTCAAAACGTGGTAAGAAATCGTCTGAAATATGATCTGGCATCGGGAAATTACCCACCAAATTTTGGTAAATAAAATACTCATCTTGAGGCTCAATTTTAAACCTACGTACCAAATTCTGATTCATTTTACGCCAGTGCCTAACTTTTTCTACCCATAAATTGGGTAAATGCGTTAAAACGTTTAGCCTTGCCCGGGCATCTTCGCCCCTTTTGGTATCATGGGTAGAAGTGGTATTTAAGGTTAAAGGCATCAGCGCTTGTCGCTTTTGCATCCATTCATGAAAATAAGCGGTAGAAATGCCAAAACATTCGGGATGATCGCCGACCTCATTATGCCCAATAAACCTAAAATTGGTATACATCAAAGTATCTTCAACGCCTTTGGCCATTAACGGCCCGCTAAACTGCATCAAACGCTTGTAAAATAAACTCGCGGTGCTTCTTATTTGCTTATCTTCCTGCTGCTGTGGTCTATTTAAAATCACATCCTCTAAACTATTAAACCCTAAAAGGTATTCAGGCTTATCGGCTTTAAGCCTGATGAAAATGCTTTTTAAACTTTCAAACTCTTCTTTTGCTAATGGAAAACTATCCCCATAAAACCTATACACAGGCACATAAACCAAAAACCAAGCGATGGCTTGTTTGATGTCTTCGGCACTAGCATCTGTTTCTAATTTTAAAGTATGGAAGTATTTGCAAAGGTTATATAACTCGCCCTGCATATTCTGGAATAGGAAATCAACTTTTTTCTCATGCACCTGTTCTTCAAAACTTTTTTCCTGAGGGATGATTTCTTGATACAAAGCATTAAATGTTTCCTCTGCCGGGCTGTAAGTCAGCAAGTTATTCACCAAACCTAAAAAATCATAACCGCTAGTTCCTGCTATTTGCCACTCTAGCGGTAATTCTTCACCTTTTTCAAGGATTTTCTCTGCTACAATATATTGATCACCAACAAGCTTTTGAAGCTGTTGCAGGTATTTTGTGGGGTTATATAAACCGTCAATATGGTCTAAACGTAAAGCTTGGATAAGATCCTGGTCTAAAAGGTTTTTGATGAATTGATGATAATACTTAAAAACCACCTCATCCTGAATGTTTAAACAAAGCAAACCATTTACAGTAAAAAAACGCCTGTAATTGATACGCTCGCTAGTATCTTGCCAATAACAAAGCTCATAATATTGTTTGTTAACAATGGCTTTTAATAACGTTTGCGATTGGTTAATATCTTGAAGCGTTTGATTTAGTAAAATCTGTATCTTCTTATCCTTTAGTTTTTTATGACTTTCCTGAATAAAAATTTCCCAAGCTTTTGCAAAGGCTTCTTTATTTTTAATGTCCTCTAAATCTTCTAGTTGTTGCAGCAGTTTATCTAGCTTTACATATTTGATTAAACTTTTATAAGAGGCTAAATTAAGTGGGTAACAGGCATCAAAATATTGAAAATAAAACCTACCCATTTTATAAATTAACTGCAGCTCTTGTTTCTTGATAACTTCTTGCAACGACCTGCCTAAAAAAGGTACCATTAGTTTTCCGTTAAAGAAATTAGAGCTAAAAGGAGTATCAAAAAAACTTCTAAACCTAGATTTGCTTCCTTTCTCTAAAACGTCCATCAGCCACTCATTATCCGGATGAAAAGCCATGTGATTGGGTACAATATCTTGCAACCACATCATCTGGTTCTTTTTCAAGAAGTTTTGGATAATCTTTAATTCTGATAAAGAGCCTATTTCTGGATTTATCTGATGTGGATTTACCACGTCATAACCATGTACGCTTTCTTTAACGGCTTTAAAAATAGGTGAAGCATACAACGTATCAACCCCCATCCTTTTAAAATAGCTTAACACTTCTTTAAGCTGTTGAAAGGTAAATTGATGGTTAAACTGTAGACGATAAGTTTGAGCAGGATATTTCATAGGTAGCATTGCGTTTTTTATGACTTGTATTGATAGATTTTAATAGCATTAGGGCCGATTTTGCCCTCCCCAACTGGATGACCAGCCCATTTTTCGTCGGCAGAATCAAAAATCAATTCATAAGCCTGAATTTCTGAATCTGGAATACTTTGCTGCTTATCTGAAAAATTGAGGATACATAAAACCTTTAGATCTTCACCGTTTCTGCTGAGGTAAAGCATTTGCTGCGTTTCATCTGCGTAAGCTTTTAAACCCATTCTTTGAGCGTGTTTAAATATTGGGTGTGTTTTACGAAGCTGGATGAGGGCTTTATAATAGGCAAACATAGTTTTATGCTGTTGTAAATCAAGTTCGCTCCAAGGGAGTTTAGAAGCCTCAAAAGTAGAGATAGCTTGCGGGTCTGGTACTTCTTGTTCGCTTACAAATGCTGCAAATTCTTTCTTTCTACCTTCCTGTACAGCTTTTATCAGCTCTTCGTCTGTATGACTGATAAAATATTGAAATGGAGAACTTGCCGACCATTCTTCGCCCATAAACAGCATCGGGATATAAGGCGAAATAAAAACTGCGGCAGCCAGGAGTTTTTGCATCTCGAAACTAAAAAGCTGGCTACTACGCTCTCCCAACATACGGTTACCCACTTGATCATGGTTTTGAGAGAAAACCACAAAGCGCTCTCCTACTAAACCAGCTGCACTACTACCAAATTTCTTTTTACGATGTGGCGAGTATAAGCCATCAAAAACAAAAGCATCTTGATAGGCTTTGGCTAAAGACGATATACCGTTAAAATCTTCATAATAACCTTTTTTATCGCCTCCAGCACTTACTCTTAAAGCATGATGAAACTCATCTATCCATTGGGCATCCATCGCAAAACCATTTTGGCTAAGAGGCTCTAAATATCGCCTATCGTTTAAATCACACTCGGCAATTAAGAAATGTGTTTTTTGATGTTCCTGATTAAAGGCATCTACATGCTCCTTAATTTCTGCCAGAATATGCTTAGCGCTAAAATCTTTAATGGCATGTACGGCATCTAAACGTAAGCCGTCTATATGAAAATCTCTTAGCCATAGCAATACATTTTCGATATAAAAGGTACGTACAGCATTGCAATGAGCATCATCAAAATTGATGGCTTTACCCCAAGGCGTTTGATATTTATCGGTAAAAAACGGTCCAAAATCATTTAAATAATTCCCTTCCGGACCTAAATGGTTGTATACTACATCTAAAATAACGGCAACACCTTTTTCATGACAGGCGTTTACCAACTCTTGTAAACCTGTATAAGCACCATAACTATCTTGAACGGCAAAAGGAAAGACGCCATCATAACCCCAATTTCTATTTCCAGGGAATTGGGCAACAGGCATCAATTCTATGGCATTGATACCCAAATCAAGCAAATAATCTAGCTTTTGGATGATAGCTTCAAAAGTTCCTTCTGGTGTAAAAGTTCCAACATGCAACTCATAAATGATTACATCTTGCATGGCTGGAATTTGCCAATGCTCATCTGTCCATTCAAAAGCATGTAAATTGGCTACTTTTGAGGCTTGATGAACATCAGGCTGCTGCAAAGCTGTAGGATCTGGCAAAGTTTTATCATCAAGCAGTATAAAATATTCGTCTTCTGGCTGTAGTAAATCTGTTGTTTTTTGCCAATAACCAAAATCGGTCTTTTCTAAATGGATAATGGTTTCATCCTTAGGTTTTAGAACCGATACTTTGTTTGCATTGGGGCACCATAAATTAATGTTTGTAGTACCGTGGCAATAGTTTACGCCTATTTTTCTGCAAGCTTTCGTCATACCTATATGGCTTTAAGTAAAACTACCGACCTGCCCTTTACCGGAATTTCATCTTCTGATTGAAGTACTGTTTCTTCATCAAACTTAGCCTCAGAAGTATCCAAAACCTTTAACCATTTTTTACTATACTTATCGGGCGGTAAATGGTAAATAATGGTATCATGATGGGCATTAAACATCACATAAAAATCATCATCTATAATTTTTTCGCCATCTTCGCTTAAAGATCTGATGCCTTTTCCGTTTAAATAAACTGCCAAAGAGCGGGCAAAATCATGCTGCCAATGTTCATCATCCATCTCTGTACCTTCTGGCAAAAACCAGGCAATATCTTCTAAACCTATCCCTTTTACTGGCATACCTTGAAACCATTTACGTCTGCAGAAAGTAGGATGTTCTTTTCTTAACCTGATCAATGATGCGGTAAACTGCTGTAGCTCATGATCCATTTTTTCCCAATTGAGCCAAGAAATCTCATTATCTTGGCAATAGGCATTGTTATTTCCTTGTTGGGTTCTTCCAAACTCGTCTCCGGCAACTATCATGGGTACACCTTGCGAAAGAAATAGCGTAGTTAAGAAGTTTCTTTTTTGCTGATTTCTTAGGGCGATGATAGCTTCATCATCTGTATCTCCTTCTGCGCCACAATTCCAAGAGCGGTTATGGCTCTCGCCATCCTGATTATTTTCTCCGTTAGCCTCATTATGCTTCTCGTTATAAGAAACCAAATCATGCAAAGTAAAACCATCATGAGCGGTTATAAAATTAATACTGGCTGTTGGCTTACGGTAATCATCCTGATAAAGATCTGAGCTTCCGGTAAATCTATCTGCAAACTCGCCCAACATACTATCAGCACCTATCCAGTAATCTCTGATACAATCGCGGTACTTACCATTCCACTCGGCCCAACCCGGCGGAAATTTCCCTACCTGATAACCACCTTCGCCAACATCCCAAGGCTCTGCTATCAATTTAGCTTGTGAAATGATAGGGTCTTGGTGGATGATATCAAAAAAGGAACTTAATTTTTGTACCTCATGCAGTTCTCTGGCAAGTGTAGAAGCTAAATCAAACCTAAAGCCATCCACATGCATTTCGGTAATCCAATAGCGTAAACTATCCATAATAAGCCTTAAAACATTAGGCAATCGGGCATTTAAGGTATTGCCAGTTCCGGTATAATCCATGTAAAATCTCGGATCTTCTGTTAACCTATAATAGCTACAATTATCTATCCCTTTAAAAGATAAGGTAGGTCCTAAATGGTTTCCTTCTGCCGTATGGTTATAAACCACATCTAAAATCACCTCTATACCTGCTTTGTGCAGGGCTTTTACCATTTCTTTAAATTCGCGTACCTGCTCGCCTAATACTCCTGATGATGAATACCTAACATCTGGCGCAAAAAAACCTATAGTACTATACCCCCAATAATTGTTTAAACCTTGGTCTTGTAAATATTTATCGCTTACGAAATGGTGAACCGGCATTAATTCTACAGCGGTAATACCCAAATCTTTTAAATAAGCAATTGTTGCCGGATGCGCCAAAGCCCGGTAAGTACCCTTTATTTCTTCTGGTATATCCGGATGTTGCATGGTAAAACCTTTTACATGGGTTTCGTAAATGATAGATTTATGCATAGGGATATTTGGTGATGTATCATCTTCCCAATCAAAATAGGAATCAATAACCACAGCTTTAGGAATATAAGGTGCACTATCTTCCTCGCTAAAAGAAAAATCTTCATCCTCATGCCCCACCTGATAAGCAAATAAAGCATTGTGCCATTGTAAAGTGCCTGCTATAGCTTTGGCATAAGGGTCTATCAATAATTTGTGTGGATTAAACCGATGTCCATTTGCTGGTTCATAAGGTCCATAAACTCTAAAGCCATAAAGTTGCCCTGGTTTTAAATCGGGTACATAACAATGCCAAATCTGATGTGTTCTTTCTTTTATCCTGATTTTTACCGATTCTGTCTCGTCTTTTGTAGTGTTAAACAGACACAGATCTACACCAGTAGCATGGTCAGCATATAAGGTAAAATTAACGCCTTTTCCGTCCCAGGTTGCTCCTAATGGGTATGGCTTGCCTGGATATACTTTTATATTCATAGATGATTTTTTTGTGAATGATAGCTAAATATTAAATCAGCATCAGTAACACTAAAAATTGTACCTATTTTTTTTATATCTCTTAATTGTTTAAAACATGAGTAATAAAGTTATATTTTCGGGATAGTGAAAGATTTTTTTCTAGTTATAGATACAGAAACATCTGGTTTACCTAAAAAATGGGATAAACCCTATCAGGAGACTGATAATTGGCCTACATGTATCCAATTGGCATGGATTATTTATCGTAAAAACGGCGAAGAGGTGAAAAGAGAAAACTTCTATATCAAATCTCAAGACCTCAAAATAGAAGAATCAGCATTTAAAATACACGGTATAAAACCAAGTTTTTTAGAAGAAAATGGCGTTAAGCGTAAGCAAGTGCTACAAAAATTCACTTACGATATTAAAAAGTACAATCCTTTATTGATAGCACATTTTATAGAGCTGGATTTTCATATCATTGGTGTTGATGCTTACCGGGCAAAACTTAAAAACCCTATAGAAAATAGTCCTTTGTTTTGTACCATGTTAGCCAGCGCAAAATATGTTCATAATCCATCTGTTAATTTTTTAAGGCTTGCCGAATTGTATGATTTTTTGTTTGATCAAAAGATGCAACAGCAGCACCATGCTTTAGTAGATGCAGAGGCTACCGCAGCCTGCTTTTTTGAAATGCTTAAACGTGGTGATATTACAGCAGCGCAAATAGAAACACAACAGTTTAATTTTAAAACAAAACTACCTAAAGCTAAAACCAAGTCTATTTGGCCATTTAGGATGTTTTAATGCTTAATCATAAAAACGATGATTGAAAAAAGATTAACCATATTAAAAAACACTACTCCTTTTAATCTGTTGCCTGATGATGTTTTGCTGAGCATAGCAGATAGCCTACAGGAGATAAGGTATAATAAAGAGACTTTAGCCTACAGGCAAGAGATTACCAAAATGAAAGGTGTTGATATTATTGCTGAGGGCGAATATGAAACCTTTTTTTATGATGGGCAAAACAATAAACGCTCTGTAGAGATACATCATACAGGCTATTGCTTTGGTGGCATATCGGTACTATTAAACAGAAAAAAGGCCTTAAAATCCGTTATTGTTAAGAAAGGTACCTTGGTTTATTTTTTACCGAGGAAAGATTTTAGAGCTTTATGTAGTGCTTATGATGATTTTTTTCAATACTTCACTACTGATTTTGGTAACAGAATGCAGGATGAAGAATTTGCACATTTCTTTAAAAAACCACCTTCTTTTGAAGAAAGTTATATCGCATCAGAACAGTTATATTCCAGAAAAATTGAAGCTGTTGCCTACCGAGATTTAATCTGCTGTAACCCAGATTTCCCTATCTGTGATGCCGCTAAACTCATGGCCGACAAGAAAGTAAGTTGCTTGTTTGTAAAAGATAACACACAACAAATCATAGGTTTTGTTACTGATATTACTTTAAGAGACCGTGTTATAGCCCAATGTGTGGATGCTAAACAGGCTATCCAAACCATTATGGATAACCCCATTGTAACCATTTCTACCAATGCTTATGTGTATGAGGCTATTTTATTGATGTTTAGAACCAAAGCCCGATACTTGGTGGTAGAAAAAAATGGTGAGTATCTAGGCTTTTTAAGCAGAAACCGCTTATTGAGCGAGCAGGCGCAATCTCCCTTAGTGTTCATCCAATCGGTTAAGCTGGCTTTAAATGCTAAAGAATTAAAGCAAAAATGGGAGAAAGTTCCACTGATTATTACCCAATTATTGGGCAGAGGTGTACAAGCAGAAATTGTAAATCAGGTGATAACTACCATTGCCGATACCATTGCCCAAAAAGTGATAGAAGAAGTGATTACAGAACTGGGTAAGCCACCTGCAAAATTTGTTTTCATGGTTTTAGGTAGCGAGGGAAGAAAAGAGCAAACCCTTAAAACCGACCAAGATAATGCTATCATTTATGAAGATAAGGCTAATGAGCAGCGTGAATTGGTACGCTCTTATTTCTTAGAATTTGCCAAACGTGTTTCTGATAAATTAAATGATATTGGCTTTGTGTATTGCGAGGGCGGCTATATGGCTAGCAATCCTAAATGGACACATTCTTTATCGCATTGGAAACGTAACTATAAGAGTTGGATGGAGGAATCTTTACCAGAAAGCGCCATTAAATTCTCTACTTTTTTTGATTGCCGATACCTGTATGGTGATGAGCAAATTATGAACGAGTTGCAAGACTTTTTAGATGAAGAACTAAAAAACCCGATGGAAAGGTTCTTTGTTTTTATAGCAAAAAATGCGCTTCAGTACAATCCTCCTTTAACTTTCTTTAATAATATCAGAACACAAACTTTAGGGAAATCAGAGGTTTTTGATATTAAAAACGCCATGACACCTGTGGTAGATTTGGTGCGTGTTTATGCCTTACAAAACAGAATTTTCAAACTTAATACTGGCGAAAGATTAAAAGCCTTACAAGAAAAAGGTGTTTTTTCTGAAACTCAGTTTCATGAGTTGATGCAGTCTTATTATTATTTGATGAGTTTAAGGCTAAAAAATCAAGCTTCACAAGTGATTCATGAAAAGATAAAACCTAATAATTATATAGAGCTTAAAAACCTTACCCGTATAGAACAGGTTACCTTAAAAGAAATTTTCAAGACGATAGAAAACTTTCAAGCAGGTATAAAAATGAGGTTTACGAATAATCTTTTAGGTTAAGTGATTTTGGATTTAATAGATGAGAGTTTTAATGAGTTTTAAATGACTGATGGTGAGGAGTCGAGTGTCGTCTTAAGCGGAGTTGAAGCTTTTTATGAGCATACTAGGGAATATTTCGACTCCGCTCAATGTGACAAATATGATTTTTGACAACCTATGTTCTTTTTTGAAAAAGATAGTTGAGGTTAATACTGTTATTAAGTCTATTTTGGTCAGACAAACTGAATTTTAATTTTATAAATTAGCTTATCTATGTTAAGTTCCGAGGAAATAAAAAGTATAGTTAAGTCTGTAGAGGGATACAATGCTGAGTTTAAAGTAAGTATTCCCAGCAAAGTTCGGGAAATTACTTCTGAAATATGCGCTTTTGCTAATGCTGCCGGTGGGATTTTATTATTAGGCGTTACCGATAAAAACGAAATAAAAGGAATTGATATAAACAATGTACAGCGATCTGCCATGCAGAATTCTCTGAATGAAATCAACCCTCAGCTCCATTTCTCATTTTACTTTGTTGATGTTGACGGCTGTCAAATTGGTGTCATAGAAGTAAGTTCAGGTCCGCAGAAACCCTATATCTTCTCTGGAGCAATTTATGTTAGGTTAGGACCTAACTCGCAAAAGCTTACGGGAGCTGAAGAAATGCGAAGATTTTTCCAACAAACTGATAAAATTTATTTTGATGAAACACCATGCTTGGGTTTTAATGCTTCAGAGGATATAGATACTGATTTTTTTGCCGAATTCAGAAAATTAGCGAATTTTTCGCATGGTATTGATGATATTCAAATACAGAAGAACCTTAAGCTTTACCATGATGTTACTTATCTTAAAAATGGTGCAGTTTTATTTTTTGGAAAATTACCCGAGAATTTTTTTGATAAAGCCGTGATACGCTGCATAGCTTTTAGAGGAACAAACAAAACCAACATTACTGACGACAAGTTAATGACCGGACCTTTATACAAGCAATATCTGCAAGCAATGAACTGGCTTAGAAATAAGCTAAACATTAGCTACAAAATTGAAGGATCAGGACCAAGGAAAGAACTATGGGAAATTCCCGAAACTGTTTTTAAAGAGACTATCATCAATGCGCTTTCTCATAGAGATTACTATGATAAAGGAGGCCGTATAAACATTGAATTATTTGATGACCGAATAGAAATTTCTAATCCTGGCGGATTGGTTGAAGCAATTACCAAACAAGAATTTGGAAAAAGAAGCCATAGTCGTAATCCATTAATCTTTGGGTTATTCGAAAGAATACACATGGTGGAACAAATTGGTTCAGGTATTAGCCGGATAAAGGATCTGATGAGCGAGGCTTCTCTATTGCCTCCTGAGTTTTCTTACGAGGGCTTTGTTCGTGGTTACTCTGTGGAGATCTGTCCAAAAAGAAAAGTTGGGTGAAAAGTTGGGTGAAAAATTATCTAATACAGAGCTGCTGCTGCTTAAGGAAATTTCTTTTAATTATAAAGTTTCTCAAAAGAAATTAGCAAGTCTCTTAGGAATATCTACTACTACTGTTGAGAAAAATATTAGAAACTTAAAAGATAAAGGATTTTTAGAGCGTTCCGGACCTGCTAAGGGAGGACATTGGGTAGTATATTTAAAAGAATAGGTCTAAACCTATTTCATTAGCTTGCTCAACATTATAAACCTGAGTTCGATTAATCAGAAAACTGCTAATTGCTTAGAATTATAAGTTTTATAAGCAATTGAAGGTTTTTTAGGAAAAAAAAGAATAAGCCATTAACCCTGCAATAATATTAGCAATAAAGTTATTAGAGGGCCTATGTCTGGAATGATACAACTAGCAGATTTTATAGGCTTATGTATGCCTTGTCAATATTGAGTTTCAGTATCATTGTCTGCTTTGTTTGTCAGGCTGTGTGTCGGTGTATTTTTATTTTTTTGAACGTTGGGAAATTTTTTAAAAACAATTTCTAAGCGTTGGCAAAGTAAGCTCTATTTCAATTTTTGGTCGTGTGTTAGCTTGTGCGAATTGCAATAGAGCTTACTTTTTGCGTGGCTTTTGTATTTCATTTTTTGTTTTCTCCGTTTGTTTTTTGTTTTTGTCAGTCAATGAACTTGCGACCATTATTGTTAGAAATATTATTGTTCCAGTAACTCCTAAACTCATTGATAATTTCTTTTTCAATAAATCGAACTTGCTGTTTACATAGTAGTCACGTCTTGCAAGAAAAAAGTCTGCATACTTCCAAGCCAAGAAACCTCCCAAAATTGAAAGTAAACTACCAATAACAAGTAATGATATGATTTGAAATTCCATTAAATAATGATTGAACGTTTGCCAATAACTTTGTCGTTTGGTGAAGCATCCCAAGAAACACCTGATGCAGGAACTGCTCTTTCTCTTCCCCAAATCCTGATAGCTTCAATTTTTTCGGGAGCTGTCTTGCTTAAAGGAACTATGTTTCTGAAACATTTTTCAAATAATGTATCATCAACGATGCTATCACCGTGGATTACTGCTTGAATTGCAACATCCCTTACTGCTCCTTCAAGGTCTGAACCTGCAAAACCGTCTGAAATTTCAACAAGTTTACTCAACGTGTCTGTTGATGGTTGATTTAGTAGGTGTCGTTTTATATACAAATTGATAATGTCTTTTCGTTCAACTTCACCTGGTAAGTCCACAAAAAACAACTCATCAAATCGTCCTCGGCGTAAAAGTTCAGGCGGAAGTTTAGAAACATCATTTGCAGTTGAAACAACAAACACTTTTGCCATACTCTCCTGAAGCCAAAACAAAAACTGTCCAACCATTCTATTAGATGTTCCTCCATCATTTGAACCAGTCGCACCTGAAAGCCCTTTCTCAATTTCGTCAATCCATAAAACACAAGGTGCGGCATTGTCGGCTGATGCTAATGCTTCTTTTAATCTGTTTTCTGATTGTCCTAGATATTGTCCTTGAATTGCAGCAAGGTCAAGGCGATACAATGGCAAATTCCAATTTGCAGCAATAAATTTGGCTGATAATGATTTGCCACAACCCGGAACGCCAACTAAAAGAACACCTCTTGGTGGTCTCATTTTTCTTGCTTTTAGATCGGCTGTTAATAGTTGCTTTTGATTGTCAAGCCAACTTTGAAGTCCGCTAAGTCCAGCAACAGAAAGAGTAGAAGGGTCAAGTTTTACCTTTTCTAAACCTGATATGTCGCTAAATAATTTATCTTTTGCATTGCTTAATTCCTTGATGTCGTCTTTAGTTAAAGAACCTTTTGCCATTTGAGTAGCCAAAACATTTTCTGCTTCAATCTTGGTCATATTTGCTAAAATGGTAGCTGCCATTTTATAATCTGTTTCGTCCCACTCAAGCGGTATTGAACCTTTGTAAGGAGTAACACATTCTTTAACCACCTCCAACATTTCTTCTTCGTTGGGTGCATCAAGCGTTATTGTCATTCCTAATCGCTGTAATTGGGGCCAAATACTTTTGGTCGTGATTAAACAAATACTTCCTCCTCTTTCTATTGCTTGAACAACACAATCATAAATGTGTCTTGAAACTAAGTTATCATCTTCAATGTCGCTTACTTCTGTAAAAACAAAAGTCAAATTCTGTCTTTGTGAAATGTTCTGAACAGCATAATCTAAACCACCTGCAACGGAACGGTCATCATTTACACTCTTTTTAGATTTTATATCCA
This sequence comes from Pedobacter glucosidilyticus, assembly GCF_002483235.1. Classification (GTDB taxonomy): domain Bacteria; phylum Bacteroidota; class Bacteroidia; order Sphingobacteriales; family Sphingobacteriaceae; genus Pseudopedobacter; species Pseudopedobacter glucosidilyticum_B. Next base: position 28,767 of record NZ_DLHN01000033.1, on the reverse strand, counting down.
TTGTTCCGTGTGATAAACTATGAACATAAATAGGGATGTTAATTTCTTCCGCTAATTGTTGTACTACCTCTAAAATCCTAGCTCTTTCGATACTTCGGATTGATATAAAAGGTATTCTTGCTCTGAACATTCGCAAGAGCGAAGTCTTGAACTCTGCTTTATTTGCCATTTTAAAATATTATTTTTCTTCCCGCTGGTGGGATTGTTTCGTTTGTATTTTGTTTGTTGTTTTTCTTATCTGTTTTAATTTCTTCAGGTATGTCGTTAAGACCAAATGTGTTTAACAAAATCAACATTTTTTCTCTACCGCTTGAAATCTTCGAAACATTATCCTTTAATGACTTTTTTATTTCAGCAACAAAATCTTCAAGGTCTTTCTTTAAGGTTTTTCGTAAATCTTCTGGAAGTCCTTTTAAAACAGCAAACTTGCTTAATGGATAAAGATTTTGTTTGCCGTTTCGTAACGCAATTTCAACGTCGTCCTCCGACTTACAGTTTTGCATTTGGAACGAACGTTGGAATTTATCAAGCCAATTTTGTTTTCGCTTTTTATAGACTTCTTCAACTCTTGAATAAAAACGAGAAGCCGTTCCGGCATCAACCGTGAAACTGCCTTTAGCCAATTCTTCTAATGCTGTATCATCACCATTACCGAACTTATCAAGAAGATTTGTCCACTCAGAATATGTTGTCGGTGCTGCCATTACTGTGGTTTAATCCTTGGGTTTATAATTTGATTTGGCGGAACAATATCCCAATCAGGAAATTTCGCATTTCCTTTTTCTGCCTCTGTCCTTCCTTGAAACAAATTTGGTTTTATAGTATTTTCTTTTTTCGGTTCGTGGTTGGTGTTTTCAGATTGTCCTGAATTGTCACCTAAAATTATTTTGTTCATTGTTCTAAATTTTAATTGTTAGATAATATTTCTTGCCGTTTCTTTTGATATACTCGAAAAATCTTCGGGAGTAATTGAAGTTAAAAGGTGTCTTAATTTTTCAGCATTGCTGTCTTCTGATGTGTGTTCTTTTCTGTAATCAACGGTTTCTGCTATGCAACCCCTTAAAACTTCTTTTGCTTTTCGTTTACGTTCTTCAACATTTTCAGTGATTTGTTTTTTAGCCTTGTTATGATTGTTTATTGCATTCCAAATAAGAACGCCACCAATACCAAGTCCAACTATACCAGCAATTACGTGTAAGCTAAATGCCCAAAAGCCAAGTAAACAAACTAATGCTCCAATAATTATACCTGCAAAAGGAAAAGAAAGTTTACCAAGTTCAGTATCTAATACATTTTGATAAAAAGCCTCTTGTTTGTTTACAAGTTCGTTTTCATCGCAACCGTCTTTTGTCGATGTTTTAAAATCATCAATTGCAAGTTCAACAGTTTGAGGAATTTTATTTCTGCTTTGTGCTGTAAATGTGTCGTGGGCTTCAACTATCCAAGGTTGGCTTATCGAAACTGCAAGAGCTTGTGTTACTTTAGTTGCACCTGCTAGCTCAGGATTGAAGGAAGCGTTTGTAAGTAGTTGTAGAAATCAACTTGTTCATCAAAAATATGTTTCTCAGCATCCATAACGGCTAGTGCCGCTGCTTTGTCACCGTCCATTTGAATTATGAGTTGATTAAATCTCACTTGCTCTTGTAATGGCAATTCTTCATCATCAAAATTTGTTACGAGCAAGGATAGTATTTCGTCTAACTGAACTTTAACACCTTTTGAAAAATCTGCTGATGATGAAATGATATTTTTAAAGTGGGAGTTTAAAACATTGTGTGTTTTAGCTTCTTTCAATGAATTTTCTAAAGCGTTCCAATTCGGAGAGAATTTTTCAAGTAATGGATATTTCCCGTCTGACAACGGCCCCATTGCTTCAAAGAATTTTACCCATTGAGATTTTTGTTCACTGATAAATGTGTCGCCTTGTGTAAGTTGATCTAACCAATTTTTAACATTGGTCATCATCAATTGTCTTGATGCAGGTGGGAATACACCAGTCGTAACCGCTTCCAGTATTATTATAAACTCTCTGTCTAGATTATGAGGGTTTTGATGCATAAAATAGCGTTCAAGCCATTTCAAACTTGCATCGTTTCTTGTAAGCCTTCGCATAACTAACATAAAGAAAAGAGTTGTTTTATAGTCGTCTCTTTTCAATGCTTCATTTAAAGCCTTTTCATTTGTGCTTTTATCACTTCTTACCCAAGCTGCTAATGCTACCAAAGCAGGTGCTAACCAATAGCCTGGGGCTTTTATCATAACTTCTTCAGTCGTAAATTTTAAAGTATCATCACTTACAACTCCCGTATCAACACCTTGCAAAATACCAGTTGCCATTCTACGCACTTCGGCATAATAACCAAACTTGATCTGCAAGTCTTGTTTTAAATTTCCTTGTCGTGTTTCTGCAAGTTGTAAGGCTTTGTGTTTTAAATCTGCTTCTACAAAGTCTGCAAAAGTATCAGCAAGTTTTACCAATTCACTTTCCAGTTGGTCTTGCTTAAAATTTAGTGTTCCTAATTCTGAATGAACTCCGCTCATATCAGAACTGATTGACCTTAAAGCACTATTTATAATGGAAAGGTCAGCGTAAGAAATTACTTGTTGATTTGACATATTATTTACGAGTTTAAAGATTTATAATTTGGTGGCTGTTCCGTCTTCACGAATTAAAATGATTTTGTCTTTATAAACTTCAACCATCGCATAAGCATTATGCTTTGCAACAGTTCTTGCTTTTTCAAAGTCTGCTTCCATTGTTTCGTTGGTTTTATAATGTTTTATGATTTGGCTTCCGCTCAAATCAAGCGTATGGACTTCATAAGGATGTCCGAGAAAACACTTAGAAACGATGCCTAAAGGCAAACTAGTAAGTTCGGCTGTGCCGAACTCTTCTTGTATTGCTTTCATTAGTTCATCCATTCCTTTTGTATCGGTTAGTGTCTTAGCATCAAGACCAGCTATCAAGTCTAAATATTTTTTAGAACGTTTCTTTAAAATATCTCTGTCGTTAATGAAGCCAGTTGTTACAGTTTGCTTCTTTCCCGTGTCAAGATTTACATTGTCGTTTTGTAAAATTATTCTTGCCATAGTCTTATGATTTTGATTATTAATATAATAGTGCGTTGGCAAAAAATGGCTCTTTTGGTTTTGCGAAGGGTCGGCTTGTGTGTCGGGCAAAACCAAATGTGCCATTTGTGCGGTGGGAAAAAATTGTTTTTAAAAAATGTGCGGTGTGAAAAAATAAAAATACAGAAGCGTTGGCTTTTGGGTCGGCTGTCTGGTGGTTCATTGTCCCGTCACTTTATGTTTAATTCTGTCGTTCATTCTTGGTGTGTCGTTTTTTAGGCTTGCAGGTAACTAGTAAATATCCCTATCCTATAGCAGATTCCGCACTATAGATTCATAATATGCGCTATCCTTAACCTGCACTAACCTACAGGAAGGATAAAATATAGTTTTGGAATTTGTAATAAATGAAAGTTTGTTAAGGTATGATGCAGCTCCATTTATATTATTGACCATTAGCTTTTCTTGTGCTTGTAGCTTTAAAAAACCACTGCTTAAAGTAAAGAAGGCTATCATAAAGAAATTTATCATAGGCTGATTTAATTTATTGTAATTATAAAGATATTTTTAATGGAAATGAAAGGATTTATGAGTATTCTGTACCTATATACCCAACCTGATCAACTCATTAATAATTTTTTAAAGGTATTTTTTCATTTACTCTTCTATCTGCCATAAATAAAACTCTATCTGCTTCTTTAAAATCAATATTTAGCATTGAACAAGCTTCTCTTAAATCCTGTAGATAGGTTAAATATAATTGAATTTGCTTTTCTATAAGTTTTTCATTCTGGTAGGTAGTAGTCTTTAATTCTTTCTCTGGATAAATAATTCTGAAAACCCTTTGATCAATGATTTGATAGACTTTAGGATTTCTAAATCTTAAAATGGTAGAGGCCATAGCCAATTGCACACCTTTGGTATTTAATAGTAGTTTGAGAATATGCTTCGTTTTTTCTAGGTCAATCTGTTCATCTTCAGGACTTATTGAATTCAGCGTTGTGATTAACTCCTCATCAAATTTCGCATATCTATTTACCTTCCATAACACAATTTCATTGAGTCGGTTTTGATCAAAATCACTCTTATCCGCATCTAATTTTTGGGTTAAATCATGTTGATAATTAAGTATATAATCTTTCTCTAAAAGTTCGAAATCTTTATCATAAATTGTTTTAGGTACTGTTTCTGACTTTTCAGCATGCTTGTTTTCCATTTTTGCATAGGTTTAAATTGTAATTATTCACACATTAAATTAGCTAATGGTGATAAAGAATTAATCTCATGTTATGTTAATATACTCTCAATTTTACTTTTCCATTTTATAAATCCATCTTTAATGGCTGAATAATCATGTTCTATCCGGATAAAGGGATCTTCCTCTGTACTTATATAGGCTGTCTTCCCATTTACCTTTATAAAATTCAAAATATTTTCTAATCTCTCTATTCGCATATTGAGAAGCTTTGGATCTTTTGAAACATGCCAAATATATGTTGCTTCTTTAGTATTAAGTGTTTCCCATATAAAATGGTAATGCTTTTCTCCCTCAATTAAAAAAATGAATGAGAAGGGTTTATGGATAAATCTCAGCTTTAGAATATGATGAGCATGCTTATTAGATAAAAACCTTAAATTTTTGTAATGCTTGGTATCTTGTATCTTCAATATATCTTCAAAAAAACTTGCATCGTTCTCATAGAAAGTATTTGATTTAAGCTTTTCATCTGTAAAAGTTTCAAAGAATTCATCCATAGTAAATAAATTCTTATCGACTTCAATGTTTAGCTTTTTCAAAGTTGTTTTTACATAATCAAACCTTACATTATCTATAATTTCTTTATCTATTTTTTCTATTTCAGGCGATTTTGAATCTATTGTAGTAACTTCATTGTTAGTAAGTTCAACAGTAGCAAATACTTGTATCTTTTTTGTTTTAAGGACATTAGAGAAATAATTTTTTACAGCATCATACTCCTCCCTGATATCATCATTTTGAATAGTAAAATCAAAGGGCTTAGGAAAATTGGCTAGCTTACAGCTAAATGTAACCCCACCGTGGATAAAATAAACTTCTTTTAATGGAATGAAAAAAGTATCAGTTATCGTTTCTTTATGTGGCTTAGGCTGTGGCGTGTTAAAACTGGAAGATACTTTTTCATATTGATTACTTTCAGGAGGATGGTGAGATATTGGAACTTTACCTAATAAAGTATTGATAAGTCCTTGAGTATCTATACCGCGAAATGTCACTTGTTCTATTTGGCTTAGTTTATTTGAAATTTCTATTTGGTTAGGCCCGAATTCTGTTTCGCCTACATAATAGGTTATGATTTTACCAACTATTTTCTTTTCATCTTCAAGATGCTTTAATACTTTAAACTTCCAATAAGCTGGAAGTTTGAAGCCTTTGCTAATTGCATAGTCAGACAAACCTAATTGTTCAAGTCTAAGTGGTTTATCTTTTACTAAAAATGCCTGTTTGTTATTAAACATTATAACAAGTTCTTCTCCAATCATTTTAAGTTATCAATATTTATGGCCTAGCCTTAAATATATGGGATTTCAACTTTAAAATCATAATCATAATTATCCAAAAATATCGCTTAATTTAGATTACTAGGCAATTCAATTATTGAGAATAACTTTAGAAATTACAACTCTCAGCTTATCTTTCAAGTCATAATTAATATCTAGCTCCTCTGCTTTATTACACATTTCTAAAAGTTTTGCAAAGTCGGTAATTTCATTATTTATAGATTTACTAAAAATATTCTTTAAATCATTTTTAATATCTTTAAATGAGCTATTTGGATGCTCAATTTTGTTTAAAATTCTTATCCTTAAATCATCGGGGTTCTTTATGTTTTTTACAATTGATAATTCGTTCAAGAATAAATTAGAATAATTATAAACATCCTCAATACATGAAAGAATTTCTAACGTCTTATTAACTCCGGTTGTGTGATTTATTGATACATTCTTTTTTGCAAGCTCTCCGTTCTCTGGATACAAATAAATACCAGTACCCTTAGTATGTAGCTTTATTATGTTTATAAAACTTAATGCTCCTTTCCCTAGATCATTTGTTGAAACACTTATAGCAGAACTTATTTTACCAAAGTCTCCTGCATCTTTAATTTCATTAGATGAAAGTATTAGCTCCATCTTAGATTCATTTAAAGCTGCAAATGAAATAGCATAATTATTTCCTGGGTTTTGTTTCATATAATTATGAAATAATAACATTGATGTAACAAAGGTGAAATCAACACCATATTCATTATAATTTCCAGATGTTATTCCTCTCACAAAGATTTCATCATTATGTTCCACTAATCTATAAGACCTGTGTTTATTAAACCCTTCCTTTTTTTTAGACTCCTTCTTAAAATAAGCAAGATTATAATTAGCTAAATCAACTAAATCATTATCAAAAAGCATATTAGCGTATTTGGTCATAGAAAAAGAATCAAAATAAGTCGATTTAGACTCATAGAGTGCAAATGCTTCTAACCCAGAAAGGATTTCGCCATTTTGATCAATGTACTCATCAAATCTAAACATTAACGGGTTAGACTCAGGAATTCCCTCTACCTGATAATTTCCATATTTAAAGCTAATTTGATTAGTTTCTGCTTGTATTTTAAAGTAATGATAATTCTTTTTTATACTTTGGATTTTATAAAAAACAGTATCTATATTTTTTATAGTAATACTCTCGTCTAAAATAGAATCTAATTTAAAAACGTTGAATATATTTTTTTCATAAGGATGTCCTTCAATTAAATTGCATAATTGTTTTATAGAAATAAAGCCCAAACTCTCTTTCACGTTAAGCTCTAGTCTTCGTTGGATAAAGCGCTCATTCATAATAATATGATCTCCTTTCTTATTTTTTTATATATACTTTTAGCCTTGAAACTTTTAAATCTCTATTAAGAATTTTAAAAATTTAAATGCGTGATTTTTCACTACCCATTTAGTGATACTTGATGAAAAACAATATTTTATCTACCTGAATATTCAGTGGTCATTTCTGGTCACCTGGCTTGTGCTTATGTGGTTTTAAGTCAGGATGTTTGGGCTTAGTTTCTGGCGTTACTCTCCTTCTTTTATCAGGAGTTCCATCTTCCTTTTTAGGCTTTGGACCTGGTTTAATTGCTAAAATTGCTGCACTCATAGTTTTATAGATTTTAGATAATGTTTTTGATGGATGAATATAAATTCATATTATTTTATTATTTGAACATCTAGAAAAATGTACCAATTGAACTTATTTTATTGTAGTAACCTCAATTTTTTCCCTCTGCCATTTTAGCAAATAATTCTAGCTTCCTATTTTGTAATTCCATTTGATGTTTGATGGTTCTCTCATAATCATTTTCCTTTTCATTTGACTTACTAATAAGTACAAGCATTTCTAAACCTAGTAAAAAGAAAAACCAGATAAGCCAGACAACTAATGCCACACCAGAATCACTAATTAGACTGTGCATTACTTTTAGCTCATCTAAGAATCCTACTTTGGAACTTATCTCTTTTTCTAGTTGAGGCCTTATATTGAGTAAGGTATTTTGCTTTGTTTCTTTTTGTTTGATAAAGGTTTTAATGCTTTCGTTTATAGGTTCAATTTGAGATATTTTTGGATTTGGTACATTTTGACTTGTTGTCACTGGTACTGGTATAGTTTTTTCATCTACAATCGGTTTCCCTGTTATCTCATCGGTTTTAGTGATTTTTATATTTCTCATTCGAGATTCTGTAGCATAAGTAGTTATTGTAGGGCTTTTAGTAACTTCATTTATCAATTCTTTTTTTTCTTCTTCTTTTTTCTTTATGGTTGTTTCTAAATCATTAATTAGTTTATTAATTTCCTTAGTTTTAGATTCAAGTTCTGAATCAACCCTTTCTCTGATAAACTTTCTTTTTTCTAATTCTATATCATCTTTGAAAATTATTTGATCGATGATGATAGCCCCAATAATAGCCATCATCAAAGCAATAATCCCACGAAAAATATAAAGCCATCTAGTTGGATTGATAGATAAAATAATTTGTCTTTCTATTTGAACAATAATGGTAACGAAAACAATTGCCCCAAATAAAGAACCTAAAATATCACCATGTAAGTATCTACTGGTAAAAGTATAACCGATAAAAGACCATAGCATACAAATAATAACAATAGCTGACGTATATTTTTTTACAGCTTTTGCAGAGACCTCACTAGAATTTCTAACAATACCATAGTTGTAACCTGTCATGAAACAACCGAATTTTAACCACCAATTTTTCATATCTTCTGTTTAAAAGTTTCTTTTCATAATAGAATGGTGCGATATTGCTGCTAAACCATTTCTAAAACCTCTGGTATAGCTAATAATCACACCTTGCCCTAAACCTTTGTTGTTTTTTGCATCTTCTTCTATTTCTAAAATTTGTTGGATGTGACTTACTGCTGTATCTTTTTTAACAGTGAGTTCTTCAACTGTATCTATCATCCCACTTCTAGTTCTGCTTTCTATATGAAAGTTAATTTCTCTAATAAAATCCTCATAGAAAGTTTTTATTCTCTTGATGGTTCTTTCAAGATCATTTTTTAACGCTTCTATGTTTTGTTGTAAATGCGTTGTATCAGGATTTATCAGCGCATCATCATAACCTTTAGATTCATGATTTCTTTCTAAAAACTGAAATAATAAAGTAATACCGTTTTCTACTGAATTTGATGTTACTGTTTCTTCTGTGTAATTAGCTTGTGGTTTTTCCTTTTCAATAAAGATGTTTTCTGGTATTTCAGGTAAAACTGTTTGTGGTGTTTCAGGTGTCATTGCTTCTTTGTTTACTTGTGCACCGTTTTTTCGGTTAAAAAAACTAAATAATCCCATTTTTAATTATTAAATATTGATAGTAGGTACTTTAAATTTACTATGGCCTCTCCTGTGGCAACTCTCGCATAAGGTAATTAGAAGATGTTTAGGGTATTCCCAAGGGAGCTTAAACTTATTCTCTCTTACTATGAAATGATATTGTCTATGATGTACTTGTAAAGCGCTTTTACTATAGCAAACTATACAACTTTTATCTCTTGCCAGTATCTCTTCCCTTATAGCTTTCCATTCTGGTCTAAATAATAAAGCTCCATAAGTTCCATGAGCCGGAATCTCTACCATTTGTGATTCAAGATGGCTTGATTTTAATTCATCTTCAGCTTTTATAAAACGTCTGTAAGGAGTCTTACTTTTAAAGCTTATATGTCTGTATTTACTTTGGGTTGGATCGTTCATAATAAAAGATTAAGATACTCTAATGACTAAAAATCAGTTGTTTAATAATTAGAAACAGCAGTCTCTAACTCCTTACTATAATTGTAAATATCATCTAAGCTTTCTAAATCATACTTCGTTTCTACTCTACCTTCACCAAATATTCCTATTGTTTTTTTGCTTAAACTATTGAAGTATAATCTACATATAGGCTTTCTATTATTGTCGTCTAACAAAATCCCGAAATAAGATTGTACATCACGAGCAACGATACGTTTTGCATCTACTTTTTGGCGTAGTATAGCCCTTACAATATGGTAACCTTCTAATTCTTCTTCTGTAGTTACAACTGTTTGGTCATTAGCTGCCATTACTGGCTCGTTTGTTACCTGTGTTTCTATTTGGTTGCTATTAGCTTCTTCTTTCCCCAATGCCGTTTTAAGTCGGTTAGTAATAGCATCATTAAGTACTTGATGCGAAGAGCGTTTCACCAATTCTGTAAATTGGGCAAGTATTTTCTCTGTGAGCTTTCCTTGATAAACCTGGCTGGCAAAATGTTTTACAAACACAGGGCTAGGTTCTTTAAGTTCAGAAGTAATCAAGGCTTTTAACTCATTTGTGAATTTTAAATCGGAAGCAGTATTAGAAATATTTTCTACATCAAAATACGATTTATGGAACTTCTTTAATTCTTCTATCTGAGCGTCTTTAATATCTGCTATATTAAATTCAAAAAATGGTTTATCATCCATTTTATTAGCATCCACTAAATCTGTATAAAAGCGATATTGTAGTCCATTGGTTAATAAACTAAACTTAGCTTTACAAACATGGAAATACCTAAACAATTGGGAGTTATGTGGGTCTAATTTTTCTAAATGGTGCTTACATTCTATGATGATAATAGGCTCACCATCTTTCATGATGGCATAATCTACCTTTTCGCCTTTTTTAATTCCTATATCTGCAATAAATTCTGGATTTACTTCAAAAGGGTCAAAAACATCGTAACCTAATAATTTTATAAAAGGCATGATGAGTGCGTTTTTGGTTGCCTCCTCTGTTTGAATTTGAGGTATCATTTTTTCAGTCCGTAGCCCAAACTGCTTAACTTCATCTTTAAAGTCCATGTTATTTCTTTTAGTATTTGTTAATTAAGATTGAATTTTCTGAGTAGTTAGGTAGAAAATTGAGGGTAATAATATTGCGACAACGGTTATTAGGCTTGGTGTAATGATAGTGTAGAAATATTTCATAGTATAAAGTGTAGGGTAATAATAAAAATTATTTTCTTAATTATAAAATCAGGTTGTTTTTTAGTTAGGAGAATTTACCATTATTATCATAAAAGCTAAGTTTTTTGAACAACCTTTTGAACAAAATTAAGGTATTTAAAGAATGACTTTTTACGGGAAACCGTAAACTGACTTAATTAAAAAAATAAAAAATACGATTTGATTAAACGTTAGGTATAATTAAGATTAACCTATTGCTTATTATTCTTTCTCCATTTATATAGTAAAAAAAGAATTCCTAAAGAAGCTACACCATACCATAGATAAGTTGAAGGTCTATTGAAAAAAGAGTTATTTTTTGGAGTATTAAACTTCTTACTTATTGAGGAATTACAAACGCCACAAGAGCCGCCGGATACGTTACAATGTTTACAGTAATTGCAAGTGGTACAAGCGCTACAATTTGAGGAGCCTGTACATCTGCCTGAGAATGCTTTTTCTGGAATGATGATACATAGAAGAATTAAAAAAATAGCAAAGTATATTTTGAGAACTAGATGTATTGAATTAGGATATATCATATGAGGAATTATTTCATCATATACATGAATTATTTTCTAGTAAATATTTTATAGTGATGCTTTTGCAACATAATCTAATTTAATAAGCTCTATCTGATATTCAAGAAATGCTAAATTAAATTCTTCAGTTTGTTCATAATTACTAAACAAATAACGTTCATTAAGCCCGGTTTCTGTGCGTAACTCTATATCACCATAACGCACAATAGGTATTTGGTAATTAGCCTTAAATCTTTTATCTGGAGTACCATTTTTATTTACTTTAAACCAAGTTTGGTCTATCACTCTGGTATCAGAAGGAACGTTTTCTGTTTCTATAAATCTGGTTGCTAAAAAGTTAATTTGTAGCTCATTATAAGAAACAATTGCAAAATGTTCACGATTATTCCAAACTACCATAAAATTAGGGTAGAAATATAAATCGGCACCATTAGCATTATCCCAAATCATTGCAGGTGTTTGAGACTTAATTTCTGGAAGATGTCCTGTTTTAAAAGATACTGATTTTCTCATTACGCTAGCTGAGGCTGCAGAACGGGTAGTGAATTGGTCATTAGCATATTCAGAAGTGATATCCCAAATATTTTTACAGTTAGATAATTTATTAAAAGAATCGTATAGTCTAGAATATTGAGTCTGCATCTCCTCGTCAAATTCAAAATCTAATTGAACTGTCGTATTCTCTGCCTGTTGTTTAATTTGCTCGATAGCTTGTTTTTGTAAGATAATATCTTGTTTCAAGGCTTTTGTTTTCTCTCTTATTAAGAAACCGTAGAGCAGACAGTAACTCCAGAAAAGTTTAGATTCATTCTTTTGAAGCTCCAACTGAACCGTCTTTAAATCATCCCATAATTCTTGACGTTGGGTATGAGCGGATAGTATTGTATCCTTAATACCTTGCATATCTTGTGAGGTAATTTCCTCTGCATCCAGACTGAAAATATTATCGTTCTGGTCTCTAAACTTTATCTTAGATTCTTCATATTCAACAACATGAGATGAAGGTAATCTCTCTTCTAATTCCTCAGGTTGTTGTGAATTTTCTAATGACAGCCTTTGTCTATTGTATAAACCAGTCCCAGGAATACTAGTATTGAGGTAAGTTCCTTGTTTTCCAATATTAATACTTGCGCCTTTTACACCAATAGTAGTACTTATACCATTCTTACCAATATTAAGGTATATACCTGGTATTACTTTAATTCTTTTTCTAAAACTCCATGCCATAAATTACTTATTACAGGTAAACTTGTTTTATTCTCATTAAGCAGATGATAGGCTATCTCTTTACTTTTTATTGTTGTTCCAGTTTTTAAAAGCATTCTTTTTTCACCAGAAACAGTATAGACATTAAAGTAAGGATTGCAATTCTTCATTCGGAATTTTAATGCAATAAATACCTTTAAAATCCCCTCTTTTATATTCCATAGTTTGATATTTACTTATAAATAATTTTATTAAATATATTTAAATGAAGTGTAATAGCAAGTTATCCATTTAGGTTGTATGACAAGCTTTAGAACATATACGGCAGCCATTAGATTGTGTATAAGTCTTTTTCGCTTCTTTTACAGCATCGGCACAGTTACTAAATGAGCCTAGAAATTTTTTAACATAAGGCAAGTAGATACAATCTTCTTTGTGTACTTCATGATCTCCGTTGGGTTGGGCTTGGTGGTTAACATAATAAAGGCTCATCTTATAAAATTTGGATTACGGGTTTAAATTTTTCTTTCCATCATCGTATCAAAAGTAGTATTGCTAGTCCTGCTGTTTTTACGGGAAACCGTAAAGAAGAAATTATTTTTGATAGAAGTAGAAAGGAAAACAATCACAATAATCTTGCTTGTTACACTGAAAATAATCGAAATATCATCTGATATATGATGCAGAAAAGACTTCGACTCCGCTCCTGACACGAAATGATTGGGGATAAATTTTTATCTAAAAACGGAGTTATATGATGCCCAGATCTTTACAAAAGGCAATCAATTGCTCGTTTTTAGAACAGCCCAGGGTTTCTCTCATGAGGTTAAGGCGTTTTTCTACACTGCTTAGCCCTGCTGGTTTGTATCCATTCTTTTCCAGATAATAGGGAATATCTTTTTGGAGCATGCCTTGAGAAAGTTGGGTAAGCAGGATGATATCATATTCGCTAAACTCATAAGTGTTTTGAGTTTTAACTGCTTGCTTTAATGCAAAAGGCATGTACTTGTTTCCTTTACTTAGGGCTTCTAGTGCTTTCTTTAGTTCCTCAACATCTCTACGGGCTTTACGTACATAGGCATCAATATCCAGATCTTGAAAAAGCTGATGGATAATTGACACCTTACTTTCTACGGAGAATACCAACACTTTGATATGAGGTTGTATCTTCCTAATTTCAGCAATCAAATCTACCCCATTTTGTATGTTTTGCTTGCGATGGTCTTCCTCAAAGGATAAATCAGTAATTAATAATTCGTAAGGTTCATGTGTTAAAAAGGCTTTTTGAGCTCTTTGAAGGGCATCATCGCAGTAATAGGTATAATCGCATAGTGCAATCCCTGCATCTTCAAGCGTTTTCCTTACAGAAACATTAGAACTTTCGTGGTCTTCGGCTATGAGTACTTTATGAAACATATTTTTCTTTTAAGTAGCGGGAAAAAGGATAAGGATTTTGAGCCCTCCTTCTGCACCTTTTGCAAAAGTAATATCACCACCTATCTGATGGATACGGTTTCCCGTATTGTGCAACCCATTTCCAAATTTTTTTTCTTCGGGTATACCTATACCATTATCTGTATAGTGAATTTTTAAGTATTTCTCTTCTGTTTGCTCAAACCGGAGTGCTACTTGGCTAGCTTGGCTATGTTTTTTCATGTTAACCATCAGCTCTTGAAGTACCTGTTTTAGCTCGTACTTATCTGAAACTTTAACCCTATTCCAGAATTCTGGTGTATTTCCTATGATAATTACTTTGGTTTGAGTAGAGGCAAAAGAATTAAGAAGTGTAGCGATAACGATTTCAAAGCCTTGAGCACTATCAGTAACATCATCATAAGATATATCTCTAGACTGTTCATAAAGCATTTCCATTTGATCCAGAATTTTATCTTGTTCTGTTTGTACACCATTTTCTATTTCAGACATTAAGCGGTATAAACCATTGGCAACCACATCATGTACTTTTTTTGATGTTTTTAATTGGTTTTCACGTATCGCATTTTTTGCTTCCAGTTCTAAACGTTCTTTCCTCTTTTTCTGCCAGATGAGGGTAATGACGCTTCCAGTAATCATCAAGAAAATTAAAAGAGCAATCCAACTATTACGCTTTGTTTTTTCTCTTTGCAGGATAAGATTGTCTGCCTTGTGTTTCTCTGTTTCGTAACGGATAAGCGCAAACTGATTTTTTGCTGTACTTCTAGCTGTTTGCAAGCTATCGTTTAGGTTTTGATAGAGATTGAAATAAGTTTTGGCTTCTTCTGGAGGACTTAACTTGATTAAATGCTGAATGGCAAGCAAACGGTCATCTGCACTATTCATCTCATGGGCTGTTTGATAACTTAACTTGGCATAGTATAGTGCCGAATCAACTTGTTTCTGTATATGATATTGCGTAAGTTGTATATAGCTAGCGTTTTGCCCACTGATATTTTTTTCCTGCTTTCTTATGCTTAAAGCATGGTGAAGTTCTGGCAAAGCAAAATAAGTAGGATTTTGTTCCCATTTGGTAAATGCGGAATTTGAAATAACCCTTGATAAGTTTAAAGGTCTGGTTTCTTGCTTTAAAATCTCTTGGTATAGTGCTAAAGCTTCTGCATATTTCTTTTGTTTTCTATAGACATTGGCGATGTTATTTTTCACCACTCTTATAGCATCGCTATCGGCTGTAAAGCTTAAAGTTTCTTGATAAAATGCTATGGCCTTATCATACTCTTTGAGGTTAAAGGAAGTGATGCCTAGATTATTAAAGTTAGATCTGATGTAAGGATGGTGCTCTTCATTTTTAAAATCAAGGTAAGGAATAGCATTTAAGGCTAGTTCTCTGGCTCCAAAGTTATCTCCTTGCTCGGTAGCAATCATCCCCATATTGATGAGGCAAGAGCCTGCTTGAAGACTATCTTTGCTTAGCAGAAATTGTTCTTTCGCCTTATTGAAATAGGAAAAAGCAAGTTTTGCTTTACCAGAATCTAAAAAAATGAAAGCGGTATCTAAAAGCTGATATCCAGCAGAATTTTTCTTGTTTTTTTGCTCAGGAGTATGGCATCCTTCAAAAATAAAGAAAGCAACAAGTAATAAATAGAAAATTTTCAAGTCTAATTTTTATCCTAATTTAGAAATAAAAGAAATAATTTCTATTTGCGATGAAGAGTAAATTAGATTTAAGGAAGTAGTACATAAAAAAGGAGGCCTAAGTCTAGCTTAAACCTCCTGATAATTATTTAACCTTTTGGTCTTGGCGTTGGTAATTGTCCATTCTCACCTCCTGAACTATTTGTTGTTGTGATGATAACTTCGTTGTCTGGAGTATTATTCTCTGTGTTATCAGCAGGAGCTACCAATCCTAATAAGATAGCAATTAAAAATTGAATCATTTTCTTAAAAATTTAATGTGAATACCTGTGCTAGCCCACCAAACCGTATTGGTGGATTAAAGCATTTTTTAAGAGGCGCCTCTTAAATTTTTGGGAAGTGTTAAGATTCAATAGCGGGAGCAGGTGCTTGCTTCCCAGGTCAATAACTTACTACCGCTATTTCCTCTTTTTAAAAGGCAGTTATTCTTGTTAAAAGAATTGACCACCGATATCGAAAGCAAAGGTGCAATAGCGTAAGAAGCTTGTTATCAAATGATTCCGATAATTCCGGTTGTTACGTAGCAATTCCGGAAAACCGTAAAAGATTCCGTAAATTCCACCGTAATTTTATCCAAGATTCTTATTAACATGTTTTCAGAATACAAGAAGCAGGTCATTAAACTTTATGAAGAAAAGCTTGAGGCTATGGCATTGCCGCTGAATTTGCAAAATCCTACTCCGGCTAGATTAAAAGATGAATGTCTTGCTGTTATTGCGAAAAGATTTAAAAAAGGTGATGAAAAGGTTTTAAGAGATTTCTTTGGGGATTGTGTAGATGTAGAAGGTTATATAAGATATATCCGTAGCATGGATGTAGATAGGTTTAGACCCCTGATTAACCATTTAAATAAAAAAACTGAAAATACAGATGAGAAAAATATCGAACTATTGGCATGGTTGATAGATTTTTCTCCACGTCCTTATATTTTTAAGTTAGATACTTTAAAAAAAGAAGAAGATTTTATAGGTCATAAAGAAGTTGAGAAACCGGCAGCGGTTGAAATTTCACCCGAATTAGAAAAGGAATCCTCAAAAGAGGTTGATAAGAAATTAAATCATATAACGGTTACTAAAAAATCTATGAATGCCCTATTTTGGCATAAATCATGGAAAAAACTAGCTATTTCTGCCATATCCATATTCATCCTCCTGTTCTCATTTAAAAGCTTAGATTTTTTTAAAGAGAAGGATTGTATGTATTGGGATGGCGTAAATTACAAGTCTATTTCTTGCGACCAGAAACTACCTAATATTCAGGTTATAGCTTTAGATACTTTTAAATTGAAGCATTTCAAAAAAATAACCAAACCAGATACACTTACTGAAAACTGTATCCGTAAGATGTGGTATTCTAAGATAGATAAGGAAGTAGAATTTTTTACAATTGGAGGGATGCATCCAGAGTATCCAGAAAAGGCATTAAAACCTATTAGTGAATATATTTTTAGTAAATATATTAAAGTAAAAGCTCCCCCTACTCCCTCTAAATGATAAAAATATCTTATCCATTATTTTAGAATAATAAGTTTTTGGTTTAAGTAATTGTAATTTTAAAAGAAAAGTTAGGTAACCAACCCCACCCCAGCTAAACCGGGGCGGCAGCGATACCCCACAGGACATTTGGAGCTTTTGCGGAAAATGGACGAGGAGTAAAGCAGAGCACCGGACTGGCGGAAGATAGTAGTATAAACTTTGCTTTTCTAAAAAAATATTTAATTAAGGATTGTTTATATCTGCTATAACCACAGATTAAAACCTGTGACTATGATGATAACAAACCCAACGATACGATTGTGAAAGCATGATAGGCACCTGTTGCGAGTGGACGAAAGATTACTCATCCTTCAATCAATAAAAAAAGATTGCTTCTTCGTTCCTCATCGCAATGGCAGGGAAAAATTCAAAAGTAGTAACACGGAACTGGCAACAGACAACCAACAACCACAAACTGATTCATTTAAAAAGCTAGGAAAACTAGTAAATTCTAGTAAAAACTTTTTTTTGTACGTAATTTACACGTACATTTGTATTTGTGTTTAGAATTATATTAATTCTCGTAATCAAGAAAATAATAAAACACTAAATAAAGCTATCAATAAGTCAAGAAATAAGATAATACTTAATAAAAACAAAGAATATGGCAACTTTAGTTAATGACAGAATTGATGTTCGAATTAGCAAGGAACAGAAAGAGTTGATTAAGTTTGCGAGCGAATTGAAAGGGTTTAAAAATCTCTCTGAATTTGTTGTTTTTTGCATAAATAATGAAGCGAATAAGATAATCATTGAGAACAACCAAATTTTAAAAAGCATAGAAGATAAAAAGATTTTTTTAAATGCGCTGTTAAATCCACCAAAACCAAATCATAAACTTAAACAAGCTCAATTAAATTATCTAAAATTTATTGAATCTAATGGAGCTTAGAATAGTACACCTTGAAAAAAAACATGATAAATCTAAATTCACTTGTGGATATGAACTTTTAGACAATTACATAAGGAAACAGGCCAGGCAAGATGTAAATCGTGATTTATCAGCTTGTTTTGTGCTAGTAGATAATCATGATACAGTAAAAGGATATTATACATTATCTGCAAATTCAATTAAAAGAGAAGAATTTTTAGATGACTTGGCGAAAAAACTTCCACCAAGTTATACCGAACTTCCAACTATTCTTTTAGGACGATTGGCAATTGACGAATCGATTAAAGGAAATGGTTATGGGGAAAAAATTTTATTAGATGCTTTAAACCGTAGTTTAGCTATATCGGAGAGTATGGATTCAATTGCTGTTGTGGTTGATCCAATTGATGAAAAAGCACAAAATTTTTATTTACAATACGGATTTATTTTACTTCCAACTTCAGGTAAAATGTTTTTACCAATGAAAACTATAAAAGAAATGTAACTTCTGCCTGTTGCTGGCAACCATCTAATTGAGTCTAAAAGTTTGTTTTCTTTTTGTAGTGATAAAGACATCAATACTTCTTTCTAAATCTTGTCCAACATTGACGGGTTTATATCTAATAACCATGTTTATTTTTTCAATAACAGAAGGTTCAAACCTTACATCAGAAGTATCTTTTAATGGTTCCTCATCTACCATAAATTTTACCGGAACGGTGTCATTACCATTAAGCTTTGAATATAAATCAGCAAGGCTAACAAAGGCAATCTTTTTCTTTCGGGTTATGAGAGTTACTCCTCTCGGGTTATGTAAGCTTTCTCGGTTTTCTATAAACATTCTTACTTCCTCAATATTATTTAAGTCTAAATATGTTTTGCTTAGTATGGTTTCCACACTATCAACATAAATTTTATCTGGAGTTGCATAAAATGTTTCTGAAACTTTAATCTTGGTGGAACTAGAATTATTTCTCGCCTGTCCGAGTAAAGGCAGATACAAGATTGATAAAAACATGAATACTAAATGTTTCATTTCAAGCAGATTAGGATAGGCTGTTTTACACAAAAGTTATTAACGTTTATTTGTCGGCTATGGATAGCTAAAGCAATATTAGAAGCTATTGGCCTAAAATACTAAGCAAATTACACTTATTTAATTTGCTGTATTTCATTAAGTTTACTGATTAGTTTTTCCTTCTCATTACTTTCATTTGTCTTAAATCGTAAGATAGGAAAATTATATTTTTCTAAAATTTTATCTTTCATTTGGTCTCTTACAGCTTGTTTAGTTCCACCTTTATGAAATTCAAAACCATCAACTTCAATAGCTAAAACAGGAACTTTACCAAGTTTATTGTAAATCAAGAAATCTAAATGTGTAAGAGGATGAGAGGCATATTTTGCCTCTTCTTCATCAAGTCTTGATAAATTCCTAATCAGAAGTCTCATTGGGAAATGTAAAATAACATCATATTTAGAAAACTTTTCATCTGATAAAACTTGTTTTATTAGCCCAAACATTAAATTCTCGCTATCAAAAGATGATACTTTGTTTGATTTACTAAGAATTTTCTCTTTTTCTTGTTCATAGCCTTTATATAACAAATCAAAAATAGAGTTTAACTCACTTTGAATAACTGAGAAGTTATTATATTCTATATATTGAATTAAATCAGCAATGTTACTATCCTTCTGATTTTCATTTCCATTTACTACTAAAATAAGTTGTTCAACAGCTCTGGAAACAGCTACATTTAAGCGATTAGGATGATCTGTAAAATCAGAAATTTCATTGTCAACCGTAGAGAGAATAATAACATCATTTTCTCTTCCTTGAAACTTGTCTACCGTATCTGCCTTTATTGAAGTTCCTTTAAATGTTTTTTGTAAAGCATTTGTTTGATTACGATATGGTGTTACAATACCTAAATCAATATCTTCAAGTTGTTCATTAGGAATAATTTCTTCCTTGATAACATCAATCTGACGTTGATTCATACGTTCTCTCGCATGATTTCCTTGTGAGGTTTTATAAACAATTAGTGGTGAACGCTTTTCGGTGTACTCCGTAAGGATAAGAAGCTCATTATTATAGAATTTCTTATTACAAAACTCTATAATTTTTGGATGACAGCGATAATGTTCTCTTAATAGTGTTTTTGGAATATTTGGAAACAACATTAAAATAGAAGATAACAAACTCTGACTAGCGTAATGATAAGCCTTTTTAAGGTTGTATGCATTAAAAACTTGATTCGTTTTTATTTGCATATCTGTATCTACAACATTAGGCAATTGTTTAGTATCACCAACAATAATAGCTTGTTTTGCACAAGATAAAGCAAGAGCTCCTGTAGCTAAATCAACCTGCGAAGACTCATCAATAATCACATAGTCGTAAGAAAGCTTTTCTGATAAACTTTGTCTTAACGAATAAGTTGTACTCATGATAACTGGATAATCCTTAATAAAATCTTCTGACTTACGACGAAGCTCTAATACTGTATAAGGTTCTCTCGTTTGGTGATGGTATCTTTTATATAGGGCTGATTTAAATAGCTGCATACACATCCCTGTGTAAATTTTCATTTTGTTATCAAACGAAAAGTTTTCCAACGAATGTTCTATAGATGCTATATTTTCTTTCAGTTCTTTTATTTTAGTTGAATAATAAGCTGATTGAATCATGAAAATCATTTCTTCAAATGAATTTTCATAAAATGATTTATCTTTAATACCATATTTAAAACGATAAATCCATCTTCTGATCAATCCTATCTTTTTCTGATTTTTTACTAGTATTTCAATAGAAATCCAAAATCTTAGAATATCTAAAGCAGAAATATTTCTTTTTAAAGCTACAGTTTTAGCTATTTTATCTTTATAGCGCTCTATAAAGTACTGATACTCTGTCTCAATATGATCAAGTTCTAATTTCAGTAATGCTAATTCATTTTTCTTTTCGAGATTTTCAGAGAGTTCTTGAACAAGAGCTGTAGTTCTGGTTTTTATTTCAGTCTTATCCTCATCGGTGAGATTAAAATTAGATAAGTCGGGGATTTCCTTTTGCGAGTCTATAAACTCTTTTTTGTTTTGAGAACTCCCAAGAAGTGCTGCTATAAATTCTATACCATTCTTTTCAAGTTTTTCATAAACATTTTTAGTTGCCGAATTATTACTTGATACCACCGCAACAGTTTTACCATTTAATACAGCATTTGCTATAATGTTCAGGATAGTTTGAGTTTTCCCTGTCCCAGGAGGGCCTTCGATAACGCTTAACTTATTAGAAAAAGCAGTCTCTAATGCTTTTTTCTGACTTAGATTAAAACCAAAAGGGAAAAAATTCGGATTCGTAAGAGGAATATCCCCTTCGGGTAGATAACCATTTAAAAAATTTGATAACACACAATTTTCAGTAATTTCTGTAATGCTATCATAGCTTTTTGAAAGTATATTGTTACCCTCTTCTGTTTTTAAGCCTACCGTATTAGCTATTTCTTTTAAATAGTTAAATACACTAAAAGCTTCATCACCAGTTACTGCAGTCCTAATAATTTTCGCCCTATCTCTACTATAAGCAAACTCTTTTGAACTACCTTTGAAAACTATAATACACTTATCGCCACGGTATGAGTACTGAGCAATACGATTTGTTTCATCTCTTTCATCTATGTATATCAGTTCTCTTTTGATTGACATTTTAGATATTATTGCTTTTAAGAGATGGTAATTTAAAGTTTATTTTTAAAATCTCTTTAGTTCTGTATTTTGTATTATCTGATAGCCAAAGAAACCTCTTTCCAACTTGAGAACTATATATTTGAAATCAGTTTAAGAAAACGGCTTTACGTACATAACTATTCTCACATCTCACTAAAGTAATTAAATGACTAATGAATTAACATGAACTCCCACCAACTACTTTTATATAAATTAGCTTTTAGCAGAATTTTTTTTTATTTCATTCTTTCAATTTCTTGATAAGTATAATTCTTGTATTCAATACCAAATCTTTTCGCATTTTCTTCTACAGTAGTTTCAAATCCTGCTTTTTTTCTTCGATTGTTAACTTTCTCAGCATTTTTAATCGGTAAAACATAGATAACTTGTTCCTTTTTACCTGTTTGTTTATTGATGATAAATTTCCCTTCTAGTTGGGTTCCATAAATTTGCGGTTTCTTCTCCTCTATTAATTTTCTGTCAAGCATCATGGCGACGTCCGTAAAAGGGATTTCTTTGTTTTTTCCTGCTTTTTCAATCAAAGAGTAATATTTTTTAATGTTTGGTGAATGTTGTATTACGAGAAATGCTGCGGTATTAGTAGGTTGCCCTACCAATGATTTACCTGGATAACCATATTTTGAAATTATTTTTTCAACCTTAACTAAATTAAGACTGTCTGTTGCAGTTATTATTGCCAATATATGATGGTCTAAAAATTCCTTTGAATAGCCCGTTCGTTTTGCAATTTCTTGTTTTCTTAGTTCGTTAGTCTGAACGTCGATATATTCTCTGAATATTTGGTCTCTTATTAAAATACTATCAAGTTCATTTTTTAAGTCTTGATTAATTGTATTCTGTAATTTACAACCAAATGAAATTAAGCTGATGATTATTGTAAATATTGTTTTGTTCATCTAAGAAGTGTTATTAGTAAAATCTCTACTAAATTATTGCATAGTCTTACTCCCCTAACACACATAATATTGATTGTATTAAAGAATTTCTATTTGTTTTTACCACAAAGAAATCACTCTTAAAGTATCTAAGTAAACTTCTAAATTCACAGATATTTTTACAAGTTAGAGTTTAACCCTAAGTAAGTAAATGTTTACGGAAAGTCAAAACTAGAAATAATTCATAAAGGCTAATAAGACTGTAAATCTAGAGCAAAATATCAAGCTTCGACTCCGCTCCTTTAGTATGACAGTAATTATGGTCTTATAAAATCATCATCTTGAAGAGAATAAGCAATCCATCATTCAAAATCAATCCTTCAATCAATAAAAAAAGATTGCTTATTCGTTCCTCATCGCGATGACGGGGAAATCAATCATTCAATCCATCAAAAATCAATAAACATTATCTACTAAACGGTAACCACACAGACATTTCTGCTACATGGCCCCTATTGCCCCAAGCGTAATAAGGAATCAATTTTACTTTTACTTGCTCTGTTTGGGTATTTACTTTTTGGTATAATTGGTTTGTCCAGTTTTGTGCTTTTACCAAGTTAACATCGGCTTCTAAAGCCATCATTTTGCTATTTGCAAATTGTAAAGGGACAGCTTTAAACTGGGTATTTGCTGGTATATCGAGGTTAAAAATACTGCTACCTTGTGGCATATCTACAGACTCGGCACAGTAAACCACCGGACCACGTTTTACCGCAATTTGGTTTCTGTTTTCTTCTACCAAAGGGTTGGCTGCTATCATTTCTGCTTCCATAGGGATGCTTAAACTTATCACATCTCCCTTCTTCCATTTTCTATGAATCTCAGCATAAGTACCAGGAGTAACAGCTGTTTCAAGGGCTTTACCATTCACCATAACACTAGCTTTTGAGGCCCAGCCCGGTATCCTTAAAAAGAAAGAAAATGGGTTCTTACTGCTTTCTTTGATGGTGAATGTAACATCGCCATTCCAAGGGTAGGCTGTTTCTTGTGTTACTGATAAAGAAGAACCATCTTTTAAAGCTGTTTTTAATTCATTAGCACCGTATAAATTTATCCAGACGCCTTTATCAGAAAGGCTATAAGCGTAATTGCTTACTTCTGCAAGGGTACGTACCGTGTTAGGCGGACAACAATTAGACAGCGAAATATACTCTACCCTATCTTTAGACCAACGTTGTTTAAAAGGCAAGGCATCGCTATAGCTTAAAGGATTGGTGTACAAAAATCTTTTCCCATCTAAACTAATACCCGATAATACACTGTTATACAAGGCTAATTCTATCACATCGACATATTTAGCTTCTCCGCTGAGCTGTAGCATACGGTAATTCCATAGCACATTGCCAATATTGGCACAGGTTTCATTATGCGCTGTAAAATTTGGCAATTGGTAATCTCGGCCATAAGCCTGATGTATTTTTTGCACCTCTGTAGGATTATAAGAAGTACCATCTGGCGATACGCCATCATACAAAGACCCGCAACCACCTGTAATGTACATTTTATGCTGCGTAACATCATCCCACATCTTATCTAATTGCTTCCATAGGGTTTCATCGCCTGTTTCAGCATAAACATCGGCAACGCCAGCATATAAATAATTGGCTCTAACCGCATGCCCCATCACCTTTTTTTGCTCTCTAAACGGAATTCTGTCTTGGTTATCATCAGTACCATCATCTATCTTCCCTTTAATGTCTATTAAGTGTTTGGCTAGCTCTAAATATCTTTTATCGCCAAGGGTACGGTACATTTCTATCACACCCATGTAATGCGATGGGCAAATGGCATTTCGGGCTAAAGTTGGCGATGCTTTTTGATAAAAATTGTACAAATAATCTGTGGCTTTAACGGCTACATTTAGCAAAGAACGCTTTCCGGTAGCCCGGTAATGGATGCAAGCGGCTGTCATTAAATGACCAATATTATAAGCCTCGAAACTTAAACGGTCTTGAAACTGATCTCGAATACCCGTGTTACGCTCCTCTATCATGGCTTTAGTATAGATATAACCATCCTCTCGCTGAGATTTGGCAATAGTGGCTATCGCCTCATCCATCATGTTGTTTAACTTTTCATCTTTTGTGGATGCGTATAAACTAGCTACAGCTTCTAAGGTTTTATAGAAATCACCATCATGAAAAGACGGACCTTTATGATTTCCTTTAGCCAAACCAGCCGCTATTTCAAAATTTCTGTAAGCATGGCTGATGTCTGCACTGGTATAAACTTTCCATAGCTGGGGCACCATATTTTCTTTACATACCTGGAAACGCTCTGCCCAAAAACCGCTTGTCCAGTTTACAGCACCCATGTCTACGCTTTTTAGCTTAGCATAAGGACTAGCAGCTGTATTTACCATAGCTTTTGTTTGTGCATAGCTATTATTTAAAGCTAAAAATCCAGCTAATAAGCTGATATAAAATCTCTTATTCATTATTCTATTACTTTTAACAGAGCAACATTTCCTAATAAACCGGCTTTATTTAAGGCTTTGCCTGCTAGCCTAAAAGGAGCTGTTGTTTTGGTGATTCTTTGATCTTCCGGCAGCAGTTGGTCGCCTATTAAACGGTTTGCCCAAGTATTGCTAACCTCTATTTCTAATTGATTTTGGCCTTTCTTTAAAGCCTTACTGATGTTTATGCGATAAGGAGCTGTCCATACAATACCGCAGTTTATACCATTTACTTTTACGCTGGCCATGTTGGCTACTTCGCCTAAATCAAGCCATATTTGCTCGTTTTTAGAAGCTTTATGAGTGAAGTTTTTGCTATAAGTTGCCGTACCAGAATAGTATTTAATTTGCGGGTTGTTATGCTTGCTCCAATCTTGTAAGCTATCTAGAAGGATGGTTTCGGTTGGCCCGCCATGACTTTCATTAAACTTTAGTTTCCAAGTTGTTGAAATATCTTTTAGCTTTTGATATTGGATATAATTAAAGCCTATGTTGACTTCCTTTGCAGCTAATGGCTCTTCAAAAATGACAAATAAAGATCCGTTTGCCGGGAGTTTTAAAGAGATATGGGTATAGCCATCTTTAACTTGATATTGCTTTAGTGGGATGTTGGTATCGCTAACGGCATCGTATAAACGAGCTTGTTTATCGCTTACGCGGAAAGCAAAACTTAAATCTCTTTCTGCATCTAACTGGTTAGCAACAAAATAAATATCTTTTGTTTCGGTTTTACGATGATTCCAAGCTACTGCATGAGCTTCTTTTCCATCAGTATCTTTCACCAAAACATCTTGAGCTGTACCTAAAAAACTAAAATCTTGAGGTAAAAATGGCGCTTTAATTAATTTCCCTTTACCCAAGTTTTTGTATTCGTAATAGCTTCCGCCGATTTTAACATTTTCAAAAGTGCCTCCCCAAATACGCTCTAACAAGCTATTAAACAGCTTTTCATCAGCTTTTAAACCTGTTCTAAATTTGGGCTTATCGCCGATGATACATATCGCACCAGCATTGACCAATGCTAGAATTTTAGCTAATGAGCTTTCAGCATAATATTGATTGGGGTTTAACTGATGTTTTAATGGCAACACCAAAATACGATAGGCCGCACCGCTAGCAAATACAACTTTACCCTCTTTAAAACTAGCCGTTTGCAAGACATCAGCATTGAAAGAATCATAAGCATAGCCTCTTAAAGGGTTAACCCAATTTTCTGGCTGCGCCATATTTGCCGATGTGGTTACACCTGCTATCCTTTGTGTAGGTAAAGCTTTATTCGCCATTCTTTGTACCTCAGCAGCTACCCTTTCTGCACCAAAAATACCCGGTAAGGTATTTACCAAACGGTCTGGCAATAGGGCTCTTGAGGGGAATTCATCTCCTACAAAAACGGCAATATCAGCCATGGGTTTACCTTGTTGTAGTAAATTCTGGCAACGTTCTGCATAAGCTACCCATGCTTTGCCTGGCTCCCACCATGTTTGGTCTCTTTGGAAGTATAAACCCACGCCATCTAAAGTCATACCTGGTTTTCTATCTAGCCAAGGGTTATGTACATAAACATGGTAAACCAGTTTATTTACTCCTGAAGCATAATTTCTGTCTTGTAGGGTTTTTAAATTACCGGGATGCTCGTCCCACTCCATCCTTACCGTTGTAAAAGCTTCTGCTTGGATGATGTTTTTACCATAAATATGGGCCCCAGAAATAGCATCTAGCATATCATTAGGTTTATCATGAGAAGGACTTTTTGCCCAAAACTCGCCCATGGGTACATCAACCGTCCCGAAATGCTTTAAACCATCGCCTAGCATTACTGGCGCTGTAGTCTCGGCAGTAAATATAGCGCCATGTTGCTGTGCTAAATTCTTAAGGGTGATGAAGAAATTGTCATGCATCAGCTCTGCTATGGTTTTGCGCATATCGTACAAAAACTGCTCTGCTTTTATGCTACCCGCTATAGGGAAACCCGCTAATGTGGGTAAAAATAAAGTTGGGTCGTACCCTCTCCTTTTTTGAAACTCGGCCATAAACACCGGCGACCAATTTTGGCTACCACACTCCCAGCTATCCACATGGAAAACACCCAAAACTTGTTTGGCTAAATCGGCGCCAGCCACACGTAAAGCTTCGCCATACCATTTATCAAACTGAAGTTTTACAGCTTCGGGATTAAATTTATCTACCTCTAAGCCCTTTCCTGCTCCGGCGGTTTCATTTTTATGTCCGGTAGAGGTATGTCCTATACGGATGATGGTCCACTCGGTATGCGTTTTTGGTGCTGCCCATTTTAAATTTCCTTTATCGTTTAGCTTATCGCTGATGTTGATGATGGATGAAATGGGTATAGCTAAATCATCAGAAATATTTTTACTATGCTCGCCCACTCGCCAAATCAAACCACTTTTACCTTCAAACTGATTGATTTTTGGTAGGGATGAAAGCTCGATACCGTTAATTTTTAAGCTTTGTTTCCATTTGGCAGCATCTAAATCTTCGGCTCCGGGTTCTGTACCTTCTGGATTATAAACAAACCTGAAATATTTTGCGCTTACAGGTGGTATTTCATGCGTTACAGGGGCATCCCAATCTAGCCAGCCTGTTCGTGGTGCTTGTAAACGACCTAAGCTTTTGAAGTTTTGACCATCATCACTTACCTCCACCAATAATCGGTTAGATTGATGGTTGAAATTGTTAACACTGATTTTAATAGAGCGGCAAAGAAAGGGTTTGTCAAAAGTGTACTGAATCCAACAAGGTTCATTACTGGTGAAGTTCTTTTTATGTCCGCTTTCTGTTAAAAAAGAGGCGTCTTGCCCATTGCTAGTACTTACTATGGGTTTTATTTCTTGTGTAGTTTGTGTTTTACCACCCGGTGTTGGGAAGGCTAAAACTGCAATATCTTGATAATAGTTCTGGTAAGTTTCTGGTTGTTTTAAAGCAGCATGAAACAAAGTGCCGCCTTTTAAAGTACTGGTAATAAATACCACTTTTTGCATAGATAGCTGAGGTGTTATCCAAGGGCCACCAGCCGTAGCAAAGCCATCATTAGGTAAAAGAGCTATTTTAATATCAAAACTTTTGGCTTCTTCTATAGCGAATTTGAAGATATCCCACCAAGCTGGTGTTAAGGTTTCTATCACCGGCTCATACAAAGGCGGATTGGTTTTACCTTTTATAGGTGCGATATAAGCGCCTGTTATACCTGCCTCTTTCATGGCTTTTAAATCAGCCGTTATACCTTCTTTAGAGAAAGATGCATGCATCCAATACCAAAACACCCAAGGTTTAGCTTCGTGGTTTATTTTCTGAATATGAGGAGCTAATGTTTGCGCCTTTACAGGCAGGAAAGAACTGAAACACAAAAATAAAAAGGCAATAAAATAAGCATGATATGCTTTAAATGTCATGTTTTCTTTCTTTATTATGGATGATTTACCCGTATGATGATAAAATTTGATTATCAAAAAGGTTCATATCTCAAAAATAAGCTAGAAAAACGCGTTTATCGTGTAAGATATTTTCTTTGTTTTATAGGATGTTAGCTTTGTAAATGAAATTGGTTTGAGCGTATGGATTTATTGCTTTTATTGTGGATTTTTTTTGGTAGATTTTTCGCTTAAGGCTTTCTTACCCTAGTCGGGTAGCGGCTTCTTTCTTTTCTTGTAATTGCTTTTTCGCACAAGGCTTTCCGGCCTCATAGGCGGCCAACCCTAGGCACTTTTTTCTTGAAAA
>NZ_DLHN01000013.1 GCF_002483235.1 Pedobacter glucosidilyticus | reverse complement strand
GGATTTAAACACAGTTCATAGCGAGCAAAGCGAAGCTATCTCTTCATGCAAGGCTATCACGATTACTCTGTCATAGCGAACACAGTGAAGCTATCTCTTCATGCAAGACTATCCCTCCATACAGGTTATAAAAGAGACTGCCACGTACCTCGCAGTGACAAACTACTATATCTTTTCATACAGCATGACTAGTTGGTAGGGATGCTGCAACCTTCCCCTTCCGTCATGTTGAGGTCTAATATATTTCATATAAATCAATATGAAATGACGTTTTTTATAAAATTAAACACCTCTGATAATCAAATCATTATAAAAAACGTCAATGGTAGCACAGTGAAACATCTCAAAAAAAAGTCTACAACTTACAAGTAACCACCCAGCTCCGTGTCCTCTGCGTCCTCAGCGGTTAAAACATTAAAATCTAACCGTTAGGTTAATACCTAACCACCTAACCACCCAACTCCCGATAGCTCAGGACTACCCCCCTAACACATACATCACACATAGATCACACATATCAATCCGAAGGAGCTCCGAAGGGAGAAAACACCAAAAACCACACTTTTCATCATTTTCACCCCATTTCAGTAACAAGAGCAGGAGCAGTAGCAGGAGCTGATAGGTTCTATTATGTTCTATAAAGGTTGCATAAGGTTCTATTTGGTTCTTTTGAAAGGATAGCTATAAGATATTAATAATCAACGTTTTAGGTTTGTCATATCCAAAGCGTCATACCGGTAGCAGTACAAAGACAGGTTTATTTTTTTTACTTAAAATTTTAACAACATGGCAAAGTCAAGAAACAACGTCATCACACATGGTTTATCAGGATTAGTAGGAGATTTATTAGCCTTTAGACAAAGAGAAGGAAAACAATTCAGTACTAAATCGTCCAAAAAATATACACTTAATGTCTCTCCCCAACTTTTACGCTTGATCCCTTTTACGCTTGATCCATAAACAGCCGATATAGACAACAAAAAAGCCTCTAAATTTTATATTTAGAGGCTTTTGAACTCATTTATAATGAGTTGAGTCGGGGTGGCAGGATTCGAACCTACGACCTCCACATCCCAAATGTGGCGCGATACCGGGCTACGCTACACCCCGATGAGGGTTTTGAGAACAACTTTAGAACCCGTGTCTTTTTTCTAAAGTGGCACAAATGTAGGTTTTAATTATATCTCCTGCAAATTAAAATTAAAAAATACTGTGAACTTATTCATAAACAGCACTTTATTTTTGAGAGAGCTTATTTGAGCTTTTGTTAAAGTAATTCTGGCTTTATTTTATCTTTAAAATGCTGCAGGAGTTTAACCAGTTTAGGCTCTATTACAGCCATACAGTAAGGCTGGTTTCTATTTCTGATAAAATATTGATGATGATAATCTTCTGCTTCGTAAAATACAACAGCCGGACTAACTTCTGTTACAATGTTATCGGTGTAAACTCCATCATCATTTATCTTAGCTATAACTTGATGCGCTATTTCTGCTTGTTGATGATCCTCATAAAAAATTACAGAACGGTATTGTGTACCAACATCAGCACCTTGCCTATTTAATGTTGTTGGATTATGCGTATAAAAAAATACATACAATAAATCTTCTAAACTTAGTAATTCATCGTCATAAGTAATTTGTATAACCTCTGCATGTCCGGTTGCCCCGCTACAAACTTGTTCATAGGTTGGATTTTCTCTTTTTCCACCCATATATCCAGGCTTTATATCTTTTACACCTTGAATAGCCGTAAACACAGCTTCTGTACACCAAAAGCATCCCCCGCCTAATATTATTTTTTTTGTCATTTTTTTGTTTAAAATTTTGATTTAATATGATTTAGGCAATATGTTTGCTTCTCTATTTTTAAACAAGCGTTATTAGCAAATGTTTAGCAAGATCATTAACATATTTCTACTTTGCCTGATATTTATGATGCCCATGAATATAAGCACAGCTGTTTTTGCCACAGGCAATTCAGAAAAAGTATATGTTGATGTTAATCAAACCGAAGAAAACTCACAAGAGCATACTAATGGTGATTCTGAATCTGAGGAACTAACAGGTTCTGATGAGTTATTTAATCATGAAGGTTTTAGTCTGGTTATGTATAGAGCGATTAAAAGCACTCCACTGCAATCACCAGTTTTTCTGCCTGATAGAAGCCTCTCTTTACCCGAGCTCCCTCCAGAAGCTTAAATAGAATTTTTTACATTCAATTTAAATCTTTATTACATCATTAATCTTATTGTTGAATTCGACCAAATATATATCATTATGAAAACTTCATTCATTCTTAAAACTGCTATGATAGGCTTTTTTGCCACTGTATTAACTTTAAATGTTCAAGCTCAAAAAATTGAGGAAAGTGATTTAAAAGTTGATATATCTAAAATTACAAATCCAACAGAAAAGTTAAATGCTTTAGAGCCTATAACTTTTAAATACGATGTAGATAAATATAAATATTTGAGACTACCATCTGGCAACCAGTATGGATTTAAAACAAATGGAGTGAATACCCAATTGCCAGGTATCGTTACAGAAACTTCTAAAATGTATCCGGCAGGAAAAAATCAATCTAAAGTTGCCAAATATGAAGAAGTGCAAATGAATAATCTAATTCCTGTACTGGTAGCTGCAGTGAAAGAGCAGCAAACCGAAATAGAATTGTTAAAAAGAGAGATAGAGCGCTTAAAAGTAAAATCTGCCCAATTGATTGATTAATTTAAGTTTTTGATTAAAGAAGCTGTCTCCAAAATCATATTTGTCACACTGAGTTGACCTTTGTTGTCATCCTGAGCGAAGTCGAAGGAAATGTCATCCTGAGCGAAGTCGAAGGATAAGAAAAGGCTTCGACTCCGCTCAGCCTGTTACAACATGGTAATTTTAGACAGCCTCTTTTTTATGTTTTTAAAAATGATCTATGAAGATGTTATCTGAAAATTTAGATTGTTTTTTGAATCAGCTTCAGAAGTTCATGAACAGGTACCACACCAGATTGTCTCCATTTTACTTCCCCGTCTTTAAATAAAATTAAGGTAGGTACGCCCTGTACATGATAAGCTGCTGCTGCCTGTGGGTTTTTATCAACATCAATTTTGATAATGGTTGCGCTATCTCCAACCTGTTTTTTTAAATCATCTAACATAGGCGACATCATTTTGCAGGGGCCACACCATGTAGCAAAAAAATCTACCAAAACAGGTTTTCCAGAATTTATAATTTCTTTAAAATTTGCCATTTCTTGCGCTCCTTTCTCTAAAATATCTTACAATAGTTGCCATGTTTAAGGCTAAATAAACCACCAACACAATTAATAGCCCTTTTATTTTACCCAGCCTTAAGCCTAATAAAATTAAGAAACTAAGTGCAATAATATGTCTGTAGAATTTAAACTTTCTCAATTTGTAATAGGGGTTTAACCATACAAAGTTATCAATCTAAAGCTATATCAATATTTTTATCTAATTTGGAAACATTTTAAGAATATGAAAACCATAAGCGCTACTTACACGTAATTATTGCTGAAAACAAACTAAAGGATGCATAAAACTGCTATTATTCTTTTTGCCGAATTACCCGATATAGAAGCTAGGAAAAAGCAGTTTTCTCATTTATCATCTTTTTTAGCCTCAAAAAAAATATCTGCAGCGCTAACCAAACATACACTGAGTTTAGTAAGCCGTTGTAAAAGAGATTTTTACTGGATAGATTCCTTAAAGCAACATGGTGATTCGTTTGGCGAAAAAATTACCAATGCTTTCCATGATATTTTTAGTAAGGGCTATCAGCATATCATTTGTATTGGTAATGATACCCTTCAGCTAGATGATCAGCATCTATCAGTAGCAATAGATGCGGTTGAGCGCCAGCAAGTTATATTAGGGCCTAGTAAAGATGGAGGTACTTATTTAATAGGACTATCTAAAAATAATTTTAATCCTATACTTTTTAAAAGTATTAAATGGCAATCTTCACACACCTACAAAAATTTAAAAGAGGTATTTGCCGACGTAGAATTGGTTGAAACAGCTTTACTAGAAGATTTTGATCATTTTAGTATGCTGAAAAAGCTTCCTAAAAGTTCCATCCTATCTTTTATAAAAGCGCTGATTATAGCCTTTAAAAATAATTTCGCAACTTTTGTTTGGCTGCATGATGAAACATTTTTATATCGCTACAAAGCATTAAGAGCACCTCCGGCAATAGCCTAATCTCCCTTTATTTCATATTTAAACAATACTTCATCTTAAATTTTTCATGAAAAGAATTATACTTTCTTTATTAACCCTATTTTGGGCAGTAAACCTATTTGCACAAAGTAGTGTAAACGTTTTGCTTAACACAGAAGATAAAAAGCCCTTATCTGGCTATAACATCACTTTAACAAATTTACTTACCGACTCTAGTTTTACAGCAATAACCAATAAAAATGGTTTGGTAATGTTTAAAAATGTAAAACAGGGCGAGTATCAAATACAAGCCCTATCAAAACTTAACTATGCTATAGAAAGCAGAACATTAGTTGTTGATAGCGCTTTAGAAACCAACATCACTTTAATAGCCAGAAAAAAGGATTTTCAGGAATTGAATGAAATAAGTGTGATTGCTGATAAAGCTTTAAAAATAAATAAAACGGATGCTGCTGTATCATCTTACATCAGTAAAAAAGAAATCCAAAACCTACCTATAGAAGGCCGGGATGTGACCAAAAGTTTATATCGTTTACCCAATTTAACCATATCTACTTTAGGTTATAACGAGGCACCTACCATTGCTATAAACGGATTAAGCGGTATTTATACCAATTATATGATTGATGGCTTGGATAATAACGAACGCTTTTTAGGTAATTCTAAATTTAACACCCCTTTTGGCTTTACAGAAAGCATTACGGTTTTAACCAATAACTATTCTGTAGAATATGGAAACACCAGTAATGGTATTGTAAACGTTGAAACACGCTCTGGTAGTAATGATTTTACAGGCGAAGTATTTTATTTAACCAGACCCGGTTCTATTGTAGATAGTCGCTCTGCTTTTGCTTCTTTAGATTTATACGGAAACCCTGTTAAAGACGGTTTCCAGAGGCAACAATTGGGTGTAGGCTTAGGTGGCGCACTAAAAAAAGACAAAACTTTTTTCTACCTAAACTTTGAACAAACCTTTGACATCAAAGACAATCTTTTAAACGTACCAGAGTTAGGTGTAAATGAAGCGATTAGAGGAAATAATAGTTTCAGTTATTTATCTACTAAAATAGATCAAATTTGGAGCGATAAATTTAAAAGCAGCCTAAGAGTTAATTATGGTAGTTTTGATGTAGACCAACAAGGTGGAGGTTTAACTGGTGGTAACAATTTCCCATCATCAGCATCGACACAAAAAAACAGAACCTATTTAATAGCCTTAAAAAACAGTTATCAATTAGGCGCTAGATTAAAAGGAGAAACCAACTACCAAAACAGCTATTTCAGATGGAACTATCGTGATAGACCAAATATTGGTAAGCCTGGTGTTTCTGTACAAGATCTAACTGGCAGAACTATAGCCACCATAGGCTCTATAGATTATATCTTTGATGATGATGAATACACCAACCAGATTCAACAAAAATTTAGATTAGAAGCAGGAAAACACAACTTTTTATTTGGTACAGAGTTTACTACCTCTAATTTTTCTTTGTTGGGTGCCGGTAACTCTTATGGTTTTTATACGGTAAGACTTAACCCACAACAATTGGCAGATTTGAGAGCCAGAAATATAGGCTCGGCTTTAGATATTGATGATATTCCGGCTGATGTTGATGTATTACGTTATCAGGTAGATTTAGACCAAAGCAGATTTGGTACCCGCCAAAACGTATTTAACCTGTATGCCGAGGATAACTTTAAGCTTAATGATAAACTTGATATTAATTTGGGTGTGAGGTTTGATTATGATAACCTTTCTAAGGCAGGTAGTACTCGTGGAGATTGGAATAACATAGGCCCAAGAACAAGTTTCAATTACAAACTGGATGATAAAAATGTCATTAGAGGTGGTATTGGTCGTTTTTACGATAAAATCAAATACTCGGTAACTAGCGATAATTTACAGTTCAGCAATAACTCACCTAATTTTAAATTACAACTGGCAGAGCTGCAACGTCTGGGTAAACTAGACCCAAATGCAGATTTAGACAGAATTACACACCCTGGTAATTTAAGAGCCGTTTATGCTGATTTAGATAATCTAGCCAATAATCCTGATTATTTGAAAGGTCCGAGCTCACAGGAAGCACAAGCCAAAAGGGCAAACCAATCTAATACCAATTTTAGAATCAAAAATCCAAACGGGTATCAGAACCCGTACTCAGACCAAATCAATATTGGTTACCAAAGAAAAGTAAATGAAAACATCATTTTTTATGTTGATTTGCTAAGTTCTGCAACCAATAACTTATTCAGGATAACCAATCTAAATGCTGCACCAGAATATAGTCCTGCTGTAACAGGTGAGTTTAGATCTGCTAATGCAGCAAACGCTGATAGGCCTGTACCTATTAAAACCGTAGGTGGGCAGTTTGTAGCCGTAATTAATGGTCTAGATTATTCTGGTATTGCCAGAGACGTGTTTATGACAGAAACCAAAGGTAAGGCTAGATACCTAGCAGCAAACTTTGTTTTACAAAAAGAGAAAAGCGCAACAGACCATTTTTCTTACCGTCTTTCTTATTCCTTATCTAAATCTAAAGTAGATGCCGAGGGTATTAACTCAAGAGCTGCCGATGGAAACAATTGGGCTGCCGAATATGCTTTTGCTGATAATGATAGAACACATGTTGTGAATGCCTTGGTAACTTGGTATCCTGTTAAAAACTTAACCATTACACCTGCTATGTTACACCAGAGTGGACAACCCGTAACACGTTATGCTATATTATCACAATGGGGTGGTGTTGCCGATGTTAATGGTAACGGAGAAATTCCAGCCGGTTTACCTGCCGATATACAGCCAGGAGAAACACGTAATAATGATAGATTACCAAGTGCAACAACATTTGATTTATCAACAAAATATCGCTTAAAACTTAAAAACAAAGCTGGTATAGAATTTTCTGCAGATGTTTATAACCTTTTAAACGCTAAAAATTTAACCGGTTTCGCAGCTACTAAAGCGGCAAGTAATATGGTACAGCCAGGGTCAAGAAGTAGCAATAATTTTAACATAAGAGCTGCTGCGCCACCTCGCCAGTTCCAGTTTGGAATGCGCTATATATTTGGAAATTATTAATGATAATCGAGCTTTTACTTTTAAAGTAAAAGCTCGATTACTTACCATTTAAGCTGCAGTTATAAGGCATAAAAGTATAGGATGATGGATAATTTAACGGATGTTTACTGTATTTATTTAACCAAGTGATAAAAGAAGAATCATCAGTAAAATGGGTAGCAAAATCATCCCAATACCAACTAAATAAGCTTGATACTTCTAAAGGGGTGC
This sequence comes from Pedobacter glucosidilyticus, assembly GCF_002483235.1. Classification (GTDB taxonomy): domain Bacteria; phylum Bacteroidota; class Bacteroidia; order Sphingobacteriales; family Sphingobacteriaceae; genus Pseudopedobacter; species Pseudopedobacter glucosidilyticum_B. Next base: position 5,628 of record NZ_DLHN01000013.1, on the reverse strand, counting down.
TATCAAGTTTATTTTTACGAGGATCGTTTATAAAAATTCTGGCCTGATCATCCAGTTGTTCTTTAACATGTTGAGCAGTATAGGCTTCATTTCTAAAATGCGGACAAGAAAAAGAGGCACAAACTAAAGCAAAATGGATATAAGGTTCTTGTATTTCTTTACGTAAAATCTCATGTTCTATCTTGTCTAAAGTAAAAGCATCATCACCTATTTTAAAAAAGGGGATTTTCCATGGAGAATCATACACTTGGTGATGAATATCTTTGATAGATTGCACACCGTAATGATTGATGATTAATTTTACCGTAAAAGCATTGTAAGCATTTATCCAGTAGGCAATTTTCTCTTGGCGTGTCCAATCTGCTGTTGGTGGATAAGTACTTATGATTTCAAGATATTGATTTAATAAATGTTCCTTAGATTTAAAACCTTGATAATCTACAAAGCCATCATCAGTAATAAATTGTTTAATCAAATTATTCCAAATTTGGTGTTGATGTAAATCCTTATCAGAAAATGTAGTGCTATCGGCCTCAACCATTATTATTAAATTTTGTATAAATATATACGCTAAAATCATCATAAAGATTTAAAAGAATGATTAACAGAAAAAAGAATATCATTTTATTGACCTTCCTTTTTATAGGGAGCATCATAAATGCTTGTAAGCAAAATCAAAGTAATACGCAGCAAGATAGCTTGATGACCCAATCTTGGGAAGAAATAGAGCAAAAAGCAAAGGGAACTACCGTTGTTTTCATGAAGTATCTGGGCGATAAAAAAGCGAATAAACATATAGATGAATATGTGGTACCAACCGTATTAAAAAGGTATGGTATTACTTTAAAAATCATCCCCGGCCAAGGAAATGAAATTGTAAATAGTATCATGACGGAGCAAGAAGCGGGCTTAGCAGAAGGACAAACAGATATGGTTTGGATAAACGGCGAAACCTTTTATCAATTGCAGCAGATAAAAGGTTTATATGGCCCTTTTACAGATAAACTCCCCAACTCTAAATACATCAATTATGAAGATCCTATCATTAAATATGATTTTCAGCAAGCTATCAATGGTTATGAAGCACCTTGGGGTAAAGCTTCTTTTATTGGTATCACAGATGCTGCCAGAGTAAAAAATATCCCACAAAGTATGCAAGATTTTGAGGCCTATTGGAAAGCTCATCCAGGTAAGTTTACTATCCCGCTAGATTTTTCTGGCTATACTTTGTTGAAATCCTGGTTAGTAGAAATTGCTGGTGGCATAAAAGAATTAGATGGCGATTTTAGTCAGGAAAAATATGATAAATATGCACCGCAACTTTGGGATTTTATCAATAAAAACAAGAAATATTTTTGGAAAAATGGCACAACTTTCCCAGCTAGCAATGTTACAGTTTCGCAAATGTTTGGCTCCGGCGAGCTTAATTTTGCTTTTTCCTTTGGTATTACAGCTATAGATAAGGGTATTAAAGAAGGTTTATTCCCTGCTACTTCTAAAGCTTTCGTTTTCAAAGCAGGTAGTATACACAATACTAGCTATTTAGGAATTCCTTACAACGCACCAAATAAAGAAGGTGCTTTAGTGGTGATTAATTTTTTGCTCTCACCAGAAGCACAAATCAAAAAAAGTGACATTAATAACTCTGGTGGAATGCCAGTTTTTGATTATCAAAAACTGGAAAAACAATGGCAAGATCAATATCAAGCACTTCCAAAAATTAAATATGGAATGAGCGAAGAAGCTATACAAGAAAAGGCTATTAAAGAAACACATTCGCAATACATGATTAATGTAGCTGCCGATTTTAGAACTCAAGTAATAGAAAAACCTTAATGTTTAAACCCTTAAATAAGACATTAAATTTTAGCATACTGATGCTATTTACATTATTACCTTTGCTTGCAGGTTTAGGTTATGCTATAGCTTATAGTTTTGGTTTGGTGGGTGTGCTTAACAAGGGTTTTACCTTAGAAAATTGGAAAATACTATTTTCAACATCAGAAGTTTATATTTCTGTTTTGTATACCAGTTGGTTAGCTTTTGCCTCTTTAAGTATTTGTATATTTATCTCTTTAGCTGTGGTATTAGCTTTTCCTAAAAAATTTAAAAGCGGAATATTTTCTTATTTGGTTTATATGCCCCTGGCTTTCCCTTCTATCGTTGCTGCATTTTTCTTCTTTCAGTTCTTAAGTAATGCAGGCATTCTTGCTAGATTGTGCCACCAGTTAGGTATCATTAATCAGATTAGTGATTTTCCAAATTTAGTTAATGATAGTTACCATATAGGTATCATCAGCACACAAACCTTTTTAAGTTTACCTTTCTTTATCTTATTATATGCTAGCTTATATCAAGCCGAAAAACTAGAGGATTATCAGAAGTTGGCTTATGCTTTAGGCGCAAGTAAAAAACAAACCATTTTTAAAATCAGTATCCCTATACTGCTAAAAAGAAGTTTACCAAGCATCATCATTTACTTTATTTTTAAGTTGGGTTCTTATGAAGTGCCGTTGTTATTAGGGAAATCTAGTCCAGAAACTATTTCTGTTTTAGCCGTAAGGAAATTACAGAAATTTAATCTTCTTGATATTCCACAAGGCTATGCTATAGCGGTTATTTATGCCTTTTTGGTACTTCTTTTATTGTTTATAGCCTTTAAAAAATCAAAACACCAGTATGAAGTATAGCATCAAATATTTTATATTACTGATGTTGGCTTTGGTTTTTACCTTGCCCATTGCAATACTTTTCTTGTTGTCTTTTTCGCAAAAGTGGGTATTCCCAAAACTGTTACCAGAGAAATTAACCTTAGAAAACTGGACAGTTATTTTGGGTGATGGCCATGTGATCAGCAATAGCTTTGTTATATCATTAAGTATTGCACTATTTGTTGCCGGCAGCGCTACCATTCTAGGTTTTGTGCTAAGTAGGTATATTGCTTATCATCCAAAAAGGAGATTACTTACTTTTTTAACTTATTTCCCTTTTGCGCTTTCTCCTGTAATTTTTGCCATTTGCTTAAAATACTACTTCATAAAACTAGGTTTGATTGGAAACTTATATGGAATTGTTTTAGCGCAACTCATTATTGCTTTACCCTATAGCATTATATTTTTCTTAAGCTTTTGGAACCAAAAAGTATTAGATTATCAAAACTTGGTTTACACTTTAGGAGGTAAGCAAAAGCAAGCATTTCTATACATAACTTTACCCCTTGCCAAATCATTTCTTGTCATTTGCTTTTTCCAATGTTTTTTAATTTCTTGGTTTGAGTATGGTTTAACCAGTATTATTGGTTATGGTAAAATAAGTACTTTAACCATTCATGTTTTTCAGTTTATAAACGAGGCTAATATTTTTTATGCTGCATTAAGCTGCTGTTTGCTTATTTTACCTCCTGTAATTTTATTGTGGTTTAACAAAAGATTCATCATTCAACAAAAAGGCTAATGTTTTTAGAGGTAAAAAATATCAGTAAAAAGTTTAAAAGCCAGCAGGTACTTAAAGAAATTTGTTTTGATGTAGATGCACATCAAACTTTAAGTGTTTTAGGTAAAAGTGGCTGTGGTAAATCTACCTTATTAAAAATTATTGCAGGTATAGAAACAGCCGATGGCGGAATGGTGAATTTACAAGGTCAGAACGTTTTAGCATTACCTGCGCAAGAACGTAAAATTGTTTACCTTTTTCAGGAAGCTTTGCTTTTTCCAAACATGAATGTTTTTGAAAACATAGCTTTTGGTTTAAAAATTAGAAATACAGAAAAGCACATCATAAAAACGAAAGTTAAAGATATGCTTTCACAGTTGGAGTTAGATGGCTTTGATAAAAAGATGCCACATGAGCTTTCTGGCGGACAAAAACAGCGTGTTGCCTTTGGTAGAGCGCTTATTCTTAATCCACCTTTAATTTTATTAGATGAACCATTTAGTAGTTTAGATGTAGAAACTAGAAGTAACATGCAGCAGCTTTATAAAAAGATTGCTAAAGAATATCAAATTACAGCTCTTTTTGTAACGCATGATTTAAAAGAAGCTTTATTAATGGGCGATAAAATCTGTTATATGGAAAATGGCGTATTAGAAGTATATAAGGATAAACAAAGTTTTATCCGCTCGGAAAAAACTGGGGTACAAAATGAAATCAACTTTTGGAATAATCTTTAAACTATGAGAAACGATTATAACACTTACGGAACCATATATTGGGTATTTACCCAGCTTTGTAATGATGAATGCGACCATTGTTACAATGATTCTGGGCCTAAAGGTAAGCGCATGACTGATGAGGAGTGTTTACAGATTATTCATCATTTGCCAGAAAAATTAAGTAAAATTATTTTAAGTGGCGGCGAGCCCTTAGCAGATAGAAAACAGCTTTACCTGATTATTGATACTTTAATAGCAAAGTATGGTCAAGATTTAAAAATTACCATACAAACCAATGGTGATTTAATGACTGGTAAAATTCTGGATATTTTGCTGGAGAAAGGTGTTAAAGGATTTAGTATTGCCAGTTTAGACAGATTTCATAAGCATGCCGGAGCAAAACTTAATATCTTAAAAGAGTTGTTTGATAGCCGAGGTTTGGTAGATATTATGCCTTATATTAAAGTAGGTGTTAAAGACGAAGAAAAGCGAGCTAAACTTGACCCCAATTGGCGTACCTACTCTTATTTTGGAGCAAACGAGGAAATGTGGCTGGGTGGTAATTGGGCAAGAGGCAGAGCCTTTACCAAAGACTTATGGATGCAAAATCATTTACATAACTTTTGTAACATACAATCAGGAGCTAAAAATTTCTTAGGCGGTCATCAAGATGTGATTGAGGAACTGAGCATCCAACTATGGGCCATAAACCCATGTTGTCCTGGCACAAAAAAAGCTTTAGGCGATGCCAGAAAAGAAAAAATAGCCGATGTATTGCTAAAAGTAAAAGAATCTGAAATTTTTAAAGCTTTAAATGACGGCGAACCTTATAAAATGGGAGAAAGTATTGGCGTAAGCGAGGCTTATGCCGTAGAAAGAGGAAAAAAGCTTCAAAATATTTGTTTATGGTGTGATGAGTTTTTTGATAAGCATTATCACATGGATGAGCTAAGAGCAAAAACCGCAGATGAAGCTGTTACAGACAGCTTTATTAAACTACCAGTTATTGGTAGTAACCTATAAAATTAATGGGCTATTAAACTTAAGAATGAGACTTTTTAAAATCACCATTTTGTGTCGGGATGAGGTCTAATATATTTCATATAAATCAATATGAAATAACGTGTTTGTAAAATTAAATACCTCTGATAATCAAATTATTATAAAAAACGTCAATGGTAGCAGAGTCGAAGTCTTTTCTGATTCTTCAACTTCACTCAATTTGACAAATATGATTTTTGACAAAATCCTCTCTCATTGAGCAGATGCTAAACTGCTCGACAAATATCAAAATTTCAAAATGCATAAGGTAAGATTCATAACATCATTGAACTAAGCTTTTTGTAAATTGGTGGTATTAAAAGAGGAGCGAACTTTTTGGAAAGTTCGCTCCTCTAGTTTAGCTTTCTGCTATATTTATATAAAAGGAGGCTTAAATCATTAATGACCGCCTTCTGCTTCAATTTTATTGACATCA
>NZ_DLHN01000011.1:54625-77280 GCF_002483235.1 Pedobacter glucosidilyticus | reverse complement strand
CGTATTTGCTCTTGGGTTTATTTAAAGGATAAAAAAACGAAGAAAAGCTTTTACTTTTTTAATGCTCATTATGATCACCAAGGGGTTACTGCCCGAAAAGAAAGCAGTGAACTTATCTTAGAAAAAATCAAAAGCATTGCTAAAGACAAACCTGTAATTTTTACAGGAGATTTAAATGGCAACCACAGCAGTGACCCTTATTTAATTATCGCTAACAGCGATATTTTGAAAGATACCTACCAACAAGTGAAACAGCCTTACGCTAATAGCAATTCTTTTAATGGCTTTGGCAATCAATTAAAAGGTAATAGCATTATAGACCATGTTTTCGTAAGCAAACATTTTAAAACACACAAATGGGGACTGTTAACAGATAGTTATCAAGGTAAATATCCATCAGATCATTTCCCTATATTGGTAAAGGTTGGGTTTTGAGTAGTTTGTTAGGTTGTTAGTTGGTTAGGTGGTTAGGTGGTTAGGTGATATAAAATATAATTTAATTACTTCCTAGAAGTTTATCTACTTGCTGTTTAATCTCTGGTAAATCTCTACGTACTATAGTCCAGATTAACTCATCAGATATGTTATCATAGCTATGAATGATTCTATTTCTAGTTCCGATGATATTTTTTGCATTCTGAAACTGAAAATTAGCATCCATTTTTATGATACGATTAACAGCTTCACCAATAATTTCCAAATTCCTTTCAACTGCCTTTTTAGTCTTTATATCTTTTTTATAGGCTTTAAAATCCTTTTGATTGGCAACAAAAAGAAATATTTCGTCAATACACTACTGTATGTCTAATAACCAAGTTCTGATTTTAATATCCATAAATCTTCACTTTGGTATTCTCTAATTCTTGTTTAAAAATGCGATTTTTTATTCCTCTTTCCTCAAGTAAATCAACCTGTCTAGCTAAAATCTCTTCAATTTTCGCTTTTAAATTGAAATATAAATCAGTATACCTAAAAGGGTCTTGTTCATCAAAATCAACCACTAAATCTATATCTGATGACTCATGATAATCATTTCTCGTAACAGAACCAAAAGCAAAAAGTGATTTTACTTTATTCGCTTTGCAAAGTTCTCTAATCTGTTTGAGTTTAGAATTATCTATATTCATAATCAAAAATAAAACTTTAAAATACTATATTCAAAATATATCAGCATCACTATCAAATACTTTACCATTCATTAGCACTTCCTAAATCTCACATTTCAAGTTCTTTCTACTCTGTACTTTATACTATATACTTTCTTAAAACCCTATCCCAACACCAAGCCCAACAGATTGTAATTTTACCGTTTCTATAAAATTAAACTGACTTAAGTTTTGCTGTAAATACAAAGCTTGTATAAATAACCTGCCACCTTTTTTAGTAGTGATGATATAACCTAAGCCGGCATCGTAAGTAAAACCTTGATCGTAACCATTAAAAATACGAGGCGAATATCCGGCAGCAGCCTTAAGAAAAATATTATTCCCCCTATCCTCCCTTTTAAAAGGGAAAGCATGTGCATCTGCTAAAAATGAAATGGTATTATAATTACCTCCACCGCTTCTATCAATGGTATTAAAACTTGTGGTTGCAATTCCTCCGCCTATACCAAAAAAGCTATTTTGCTTACCAAAAATGGTTTTTATCCTAAATGCATTGATACCAGAAGTACCTAAAACCTCATTAATAGCTAAAGAATAAGAAACCTCAGTACGGTTAAAAAAGTTAAATCTTTTGCCAGACTGTACCTGGGCCGAAGCCGATATACTTATAAAAGTAAAGGCTATAAACATCCATATTTTTATCATTCTCATGTGCTTCTTCATTTTCGATTTAATATTAAACAATTTTTCTTAAAGCTTTGCTTTCATAAGTATAAATCCGCTTTTTTACATTATGTTTGCAAACCCAAAGTATCAAAGCTTGTTTTAAATTCAGGATGCTGAAACTAGACGAAATCAAAAAACCCATAGAAAAGGAAATTGATGCTTTTGAAGAGAAGTTTAAAACTTCTATGCAAAGTTCAGTTCCACTTTTAGACCGCATTACTCATTATATTGTAAAGAGGAAAGGGAAGCAAATTCGTCCGATGTTTGTATTCTTTGCTGCAAATGTTTGTGGCGGTATAACCGAGTCTACTTACCGTGGTGCTGCTTTGGTAGAGTTATTACATACCGCAACCTTGGTTCATGATGATGTGGTAGACAATTCTTTCGAGAGAAGAGGTTTTTTCTCCGTTAACGCCCTTTGGAAGAATAAAATTGCTGTTTTAGTTGGCGATTATCTTTTAGCAAAAGGCTTACAACTATCTGTTAACAATCAAGAATTTACCATTCTCAAAATTGTATCAGATGCAGTACAGCAAATGAGCGAAGGAGAGCTGCTTCAAGTAGAAAAAGTTCGTCGTATGGATATCAGCGAGGATGTTTACTATGAAGTTATCAGACAAAAAACTGCTTCTTTAATAGCCTCTTGTTGTGCTGCAGGTGCTGCATCTGCCGGCGCTACAGAAGAAACTATACAGCTTATGCACAATTTTGGAGAGAAAATTGGTATAGCTTTCCAAATTAAAGATGATTTATTTGATTTTGGTGTTGATGATGTAGGCAAACCAAAAGGTATAGATATTAAAGAGAAAAAGGTTACGCTTCCGCTGATATATGCCTTAAACAAAGCAGAAAAGGCGGAGAAAAAGAGAATCATCAACTTGGTTAAAAACCATAACGATGACCCAGATAAGATTAATACCATCATTAATTTTGTTAGAAATAGTGGCGGTTTGGCTTACGCCGAGCAGCAAATGATGAACTATCAGGAAGAAGCTTTTAAAATTTTAGCTCAATTTCCGGCAAGTGAATCTTTAACAGGCTTAGAAAATTTAGTACGCTTTACAACAGAAAGAAAGAAATAATACATGAGTAACGAGGTTATATTTTTTGGCGTTTTTGCCTTATTCATCATTTTGATGTTAGCACTTGATTTGGGCTTGTTTAATAAAAAAGATCAACCTGTATCTTTAAAGCAAGCCGGTATCATGAGTGCTATTTGGGTAAGTTGTGCAATTGGTTTTTATTTCCTTTTAAGGGTACAAGGTCATATCCTGCATGATATTCAGGATGAAGCCCATCTGGTAGAAGTTGTTCAAAAAAACCAACATAATATTGTCTTAAACGGCACTTCCTTTGAAGAAAACCTCATCAAATACAAAAACAATTTATCTCTTGAATTTATAACAGGCTATGTTATTGAATATGCACTTTCTGTAGATAATATTTTTGTCATGGTATTGATATTCTCTGCTTTTGGTGTAAAAGAGAAATATTACCACAGGGTATTATTTTGGGGCATTTTAGGTGCTGTTATCATGCGCTTTCTGTTCATTTTTATTGGCGCAACCCTCATTAGTAAGTTTGGATGGATACTTTATCTTTTTGGAGCATTCTTAATTTATTCGGGTATTATGATGTTTATCAACCGCGAAGGAGAAGATGAGATAGACCCCGAAAACCATAAAGTAGTAAAACTAGCTTCTAAGTTTTTTCCTGTTTATCCAGATTTTGTTGGCAATAAATTCTTCCATAAAGTAGATGGTAAACAATATATCACTCCTCTGTTTTTAGTATTATTAATTATAGAGTTTACAGATGTTATTTTTGCGGTAGATTCTATTCCGGCTATATTTGCGGTAACTAAAGACCCTTACATTGTATTCTTTTCTAATATATTTGCCATATTAGGTTTACGTTCTATGTTTTTCTTATTGGTAAATGTGATCCATAAATTCCATTACCTAAAAACTGGTTTAGCCTTTTTATTGGTGTTTATAGGTATTAAAATGTTAGGTCATCATTACTTAAAAGAATGGGGTTTTACCACAGCACATTCTTTATACATTATTATTGGTATATTGGTGATTAGTGTTGTTGCATCATTAGCATTTCCTAAAAAAGAAAAAACAATTTATTAACGATGCTTTATGCTTAAGAAAGAGCGTTATCAAGAATTTGTAGCTTATTTTTCGCAACATCAGCCGCAGGCAGAAACAGAATTGCATTATAGCAATCCGTTTGAGTTACTTATTGCTGTAATTTTATCAGCACAATGTACAGATAAACGCATTAACCAAATAACACCAAAACTTTTTGAGCGCTATCCAACGCCAGAATCATTGGCAGCATCTACTGCAGAAGAAGTTTTTACTTATATACGCTCTGTTAGCTATCCTAATAATAAATCAAAACATTTGGTGGGCATGGCTAAAATTCTGGTAGAAGAGTTTGGTGGTATTGTACCAGAAGATGTAAAAGATTTACAGAAAATGCCTGGTGTAGGCCGTAAAACGGCCAATGTTATTGCATCGGTTATTTATAATGCCCCAACAATGGCTGTAGATACACATGTTTTTAGGGTATCAAATCGTTTAGGTTTAACATCAGCAGCAAAAACACCTTTAGCTGTAGAAAAACAATTAACCCAATACCTGCCACAAGATAAAATACATATTGCACACCATTGGCTTATTTTACATGGCAGATATGTTTGTATTGCTCGTAATCCTAAATGCGAGATTTGTCCTATCAGCTATTTCTGCAAATATTACGCTTTACAAAATACACCAGCTGCTTTGTTAAGGAAAGAACAAGCCGAATTAAAAAAAGCAGCTCAAAAGAAAAAGCTGGCTAAGAAAAAACAAATAGCTAAAGCGTTGAAAAAAAGAGCTATCAAATAATTTTCTATTCCTTACATTTGAGATTAACAGAATTATTTTATATTTGCTAAAAAAATTAGTATTATTGTTTTTCATATTCATTAAAAAATATACATGAGTGCCTCAAACGAAAAATTAAAAGCCCTACAGCTTACGCTGGATAAACTAGAAAAATCATACGGTAAAGGCACCGTAATGAAATTAGGAGATGCTGCAATAGAGCCAATGGAAGCTATTTCTACAGGTTCTATTGGTTTAGATATAGCCTTAGGAATTGGAGGCTTACCCAAAGGTAGAGTTATAGAAATATACGGTCCAGAATCATCTGGTAAAACAACTTTAGCAACACATGTAATTGCAGAAGCACAAAAAGCTGGCGGTATAGCTGCTATAGTAGATGCCGAGCATGCCTTTGACCAATTTTATGCTAAAAAATTAGGTGTTGATATAGAAAATCTTTTAATCTCACAGCCAGATAACGGCGAGCAAGCCTTAGAAATTGCGGATAACTTAATTCGCTCTGGTGCAATTGATGTTATCGTGATTGACTCTGTTGCTGCCCTTGTCCCAAAAGGAGAGATAGAAGGCGAAATGGGCGACTCTAAAATGGGCTTACAAGCTCGTTTAATGTCTCAGGCTTTAAGAAAGTTAACAGGAACCATCAGTAAAACCAAATGTTGCTGTATCTTCATTAACCAATTAAGAGATAAAATTGGGGTGATGTTTGGTAACCCAGAGACTACTACAGGTGGTAACGCCTTGAAGTTTTATGCTTCTGTACGTTTAGATATCAGAAGAATATCACAAATTAAAGATAGCGACGAGGTTTCTGGTAACCGTGTTAAGGTTAAAATTGTTAAAAATAAGGTAGCTCCTCCTTTCCGTATTGCCGAGTTTGACATTATGTTTGGCGAGGGTATCTCTAAAGTTGGTGAAATTATTGACCTTGGTGTTGATTATGGCATCATTAAAAAAGCAGGCTCTTGGTTTAGCTATGGCGACACCAAATTAGGCCAAGGAAGAGATGGTGTTAAACAATTATTACATGATAACCCAGAACTTTCTGATGAACTAGAAGCAAAAATAAGAGCCGCTGTAATGGCTGCACCTTTAGAAGAGAAAGAGTAATCTTTATCATCTTCGTATTTCAGAAATAGTATCCATAAAGTTATAATAGCTTGTGGTTTTTTATCCTTAATAATTTAATTTAAAAAAGATAAAAAACCACAAACTATGGATGCAAATACGATACTCAAGAATTATTCTAACCGATATTTATGTTTCTTAAAAGCTAGCAGGTTATTCAAAAACAAGTGTTTAGTCGCTAAACTTTTATTTAAATTTTATATCTCCCTTAAAAATTGTTAATCTATTAAGATTTTTTATTTTTGATGCTTACAGTAAATAGGTAACAGGCATACCGTGAGCAAACAAAAAGTTTTAATAACAGGAGCAAGCAGAGGACTAGGCTTAGCCATAGCACAAGCATTAAATAAAGACTATTGTCTTATTTTACATGCTTCTAAAGCAGAAAATATCCAACATCTAAAAGAAGGCAACTATATTCTGGAAGCGGATTTCTCAAATCCGGAAGAAGTAACAACTTTTTGTAAAAATCTAAAAGTCCAACACGGGGATGATTTATATGCTGTTATTAATAATGCAGGTATTACATTAGACAAACCTTTACTTTATCAGCCAGAAAAAGATATAGATAAACTGATCCAAGTAAACCTAAAAGCACCTATACAAATTGCCAAAACTGCATTAAAAATATTTGGTCTGCATCAAAAAGGTGTAATTATCAATATGAGTTCTTGCGTTGCCGAAACCGGAAATGCTTTTCAGGCTGTTTATACAGCTACAAAAGCTGGTCTTGTTGCATTCTCAAAATCATTAGCTAAAGAAGTGGGTACCATTTATGAACATCATGAAATTAGGATATTAAGTGTCTCTCCTGGATTTATTGAAACAGATATGACAGCAGCCATTCCGCAAAAGGAACAAGACAAATATTTAAGTAATATCCCACTTAAACGTTTCGGAAAAGCAGAAGATGTTGCAGAAACAGTAGCCTTTCTTTTATCTAGCAAGGCGGCTTATATAAACGGTAGTAATATCAATATCAATGGAGGTATTTTTTAAATGATGGAGAGCTTGGTAGGCGCACACCCTAGTAGCATGTTGATACACGGACCAAGTAAGTTATTGGTACATCATTATCATTGGCATCATCCAAATACAGGCATTATTGCCAGTTACACACCAAATGCGCTAGATGTTAAAGACCATTTCGGTATTTTTAGGGGAGTAGACCAAATAGAAGCTTTTGCACAAGCCACCACAGGCTCTTGTGCAGCCTTTCTTCAGCTCGTAAAAAAAAACAGCAAGCCACAAAAAAAAGATGATGATGAGTTTATCCCAACTTTTATTAGTGTAGGTGGTGTTACTTTTCATTCTTATCTAGAAGAAGGAGATACTTTTATCAGTATAGGTAAAATTATATTTTATAAATTTAGACAAATGGTGGTTGATGGTCGTATTTATAAATGTCCAAAAGGGATAGATTTAGATAGTCATTTTAAAGATTTTACCGAAGAAAAATTAAATAATTATGAAGTTGGAGATGGCTTTACCTTAGTTGCCGAGCTTTTAGGCATCACCGGTAGAGCTATCAAAAAAAATATTAAATAAATAAAATGGAAAGACAAGAAATTATTGATGGTATTGTAGAGATTTTAAAGACTATAAGAACTATAGATCAGGAGAAATTAAATCATGTTACCGAAGAAACTGATTTTATTGCTGATTTAAAAACACCTTCTACAGAGATGATAAATATTGCCGCTAAAGCCGAGCAAAAATTTGATATTGAGTTTGAAGATGAAGATATTGACGATTTAGGCTCTAAAGTAAAAGATATAGTAGATTTGATTATCAAATCTAAAGCATCAAATTAACATGGGTATCCAAGGCAGAAAGGTAGCGGTTGTGGGCATGGGTGGGGTTTTCCCTACTTGTAATCATTTAGAGGAGTTTGAGCATAAGCTATTCAGCAATCAATCCCTTATCAGATATTGGGATAAAGCCCTAGCGCATGGAAAAAATATACGTTCGCATGTTGCAGGTTTTATTACAGAAGAAGAAGCCCATTTAAAACCCGTTTACTCTACCTTAGTTGAAGATTACCCCGAAACTTATATCGATTTACTTAACCGTATACCCGACATACATTTGGCTACCGCTGATATTGGTAGTATATGGACCATGCTTGGTGCTGCTGACGCAATAAAAATGGCAGGTTGGAGTACTTCAGAAGTACAATCTGAACAAACAGGTGTAGTAGTTGGATCTGGCAGCTGTGGCAATGAAATACAACGTATAGCATGGCATAGCTTTTTTGTTTTAGGTAAAAAAACTCGTTTTGCTGGCGGTCATAATGTAGATAGAGCCATGGTTTACCGTGAGGCAGCTAATCTTTCTTGCTTTATAAAAAACAAGGGTGTTTGTGAGGCCATTGGTTCTGCTTGTGCTACAGGTCTTGGAAATATTGGTTACGCTTACCGTTTAATAAGTTTTGGCTTACAAGATCGTGTTGTTGCGGGTGGTGCAGAAGGGACAGCCTTAGAAAGTTTTCTAGGTTTTGATGGTATGCAGGTTCTAAGTAGAGGATTTGAACCTCATGAAAGCTCAAGACCTTTTGATAAAGATAGAAACGGCTTTGTTTGCTCTTTTGGGGCTGGTATTGTTTGCTTAGAAGCTTATGATTTGGCTAAAGCCCGAGGCGCAAATATCTTAGCCGTTATAGATAATTATTTTAATAACTCTGATGGTGATGGTGATATGTTTGCTCCATCTTTTAACGGCCAACGAAGATTATGGCAAGGTCTTTTAAAAAATATACCTTTTAAACCAGATGTAGTAAAAGTACACGGTACTTCTACCCCTACTGGTGATGCTATAGAGCTTTTAAGTGTTGTTGATAGTTTGGGAGATAAAGGCTATCATATTGCAGCACCAAAATCACAGTTTGGGCACATGTTAGGTGCTGCCGGAGCAGTAGAATTTATTACTGCCTTGCTGATGTTAAAAAGGCAAGAAGTTTTACCTTGCCTAAATGCTGTAAATTTAAATCCAGAGCAAGAAACCTTTCAAACCACTTCAACCTGGGAAGGCTCTAAAGAGCCATTAGCTTATTACAGAGATTTATTACAACAGCAAAGTTTTACCAAAGAAATCAATAGCATTACCTGTTTAAATTATGGATTTGGCGGTACCAATAGTGCCATATTAATCTCCAGAGATGATCAATAATCAACATAAAATAGCAGTAGTTTTTGGTGTTAGAAATGAAAGTTCAATTGCATTTCAGATTGTATTAAAACTTCATGCCTCGGGCTGTAAAGTTGCTGTAAGCTATACAGCTGAAACCAAAGACGAGGTGTTAACATTACTTGATGCACATCAAATTAATGGAATTTACCATCAGGTTGATATAAGAAATGAGTTAGAAATCAAAAATTTTCTTAACCAAGTTTACCAACAGTGGGGTGCTATAGACTATATTTTGCATGGCGTAGCCTTTGGAAACCAACAAGTTATGTGCAGTAGTTTTCCTGGGTCTGCGGAACCGGCTCCAAACTACATCAATATCCCTTTTGAAGATTTAATGGATTCTTTTAATATAAGTGCTTATTCTTTGTTAAGAGTTTGCAGAGTTGCCGAACCCTTGCTAGCTAAACAGGCATCTATCTTAACCTTAACTTATAATGCATCTCAAAGGGTTTTTCCGAATTACGCAGGCATGGCTATCAATAAAGCGGCATTGGAAAATATCACGCAATATTTAGCACATTATTTTAGAAGCACAGCAGTAAGGATTAATGCAGTTTCTGCAGGTTTAGTGATGACAACTTCTGCAGGTGGCGTAAATGGGGTAAGAAAATTACGCAAAATTGGGAAAATTACTGCTCCCTTAGGCAATGTAAGTGCTGCCGACGTTGCAGATACCGCACTATACTACTTTTCAGATTTATCTAAAAAAGTTACAGGTAATATCCATTTTGTTGATGGGGGATTTAATATTATGGGGGTAGCTATAGATGAAGCATAATTTGGAAGAAGAGCTTATTCAACTTATTTCAGACCAGGATTTTGCTTTAGGTAATGATGTAGTTTTTCTTCCTGATTTTAAGCTTTCTTTTAACCCCTTGTTTAAGCAAAAAGTATATAGCGAAGGTGAAATAGCTTACTGCGAGCTTTTCAAAGATAGCATGCTTAGGTACGCTTCTACTTGGGCAGCTAAAGAAGCCGTTTATAAGGCTGTAAAACAGCTATATCATCAGGCATTACCTTTTAAAAAAATAGAGATAGTAAGAGAAAAAATAGCAGGTAAACCACAGGTCATTTTACCCCATGATTATAAAAATTTAATCATTAGCCTTACCATAAGTCATGATGCTGATTATATTTGGGCAGCTGCGCTTGTAAAAAAATAAGTACCCATGACTAATCATTACTTTAACCACCCTATAGCATTACTTCATTACTATAAATTTGGTAACGGACCAACAGCTATGCTTTGTTTCCATGGTTATGGTATGCATGGTAAGCAGTTTAAAATTTTGGAGGAACATTTAGATACTGATTATACTTTTTACGGCTTTGATTTATTTTTTCATGAGGCGACTAAGCTTAAAAATGAGGATTTAGACCTTATTAAAAAAGGCATTAGTAAGCAACAACTCACTAAATTATTTATTGATTTTTGTGATGAACAGCAAATCCAAAAATTTTCTGTTTTATCTTATTCTATGGGTTCGCATTATGCAACTACACTTGTAGAAGAAGTACCAGAAAGAATTTTAGATTTTATTACCGCAGCACCATCATGCTTTAAACCTGGCTGGCTGGTAACTTTTTTAAGTAGTAAAAAACTTGGTAACAAAGCATTAGAAAAACTAGCGTTAAGTGATAAAGGAATGCTTAACTTACTAAAAACCATCAAAAAACTAAGGGTTATTGATGATAATATTTACGAAATTTTATATAAAGAAATAGCCACCTACGAGCTTAGATTTGCCTTTTATGCTTGTTTAACTTACTTAAAACAGCTAAAAATGAATCATCAAAGGTTTATAGAAAATCTTAATCAATATCAAATTAAAAGTATTTTTATTTTTGGAGCAAGGGATAAAAATTATCCAGCTAAAATTGCAGAAGCTGCTATCAAAAAAATATACCTAGCCAAACAAGAAGTTTTAGATGCTAACCATGAATTGGTGAATGCACAATTTCCTCATCATTTAAAAAGGTTATTGTATGATTATTAAAGCTAAACTATTACCTCGTCCTATTTTTATGGCTTCTTTTCGTTTGCTTAGGTGGTGTATGAGAAAGCTTTTTAATAAATTGGTTATCCATGATGTAAAACTTCAAAACCAATCTTCTTATTTATTGATGTGTAACCATACGGGCTTTTGGGATGGCTTTTGGGCATTTTATTTATGTTATTGCGCTATTTATCCTAAACAAAAAATTAACGGTCTTTATTTTATGTCTTTGAAAAAGCAATTACAAAAGAACCCATGGATGAAATATTTTGGAAGTTTTTCTATTGTGCCTCATTCTAGAACTTACGTAGAAAGCTTAAGCTATGCTGCCGAAATATTAAGTAAACCTGGCAATATATTACTCATGTATCCGCAAGGGAATTTAGAATCGCAATATGTTAGACATATTGCTATCAAAGATGGTATTTGTACACTATTACCTATGGTAAAGGGTAAATGTCAGTTGCTATGGAGCAGTAATTTAACCGAGTATTTTGAGAGTTTGAAGCCATCAATTTATTTTCACATGCTGGATTGCGGTAGCCATGAAGATTTTAATTTTGAAGAATTTAAAACTCAAGTTAACCAGCATCATCTGCAAGCTATAAAAAAACAATTTAGGTATACAGAAGAGCCTGAATAGGTTAATCGGCACCAAGTCTTTTTAAACCTTCTTTTGCCTTGTTTTCTATACTGTTTTCGTACTCATGATTTTTCATACCGATAGCCTGATTGTAAAAATTTACAGCTCTGCTTTTATCGCCTTTCTCCTCAAAAATTAAAGCCATGTTTAAAGCAGCATTGGCAGCATAATAATAAGTACTTTGTTTACCAGCATAAATGGTTTTTTGATAATTGATTAAAGCCTCTTGCGATTTATTTAAGGCATCGTAAATCCTACCTAAACGGTAAAAATACTCTATTTGGTCTCTCTGTAACTTAAAATCACTTTGATCTTTGTCTTTCAAATAGGTTAATGCTTTGGTATAATATCCACCATCAAAACTTAAACGGGCTCTTAATAAGTTAACATCAGGCGCTTGCTCATTAGCTTCTTTTAAAGCTTGTTTATCTTTCTCATCATACACATTACCTTTCATTTTAACCATTTTAATAAAGGCTTGATATTTCGTGATATCATTTTTTAAATAATAGTAATAAGCTAGCTTCAAATAAGCATCTTTAACGTAATTAATACCTTTATACTCGTTAATATATCTTCCTAAATAAACATAAGCATCAGAATCATTTCTATTAAGTTTAGCATTACCCAATAAGTAATTTAGTTTAGGAAAATTCAGGTATTGCCCTGTTTTAATTGGTCTTCTCTGCAAAAATTTTATAGCATCATCATTATGGGCATTTCTGTAAGCTATATAACCTTGCAGATAGGTTTTCAATAAGCTATCATCACCAAAAGAAGACGTAAGATTTAGAATTTTTTGATAGCTATTTTTACTTTGTATAAGGTCTGTTTCTATGTAACACAGTAAAAATATAACTTCTTCTTTATAAAAGTTGTAGGGTGTTTGTGCTAAAGAAGTGGTAAGATGATCAAGCTTTTTTATCCCTTGTTCTACATTACCTCTAAAACCAAAAGATTGCAAAACCCCTTTTATATTAGCCGGTATAGACCCCATAATAACATTTACCAAGCCTATACTTTTTTGATGTGGTAAAAAATTAGGGAATTTTTTTTCATTCTCTTTTAATAAGTTATCAGCTTTTTTAATATCCAAGCCAGAAGAAAGATAATCTTGAAATCTGCTTTTAAGCATTCCCCATTGCAGATTGATTTCTGCCTGTGCAAAAAGATAATATGGAGATTTTGGATCTTGATTTTCTAAAAGGCTAAGCCTCGTACTTTTTAAATTTTTTAGGCGGTTATAGTCGGCTTGATTTTCTGAGACTAAGAGACTAAAAAAATCTATATAATTTTCTAGTAAAATGATGATTCCGTTTT
Organism: Pedobacter glucosidilyticus; assembly: GCF_002483235.1. Lineage (GTDB taxonomy): Bacteria > Bacteroidota > Bacteroidia > Sphingobacteriales > Sphingobacteriaceae > Pseudopedobacter > Pseudopedobacter glucosidilyticum_B. The sequence goes on along the minus strand of NZ_DLHN01000011.1, from coordinate 64,274 downwards.
GCGGATGTTGCTGTTTTTCTATTCTTAAATGCGCTTGAGCATCTTGAATTCTTAAATCAAAAATAGCCTGATAGGCTTTGATACAATTGTTATTAAAATCGAAATTTGCTTTAAGCTGTGTGGTTAAAAGGGCAAAAAATACAGTGAATAAAAATACTTTTTTGAACATTATAAATAACTAACGTATTAATTGGTTAAATATCAGGGTTAATTTGTAAAAATAGCAATACAAGCAATAAAAATGCCTGATGTTGTAAGTTTTGGTAATAAAAGATATTTATACTCTGAGTATTCACATAGTCTTATCCTACGTTTATCTTACGTTATTCTTACGTTTAAGATATACTTACTCTTTAGTCGACTCCCTGTAATCTTTAATAGTTTGATGATAAATAAATTTACCTGATGGCGTATGAGCTGCAACTTCCAGCCTCTTTTTGGGGTCTGCCAGAACTGATTGAGCATATTCAACTGCCCTAGCAAATCTACTTTTCTCTTTCTAGTATTTAATAAACTAGATACTAAAATCAAAACTATTACCTCTTAAATCTCGTTTTGATAATTATCTTTGAAACTAAATATGAAAAAGATTCTCCTTTTATTTTTGCTTGGCTTATCATTAAACAGCTTCTCGCAAAAAAAACTTATTGATAAATTTTTCTCACCCGATACCAACAGACACAATAGCTTTATACCTGTTCCGGTAATCGCTTACACCCAAGAAGCCGGTTTTGAATTTGGTGGAGCTGGTTTATATTCTTTCTATCTTGATAAAACGGATAGTTTAATTAGACCTTCGCAACTATACGGATTGGCCTATACCAGTACTAAAGGTCAATCTCAAATATCTATAAGGTCTGATTTATGGTCGAGAGGTAATAAATGGCACCATTTATACGATGCCAGATTTTATAATTTACCTTTTAATTTTTATGGAGTTGGCGATGCTACCTTAAGAAGTAACGAAGATAAACTGATACAAAGACGCTTTAGGCTTAATGCCGAAGTAGAAAGGCAACTGGCTAAATCTTATTATCCGGGTTTGGGTGTCGAGTTTGAATCTCAGAATTTTAGAGATGTAGAAACAGGAGGCTTTTACAATACTGCCCCTTTCTTTGATAAAGACGGAGGAAACTTTATTTTATTTAAAATAACACAGTTAATAGATACCAGAAATACCAATACCTATACCACTAAAGGCTTTTTTACGAGATTGCGTTATGGTTATGCCCCAGATTTTTTTAAACAACAGCAATTTGAGGGCACTTTATTTACTTTAGATAGCCGATATTTTTACGCTCCTAGTAAAAAGATAACTTTGGCAGCACAAGGTTTTATGGAAGCTGTGAGTAGTAACAAAGAAATTCCGTTTTATATGCTTAGACAAATGGGTAACGACCAAATCATGAGGGGTTATTACATGGGTAGATATAGGGATGAAAACTACGTTGCTATGCAAGCAGAAATTAGATACCGCCCGGTAGACCGTTTTGGTATAGTAGCTTTTGGAGGCACCGGAACCGTATATGCGAAAAACAACTTTTCTGTAAACAGTTTAAAACCTAATTATGGTATTGGCGGTAGATTTTTCTTTGATTTGGATAAGAGTTTAGCCCTAAGAGTTGATTATGGTTTTGGAGACAAACCTATTGGCGAAAAAAGAAACGCCGGCTTGTATATATCTTTAGGAGAGTCTTTCTAAACTCTCCTAAAACTTAACTTTAAAATCCTCTTTAGCGATCCCTTTTTTAAAGAAAACCAAACCTATCCAAAACAAATCAACTGTAACACTTACTTGCGGATGAGCTTTAATTTCTGCCCAAGCTTCTTTCATACCCTTGCTCCAATAAATATCATCAAAAATGAGCAAGCTATTTTCATGTACTTTGGGTAAACACCAATTAAAATAGTTTAAAGTTGCGTCTTTACGATGATTGCCGTCTATAAAAACAACATCTAACTGCTGTTTATTTTGCAGTAAAACTGGCAGGCGTTCATCAAAATTACCTACTTCTAATTGAATATACTTTAAACCTAATTTATTAAAATTTTCCTGTGCCACAGCGGCTGTTTGTGGACAGCCCTCCATCGTTATCACTTGTAAGTTTTCATCGGCCTTAGCCAAATAAGCTGTGGTAATACCTAAACATGTTCCAAGCTCTATCAAAGTTTTAGGTTGGGTATATTGTACTAAACGAAATAACAACTTAGCTAAACGTGGTGCCTTAAGTGCATTCTTAGCCAGTTCTTTAACTGCTTTAACTTTCTGGTTATTAAGCTGCGAGCCAGCCCCTAAATCCGTAATGGTTATATTTCGATGATCTTGAAGTAAATTTTTACGTAATTCTTCAATACTTTTGTATTCGGGTTTATCTTTGAAATCGTAAATTACTTCATCTATAAGCTTGTAAACGAATGGCGAATGTACACCATGACGCGTTTTGGCATTGATTCTGTGGGCGATGTAATCTAAGGCGAACTGTATATTTAACATGATGGCGAAGATAGGAATTTGCGTGGTGATTGAGTAATGCGTATTGAGTAGTGCGTATTGCGTAGTGCGTATAGAGTATTGAGTAGTGCGTATTGAGTAGTGCGTATTGAGTAGTGCGTATTGAGTATTGCGTATTGAGATTTTAGAATTTTTAATCATGATTAACGAAAAAGAAATAGCTTCTTTAATAAAATTACTGGATGATCCGGATCCGGAGATTTTCTCGCACATAGAGGATAAAATTTTATCTTATGGCAGCGAAGCTATAGGCTTTTTAGAAAGTGCTTGGGAGCAATCTCTAGATACGCTTTTACAAGAACGTATAGAAAATGTAGTTCATAAAATCCAATATCAAAATGTACGTGAAGATTTAGCTTTATGGTATCAAAGTGGTGCTTTTGATTTACTGCGTGGCGCATTAATTATCAACAGATATCAATATCCAGATTTAAATGAGCAAAAAATCATCAACCAGATTGAAGCTATAAAAAGAGATATATGGCTTCAGATGATGTACGAAGCTAGTCCGGTTGAGAAGGTAAAACTCATTAACCATATCTTTTATAATATTTACGGTTTTTCTGGCAATACCAGTAATCATAAAGACCCTCAAAACTCCTACATCAGTCAGGTTTTAGAAAGCAAAAAAGGAAATCAAATAAGTTTGGCTATTATTTATGCTGTTATAGCTCAGAAACTTGATATTCCCATTTATGGAGTAAACCTTCCACAACATTTTATTTTAGCTTACGAGGATGAACAAGAAAAACAAAGCGAAGAAAGCGGTATTTTATTTTACATCAATGTTTTTAACAAAGGCTATATCTTTGGTAAAAGAGATATAGATATGTTTTTAAAACAATTACAAATCCAGCCAGAAAAGCATTTTTATGAACCTTGTTCGCATACAGAAATTATTAAAAGAGTGATTAGAAACCTGATTAGTGCTTATGAAGAATTAGGTAGTGCCGAGAAAGTTAAAGAATTGATTAGTTTATTGGAAGTTTTAGACTAGTGGTAAACCATAACCCAGCACCTACCCTTTTTATAAAGAATTAGGAGTTGCATAAAACATTAGTTAATAATTACTTTAGCTGTTTAAGGAAACACCCGTTTTTCAAATCCCTTAATAACTTATCGTTTAAAATGTATATTTAGATTTTATAAGTAGAAAACAATGAAAAAGTATTTCTTAGCATTTATCATAAGCTTATTTTGTCTGATAAAATCCGAATCTGTTATGGCACAAAAAGAGAATGGAAAATTTGTACACACCGTACTATTTTGGTTAAAAAATCCAGAGAGTAAAGAAGATTGCTTAAAGTTTGAAACCTCTCTGAAAAAATTTTTAAATGCCTCTAATAATATCAGCAGTATGCACTTAGGTACTCCTGCAAGTACCAACAGACCCATTATTGATCGCTCTTACAGCTATTGCCTCATGGTAACTTTTGTATCAAAAGAAGCTCATGATTTATATCAGGAAGAAGCTGCCCATAAGGTGTTTATTAAAGAAAGTGAAAACTTATGGAAGAAGGTTTTGATTTACGATTCAGAGAATATCCTGAAATAAGCACACTAAAAGGCACATTTTAGAGTGAGGGAAAACTAAAATAAAAAAGAGACTGTCTCAAATCACCATTTTGTATCAGGCTGAGCGGAGTTGAAGGATAAAAAAAGATCCGCTTAATGTCACAAATACGATTTTTGGAGACAGTCTCTAAAGATATCTTAAACTTACTTTTTAAAGAACATTCGGGTAATAAAAATCCCTCCTGGATCATCCTTTCCGGCATGACTTTCTACAGCACTGGTAACATAAATTAACTTATAACCATCTGCCTCTAATTCCATAATTCTTGCTCCAATCATGGCATCGTTTGAAGCGATATTTTGAAAATTGATACCCGCTGCGCTAAAAAAGTTCAACAATTTAGCTTCATCAAAATTTTCAACTTTTAACTCGCTTCTGCTGATACTTTTCTGGTCAGATTTTTTTCCATCTGTACGAGCGGTACGAAACTGCTCGGTATTCACTTCAGTAGTATTTTCAATCATTCTTGACCTACCTAAACCCATAGGCACTATAGATTCTACTACGGTTACTATTTTCCACTCGCCCAATTTTTCTGAATTGGTTTGAGCCATTCCTGCTACGTTTAAAACCATAGCCATGCCCATCATTAAAATTATCTTTTTCATGTATTTAAATTTAGTATCACTAAAGATAATTAATAATTAAGTATAGCCTAAAATGAGCACAAAAAAATCCTACAATTAAAAATTATCTTGGTTTAATTTTAGGACTAAATGATTTCATATCAAATCCTCCTAAAAAAACTTTCATTAAAAGCATTATACCAACTAAATCTAAAATCAATTTCTGGATAAGCGTCTCTAAACTTTTGATATTTATTAGGTTTAATTTGTGCTTCATCAAACTTAACTTCTATGGCAGCAGGAATGTCAGCTTCTGGTAAAACAAAATCAACTTCGTTACCATCTGCCGTTCGCCAAAATTTAAGCTCATCAAAATTGTATTGCTCGGCAAGTAATTTAAAATTCATATTCTCCCAAAGTTCGCCTTTATCTAACCTCATTTGTACCGATTGAAAATTGTTAACTAAACAATTCCTTAAGCCTGTATCCAATAAGTATGCTTTGGGCATTTTCACTAATTCTTTCCTTAAATTTCTATAAAACGGCTTCACTAATGAAATATGGAAACACTTTTGCATCACCTGCAAATAATGAGTAACGGTTTCGCTTCTTACTTTCAAAGTGGTTGATAGCTCATTTACATTAATTAAACTTCCTACCTGTGCGGCAATTAATCTAAATAATTGGTAAAAAACAGCTTCATTTTGCACACCAGCTTCTAAAATATCTCGCTTTACAAAAGAATCTCTTAGTTCACGTAGTCTGGCTACTTTTTCATTCACATCTGTTTCTGTAATTACTGCGGGATAACCACCGTATATCATATAATTATCCCACTCGGTCTTTAGTTGAGTAATTTTTAAGCTTTTTGCATTCGTATTCTGGATGATTCTGCTTTTCTCTGCCAATAAATCATCTTTACCTAATAAAGTCAAATATTCATCAAAAGAACAAGTGAGCAGTGTAAATATCTTCTTTCTGCCCGCTAACGAGTCTTCAAAACGACTATCCATATAAAAAGCGCTACTTCCAGTAGCTACAATTTTTATGTCGGCGGCGTATTCGTCATAAATGAGTTTCAGAAAATTAGTTGGATCTTTCAAATACTGTACTTCATCTATCAGAACCACGTTTTTACCTTCGCTTTGTGGCAAGTAGTTAAGTAAATTCAAAGGATTTTCATCCAAATCAGCCAGAATAGTTTTAAACTCGAAGTTTAAAAACGTAACAGCCATACCTTCTTCTTTACAATATTTTTCCAACTCTTTAAGCAAGGTTGATTTACCTGTTTGCCTCGCTCCGGTTAATATGGTAAACTCTTTTTTGGGCAAATGCTGCTTGAGTTTCTCTAGCATTATCCTTCTCATATATCCTGATATTTAAATTCAAATATAGCCAAAATTAGATATTTTTACTAGTATAGTAGATAAATTATCAGATATTTTTACTAGTATAGTAGATAAATTATCAGATATTTTTACTAGTATATCAAATTGGGAAGATATAAATAATGGTTATATAGGATTAAGAACTGGTTATAAGAAAGCTTGAGATAAATATTTTTTTAAAAACCTATTCGTTTTCTATTAGTAAACTTTTTATATTTGTTCTCTAATAGTAAACTTTAGATGTTCAATATCATCAACAGAAAAACCCTTTTGACTTACACAATTAAATATCCAAAGGCAAAAAACGCATTGTTAGAGTGGTATTATGAATTTCTGAACGCTGATTTTAAAAATTTTCAAGAACTAAAGGCAATACATAAGAGTGCGAGTTTAGTTGGTGATGACCGTGTGGTGATTAATATTATGGGTAACAATTACAGGTTAGTGATTAGGGTTATTTTTATTTATAAAGTAATTCAAATTAAATGGTTTGGAACTCATAAAGAGTATGATAAAATTGATGTAGCTACTGTAAAATTTAAAAACTGATGAATTTACATATTTTAAAAACTGAAGAAGAGTACGAAGAATTATTGGCTTGGATAGATACTCAATTTGATTTAAATGCTTCGCCAGATAGTAAAACAGGTGAAGATTTACAAGTTGCCTTATTATTGGTTAAACAATATGAAGATATTCATTTCCCAATTCCAAAACCAGACCCTATTGCAATAGTGAAGCAAAAAATGGAAGAAGAAGGTTTAAAAAATAAAGATTTATCCGAATGGATTGGGAGCAAAAGCTATGTTTCTTCTTTACTAAGTGGTAAAAAACCTTTAACGCTAAAGATTGCTAAAGTTTTGCACCAGAAATTGGGTATCCCGGCTGAGGTGTTTTTGGCTTGAGGTAGCTTTGATAAGCTTTTATGGATTAGAAACCAATAAAATTGGTAAACCATATTAAGACCTTGCTATGAACTAGCGTAAGATGACTTTTAAATATCCTTTTATGAATATTTACTTAAATTTCTCTAACAATTGTAAAAGCTGGATATCGCTAATTGAATCTTGATTGGATTTATCGTAAATTGATAAAAGAAATATATGATTATCTACAAAAGCAACATAAGAGATTACTCTTGCTCCTCCGGATTTTCCTTTTCCTTTAGATGAAATAGCTAATCTTATTTTATAACAATTGTTACCTATAGGAATTCCTAAATTTGGATTTTCTTTTAGAGAATTAATAAGTTCTATGATTTCTGATTTGAGAGAAGGATATTTTTTGACTAATTTTTTAAGTTGTTTATCGAAATAATCGATAGTATATACTTTATAAGTCATTTAATAAATTTTCAACAGGTTTAGCTTCTAGTTTTCCTAAACTTAGCATTTCTGCATGTAGAAATGCTTTTTTTATTTCCTTAATTTCTGTTAGTAAATCAGCATCCTTATCTGTAATTTTCTCAACCTTTACATCTGTAAAATTTTTAAGAAAATCCATTACTGAACTTAAATTATCTGAATGAATATCTAATAATAATTTCATAAGTATAAAATTAATCATTTTTTCTAAACAAAAATCTTAGAACTTTAATATATAATAAAACCGCTCAATTTAATCATGAACAGCTTTTGTAGTAAGATTTCTCCTTCCTCAACCCATAAAACAAAAAAGTTCGAGGTGATATTCCACCCCGAACTATAGTATAAAATTTAGTTAGTTAGTTTTTATACTTTTTTCTTCTAGTAGCAGTATTTATTAGCTTCTATCAATTGTTTTGCTACTCTTTGTCTTGCATCCTTGATATTAAAAGGGGCTACTTTGGTAAACCTCCTCAGTCCCATCAACATCATGTTTAATTCATCGCCTTCAGCAAAAGAATTTAATGCTTCTTTACCTGCTATATAAACTTTATCAACAGCTTGTTGCATATAAATACGCATCATATCAATTTGTCCGGCAGCGGCCTCCTCGCCACGCATTGCAACTAATTTCTCTACTCTTAAAATAGTCGACTCAGCAATGTAAGCTTCACCAATAATATCGGCGATATTCATCAAGATTTCTTGCTCTTTGGCTAAAGTCATCATCAGTTTTTGTACAGCAGCACCGGCAATCATTAAACCTGCTTTTTTGATGTTTTTAAGCGCTTTCTTTTCTGCTGCAAATAAAGTATCATCCTCCTCAGAGAAATCAGGAATAGACATTAACTCTCCAGCTACCGCTTGTGCTGGTGTCATTAAATCTAGTTCGCCTTTCATTGCTCTTTTCAAGAGCATATCTACAATAAGTAAGCGGTTAATCTCATTGGTTCCTTCAAAAATACGGTTGATACGGCTATCGCGATAAGCTCTATCCATAGGAGCATCGGCAGAGAAACCCATACCACCATAAACTTGTACACCTTCATCAACAATATAATCTAACATTTCTGAGCCCCAAACTTTTAAGATGGCGCACTCTACAGCAAACTCTTCAGTAGATTTTAGTTTAGCTTTACCAGAATCCATGCCTCCGGCAACTAATCTATCATAAGCATCGTCAATATTTTGTCCGGCCCGGTAAGCAGCGCTTTCTACAGCAAAGTTACGCGTAGCCATCTCTGCCAATTTATATCTGATAGCCCCAAATTTCGAGATTGGCAATCCGAATTGAACACGCTCATTGGCATAATTAACGGCATAATCAATCACCTTACGGGATGATCCGATAGCAGCAGCTCCTAGTTTAATACGACCAATATTTAAGATATTAACCGCTATTTTAAAGCCGTTTTCACGCTCTGAAAGCATATTCTCTACCGGAACAGGGCAATCATTAAAGAAAACCTGACGAGTTGAGGAACCTTTAATACCCATTTTATGTTCTTCTGGGTTCATGGTTACTCCACCAAAATCTTTTTCTACAATAAATGCTGTAAGATTTTTATCATCATCAATTTTAGCGAACACAATAAAAACATCCGCAAAACCACCATTGGTAATCCACATTTTTTGCCCGTTGATGATGTAATGTGTACCCTCTGGGTTTAGCTTAGCTTTTGTTCTTCCGCTATTCGCATCAGAACCAGAGTTAGGCTCTGTTAAACAATAAGCCGCTTTCCACTCGCCCGAAGCTAGTTTTGGGATGTACTTAGCTTTTTGAGCCTCATTACCATAATAAAGAATAGGTAAGGTACCAATACCTGTATGTGCTGATAAAGCTACTGCAAAAGAATGCCCAGCGCCTACGGCATCAGCCACCAACATAGAAGTGTTAAAGTTTTTACCAAAACCGCCATATTCTTCCGGAATAGAAACGGCTAGTAAACCCAATTCTCCTGCTTTATCCATTAAGGATGGCATAAGACCTTCTTCCAGCTTATCAATCCTATCCAAATTAGGAAAAACCTCTGCCTGAAGGAAATCTTCACAGGTTTTCTTAATCATAAGTTGTTCTTCATCAAACTCCTCTGGAATAAAAACATCCTGAAAATCTGTTTCGGTGATTATGAACTCACCTCCTTTGATTGATTTTTTTTCTATTGTTGCCATGTTATTAGTATTGAGTAGAGCGTATTGGGTACTGAGACCTCGCTCTAGTTAACATATCTTATTTTTATTAG
>NZ_DLHN01000011.1:0-54560 GCF_002483235.1 Pedobacter glucosidilyticus | reverse complement strand
CTGAGACCTCGCTCTGGTTAACATCTTATCTTTGGTATCGCAATACTCAAATCGCAATACGCATTACTTGTTACAGCATCTCAAAAATCCCAGCTGCACCTTGCCCGGTACCTACACACATGGTTACCATACCGTATTTTTGATTTCTCCTTTTTAACTCATTAAAAATTTGTACCGATAATTTTGCTCCTGTACAACCTAGCGGATGCCCTAGTGCAATAGCACCACCATTTACATTTACTTTGCTGGTATCAAGATTTAATTTTCTGATGATGGCTAAAGATTGTGATGCAAAAGCTTCATTGAGTTCAATTAAATCGATATCATCTTGTTTTAAATTGGCTTGTTTTAAGGCTTTCGGAATAGCTTCTATAGGGCCAATACCCATAATTCTTGGTGGTACACCAGCTACAGAATAGCTTACCAGCCTGGCAATAGGTTTAACATTTAGCTCTTTTAGCATTTCTTCAGAAACTACTAAAACAAAAGCTGCTCCGTCTGATGTTTGTGAAGAATTACCAGCAGTAATAGAGCCTCCGGCTGCAAAAACTGGTTTTAACTTGGCTAAAGCTTCTAAATTGGTATCTTTCCTTGGACCTTCATCAGTATCAACCACATATTCGCGAGTTTTCTTTTTCATTTGCTCATCTAAATAGGTTTCTGATACTTTAATAGGTACAATACCATCCTTTAAATGTCCGTTTTCTAAAGCTGCTATTGCTTTTTGGTGCGATTCAAATGCAAATTTATCTTGGTCTTCTCTGCTTACTTCAAACTCTCTGGCAACAGCCTCTGCAGTTAAGCCCATCCCCCAATACCAATCAGGATTTTCCATAGCCACTTTAGCATTTGGCACTATTTTCCATCCGCCAAAAGGCATACCCGACATCACTTCTACTCCGCCCGCAACAATGCAATGCGCCATACCAGCCCTAATTTTAGCTACAGCTGTAGCAATGGTATCTAAACCCGACGCACAATATCTATTTACGGTAACACCCGGAACTTTATCGGTTTTTAATCCCATAAGAGACACCATTCTTCCAATATTAAGTCCTTGTTCTGCCTCTGGCGTAGCATTACCTACGATCACATCGTCTATTCTTTCTACGTCTAAACCCGGCACAGAGGCTACCAAATGTTGTATGACTTCAGCAGCTAAATCATCCGCTCTAGTAAAGCGAAATACCCCTCTCGGAGCTTTCCCTACTGCTGTTCTGTATCCTGCTATGATGTATGCTTCCATATTCTTATATTTTATTTAGATATGCGTATTGAGTAGTGTGTATTGAGACGCCTATCTATTGTTTTAAACTTTATTTTTGATTTGCACATTTATACAAAGACGCTATCTAGTACTTTATTTATTTAATGAGACTTGAAGCTTATAATTCATCTTTTGTATCTCATCAATCTTATCTAATATTTTATCAGTCTCTTCGATTCCTAAGAACCCAAGTTTATTTGCGATTATTAATTGAGTTTGTAATTCATAAGACGAGCCATTTGCAATTCCTAAAAACTGTTTAAATTCTCCGCTACTATTTCTGCCTGCACCTTCAGAAATATTTGAAGAAATTGAAACAGCACATCTACGCATTTGAGAAATTAATCCAAACTTTTCATCAGATGGGAATCTTGAAGTAAGGTCATAAACCTCAACCGCAAGCTCTATCGCCTTATTCCAAATCTTCAGTTCTTTAATGTTGTGCATATTCTTTATGCTTAATCATGATAAATTATAGTTAGAGCCGTCATACGAGGTACGCTATACTCAATACCCATTACGCTATACCAAATCAACTAATTTCTTAAAGGCTTACCTTTTGTAATGATGCTTTGAATGCGTTCGAGTGTTTTCTTCTCTCCGCAAAGAGATAAAAAGGCTTCGCGTTCTAGGTCAAGTAAGTATTGCTCGCTTACCAGTGTTGGTGCTGATAAATCTCCACCACACATCACATAACCTAGTTTTTGTGATATTTTTTGATCGTGTTCTGAGATATAATTTCCAGATTTCATGGTGTTTGCACCGGCATAAACCATCCCTAAACCACTTTTCCCTAAAACCTTAATATCTGTTCTTCTTACGGGTTGGGTGTAACCATTATTGGCCAACTCTAGAGCTTTTTCTTTAGCATCGGCAATTAATCTGCTTCTGTTCATACTGATAGAGAATTGATCCTTTTTTAGATAACCTAAATCATAAGCCTCTAGACCAGAAGTTGAAACTTTTGCCATACCAATAGTTAAGAACCTTTCTTTTAATACGTTTTGCTCTATTTGCCCATCGGTAAATTCATCTGATGCCCTGAGGGCAAACTCTTTACTTCCGCCACCACCAGGAATTAAACCAACACCAAACTCCACCAAGCCCATATAGGTTTCTGCACTTAACTGTACGTGGTCTGCATGTAAACAAAATTCGCAGCCACCACCAAGCGTTAAATTATGTGGTGCTAAAATTACCGGGATAGAAGAGTAACGGATACGCATAGATGTATTCTGGAATAATTTGATAGCCATGTTTACCTCATCCCACTCTTGCTCTACAGCCATCATAAAAATCATCCCTACGTTGGCTCCGGCAGAAAAATTAGCACCATCATTACCAATAACTAAACCTCTAAAATCTTTCTCGGCGATATCAATAGCTTTATTGATTCCTGTAAGTACCTCGCCACCAATAGTATTCATCTTGGTATGGAATTCTAGATTTAAAATACCATCGCCTAAATCTGTAAGTGTTGTTCCGGCATTTTTCCAAACCGTTTTGGTGCTGCGTATATTATCCAGGATGATGAAAGCTTCTCTGCCTGGAATTACCTTGTAAGATTTAGAAGGGATATCATAATACTTTTTGATACCATTTTCTACTTTATAAAAGGAAGTATTTCCGGCATCAAGCATCTCTTTTACCCATGCTGCTGGCTGATGACCATGCTGCTGCATGATTTGAATTCCCTCTGCAACGCCAACGGCATCCCAAACTTCATACGGACCAAGCTCCCAACCAAAACCTGCCCTCATGGCATCATCAATACGGAAAAGTTCATCAGAAATCTCGGGAATACGGTTAGAAACATACTCAAACAAACCTGCGAAAGACACCCTAAAGAACTCGCCAGCTTTGTCTTTTCCTTTAGCAAAAACTTTCATACGTTCTGCTAAGTTTTCTATGGGTTTTGTAGCTTCTAAAGTTGCAGATTTAACTTTTTCTTGTTTCCTGTAAGTAAGTGTTTTTAAATCAAGCGCTAATATTTCTGATTTTCCATCAGCATCTTTTGTCTTTTTGTAAAAACCTTGCTTTGTTTTATCTCCCAACCAATTATTGGCTTGCATTTGCTTTACATACTCTGGGAGAATAAATTTATCTCTAGCTTCATCATGAGGGGCATTTTGATATAAACCATTGGCTACATTTATCATGGTATCTAAGCCCACAACATCTGTAGTGCGGAAAGTAGCAGATTTCGGTCTGCCCAAAGCAGGCCCCGTAAATTTATCTACCTCCTCAACGGTTAAATCCATTTTTTCTACCAAATGCAACAATGCCATGATAGAATAAACGCCAACTCGGTTAGCAATAAAAGCAGGAGTATCTTTACATAAAACTGTGGTTTTACCCAGATATAAATCTCCATAGTGCATCAAGAAATCAACGATAGTTTTATCGGTATCTGGGGTAGGTATAATCTCGAGTAATTTTAAGTAACGCGGAGGATTGAAAAAGTGCGTACCACAGAAATGCTTTTTAAAATCATCACTTCTTCCTTCGGCCATCATGTGGATAGGAATACCGGAAGTATTAGAGGTAATTAAAGTATCCGGTTTACGATATTGCTCTACCTGGTCATAAACTTTCTTTTTGATTTCCAGATTTTCAACCACTACTTCTATCGTCCAATCGCAGGAAGCAATATCCCTCATGTGGTCTGTAAAGTTTCCGGTTTTTATTTTATTGATAACCGTTTTGTTATAAACCGGCGAAGGATTACTTTTTAAGGTGTTTTGCAAAGCAGTATCAACAATACGATTACGTACTTTAGGATGTTCTAAAGTTAAACCTTTAGCTTGCTCATCGGTTGATAATTCTTTAGGAACAATATCAAGTAAAAGTACTTCTACACCTATGTTGGCAAAGTGGCAAGCTATACGCGAGCCCATAATCCCTGATCCTAAAACAGCAACTTTTCTGATAATTCTTTTCATCTGTTTATACTCTTTATGTTTATAAGGTAATGCGTCATTTTAAAAATAAACCTAATTAATCAGCATCATACTCCATGGTTAAGGTATTAATCTTAACTAAGGAATTAATCAAAATATCTCTTTCCTTTTCTGATAAATGACTATCTAAATAATCATTAAACTTTCTTACCACTACCCTAGCTAAATGTCTTTTTTCTTTTCCTTTCTCGGTTAAATACACCTTTACAGAGCGTTTATCATCTTGATGAATTTGCCTGATGATGAGTCCATCTTTTTCTAGATTACTTAAGGTACGGCTTAAACTGGTAGACTTTAATCCCAATAAAGATGCCACCTCTGATACTGTGGTACCTTCATGCTCATGAATGTTAATAAGCAAGTAGCCAACAGATTGCGTAATACCAAACCCTGCTGCAATTTGATTATATTTGTTTGCAATTGCCTGCCAGGTTACCTTAAGGTGATAGTCTATAGTCTCTTGTGGTTTCATAAAATGTTTAGGTGATTGAGTATCAAATATAACAAGTGAACATTTATTATGCAAGCATAATAATATTTTTCTATGATTTTCCTTTTGGATTGGTTTTTGCTATCGAAAACTGATTTTTAAAAGTTTCGCTAAAAGAAATCACAACAAGTTTTCATTTATAAATAGTAAAAAAGCCTTGGTATAAAATACCAATCACAGCAATATGATTTTAATTGTTGACGATAAACCAGAAAATATATATTCGTTAAAAAGGCTTTTAGAGTCTAAAAAGTTTGAAGTAGATAGTGCTTTATCAGGCGAAGAGGCCTTGAAAAAAGTATTGAAAAATAATTATGCACTCATTATATTAGATGTGCAAATGCCTGATATGGATGGTTTTGAAGTAGCAGAAACTCTAGCGGGTTTTAGCAAATCAAAAGATATTCCGATTATTTTTCTTTCTGCGGTTAATACTGATAAAAAGTTTATTACACAAGGTTATGCTTCTGGTGCTATAGATTATATTACAAAACCTGTAGACCCTGATATTTTAATGTTAAAGGTAAAAACCTTTTACCGTTTGTATGAACAAACTAATGCCCTAAATGAAATACAAACAGCTTTAAGAGCCGAGATTGAGATCAGAAAAAAAGTACAGGCAGAGCTTAAAGAGCGGGTAGAACAATTATATTCTACTTTAGAATCTTTACCGCAAGTAGCTTTTACATCAGACCCATCAGGCAATATAGAATTTGTAAATAAGCAATGGTTTAGGTATTCTGTATCTACAAAAACATTCCCTATTACCCATCCCGAGGATAAAAACATTGATGAAGAATGGACAATTTGTATGCTTACAGAGAATCCGCTTGAACTGGAAGTACGTTTAAAAGAGCTTGATTCTGACGTATATCATTTTCATTTATTAAGGATTATCCCGATAAAAGAAAAAGATAAAATTGTTAAATGGGTAGGTACTTTTACTGATATTGAAGACCAAAAGCAAATTGAAAAGAAGAAAGACGAGTTTTTAAGTATTGCCAGTCATGAATTAAAAACACCTTTAACCAGTATAAAAGCCTATATCCAATTGTTAGAAAGGAGCTTAAAAAATAATCCTAACGAGACGGCTAATACTTATCTGGATAGGGCACAATTGCAACTCTCCAAACTCAATAATTTAATTGCTGATTTATTAGATATATCAAAAATAGAAAGTGGGAAACTAAAATTAAATAAAAGACCTTTTCATTTTGAGAACTTAATCTCTAGTGTCATTGATATTATCCATCAAACACATGAACATGTAGATATTGTAAGAAAAGGAGAAGCGGTAAACCTACATATTTGTGCTGATGAGGTTAGGATTGAACAAGTTTTAATCAACTATTTAACCAACGCATTAAAATATTCGCCAGAAAATAAGCAAGTTATCATTGAAACAGAGATAAACGAAAATCAATTAAAATTAACAGTAACAGATTTTGGTATTGGCATACCATCAGAAAAACAAAAAAATATTTTTGATAAATTTTTCAGAGTAGAAGAATCATCTCTAAGATTTCAAGGCTTAGGTATTGGATTATACATTTGTTCAGAAATTATTAGACAGCACCAAGGGAGTTTTGGTGTTATCAGTAAACCTGGCGAAGGCTCTTCTTTTTATTTTACCATTCCTATATAAGTATGCAAAAGACATTTTTACGCAATTTACAAATTGGGTTTAGCCTATCATTGGTGGTTTTAATCATCAGTTCTGTTGCTTCATTTATAAGCATCAGGCAATTACAAAGCAGCAATGCTATGGTAGCCCATACTAAAGACGTTTTAGATGCTTCAGACAAAATCTTATCTGATTTAAAAGATGCAGAAACCGGACAAAGAGGGTATTTATTAACTGGTAAAGAAAGTTTTCTTGAACCTTATTACAGTGGCTTAAAGTCTTTACCAGGCTCTTTAAAAGTAGCTATAGATTTAACACAAGATAATCCTGTCCAAACACAAAGATTTGAAGAACTTTCTAGCATCATTGATATCAGACTTAATGTTTTAACAAAATTGGTTGAGGATAAAAAATTTGGTAGAGGTTATATAGAAGCTGATTTGGAAATAGGCAGACAAGCCATGGAGAAATCCAGAAAAATCATTAATGAAATAAAGGATACAGAAAATGAGTTATTAATAGAACGAACAGCATCAGTGCATCGTTTTAGCAATTACACTACCATTTTAATAGTTTCTGCGGCCATTATAGCGATACTGATAACCTTCTTTTTTTATTTAAGGGTGCGTAATGATTTTGTAGAAAGAGATAATTTAAGATTATCCCTTAAAAAGAAAGATGAAGATATAACCAAAAGAATTCATTTGATACAAGAGGTTGCATCACAAATTTCGGAAGGTAAATATGATATAAGATTAAATGATGATGAAAAAGATGGATTAGGAAGCTTAGCTACTTCGCTAAATATTATGGCAGAGGCTTTACAAAAATCTTTCACTATTTTAAATGATAATGAATGGTTACAAAAAGGGATTGCCACTTTAAATGAAAAACTTGTTGGCAATAAAACTTTAGAACTTATCGCTCATGACACTTTAAACCACTTGGTTAGCTACGGCGAGTGCAATTCTGGTGCTTTATACCTGATGGAGAACGGCTTACTTACTTTACAAAGTGCTTATGGTTTAGAAGAAAGAATGTTGAAACCGGTAAAATCTGGTGAAGGCATGATTGGTCAAGTTTTTGCCGATGGGAAAGAGAAATTATTTTCTAACATAAGCGATGAAAACTATACTGTTTCTTTTGCAAATGGTAATATAAAAGTACAACATATTTTACTTGTTCCTATCCTTTATGATGATAAAGCCATTGGTGTAATAGAATTGGGTTGTTGCCATCCTTTTAACGAAATAGAGGTTGATTTCTTTAAAGATGCGACAAAAAATTTGGGTATTGCCATAGCTGCTGCTGCAACACGTAAGCATGTGCAAAGGCTTTTAGAAGAAACCCAAGCACAATCAGAAGAAATGCAAGCGCAGCATACAGAACTGGAAAACCTAAATGCAGAACTGGAAGCACAAACTCAAAAATTACAGGCCTCAGAAGAAGAGTTAAAAGTACAACAAGAAGAGCTCTTGCAATCTAACCAGGAATTAGAAGAACGCTCTAAATTATTAGAAGAAAAAAACCTGCTTATTGTAGAAAGAAATACCGAAATACAGCAAAAAGCAGAAGAGCTTGCCTTAAGTACAAAATACAAATCAGAGTTTTTGGCAAATATGTCTCATGAGTTAAGAACACCGCTAAACTCTATTCTGCTTTTGTCTAGATTATTGACAGAAAATAATGAGAAAAATCTTACCGAAGAACAAATAGAATCAGCAAAAGTTATTCTAAGCTCGGGAACTGGTTTGTTAACACTTATTGATGAGATTCTTGACTTATCAAAAATTGAAGCTGGTAAAATGAATTTAGATTTTCAGGAAACCGATATTACCGAGCTGATGAGTAGTTTAGAAGCGATTTTTAATCCTTTAGCTAAAGAAAAAAACATAGCTCTCCGCTTAAACCTAGACCGAGAAGCTCCTCAAAAAATTATTACAGATAAGTTACGTTTAGATCAGATTTTAAAAAATCTTATTTCAAATGCTATCAAGTTTACTCATGAAGGCTATGTAAATTTAACCATCCAAAATCATCCAAAACAAAATGGTTTCTTACAATTTATTGTAGAAGATACAGGTATTGGAATTCCAAAAGAGCAACAAAAGCTAATTTTTGAAGCATTTCAACAAGCGGATGGCTCTACCAAAAGAAAATATGGGGGTACAGGGCTTGGTTTATCCATCAGTAGAGAGTTATCCAGATTATTAGGTGGTAGCATTTATTTAATCAGCGAGGAAGAAAAAGGAAGTAAATTTTCATTAGAAATACCTGCTCATGGTAAAATAGAAAGTGTAGCACCTAATACCATCCCTACGGTTAGTTATCCTCATGAAGATGACTTATTTAATACCCCAGAAAGCATTTATGTTTCGCAAACAATACCCGATGAAATAGCCGATGATAGAAATAATATTAATCCCGGAGACAAAACCATTTTAATCGTTGAGGATGATACAGCCTTTGCATCCTTACTATTGAAGTTTACCAGAAAACAACAATACAAAGGAATTGTCATTGTAAGAGGAGATTTGGCGGTAGAATTTGCAGAAAAATATCAGCCTTTAGCCATCTTGTTAGATATACAATTACCCGTTAAAGATGGCTGGATGGTGATGGAAGAGTTAAAATCAAATCCTAAAACTAAACCAATACCGGTGCATATCATGTCTTCTTTAGAAGTAAAAAGAGAAAGTTTACTTAAAGGAGCTATAGATTTTATTAATAAACCCATTGCTTTAGAACAAATGCAAACTATCTTTCATAAGATAGAAGATGCATTAAACAGGCATCCCAAAAAAGTACTCATCATAGAAGAAAACCCAAAACATGCTACAGCACTTTCTTACTTTTTAAGTAGTTACGAAATATCAACAGAGATAAAAACCAATGTAGAAGATAGCATAAAAGCCCTAACTTCTGATAAAGTAGACTGTATCATTCTGGATATGGGTATACCAGACCAAACAGGCTATGCAGCTCTAGAAATTATTAAGAAAAACGAAGGTTTAGAGCATTTACCTATTATTATTTTTACAGGCAAAAATTTATCAAAAGCCGAAGAAATTAAAATTAAGCAATATGCAGATTCTATCGTTGTTAAAACAGCACACTCTTATCAAAGAATATTAGATGAGGTTGGTCTTTTCTTACACTTAGTAGAAGAAAAGAAAACAGACAACCAAAAGAAAAAAACCAATACTTTGGGCACCTTAAATGAAGTTCTTAAAGGCAAAACTGTACTTATTGCTGATGATGATGTGCGCAATATCTTCTCGCTTACCAAAGCATTAGAAAAGTACCAGATGAAAGTTATTTCTGCAACAGACGGTAAAGATGCTTTAGAACAATTAGAACAACACCCCGATATAGCTATCGTACTAATGGATATGATGATGCCAGAAATGGACGGCTATGAAACTACCAGTA
The DNA here is from genome assembly GCF_002483235.1 of Pedobacter glucosidilyticus. Lineage (GTDB taxonomy): Bacteria > Bacteroidota > Bacteroidia > Sphingobacteriales > Sphingobacteriaceae > Pseudopedobacter > Pseudopedobacter glucosidilyticum_B. The sequence goes on along the minus strand of NZ_DLHN01000011.1, from coordinate 44,787 downwards.
GAATTAGAAAACATCCTAAATTTAAAAATATACCTATTATGGCTGTTACTGCCAAAGCCATGATGGGTGATAGAGAAAAGTGTATTACCGCCGGAGCTTCTGATTACATATCAAAACCAGTTGATATTGACCAATTACTTTCCTTATTAAGAGTTTGGTTGTATCAATATTAAAAACACAACATGGAGAAAATTTATGACAAGAAACACCCTTATCCTGATTATAGACGATGACCATAGAAATATTTTCGCTTTAAAAATGGTTCTTAAATCAAAAGGTTTTGATTGTATAGCAGCTAACAGCATAGCAGAAGGTATAGCGCTTTTAAAACAGTTTCCAGAAACTGCTCTTATTTTAATGGATATGATGATGCCAGAAATGGATGGCTATGAAGGAATTGGCGTTATTACACACCAAGAAAAAATAAAAAAACTACCTGTTATTGCTGTTACGGCACAAGCTATGCAAGGAGATAAAGAAAAATGCTTAGCAGCAGGTGCAGCAGATTATATATCTAAGCCTATTGATATTGATAAACTTTTAATAAGTATAGCAAAAATTTTAAATGATTGAGCCAGATTTAATAAGAGATGAAGAACTAGAAAAGCTGCTGATTGAAATTGCAGAACTCTATGGTTACGACTTTACACAGTACAGTAAAGCCTCTATTAAAAGAAGAGTAAACCGTATCTGTGTAATTGATAAATTTACCAGTTTTGCCGAGTTACGCTATCAACTTATTAAACAACCCTCTTATTTACAAAGGTTTATAGAAGAAATTACGGTTAACGTAACAGAAATGTTTAGAGACCCATCCTTTTATAAAGCACTTAGAGATGATGTATTCCCACAACTGGATACTTATCCAATCATTAGAATTTGGTTAGCCGGATGCTCTACAGGTGAAGAAGTATATTCTTTAGCTATCATAGCCAAAGAAACTAATCTTATTCAAAAAACACTTTTTTATGCCACAGATATTAACCCTAGTGTATTAGAAAAAGCCAGAGACGGAATTTTCCCTATCAGCCAAATGAAACTGTACTCAGAAAATTATATCAACTCTGGCGGGCTCAAAAATTTTTCAGACTATTACACTGCCAATTATGATTTTGCCCGTTTTAATGATGATTTAAAACAAAAAATGATTTTTTCTACGCATAATTTAGTCTCAGACCGTTCTTTCAACGAATTTCAGCTTATTATTTGCAGAAATGTATTGATTTATTTTGATAAAGATTTACAAGCAAAAGTTTTTAAACTTTTTGATGATAGCTTAGAACACTTAGGTTTTTTGGGTTTAGGTTCTAAAGAAACACTTAGGTTCTCTCAGCTAGATAAACATTATCATCAAATATCAACAGAAAAAATATGGCGTAAACAAAAGGAGGATAAAAGATTGATAAAAAGTAACAACTTTTAACATGGATACTATTTTTTTGATAGGAGGCTCGGCAGGTAGCTTAAAAGTTCTACTTGAAGTTTTACCTGAACTCTCAGCAAATTTAACCTTTCCTATTATTATCATATTACATAGAAAAGGCTATGTAGATTCTCAATTAGTAAACTTGTTAAATGCTAAAACTAGCTTAAATGTTATAGAACCTGATGATAAAGAACCTTTAAGCCCTGGAAACATTTATTTAGCGCCACCAGACTATCATTTACTCTTAGAACAGGATAAAACTATTTCTCTTGATTTTTCTGAGAAATTTAATTTCTCAAGACCATCTATTGATATAACCTTTAGCTCGGCAGTAAAAATCTTTAAAGAAAACACCTTCGCATTAATTTTATCTGGTGCAAATGCAGATGGTGTTGAAGGCTTAAAAGCAGTAAAAGCAAATAATGGAACAACACTTGCACAAAATCCTATAACGGCAGAAGTAAACTATATGCCTTTACAGGCTATTACACAATCAAAAATTGATTTTGTATTAAACCCCAGTGAAATTGCCACATTTATAAACAAACTTAATGTCTCGTAAATGATACGCAATCATAAACTGGGTGTATTTTTTAAACTACTTTCTTTTAACATATAAATGAGTACGCATAAAACCATATTAATTTTTGATGATGACGTTAATATTTTAGAACTGTGTTCTATCATTTTAACAGAATCTGGTTATCAGGTAGAAATTTCTGAAACTTCACATGATATTATAGAAAAGGTAATTACTGTAAAACCTGATGTTATTTTAATGGATAATTGGATACCCGATATTGGCGGTATAAAAGCTACACAATTACTAAAACAACATCCTGATTTCAAACATATCCCGGTTATTTATTTTTCTGCCAATAATGACATACATATACTGGCCGAAACCGCTGGTGCAGATGCTTATTTACCTAAACCTTTTGATTTAATTGAGTTAGAAAATATCGTTACTGATGTTTTAGAGCGTAAACATTCATAATTATTGGGGCTATTTAAAAACCGATATTTTGTGTCGGGCTGAGCGGATTCGAAATTATTTTTAATTCTTCGAATTCGCTCAGCATAACAACAATAATCTGCTCTAATGTGATAAATAACTTCTTTGGAGACAGCCCCTTTTGTTATTCTAATCTATCTGTTTCTTCATAAAGCTTTTCTACCAAAACTTCGTTGTTTTTCAAAATTACTTTACGCTTTAAACTTAATTTTGGTGTAAGCTCGCCACCATCAATGGTAAACTCTTTAGGTAATAAAGCTATCTTTTTAACCTGCTCCCACTTGCCAAAGCCTGCATTCAATCTTTCTACTTCAGACCAAATTTTATCAATAACTTGTTTATTCTTAATAAGCTCAATTGGCTTTTGTTCGCTAATACCATTTCTAGAACTCCATTCTAAAAGCTTTTCAAAATTTGGTACCACCAATGCCGATGGGAATTTTTTATTCTCCCCAACCACCATAATTTGCTCTATATAAACAGATTCTTTAAACTTATTTTCTAAAACTTGTGGTGCAACATATTTACCACCAGCGGTTTTAAATACTTCTTTCTTCCTATCAGTTATAGCTAAAAACCCATTTTTTAGCATTCCAATATCTCCTGTATGAAACCACCCACCATCTGTAATAGCTTCTGCTGTAGCATCAGGGCGTTTATAATAACCTTTCATCACACTGGGTCCTTTACACAAAATTTCGCCGTCTTCAGCAATTTTTACTTCTACATTGCCTAAAGGCTTACCAACTGTACCAAACATGGTTTCTCCCTTTCTTGGACCATTCACAGCAATTACTGGCGAAGTTTCGGTTAAACCATAACCTTCTAATACTTTGATATTAGCGCCCCAAAAAACACGGGCTAAACGCTCTTGTAAGGCAGCACCACCAGAAACAATGACTATTATTTCTCCGCCCAAAGCTTCTCTCCACTTACTAAAAATAAGTTTCCGAGCTATTTTTAACTGTAACTCATACCAAAAGCCATTTTTACCATCCATTTCATATTGGTGCCCTAGCTTCAAAGCCCAAAAAAACAATGATTTTTTTACTCCTGTTAAAGCTTGACCTTTGGCAACAATTCTATCATATACCTTTTCTAATAACCTTGGTACGGTAGTAAAACAATGTGGCTTAACTTCTGCTAAATTGGCTACTATGGTATCTAAACTTTCTGCATAGTAAACAGACACTCCTAAATAAAAGTACATGTAAACCACCATACGCTCAAAAATATGCGATAATGGTAAAAAGCTTAAGGCTCTTTTTACTTCATCAGGATATAGTTTGGAGGAGTATAATATATTACTGATTAAGTTTTTATGTGTAAGCATTACGCCTTTGGGTGTACCCGTTGTACCAGAAGTATAAATCAGCGTAAGCAAATCATCTTCTGATATTTGTTGTTTATAAGGTTCTAAATCTATATCCTGATTTTCTTTACCTAATGTTACAACTTCTTCCCAATTTGGCAGTGTATCTATTTTATTAAAGGTATAAACCTGAGTTTGTAACTCGGCTTCTTGCTTTACTTTGCAAATTTTATGATAAAGTTCTTCTGAGGAGACAAAAACAATTTTTACCTCGGCATCCATTAATATAAATTTAATATCTGCCTCTGCTAAGGTGGGATACATAGGTACCTGGGTGGCTCCTATTTGCATAATTCCAAAATCGCAAAAATTCCACTCAGGCCTGTTTTCAGACATGATAGCCACTTTATCATCCTTACCAATTCCCTTCTTAATAAGCCCACGGCTTACTTCTTCGGAGATTTGAATAAAATCTTTACTGCTATATTTTTTCCATTGACCATTTACTTTTGTGGCCAACACATCCTCACAATTAAAGTTTTCTTTATTGTGCTTAAGTAAATCAAACACTCTGCTAATGGCTTCCATAATGATGCTATTTATAATTGGTTATTTCAATATAGATAATCTATACTTAACCTCAAAAAAGAGTATAGGATTATTACAAATATTAGAATAACATTATTTTGTTGATTAAAGTTTTTTGGCGAGCATTAATCTCTGGCATTTGATTTGAGTATGCAGCTTTGGATAAATAAAATAAAAAAATGAAACAAAAATTATTGTTATTAAGCTTATCGTTATTGCTCTTAACTTTTACCAAAGTAAACGCTCAAGGTTATAATACAGGTGTAGGTTTTAGAGCCGGAGGTTTTGAGAATGGTTTAACTATTAAACACTTTGTAAAATCTGATACTGCCATTGAAGGTATTTTAGGTTTTAGACCAGGCGTTTTTGTGGTTACCGGTTTATATGAAAAACATGCTACAGCTTTTAGTGAGCCATCTTTAAAATGGTATTATGGTGCCGGTGCACACATTGGAGGTATTGATGATGGAAGAAGATACAGAAGGTACTTTGGCGATGATGAGTTTTATGATAAAGGCTTATTGCTTGGTGCCGACGCCATTTTAGGATTAGAATGGCAAATGCCCGAAATACCTTTTACTTTAGGTGTTGATTTACACCCTAGATTAGAATTAGCTAAAGGCCCTTTCTTAGATATTGAGCCTGGTTTTTCATTAAGATTTGTTTTCTAAGATAAAGAATAAGAAAAACAAAAAAGGAGGTTTACAAGACCTCCTTTTTTGTTACTGTACCTTCAACCACTTCCTATAAACAGTTTTTTGCTGCTCTGTTTGCTTTTTCATTTTATCTATTTGATAATACTTATCAGTACTAGCTGCTAACTTGATATTTAACGTTTGGATAATACCATCTCTATTTAAAACAATTTCCAAGTTCTCGCCAACTGCTTTAGTTTTGATATAATCATTAATATCTTCAACTCTTTCTCCGTTAACTGCAATAATTTCATCGTTAACATTTAAGCCGCCATTCCAGGCTGCACCACCCCTAACAACTGTACCGATGATATTTTTTCTGGTTCTAACGCCCAAAGAAGGGATATTAGGGTTAGCCCTGTTAACTAACTCTAAGCCGGCATAAGCCAGATATTTAGCACAATCTACTTCTTGGGTACCATTTACATATTTGTTGTAGAAATCATCTAAATTTTCTCCATAAACCTTTTCCAATGCCTCTTTAAACTCTTTACTGGTAAAACCTCTTCCTTTTTTCTTATAATAAGCTATGTAGGTATCTCTCAAAACATCATCTAAACTTTGCTCGCCATTTGTTTTGTAGATGATAGCCAAATCAAGCATTGCGGCAAGTAAAGCACCTTTATTATAATAAGAAATAGTAGCATTACTGCTATTTTCATTTGGTCTGTAATACTTAATCCAAGCATCAAAACTAGCTTCTGTTACAGCTTGTATTTTATCACCTTTCTGATTAGCTATCAGGTTAATTTCTGACTGTAGAATTTTAAGATAATCAGCCTGAGATATAGCGCCTGTTCTTTGTATAATCAGATTATCATAATAAGCCGTAAAACCTTCTGCTATCCATAAATCAGTAGTGTAATTCTCGTTTTCATAATCAAACGGACCAAGCGCAATAGGCCTTAACCTTTTTACATTCCATAAATGGAAATATTCATGAGCTACCAAACTTAAAAAATTGGTATAGGTTGCAGGATCAGTATATCCCATTCTTTTAGCACCTAAAACGGTAGAGTTTAAATGCTCTAAACCACCGCCTCCATTTTGGTAATGATGAACAATAAAGACATAACGTTTGTTAGGATTTTCTCTAAAAATTAAAGTCTCTTCTTCAACAATCTTCGCCATATCCACCTTCAACTTCTCTTTATCGTAATTGCCACCGCCTACCATAGCCACTTCATGTTTAACACCAGCGGCATCAAACTCAAAAATATCCTGATTACCCACTTCTATAGGAGAATCATACAACCAATCAAAATCAGGAGCGTGGTAAGAAAAATTAGTTCCCTCAATTTTCTCTAATCCTGTAGAAACTTTGCTCCAATCACTATAAGGTGCAATATTAACTCGCACCGGCTCATTTAACCTATCTTTTACAAACATAAAAATGCCAGTTGGTGATAAAAAAGCATGACTGGCATCTATAAAACTGGTTCTAACAGAAATCTCAAAAGCATAAACCTTATAGTTTACAACCACTGTTTTATTCCCGTTTGTTTTAATTTTCCAGCTATTCTTTTTTATTTTCTCTGATATTAATGGCATTCCAGCACTTGTACTTGCGGTAAAACCCTCAACATTTTTAGAGAATTCTCTTACCAGATAAGAACCTGGTGCCCACACTGGCATATTTACTTCAATTTCCTTTTTACGGATGTTGCTGATACGCATTTCAACATCAGCATAATGTGCCTGAGGTTCTGAAAAAGATACCGTAAATTCTACTTTGTAAGCATCATCTGCCCATGCAGTTGATTGTATCATCATCATGAATATTAAAGTGTTTAATAAGATTTTGATTGAGCGCATTTTAAGTTTTTATACAAAACTAAAATATTATTCAGGATTCAAAAATTTAAGCTGTATGATTGATTTGTAATATAGTTGATACCTTCAACTATTGTGTAAACTTAAATAATAGATTTGAAGTTATTAAACCTGAAATGAAATTTGAAGAACCTATAGCTCATCAACTTATACAAGTAACCAAAAAGTATTTAAGCGAATTTGGTAAAATTGCCTGCCATATACCTATGGAGCGTTACCATTATGTTTTACTTATTTTAGCCGAAGCAGAAGAACTTTATACACAAAAAGAATTGGCAGAAATTTTACAAGTAGATAAATCTTTTATGGTAACCATGATAGATTATTTATCTGCTCATGATTTTGTTACACGTGAAGCAGACCAACATGACAGACGCAAACATTTAATAAAACTTACAGACAAGGCTAAAAAATTAATACCCGAAATAAATCTTATTTTTAAAAATCTTAATGAAAAAGCATTTAAAAACGTATCAAAAGAAAATATTGGGCACTTTTTTGACGTGTTAGCACAAATGCAACAAAACTTAAATACAGAAAATACTCACGAGCTTATCCTTGATTTTAAAAAACTTAAACATACAACATGAAAACCAAGTACATCATTTATATTTTAATTATTGGCTTACTGGGTTATATGATTTATAACCGCTTAAATAAATCATCCGAAACAAAAGGACCAAAAGGTGGTGCAGCAACAAGTGGCAATGCACCTATAAGTGTTAGTGGTATTATTGTTAAGCCAACCCAGTTTTCTAATGTAGTTTCTGTTTCAGGTACTATTGAAGCAAATGAACAAGTACAGATAAGAAGTGAGATTTCTGGCTTAATTAGGTCTATTAATTTCACAGAAGGCTCTACCGTAAACAAAGGTGCTTTACTAATAAAAATAGATGATAGAGAGCTACAAGCACAATTAGCACAAGCCTTAACCAGAGAAAAATTAGCCTCAGAAACAGAGTCTCGTTCAAAAAAACTACTTCAATCAGAAGCTATTAGCCAAGAAGAATATGATAACACTCTTGCCGAGCTTCGCTCTTTACAAGCGCAAAGTCAATTGGTAAGAGCGCAACTTTCTAAAACAGAAATCAGAGCGCCTTTCTCGGGTAAAATAGGTTTAAGAAGTATTTCTAACGGTGCTTATATCACCCCTACAACAGACATCGTAAACCTTGTAAATATAAACCCTGTTAAAATTACATTCTCTGTTCCAGAAAAATATGCGAAAAGAGTAAAAGAAGGTTCAGGCATAACCTTTACCGTTGCGGGCAGCAGAGAAACTTTCTCGGCAAAAGTATATGCTATAGAGCCCGCTATTGATATTGCTACCAGAACTTTAATTTTAAGAGCCAGAGCAGAAAATCCAAAAGGAATATTACTGCCAGGAACTTTTGCCAATGTTAATTTACCTTTAGAAAATATCAACGATGCTATTTTAGTACCTACAGAAGCTGTAGTGCCTATTTTAAACGGAAAACAAGTTTTTATTGCTGAAAACGGAAAAGCCAAGGCTGTAAAAATCGAATCTGATGTTAGGACAGATAAAGAAGTATTAGTATCAACTGGTTTAAAAGCAGGTGATACCGTATTAACAACCGGAGTGATGGCTTTAAAACCTGATGCTCCTGTTAAAGTAAGTGTGAAAAACAAGTAATACAGATTTATTATCATGAGTATATCCACCACCAGTATAAAAAGGCCAGTTTTAGCCATCGTTATGAACCTGATACTCGTATTATTTGGTATCATTGGATTTACATTTTTAGGAGTAAGAGAGTTCCCTTCTATAGACCCTCCGGTAGTTTCTGTAAGAACCAATTATCCCGGTGCAAATGCTGATATTGTTGAATCTCAGATTACAGAACCTCTTGAAAAATCTATCAATAGCATTGATGGTATTAAAAATATCTCTTCTTCAAGTAACCAAGGTTCAAGCTCTATTACCATCGAGTTTAACCTGGATAAAAATTTAGAAGAAGCCGCTAATGATGTTCGAGATAAAGTATCACAGGCTGGTCGGTATCTACCGAAAGATATAGATGGTAACCCAGTGGTTTCAAAAGCTGATGCTAACTCTGATGCAATTATCTCTATGACCATCCAAAGTGACAAAAGAAGTATTTTAGAGATTAGTGATTTTGCAGAGAACGTTATCGCTCAAAGAATTCAGACCATACCAGGTGTTTCCAGCGTACAAATTTGGGGACAAAAAAAATACGCCATGCGTTTATGGCTAGACCCAGATAAACTAGCAGCCTACGCTTTAACGCCGCTAGATGTTAGAAATGCCCTAGACCAGCAAAATGTTGAACTCCCGTCCGGAAAAATATCAGGAGATAATACAGAACTTACGGTAAATACCGTAGGAAATTTAAGTACTGAAGAAGGTTTTAATGATTTGATTATTAAAAATGATGGCACCAATATCATCCGTTTTAAAGATGTTGGTACGGCTGTTTTAGGTCCGGAAAACGAAGAAACTGTTTTAAGATCTAAAGGAAAGCCTATGGTTGCTACAGCCATAATTCCACAACCTGGTGCTAACTATTTAGATATTGCTAATGAATTTTATAAACGTTACGAGCAGCTAAAAAAAGAACTTCCTGAAGATTATAAGTTAGACATTGCTTTAGACAATACCATTTTCATCAAAAAATCTGTATTAGAGGTTGCAGAAACGCTGATTATTGCTTTGGTATTGGTAATATTCATCATTTACCTGTTTTTCAGAGATTGGAGCATAGCCTTTAGACCTTTAATAGATATTCCGGTATCGCTTATAGCTACTTTCTTTGTGATGTACTTACTAGGCTTCTCTATCAATGTATTAACCTTATTGGCTATTGTTTTGGCAACGGGTTTAGTTGTTGATGATGGTATTGTGGTAACAGAAAATATCTTTAAAAAAGTAGAAGAAGGCATGTCGCCTTTTGAAGCTGCAATAAAAGGAGCTAATGAGATTTTCTTTGCTGTAATTTCAATTTCTATTACGCTAGCTGCAGTATTCTTACCTGTTATTTTCTTAGAAGGTTTTGTTGGCCGATTGTTTAGAGAATTTGGAGTTGTTATTGGCGCAGCAGTATTGATATCGGCTTTTGTTTCTTTAACCTTAACACCTATGTTAAATGCTTATTTGATGAAAAGCGGACATAAAAAGTCTAATTTTTACATCAAAACAGAGCCTTATTTTGAGAAGATGAACGATAGCTACAAGACATCTTTAGAGCAGTTTTTAAACAAAAGATGGCTAGCTTTTCCTATTATTCTCATTTGCTTTGGTATTATTTTCTTGTTTTGGAATGCCTTACCAAAAGAAACAGCACCATTAGATGATAGAAGTGGCGTAAACATTCAAATTACAGCCCCAGAAGGTGCTTCATTTGATTATACCGATGCTTTTATTCTTAATCTTGAACAAAAACTTAACGATTCTGTACCCGAGCAAATCAATAATATATCTGTAACATCACCTGGCTTTAGCGGTACAGGAGCTGCAAATACTGGTTTTTTCAGAATCAGACTAGGAGAACCCGAAGACAGAGAACGTTCTCAAATGGAAATTGCAGACCAACTTACCAGAGTAGTAAGGAAACTGCCAGAAGCAAGAGCATTTGTGGTACAGCAACCAACAATTTCTGTTGGTAGGGTACGTGGTTTACCCGTTCAATATGTTATTCAGGCTAATAATTTTGAGCAATTGCAAGAAAAAATACCTGCTTTTATGAATGAGATTAACCAAGATCCAACTTTTACCAATACCGATGTTAACCTGAAATTTAACAAACCAGAACTTAATGTAAGTATCGATAGAAATAAAGCTCAGAATTTAGGAGTATCGGTAATTGATGTTGCCCAAACCCTACAATTATCATTAAGTGCACAAAGGTTTGCTTATTTCACCATGAATGGCAAACAATATCAAGTTATTGGACAGTTTGATAGGCAAAAAAGAAACGACCCTTATGATTTAACATCCATATTTGTAAGAAATAGCAGAGGTGAGCTTATTCAGTTAGATAATCTTGTAAAAATTGAAGAAAGAAGTAGCCCTCCACAAAGGTACCGAAACAACAGGTTTGCATCAGCAACGGTTTCTGGTGGTTTGGCTCCAGGTAAAACCATTGGCGATGGTATAGATGCCATGGAAAGAGCAAAAGAAAAAATCCTAGACGATAGCTTTAGTACAGATTTAGCTGGAGAATCAAGAGATTTTAGTGAGAGTAATTCTAATACGCTATTTGCCTTTGGCTTAGCATTGTTGTTGGTTTACCTTATTTTATCCGCACAGTTTGAAAGTTTTATAGACCCGGTAATCATCATCCTAACAGTGCCTATGGCTGTTGCCGGAGCATTCTTCTCTCTGTGGTTATTAGGTCAAAGTTGGAATATCTTTAGCCAAATAGGAACCATCATGCTCATAGGCTTGGTAACGAAGAACGGCATCCTCATTGTAGAATTTGCCAACCAATTGAAAGAACAGGGTATGAGTGTGGCTGATGCCATCAGGGAAGCATCTGTTTCTAGGTTAAGACCTATTTTAATGACCAGTTTGGCTATTGCCCTAGGTGCTTTACCTATTGCTATGGCTTTAGGGGCTGCAGCAAAAAGTAGAATGGGCATGGGTACGGTAATTATAGGTGGCACATTATTTTCATTAATGTTAACGCTATTTGTTATACCAGCCATTTACTCGTATTGGTCTAAAGAACATAAAGAAAGTAAAGCAGAAAAAGCTGCTAAAGAAATTGAACTAGAAAAATCTATTTAAGCATGAAAATTAATAGGTTATTAATCATACTAGCATTTTTATCATCCGTAAATACAGCATTTACACAAGAGAAGTTAAGTTTAGAAGATGCCATACAAATTGCATTAGAAAACAATTTCGATATAAAAATCAGTAGAAACGTAACAGAAATAAGCAAAAACAACGTTACACCGGGTAATGCCGGTATGTTACCCGTTGTAACCGGAAATTTAAACGATATAAACAGGGTAGAAACCAGTGAAGTTGATTTAGCCTCTGGAGGTAGTAGAAATGCAAGCAACGCAAAAAACACCAATATCAACTACGGAGCAAGCTTAAACTGGCGTATTTTTGATGGTTTTAGGATGTTTGCAACTTATGATAGGTTACAAGAATTACAAAAACTTGGTGAGTTAAACTTTAAACTTAATGTACAAAATACCATTGCCAATGTATTGACTTCTTATTATAACTTAATTGCCTTAAACAAGCAATTAGAAGCTACACAAACCGCATTAGAAGTTTCAAGGGTAAGACTAAAAAATGCCAATAGCAGGTATACAATAGGTAAAGGTTCTAAACTTGAACTTTTAGCCGCCAAAGTAGACCTAAGTACCGATACCAGCTCTTTACTGGTACAACAAGATCTTATAAAAGCTGCTAAAGTTAATTTAAACCAAATTTTAGGGAGATCCGCAGAAATTGAATTTGCTGTTGCTGATACGATTATCCTGGATAAACAGTTAAATTATGAAAACACTAAATCATTAGTTTTAGCCCAAAACCCAGAATTGCAAACAGCAGTAGTAAACCAAAAAATAGCAGAACTTAGTTTAAAAGAAGTTAAAGGAGACAGGTATCCGGTTATTGCCGTAACATCGGGTTATAATTTTTCTAATTCAACATCGCCACCTACCGGCTTTGCCATTAGAAATAATACTCGCGGACTAAATTATGGCTTTACAGCATCTATTAATATTTTCAATGGCTTACAACAAAATAGAGCAGAAACTAATGCCAAACTAGAAATTGAGAATGCTCAGTTTAATTTGGAGCGTACACAACAAGCAATTACATCGCAATTATTAATTGCTTATCAAAACTACCAAACCAATTTACGTTTGGTTACCTTAGAAGAAAATAATGTTGAAGTAGCTCAAGAAAATTTAAATATTACATTAGAAAAATACAGATTAGGAAGTATTGTACCTTTAGAATTAAGAGAAGCACAAAGAAATTTTGTTGATGCTACGGTAAGATATGCAAACGCACAATTTCAGGCAAAGTTAGCTGAAGTTGCCATCAAAGAATTAGCTGGTAACATACAGTTATAAACTAGCGTATAAGACTTAAATAATTCCATTAAAAAATATTCTTTTCATATATTTGTTATTACAATTTTAATTTAGATGCCAACTTACAAATATAAAACAGCGCTTTTGGTTGATGATAATTTCATTGATAATATGATTAACCAAAAGATACTCAATAACTCTGATTTTGCAGAGCATATTGTGGTCAAACAATCTTGTGAATCGGCTATACAATACCTACAAGAACTTATCAACCAACAAGAAGAATTACCTCAAATTATATTCTTAGACATCAGAATGCCTATTAAAACAGGTTTTGATTTCTTAGTTGAGTTTCAGCAATTGCCATCTACAGAAAAAGATACCGTTAAAATTGTCATGCTTTCTTCTTCTTTAGACCCTAGCGACCACAAAAAAGTAACAGAATTTAATAACGTAACAGATTTCTTTGGAAAACCATTAACTAGTGATTTATTAAAAGACATTTAATATGTTAATAGTTGCTGATAGTGGATCTACTATTACAGATTGGATTTGCCTATTACCAAATCAAGAAAAACACTTCATAGAAAGTAAAGGGCTGAATCCTTTTTTCGTTGCAGAAAAAGAAATCATCAAGGTTATTAATAATATCAAGTTATTTCAAGATATATCCCAAAATATTAAAGAAGTTCATTTTTTTGGTGCCGGTTGCAATAGCCCAGATAAACGTGAAATTATTTCTAATGCCTTATCTGCAAAGTTTAAGAATGCTTTTGTTAATGTAGAAAGCGATTTATTAGGATCTGCCTATGCTACTTGTGGCAATACGCCTGGTTTAAATTGTATTTTAGGCACAGGCTCTAATATCTCTTTTTTTGATGGCAGCAATTTACACGACGGCTTACATGGTTTAGGTTACATTTTAGGAGATGAAGGCTCTGAAACTTATTTCGGAAAAATTCTTATTACAGATTTTCTTTATAAAAAAATGCCTGATGATTTAGCTGATAAGTTTCATGCCAAATACAAGCCTACAAAGGAAGACGTTATCAAAAACATCTACCAAAAACCTTTACCTAATCATTATTTAGCAGCTTTTGCAGGTTTCCTAAAAGAAAACTTGGATCATCCATATATCCAGAAAATTATCATTATTGGCTTAGAAGAGTTTATTAAAATAAGTATCTGCACCTATCCCAATTATAAAGAACTTTACTGCCATTTTGTTGGCGATATAGCTTATCATTTTCAAGATTTCTTGATTCCTTTATGCCGGAAGTACGAAATTCATGTAGGTAAAATTTTAGAAAAACCTATTTATGAATTGTATGAATTTGTAAAAGCCAAAGAAGGGTTTTAAAAACTCACCTTATACACAGTTTTTGATTCGAACAGCTCTCTTTCTTTAAGTATAACAGACGGAAAATGAGCCTGATTTGGTGAGTCTGGATGGTGTTGCGTTTCAAAACAAAAGCCACTTCTGCATCCATAATAATTCCCAGCCTTCCCTTTATCTTTAGCATTTAAGAAATTACCCGTATAAAATTGCATCCCTGGCTCTTCTGTAAACACTTCTAACTTTAAATGAGAAATATCACCAATAGCTGTGGCAACATGTGTTAAACCATTTTCATTTTGATTCAAAACAAAAGAATGATCGTAGCCATTACCGTTCACAAGCTGTATATCTTCTTCTGCAATATCTTTAGCTATCGGTTTTAATACACTAAAATCAAAAGCTGTATTTTCTACTTGGATAAGTTTCCCCGTTGGTATACATGCTTCGTTTATCTCCACAAAACTATCTGCATTTATTTTAACAGCATGATTTAAGACAGTTCCACTACCTTCGCCATTCAAATTAAAATAAGCATGATTGGTTAAATTAATGATGGTATCTTTTCCAGAACTAGCCTTATAATCCATCACCAGTTCATCATCATCTGTTAAAGTAAAAGTAACACTTGCAGTAATAGGACCTGGGAAACCGCCTTCTCCATCAGCATAAGAAATACTCAGTTGAACAGAAGAAGTATTTTGTTCTGCTACATCCCAAACCTGTGCATGAAAACCAGCTTTACCACTATGCAAATTATTTAAACCATCATTTTGCTCTAGTTGATAAAGGGTATTTCCTATCACAAACGCTCCATTTGCTATACGATTTGCAAAAGGACCGGCTGTTACACCATGATAAAGCTCCGCAGCGTTTAAATATTCTTGAATACTATTAAAACCCAGTACCACATCTACCCAGTTTTCTTGTTCATCTTGAACTATAAAATGGGTAATTCTTGCACCATAGTTACAAATTCCTACTTGTGTACCTTTCTGATTTTTTAGAACTATCAAGGTAGTAGATGCGCCCTTGATATGGGTAATAAAGGCTTCCTTTAGTGTTTCAAGATTTGTCATAACCGAAATAAAGCATAAAAATACAAAAAGGTAGCTTTTAGACTACCTTTTTTATACCCTATATGGTAAAAATTATTTCGTTGAAAATTTATAAACCGTCTTGGTTTTATATATATCACCTGGTTTTAAAATGGTTGATGGAAAGTTTTTCTGATTTGGCGAATCTGGGAAATGCTGGGTTTCTAAACACAATGCAGATCTATATTGATAAGCTTTACCGCCTTTACCATCTTTAGTTTCTCCTGTCAAGAAATTACCACTATAAAATTGTAAGCCCGGCTCTTCTGTTAAAACTTCCATCAAAATTCCGGTTTTAGGACTATATAAATCTGCAACAAGCTGCAAACCATCTGTTTTATTCAGTACAAAATTATGATCATAGCCTTTACCTCTTTTCAATTGCTCATGGTTTTCATCAATACGGGCACCTATTAGCGTAGCTTTTCTAAAATCAAAAGGTGTATGGTTAACATCCATTAAAGCTCCCGTAGGAATCAAGCCTTCATCTACAGGAGTTATAGCATCAGCTTTAATCGTTAATAGATGATCTAAAATGGTTGAGTCTCCTTCGCCATTTAAATTAAAATAAGCATGATTGGTTAAATTTACTGGCGTTGCTTTATCCGTTTTAGCTTGGTAGCTGATATCAATACTATTATCATCTGTTAAGGTATATATTACTGCAACCTCTAAAGTTCCGGGGTAACCGCCTTCACCATCTTTAGAAATATAATGAAGTTGTAAACTATTATCAGTTACTCCTTTAACATCCCATACCTGAGCATGAAAACCCATTTTACCACCATGTAAAGTGTTTATGCCATCATTAGCATCTAAACTATATTCTTTGCCATCTAAAGTAAATTTGGCTTTTCCTATTCTATTACCATAACGACCTATTAAAGCTCCAAAAAATGGTTCTCCGTCTTTCTGAAATGTCTCTACATGATCGTAACCTAAAGAAACATCAATAAATTTTCCGTTTTTATCTGGCACAATAATACTTACAATACGACCACCGTAATTGGTAATAGCCACTTGCATATTATTTTTATTTTTAAGCACATACAAATCAGTACGCTTACCTAAGATATCTTTTTGAAAATTTACCGAATCTGGAATGTTCACCATGCTTTCTATGGTATCTTGCTGATTGCTTTTTTGTTGATTATTGGTGCAGCTACCAAATGATAGACCAACCATCATACTTAAATAGAATATTTTTTTCATTGATTTTTGGGGTTATAATTTAAATCTAATATATTAAATGTAATTTCCACAATTATAATTAATTATTTAGGAAACCATTTTCTCTTAGTAGATTTAAATCTTCAAATACTTTACATGCAAAAATATTCTAAACAAACCCGTCTGCTTGTAGCTGTAGATTGTATTATTTTTGGTTTTGATGGAGAAAAGCTAAAACTTTTACTTATACAACGTGATTTTGAACCCAAAAAAGGTAAATGGAGTTTAATGGGAGGATTTTTAAAACCCGATGAAACCCCAGAAGATGCTGCCTACAGAGTTCTAAAACAACTTACAGGGTTAGAGAATGTTTATTTAGAGCAAACAGAAGTTTTTGGTGATATTAACCGTGATCCTATCGAACGTACTTTAAGCATTGCATACCATACTTTGGTAGATATTCACCAATATGAAAAACAGTTAAGTAATGATTATCATGCCGAGTGGTTTGAGATCAACCAACTACCCGATTTAATTTTTGACCATAACCAGATGGTTAAAAAAGCAAAAGAAAAAATCAGGTATAAAGCTGCCTTACATCCTATATTATTTGAGTTATTACCTGAAAAATTTACCATCCCACAAATTCTGGCCCTTTACGAGCAGGTTTTTGATACCGAATTAGATAAAAGAAACTTTAGCAGAAAATTATTCTCTACCGGCTTAATCATCAAACAACAAGAGAAAGACAAGCTAAATTCTAAAAAGGGAGCTTTTTATTATAAACTGGATAAAGATACTTACAAAAGTAAGTTCGAAAATTTCTTCCATTTTATATCAAACCCTACAGAACTTAAATAGTTAAAGCAACCACTGGACCTATAATGATTAATGCCGGATGCGTAATTTTTGAATCTTCTGCCATTAGCTGCAAATCTTTCACTTTGCCTTTTACTGTTTTTTTATGAGGTAAGGAAGCATGTTGTACAATGGCTGCCGGAGTTTCACCTCTATGGGCTTCTACATAAGCAAGTGCTATATCGGCTGTTTTTTTCATCCCCATATAAATAACCACTGTAGCATTACTTTGCATCGCTAGTTTTAAATCTGCTGATAAACTTCCGTCTTTTTTGGTTCCGGTTACTACCCAAATACTTTCACTTACCGAGCGGTGTGTTAACGGAATATCTTCAAAACCAAGTGCTTGCATACTACTTATCCCTGGAATATAAAAAGTCTCTATTCCATGTGTTCTAGCAAATAAAATCTCCTCAAAACCTCTTCCAAAAATATAGGGATCTCCTCCTTTTAGCCTGATAACCCTTCCCTTTTCTAAAGCTTTTTCTTTGATCAATTCTAAAATACGTTCCTGCGGTGTATACTCGCCATAAGGCTGTTTACCTACGTAAATACATTCGCAATCCCGAGGGGCAAGTTCCAATAAAGCCTTATTTGCTAAATTATCATACAATATTACATCAGCTGTTTGTAATATCTTATAAGCTTTCATGGTAAGTAATTCGGGATCACCCGGACCAGCTCCTACTACATACAATTGGGGAAGTAACACACTCATCTACTAAAATAAAAACGTTTAAAACTATAAATAAAATTGTATTGCTAGAAATTATTATCAATACTTAAAGAAATCTAAAAACTCATCTCTTTTTACATCATATTTTTATAAAAACCACCATAAAAAGTCTAAAAATCTCAAATAACAATCTAAAAAAACAGATAAAAATAACATTTTAAAGACATTATACTTAATATTTTCACACTAAAAGATGTATTATTTTAAAAAACATAAAATTTACAATACAATTTTAATACTTTTTTTAGTCTTTTATTAAATTTTATATGATTTATAAAACATTTATATTAATTTTTTATACTTGTTTTAGTAAAATATATGATTTTAATCATGTTTATGATTAAAAAATTCTAATCTCACACAAATGGTCGCAAAAAACAAAAAAAACATCGTAATTATTGGCAATGGAATGGTTGGATACAAGTTTTGTGAAAAAATAATTGCCAAGTCTGATAATTTTAACCTCATCGTTTTCGGAGAAGAACCTAGAAGAGCCTATGATAGGGTTCATCTTAGCGAATATTTTAACGGAAAAACCGCCGAAGACCTCAGTATGTCTCCAGCAAACTGGTACCAAGAAAACCATATCACCCTACATTTATCAGACCCTGTATTAGAAATCAACAGACAAAATAAAACTGTTCATTCTCAAAAAGGCATTTTACAACCTTATGATTACCTCGTTCTGGCAACAGGTTCTTCTGCCTTTGTACCAAACATACCTGGCGTAGAAAAAGAAGGTGTTTTTGTGTACCGTACTATAGAAGACTTGGAATTAATGAAAAACTACGCCCTAAAAGCTAAAAAAGGTGCAGTTATGGGCGGGGGCTTACTAGGTTTAGAAGCGGCAAAAGCTTTATTAGATTTAGGTATAGCAGAAACCCATGTGATAGAATTTGCACCACGCCTGATGCCAAGGCAAGTGGATAGCGCAGGAAGCAAACTTCTTCAAAATAAACTTCAAGAATTAGATCTTCAAATACATCTTAATAAAAGCACCAGCGAGATTGTTGGCGATGGAAAAATAGAAGCCCTCGCTTTTAACGATGATACCCAACTAGAATTAGATATGCTGGTTATCTCTGCCGGTATAAGACCAAGAGACGAACTTGCCAAACTATCAGGCTTAGAAGTTGGTACCAGAGGCGGAATTTTAGTTAACGAGAAACTACAAACCAGCGACCCTAATATTTTCGCTATTGGTGAATGCGCTTTATATAAAGACATGATTTATGGTTTGGTAGCTCCAGGTTATGAAATGGCCGAAGTTGTAGCGGCTAACATCTGCCAACAAGAAAAGTATTTCTATGGCTTTGATATGAGCACCAAACTTAAATTAATAGGTGTTGATGTTGCCAGCTTTGGTGAAGCTTTTATTACCGAACCCGAAGGAAGAACCATTGTTTTTGAAGATACCCATAAAGGAATTTATAAGCGTATTAACATCACTAATGATGGGAAATACCTACTTGGCGGTATTCTTATTGGCGATGCCGATGCTTATAACATCCTATTACAAACAGTTAACAACAAAATTATATTACCACCAAACCCAGAAGATTTAATATTAGGTAGTCGCGGTGGAGAAACTGATGGTGGTGCTGGTGTTATGAGTTTGCCTGATGATGCTCTAATTTGCTCTTGCGAAGCTGTTACCAAAGGCATGATTTGTGGTGCCGTTAGCGATGGAACCGCAAATTCTCTTGATGATATAAAAAAATGCACCAAAGCAGGTACCGGATGCGGCGGTTGCGTTCCTCTGGTTAAAGATTTAATTACCGGAACCATGCAAGAAAATGGCGTTTACATCAAAAACGTTATTTGCGAACATTTTGATTATTCGAGGCAAGAGCTGCTAGATCTTATCAAACTCAATAAAATTAAAGATTATGATACCGCCCTAGACCATTTTGGAAAAGGCGATGGATGCGAGGTTTGCAAACCAGCTATCGCTAATATTTTGGCTGGCGTTTGGAATGATTTAATTTTAAAACAAGATACCATACAAGACAGTAACGATAGATTTTTGGCTAACATCCAAAAAGGAGGAACGTATTCTGTTGTACCTAGAATACCAGGCGGAGAAATTACTCCAGAAAAACTTATCGTGATTGGGCAAGTAGCTCAAAAATACAACCTCTACACTAAAATAACCGGCGGCCAAAGGATTGATTTATTTGGTGCACATTTAAGCGATTTACCTGCCATCTGGGAAGAACTTATTGATGCTGGTTTTGAAAGCGGCCATGCCTATGGCAAATCTTTAAGAACTGTAAAAAGTTGCGTAGGAAGCACCTGGTGCCGTTTCGGACTTCAAGATAGCGTAAGTTTTGCTATAGAAGTAGAAGATAGATATAAAGGCCTACGCTCGCCACATAAACTTAAAGGTGGCGTTTCTGGCTGTATCAGAGAATGTGCCGAAGCGCAATCTAAAGACTTTGGTATCATCGCTACAGAAAAGGGCTACAATTTATATGTATGCGGTAACGGAGGCTCTAAACCTCAACATGCTTTATTGCTTGCCACAGATATCGATAAAGAAACCTGTATCAAATACCTAGATAGATTTTTAATGTTTTATGTAAGAACTGCCGATCCATTAACCAGAACAGCAACTTGGTTAAATAAAATGGAAGGCGGCATCACTTATCTCAAAAATGTTATCATAAACGATAGCTTGGGCATTGCCGAAGAATTAGAAGCCGCTATGCATTATCATGTAAATACTTATACCTGCGAATGGAAAGCAGCCATCGAAAATCCAGAGATGAGAAAAAGATTTGCACACTTTATTAATGCACCAGAAGAAAAAGACCCTACTGTAAAATTTGCTCCTATGCGAGAGCAGGTGAAGGCAGAAGCCTGGTAATTTTCAATAACAGATTAAAAAAGATTTAAACACCAAAATTATGAGCGAGATTTTAGAATTAAACCATCAAATAGAAACCACAGCAGTTTCTGAAAATTTATTTTTTGCTTGTTATACAGATGATGTTCCACAAAATGGCGGAGCTTGTGTAAAATATAAAGACACACAAATAGCTATCTTCAATTTCACCCGCCGAGGAGAATGGTACGCTACACAAAATCTTTGTCCGCATAAACAACAAATGGCTTTATCAAGAGGGATGATAGGCAGCACCGGACATGATTGCGAACCTAAAGTTGCTTGTCCTTTCCATAAAAAAACTTTCTCTTTAAAAAGTGGAGATTGCCTTAGCGGTGATGATTATTCGATTAAAATTTATCCCGTTTTAATTGAAGAAGGCAAAGTTTATATCCGGATAGATTAAAGCATAAATAATTTAAAGCTATGCTTACCTTTGAAGCAAAGCCATAGCAGCATGAGAGACATTAGCAGCAAACAAATCACCTTAAGAAGTGCAATAGCAATTGGAGCTATTTTTTGCTCCAAAGAAACCATAGTACTTATTAAAGAAGAACAACTTCCTAAAGGAAATTTATTTGATGTTGCT
This sequence comes from Pedobacter glucosidilyticus, assembly GCF_002483235.1. Lineage (GTDB taxonomy): Bacteria > Bacteroidota > Bacteroidia > Sphingobacteriales > Sphingobacteriaceae > Pseudopedobacter > Pseudopedobacter glucosidilyticum_B. Next base: position 23,203 of record NZ_DLHN01000011.1, on the reverse strand, counting down.
AAAGCAGCAGGTTTTATTGGCGCAAAACTTACTCCGCAATTATTACCTCATTGCCACCCTGTTGCCATTGACGGCATGGATTTAAAATTTGAATTTTTAGACCCAGAACTTCATCAACATTGGTTTAACCAATCTTTATCAGATAAAAGTGGCATCATCATTTATGGCGAAGCAAAATCTATTGGCAGAACAGGTATAGAAATGGAAACCCTAACAGCCGTTTCTGTAGCAGCATTAGAAATATATGATATGCTGAAACCAGTTGATAAAGCATTGGAAATATCGGGCATCAAACTACTGGATAAAAAAGGTGGTAAAAGTGACAAGAAAAAGTTCTTCGCCACCTCTCCTACTTGTGCTATTTTAGTATGTTCAGACAGTACAGCAGCAGGTAAAAGAGAAGACAAAAGCGGCATCCTCATCAAGAAAATGCTTAGCAATGTAAACGCCAATGTAACAGATTATCAAATAGTTGCTGATGACAAAATTAAAATTCAAGAAACTATTTTAGCCTGGGTAAAACAAGACATCCACTTCATATTTACCACTGGTGGAACAGGCCTTGGCCCACGCGACAATACCGTTGAAGCTGTTAAAGAAATTTTAGAAAGAGATGCCGATGGTATAACCGAAGCCATGCGTAGTTTTGGTCAGCAACGTACCCCATTAGCCATGATGAGCAGAGGTGTTGCGGGTTCTATCTCACATAGCTTAATTATAACTTTACCAGGAAGTACAGATGGTGCAAGAGAATCTCTGGAAGCTATATTACCCGCAGTTTTCCATGCCCGAAAAATGATGAAAGGCGGAGGTCATTAATCATGATTTCTTATCAAAAAGCGCTAGAAATTACCCAGTCAAAAGCAAAATCTTTTGGTACAGAAGAAGTACATTTAGACGATGCTTTAGACTGTATTTTAGCTGAAGATATTTTTGCCCCAAGAGATTTTCCTCCTTTTAACAGAGCCGCTATGGACGGTATCGCCATCCACATCCAAGATTTAGAAAAAGGTATTTTATCATACCATATAGTAGAAACCATTTATGCCGGAGATGAAAGCTTTAAAAAATTAGCCAGTGGCGAATGCTATAAAATCATGACCGGTGCTGCTGTTCCTGAAAGTGCTAATATTGTCATCCGCAATGAAGATATTTTGTTTGAAGATAGAACAGCAAAGCTGAACATTAACAGTTATAAAATTCATCAAAATATTGCCGAAAAGGGACAAGATTTAAAAAAAGGCGAATTGGTCTTGAAGCAATCAGAGCAAATCAATACAGCAAGAATTGGCTTATTAGCTGCTTTAGGAAAACACACATTAAAAGTACAAAAACTGCCTCAAGTAGCTGTACTAACTACAGGGAATGAGGTTGTACCTGTCCATCAAACTGCATCGGCAACGCAAATTAACAACAGCAACTTACATTTATTAAAAGCTTTATTTAAAAAACTGAACATACACCCAATAAAAGCAGCACATCTTTTAGATGATAAAAAAGCCATCAAAACCGCACTTGAAGATGCGCTTAAAGCTGATATCATCATTTTAAACGGAGGTGTTTCAGCTGGTGATGCCGATTTTATACCAGAAATTTTAGAAGAATTAGGTATACAAAAGCTATTTCATAAATTAGCTATAAGGCCCGGAAAACCAATTTGGTGTGGTTACTTGGATAATAAAATGGTTTTTGCCTTGCCAGGAAACCCTTTCTCTTGTTTAGTTACTTTTAAGATTTTCGTGGAACCTTTTATTTTTTCTTGCTTAGGAATACCTAACCCTGACGAGCAGCTACCTATAAGCTTTACAAGAAAAGGAAAAACAGCATTAGACGAGTTTTTTCCTGTTCTCAACAACCAAAAAGAACTACAGTATTTACCTATCAATGGCTCAGGAGATATTAGATTAGGATTACAAGCAAACGCTATTGCATGGCATCCAGCTGAAATTACCGATTTAGAAAAAGGGAAGCCCGTTTTTTTCAAGTCTATCCCATAATCTTTAAAGAATAATTTGAGTTAAAGCCGCTAATTTAGGTCTATCATTAATGATGATATCCTTTCCTTCTAAACGTAATATTTTATGATCTACCAATTCATTTATAGTTCTAAAAACCGTTTCATAAGTGGCTCCTGCGTAAGAAGCTAAATCTTGTCTGGTTAAACTAATATTTAAGCCGCCATTTGGGGTACTTCCAAATTGCTCTTCCAAATTAAATAAAGCTTGTGCTACCCTCCCTTTTACAGACATGTGTGCCAGATTCCTCATTTTACGTTCAGATTCCTGAAGTTCATCAGCAAAAAATAACATCAATTGGTAAGTAAACTCGTTATTTACTTTTAAAGTAGCGTTAAAAAACTCTAACCCAATAAAACATACAGTAGAAGTTTCCAAAGCAGTTGCAGAAATAGGATAAACAGAACTTTTTGTACCCAAACCTCTATGTCCAATAACAGCACCTTTATTAGCAAATCTTACAATAAGCTCTTTATCGCCCCATTTTTTATGAACTTTTACTATCCCATCAAAAACAAAGTAGACGCCCGTTACACGTTCTCCCTCTTCTATAATTTTTTCACCCTTTTTTACCTGAAATGTTTTCCGATGTGCATGAATAGCCGGGTGCCATTCTTTTAAACACATTTTACACATAAAACAAGTCTGCAAATCACATTCTACTTTACTTTTTTTCATTTTATTCGTATTCTAAATAAAAAATCGAGCTTTATTGTAATTTTTAAAAGTAATTTTCGAAAATAACTTAAAAAAACATATAAACACCATTAAATAATCAGCTGTATTTATACAAATCAATATAAAACACAATAATTTTATATAAAAATCGAATTAATTTTTTAAAAAAGTGAATTATAAGATATTTTTCATTAAAAAATGTTCTACATTTTATACAAAAACAATAAATTCACTATTATTTTATTAAAATATTTAGATATTTTTTATGTTTTTATTGTAAAAAAGTAAAATTAGAAAGATTAAGAAGGTTATTTATTGCAAAAAACATAAAATTTATGGTTTTATGTAAAATTTTTAGCACATTTTTATTATATACATTATATTTATGACATAAAAACGTAATAAAAAATTTAAAATATATAATATGAATAAATCAAACTAAACAGAAAAAAAGAAGCCCACCAGGAAGTCGCAATTCCTAATGGGCAAAATAGTCAACTTGCTCACACAAATTAAACTTAAACAAATGTATAAATTTTTATCAAACCGTGTAAGGTCTGGTCGCAGAGATTTTACACCCCAAAAAAACATCCTCCGAAGGAAGAAAGTTATATTTCAAAAACTCCTTTACATCTTCCTCATATCATTATCATCAGCGCAAGCGCATGCACAATTTTCTTTAACAGGTCAAATAAGACCTCGTGGCGAAGTAAGAAAAGGCTTTGCTAACTTGGTTCCCAATGGTGCTAAAACAGCAGCTTTTATTTCACAAAGAACAAGGCTAACTTTTGGTTATAAATGGGATAAGCTAACTTTTGGTGTAAGCGCACAAGATGTAAGGGTTTGGGGGCAAGATGCTTCTACCATATCTCAGGCAGACGGCAGCCGTTTTATGCTTCATGAAAGTTGGGCCGATTTAACTTTGGCAAATAAAGCTGATACAACCATTAAATTTAAGTTATTTGATAACCTGTCTTTAAAAATTGGTCGACAAGAATTAATTTATGATGATGCCCGTTTAATAGGCAATTTAGATTGGCTTCAACAAGGGCGTAGGTTTGATATGGCCTTGCTAAAAGTGGTGCATCATGGCTGGCAAGTAGATATTGGTTATGCTTTTAACCAAAACAATGAAAACTTTGCCAGAACCAATTATGTACCTGCAAATATCCCCGCCAATGTAAAAAACGATATAGGTATTTTAGTACCCACACCTGCAAATATGATCCCTTTAGTAAATGCAACAGGCAATAGTACTAAAACCGGCAACCCTACATTTACAAACCCACCTAATACCAATGGCGGAAACCAAGATTATAAAAACTTTACCAGTGTTTATGTAGCCCGAAAATTTGGTCAAACTAAAGTTTCAGCTCTTTATTTTCATGATGAGTTTGGAAAATACCGACTAGACAGTGTAAATAGTGGTGGTGGAAAAGTTTACGGAAGATTCTTTGACATCAACGGAACTCATAACAGAAACACTTTTGGCGCTATGATTACGCCTGTTTTTGGCAACGCTTCAGGTTTTGGTAAGATAGCGCTCCAAGCAGCTTACTATCATCAAAAAGGGCATGATAGAGATGGCAAAAAGTTAGATGCTTACCACTACACCATTAGCGCTAATTACAGTAAAGGCAAATTTACCTTAGGACCTGGTTTTGATTATTTATCAGGCAATAAAACTACAACGCCTACAACTGAAAGCAACAGATTTGACCCTCTATATGGTACACCACATAAATTTTGGGGCACTATGGATTATTTCTATGCGCCAACAGGCTCGCCTGCCGCTGGTTTAAAAGATTATTACTTTAAAACAAAATTTACAGCCAATCAATTTTACATCATAGCAGATTATCATTTCTTTGAAACTGCTCAAGCTTTGGCTTCTACTAATACTCAAGAACTAGGACAAGAAGTTGATTTAGGCATCAATTATACGCTCAATAAATTTACCACAGTTGAACTAGGTTATTCTATCATGAAAGCCAAAGACAATATGGTTATCGCGAAAGCCCAACCTGGCTCTCCAGCAGATTATAATAAAACAGGACACTTTGGCTATTTGATGATTAATATCAAACCAGATTTCCTATACACCAAACCATCAGCTATTAAACAATAAAAATTTAAACTTTTAGTATCATGAAACATAATATAAACAACCCTTTAGGGGTATTTTTTGTCCTCATCTTAGTAATTAGCTCTTTAACAGTTAGTGCAAAAAAAATAAAACTAGGTTTTATCCCTTTAACAGATTGCGCTCCTTTAGTAGCCGCAAAAGAACTTGGTCTTTTTACCAAATACGGTCTCGATGTAGAACTCTCAAAAGAAGCATCTTGGGCAAACATCAGAGATAAAATCCTTAACGGCGAGCTAGACGGCGCACACTGCCTATTCTCTATGCCTTTTTCTGTTTATACAGGCATTGGTGGCAAAGCAGGTTCTGAAATGAAAATTGCCATGGTGCTTAACAATAACGGCCAAGCTATAACCTTATCAAAAGATTTCTGTAACCTTTTAGGATATAAAGAAATAGCTAAGGTTGGTGCTGCCATAAAGAAAATACAAGCCAGAAAAGAAGTAACCTTTGCCATGACTTTCCCTGGAGGAACTCATGATATATGGCTACGTAACTGGCTTGCTGCAGCTGGCGTTAATCAAAAATCGGTTGGCATTATTACTATTCCACCACCACAGATGGTTGCCAACATGAAGGTTGATAACATGGAAGGTTTCTCTGTAGGCGAACCTTGGAATGGCGTTGCAGCGTCACAAGGCATTGGCTTTACACATATAGCATCGCAAGATATTTGGAAAGACCACCCAGAGAAAGCCTTGGTTGTTAACGCTGCTTTTGCCAACACCAATAAACAAGAGCTTAAACAAATGATGAAAGCTATTATAGAAGCCTGCAAATGGCTTGATGTATTGAGCAACAGAAAAAAAGCCGCTACTTGGCTAACCAAACCTTATTATGTTAACGCACCATTAGCTGTTATAGAGGCCCGATTAATGGGTTCTAGCGATTTGGGTTGCGATTTAGGCATCCAAAGATATAAAGGAGATTTTATGACTTTTTACAAAGGAGGCTTAGTAAACACGCCAAGAAAATCTCATGGGATGTGGTTTATGGCTCAATACGTAAGATTTGGAATGCTAAAAGCAGAACCTAATTATAAAGCCATTGCAGAAAAATTAGTACTTGATGATTTATTTGCAGAAGTAGCAAAGGAAATGAAAATACCTATCCAGCCAGATATGGTTCCTTTCAAAACTACTTACGATGTAAACTTCGATCCATCAAATATTGGCGCTTATCTAAAAACCACCAAAAAATAAAAGAAAATTTAGTTTAGGTCTGAAACCTATTGTACTACCTAAACCCCAAAAGTTTAGTGTAGTACAGAGGTTTCTTTAAAAACAACATCATGAAAAATACATTCGTTAAAAACACCATAGGTCAAATCATATCTTTTGCAGCCAGTATGCTCTTATTATGTTTGATATGGCAAGGGATTACACTACTTACTAAAAGTGAAATACCTGGCCCTATTGCTACCTGGCAAGTGGCAAAAGAAATGTTTGCAGAGCCATTTTATGATTACGGCCCCAACGATAAAGGTATAGGACTACAACTTACCGCATCTTTATGGCGAGTATTTTTGGGTTTCGGTATTGGTAGTTTAATAGCTATTCCTTTAGGGATATTAATGGGCTCCTCTAAATTTATGATGCGCCTTTTTGATCCTATTGTCCAAATTCTTCGTCCGGTTTCACCTCTAGCATGGTTTCCTTTGGGCTTATTAGCTTTTAAAGCAGCAGCCGGAGCTACGATATTCATCATCACCATCACCTCCTTGTGGCCAACATTAATCAATACCTCTTTTGGAGTAGCCCACATACCACAAGACCATAAAAATGTAAGCAAAGCATTTGGCTTCTCTAAGCTTAAATACTTAACAAAAATTTTAATCCCTTATACCCTACCGCACATGATAACAGGTTTAAGACTTTCTATTGGCATCGCTTGGATGGTGATTGTAGCTGGCGAAATGCTTTCCGGAGGCTCTGGTATTGGATTTTTTGTTTGGGACAGCTGGAACGGACTTTCGCTTGAGAAAATTCTAGTTGCCATTCTGATTATAGGTAGCGTAGGCCTATTGCTAGATAAATTCTTTAATACTTTAAAAATGGCTTTTGCCTGGGAAAATAAATAACCTTAAAACATATCATGATGAAAAATTTAACTCAAGAAGAACTAGAACTCTTACAAACAGAAGAGATTGAAAATAAAGATGAAATAGCTAAACTTTTGGCGCCGCCAGCCATTAAAATTAAAAACGTAACTGTTTCTTTTAAAAGCAAAAAAGGTTTATACACCGCTTTAAAAGACATCAGTTTAGATATTAAAAAAGGTGAGATTATTTCTTTAATTGGGCATTCTGGCTGTGGAAAATCAACTTTAATGAATACCATTTCTGGGATGGTAAGCCCAACCAGCGGAGAAGTAATTGCCAACGAACAACTGGTAAAAGGCCCCGGACCAGATAGAGGAATTGTATTCCAAAATTACTCGCTATTACCTTGGTTAACGGTGTTTCAAAACATTTATGAAGCTGTAGATTCTTCTTTCAAAAACATCTCCAAAGAAGATAAAAAAGCCATTGTAGAAAAGAATCTGAAAATGGTAAACCTTTGGGAACATCAACATAAATTACCGGGGCATTTATCTGGCGGAATGAAACAGCGTGTTGCTATAGCCCGAGCTTTTGCTATTAACCCTAAAATCTTATTGCTTGATGAACCTTTTGGTGCTTTGGATGCCTTAACCAAAAGCGCAATGCACATTGAGCTTTTAAAACTTTGGAATTTAGATAACAGAGATAAAACCATTGTTATGGTTACCCATGATATTGAAGAAGCTATTTTCTTATCAGATAGGGTGGTGGTTTTAAATAATGGTCCAGCATCAACCATCAAAGAAATTGTTGATATACCGCTAGAAAGACCAAGAAATAAGAAAGAAATCGTTCATCATCCCAAATACAAAGAAATTCATGATAGATTATTGAGTTTATTGATAGATAAATTCTCGATTTCTGATTATTAAGCTCATTATCTCCATAAAAACTAATTTTTAATCTACAAAAAACCACATTCCAAAATAAATAAGCAGTTTTTAAGAAGAATTACACTTAAAAACGACATAAAAATGAGTTTCTAAGTATAAAAATTGTGTTTTTAACCATTTTTAAATTTAAAAATCCTCAATAAACAAATAAAAGTCATAATAAATCATCAAAAACCAACATAAATAACACTTAAATATTACTAATATCATATAAATTATAGTATTTCGCTTAAAAATTTGTCTTAAAATATTACTTATGATAAATTTATATCAATAAAAACAACACTTAATATCAATTTTTTGAGCTAATTTTTAAAATCATTTAAAATTATTAGATAAATCAGAATTAAAATCTATCAAATACTAGAATCATGATAAAAGCAAACGAAAAACCACTAGAAAAACTTAACTTATTTAGTGTAAAAGGTATACAAATGAGAACTTTCCATATCACATGGCTCATGTTTTTTGTTTGTTTCTTCGGATGGTTTGGTTTAGCCCCTTTAATGCCAACCATCAGGGCAGAACTTGATTTAAGTAAAGCGCAAGTTGGCAACCTCATTATAGCCTCTGTAGCTTCTACCATCATAGCCCGCTTAGTTATTGGCAGGTTGTGTGATGTTATAGGCCCACGAAAAGCTGCAATTTGGTTATTAAGCTTAGGATCTTTACCTGTGTTTTTAGTTGGCTTGGCCGATTCTTACGAGACTTTTTTATTATTCAGACTTGCTATAGGCGTCATAGGTGCATCTTTCGTGATTACACAATACCATACTTCTATGATGTTTGCACCAAAAATTAAAGGAACTGCCAATGCCATAACCGGAGGATGGGGAAATTTAGGTGGTGGCGTAACCAATATGGTGATGCCCTTAATTTTTGCGGCTATTGTTGGCTTCGGTTATACCGATGCCCAAGCCTGGAGATACGCCATGATTGTACCCGGGCTGATGATGCTTGTAGCCGCCTTTTTATACTGGAAGTATACCAAAGATACTCCGGCAGGAAATTTTGATGAGATTAACAAAGAGAAATCAGCTGCTGCTAAAACAGATTGGTCTATTTTGGGAGATTGGCGAGTTTGGGCCTTAACCTTAGCTTATGCCATGTGCTTTGGTATGGAAATAACCTTTGATAATATAGCTGCCCTTCATTTTGTAGACTCTTTTGGCCTATCGCAAAGTAGTGCCGGCTTTTGGGCTGGTGTATTTGGCTTCATGAATATTTTCGCCAGGGCAATGGGCGGCATCGTATCAGACAAAACCGGATTAAAATATGGCTTAAAAGGTAAAGGTATTTTACTGGCCATCATGCTGCTGTTAGAAGGCTTTGGCTTACTGTTATTTGCTTTATCCGGTTCGTTTGTATTAGCCATTGTGTCTATGCTCACTTTCGCCTTATTCTTAAAAATGGCAAATGGCGCAACCTATGGTATTGTTCCTTTTGTGAACGAAAAAAATGTAGGAATGGTGAGCGGTATAGTAGGTGCCGGTGGAAATTTGGGTGGTATGGCCTTTGGTTTCTTGTTTAAAGTAGAATCTATCAGCTATGTTCAAGCATTTCAATACATAGGCTATATCATCATTATCGTTTCTATCATTATCCTCATTACAAAATTTTCTACCTCAAAAACAGCAAGCCTTGAAACTCAAAACTTATCGTTGAAAACATCTAAATAAAAATTTATATGTCGCACACTAAAAAAACAACAGAACAACTTACTTCTACCTGCAGCTATTGCGGAGTGGGTTGTGGTGTGCTTATCCAAAAAGAAAAAAACGGAAATATTTTGGTTGAGGGAGATAAAAATCATCCTTCTAACAAAGGAATGCTCTGTAGTAAGGGCCTAAACCTGCATCATACTGTAAACGATAAAAGCGATAGGTTGCTGTATCCGCAAATGCGTTACAATAAAAGCATGCCTTTACAAAGGGTAAGCTGGGATGATGCTTTAGAACGTACGGCCGCAGTTTTTAAAACTTTTATAGATAAATATGGCCCAGATTCGGTTGCCTTTTATGCCTCAGGGCAATGTTTAACTGAAGAATATTATGTGATTAATAAGCTCATCAAAGGTTTTATTGGCAGCAATAATATAGATACCAATTCTAGATTATGTATGAGTAGCGCCGTTGTAGGCTATAAAATGTCTATTGGCGAAGATAGCGTACCCATTTGTTATGATGATATAGAACTGGCAGATTGCTTTTATGTTACCGGTGCTAACCCAGCTTGGTGTCACCCTATCATCTGGAGAAGAGTTGAAACTCATAAAGCTGCTCATCCTGAGGTAAAAATCATCATTGTTGACCCACGCATAACCGATACTTGTGCTATTGCAGATTTACATTTACAAATCAACCCCGGAACTGATGTTACCCTTAACCACGCCATTGGCAGGCTGTTGATAGAAAATGGAGATATTGATATCAACTTTATCCAACAACATGCAGAAGGTTATGAGGCTTATAAGGCTGTAGTTTTTGAAAAAAGCTTAGAAGATGCGGCCCAAATTTGCGGCTTAAACCTTGATGATATTACACTGGCAGCACAATATATTGGCGAAGCCAAAGGCTTTATCAGTATGTGGACGATGGGGCTTAACCAAAGTGCTATAGGGACTCATAAAAACCTAAGTTTGATTAACCTCAACTTAATTACCGGTCAAATTGGCAAACTTGGTGCTGGTCCGTTTTCATTAACCGGCCAACCCAACGCTATGGGCGGCCGAGAAGTTGGAGGCCTATCAAACCTTTTACCTGCCCATCGCAACCTTAATAATCCCCTACACAGAGAAGAAGTGCAAGCTTTTTGGGGAGGAAAAAAAATACAAGAGAAACCCGGCTTAACCGCAACAGAAATGTTTGAGGCCTTAGAAACCGGGCAATTAAAGGCTATTTGGATACTGTGTACCAATCCATTAACCAGCTTACCCAATACCCGGCAAGCCGAAGCTGCATTAAAAAAAGCCAAATTTGTGGTGGTACAAGAAATCAGCAATAAACCAGAAACTTTAGCTTACGCTGATGTTGTTTTACCAGCAGCAGCTTGGGCAGAGAAAGAAGGTACCATGACAAATTCTGAACGCAGAATCACCTATCTACATAAAGCTGTAGATGCCCCCGGCGAAGCTTTACCTGATGCTGAAATCATCTGTAAATTTGCTCAAAAAATGGGCTATGATAGCTTCAACTACAACAACGTTGAAGAAATATTCATAGAACATACCAAACTTACCAAAGGAACCAACATTGATATACATGGCTTAAATTATGCTATCCTGAAAGAAAATAGAAGCATTCAATGGCCTTATAAAAAGCATAAACCAAACGGAACAAAACGTCTTTTTGAGGATAAAAAGTTTTATACACCATCACAAAAAGCCATCTTACATGCCGTACCGGATACTTTAACCAGCGAAAAACCAAATCCCGATTTTCCTTTTATCCTAACCACTGGCCGTATTAGAGACCAATGGCATACCAGAAGTAAAACGGGTAAAGTAAACAAGCTAAACCAGCATATCAAACAAGCGTATCTAGAAATTCATATTCAGGATGCTGAGCATTTGCAGCTGAAAGAAGATGACATAGCCATCATTACTTCCACAAGAGGAGAAGTAAGAGCTAAAGTAAAAATTGGCGATACCATTAAACCGGGTGTGGTTTTCTTACCTATGCATTGGGGTAAAATTTTAGGAAACGATTTAAACCGAGCAAATAATATCACCAATGATTTGCTTGACCCCATTTCTAAAGAACCAGATTTTAAATACTGCGCTGTTAAGGTTACTAAATATCAAAAACCAGAACAAAAAATAGTGGTTATTGGCGCCGGGGCAGGTGCTTATGGCTTTGTTAAAGCTTATAGAGAAATTAACCAAGAAGATGCGATAACCATCTTTAGCAAAGAAAATTTTCCTTTTTATAATAGGGTCATGCTTCCAGATTATATCAGTGGAGAACAACGCTGGGAGCAACTGGTAAAAATGACAGATGAAGAAGAACCAGATTATAAAATTAGGCTTCATCGCGGTGTAAGTGTTGAAAAAATAGACCGGGAGCAAAAATTGGTTATCGATAGCTTGGGTAGAAAAACACCTTACGATATTCTGATCATGGCAACAGGAAGCAGAGCATCAGTACCAAAAAACTTACCCAATTTAAAAGGTATTTTCACCATGAGGAGCCGTACAGATGCGGATAATTTCAAAAATCATATTCCTAAAAATGCCCATGTTGCTATCTATGGTGGTGGATTGCTAGGTTTAGAAATGGCTGCTTCTTTAAGAGAAATAGGTGTTAAAATCACCATTATCCAAAGAAGTTCTAGGCTTATGGGCAGGCAGCTAGATGCTTTGGGCAGTCAGCTTTTACACGAAGAAATGGTAGATCTAGGTTGCGATATTTATTATGATGACGAAGTACAACTCTACTACGGAAGATCAAAACTAACAGCTATTGGTCTAAAAAGCGGAAGAAAAATAAATTGTGACGCTATTATTTTAGCTATTGGCACCACACCAAATATAGAACTAGCCAAAGCATCGGATTTAAACTGCAAAAAAGGTGTTGTGGTTAATGATTATCTGCAAACTAACGACCCAAATATTTATGCGATAGGAGAAATTGCCGAGTTTAATGGTAGCTTATATGGCATTACCGCTGCCGCAGAACAACAAGCCAGCATAGTTGCCAACTATTTAAACGGAGATATTGCCAGCTACTATAGCGGTAGCACCAACATGAATTTGTTAAAAATCAATGGTTTTGATTTATGCAGCATTGGTTTACCAGAATGCCCTGATGAGAGTTATGAAGAAATAGTTTTTATCGATAAAGCTAAGCGATATTATAAGAAATGTATCATCAAGCAAGATAAACTGGTTGGTGCTATTCTCATTGGCGACAAATCTGAATTTTTAGAATTTAAAGAACTTATTGCTAACAAAATAGAGCTGAGCGAAAAGAGAATGCAGTTGCTTAGAAGCGGCAAAAAAGCAGAACCTGTTAAAGGTAAACTCGTTTGCAGTTGCAATAACGTTGGTAAAGGTAATTTAGAAGAAAAAATAGCTTTGGGTTGTACAAATTTAAACACCTTATGCAGTGCCACTGGTGCAGGTCAAGGTTGCGGCTCTTGTAAATCAGAAGTTAAAAAAATCCTTGATGAAGCATCCCAAAAAGAGGAAGTAGTTTTAAATCTAATCTAATGGCTATAGAAACGCACATCATCAAAATAAACTTACCGGGTGGCATTGTCTCTATCGGAGATTTACATGAAATCTTGACCATTGCAGAACAGTGCGATGTAGAGAATATCAGATTTGGTAATCGCCAACAAATTCTATTTAAAATTACAGCAACTGCACTAGAAGACTTAAAAGATAGGTTTATGGTTCATGATATTCCCTATGAAATAGACCAAGATGAGTTTCCTAACATTGTAAGTTCTTATGTTACAGAAGAAATTTTTCAAACATCCTTATGGTTAACAGAAGGTGTTTATAAAGATATTTTAGACGGCTTTAATCACCAGCCAAAGCTTAAAATTAATATAGTTGATTACTACCAAAATTTAATTCCCTTTTTTACGGGCAACCTTAATTTTATAGCCTCAGAGACTAATAATTTCTGGTATTTATATATCCGTTTTCCAAAAACGAATGATATGTTTTGCTGGCCCTCATTAATCTATTCTGAAGATATTGCGGCTTTGAGTTCAGTTTTAGAAAATTACATTAGTCCTAATTTTAATAAAGAAACAACTAACCTAAACGGAGAGGATATTTACGCTCAGGTTCTTAAAAGCCATAATTTTCATCAACAAGAAATTCAAAAACCCTTAATACATACCGATTTTCAATTACCTTATTACGAAGGACTTAACAAATACAGCGAAAACAAATTGTGGCTAGGTATTTACAGGAGGCATGAGGAATATAGCATCAAATTCTTAAAAGCCGTTTGCGAGATTTGCAAATCAACAAGAATTGGCCAGCTCTATACCACCTCGTGGAAATCTATAGTTATCAAAAATATCAATATCAAAGACAGAACTTATTGGAGTAGCCTATTAGATAAATTTAGAATCAATATTAGGCATGCTGCTAACGAATTAAATTGGCAAGTTGAAGATTTATGCGAAGAAGCTTTAAAGCTAAAAATAGACTTGGTTAAACAGTTTGAAGAAGCCGATTTAAGAACCTATCGCTTATGTTTTGCCATCAAAACTAAGCCTAAAACAGGCTTATTTAGCTCTATCGTTATCAGAAAAAGAAACAGTAAAAATAGCACTGGTAAAGAGTTGTATGAGCTTTTGTACACACGAAACTTTAATCCAAATTCTAAAGAATATATCACTTTTCATGAGGGTGTTACCATAGAACAGCTTGTACCAAAATTGACAGAAATTTGTACCCTGTATTATCATTTGAGAGAACATACAGGAAAAAGCTCTGAAATAGAAAAGGAAAGACCTAAGCAAATACAAAAACATCATGTTTATCAGTGTAAAAACTGTTTAACCATTTATGATGAGAATTACGGAGATAGCACACAAGAAATAGCTCCAAAAACAAATTTTAACAGTTTAGAATCCTATTTTTGCCCTGTATGTGAGGCTCCAAAAGAAGATTTTCTTGAAATTCACTTAGCAAAACAGCCTTTTTTATGAGCATAGAAATCTTATTGCTATTGGCCTTATTTTCAGTTGGATTTTTATACGCATCTGTAGGGCATGGTGGCGCTAGCGGCTATTTGGCTGTACTTTCTATTTTTGCTATTCCGCTTGCTCAATATAAAACCATGGTGCTTTTGCTCAATATTTTGGTTGCTGGCGCTGGTTTTATCCAGTTTTACCGAGCCGGATTTTTCAGATGGCATTTGTGCTGGCCTTTCCTATTAACCTCTATCCCATTTGCATTTTTAGGCTCAAAATTCGCATTAGATACTCAAATTTACCATACACTTTTAGGTATAGCTTTGGTATTTCCGGTCATCAGGTTATTGGGATTTGGTAGCCGAGAAACTCTAATAAAAAAAGATATTCCTTTGGTAAAAGCTTTAATTTGGGGAGCACTATTAGGTTTATTAGCAGGCATTTTAAACATAGGCGGTGGTATATTTTTAAGTCCTCTACTTATGCTGATGGGCTGGGCAAATAGCAAAGAATCAGCATCGGTTTCAACCTTATTCATCGTTTGCAACTCTTTAGCGGGGCTTTTAGGTTATCCAAACGCTTTAGAAATACAAGATTCATCGGTATGGTTTTGGTTTTTTTCGGCTTTAGCCGGAGGCTTTGCAGGCGCATATTTTGGTAGCCGCTATTTTAAAATTTCTACCGTACGATATTTATTAACTGTGGTATTAGCAATTGCTTCTTTTAAACTTTTATTTTTGATGTGATGGAGGAAATGGAAGATATCTACAACAGAAAGTTTAAAAAGCTAAGACTTAGCCTACTAGACCATTGCAATTTCAATTGCTCTTACTGTACTATGGGAACTGATAATGTAGCTAGCAAACCTCAACAAAAGGTAGATTTTTTTATTCAGAGAGTTGCAAAATTACATCAATACTTAGCACTAGACAGTATAAGACTTACAGGAGGCGAACCTTTATTGTATCATCAACTTGCATCTCTTATTCATGAGCTTAAGAAATTAGAAATACCAGAAATCACTTTAACCACCAATGGTTTTTTATTAGCTAAACAAGCATCCAACCTAAAAAATGCGGGTTTAGATAGTATTAATATTTCTTTAGATGCGATAGATGAACTTACTTTCCAGAAAATAAGCAAAAGAAAAAAAGTACAAGAAGTATTAAACGGTATTGAAACAGCTATCAAAGCTGGTTTAAAGGTTAAATTAAATGCCGTTATCATGAAGGGGCTAAACGAGCAAGAGATTTTACCTTTATTAAAATATGCTTTTGATTTAAATATCCCTATCAGGTTTTTAGAATTGATGGCTATGGGCCATTTACATGAGCAAACTACAGCTCAAATTTTCACTAAGGATGAGATTTTGGCTACCATCGCTCAGAAATATCAATTCACCAGAGTGATTAGAAAAACATCGGCTACAGCCAATTATTGGCAAACACAAGAAGGGCATTTTTTTGGGATAATCGCCAATGAAAGCGCCCCATTTTGTCATGACTGTAACCGCTTACGTATGGATGCTCAAGGAAATTTATTTGGGTGTTTAAGTAGTAACAGATCTGTTTACATGGCTGATGAAGACTCGGAAGAGCTTTTAAAACAGAAGCTACAATACGCCATGAAACAAAAACAAAGCCTTAAATTTACCGGAAGTAGCCTAACTATGTTAGAGATTGGAGGATAAATCATCATGAAAATAAAAGTTTTTGCCGCCCTTAAAGATTATTTCGATAAGGATTTTCTCTTAGAAGAAAATCTTAAAACGATTACAGATTTAAAGGCTCACTTAGCCCAACAACAACCTAAAGCCTTAGCATTGCTAAACCTTTGCCGCTTTGCTGTAGATGATGAATTTGTAGACTTAAGCCATTTAATCCATGAAAATGATGAAATCAGCGTTATTCCCCCAAGTAGCGGAGGTTAATATTTCTCCTTTAAGTGATATAGATTTAGATTTGGTTCAATTGCTGAGCTTGGCCCACGACCCAAAAGCGGGTGCTGTGGTCTTGTTTAGTGGCGAAGTTAGGGATAACAGTATTGGCAAAACGGTTAACTATCTAGATTATGAAGCTCATGAAAGTATGGCTAGTAAAATGATTGCGAGTATTGTGGAAGAAGCTGCAAAACGTTGGCATTTAACCAAAGCTCTAGCCCAGCATAGAACTGGGAAAGTAATGTCTGGCGAATCTGCTGTGGTGGTGATTACTTGCTCGCCACACAGAAAAGAAGCTTATGCCGCAAATAGATATATTATTGATAGGATAAAACATGAAGTGCCCATTTGGAAATGCGAATATTTTAGCGATGGAACCAAAGAATGGGGAGGAAATTGTTCTTGCCAAAAAATCACTGGCGATGCTAATAAACACGTTTATGAATTTGAGGGTTAATCAAATATGAAACCAACCATCACCATAGAATATTGTCCAAAATGTAATTGGATGTTAAGAGCTGCTTACATGGCTCAGGAAATATTATCAACTTTTACAGATGATGTTACAGCGGTTAGCTTAAAACCTAGTGAGACAAGTGGAAAATACAGCATCAGCGTAGGCGAACTAGAACTATTCGACAGAAAAAAAGAAGGTCGGTTTCCAGAAATAAAAGAGCTAAAACAACTGATAAGAGATCAGGTAAACCCCGAGAAAAGCTTAGGTCATTCTGATAAAAAATAAGCCTATGCCAACGTTAAGCGGATTAATTTTATGCGGAGGCCAAAGCAAAAGAATGGGGACCGATAAAGGCTTAATTTTAAAAGATAAGCAACCTTGGTTTGCCTTGATGACCGAAAAACTCAAACCTTTTCACCTCCAAACCTTTATTTCTATCAATAGAACACAGCTAGCACACTATCAAACTCATGCAAACGCAGAAATTTTTATTATTGACCATCATGAGGTTAAAGGCCCTTTAAACGGCTTGTTATCTGCACATCAACTACATCCTGAAACAGATTTTATAGTTTTAGCTTGCGATTTGATAAATCTGCAAGCAGCTACCCTTACTAAACTGATAGAAAGCTATCAACAATTTCCTGATTATGATTATTACGCCTACCATAACCAACAATTTTGGGAACCTTTATGTGCCATTTATACGGCTAAAGCGTTAAAAGCTTATGATGATCAAGCATCGCCTAAGCATAGTTTTCAAGCTTTGTTAAACCAAGGGAACACCTATAAATTGGATATACAGCAGCCAGAAAGTTTTATTAACCATAACCAAGCTTTATAATTGGCATCTCTTTTGGATACTATCTATCCAAAAATGAAATACTATGAAAAAGTTAATTTTAACAACCGCATTTGCTGGCATGGTAAGTATTGCTGCATTTGCCCAAGAGAAAAACACCAAAACAGATACTGTTGTAAACGATATTAAAAAAGGCGTAAAAAAAGCTGGTCATAAAACTGCAGAACTTGGTGTAAAAGGCGGAGCCAAAATCTTAGACCAACAAATAAAAGATAAGGTAGGCCCAGCCGGACAAAGCGTTTACCGCGATGGTAAAGACCGCATTTATTATATAGATGGTAAAGGAAATAAAATTTACATCAAAACATCAGATTTAAAGCCTGCTAAAACACCATAAATTTGATTTTTAACCCCATAACCCTAAGCATAAATTCAATTTGCTTAATGTTTGAAGCTCAGAAATGATGCAGGAGCATGAGGTTGTCCCAAATCACCACTTTATGTCAGGCTGAGCAGAGTCGAAGCCTTTTTTGAGTATATCAGAGAACATTTCGACTCCGCTCAATTTGACAAATAAGATTTTGGAGACAACCTCTTGTTTTAATGTAAGCTCCCCCATAATTTTGTCATAGCGAACACAGTAAAGCTATCACGATTGTTTTGTCATCGTAATCAACCATTTGCAAGGTGTCCTCCTCTTGGAGGAGGCGAAGGAGGAGGAAGAAAAAATAATCGAAATATTGCATCACCCTTGTGCTCGTTTGCAACGCGTACTTAACATGGTTTAACGATTTTATCGTTGGTTTATCATCATCACCATAGCCACAGGTTTAAACCTGTGGCTATAGAAACCATAAACAATTAAGCATCTTTCTACTTTCGAAATCCCACTTGCATTATTCCATCAAATTCTGCAATATTGTATGATACCCTTATGCAAGAGACACTAAACAAATATCTTTACGCACTTAGTAAGCTCAAGCGAGGTTCTACACCCTATGGCTTAGCGCCACATAAACCTATTTTACTCATCAGTATCATAGAGTTAATAGATAGAGGTGTGCTTACGGAAAATAAGGTATACATCAATGCAGACCTCGTGGGTACATTCAAAGAGAATTGGCAGTTATTGGTTAATACGTTAAATCAGGCCGACTTTACCCAGCCTTTCTATTATCTACAAAGTGATAAAGCAGATGCTAAGCCTTTTTGGTTTTTATTGCCACATTCTGGATGTCAAATTAATGCTCATATTAAAAGTGTAAATACCTTAGCCGCAACCGTAGCCTATGGTTTTTTCAACGAAGAACTGTATCTCTTACTAAGCAATCCTTTGTCACGCCAGCTTATCAAAGAAAAGCTTTTAACAACTTATTTCCCTTTAACCCAGCAAAAATTACAAAGCCAGGCAAAAGAAGCAGGTTATCTTCATCAATTAGAAGACTATGTTTTAAACGAACCACAAGCTCGTTATAAAACCATCAAGATAGAAACAGAAGAAGATGTTTTTGTACGCAACGGACTGTTTAAAAAGCTCATACCTAAAGCATATTTAGCTACTTGCAGCTTTACAGGGATGAAACTAAGCTCTACTTATGGTCACAGTTTTGTAGATGCCTGCCATATCATACCCTTTAGCATCACACATGACGATCAAATTAGTAATGGCATTGCTTTATGCCCCAATATGCATAGGGCATTCGATCGAGGGCTATTAAGTATTGATGAAAACTACAAAATACTCGTTTCTCCCGCTATTATCGAAGATGCAGAACATGTTTACAGTATCAACAAACTAGAAGGTAAACAAATACACCTGCCTCCCGGCGAAAGGTATTATCCTGCACACGAGAACTTAAAATGGCACAGGGAAAATATATTTAAAGGCAAATAATGAAAACGAGAAACTTTGTGGTTTTAACCTCTCGACTTGTATCCTGGGATATACAAAGGCGGTACTCTTTCCAAATCTTTAGACATACCACTAAACCTGCTAGAAGAGGCTTCTTTTTTTACCCTCGAACAATTTTTTGAACTAACAGCCTGACCGCTCTGGATAACAGACCCATTAGACGTACAATCAGTTGGTTTCTGCGAAAATCTTTTCATAGTTCCTTACAGTTTTGATATGTTCTTTTTCTCTTTCAAGAGGTACAATAAAGATAGCGCTATTTCTTTTATTCCCGTAGGATGGCGTAAAAGATCCGCTTTATTTCATAGTTAGTCTTCTCATGATGATTTAAAGCCTTTCGCTTTAAGTCTTCCATCCGGCTTGCCAAAACATCATCCCAGCTTATCCTCTATCTAGCACAAGAAGCCTTTGCCGCTTCCCTTGGTCATTATTCTTGCCACAGAAGAATTTTTAATATGTCAGTTTGTTTTGTCAAGTGGTTTGGTTCAAAGTATAATTTTACAGAAAAAATTATACTTTTATTAAACATTTAGATTGAGGTTTTATATTCGTCATAACAGCGTACTATTTTAAAAGTTTAATAAAGTTCCATGTTTTGTGGTTTTTCCTATTACGCCTAATTCTATTACATTTGTATAATGGCTGATCACATATCAAAATCTACATATTCAATTTCCGAAGTTTCTATAAGAGGCTTCAAATCTATTGAAGATTTAAAGGTAACTATCATGCCTGGTCTTAATATACTAATTGGAAAAAATGGAGCCGGTAAATCTAATTTTCTTGAAGGCTTAAACAGTATTTTACATAGCATTTATCGTGGAATCATTGGGTTTAAAAATGGTAGCTTAGTATTTAATGCTATAGAAGATTATAGTATTTCTTATACTATTGATAGGTTAAGTGCAAAGGCCGCTACAAGTACAGTTGATGATATCAATGAAGCGTACCAACAAAAACTACTTCTTAATAAAGAAGTTATTTTCGATAGCACAGATATAGAAGCTAAGACTTTTAACTTTAAAGGAAAGAATATTAGATCCGGAGGTAATCTTAGATTGGTTTTGCAAAGACTGGGAATGCGTTTTATTCTTCCTAAATATGTTCGCTTTGATTATCCTGCTGATATTAAGGGAATTGCCATTCCAAGTTCACTAAATATAACATTAGAGGCTGATGACTTTTGGGATTACGATGTTGATTCAACGTTATTGTATAAGTCTTATAGTAAATTGGAAGACAGCTTTTTTGCCTCAATAGATGATGAAGATGATGATGATTTACAAAATAAATGGAATCATGCACTAAGCAATTTAAATGCTGAAAATATTATTTCGCAAATGGAGTTAGACCAAGAGGTTATTGATAATCTACGTCTGTTTACCCCTATTAAAGGGTTAAGGTTTAATAAGAATATTTCACTTTATAGAAACGATTCCCATTTGATTGTTGATAATATTAGGTTAGATTTTTTAGTAAACGACAACTGGTTGCCTTGGTCTCAACTATCAGATGGTACCAAACGCTTATTTTTTATTATTACTGATGTTACCCTTAACAAAGGAGGAATAACCCTTGTAGAAGAACCAGAACTTGGAGTACATCCACACCAGCTGTCTTTATTAATGCAATTTCTCAAAGAGCAGTCAGAAGATCAACAAATCATAATTTCCACCCATTCTCCAAAAGCGCTGGATATTTTAACCTCTGAAGAATTAGATAGAATTATGATTGCCAGGTATGAAAAAGGGCAGGGAACACAAATTTCAAGGATGATAACAGAACAGCGTGAAAAAGCTACTGCTTACATGAATGAAGTGGGCTACCTAAGCGATTATTGGTTACTATCAGATTTAGAAGAATGATTCAGGTAGGTTTGGTTGGCGAAGATCCTAACGATACTGCAGCGATAAAGAACTTGCTAAGTAGTAAATATGAAGGTAAACTTCAGTTTAAACCTTTACTGAAAGGTATAAAGGGCTATCAGTTAGACAATCCTAAAACATCTAGGGCGTTAGAGCAGGAAGTAAAAAGAACATCCTGCAAAATCATCATTTTTATCAGAGATCTGGACGGCTTTGATACCCAACAAGACTTTGTAGAGAGGAAGAAAACTTGGTTTAAAAAACTGAGTAAAAAAGAAGACGTGTTATTGTTAAATGTATGGGAGTTAGAGGCTTTAATTCTTGCAGACATTGCAGCCTTTAATAACCTGTATAAATGTAATATTAGTTTTACAGGTAATCCTATGCGTCAGAAAGATCCAAAAGAATTTCTAAAATCAAAAACTGCTAATGGAAAGAGACAGTATAAAGAATCTCATGCACCAGAAGTTTTTCAATCATTAAATATAGATTTGTTGATAAAAAACTGTGCTTTTTTTAAGGAGTTTATGTTAGAGTTTGAAGGAAAGCTTTCTGCATAATTCATGTAGACACAATGCATTGATTAATCAATAAACTATTAAAAGCTTCCCCTAAATTTATCCCGGGGAAAAATAATGGAAAACCAGTAAGGATTTCTTATCTAATTCCTGTTATGTTTAAGTTATAATATTAGTCACAGGCCGATGTTTGCGATAGAAGTGGGTCGACCCCAAACATTGGGTCAGAAATGAATTTACCTCACTAAGCACCTTGGGGATTAAAGTGCAGTCGGACTCTATTTCAAGTTGCATAAGTGCCCTATATAAAAATAAATAATTCATCTCTATTTCATCTGCTGCCATACATTCTCCAGTTCAATTTAATCTCTGACAGTTCTTCATAACCTATAATTTTTTGCATGATAGACTTTTTATGATCAGCACCAATTAAAAAAACTGCTTGCTGATATTGATTTTCTTTACTGTAATTGTAAATATTTTGAATCATTGAGTTCTCGCGGTTTACGCGATGCTCAGCATAAAATAATCTATAAGTATTAAGTAGCCTTTCATTCTCGATATCACATTCCAGAATATTTTTTTCTATTGACTCCTTTCTATCTAAAAAGTCTAAAAATTTATCACTGTTAAGGTATTGAAAACCTTCCTGTGCTACCAAAGCATCTCTCTCATTCTCTAACTTTATATAATCCTCGTGTTTAAAGATTTTTAGAAAAGTATAGGTAATCTCATTCTGATAATTCGATAATTTTTTACTTACATCAATATCAACAGGAACAATTTTGACCCTATGGTATTGTTTATATTTTTTGATACATTTCACCTCAAGAGGCACTACTGGCGCTGGCTTATTACGCAAAATGCAATTCACACAATACGTATCAAATGAGTCGCTATAATACATATCAGAATAATCACTTGTTAACTCATCGAATATTACTTCGGGCTTTATCTCTTTCAGGATGTCAAATAATTCATCAGAATTACATTTTCCATTTTCCAAATGTGCAGTGCAAATTAAAATTATATTATACATCCTTTTAGGGTATATGCTCCATTAAGGTAAAATAAAAATATTGTTGTAAATCCTCCAAAAATCTTTTAGCCACAAACGGGAGTCGTGGAGAAGTTTGTGCTTTGTTGAAAGTTTTTGTAACACTTTTTCCGCTTGCTTTCTGATAGTGCTTAACGAAAGCTTTTACAAAAGATTTATTTGACTT
>NZ_DLHN01000034.1:83598-83805 GCF_002483235.1 Pedobacter glucosidilyticus | reverse complement strand
TTTTGCTCCGGCTATACCTTGTGCTCCTGTTGCTCCGGTTAGTCCTGTTGGACCTTGTGCTCCGGTATCGCCTTTCGGGCCTGCTTCGCCTTGGTCTCCTTTATCGCCCTTTACACCAGCTATACCTTGTGCGCCTGTATCACCTTTCTCACCTTGAATACCTTGTGGACCTACATCACCTTGGTCACCCTTATCGCCTTTTGCTCC
>NZ_DLHN01000034.1:17083-83454 GCF_002483235.1 Pedobacter glucosidilyticus | reverse complement strand
TGATCCAGTTTCTCCTTTGTCTCCTTGAATACCTTGAGTACCTGTTAATCCTATTGGGCCTTGTGGACCTACATCACCTTGATCGCCCTTATCGCCTTTGTCTCCTTTTGCTCCGGTTATACCTTGTGCGCCTGCTTCTCCTTTATCGCCCTTGTCTCCTTTTGCTCCTGTCAAACCGATTGGACCTACTTCACCTTGTGGACCGGTTGCTCCGGTATCCCCTTTCGGGCCTGCTTCGCCTTGGNNCCTTGGTCTCCTTTATCTCCCTTTACACCAGCTATACCTTGTGCTCCTGTTGCTCCGGCATCGCCTTTCTCGCCTTGAATACCTTGTGGACCTGCAGCTCCAGTTAATCCTATCGGACCTTGTGGTCCTGCTTCACCTTTGTCTCCTTTTGCTCCGGCTATACCTTGTGCGCCTGTATCACCTTTAGGTCCTACTTCGCCTTTATCTCCCTTTACACCAGCTAAACCTTGAGCACCTGCATCGCCCTTTTCTCCTTGAATACCTTGTAATCCTGCTTCGCCTTTATCACCTTTATCTCCCTTGTCGCCTTTTGCGCCAGCTAAACCTTGAGCACCTATATCTCCTTTTTCGCCTTTTGCTCCTGTTAAACCGATTGGACCTTGTGGACCTACATCACCTTTCGGGCCTGCTTCTCCCTGATCTCCTTTTTCTCCCTTGTCACCTTTCGCTCCTGTTAATCCAATTGGACCTTGTGGTCCTACTTCACCTTGCTCACCTTTTTCCCCTTTTAGACCCTGGGGTCCCATATCACCCTTTTCTCCTTTAGGTCCTGCTACAGCGTTACTTTGTTTTGAGCCTCCACTAGATTTTGCATATAATGCAAATGGAACAGCTAATAATTCCGTACTTCCAAATACTTGAAAATTATTTCCACCTGAAAGATCAAGTTCTACCTTTAAAAAATAGTTGCTGACTGAAAAATCCACATCAGTTAATCTTAATGATCCGGTAGGTTTTCCTCTTCCTATGACATGAGAAAAAACACCAAATTGATTAGAATTAACTTTTTGAGTCTCCGTGTAGACTGCAACTCCATTTGCTGAACCGCTTAAAACGGTAAATCTAGCGTGGATAAGCTGATTGGATAGTTCTTTACCATCTGCTTTTCTAGCCACAGCTTGATATTGAAAACCATTTAATCCGTCTTGAGCAACTAAACTGCTAAATGCTAACAGTAAAAAACTCAGTGTTGAAAGTAGAAATTTTCTCATATTGTATTGATAATTATGACGCAAATGACAATAGTTAAGCCATGAGCTATTTGTCTCAAAAAAACTATATGTTTTTAATTTATATTAAAATTAAGGGTTTGGTTGTTTAGCAATTAATGGTGTTTAATAACAAAGCAAAATCTTATTTAACACTAAATAAAGCATATTTTTAAATAATAGCAGTATTTAATTGAAGATTTTTATTTTAACTATCAACTAAAACCTTTTTATTTAACACTCAACCATTAAAGTGCAACTTTTACCTCAAAAATTCCCATATTCATCATAAGCTGTATTCATAAAATCCACACTTTATAAGAACTTCATATTAATTGTATGTAGATTAGTTTTATTCTTAAATTTGAGCTATGATTAAGTTTGCCGAAAATTTTAATGAAGTTTCAAAAGAAAAAGCTTTTGATAAAAAGCATAGAAATATTATTAATTATAATATTGGCAAATATGATGTAGCAGTTACCAGAGGTCTTTCCAGACTTATCAACTTAGAGCATGCCAAAAAGAAAGGGCATGTAATTAAGTGGAGAGTTATGGAAAATTTAGATAAACTATTACCAGAATTTGAATCTAATTTTCAAAGAAAAGGTGGAAAAGTTATTTGGGCCAACAATGCTGAAGAAGCTAATCAAGAAATCCTTCAAATTATTAAAAGAAGCGGAGCTAAATCTGTTATCAAATCTAAATCAATGGTAACAGAAGAGATTCATTTAAATGAGTTTCTGGAAAGCCATGAAATAGAATCTTTAGAATCTGATTTAGGAGAATATATTGTTCAGCTGCTTGGTCAAAAGCCTTATCATATTGTAACGCCTGCCATGCATTTGAGTAAGGAAAATATTGCTCAGCTTTTTCATGAAAAGTTTGGCACTCCGGTAGATGCTACGCCACAACAACTTACCTTAAAGGCTAGAGAATTATTAAGAGATAAATATTTAAGTGCTGATATTGGTATTACTGGCGGCAATTTTCTTATTGCTGATACCGGAAGTATAGCACTTACAGAGAACGAAGGTAATGCCCGTTTAACCACAACTTTCCCTAAAATACATATCGCAATTGTAGGTATTGAGAAATTAATACCATCTATTACAGACTTAGACCTTTTTTGGCCCATGCTTTCTACGCATGGCACTGGCCAAAACTTAACTGTTTACAATACCATTTTAAGTGGCCCTCGTAAAGCTGACGAGACTGATGGACCAGAAGAAATGTATGTTATTTTATTGGATAATGGTCGTACAGATTTATTAGCACAAAAAGACCAAAGACAAGGATTATATTGTATCAGATGTGGAGCTTGTTTAAATGGTTGCCCTATTTATAAAAATGTGGGAGGACACACCTATGATACTACTTATAGCGGTCCTATTGGCTCTATCATTACGCCACATTTAAGAGGAATGCAAGATTTTAAGCATTTAAGTTATGCCTCTAGTTTATGCGGAAAATGTTCTGAAGTTTGCCCTGTTAAAATAGATATTCATAGCATGCTTTTATTAAACAGAAGAGATGCTGTGAACCAGAAATTAACTACTTCATCAGAAAAATTAGGCTGGTATTTTTGGAAAAATTCTATGCTTAAAAGAAGTAAAATGGATATGGTGGGTGGCAAATTGAAAAACTTTGTGATGAATACCTTCTTTGGAAAAATGTGGGGAAAAAACAGAACGCTTCCTAAAGTTGAGCAACAATCTTTCAGTAAACAGTGGAAAGATAGAAACAAACAATAAAATTATCCCTTATACCATGCTAAAATATGTTGTGTTTCTAATAGGTTCTTTAGGAATCATTACTTCATGTAATTCTGTTAACCAAAGCTCTTTGGTGGCAGTAAAAGACTCTATTAATGCTGTTAGTATCACAGATACAAGCATATTAATTTATACCGAAGGCTTATTGAAATTAAAAGACTCTTTTGAAAAATCAGAAAGTCCGGTTTACAGTAAAGGAGACTATGCTTATTTCTTTTGTTCATATAAAAAAGACGGCGAACCTGTTATTTATCAGGAGTATGGCGATTCTGGGGAATACGGTTTCCAGGAAAAAACGTATTTTTTAGAAGATGGCGAAATTGTACTATTTACTGAGAAAAGCAAGCTCTTGATTGCTGATAGCCAAGGAGATTATCAATATAAAGAATATAGATATTTTTACAGAAATGGGATATTTTTAAAAGCAGAAGAAAAAAGTGCCGCTAACGATTCGGCACTTCATAAACTACCATTTGTAAAATTGGATGAAAATTTAGCTGATGAAAAGAAAGTTTTTGATTTTACAGAGATAGAAAGTGCATTGCAAGGAACAGGCAAATATGCCCTAACCTTTAATAAGTTGAACACCTTAAATAGCAAACAATACTTGATGTTGAGTAACAATAATTTAAGTATTGATGTGGCTTACTTGATAAAAACGCCAGATTCTTTAATTCATGATATTGCTTTACAACCGTCTTTTTATAAAGGTAAAAAGCTTGATATTAACTTTGAAAAGCAGGGTAAAACTTTAATGATTTATAAAAATGGAAGCTTAGCTCACTAATTTAACTTCTGCCAAAGGATTAAAAAGATACATTCTACCTGTTTTAACTTCCAAACATCTAAATCTGGTTCTTATTTTATTGAGTTTTTTAAACTCCCTACCATTAGGAAGTGTAAAATGTTGATTTTCTACAACATCTTCAACATGTAAAATATCTTCTTTAGGCGCATCGTAGCGCTTAAGGGTTTTATACAAATCTTTATCGGCACAACTAGAAGCTGCAGGATTTTGCAAATAAGAAACTACAGCTTTTTTAACATCTAAAGGAAAAATATCCAATTCAAAAAAAGGAAGCATCATCTTTTTAAAGGTATTTTTCCACTCGGTACCATGAGGCTTTACCCTACTTTGATGGGCATTCCAAGTAACCAGATGTGCAAACTCATGAACGGTAGTTATCAGGAAAGCGTAAGGATTAAGATTATAGTTTACAGAAATACGATGATGACTACCTCTAAATGGCGGTCTATAATCTCCTAGTTTAGTATTTCTTGTTTTGGATATTTTAAACTCACAAGCATAATCATCAATCCAAGCAGCTATAATGGGTGCCGATTGTTCTGGTAAGTACTGTTTTAAAATGCTTATTTTATCTTGCTTCACAAAGAATAAATATCGGCAAATAAAGCAATTATTTCAAGAGGTTATATACAATAAAACTTGCTCCGTAAGCCAAAACCAGCATATAGAAGAATTGGATAATTGGCCATCTCCATTGCTTAGTTTCACGATAAACAACGGCCATGGTGCTCATACATTGCATCGCAAAAGCATAAAATACCATTAAAGAAAATGCTGTAGCGGTAGTAAAAACTAAAGCTCCGGTTTTAGCATTTCGGGCTTGAGCCATTTTGTTTCTTACGGGCTCCATCTCAGAATCGTCTCCATCTACAGAATATAGAGTAGCCATAGTGCCCACAAATACTTCACGAGCGGCAAAAGAGGTAATTAAAGAAATTCCGATTTTCCAATCGAAACCCAAAGGTTCTATACTAGGTTCAATAAATTTACCAACGATACCTGCATAAGAATTCTCTAGCTTCTCTGAGCTTTTCAAGATGTTTATCTCTTCCTCAGTATACTGGGAGGTGATTTCTGAAGAACTATATTTTTGGTCTATTTTCTCTATTCTATCTCCAGGACCATAACTCGCCAAAACCCATAACACAATAGAAACCGCAACAATAACTTTCCCGGCTTCTGTTACGAAGGTTTTAATACTACCAAACATGGTGAGCGCAACGTTATTCCACCTTGGCATACGGTAAACCGGAAGCTCCATAATGAAATAACTTTTTAGATTGCTCCTGATGATAATTTTCATCACCCAGGCAACTAAAATAGCCATTACAATACTAAGCAGGTACATCAACATCAATACTAAACCCTGTAAATTGATAAAGCCAAGCACCAATTTTGATGGTACTACTAATGATATAAGTAAAGTATAAATAGGTAAACGGGCAGAGCAACTAACCAAAGGTGTAACCATAATGGTGATGATACGGTCTTTCCAGTTTTCAATAGTTCTGGCACTCATGATTGATGGTACAGCACAAGCCAAACCACCAATTAATGGTACTACAGACTTACCACTTAAACCAACTTTACGCATCAATTTATCCATCATAAAAGTAACACGGGCCATATAGCC
Organism: Pedobacter glucosidilyticus; assembly: GCF_002483235.1. Classification (GTDB taxonomy): domain Bacteria; phylum Bacteroidota; class Bacteroidia; order Sphingobacteriales; family Sphingobacteriaceae; genus Pseudopedobacter; species Pseudopedobacter glucosidilyticum_B. Next base: position 78,006 of record NZ_DLHN01000034.1, on the reverse strand, counting down.
GGTATCTTCTAAAACAGATATAAAGGCAAATAATAAAGCAATTTGAGGGATGAAAACCATTACACCGCTTAATCCTGCAAGTACTCCATCTATTAACAGATCAGTAAATACACCTGCGGGTAAATAAGTATGACCTAATTCTGCTAGCCAAACAAATACGGTTTCTATCAGCATCATAGGATACTCTGACCAGGCAAAAATTGATTGGAAAATGGCAAATAGAATTAAGAAGAATATCACAAAACCCCAAACTTTATGTGTAAGGTAATGGTCTATTTTATTACTGATGTTTTCTTCTAAAGCTACAGATGTATAAACAACAGTATCTAATAAAACTTCGTTGATAAAATTATAACGGGCAATAGTTTCTGTGGCTTGTGCTTTTTGTGGGTGGAAATCATAAATTTTTTCTTGCTCTTCTATCCACAAACTGTCTTCTTTAGAGATATACTTTAGATTTTCATGTTGATGAACAATCTGAAGTGCTACATAAGGATTATCAATTTTTAATTTCTTGCTAACTGCTTTGATAAGCTCAGGAGCGATGCTTTCCACATCAATGGTAGCATGTTGTAATGGGATATTTGTACTGTAAGAAATAGCACTTTTCAGCTCATCTAAACCTATAGATTTTCTTGCTGCCAAAGCTACAACAGGTACGTTTAGCCTTGTGGCTAAAGCATTAATATCAATCTCGATATTACCTTTTTCTGCCTGGTCCATCATGTTTAAAGCGATGATAACCGGCAGTTTTAAATCAGCAATTTGGGTGTATAAAAGTAAATTTCTTTTCAGGTTAGTTGCATCGGCAACAATAACCACCAAGTCTGGATGTGAGGAATTATCTGGATTAGAAAGTACTTCAAAAACGATGGTTTCATCTGCACTTTTAGGATATAAACTGTAAGTACCTGGTAAATCAATAATTTCTACCTGTTTACCATCTGGTAATTTGCATAAACCAGATTTCTTATCAACAGTAACACCTGGGAAATTTCCAACTTTTTGGTTTAAACCTGTTAAAGCATTAAAAATAGTTGATTTACCTGTGTTGGGGTTACCAACAAGTGCTACTCTGAGTGTACTTTTCAAGTCAGATTAGATTAGTTCAATAGTTGAGGCTTCACGCTTTCTTAAAGATAATTGATAGCCGGATACAGTTACAGCGATGGGGTCTCCTAGTGGAGCAATTCTTTCTACCTTAACTGCTTCTCCAGGTAAACATCCCATCTCCATCAATTTTACAGACATTTCTAAATCTGTAAATTCTTTAATAATACCTTGTTGTCCTATTGCTAATTGTGAAAGCTTCATGATCAAAATGTATATATGAACTGGACGAAATTAAGGCTTATTTAAATTAAATCCAAATTAGAAAGACTTAATTTATATGAATTTAGAAGGTGTTTTTATTTAGATAAAGGAAGAGCGATATCAATTTTAAATTTTGGGCAATCGCAACCTTTTTTAAACACAAAACAGCCTGATAAAGAAACCATTATCAATATAAAAAAAATAGTATAGCTAAACTTTTTCAATGATTCTGGATTTACGATGTAACAATAAATAACTAAATATACCTGCGCCAACGCCTAGCATATCCGAAATAAAATCCCACCACTCGGCAGAACGATAAGTAAATACTTTCCATTGTAGTATTTCTACACCACCACCTATAGCTGCTGTGATGATGATGATTTTAATGATGGTAAGCGGGCGGTAATGATAACTGTTTTGCTGATTTATTTTTCCAAACAACAGCAAAACAGTTAATATGAAAAAGAAACCCAAATGCACCATTTTATCAAAACCTTCAAAAAACAAGGGCAATTGATTATCTGGCGACATAGGTAAATTGCAAAGTATCAATACCAATATTGCCCAAGCAATTGCCGGCCATTGAAACTTTATGGTTCTTAACATTATGCGCCTATTAAAGCTTGATAAGCATCAGCAGATAATAAACCAGCAGAATCTTTTTCTGTTAAACTAATTTTAACCATCCAGCCATCCCCGTAAGGGTCTTGATTTACCAATTCTGGGTTAGCATCTAACTGGGCATTTACTTCAAGTACTTTACCGCTTAGAGGCATAAATAAATCAGAAACGGTTTTAACTGCTTCTACAGTACCAAAAATATCACCTTCTGCAACATCGCTACCAATGGTGTTGATATCAATATACACGATGTCTCCTAATTCTCTTTGAGCAAAATCTGTAATGCCTACAGTTGCTACATCACCTTCTATTTTTACCCACTCGTGGTCTTTGGTGTACTTTAATTCGGCTGGAAAATTCATTTTTTATCTTTTATATAATTACAAAAATAGCTAAATCTATCATATAAAATTTGATAGTTAATGATGATAACTTAAAATAGCTTTAATCTTCTTGTTCTGTTGTTTCTGACTGTTGTTCTTGGGGGCCACGCAAATGAATAACCAAACCGTTTAAGAAATTTCTTAAGATTTGATCGCCGCAGGGCTTATAATTAGGATGATCTTCTCGCCTGAAAAAAGCACCTAATTCGCTAGGTGTAACTCTAAAATTTACCAATTTTAGAATTTCAATAATCTCATCATTTCTGAGTTTTAGGGCTACGCGAAGCTTCTTTAATATTTCGTTATTACTAATCATATTTATTGAATAGTGAACCTTAGATTGATGCCAAAGTTACTAAAGGCTGTGTTAAATGTTTGCGATGTATAAGGCTGCGTGATGTTTGAATCGTAAAAGACTCTTAAATTAAAACGCTGGTTTAACACATAATCTATACTTGGCCTGAAGGTGATGTTTTTAGACCCTCCAGAAATCTCGGCATCGTCTACATCTGCTCTGAAAATGACAGTTTTATTATCTTTTATAGCTACATCAAGTTTAAAGTTTAAATCGTTTTTAAGATTTACACTTTTAAACAAGCCAAAAGGGAATCTAAAGTTTGCCGTTCTGTATCCAAACCCAAATACAAAAGCTTGGTCTTTTTGTTGTGCTAACTGACTGTTTGCTAGGGCAAAACTTAAAGAACGGGATTTTCTATACTCGATATTGATGGTCATGCTGTTTTTTAACCGCATATCTATACCTAATAAAGGCACAAATTGCTCGAATAAAGTTACCTGAGAGAATTGATAAAAAGGTAAAAAGTTATTTTGTTGATCTCTTGAGTTTACAGCACCATTAAGTTCTGAGTATCTGATTAAAGAGTTGAATGCGTTAACGTTATAAGTTGAATTATAACCATGTGTTACATCAAAGGAAGAGAACCATTGACTCATGAAAGGTAGCTTTGCTAAACCATTATAAGTCATACGCCAGTTTGGAACTGGTATTTTTTTAAAGCTATTTAACGTGATACTACCCGCATCTTTATTTAAATAAGCTGCTAATAACGCCGGTATGACAACATCCTGAGAGCTTTTGTTATAACCATCGGCGAAATTATCTGCTCCTAAACCGCTGCTATTAGGATTTTGAGCACCTAACCTTCTGGAAATAATTTCTCTATTTACCAAGAATTGCTGGAAAACGGCCGAATTTTTATCACTATTCTTTTCTTTGAAAGCGGTTCCTAAAGAAATTATAGAAATGCTATAATCTCCGGAAGTGATGGGTCTTAAACTTTCGAAACCATTAGTTGCTGCATCAAATCTAAAATTGGTTGAGAAATTTCTACTCTGATTTTTGAAAACGGTTAGCTCTAACCTAAAATCTTTAAAAGGCTCTAGCGTACCTCTTAGATTAAGCTTTTCATTCAAATTCTTTACAAACAATTGGTTTAGCAAAGTATCTCTGGTTAACCAGCCATTTTGTAAAGCAGTGCCTCTTATATCTTCCTGTGAGCCTAAAACAAAACCTAAACCTGGTGCATTGGCAGAAAAATCCATACCAAAAGCATTGGTTTTTGGTAAGTAGCCTGGTAAAAATGTACCATCATTACGGATGTAAGAACCACTTACGTTTTTGATGGAGAAAAGCACATCAAATAAGGCTTTGCTTAACCCACTAGCGTTGCTATTTGCACCATTCATTTTACGGTAAAAACCTAACTTATTGTACAATAAATTGAAGTTTAAAGTAGGATTTAACTGAACTGTACGAGAGTTTTGTATGGTATTACCAAAGTTTACATCAGGGTCGTTGATACTGATTAAAGGCTCTGTCATCCAGCTAAACTGGGTTTGATAACGGGTAATAACATTTACAAACTCTAAACCTGGTATTTTATTGATAGGTACTGTATAACTTAAACTTACGGTATGGTTATAATCTGTTGTTCTGCCCAGATTTCTGAAATTATTCCAAAGTGTATCTCTTTTTAAGCCTGTTATTCTACCTTCTGGCTCATCTACTAAAGAAAGATTGGTGGCATTAAAATCGAGTTTTAAAGTTTTTGTTAAGTCCCAACTGATGCCATACAACCTGCTGATATTGAAATTTTTATTAAAAGTGGTTTGTATAGGAATCGTATTATTAGGGTCATTATCCCGGAGTGTATTTTCTGAGTACAAACGGTTAACCTCTATCCTGAAATTTAAAACAGAAGGCAATAAATTAAAATTAAAGTCTTTTAATAAAGCTAAATTATTACTCTTAATAAGTTTACTAAAGGGTGTAATAAAGGTTGCCTGATTGTTATAATTATAAGCTAAAGAACCTCTATAGTTTTTTTGTATTGAACTTTGGTTGATAAAATCGCGATGATCATACTCATTAAAAGCATAAGTAAGGCTTAAGTTTTCTATATCCCAAATTCTGCTTTTTGCATCGGGGTTGGTTTTTATTTTCCTAACATTGGTAAAATTTATTCCACGTCTTAAAGTATAATCTTGTGCATAATTTAAGATAGAATCTCTGGCACCACGCGGTAGTAAATCCATGATATTTTTCAATTCTAAATCTGGATTTCTTGGATCAAACTGTGGTGTACTTAGTTGACTAGAGTAATTAAAATACATCGGGATTTTGATACCCGTTCTATCAGGGAAGAACTTCCCTAGCTCAAAACTGGTTGATAAATCAAAGAATTGATCATCAGAACGGTTAATCTCGCTTACACGTTTTTCTAAAGAGGCAAAACCAATAGTACTTTTATTTCCAGAGATGGTTACATCGCCAAAATCAGCAAGTTTGGCATTCATTCTGGCTGTTGCCGCCCAACCACCACGCTCATCAAAATCTGTCAATCTTAACTCGTTAAACCAAATTTCTACGTTCTTATCTAAACCATCATCTGGTCTGCCATCATTTTTATTCAAAGGATTTCTGACACCAAGCATGATTACCCTTAGCTTACTTAAATCTGGCTGCCCCTTGATGGTAACTTTATTTTGCCCATCAGCAAAAGAGTAAGGGATATTAAATGGCCAAGGTGAGCCATTTAAAGTAGCATTATTTCTTGCAATTTTAGCTTGCTGCAATAGTCTAAATTCTAAATCTAGCCTGTTTTCTGCTGGCCAGATAGCTTCAGGATCTCTAGAACCTGCGGTGGTAACTTTCATTGGTATTTCATACTCATAGTAGTTATCCAAATTATCGGTACCTAACCTCAAGAAAGCATGAATATCACCATCATTTAAAGGTGCTGCCATCATATCACTTTCTGCATGGATAAACATTTGTACTCTTTTGTATGCTCTTACATCATTAACCGTAGTTTTAAAAGCTGCTCTTGAGTATCCGTCTCTTAAATTTTTAACCACAACAGAAAGTGATTGCTCGTTTTGACGCGTATCACCTCTAAAATTTGAGAAATCTCTTTCTCTGATAATGCCTGGAGGTGTAACATAAGGAATAGGTGTTCTGGTACCATTTTCCTCAATGTTTACCGTAGTAACGTCTAAAGTAGAATTATCTAAACCTACATTTCCTAAAGCTGGGTCTACCAAAACTTTATCGGGTTGTGCTTCTGCATTAAACCTTCTCCACTCGCCCCTAACTAATTGTAATCTGGCAAAACGTAATACCGTAGTATCGGCAAAATCTGTTAAATACATACGCATAAAGCGGATAGACTTAAAATCTTGGATACCCCCAACTCTATCTCTAAACTGTGCAACCGGAACTTTAAACTGATACCAAGTAACGTTTTCTGTTGTTCCATCGGCTAATCTTACGGCTGCAACCACACGGTCTGCAATAAAGTTTTGCCCTACCACTAAATCTTGCGGTCTGATACTTACCTTATACTCAAAATACTCATCTGCTTTAGTAGTACTATTGTCTCGGTTAACATCTTCTCCATCCGGTAAAGGTGTTGAAGCTGAGTTCTCAATACCTAAAGCATCTTGAGATTGTTGTGATGTTTTTGAGTTTCCTTCTGTACCGTTAAAATTTTCATACCTTTTTAATATACCTGCGTTAGTTTGGTCTAAAGCCGGACCACGGTAATACACATAATCATCAGAAGAAGGATCTGCATTGTAAAAACTAGCCGCCTGCGAGTTTAGCTGTGCTGTAATCTGGTTAATTTGCGTTTGGAATTTGGCCTGCTCTGCAACGTTATTTAATCCGTCTAAACCAATATCTTGTATTTGGCGAGCATTAGGATCGTTATCAAAAGCTTGTATAACGGGCTGTAATTTTGGCACTCTTCCCCAAACAGTTTCATCCGTTTTTGTTGGGTCGTTATCAGGCGGAATACCATTTTCTAAACTTCTACGACCATCTTTCAAAATATCTTCTGAGATGTTTCCAATATTTAAATATAAATCTCCTCCTTGTGAACCTGGCTTATAAATAAAAGGATCTAGAACCCAAAACTCTATAAACTCAATATTTAGCGCCTCAAAATCATTGGTTTCTATCCTTCTAAACATCCCGCCCCAGCGCTGCCTTGGGTTTGCTAAAGTTCCATCAGAATTTAAACCTGTAGCTGTAAAATTATAAGGACCACGTAGTGTTGGATAGTAAGCTACGTTAAAAGTTGGTAAAGTTAATAAAGTACCTGTAGCTACCTGTCTGAAAGGGAAAACCTCGGTTTCTAAAACTTCTCTTACATAATGGTTAGATAGCTCTGTACGGTTACCCGCTATGTTTGGTGGTGTTAAATTGCTTCTGTTATAAAAAATTGGGTCTATGGTAAAATAAGAGAGTTTTGCCCTATTAAACCCATAAGATAAGTCATTGGTAAGTTGAGATTCTGGAAAACGTTGCGGTGTACCAGATATTTGCCAGTTTACGGGACTTTTCAAATCTATAATAGATCTGCTTCCTTCAAAATCATCAATATAACTAACGCCACCTTCGCTACCTGCAAAATCTAAAGCTTTTGGATGCCCTGGGTCAAATTTAGCAAACTCGCCAGTGAAGGTAAAACTCGATTCTTCTTTGGTTGATAAGAAAGGGATTTTATCAACTAACTTTGTTAAAAACCTACTAGATGTGTTATAATTAACATCGAAACCATACATGGTATTAGAGATAGACTCTTCTCCAAAATTTACTTTCTGCGTTAAAGGAGTTTCCTTCAAATTCATGATGGTAGCCCCAAGGTTTAGTTTCTCGTTGGCTTTATAATCAAATCGGGTTCCAAACAAAGACCGCTGTTGAATGCCAAATAACTCGTTACTTTCTAGCTTTATTTTTATGGGTTGACCCGAGTTTAATAAAGCTTGGTTAAGAATTCTTACTCGTCCGATATTATAATCAACGGTATAATCTGCACCTTCTGTTAAGCGTAAAGTTCCGGCGGTTACCGTAACCGAGCCTTCTGGTACATTGATAGCGTTTAACTGAAACTCTGAACTTACTTGTGATTGATAAGTTCCTTTGATGATATATCTGTTTAAAGCTGGGAAAAACTGTTGTGCTAATGCTTTGGTAGAGTCGTAAAGCGGTTGGTAAACATATTTACTGATAAGCGCTTGTTCGGTTGTTTCATCAAATTGAGCTCTTAAATCTTTACCAAAAGGCTCAATCACAGGGAAAATAATTCTCCCGTTTAGAGGGTCAATTGTTTGGCCTTCTAAGAAATCAAAGAAACCATCGGGCTGTCTGGCATTTTGCTGATTTAGTCTATCCACACCAGTAACTTGCAACCATAATTTGCTGGCTAAAGGCCGATTGTTTTCATCTAGCTTAGCTCCCTCAGTAATTAAAGGTTTTTCTATACCACTCTCATCCAAACGGAAAATATTCAACCTAAAATCATTTCTGCTGATTTGATAAGCACCTAAGGCATAAATATTTTTCATCATTAAATCCCAAATTGGCAAATTGGTTTTAATAGTTTCGTTTTTTAAGAGTTTTGCGTAAAGTACCTCAGGATTATCTGGTGCTACAGGTCTATCTGTTGAAAACTCACCCACCTGAAATTCCTCGCCATTTACAGTATAACGATAAGCTACAGCTAATACTTCATCAGCGTTGAGCGCATTATTTAAAGAAATATATCCCAAAAGCGGATTTAATGTGTACTCTCTTTCGGTTAATTTCCTGGCATAAGTTAATTTATTATAATTATCCGTACGGCCAGAAGTTTGAAAAAAAGCATCAATATCATTAGCATTGGTTAGCCTAGCACCTGCCGGGATTTGTTGTAATAAATTATTTGATTGCGGTTGCGGAAAGTTCTGATCAGTAAAAGCTGATGGAAATCTATTCCCTCCACCGGTAAATTGGGTGGTGTTAAAAGGTGTATTTTCTCCCAAATCTAGAAATGCCAATATGTCTCTAGAGTCTGTTGTGCTATTGCTACGGTTGGTAACCCAAACTTCTATACGGGTAATATTGATACTGGAAGTCACTACCGGAAGCCTAGACATAGCAGTATTGAAGTTATCCCTAAAATATTGCGCTAAGAAATAATGTTTATTGGCTTCGTAATTATCAGAAGTTATCCTAAACTCGTTTTGTTGCGAGCCATTGGTAATATTAATTTCTTTTGCCTGAGATTTTTGTTGAGAGTATAAACTGGTTACACCCAAGCGCCCAAATTGCAACTGTGTTTTTACCCCAAATAAAGCTTGACTACCTGATATTAAGGTTGTATTAAGAGGAAAATTAACCATACCTGCTTCAAGCTTTTGTATGATTTCATCTTTCTTTCCAGTATATTCTAGTTTAAGTTGATTTTCAAAATCAAACTGTGCTTCTGTATTATAATTAGTACTTATTTTTAATTTCTCGCCAATATTACCAATCAAATTCATTTGAATTCTTTGGTCAAAATCAAAATTACCTTGCCTTCTTTGTCTTTCATTAAACAAAGGGTTTTCATTTTTATTGATTCTACCAGAGAAAGTTAAATCTGCTGTACCACGCGGTTGTATGTTAATAGTATTACCTCCAAAGATTTTCTCAAAAGATTTACTTTTTACCACTACTGATGGCATAAATCCATTTGACTCTGCAGGAATACCCGTAACCACCAAATTATTCCAGTATTGTTTTTGTATTCTTTCTTGCTCTAATTTTTGGTACTCTTTAAAACTTAGAAATTGTGGTGCTTTATAGTATTGGTTACCAATTTTTTCTGTTATGATGTATTTTTTTGTAACAGGATCATAGGTTACGCTACGCTTTATATTAGCCGGATTTTTTAGGAAAAGACTTTCATCCCGACCAAAAACAGGCGTTGTACGCGTGTCATTAACCGGATACTTAATCTTTAAAGAGTCATTACTAGTGATGTTTTGCGAGAAACCAACACTTTTAATGCACAAAAACAAAATAATAATTAACCACCTGTTCAAGAGACAGGAAATATTAATTTTCAAACGTATTAGGGTTTAGGATAAGCAATTAAAGGTTTTTTAAAGCAATTTTTATTATTTCTTCTACAGACAGCGTTTTTTCTGCGTTTTTCAAAGCAAAATCTACAGCTTTTTCTGCGCTGTTTTTTACAAAACCCAACATTACCAAAGCACTTAACGCTTCTTCTTTGGCAGTATTGTTTAAAGGTGCAGAAATTAATGTACCTGTACCATCTTTTTTCAGTTTATCCTGAAGCTCTATAATTAAACGCTGAGCAGATTTTGGCCCAATACCCTTTATGCGCTTAATTTGATCAACATCTCCTTTAATAATCGCATCTTCTATTTCTTGTGGGGAGATGGAAGAAAGCATCATTCTTCCTGTATTTGGCCCAATACCGTTAACCGATATCAAATGCAGGAATAATCTTTTTTCGCCTTCTTCTATAAACCCATAAAGTGTATGTGCATCTTCTTTTACATGGAGCCAAACATACATCTTACATCTTTCTTCATCTTTTAATAAAGTATAAGTGTGTAAAGAGATGTGGAGCTGATAACCTACTCCTCCAGCTTCAATAATAACATAAGTAGGACATTTAAAAGTTAACCTACCATCAATATAAGCGTACATGAATACTTAATTTATTTTCCATGAGATATTACTTCTTTTTTGAAATATTTATGGCTGCTTTATCCTGTGCATCTACAACAGCAATGGTTACCATGTTTACTATTTCTCTTACTGAGCTACCTAATTGCAGTACATGAACTGGCTTATTCATACCTAATAATATAGGCCCAACGGCTTCTGCACCGCCTAATTCTTGTAAAAGTTTGTAAGCAATATTTCCGGATTCTAAGTTAGGAAAAACCAATGTATTTGCCGGCCCATCTTTAAGTTTAGAGAAAGAAAAATTATCTTTCATCAACTCAGGGTTTAAGGCAAAGTTGGCCTGTACCTCTCCGTCTACAATAATATCAGGAAATTGGTTATGTAAAATCCTTACTGCTTCTCTTGTTTTTTGAGAAACTTCACCATCATTAGAACCATAGTTAGAGTAAGACAATAAGGCTATGCGTGGCGATATATTGAATTGCTGTACAGATCTATTTACTAATAAAGTAATATCAACCAGTTCTTGTGCGGTTGGTGCCAAATTAATGGTTGTATCTGCAAAGAAAACCGGACCTCTTTTGGTTAACATCATATACATACCGGCTACTTTATTAACGCCTGCTTCTGTACCAATAATTTGTAAAGCTGGTTTTACGGTGGTTCCATAGTCTCTAGTTAAGCCAGAAATTAAAGCATCGGCATTACCAAACTCTACCATGGATGCGCCAAAGTAATTTCTGTCTCTCATTAACTTTCTGGCTTGATAAAGTGTTATACCCCTTCTTTGGCGTTGGCTATATAAGAATTGGGCAAACTTCTCGCTCAACTCTGTTTCTGCTAAAGGGTCTACAACTTCTACACCTTCTAGGTCTAAATCATTATCGGCAATTATTTTATTGATAGCAGATTTATTACCCAGTAAAATTGGGATAGCTATACCATCATCTTTTACGATTTGTGCTGCTTTTAATATTTTATAGTTATCTGCTTCAGCAAAAACTACTCTCTTTGGGTTAGATTTAGCCTTGTTTGATAAGGCTCTCACAATAGCATCATCCATCCCTAAACGCTTTTTCAATTCCTCGGCGTAAGCGTCCCAATCTTTGATGGTTGTACCCGCTACACCAGATGCTATGGCTGCTTTGGCAACCGCAGGTGCTACTGTGGTAATTAATCTAAAATCAATAGGTTTTGGGATGATATAATCTTTACCAAATTTAAGATTGGTGGTGTTATAAGCTAAATTAACAGCCTCTGGTACAGATTCTTTTGCCAATGCAGCAATAGCTTTAACAGCCGCAATTTTCATTTCTTCATTGATGGTTCTGGCTCTTACGTCTAAAGCACCCCTAAAAATATAAGGAAAGCCTAAAACGTTATTTACTTGGTTAGGATAATCAGAACGGCCGGTAGCCATAATGATATCTTTACGGGTTTTTACTGCAAGTTCATAAGCAATCTCAGGATTTGGATTAGCCATAGCAAAAACAATAGGATTGGGAGCCATTGTTTTCAGAACCTCAGCACTTAAAATATCAGCTGAAGATAAACCAATAAATACATCGGCATTTTTTACTGCATCAGTTAAGGTAAAAATATCTCTTTTTGTTGCAAACTCTGCTTTTGTACCATCTAAATCTGGCCTATCTGCCCTAATTACGCCAGTTCTATCCAGCATCACGATATTTTCTTTTTGTGCACCTAAAGCAACATATAACCTGGTACAGGAAATAGCTGCTGCGCCAGCACCGTTTACTACAATTTTAATATCCTTGATTTTCTTTTTTTGGATTTCGCAAGCGTTAATTAAAGCTGCTGCAGAAATGATGGCTGTGCCATGCTGATCGTCATGCATCACCGGGATATTCATTTCCTCCTTTAATCGGCGCTCAATCTCAAAGCACTCTGGGGCTTTAATATCTTCCAAATTTACACCACCAAAAGTGGGCTCTAGTGCTTTTACAACGTTTACAAATTCGTCAACACTTTTGGTGTTTAGTTCTAAATCAAAAACATCAATATCTGCAAATATTTTAAATAAAATGCCTTTACCTTCCATTACAGGTTTTCCGGCTTCGGGACCAATATCTCCTAAGCCTAATACTGCTGTACCATTACTGATAACCGCAACTAAGTTACCCTTCGCTGTATATTTATAAACGTCTTCTGGATTGGCTGCAATTTTTAAACAAGGTTCTGCAACACCTGGCGAGTATGCTAATGTTAAATCTCTTTGTGAATTGGTTGGTTTTGTTGGGATAACTTGAATTTTCCCTGGCCTGCCTTGTGAATGATAATCTAAGGCATCTTGTTTTCTGGTAGTCTTACTCATTTTCCGTTTTAATAAAATTCTATATAATTGTAAGATTAATAATGTTGATTATCCTTCTATAATGCCATAATTTTAAGTACCATCCCTACAGATAGGTTTGCATTTTGAAGGTTATTTAATGTTTGAATACTGGATACAGTTGCCCCGTTAAACTTTTTCGCTATAGCTGTTAAAGTATCCCCAAGTTTAACAGTATAGGTTAGGAACTGTGGCTTTGGTTTATCTTCATTTTCTTTTGTGATGATGATTTTTTGACCAGGTACAACAGTAAAACTCTTTAAATTATTCCAAACTTTCAGGTCTTGCGCCTCTAAACGATACTTATTTGCAATACTTGTTAAAGTTTCTCCTTTAGCTACTATATGATAACCTAGCGACTGTGAGGCTTGCATAAGAACAGGGTTTTCTGGCAATTCCATGAAAGGTTTATCATTATTTAAAATATCATACAAAGAAGCATAAGTTTTAAAACTCACTTTAGGGATAATTAATCTTTTAGGACTAGTTTCACTTCCGTTGATGATATTTCTTTTATAAGCGGGGTTTAAAATCTGTAAATCTTTCTCCTCCATATCTAAAACAGCAGCTAAATCATTAATACCAACATATTTATTTACATATATAGAGTCTATATTGATTTTAGCGTCAGCATCTGGTATTTTAATATCCTTATAAGTATGATAATAATTCATGAGGTAGGTTACTGCAATAAATTTAGGCACATAATTTTGCGTTTCTACTGGTAAATAAGGTTGTATTTCCCAATAATTTCTTGCTCCACCTGCACTTTGTATAGCCCTTTTTACGCAACCTGTACCACAATTATAGGCGGCTAAAGTAAGTAACCAATCGCCCAAGTCTTTATAAGCATCCTTTAGATAATTTGCTGCTGCATAGCTAGAGCTGATAGGATCTTTACGCTCATCTAAATAACTATCAATAGTTAAACCATAACCTTTACCAGTAATGTAAGTAAACTGCCATAAGCCAGTAGCACCAGACCGAGATACGGCATGTGGGTCTAAAGAAGACTCTATAATAGGTAAAAACTTAAACTCTTCTGGTATTTGTTTGGCTTTCAGAGCTTTTTCAAAAATCGGGAAATAGTAATTCCCTAAGCTCAACATTTTAGAAACCATAAACTTCCTTTGACCGAGAAAAATATCAATATAAGTTTGTACTTGCTGATTGTAGTCTAATGAAATTGGTGTTTTTATAGAATCTAAACGATACTTGTATAACAAATTGGCGTTATATTTTAGCAGCTCTAATTGTAAGGGTAACTGGGTAGGTACAAAACTAGAATCTGTCCTAACCAAATTTCTAATGGTTCTAGATTCTTTGGGCGTTAATAAAGTTCTACTAGTATCGGTTTTAATTAAATTCTGAGATTTAGCCTGTGCTGTTGATAAAAATATTATACACAGGATAAGACTTTTGATGCTTCTCATTCTTTAAAATTTTCCGGCTACGGCCATTTAATTATTTCAGGGTAAGCCCCAAAATAATTATTTTTTGTCGAGTTCAGAATAATATTTTGAAAAAGATAGTAAATCAGCCTCGCCAAAACGTTTACCTATAATTTGCATACCCAAAGGCAAACCATCTTTATTAGTGCCCGATGGTAAAGAAATTGCAGGTAGCCCGGCTAATGAAGCTCCTACAGTAAAAATATCAGCTAAATACATTACCACAGGGTCTGTAGGTTGCTCACCAATATTAAAAGCTGGAGTTGGCGTTGTTGGGGTTAATATAAAATCGTAATCATCTAAAATATGCTCGGTTTTTTCTTTAATAAGCCTACGTATTTTTTGTGCTCTTGAATAATAAGCATCATAGTAACCAGCGCTTAACACAAAAGTACCTAGCATGATTCTTCTTTTTACTTCGTCTCCAAAACCTTCAGATCTGGAGAATTTATAAGTACTGATTAAATCTGTTGATGAATCACTTCTGTAACCGAAATGAACACCATCATACCTGGCCAAATTAGATGAAGCTTCTGCTGTTGTTAGAATATAATAAGTAGCTACAACGTAATCTAAATATTCGAAAGAAACAGGTTCAACGGTGTGGCCTTGGCTACGTAGCAATTGAATTTGGGCTTCTATATTTTGCTTAATCTCTGGGTCTAAACCTTCCGAGTGTAAGGTTTCTTCTATGTAAGCAATTTTTCTTTTTGAGGAGTTGTTTAAAAGGGTTGAGTACGCTGGTACAGGTTCTTTAGAAGAAGTGCTGTCATAATGGTCTTTTCCGGCAATTACTTCTAACAGCAAAGCAGCATCTTCAACAGAGCGGGTGATAGGACCTACTTGATCAAAAGATGAAGCATAAGCTACAATACCATATCTTGATACTCTGGCATAAGTAGGTTTTAAACCCACTACACCGCAAAATGCTGCCGGCTGCCGGATGGAGCCCCCAGTATCTGAGCCTAATGAAGCTAAGCACAAATTGGCTTGCACTGCCACGGCAGAGCCACCAGATGAGCCACCTGATACTTTTGTTGTATCGACAAAATTCTTCACTGGGCCAAAATAAGAGGTTTCATTGGAAGCTCCCATAGCAAATTCATCGCAATTTAAGCGGCCAATGATAATAGCGTCTTCTGCTAAAACACGTTCTACAACGGTTGAGGAGTAAATTGCAACATATCCATCTAATATTTTAGATGATGCCGCCAAACGATGTCCTTTGTAAGAGATATTATCTTTTAAACCGATAACCATACCAGCTAGCTTACCTGCTGTACCATTATCTATTTTCTTTTGTATCTCTTTTGCTTGTGCTAGCGCTTCTTCTCCAAAAACTTCTAAATAGGCATTAAGGTCAGCCAGTTGCTGAATGCGATCTAAATAAAAAGTAACCAAATCTTCTAGTTTGAGTACGCCAGAGCGTATATCAGCCTGTATATCTTCTAATTTAGAGTAGTTGTAAGTAGTTTCTGCTAGCATCATTTAAAAACAAAACCCTGGATCTTTTGAGTGTAAGTATGTTTCAAAAGATTCAAGGTTACAAGAATCATAAATAATTTGGATATTAAGAAAATTATTGTGGCTTTTCTTCCTTTTTCTCAACACCGTTTTGTCCGTCTTTAAATTCTTTAACACCTTTTCCTAAGCCTCTCATTAATTCTGGAATTTTTTTACCTCCAAATAATAGTAACAAGGCTACTATTATAAGTATAATTTCTGGTGCACCTAGACCCATTTTGTTTATATTTTAGTTGTGATTAATTACGGTTTAATTGTTTCTCGTGTTTCTGTAGAAGTAACTTCCTCATCTGGTTGTTGGTTAACAGAAGACTTTTGAGCCGCAGCTTCATCTCTTCTTAACTCTTCTTCAGCAGTTAATGTATTAATATTTCTATGAATTTCTCTTTTAACATCATCAGAAGCATCTTTAAATTCTCTGATTCCTTTTCCTAAACCTCTGGCAAGTTCTGGCAATTTTTTGCCTCCAAATAGGAGTAATGCCACAAAAACTATCAATATAATTTCTGGAGTACCTAAATTTAAGAATAATAAAACCCCGTAGTACATGTTTGATGTTTAAATAGTTTAAACGCAAATATAAAAAAAATATTCTTTAACGCTTTTCTTAATGATGGTTAATTAGCCAACCAAAGTGACGGGTTTTGAGCCTGCATACCTTTCCAAAGTTCAAAATGTATTTCTGAAACTCCTTCATCATCTGCACCAACAGTACCTATACTTTGTTTGGTACTTACTTTCTCGCCCGCACTCACACTAATGGTTTTTAAATTTTGATAAACGGTAAAGAATTCTCCATGTCTTATCATGACCACGCCTTTACCTGCAATTTCTAATACTCTGGCCACTGTACCACTAAATACAGCTCTTACAGAAGCATTTGCTCCGGTTCTAATATTCCAACCATTGTTTTCTGATGTTACATTTCCTACAACGTTTTTCTTTCCATAACCATCCGTTATCACACCATTTGTTACTGGCCACGGCAAACGACCTCGGTTACTTACAAAATCTGCTGATAGCTTTGCTGCCTCCGGTGTTGCCGATAAAATAGATCCGCTGCTTGATTTTGCAACTGGCGCCTCTTTACCTTCTGCCTTAGCTTTTGCTGCGGCTGCCCTTGCCTCATCTTCTGCTTTCTTTTTAGCAATTGCAATTTCTCTTTGGATAGCTTCTCTAATCGCTCTATCTAATTTAGCCGCGTCTCTTTGCTTTTGAGCTAAATTTTGTTTCAATTTTTTCTCCTGAGATGTTAATGTTTTAACAACTTTGGCTTGGTTTGCCTGCTCGTTACCTAACTTATTTTTTTCTTTTTGTTGGTCTGATAAAAGATGATCTTTTTCCTGTTTATTCTTGTTAAGAACAGCTATTTTACCTTTCAAGGTATTCTGTGTCTCTTCTATATAATTAGCTTGTTTGATACGATACTCGCTAAACTGTTGCAAGTATTTCATCCTTTTATAGGCTTGATTAAAATCTTTAGCAGCAAAAATATACATCAACTTGCTATATGCACCTTGGTTTTTTTGTGCAAACCTAATCATAGCAGCATAATCTACTTTAAGTTGTTGCAACTGAGATTGAAGTGATTTAACTGTATTAATGTTTTCATTAATTTGCCCATCTAGTAATCTTACTTCAGAGTTTATAGTTCTAATTTTTTCCTCACGTAACCTGATTTGAGCTCTTAAAGCATTTAATTGTTGTAAAGTAACTTTCTTACTTGAAGCTGTCTTTTTAAGCGTATTGTTAATCATCTCAATATCTTTATTGAGTTGTGCTTTTCTACGCTCTAACTCTGCTCTGGTTTGGGCTAATAATTGGTTACTGCCAATGGCCAGCAAAAAGAATATGATAAGGGCTTTAAAGTACTTCATTTTCGCAAAGGTATCTAAAAAATTATTCTATCAAGGTGTATCTTTTAGGAATATTAAACGGATAATCCTGTTGTACCTGAAGTTGTATACTTTGATAGCTGAGATTTAAACTTACTTTTTGATTTTCTAGGGTAGAACTTAATCTAATTTGATAAGGAAAATCTTTTCCGGCTAATGGTTTATAATCCTGATAAGAAGCTTCTAATTTTTGATTAGTCTGGGTATCTTTAAGTTCTAGCTGTAACAACTGTAAAACTTCATTAAACTGCTGCTTAAAACTTAGATTTTTATCATAACCTGCTAAGTAAAAAAAATTACTTTCCTCTGTGATTTTAGAACTGCCAGTCAGCAATGAAAAAGGTAAAGCATTACCTGTTAACAAAGCCTCTAATTCCTGATAAGAAATAGCAGAACTTGCGTACTGATGAATAAATTCAAAAGGTTTAAGTGCATACTCGCTATTGATGCGATTAATCAATTTAACGCTGTCTGGTGTTACATATAAACGAGCTACTTCTACTCCTGCAAAGGCTGTTACTGATAACCAAATGATTTGTCCCTTTTTTATTCTTATATTGAGGCTTAAATCTTGGCTTTTACCCGCTATATCAACATTAGCTTTTGCTTTAGCAGCTAAAGTTTCAAAAGAAAATTCTTTTTTCTTGATATCAGATAAATTATATTTCGCCTTTTTTTCTATCGCAACTGTACCCGTATTTGAAACTATTCTTTTTGTGCGGCAAGCCGTTGTCAAAAATAAAGCTATCAGCACTAAGAAGATGTTATTCAAAATATTTGCCTTCATTAATCTTTTTTTGTAATAATGCACTTTTCTCGCCTAATTGAGCAGCTTTTTTCCAATTTTCTAAAGCCCCGGCTTTATCTCCTGTATGGAAAAGGATATCTCCGTAATGCTCTATAATAGTTGCACTTTGACTATTACTCGCTCTTAAAGCCCTTTCTATCCACTCCTTAGCCTCTTTATACTTTTTTTGTCTAAATAATATCCACGCGTATGTATCTAAAAAAGAAGAATTATCTTTTTCTAATTGATTAGAACGATAAGACATTCGCTCGGCCTTTTCCAAATTCTCATCTCTTAACGATAAATAATAAGCATAATTGTTAAGTGCGTATACATTATCTGGCTCTAAAGCCAGTGCTTTTTCATAAGAAGCAACAGATTCTTTAAATTTTTTTAAACTTTGGTAAGCATCTCCTAAACTACTGTAAACCTGTACTTTTAAAGCATTATTAAGTTCGTAATTAAGTGCATTATTTAAATAATTTACTGCCTTTTCACTTTGTTTTAACTGATTGTAAGCTAAAGCCGTGTAAACATATAAAACGGCCTGATTTGGGAATAAACTTAATGCTTCTTCTCCGTCTTTAACTACACCTGCCATATCGTTTAAACCAAGTTTTATCCTTATCAATTGGTCCCAAACCACATAAATTTGCTTATTTAACAAAACTGCATTTTCATAGGCCAATTTAGCTTTCTCAAGTTCGTTTTTTTGAAATAAGACATCTCCATAAATTGCAAAAGCCTTAGCTTCATCGTTGTGTACTTCTGTTAACGTTTTGGATAAAGTTTCTGCATACCTAACTGCTCTTAGCTCTGGAAAAGCAGAAAAATAGCTGATGATAATTTTAATCTTTTGGTCTATATCTAACTCCTGATGAGCAAAAGCTACTCTTAACTCGTTAAAAGCTTCTTCGCTTTTGCCAATAGCATTATAAATATCAGCTAAAGCTAAATTGATATAAGCATTCTCGGGTGCTAAAACTTTTGCTTTTTGATATACTTCAAGTGCTTTATCTCTTTGCCGATTGTTAAAGTATAAATCGCCCAGATAAATATAATTGACAGCTTCTTCTGGGTTTTCATCAATTAATTTCTGCAAATGAGCTGTTGCCCCCTTTAAATCACCCTTACTTACAAAAATGTTTTGCTTGCCCTTTATAATCTCAGGGTTTGAGCCATACTGTTGTTCTAAGGCGTCATAAATAGCTAAGGCTTCTTCATTTTTCTTTAATATCATTAAAGTATTAGCCTTATCTAGTTGATATTCTATCTTGTCAGGAGCTATTTTTACCAATTCTGTTAAGGCATAATTGAGTAAATTATAATCTTTCAATTCTTGATAAATATTGGAAGAAAGCAACCAATACCACTCGTTTTGTGTTTCTACGGTAATAGCTTTTTGAATATAGTTTTTGGCTTGTTCAAAATCTTTAGCCCTAAAATAAATTTGAGCCAATTCATAAGCAGAAAAATGATGTAGAGGATCTGTGTCTAAGGCTCTTTTGAAAAAATCAGCAGCTAATGTATAATTGTCCGAAACTTTTTCTTTAAGACCAGAATAATATAGATTTTCTACCAAACTACTATCTTGTTGAGACAGCTGCTTACCACTTATAACGATAAACTCTTGTGGTTTATTCTTATTTTTTTGAGCATAACTTATCAATCCTGTAAAGGTTAATACTAAAATTAAGATATGCTTCTTGTTCATCATTTATTTTACTCCTGTATGCCCGTAACCACCGGCACCTCTTGCTGTTTCACTTAAGACATCAACTTCAAGCCATTCTGCCTGCTCATGTGCTGCAATAACCATTTGTGCCACCCTATCGCCATGGTTAATGACGAAATCTTCAGTAGAAAGGTTTATCAATAATATTTTAATTTCTCCTCTATAATCTGCATCAATAGTACCTGGGCTATTTACTATAGAGATACCAGATTTATATGCTAAACCGCTTCTTGGTCTTATCTGCGCTTCGTACCCCATGGGTAACTCTATAAATAAACCTGTTGGGATAAGCTTTCTTTCCAGAGGTTTCAATAATTCTGGGCTTTCTAAATTTGCTCTTAGATCTAAACCTGCAGAGGCTGTAGTTTCATAATTGGGTAAAGGGTTGTTAGATTTATTGATGATATTAATCTTCATATTTTAAAAATGCGTTTAAGGGTATCCTTCTCGATATAAAAAATAACTGTAGTGAAAAGTAGCAATAAAATATTACCAACTATGATATTTCGCTTAAATAATACAAAAGATATAAATACAACAATCACCGCTAAACCTATATACATGGTATCTTTTTTTATTTTATAAGGTATTGGATAATGCTTTTGCCCCCATAAATATGATAAAACCATCATTAATAAGTATACGGTTAAAGATATACATGCGGATGCCATATATCCCCATAAAGGGATAAATATAAGATTAAGGACGATGGTACAAATTGCACCAATACCAGATATATATAAACCGTATTTTGTTTGGTCTGATAATTTATACCATACTGATAAATTCATATATATCCCTAAACTTAAATAACCTAATAACAAAATAGGCACAACATTTAAACCTACCCAATAAGCCTCGCCAATAAAATATTTAAGTAATTCTATATTTGCTACCAGACCAACAAAAATAACGCTTAATGCTATGATAAAATAACTCATAATAGCTGCATAAGTTTCTTTAGCGTTACTATTTTTTGCATTGTTGAAGAAAAAAGGCTCGGCACCGAGCCTAAAGGCATTGATGAAGATGCTTAAAAAAATTGCCAATTTACTACAAGCACCATAAATACCAACCTGCTCTTGGCTGCTAACTACTGGTAACAACTGTCCTAAGAAAATTTTATCCAAATTTTCATTAATAATAAAAGATAGGTTGGCTATAAGAATAGGAAAACTATAGGTAAACATATCTAAAACCAGCTTTTTATCAGGGTTAAATTTTAGTTTTAGCAGCTCTGGCAGCAATAGTAAAAGTGTTAAACTACTGGCAATTAAGTTAGAAATAAATACATATCCTATCCATTCTGGATGGTAAATCTGCGATAATTCATCAGCAAATGGCAACTTCTGATTGATGATTATTGGAATGCCAAAAATGAAAAACAAATTCAGCAAGATAAAACTCAAGATGTTTATAAATTTGATGATAGCGTAACGTTTTGGCTTTCCCTCTGCCCTTACTCTGGCAAATGGGATAACTGCTAAAGCATCTAAAAATAAGATAAAAATGAAGTATTGGATATAAAGCTTATAATCTGCCAAAGAACTTTCTTTACCTGCTTGTAGCCAATGCGCTAAAGGTTCAAGAAATAAAAAAGTTGTGCTAAGAAATAAGAGCCCTAAACATAAAACCACCAGAAAAGTATTGCTATAAACCTTTTCTTTATCACCATTATTTTTATTGATGAATCTAAAAAAGGTGGTTTCCATACCAAATGCCATTACTGCATTGCATATAGAAGCATAAGCATAAAGGGTGGTAAAAATACCATAAACGGCTGGTTTGTAAACCAGTGTATAAACCGGGGTAAGAAAGAAATTAAGGATACGGGATGCTATGGTACTTAAACCATAAATTGCAGTTTGACCAGCAAATTTTCTTAATACAGACAAGCTTATCTTTTTAGAATCACAAAATTAACGAAGTTTTTTAATGCTGTTTCTTTTACTTCTATAGCCGTTACTTCTGCCTCGTCAGGCCCTGTTTTGCACCATTCTAAAAAATCTTGCTCAAAAACAGGGTCTAGTTCTGCTTCTAGAAATACATCCCCATTAGGTAAATTTTTCACAATTCCTTTAACCCCTAATTGGTCTGCTACAGCTTTTGTAGAAGCTCTAAAAAATACACCTTGTACTTTTCCTTTCACTATAATTTGCAAAGCTTTCTTCATAGAAATTGATCAAAACACAATGCTAAATTGAGCTTTTACAAAGGATTATGCAAATTAAATAAGTTTTAGAACTGTTGATTTATCTGTAAGATGATTGTTTTTAATGTGAGATATAAGATTTAGGCCAGGTTTTTTTCCAACCGCAATACTTCCAAGCTCTTGGTCTAAGTCTAAAAATTTTGCTCCATTAATGGTTGCCCATCTTAATAAGGTATCAAATGAAATATCTGATTTGTGTTGGTGGATAAGCTTCATCTCATCCAAGATACTAAGATGATGATTTGATGCCAAGCTATCAGTACCTAAGGTTATGAGATGGTCACTATTTTTAAAGAAATCAAAAGAAGGTAATTTATCACCAATGTAAAGATTTGCATGAGGGCAAAAACACCAAAATATGTTTTTTGTAAATCTCCTTAACATGTAAACATCCTTTAAGCTAGTATACACATTATGCACCAATAAAATACGTTGCTGTTCTGGCAAGATAGGAACAATTGTTTGCATTGTATTTTTTGATAGCGGTGCGAAATAATCTATATTAATGTCTAAATCCTCATAAAATTTCACAAACTCTCCTGTTTTATAACGATAGAATTTGTTTTCTTCATCACTTTCTTGGTTGTGTAAGCTAATAGGGTTAGTAGTATGTTTACAATAATTATAAAGCTTTTTTAATAATACTTTTGATAAGGTATAGGGCGCATGTGGTGTTATAGAAGTTGGCGTTTCGAAATTAACAGCTATATCTACCGCTTTATTGATGGCCTCATCTGCTTTAGCAGGATCTAAAGCTAACATCTCAATAAAAGTATGATAATGTATTGGACTTTGAGCTTTAACTTTTGCAGTTAAAGTAGTATTAGAAATATCTCCCACCGCAACTATACCATTTTTCCACATTTCTTTATCAGCCGTTTGTATAGCTTTGTGTACATCTTTATGGTCTTTGTCTCTTAAATTGATAACTTCTTTAAGAAAATTAATCAAGCCACTTTTAGGTTTTATTTTACCCTTTAAATGAGATAATTCTAAATGACAATGAGTGTTGATGAAACCTGGTACTATAGCACCTTGTAAATGGGTAATATCTGGGTCATTATCATCAAATGATTCATTAACAGCAACAATTTTTCCATCGTCATCTGTTACAATTAAGCCATTTTTAAGTGGTTCTGACTCTAATGTGTAGATGTAATCGGCTGTAAACTTCCTCATTGTAAAATTTTGGATTTAACGTTAATTAATTAAACAAATATTAAACTCAATTTTATTATGCACAATCTTTATACCATAATATTATTTAATGCCTCATTTTGAGAATATAAATTGTAATTTTGCAGGTATTCATGAATCACAACATCCATAAAACAGATATAAGAAGCCTCAGTCTTGATGAACTAAAAAATAGATTTTTAGCATTGGGAGAAAAAGCTTTTAGAGCTAATCAGGTATATGAATGGCTTTGGAAAAAATCTGCTTTTAGTTTTGATGAAATGAGTAATCTATCAAAACCTCTTCGCGAAAAACTTAACGAACTTTTCGTAATCAATGCTGTTCAGGTTAATACTTCACAATTTAGTGCTGATAAAACTATCAAAAACACTTTTATTTTACATGATAAACATTTGATAGAGGGCGTTTTAATCCCTACAACAGAAAGGATGACCGCTTGTGTGTCTTCTCAAGTAGGTTGTAGTTTAACCTGTAAATTTTGCGCTACGGGTTATATGGAAAGAAAGCGAAATTTAAATGCTGATGAAATTTACGATCAGGTTGTTTTAATTGATAAACAAGCGAAAGAGCATTACGGTATTCCGCTGTCTAACATAGTTTATATGGGTATGGGAGAGCCTTTGTTAAATTACAGTAATGTTTTAAAATCTATAGACAGAATTACAGCAGAAGATGGCTTAAATATGTCTTATAAAAGAATAACAGTTTCTACTGCTGGTATTGCTAAAATGATTAAAAAACTAGGTGATGATGATGTTAAGTTTAATTTAGCATTGTCTTTACATGCCGCAAATGATAGTAAGCGGAATGAGATTATGCCTATAAATGAGCAAAACTCACTTGCTGCTTTAGCCGAAGCGCTTAAATATTATTTTGCAAAAACTAAAAACCCGGTTACTTATGAATACATCATCTTTAATAATTTTAATGATGAACTTGAGGATGCTAAAGAACTTGCCCGCTTTTGTAAGCATGTACCTTGTAAGGTAAATATCATAGAATATAACCCTATTGCTTTTGCTGATTTTATGAATGCAGCCGTTGATAAAACCGAAATATTTGCAAATTATCTAAAAAAGCAAGGTATCATTACCAATATCAGAAGAAGTAGAGGTAAAGATATTGATGCAGCTTGTGGTCAATTGGCTGTAAAAGAAGAAAATAAATAGTTATTTTAAGGCCATGAATTTGGCCAAACTCTACCTAAAAGATTTTTGGGCTTTATTTTTCCCAAAGCTTTGTCATGCCTGCGGCACTCCATTATTGCATCAAGAGTACTTGATTTGTACATCTTGTATTTACCAATTACCTTTTACAAATTATCATTTAGACCATGAAAACAAACTCGTAAAACAGTTTTGGGGCAAGGTAAATGTTAAATCTGCTTCTGCTTATTTATTTTTCAGTAAAGAAGGGAAAGTACAAAAACTTATGCACCAATTAAAGTACAATAATCATCCAGAGATTGGGATAGAACTTGGTAAAATGTATGGCAAAGTTTTAAAATCAACTCCAAAATACCAGAATCTTGATGCCATAATACCTGTACCTTTGCATCCCGATAAACAAAGAAAAAGAGGATACAACCAAAGTGAACAGTTTGCCATTGGTTTAAGTGAGTCTTTAGGCATACCTGTCATAAACAATATATTAAAGCGTATTAAATCATCAGATAGCCAAATTTTTATGAAAAGAGAATCACGATTTCTGAATATGAGAAGTGTTTTTGAATCTCGTCATAAAGATAGCTTACCACTATCGGTTTTATTGGTTGATGACACCATTACCACCGGGGCCACGCTAGAAGCTTGTGTTATAGCATTAGAAAATGCTGGTATTCAAGATATTCGTATCGCAGGAATTGCATTTGCCAGCTAAATATAGATATTTGTAAGAAATGAGTTTGATGAAACAATTGTTATATATACTGATAAGTATAGTATTTTTTACCGTAGCTTGTAATAAAAATGATGTATTAGACACTAATCCTAATATAAGATTAAACTTCTCAACCGATTCTATTTTATTTGATACCGTTTTTACTGAAAGAGGCACTGTTACACGTATTCTTAAAATTTTCAATTATAATGCTAACAGCATCAATATTAATGAGTTAAAATTATCTGGAGGTAATACATCAAATTTTAGCATCAATATCAATGGTTTAAATGCCAATGAAGCTCAAAATATCAGGATAAAAGGGAATGATTCTGTTTATGTTTTTATCCGAGCTTTTATCAACCCAAATCTTCAAGAAACACCCTTTATTGTAGAGGATTCTCTTTTATGTACTTTCAACGGTAATAAAGTAAAGATTCCGTTGATAGCCTATGGCCAAAATGCAATCTACTTAAAGGATACCGACATTACCGAAAATACAACTTTCACGAAATCCAAACCTTATATCGTTTATAATCAACTCAAAATCAGCAAAAACGCCACTTTAAATATAGCTGCCGGGGCAAGGATATATTTTCATAAAGATGCTAAACTATTGGTGCATGGTACGCTTACTGCAAACGGGACTTTACAAGACAGCATAACTTTTGCTAGTGATAGGTTAGAAAGGATTTATAAAGACGAGCCTGGGCAATGGAGCGGTATTCATATTTTACCATCTTCTAGTAATAATATCATTAACTATAGTTGTATAAAAAATGCCATTATTGGTGTTCAAGTTGATTCTTTGAGTAGGAATAGTGCTCCTAAAATATTAATCAGCAATACGATTATTAAAAATCATCAAGTTGCAGGTATATTAGCATACCAAGCCGATATTACGGGGTATAATAATTTATTTTTTAATTGCGGCCAATACCTTTTAGCCGCCATTAATGGTGGTAGATATGAGTTTTACCAAAATACTTTTGCTGCTTATAACTTTAGTACTGCCCGTACAACGCCTGCTGTTTATCTGGCCGACCATAGTTATAATTCTTCTACTGCTTTTAACTTTAATGCCATATTTAAAAACAATATTATTTGGGGCGTATTAAGAGAAGAATTAGAAATTAGCAGACGTGGTAATAATCAGATATTTAATCAAAATTTTGAGGCTAATATCATCAGAAGTAGTGGGCTAGCGTCAAATACTAATATTAACAATAATAATTTCTTAAACTTAGATCCTACTTTTATAAACCCTAGAGATGGAAATTATAAAACTACCACTAGTAGTGCTGCCAGAAGTAAAGGAATAAGTTTAAGCAATACAAGCTATGGTTTGGAGCTCACTAAAGATATAAAAAATATAACCCGAGTTTACCCTTCTACTTTGGGTTGTTATGAAGATTAAAAAAAATAAAAAAACATGTAACCTTCAATGATGCTTTACAGTAAAAGTATTTGAGAGCGTTAATTTAGATTAAGAAAAGGCGGAGATCTATAATAGACTTCGCTTTTTCCTTTTTTAGAGTGTATTACTTTACAAGTCTAAGTCTTTCAATTTTTTCTAGAAGCTCTTCAGTTTTAAAGGGCTTAGACTGATAATCATTCATACCATACGCATAAACTTCATCAATATCTGTAGGCATGATACAGGATGTTAATGCTACAATAGGTAAATCTTTAAAATATGAATCTTCTTGTGCTCTTATTTTCTTTGTAGCTTCTAAGCCGCTTAAAATAGGCATGTGTACATCCATTAAAACAATATCATAAGCTTTGGTTAAAATCATATCGTAAGCTTCTTGCCCGTTTGATGCAAAATCCATGTCCAATTCAAATCTGGAAAGCATCTTTCTAATCAATAGCTTATTGATATCATTATCATCTACAATTAATATTTTTTTTTGGTAGGTCATTTAACTATTTAGATGTTACTTAAACCATTAACTACTTTTTAAAATACGCCCTTTCTTTGATAAGAAAGAAAGGGCGCTATATCTTAACCTTTGTATAAAGGAAACTTTTCCATTAATTCATTAACCTGATCGGCAATATTTGCTAAAACAGTTTCATCTTCATGATTCTTAATCACTTCATCGATAAAACCAACAATAGTTTCCATTTGCTCTTCTTTTAAACCTCTGGTTGTAATAGCGGCAGTACCCACTCTAATACCTGATGTTACAAAGGGAGAACGCTTATCAAAAGGAACCATATTTTTATTTACAGTGATATCGGCCGCCCCTAAAGCTTCTTCTGCTACTTTACCTGTGATGTTTTTATTACTTAAATCGATAAGCATTAAATGGTTATCGGTACCGCCAGAAATAATTTTATAATCACGACTTACAAAAGCTTTAGCCATAGCTTGCGCATTTTTCTTTACTTGTAATGCATAATCCATGTACTCATCACTTAAAGCTTCGCCAAAAGCAATGGCTTTTGCAGCAATAATATGCTCTAAAGGCCCACCTTGTGTGCCCGGAAAAACCGCTCCATCTAATAAAGAAGACATCATTCTGGTCTCACCTTTAGGAGTTTTAATTCCAAATGGGTTTTCAAAATCTTTACCCATCATGATTAAACCACCTCTAGGACCTCTTAAAGTTTTATGGGTAGTAGTGGTAACAATATGGCAATGTGGAAGTGGATCTTTTAATAAACCTCTGGCTATTAAACCAGATGGGTGAGAAATATCTGCTAATACTAAAGCACCAATTTTATCTGCTACAGCTCTGATAAATTCGTAATCCCAGTCTCTAGAATAAGCAGAAGCACCACAAATAATCAATTTTGGTTTTTCTCTTAAGGCTACTTCTTCTAGTTGCTTATAATTGATAAGACCAGTTTCTTCTTCTACACCATAAAAAAATGGCTGATATATTTTACCAGAAAAATTTACTGGAGATCCATGAGTTAAATGTCCGCCATGAGCTAAATCAAAGCCTAAAATTTTATCTCCTGGATTTAAAACTGCTAAAAAAACCGCAGCATTTGCTTGTGCACCAGAGTGGGGCTGAACATTTGCCCATGCTGCATTAAATAACTGCTTAGCTCTATCAATAGCAATATTTTCAATTTCATCAACAACTTCGCAGCCACCGTAATATCTTTTCCCTGGCAAACCTTCGGCATACTTGTTTGTCAAAACAGAACCTGCTGCCAGCATAACTTGCTCACTTACAAAGTTTTCAGAAGCAATTAATTCTAAACCTTGCTCTTGCCTTTGCTGCTCTTCGTTAATTAAATCAAAAATAATTTTGTCTTTTTTCATGAAATTATAAATATTATTAGCTAATATTAGGGCAAAATATTTGGAAAATGTAGCCATTTAACCCAAAAAAATAGTCTGCTCTATTAAAAGCCTAAATTATATATTTTATACGATTTATTTGATAAAAAAACTGTACATGAATAAATTAAGCTTTGTAATTGTTGGAGTTGGTAATATTGGGGCTAAATATTCAAGAATTATACATGCTCTTGATGATGTAGATTTGGTTGCTGCTGTAGACCCTGATTTTGCCAGAAGAAAAAGGTTAAAATCATTGGTTCCATTTTTCACCTCTCTTCAAGATTTTTTTGACGCCAAAATTCCTGCGGATGTTGTTTGTATTTGTACCCCCAATGGTTTACATGCAAACCAAACTATACAATGTTTAGAAGCAGGTTATCATGTGATTTGCGAAAAACCTGTAGCATTAACCGCAGAAGATGTTAGAAAAATGATGCAGGCAGAAGAAAAATCAGGCAAAAAAGTATTTGCTGTTATGCAAAATAGGTATAGCCCGGTTTCTATATGGCTTAAAAAGCTGATAGATAATAATATGCTAGGCGACATTCTTTACCTGCAAATTAATTGTTTCTGGAACAGGTGCCAACAGTATTATAACGACTCGCCATGGCGAGCAACAAAAAACCTAGGAGGCGGCCCTTTGTATACTCAATTTAGTCATTTTATTGATTTAATGATTTGGCTCTGTGGCGAGCCTAAAGAAATTAAAAGCCAATCTTATAACTTAAGAACAAATATTGAGACCGAGTTTGATGATAGTGGCTCTATCAGTTTTGATTTACTAAAGGGCGGAAAAGGTAATTTCAATTACACTAATTCTGCATGGAATGGCAATATAGAAAGTAGCATCACCATTATAGGTACCAAAGGAAATGTAAAAGTGGGCGGCCAATACATGGAAAAACTTGACTTTGTACAATTACAAGATCAATTTGATATTCCTGTTTTTGATAAAATTACGCATGCAAACCAATATAATTATTATCAAGGTTCGGCAGATAAACATGATGTTTTTATTAAAAGAGTAGTTTCATGTTTAAAAGAAGATAAGGAGCCTGAGATTAGGTTAGTTGATGAATTACATGTTATTCATTTTATAGAGCAGGCTCTTCTTTGTTTACAATCCAAAAATTATTAAAGCCCAAGCCAACCTGGATCTGAATAAGTTGTTGTTGTAGCATTTCTAAAACTGCAAGGAAATTGTAAACAAATTGTACCTTATCCTTTGATTGCTGAACCAGATTTTTAAAATCTAATCGGCTATTAATTCTAAGAAGTTCTCCTATAACAATTTTTTGCTCTTCTATGGTATAAGGATATTGTATGACGGTATGCTTTACTTCTTCAGACTTTATTTGATATGCCTTCATCAGTTTATGATAAACTTTTAAAAGCTTATATAAGTCAAATGAGGCTAATTCTTCTTCTGTAGATTGAGTACCCTCAGTAAATCTTTTTAAATCCTCAGTAATATTACCTCTCTTCTCTTTAAAAAATCGTTCTTCTTCTAAAAGCTTAAACTCTTCTGTAACAGCTTTAAAACGCTTGTATTCTAGTAGTTTCTGAATTAAATCCTGCTTTAAATCAATCTCATTACCTTCTTCATCAAGTTCTATTCTTGGCAGTAACATTTTAGCTTTAATACGCATTAAAGTGGCTGCTACATAAATAAACTCACTAGCCAACTCCATATTTAAAGCATTCATTTGATGGATGTAGTTCAAGAAATCATCCGTAATTTTTGCTATAGGAATATTGTGTATGTCAAGCTCATCACGCTCAATAAAAAATAGCAAAAGATCAAACGGACCTTCAAACATGGGTAGTTTTATGGCAAAGCTTTCTTGTGGATTCATTTTACAGCCCAAATATAACCAACCACTAACAATTTGCAATAGCAGGATACAGCTACTGCCTTGTTAAAAAATATCTCTTTATTAAAACAAATCAATCTTGTAAATTGTCATGATATTTAATAGAATTATTCTTTTAAATTTGTACATTAATTACTCCTAAACGTAAAAATGGAAGTACAGGCGGGCCACCTATTATCACAAATAAATATACCCTCTGATTTAAAGAAATTTAAAGAAGAAGAATT
The DNA here is from genome assembly GCF_002483235.1 of Pedobacter glucosidilyticus. Classification (GTDB taxonomy): domain Bacteria; phylum Bacteroidota; class Bacteroidia; order Sphingobacteriales; family Sphingobacteriaceae; genus Pseudopedobacter; species Pseudopedobacter glucosidilyticum_B. Next base: position 47,261 of record NZ_DLHN01000034.1, on the reverse strand, counting down.
AGCAGAAATTTGTAAAGAACTACGTCAATACATTATTGATATAGTATCTGTTAATGGAGGTCATTTTGCCTCTAGTTTAGGAGTTGTGGAATTAACCGTTGCTTTGCATTATGTGATGAATACACCTTATGACCAATTGGTTTGGGATGTAGGTCATCAGGCTTATGGCCATAAAATATTAACCGGCAGAAGAGAAGTATTCCATACCAATAGAATATATAAAGGTATTAGTGGTTTCCCAAAAAGATCAGAAAGTGAATATGATACTTTTGGTGTGGGCCATTCGTCTACCTCTATATCGGCAGCACTAGGCATGGCCGTTGCTTCTCACTATAAAGGAGAAAAAGACCGTCAGCATGTGGCTGTGATAGGTGATGGCTCTATGACAGCCGGTATGGCGTTTGAAGCTTTAAATCATGCAGGTATTGAAAATTCTAATGTTCTAGTTATTTTAAATGATAACTGCATGTCTATTGACCCTAATGTTGGTGCTTTAAAAGATTATCTTACCGATATTACCACGAGCAAAACTTATAACAAGTTTAGGGATGATGTTTCTGCTGTTTTAAGCAAAATATCTGAAATAGGCCCTAATGCGCATGAAATTGTAAAAAAGATTGAAAAAAGTATAAAGGGTACTTTATTAAAGAAAAGCAATTTATTTGAAGCTTTAAATTTTAGATATTTTGGCCCTATTGATGGGCATGATGTAAATCATTTAGTTAAAGTTTTAAAAGATTTAAGAGATATACCAGGTCCAAAATTATTACACTGCGTAACCGTAAAAGGTAAAGGCTATGCTTTAGCAGAAAAAGATCAAACTAAATGGCACTCGCCAGGTTTATTTAACAAAATTACTGGGGAAATCAAAAAAACTGCTCCTTCTGCAAAACCGCAAGGACCAAAATATCAGGATGTTTTTGGACATACCATGGTAGAATTAGCAGAAATGAATGATAAAGTAATGGGTATTACCCCTGCCATGCCATCTGGATGCTCTTTAAATATCATGATGAAAGCTATGCCAAACAGAGCTTTTGATGTGGGTATTGCTGAGCAGCATGCCGTAACTTTTTCGGCTGGTTTAGCAACTCAGGGCTTAATTCCTTTCTGTAATATTTACTCAAGTTTTATGCAAAGGGCTTATGACCAAGTAGTACATGATGTTGCCTTGCAAAAGCTTCCGGTAGTTTTTTGTTTAGATAGGGCTGGTATAGCTGGTGCTGATGGACCAACTCATCATGGCGCTTATGATATTGCCTATTTTAGGTGTATCCCTAATATGATTGTTTCTGCCCCTATGAATGAGGAAGAACTCAGAAACCTGATGTATACAGCGCAGCTTAAAAATCATGGTGGACCTTTTTCTATCCGCTACCCACGCGGTAATGGCGTTATGCCAGAATGGAAAAGACCACTAAAAGAAATAGAAATTGGCAAAGGAAGAAAAATTACCACTGGTGAGGATGTTGCCATTTTAACTATTGGTCATATTGGTAATGAGGCTGCTAAAGCTTGTTTAGAATTAAATGCTGAGGGTTATTATCCCGCTCATTATGATATGCGTTTTGCTAAACCTATTGATAAAGAGTTATTACACGAAGTGTTCAAGAACTTTAAAAATGTAATTACCGTTGAAGATGGTTGCATACAAGGCGGAATGGGTAGTGCCGTTTTAGAGTTTATGGCAGACCATCAATACCAAGCTGTTGTAAAACGCCTAGGCATACCCGATGCTGTTATTGAACATGGCGAACAAGCAGAACTATGGAACGAGTGTGGTTATGATGCTTTTGCGATTTTAAAAACTGTAAAAGAGCTGGTAAAGGCTAAACCTACTGAGCGGTTGGTGGGGTAAAACCAAATTTATGAACATAGATTTTTTTATAAAACTTAATTGTAGACTCATAATTAGTTTCCCAAGTAAAAAATTGTGCTCTTAGCAAACCTTTATTTATATAGCTATTTCTGAGTTCAGTATCTTCAAGCTGCTTAATACTCTTTATATATTCCACATGATTCTTTAAATCTTTTATAAGAATACAAGCTCCTTGAGTAATTTCCTTAATCGCATCAATATCGGATGCTACTACTGGACATCCTGCTTTCATCGCTTCAACTATAGGCATTCCAAATCCTTCAAATAAACTTGGATATAAAAGACAATGACTTTTGTTATAAAATTCATTTAGCTTTTGTTCTGATATATTGTAATGGTATTCATATCGGTTTGCTAATGCTAAATCAAGTTTCAACTTTTCAGTTGCCATTAAAATCTCCCCACCAACTATTATCAATCTATAATCTTGTAATTTACTTAACACTTCTAAACAAATTTCAAAGTTTTTATACAATCCTCTACTCCCTACATATAATATAACTTTTTCCCTACTTGATTCAATCGTATTATAATAGCTACTTGAGCAACCATGATATATGACCTCAATATTATCTTTATTAAAACTTGGATAATGTTTAAGAATACTTTTCTTTGTTGCATAGGAGACACATATTAAACCATCTGCATTATTAATTGCAAACTTTTGTAAAATCAGTTTAAATATTCTTCTTTTACCAGATAAGACCCTTTCCTCCGCAGCTAAGTCATGAATAGTTACAATATTAGCAACACTTTTTCTTTGTAATGAGGTCCTAAGATAACTTGAATGAAAAATACTTCTTTTGGGCAACTTTATACATAAAGGGAGTATTCGTGATAAAAATATACTCCTAAATCTGTCAGCTATATATTTTGGATGAGTTATTAGCGAAGCTACCCTTTCTGATTTATTTTTAATGATTGTTACATCTACATTATTGTATTGTGATATCTGCTTAATAAATGCTCGCCAATATACCGATATTCCACCCTGAACCTGAAGATTAAAAATCAAATCATCTAAAAATATTTTCATCAATCAACTTGTAATGAATGACACGTATTTACCTGCTATATACTCTCTGGAAAGAACATGATTATCAATAAAATAGCTTTGTTTGTTCAGGAATTTATACCATAATAAATTTAAAATTTCTACATTTTCCTTGACAGAGTTACATACGAATCCAGCTTGATTATAACTAATACTATTCTCTAAATCTCCCTTATCACTAACAGGTAATAATATTGGCTTATTAAAAAACAAATAATCTGATTGTTTTGAAGTTATTATGAATCGTCTTTCTCCATATTTTAAATGCAAGAATAATGAAGATTTATTAAATAATTTAATCATTTCATCTCGCGATAATCTATCAGTTAAAAGTGCTATATCTAGCAAATTATAGCTTGCTAAATTTTCAAGTAAGAATCCTTGACTTCCAGCTCCAGCGAATATTAATCGTATTTTCATTCTATCCTTCCCTTCTAAAAATAGCATTAGCGCTTCAAAAAAGGTATTATCTTTAAGTTGACACTTGTATAATGTACCAGCATACAGAATATCGAATGTATCAGATAATTCTGGATTTATATCTGAGGCACTAAAATTACATCCATTTTCGAAGACAACAGTCTTACTTTGTATAGGCAAGGGTAATAGTTTCCTCAAACTATGGGAAACTGTAATTACTTTACTCGCTTTTAATAATATTTTGTACTCTCTACGCTTATTAAGTATACAATTTATCTTATAAATAATTTTATTCCCTGCAACAGGGGTATAACCAAATGTCCAAGGATCTCTGTAATCTAAGATGAGTTTAGATGTTACCTTTTCAGAAAGACTTTTAGCATAACTAAAAATACCAAAGGGACCACCAAATACAACAACAGTATTATCAAATCCTTCTAGAACCTTTAATAGTTTGGGATCAACCATCCCTGGAAAAAAAACATCATTTCTAAATACGACTTGATGAACCCAGTTCAGAAATTTCCAAACGGGATACTCATAAGCATCCAAACACCTAAATGCTAGTTTATTCAAAAAATTGAGTTGTGCATTTATATTAATAATATTATCAACAATATACTTTGGTAACTCATCGTTAGTTTTTTGATGGCCTAAACCTACTGACTTCTTAAATGGATATATAAACTCGATGATTTTAAAACGAACATTAATTCGGTTCAATTCCTTAATAATACTTATAAACCTTTCAGTTGATGTAGTATTATCTTTTAGATGAGGTAATATTAAGATAATTTGCTTGGGTAAAGAACTAGAAATCATCATAAAAATTCCTAAATGAGCTTCTCAAGCCAAAAGATATCAAACTAGTGTTATGCTCATCACTAGAATTCGATTCAGATCTTATTAGCCCTCCTAGCTCTAATCGTAAATTATATTTCGGGTTTATTAAATAAGATATCTTTCCTGTTGCTACTAATAAAGAAGTTTTAAGTCCTTGAGTGGTTACGTTATTATAATCTGAGTTTCTTGTACCATAAGGTTTGTAAATATCCTTACCAAAATTATCATTAACTGTAGGATCTAATCCATATTGGGCTAGATTTACTTTACTAGAAAAATCAAACTTACCTAAGCTATAATTTAAAATCCCTACAGCTTCTCGGAAATTAGCCCCATACAAATGGGCTAAAGGTTGATTATAATGACCAAAATTTAAAAGAGAACTTCTTTGGGTGTAAGTGAAAGGTCTGGCAGTATTAAATTCAAATAAATAATTTAACCGCTTAATGCGAAACATATCAAAGCCTCTAACACCAATTTGATATGCAAATTTGTTAGCCCAATAACCGTTACCCGCAAAAACTTCCTTTGCAGTGAATTCATCAGCTAAAAACTGTCCATAAACGGTTAAATTCTTCAATAATTCATACTTAAGATTTAAGCCTACTAAGGCATTATCGGGAGAACCATTTTGCCCTTCAACAGGACGTAAAAAGATTAGCGGATTAACATAACTAAAATCAAATCCTCTTTTACCTGTACTATCTGCATCTTGCCAAATAATCGCATCAAATATACCTACGCTCAACTTGTCTGTAACATTCCAATCTAAATAATGAAATACACCCCATTTCTTTCTAAATCCATTATCATAAGAAAATTGTGGTGATCTTAAATCCTGAAATTGAGCCCATAAGGCCATATATTTTACATTACCTAAATTTGCTGTTAACTTCAAAAAGGGGTAGTTAGCTGCTACATCAGATAATAACATGGAACGATAACCATCACCAATAAAGTTTTTATCTTGCCCTAAAGTAACATTCAAATACTTAATTGGCGTGTAAGAAAGAATAGCTGTAGCATAAGCCCAGTCTTTTATAGATTTGCTTGGTCCGAATTTATCATTTACCTCTCCTGGGATAATTCCGTTTTTATTTACAAATTCTGTAATATAATTAGGGAATTGGGCTTGATTCTCGAATCCACTTGTGTAAAAGAAAAACTTATCTCCTATTGTTCCCCCTAATTGATAGCCCCTAGTATTTAACCAAGTTCTTTGACCCCTTACTTCATCATAACCTAAGTTGAGATCAGGTAGAAAATCTGCAAAAACGGTAAAATCTTTATTCTTTACTTCTATGTTATGCTCTTGAAATAACTTTCTATGAACCCAACTTCTTTTATTTGTATCAACATTCATATTGAAGAATGAATCTACACTAGCTTTAAGTATAGAATCATCCATAAAATATGGTTTAATTGAGCTGTGAAACTTTGTTTTTTGATTATAAATTTTATCATCAAATTTTTGATAAAAGTGATGAGAAAAGGGCTGATAACAATTTGGAGTTTGTGCCTTTGTAGTATATGTAAGGAGACATCCTAATACAAATAAAACAATAAATTTTAAAGCTGCTTTATACATGAATGGCCGACTTTTGATCAAGTTCCTCAAATATAGAATTATTGCTTTTAAACTCAGGAACAATCATTTTCATTTTTCTTACCACTTCTTTATCTTGATAATTGCAAGCTATTTCTATAAGTTCATGAATATCATTACTTACTTTTTCAAACTCACGTGGAATAACCTTTGCAATCATAATTTTTTCGTGATGCGTTGGAATAGTGTTTTCTAAATCATTTAAAAGTTCTTCGTAAAGTTTTTCTCCGGGTCTTAAACCTGTAAATTCTATATGAATATCTTGGTTTGGTACTAAACCTGATAGTTTTATCATTTTTTTTGCGAGTTCTACAATTTTAACAGATTTACCCATATCAAAGATATAAATCTCGCCTCCGTTTCCCATAGAACCTGCTTCTAAAACTAAACGACAAGCTTCTGGTATGGTCATGAAATAACGAGTAATATCTGGATGTGTTACGGTAACCGGACCTCCTTTTTGTATTTGTGCTCTAAATCTAGGGATTACAGACCCGTTTGAGCCTAGCACATTTCCAAACCTAGTAGTTATAAACTTGGTTTGAGATTTCTTATTGTTTAAATAGCTGTGTCCGTTCTCAAAAATAGTTGCACCATAATTTAAGGCTGTATAAAAAGACTGCACATATATTTCTGCTATACGTTTAGAGGCTCCCATAACATTGGTTGGGTTAACAGCCTTATCGGTAGAAACCATTACAAACTTTACAACGTCATATTTTACGGCTAAATCAGCAAGATTTTTTGTTCCGCCAACATTGGTACAAATGGCTTCTGCTGGATTATCCTCCATCATGGGTACGTGTTTATAAGCTGCCGCATGGTATACATAATGAGGCTTAAAAGTCTCAAATAAATTTTCCATACGTTGCTTATTTCTTACATCTCCTATATAGGCAATAAAATTATTGCACATATTATTATCTTGTAATTCTAATTGCAAATCATGCAAAGCTGTTTCGGCAATATCATTTAAAATAATAAGCTGGGGTTTAAATTTTGCTAATTGTCTTACAATCTCACTACCTATAGAACCTGCTGCCCCTGTTACTAATATTCTTTTACCTTGAAGTTGTGAGTTTAGGATATCTTCTTCAATAACAATAGGTGCTCTTTCTAGCAAATCCTCAATCTTTACATTTTTTATTTGATTTACCTTAATTGTGCCTTTAACCCATTCTCTAGTAGGAGGTACATTTAATACTTTTACATTATGATCTAAACATAAGTCTACAATTTTATTCTTTTTATCCGATGTAATTCTATGGGTAGAAAGTATTAAATCATCAATCTTTTCTGCTTCAATAATACGCTCTAGTTCGTCTGCATGATAGATTTTAACATTATCAACCACTTTACCTCTTTTTCTAGGGTCATCATCAACAAAAGCAATAACACTCATATTTACTGCTGGATCTGTGTCTAAGGTTCTTTTAGTAGCAACACCTGTTTCACCAGCACCATAAATAATGACTCTTCTTTTATCTAAGCGCATATTCTTGATATACAAGAAAAAGTATTTTACCAATACCCTATAAGTAATCAATAATACGAAGCTACATAACCCTGTAATAACTATAATTACGTTTGATATAATGGCTGGTTTATCAAAAGATTGCAGAAAAAGGTTACAGATGATAAAAAATGAGTTACTGGTTGCAATACTAAATAATATTCTAAACGAATCTTGAGCACTGGTATATCTAACTATACCAGCATAAGTTTTAACATTAAAAAATACGACACAATTAATTCCTAAAAATATTAGAATATTTCTACTTAACTCAGAAAGGTCAATTTGTGAAGCTTCAAAATTAAATTTTAATAAATAGGCTAAAATTAGGGCAAAACCACAGAAAAAAAGGTCAATACAAAATATCAACCAACGTGGTACAATATTTATTTTTTTAAACATATTTAATTTCTATTTAAAAAGTCAAATATACTATTTGTTTTTCTTTAGTGATAAAATAAATTTTCTCACTGATAATTTATAAAAAGGCGATTTCTACCTTCAAAATTCAATCTTAGCATGATGTACATCATTACAATTGCAAAAAACATGAACAACACCGTACTTAAGCTGGTATAAATGATTACTAAATTTAACATCATTTGTAAGCTACCATATATGCCAGCAACTACTATATGATTTATTTTTTTCTCATTAGCTAAATACTGATAAAAATGAGAACGATGCGCTTCGAAAATGTTTTCTTTTCTTATCATTCGGCAAAAAATAGTAGCAACAGCATCTAACCCGTAAATACCAAGAAGTAAAATCCATTGGAAATTACCTGTAGTCATAATCAATTGAATAATAAAGAAACAAATAAACAAGGCAATACTTATACTTCCTACATCGCCGGCAAAGGCCTTTGCTTTTTTCCTCAAATTAAAATAACCAAATACTATTAACGCAGCCAACGTTGCTGTTAAAATTTTTGGATGGATGATGTCAACAATCTTTAACTCCTGTATCAAATAAAAACTAGCTATAAGTACTATAGAATATAAAACAGTTATACCATTTATACCATCCATAAAGTTGTATGCATTAATGGTACCAATAACCATAATAAATGCTATGATGGCAAAAATAAGATAGGAAGGGTAACTGATATGAGCATAATTAATTGGCTGATTTAAAGTAGCTTGATAAATAACCAGCAATACAGCTAAAAAGTGTACTCCTAATCTTACTTTATTATTCAAGGTTATAATATCATCTAAAAAACTAATTAAAGCAATAGCAAAGACTGCTAGAGCTAAATACCAGTAAGAGGGTTGATATATAAAAACAGCAGTTATAATAGCTACAGGAAAAATAATTCCTCCGCCTCTTAACGTGATGTACTGATGAGAGCTTCGTTGATTTGGTTTATCTATAATATTGTAATGATTTGCAATTTTAAAATAAAGCAACTCTATAAAAAACAGGGAGATGATGAATATGGAAAAAGCTAACATATTTGCAAAGATGCTAATATTAACATTTAGTAGCTTTAAATTTGTACATAAATCTAAATTTCTATACTATTTTCTTTTTATTTTCTTCTTATCCATGTAAATATAAATTATTAGTCCTATTACACTGATAACAGAGGCTATGATTAATCCTGGTTTTAGTTGATCTATAGATTGACCAAAAACAGCCACTAAAATTAGTAAAGGTGTACTACCTAAAATGGTTGCTATAATAAAACGCTTATATGTCATTTCTACAAAACCACCAACAAAACTGATAGCATCATTAGATAAAAAAGGTGAAGCTCTGAACACAATTATTGTCCATAAGCCATAAGCCTTAAAAAAGGTTTCTATTTTCTGAAGTGCTTTTTCTCCTATTAGTTTTTCTACGCCAACATCTCCTAAATAATCTCCAACGATATAGCCAATAGAAGCCGCACTAATGATTCCAGCTAGTGTAATTAAAGACCCTAGCCAAGGACCATAAGCTAAAACAGCTATTACCATAATAATTATGCTTGGTATAACCATCAAAAACAGTTGTATAACCATAGCTAAAATTAAAACTATAGGGCCCCATAAACCAAAGGTTGATACCCAATTTCTTATACGAGCAGTATCATCACTGGTAAGTATCGTATATGCTTCTTTCATGAAATTTCTAACTTCTGGAATAAGGAAATAACACAAAAGAATTACAGCTATTACAACACCAGAAATTATAAGCGGAATAAAGGAGGTTTTTTGTTCTTTTTCTTTCATCTTATTTAAAAGTTAAAAGCAATGGATGTTTTCTTTATCTTACTCTACTAAAATAAAGCCAGATTTATTTCATTTCAGGTTTTTAAATGCGATAATTGTATTTTAATTCTTAAACATGGAAAAAGTATATTTAAGTGATGCAGGACCAAAGGTTTCACCTGCTATCTATGGTTTCTACAGATGGAATAACGAAGCAGAAAATACCACTGCTAATATGGAAAGAATAGTAAACCTGTGTTTAGAACTCGGAATTAACTCTTTTGACCATGCAGATGTTTACGGAAATTACCAATGCGAAGCATTATTTGGTGAAGTGATGCGTAAAAAATCTTTCAAAAGAGAAGATATAGTGTTATTTACCAAGTGTGGCATTAGATTACCTCATGCAAGCCAACCCGATATAAGAATTAAGCATTTTGATACTTCTGGTAAGCATATTATACAATCTGTTGATCAATCTCTAAAGAAATTAAATACCGATTATATTGATATTTTTCTTTTAGACCACTTAGACCCTATTAGCAATTTAGAAGAAACGGCTAGCACTTTATTAAAATTGAAGCTCTCTGGCAAGGTTAAAAATATTGGTATTACTAATTTTTCTGTATTTCAACACCAGCTATTAGCTTCTTATTTAAATACACCCATTGTTACCAACCATATAGAACTAAATTTATTAAATACTACAGCTTTAGACAGTGGACAAATAGATTATATTAAACAAAGGTACATGCGCCCTTTAGCATCAGCGCCTTTGGCTGATGGCAGAATAGCAACCGGTACTGATATTTTAGCAGTAAATGTAAGAGAGAAACTACAAGAAATTTCTAATAAATACCATGTTGATATAGAATCTATGGCGGTAGCTTGGTTAATAAAACTGGGTGCCTTACCTTTAATAGGAACGCGAAATGAACAAAGAATAAGAAATATTGTAAATGCCTTTAGTATAGATTTAGATAATCAAGATTGGCATGAGCTTTATGCAGCATCAAAATAGTACTTCATATAAGCTTCTTTAATTTAAATTAGAGAAGCTTATATTATAATTCTCATTTTAATAAAATCGAGCAAATTAAGATTTTAGAGAATACCCTAGCCCCCATAATTTTTCAACCGACTAATTTTTATTTTTAGGCATATTGGCATTGCCATTGTTTATTTTTGTAAAACGATAGCTTAAAGCTGCCATAAAATTACGGGTTCTTTGAAGCGAGAAACTTTGCTGAAAAAAGGTTTCACCTTGTGTGATAGAACTGAAATTTCGTTCGCTAAAAGGGTCTACCATAGTTACACGAGCACTCATTCTATTCTTTAAAAAGTTACGTTTAAAACCAAACTGACTTTCTAGATAGCCATTTACAATACCTTGTGCAGAAACGTTTCTAATGTAATTTAGATTAGCCTCCATTGCAGTAGCTTTATCAAAGCTATAGCTCATCCCCGCATTAGCTCTTACCCCTATGCCTGTACGGTTTAAACGCGAATTTACAGCAGACTCATAACTTACCCTACTTACGGTAAAACCTGCATTCATGCTTTTGGTTTTATCTATTTGGTAATTTGCAAAAGTGTTAAAATTGATAGCACTACTATTACCTAAGTTTAAATAAGTAGTTTCTGTACCGTTTGTACCTGCTATAGGTGTTCTTATACGTTCAATAATTTTGCTGGAAACTGCATAACTAATACGTGGCGAAACCGACCACCCTTTACCAAAAAATGTAATTTTTGCCTCATACTGGTCTGTAAAAGATGGTCGTAAATTAATATTACCAAAACGAATATTTAAAGAGTCAGAATTATCAATCAATGGGTTTAGCGCAAAGGCTCTGGGTCTGGTAATTCTTCTGCTATAATTTAAACTACCACGCATGGTTTTAGAAAAACTACGGGTAACGGCTAAACTCGGAAAAAAACTCATATAAGGTTTAAAATCTGCATTAGGCATGTTTTCTTGGATAAAACTAATGTCAGTAAGCTCAGCTCTTGTTCCCGCTCTAATACTCCACTTTTTTATCCTAAATCTTGCTGTTACATAGCTAGCATAAACATTCTGCTTAAACAAAAAGGTATTTGTTAAAGCATCATTTACCACATAATCATCAACATCATAATCAAAGCGTTGAGCAAGCTGATTTTCGTCTGCATTGTTTAGATTTATCTTAAAGCCTGTTTCTAAGCGTGTATTTAAAAATGTAAAGGTTTTATCATAATCAAAATTAAGCTCTAAATTAGAACCTATATTGCTATTACTATTTTGTTGTAGGGTTGGTTCTGGGTTTCTTAAAGTGCCATCTGGGTTGTAAGAAAATCTAGAGAAGTCTCTTAAATCTTCATAGTTATTTCTATTATAATTTATTCCCAAAGTATAATTTTGTTTATTTTTCCCTTTCAAGGTATAATCGGCATCCATCACAAAATCATAGCTATTATTGCCTGTGGCGTTATTTTGTCTCAATAAGTTTCTTCCAACTCTTTCTTCAGTAAGGGATAAATTATCAGAAAAATTTTCACTAAAGCCATTATTATAACTTCCCCTTATGGTTGCCTTTAATACTTGTACAGAGTCTGGTTGATAAGTTATGGCTACCCTACTATCTACACCATCAGTAGTGCGCTCTGCATTGTTGGTTTGGTCGTTAAAAAAAGTTGTATCAATAGCGCCTGTATTATCAAATACATTATTGGTTCTGTTAGAATTGGCATCTGAAAGCCTTAAAGCATGAGAGTAGCCGGCATTAGCGTTAAAGGAGAACTTCTTGCTCTTTGAGGATAAAAAAGCACCTGTATTATAGTTACCCAGAGTTCCTACCCTAGAAGATAATGTTCCTGATAAACCTACTTTTCTTCCTTTTTTCATCACAATATTGATGATACCATCTCCATCTGCATCAAATTTAGAAGATGGGTCTGTTATAACCTCAATACTTTCTAGTGCATCAGAAGGAAGTATACTTAATAATTCGCCAATGCTATTAGCAGAATAATCTGAAGGTTTACCATCAATAAAAATTCTTGTATTTCGTCTGCCTGCGATGGTTGCTTTACCATCTATATCTACACTAACCATTGGTACATTTCTCAAGACATCGGCGGCAACACTTCCTTCGGCAGCAATAGTTTCAGATATATTATAAACCAATTTATCATCCTGCATTTCTACCACAGGTTTTTGGTAAGTTACAACTACTTCATTTAACAGTTTATCATCTGCATTAAGCAAAATATCTCCTAAATCAATCTCAAAACGTGTATCATTAATAGCTATTTGGGTAATGGCTTTATTTTGATAGCCAACATAAGATATTTTTAAAGTATAGCTGCCGGGTTTTAAATTATTGATGATAAAATTACCCTCTAAATCATTTTGTAATGATTTTGGTGGAGAAACACTGTCGGTTAAACTTAGAGCTACAAAAGGTATAGGTTGGTTGGTTTTAACATCTAAAACTCTTCCTTTAATAATACCTGTATAATTTACAGGCAAATTTTGTGATAACAGCTCTAAACTCAAGCAGTTAAAAGAGATGATAAGCAAAAAACGTAAATACTGAAGCAATTTCAATTTGGTTGTTAATAAGTGGTTGACTTTTTTAGACGCAAAAATCTACTGAAGGTTTAAAAGCCCTCTTCTCCCATGCCACCTCCAGTATTTTCTGGTCTTTTATTATTTCTTCTTTGGTTATTATTTTCCATTTTACCGAAGCGATAACTGAAGCTTAAGTTATACATTTGTCCCTGTCTTCTACGCTCAAATTCCTGTATAAACTGCCCATTATCTGTTAACATACCAAATCTTCTGCTGTTAAAAACATCTTGCATGTTAAGTCCAATGCTTCCTTTTTTGTTTAGTACATCGTATCTGATACCAGCGTCCATGGCAATCATCTCCTTCATTCTACCTTGTGACATTACCCTAGGTGCCATATAAAATAAATTAGCTTGCGCTGATAAATTTTTACTGATAGTCATTTGTGATGTTAAATTACCATTCCAATTAAAGCCATCATTATCGTTAATGCCCAAGCTTGCATCCCCGGTAAAATAAGTTTGAAAAAAGTTTAGGTTACCTGTTACGTTAAATCCTTTAGCAATATCTGCTCTACTGATTAATTCTAAACCAAAAGATTGGTTTCTGGCTATATTAAACCATCTGGAGATAGTGCCTCCGTTTTGATCAGGGTTTTGCTGTCTTATGCTTTGTACAACATCATTTACCTGCCTATAATAAACAGAAGATGTTAAGGTTACAGCTTTCCAAAACTTAGCATAACCAAACTCAAAAGAATGAATGTCTTCTGGTCTTAAATTAGGATTTCCAATTCTGATGTTATACCTATCAGCAACATCAGGAAAAGGATTAATTTGCCACCCTCTTGGCCTGTTAACTCTTCTAGAGTAACTTAATTGTAATTGGTTATCTCCTTTGAGTTTTTGTGTTAAGAAGATACTTGGGTATAGTCTAAAATAAGCTAACCCTCCGGGGGCAGAGCTTGGTGTTCCATTAATATCTGTTCTACTGAAATTGGTATTTAAATATGCCTGCTCTGCTCTTATACCAATTTGAGCCCCAAAATTATCGGTAAATTGCTTTTGGTAATTGGTATAAGCGGCATGTACAAACTCTTCCATTTCAAACAAGCTGGTTAAGTTAAAATCTCTGTTATAAGAGTTAAAATTGGCCACCAGAGTGTCTGATATCTGGTCTTCATCATTATATCTTAACGTGGTACGGTAACCCGCTTCTAGCTTACTGGTTTTAGAAAAAGGTTTGATATAATCTAACTGGATGTTAATATTTTTATTAAGCTCTGCAACTTGATTTATTCTGTTTACACCTAATCTGTTTGATACTTCTCCTTGATTATTAAAAAACTGTTGTACAATATTTTCAAATTCATCCTCATCTCTGTTTCCGAAAGAGAAATTGGTGCTAAGCTCTTCACCCGGGTTTTTAAACTTATGAAAAAAATCAAGATTTAAATCATAACCATAACCATCTTCGGTATTAAGGTTTTCACCTGGTCCGCGGTCTTGTAAAGCTCCACTATTATCAAAGAAAAACTGGCTAAGTGTTTCTCTAGCATCTTCATTACCTACATTTAAATTACCAGAAATAGCTAAACTTGTATTAGGTGTAAAATATCTTTCTATACCTAATTTTAAGGTATTGGTTAAGTCTGATCTTAAAGTATTTTGATTAGCCGTGGTAAAAGCACTTGTATTGCTGGTGCCTAGAAAAGTTGTATTATTAGAGCCTAAGCCTATTCTATCTCCACTTCTTAGCGAATAATTTCCAGAAAAATTCCACTTTTCATTTCTGAAATTTAAACCTGTATTAAAGTTATAATTATTTAACCTACCGGCCGATGTATTGACGTTTCCATTAACACCCAAGCGTTGGTTTCTTTTGAGCACAATATTAATAATTCCAGATTGTCCTTCAGGATCGTATTTAGATGATGGATTGGTAATCAACTCTACTTTATCTATCGCATTAGCAGGTAAAGATTGCAGGATTGCATTTACATCGCCCCCTCCAAAAGTAGATGGCTTACCATCAATAAGAATACGCACATTGTTTGTGCCTCTTAAGCTTACATTACCATCTAAATCTACCTGTACAGATGGTACTGTAGCCAATAAATCTGTTGCTGTGCCACCTTGTGTTGCCAAACTTTGGTCGGCATTAAATACTTTTCTATCTATACCTAACTGTATAACATCTTTTTTACCAGTTACCACAACTTCTTTTAACACGGCATCTGCATTTTTACTGAGCTTTAAAACTCCTAAATCAATCACTTTTTGTGTGGTGATGGTGATATTTCTACTTAGCGTATTGTAGCCTACAAAACTAATGTTGAGTTTAAAATTTCCTGTTTCGTTAATATCATTGAAAATGAAATACCCCTCTAAATTACTTTGAGTGGCTTTAAAAGGAGTATTATCTGCTTTTAAAAGTTTAACCGTTGCAAAATCTAATATATCGGATGTTTTAGCATCTGTAACCTTACCTTTAATTTGAACAGAAACAGCAGATTGAGCGAATAATTGCGCAGAAAAAGCAATAAAAACGAAGAGTATAACGGAAGAATAAAAGTAACAGCGCATGTTTAGTTTAAGTTTTCTGTTTAGAACTCGAAAGTTAAGCCAGTGTTTAATTAAACACGCAAAGGTAACCGTATTATTACATAAGTAGTTGAAAATTAATAAAGAAGCCAAGCAAGTTACTTGAGCTTCTTTATCAAGTATAAACTTTTATTTTAAGTATTTTTCAAAATCTACCCAATTGTAATAATGAAATACTTTACCGTTACTCATAGCTACAAAGATTCCTTTTGGAAATTTAGAGCCAAAGTTTAGAGAGCTAGCTTCAGAACCATCACTTTCTAAAGCAGCAACAGGTATTTCTGCTAATGGTAAATGATTGTTAGGGTTTCCGTTACTTCCTTCTCTATTAAAAACTATAAAGGAATTGGCTTGTTGGTTAGAAACCAGAATATATCCTGATTTTTCGCCAGTTTTATAAATAGAAATTCCTTCGTGGTCTGCCCTAAATCCTTTAGTTCCAAATAATGCCAACTCTTGATTATTGTTTAAAGCAGGGTCTGCTATGTATTTGCGTACACCTACACCTTCATCCGAGTAATAGATGTAACCCATTTCATTATCTACAGCTATAGCTTCTATTTCTTTTTTGCCACTGTACTTTCCAAATTTTCTCACAAGTTTTGCTTGAATGCGGCTTTCCTCTGAATATAATTCATATTGCCACAGGTAATTGTCTTTAGGTCCAGTTTTTCTGCCTACAATAACAAAAAATTTCCCATCTTCACGTGTATAAATAGCTAAACCCATTGGTCCTCTATCTGTCTCACCTTCAAAAACTGAAATCCCACCTTGATCTATAGGTTCCAAATCAGGTAATGAAAATATTCTTATTTTATTAGTTTCTCTTTCTGTGGTTACGGCAATAGCTATTTTACTATTATTATAATTAAAATTATAAGCAATATCTACATTATTGGGTCTTTTTAATGGGATAGATTTTTTTACAATTTTACCGTCTAAATCAAAGGCATATAACGCTCCGTTAGTTTCTTTATCTGTACCAATAATTAAACTTTTACTATGATCATCTGGGTTAATCCAAATAGCAGGGTCATCAGTATCATTTTCAACTGCTTGTGTGATAACGACCGGTTTTATGGCATTCTTACTTATGGGGAGTTGAGTTTTACAAGAAAAAATAAAAGTGCTTAAAAGCAAAAAAAGTAGTTTTTTCATCTTATAATTTTTAAAGCACTGTTTAATTTTAATCATTAAACAGTGCTTTGTTTTAGTTTTTTATATTTTAAAAATCATATTTTAAACCAAACGTATAACGTGGTCTGTAATATTCTAATTGTGCTGTTCTTTCTTTTGAGCCTTGATAATATCTTAAAGCTTGATTAGTAAGATTATTTGCCTCACCAAATAGTCTTACCTTGTTTGTTAATTTATAGGAGGCGTTGGCATCTAGAAAGCTTTGTTTATCGTAAAATCTATCTTCAAAGCCTTCTCCACCTAGTTCGTCTAGATAAGCATCAGCAAAATTGTAAGACAGTCTGGCAACTAATTTTTTAGTTTCATAAGATAAAGAAGCGTTGAAAAGATTTGGTGCAGTACCAGGCAAAGGAACATCAGTTCTTAAATCTCCATCAGCATTAAATACACCTTTTGCTTTAGATTTGGTATGCGTATAGTTGGTGTAAATACCAAATCCCTTTAAAAATCCTGGTAAGAAATCTAATTGCCTTTGAAAAGCTATCTCAAAACCATAAACATTTACGGCTTCTCCATTTCTTCGCTGTGTAAAATTCCAGTTTGCACCTGTAGGAATAGGATTGTTATCTGATGGGAAATCTGCTGCAAATTTAGCTGTATTATATTGTGCATCACGGTAAGTATAAATAAAGTTATTGATATTCTTATAGAATACTCCACCAGATATAATTCCTACAGATTTGAAATAGTTTTCAATCATTAAATCAAAATTATTTGCAGTTGCGGCTTTAAGTGCAGCGTTACCTACGCTCAGCTCTTCATCACTAGGCAAACTATTAAAATAAGGTACAAGATCATAATAATTAGGTCTGGCAAGAGATGTCGTGTAAGCTGCCCTAACGATAAGATTGTCTTTGATGTCATATTTTAAGGTTAAGCTTGGTAGAATGTTTAAGTAATCATTCTTTAAATTTCTTTCGCCTTGTAAATCTTCTTCGTCTTCTACAATATTACCTGTATAATTGATATTGGTGCTTTCTAACCTTAAACCAGCTATAAAGGATAATTTATCATTTATATCCTGATCATATCTGATATATGCCGCAGTAATAGATTCTTTAGCATTATAATTTAAGGCTAGAAATTCTGCAGGTTCCTCTTCTGCTTCAAAAAGATTAGCATCACCTAAATTAAGGATACCTAAGTAACGGGCATTAACAAAAGTACCAGGCGCAAATTGTGGTCCTTGAACAAAAGCATCGTTAAAAGTTACTGTTGGCAGTGTTGCCAAATTTCCAATACTGTTAATAGGTTCGTAAGCGGTAAATATATTAGCTCTTTCTTTTTCTTTTATCCTCAACCTCGCCCCAAATTTAAATCTTCCTTTTTGTCCGTCAATTAAAGAAAATGGTAACCTGAAATTGGCTCTGAAACCAAGTTCTGATTCTTCTGTAAAATCGTTGTTTTCTGTAAGGTCTCTTAAACTATAGTTAGTATTTGAAATTCCTGGCGAATTTACTTCTGGTAGTTCTGCATCAGCTAAATTCAAATTTACATTTCTGGTTCCTGTCTGAAACTGGATGTATCTTTCATTAGGTCTTTTTTCACTGGCATCAGAATAACTTGCTGCCCAGTCAAAATCAAGCTTAGAACTTAGTAAATGCTCACCTCTTAAAGAGAAGTTTTTCACTTCTTGTCTTTCAAGTCTTTTGGATTTTACTTTCTCGCTATCAATACCGCCTTTGGTTTCTTTCCTGGCTCTTCCCTCAAAGCCTGTAATATTATCATTAGCATCATAAATAGGTTCTATACTCGTGTATCTTAAACGAAATCTGTTCTCAAAATCATCTCTCCAATTGTATATTCCACTAAAATTGATGCTGTTTTTTGCATTAAACTTATAGTCTGATGATAAGGATAAGCTTCTTCTTACTCTTTGAACATCATATTTTCTTATATCATGTTCTTCAATAAAAACATTATCAAAATCATCTTTTACCCAAACGGCCTCAATATTATCAGAACCAAAATCATTATCATTATAAGAAGCACTTAATACTACGCCAAGCTTATCTTTAGCAAAACGATTTCCGTAAATAAAAGAACCAGTGTAAGTAGCTTTATCACGGATAGGGCTATAACCACTAGCAGCAGTTAACGATATACGTTGACCATTAGGGGCTGCTCTGGTGATCAAATTTACTGAACCACCAATTGCATCCGCATCCATATCTGATGTTAATGTTTTATTAACTTCTATAGTTTGGATCATATCAGAAGGAATCAAATCCATTTGTACTCTTCTGTTATCACCTTCGGCAGAAGGAATACGGTCTCCGTTAAGCATAACTGAATTTAATTCTGGTGCCATACCTCTAATGATAATATCACGGGCTTCGCCTTGATCATTTTGCATAGTAATACCTGGTATACGTTTCATAGCATCACCAATATTAGCATCCGGAAAACGACCTACTTGATCCGAGGATACGACATTGGTTATATTGGTATTACTTCTTTGTTGATTTAAGGCTTTTGCTTGCCCACGCAATCTATCTCCTAAAACAATAACTTCATTACCTATTAAGGCCCCCTCCTCCATTTTTATATTTATGGATAGCATTTGGCCCTTTACTGATATTGCAGTACTGTAAGTTTTGTAACCCAGATATGAAACTTCTAGCTGATAGTTTCCATCAGGTACATTCAGGAATTCGTACTTTCCAAATTGATTTGATATGGTATATCTATTACCTGGTAATAATTTCAAAGTTGCTCCTGGCAGTGATAAATTTTGAGATTTATCTACTACGGTACCTGTAATGAGATGATTTTGTGCATAAACTGTTAATGAAATAACAGTCATAAAAAGGAATGGTAATAATTTCTTCATGTGGAAATATTTTATTTCCGGCGAAATTATAGCGCTTACATTAGTGCGATGTAAAGGTAAAATTAATTTAAGTTAACTATTCGGTAAACCCCATGTTAATCAACAGAAACAGTTAAGCCTTCTTGTTTTAATATTTTGCGGTAAACTTCCATTTCTGTTAAAGAGCCTTCTAAAATAGCGCACTTGCCTTCATTGTGTACTGTCCATGCTATTTTCTCAGCTTGGTTTTCAGAGTAATCCAGATATTTCATCAAACAATAGATAACGTGGTCAAAAGTATTTACGTCATCATTCCAAAGTATTAATCTGTGAACTGTTTTTAAAGAGCTTAAAATCTCGTCAAGTGTAAAAGTCTCTTCTTGTGTTTGTGTACCTGCCATACAAATCATCCTGCAAAAATAATTATTCGTGGTTAAAAGCTTTCAAAAAAAATGATAAGAAATTGTTAGCCAAATATTTTTAGAGTTTTTCAATCTCTGTACGCTTATTTCCTTTTAGATTTTTAAAAAAACTTGGGGTTAAACCGGTTATTTTCTTAAACTGGCTACTTAAGTGGGCTACGCTGCTGTAGTTTAATTGGTAAGCTATCTCAGAGAGTGATAATTCATCGTACATCAATAACTCTTTAACTTTTTCTATCTTTTGGGTAATAAAATATTTTTCTATCGTGATACCTTCTTTTTCAGAAAATAAATTGCTTAGGTAACTGTAATCGTGTTTTAATTGCCCACTTAAAAAATCGCTTAAGTTTATGTTTAAGTCTTCCTTTTGGTGATGTATCAATACGATAATTTGTGTTTTAATAGCGTCAATCAGTTTGCTTTTTTTATCATCAATAATTTCAAACCCTAAGTTTTCTAACTTTACTTTTAGGGCATTCATTTGTTCTTTTGTTGGTATTTCTTTCAAATATGCCTCGCCAAGTAATACTTGTTCTGGTTGCAAATTTAAATCTAGCAACACCTGCTCAACCACCATTTTACAGCGGCTGCAAACCATATTTTTGATATAGATGACCATAATTGATGCTCTTATTACAAAGATGCTATTTATAATGGCTAAAATGATAATTAAATAGGGCTATGTTAAAGGGATATATTATTTTTGAGCCATGAATATCCTAATCCTTGGTTCTGGCGGAAGAGAGAGCACTTTCGCTTGGAAAATTTCTCAAAGTCCTTTATGCGAAAAATTGTTTATTGCACCCGGAAACGCCGGTACACTGCAGTATGGTAAAAATGTAAATATAAAAGTTACAGATTTTGAAGCTATCAAAGCTTTTGTACTTCAAAATGCAGTAAACTTAGTATTGGTTGGACCAGAAGAACCTTTAGTAAAAGGTATTCATGATTATTTTTTGGCTGACGAGGATTTGAAAAATATCCCTGTAATAGGACCTAAAAAAGATGGTGCACAACTAGAAGGCAGTAAAGATTTCTCTAAGAACTTTATGGAGAAATACAAAATACCAACCGCTGCGTCTCACACATTTACAATAGATACCCTAAAAGAAGGTTTAACTTATCTAAAGCATCATCCGCTACCGGTAGTTTTAAAAGCCGATGGTTTAGCGGCTGGTAAGGGTGTTTTAATTTGCAGTACTTTAGAAGAAGCACAAACAGAGCTAAAATTGATGCTTGAAGATGCTAAGTTTGGCGAAGCCAGTTCTAAAGTAGTTATTGAGGAATTTTTAACCGGTATAGAGCTTTCTGTCTTTGTTTTAAGCGATGGTAAAGATTATATCATTTTACCAGAAGCCAAAGATTACAAGAGAATAGGCGAAGGAGATACAGGTTTAAATACGGGCGGAATGGGCTCTGTATCGCCAGTACCTTTTGCTGATGTAACTTTTATGAAAAAAGTAGAGGATCGCATTGTTATCCCTACTGTAAACGGTTTAAAAGCAGAAAATATTGATTACAAAGGCTTTATATTTATTGGTTTGATGAATGTAAATGGCGAGCCTTATGTTATAGAATATAATTGCCGTATGGGCGACCCAGAAACTGAGAGCGTATTTTTAAGGATAGATAGCGATGTGGTAGAAATGCTTCAGGCTGTTGCAGAAGAAAGAATTGCAGGATACGAATTGAAAACTTCTCCTAAAACTGCTGCTACCGTAGTAGTGGTTGCCGGCGGCTATCCCGGAGAATATCTTAAAGGGAAAATCATTACAGGAATAGAGAATGTTGAAAAATCTATCGTTTTTCATGCAGGTACCGAACTAGAAAACGGTCTGGTAAAAACCAATGGAGGTAGAGTATTAACAGTTAGTACCTTACAGGATGATATTTTTACAGCACTACAACAAGCTACTGCCGATGCAGGAAGAATTTACTTTGATGCTGCTAATTTTAGAAAAGATATAGGTTTTGATTTGATATAGAGGTAAAAAATCAACATTATTGCCCATATTTACCCAATAATACACGGTATTGGGATTGTTAAAAAAATCCACTGTTAATTTTACAGTGGATTTTTTTGTGTATAGGGTATTTTTCTTTCGAATTATCCACAATAGTTTAATCTGGCACAATATTCCCTTAAGTGGTGTAATATCTAGATTATATGATTAAAGGGTTTAAGATAATTACTACATTTTTACTAATGCTATGTATAACAGGTTGTACAAGCAAAAAGTACGAATGGGTAAAAATTAATCCTGATAAACTTCATTTAGCCAAAACGGCAAAACCCTATCAAGAAGATGTTAAGCATATAAATATTTATGTTAATGCTAAACAAAAAGCAGAAACCATTATTTATTATGGTGATACTGATACCTTTTTAAAAGATAATCAGACGACTAATCGTAATCCTATTTCTGTTAAAAACACCGTAAAAAAATTTAATAGAAATAGCAATAAGAGGTTAGCTGTAAAAAGTCAGGCCTCTGCTCCAATCAAAAGTCTTAATACCAAAACATCTAAAGTTCTGAAAGAAAAAAATACAGCACAAATAGATGAGGAATTAGCAATGTCTAAACTTAATAGTGCACTCATTATCCCTCAAAAAAAATCACAGAAATTATCAACAGAAACTTTTAAAAATAAAGTAGTTAAACAAGAAACTTCAAATACAAATAACCAAAATACAACCTCAGAGACCGATGTTAATACAAACAAAAATCCTGATACTTTACCGCAAACACAAACATCTAAAACAACTGATGTTGAGGTGTTTGATGTAAATTCAAGTGAGGATAGCGTTACAAAGTATCAAGATGATAGTGTCAATCATCCTGATAAACAAGATGATAAGCGTAATAATTACATGTGGGTTGGCTTGGTTTTAATTATCATTGGTTTAATACTAGGGCTTGTTTTTGGTGGCCTAGCCTACTTGATTTCTGTAGTAGGTTTGGTTTTCTTACTTATCGGCTATTTTTATAAAAATTAAGTAATGTTTGGAAAACTTACTTTCCAAACATTCATCTTACTTCTTCTCAAAAATCTCTTTGAGCTTGTCTTCTAAAGCGGTACCTCTTAAATTTTTAGCTATAATTTTCCCATGAGGATCTATCAAGAAATTTTTTGGAATAGCATCTATACCATAAGTTTTTGAAATCTCTGTAGTAGAATCTATCAATTGTGCCCACATCAAATTATCCGTTTTAATGGCTTTTTGCCAAGCATTCCTATCGGTATCTATAGATACACCTAAAATAGTAAAGCCTTTGTCTTTATATTTTTCATAAGCACTTACCACAAAAGGATTTTCTTTGCGACAAGGACCGCACCATGATGCCCAAAAATCAAGCAAAACATATTGCCCTTTATAGGATGATAGTTTTAAAGGAATACCTTCTGGCGTTTTCTCTTCAAAATCTGTTGCTATAGCACCAATACCCGTAACTTTAGCAATATCTAGTTTTTGCTTTATGATGTTTGCTATAGCATAGTTTTTTAGTTTATCATCCAAACCATTAAACAATGCTTCTGCTTGGGTATAATCCATGTTATCAACACCTAAATCTTGATTAAAAGCAAATAAACTTATATAAGATTGTGGATTATCCTTAATAAAACCAATAACCTGTGCCTTTCTTTCGTCTAAAAGCCCCTCATAACGTTCCTGAAAATTTTCAATGATTTCTGCCTTGGCCTGCTTTTCTGGTGTTAAAGTAGCAAACTCTTTGTTAAGAGCTATCAATTTACTTTCTGATGTTTTTAAAGCTGTTTTATAAGCCATATCCTGTTTAAATATAGCTAAACCATTTAGCTGGGCTTGTGCAATAGAATCTTTAGCCACAAGGGTAGCATTTCCTGGCTCAATAAACAGGCGGTAAACATCTTTAGGCCCCTGATCTTTTAAAGCATTTCCTTGATGTTGTAATAGCAGAACGGCAACACTAGGTTCTTTTAAATCCAAACTAAAACTAAATTTTCCGTTATTGATAACTACCGAGTCTATGACCTCTGCATTATTTTGAATATAAATAAAGTATAATTTTTTATTTTGGATAGCTGTTGTAAACTCGCCTTTAAGGCTAAACTGTGCAAAAACTAAAACCGGAACCTGCATAAGCAAGCTTAAGAGTACTTTTTTCATGTGCTTTTAATTTAATTTTTGATAAGTACGCCACCATAAATCTGGCATCTCACCACTAACGGCCAATTGATAATCTTCATACAAGCAAGGTACATAATGAAACCTTTCGTTTTTAGAACCTGCCGACGGATAGGGAACCTGCATCCACCAACGATCAGTTTTTTTACTTTTCACAAAAATCAGCTCGTGTCCGTCTTCTTGTAAACTGGTTTTATATACGATATAATCCGCTTTAGGGTTCATAGGGAAATCTTTCTTCCGATTATAAAAACCATCTAAAAAACACCAAACCATTTGTGCCATTAACATGGCTGATTGCCCGTTTTGATCATAAGCGGGGTTAAATTCATAAAAACCTATCGAGCTTAATTTATCGCTATAGCCTGCGTATCTGCAAAGCTGGCAAGCTTCTTCGCCGTAAAAACCATTTGGCGCAGCATTTCCATTGGCAACTGCATCAGAAGAACGTATACTGCTGATATCAAAACTAATCATGTTAGCGTTTCTGATAGCTGGCTCTGCTAGGTGTACAGCTCCGCTAATTTCTCCTAAGCGTTGGGCATCAAAAAACAGTTTATCCATTACTCTTAAACTATCCTGACTTACAAAATAGGTTTGATAACCCAAATTACTAAAATTGAATAAGTAGTTAGGCTGGTGTAAAAAAATCCTATTGAGGTAAGAAATAGCATCTGTAGCTACAGTCTCATCTTCATCGGCCTCATTCATATCAAAATGAGAATCTATCACCAATAAATCTACTTTTTGTTCTAAATCTTCATAGCCCATATATTGGGCATAGGTTAAGTCTTGGCTTCCGCCGATGATGATGGGCAATATATTCAACTTTATAAGCTCGGTAGTAACGGTTTTTAAAGCAATGTAAGTATCTGATAGCTGATGACCGGGTAAGATATTTCCTAAATCGGCAATTTTTGATTTATATGAACCTTCATTTAGGCTGTATAGTTGCTCGCGAACGTAATCTGGCCCTA
Organism: Pedobacter glucosidilyticus; assembly: GCF_002483235.1. Taxonomy (GTDB): domain Bacteria; phylum Bacteroidota; class Bacteroidia; order Sphingobacteriales; family Sphingobacteriaceae; genus Pseudopedobacter; species Pseudopedobacter glucosidilyticum_B. The sequence goes on along the minus strand of NZ_DLHN01000034.1, from coordinate 22,016 downwards.
AAGCACAACCTTGGTTGTTAATAGCACCTCTGTCATCACAAACACCAATAATAGCAACATCAAAACTGCCTTCTTCTAAAATAGGGAAATCTGTTTCATAAGCAGTAATTTTCATGCCTAAATGGCTGGTATAAAAACCCGTTTTAGGTTTAAGTTTTTCTATATTGATGGGAGAGAAAAAATCTGCTAAAGACATATTGTTGGTATAAATCAAATCAAATATCTAATTTTTCTGTTAATTGATATTAAAAATTACGATTAACTCATTTAATATCACCTTTAGGTATTATTAATCAGCTAAGAATATTTAATTTGCCTTTTTAAACTAGCGGCATGATTTTAATTACAGGAGCAACAGGATTTTTAGGCGCACAACTCACCAAACAACTTTTAGCCCATGAAAGTAAAGTGAGGTGTATCAAAAGAGCATCTTCTGTTATACCCGAAATTTTAAAACCCTTACACAACCAAATAGACTGGGTTGATGCCGATATTTTGGATATTGCCGATTTAACAGATGCCTTTGAGGGCATTACACATGTTTACCATTGTGCGGCTTATGTTTCTTTGAACAATTACAATGAAAAAGAAATGATGGCCATCAATGTTGATGGAACAGCCAATATCGTAAACCTATGTTTAAGCTTTGGCATAACAAAGTTGCTTCATGTAAGTTCTATTGCAGCATTGGGGCAAGTTAAACCCGGTGAAACCATTACAGAAAACCATTATTGGGATGCTTATGATAAAAATGGCGCTTATGCTATTTCTAAATACCGGGCAGAAATGGAAGTTTGGCGTGGTGTAGAGGAGGGATTAAAAGTAGTTATCGTTAACCCATCTCTTATAATAGGTGCCGGTATTGGTAAACAAGGCAGTGGTAAAATATTTGAAACGGTTAAAAAAGGGTTAAACTATTATACTTCAGGTGGTACAGGTTTGGTAGATGTGGAAGACGTTGCCGAGCTCATGATTAAGCTTATGAAACATGAAGTAGTAAACGAACGCTTTATCTTAAACGCTGAAAACTATAGCTTTAAACAATTATTTACAGAAACGGCCATAGCTTTAAACCTAAAAGCTCCTGAAAAAGAATTAAAAGAGTGGCAGGCAAAATTATTTTGGCGTTTAGGGCATTTGCTGCGTATCCTTAAAATTAAAATCCCGGTAGTGTCTAAAGATTTGCTTAAAGCGGCGTTTCAAACGCAACAGTACAGTAATCAAAAAGTTTCGACCTTGTTTTCTTATCAGTTTACACCAGTAAAAAGTAGTATTACCAAAAGTGTAAATGGTATAAAATCATTTTAATTTCTTTAATTTTCCGTTTTTTTAAAATCATTTCTGCATTTTTGGGCTTAAAATTTTTTAAGCTTTGAATCAGTATTTTATTATAGATTTTGATAGCACTTTCACACAGGTGGAAGCCTTAGATGAACTGGCAAGAATATCTCTAAAAAACCACCCCGATAGAGAGGCCATTTACAAAAAAATAGAAGACCTTACCAATCTGGCTATGGAGGGTAAGCTTTCTTTCTCAGAAAGTTTAGAAGGCAGGGTTAAATTGTTAGAGGCTAATAAAGACGATTTAAAAAAGCTTATCAAACATCTAAAAACTAAAGTATCTTCTTCTTTCTCTAGAAATAAGGTATTCTTTAAAAAGCATGCTAAAGAAGTGTTAATTGTTTCTGGTGGCTTTAAAGAATTTATCACGCCTGTTGTAACGCCTTATCATATCAAAAAAGAAAATATTTATGCCAATACTTTCATATTTGATGAGCAAGGTAAAATCATCGGCTATGATAAAGCCAACCCACTTTCAGAAGAAGGCGGGAAAGTGAAGCTTTTACAAAGGATGTCTCTAAAAGGTGATATCTATGGCATTGGCGATGGGCACTCTGATTTCCAACTCAAAGAATCGGGCTTAATTAAGAAATTCTTTGCTTATACCGAGAATATAGAACGTAAAGCGGTTGCCGAAAAGGCAGACCATGTAACGCCAAGTTTTGATGAGTTTCTTTATGTAAGCGATTTACCAAGAGCTATTTCTTACCCTAAAAACAGAATTTTATGTTTGGTAGTAGGCAACGTACCTGAAGAAAGTATTCAACTCCTTAAAAAGGATGGTTTTTCTATCAGGCATAAAGAAACTTTTGAAGATAAGTATGTTAAAGATGTAGGTATGCTACTTTTGGCTGATGGTGAAAAAATAGATAAAGCTACACTTAAAAAAGCCGGAAAGCTTAAAACCATAGGTTATTTTGGCAATGCTAAAGGCAATATAGATTTTGATGTATGTACAGAAATGGGTATTGTAGTTTTTGATAGTGTAAAAAGTAACCTTACACATAAAACACTCATCGCTCGTCGTATGGCCGATTTTATCAATACCGGAACAACCTACATGAGTAGTAATTTCCCTAACCTACAACTGCCAAAAATTGCAGGTTCGCACAGGCTTATCCATATTCATGAAAACGTACCGGGTGTAATGGCTAAAATCACTAAAGTATTGGCTAAGCATCAAATTAATATTGTAGGGCAGTTTTTAATGACCAACCCTTTAATTGGCTATGTCATTACCGATACCGATACAGAATACGATAAAGTCTTACTTAAAGAAATGCGTAAGGTAGAAAATACCATTAAGTTTAGGGTCTTATATTAGGCCCTAAGCTGCTTTTTTAGCTTGATGTAGTTCATCACAAAGTAAATAAACAAGGTAACCATACTTAAAAGCATTAATATGTAGGCGAAAGCGCCAATTTGAACCCACAATTTAGCTCCTAGAATATGGTTGAATTTATAGAAGAAACTTATCAAGGAAAAAGTTAATCCTACAAAAAAGCCAGTTAAAGCAGTATATTTAAGAGTTTTCATAGCTAAAAATTTAGTCTAATTTAATAAACATTCTTTTTATGAGCAATAGCCAAACATTACCCGTTTTAAATGCCGAAGAAATAAGAGTTTTAGGCGCTTTGATGGAGAAGAGTAAAACTACTCCAGATTATTACCCTATGACGCTGAACGCTTTAACAGCGGCTTGTAATCAGAAAACATCACGTAAACCTGTTGTTGCTTATGATGAGGAAACGGTAGTGATGACTTTAGACTCATTAAAGAAAAAAGGCTTAATTTCTACCGCAACAGGTGGTGGTAGCAGAACGGTAAAGTATAAGCACAACTTTGCAATAGTTTTTCCGGTTGTACCACAAGAAGTTGCTTTAATTTGCTTGTTGTTTTTACGTGGCCCGCAAACACCGGGCGAGCTAAATACCAATTCTGGCAGATTATACGAGTTTGAATCTATAGAAGATGTACAGCAAACTTTAGAAAAACTAACTACAGAAGAACCTGCTTATGTAGTACAATTGCCTAAAAGAGCCGGACAAAAAGAAGCCAGATATGCCCATCTATTTGCTGATGTTGTACTAGATGAAGATGATGATTTGCCAGAAGAACCCGCTCGCAAATCTGTAGGGGAATTAGAAGCTCGCCTAGCTATAGTTGAAGATGAACTATCAGAATTAAAAGCTGCTTTTGATAAGTTGATAAAAGAATTAATGGGTTAATTACCACAATCATCATTCTTAAAATAAAAGATTTGTTGAACAATTTGTTTCTACTAAGAAAGTAACCTTATTTTGAAAGGGTTAAATCTAGTGTGCCATTACCTCAATTCACCTTTTATCATCTCACAAAAAAAGCTGTTTAAACACCATTAAAACAGTTGTACAATATTATAGATACCCCATTGCAGTGTAAAGAAGACAACCTTTTTTTACAATTTGCTTATGATTATATCGCTTTTTTAAAAGGTTAATTTTTTAATATAGGATACATAAAAAGTACTCATTCTCTTTATAAGTGTATTGTATTATACTATGGCACCAGCTTTGTAAATCCTATATCAGAATTTATATCTACCTATGTAAATTTTCTATCTGTGTAAAACCAAAGAATGTAAGAGTTCAGTTGGGTAGTCAAATTAAGCACCTCAAAAATTATTGGTTTTGAGGTGCTTTCAAAGACTAAAAATCATCATTATTTCATCCAGTTTAATAAAGTCTTAAACCAATCTTCTTGAGTGGTTGTATTATTCAAGCCAAAACCATGTCCGCCAGCTTGATACAAATGTGCTTCACTTTTAACGTTAAACTTTTTTAAACTTAAACTATATTGAATACTATTTTCTACCGGAACCGTTTTATCATCCATGGCATGAACAAGAAAAGCTGGTGGTGTACTGGCATTTACCTGTAGTTCATTTGAATATAAATGGATTTTTTCTTCGGTAGGCTGTGCACCTAATAAGTTTGTTCTTGAGCCGTTATGTCTAAACTGGCCAAAAGAAACTACTGGGTAAATAAGAATAGAAAAATCAGGACGTAAATTGATATGATTAGAATTTTCAATAACTGCTTTTTGAAAATGAGTTGATGCTGTTGAAGCTAAATGTCCTCCGGCAGAAAAGCCCATGATACCTACTTTATCAGGATTTATACCATACTCCGCCGCGTTTTCCCTTACATATTTAATTGCTTGTTGTGCGTCTTGAAGTGGTCCGATACTCTTATCCTCCATAATCAAATCAGATGGAAGACGATATTTTAACACAAAAGCTGTTATGCCGGCTTCTGCAAATTTCTTAGCAACATCATACCCTTCGTGTTTAATGGCTAAAATAGCGTAGCCACCACCAGGGCATATAATTACTGCTTTACCTGTTTCTTTCCCTTTTTCTGGGGTAAAGGCTTCTAATGTTGGTTTAGTTACTTTGCTAACCCTAGTTTTACCATCAGCCCCAACAACCGTTTGCTCAACATAGTCAGTCGCCACTTTGGCCCCAGGTATACCATTTGGATATAAATCTATCACCTTATTTTGGGCGTTAGCTAATTGCGCAAAACTTATAGCCATCATAAAAATAATTTTT
>NZ_DLHN01000034.1:475-17037 GCF_002483235.1 Pedobacter glucosidilyticus | reverse complement strand
TCTAAATCTCCGTCTAACACAGCTTGTGCATTAGAGGTTTCATAATCTGTTCTTAAATCTTTAACCAATTTGTAAGGATGTAAAACATAATTTCTTATTTGTGAACCCCACTCTATCTTCTTCTTATTTCCTTCTATAGCGGCAGTGGTTTCTCGGCGTTTACGCATTTCTATCTCAAACAATTGAGACTTTAATAAGCGAATAGCATTTTCTTTATTTTGTAATTGCGAACGGGATTCTTGATTTTTAATGATAATACCAGAAGGCTTGTGATATAGCCTTACCGCTGTCTCTACTTTATTAACGTTTTGACCACCTGCACCACCAGATCTAAATGTTTCAAACTCTATTTCAGATGGGTTTATCTCAATTTCTATGGTATCATCAATTAAGGGATAAACATAAACAGAAGCAAAGGAAGTGTGTCTTTTGGCATTAGCATCAAACGGAGAAATTCTTACCAATCTGTGTACCCCGTTTTCTCCCTTTAGGTATCCATAAGCAAAATCTCCTTCAAATTGTAAAGTAACCGTTTTAATACCAGCAACATCACCTTCTTGCGAGTCTTGTTCTATTACTTTATAGCCATTTTTCTCTCCCCACATGATATACATCCGCATAAGCATGCTTGCCCAATCACAGCTTTCTGTACCGCCAGCACCAGCAGTAATTTGTAATACGGCATGTAATTGGTCTTCCTCCGCAGAAAGCATGTTCTTAAACTCCAGATTTTCTAATTCTGCAGTGGCTTTTTGATAAGCTTCTTTAACATCATCTTCAGTAGCTTCGCCAGCCTGGAAAAATTCTAGCATCACACCAGCATCTTCAATAGCAGCAACAGCAGAATCGTAAGCATCGGTCCAGCTTTTTTTAATTTTAATGGCATGTAACACTTTCTCAGCCTCTTTAGGATGATCCCAAAAAGTTGGTTCTAGAGAAAGGGCATTTTCACGATGTAATTCGGTTAATTTAGCATCAATGTCAAAGATGCCTCCTCAGAGACGTTACCCTGTCTCTTAAATCCTGTAATTGTTCTTTCGTCATATAATAAGTATCAGCAGTTATTTTTTAGAAATTAATTCTATATCAAATTCAAGTATGGTATTTGGCCCTATAACACCTCCCTCACTTCCACTTTCTCCATAAGCATATCTTGAAGGCACTATGATTTTTATTTTCCCGCCTACACCAATTTTAGGTAAAGTAATTTGCCATCCTTCAATCAATTCAGAAAGTTTTGAGGTTAAGGGATTAGCACTGGTTCGGGTTTCAAATAGGGTACCTGATAAAAATCTTCCAGTATAAGCAATGGTAATCTCTGAATCTATAGTAGGGAAGTTACTATCTCCGGCGGCATTAATTTGATAATAAATTCCGGAAGGATCCTTAATAGCTGTAATATTTTTTTCTGTTAAATATCTATTGATGAGCCTATCTTCATATAGTTCTAAATTGCTGTCATCTGCAATTTCTATTCTGGTATCTAAGATAGCATTACCAGGTATGTTAGTGCCTTGTCCATCTTTACCATAAGCTAAATAAGATGGAATAAGTATTCTGATAATACCACCTTTTCTTACTTTTCGTATGGTTTCTCTCCAAGGAATTGGTCTGATATATCCTACAAAATCTGATGGAGTTGGATTGTATATAGAGGTTTCGTAACTAACTGCTTTATTAATAGAGGTAGTTTTTTGCCCAATCCTAACCCTATCAGGATATCTTAAAATGGGTAAATCAGTATTTCCTGAATCAATTACCTGATAATAAAAGCCTGTTGAATCTTTTTCAAAATCCAGGTTATTCTTGGTGATAAACTCTTGTATCAATTGGTCTTCTATCTCGTCTAAAGTTCTGGTTTCTTTTTCACAAGAAACAGTTAATATGCTTATTGCTACTAGTAAAAACCCAAATAATTTCTTTATCATGTTATTGTTGTATCTGTATTAATTCAATTTCAAAATCTAAAACTGCGTTGGGAGGAATAACTCCTGAACCTTGTGGACCATAAGCGTATAAAGATGGGATTAATAATCTGATTTTTCCGCCTTGTTGTATTAAAGGAACTCCTAATCTCCATCCTATAATTAAACCAGCAAGTCTTATGTTATTAATAGTTCCGCTATCGAAAACATTACCGTTTAATAATTTACCTGTATAGTTTACTGTTATAGAAGGATTATTATTGGCTTTATAATCAAAACTGCCAGAACCTTCCTTTATAATTTGATAATACATCCCAGACTCATGTCTTACTGCATTTATTTTTTGATCAGCAATAAAGCGCTTTATAGTTTCTTCGTCTTGTTTTAATTGTTCTTCTGCTTGTTGGTATGGGTCAACATTATTATTCTTTAAACAAGAACTAAATAATGCGACAACCATAAATAAAACTAACCAAACGTACTTCTTCATCCTTACTTAATTTACAAATTTATTTAACTTTTTATATAAACCTAAGCTTTAACATTATTTAACGTCAAATTTTGGAATATGTGTTTGGCTGATACGTAAAATATCATCCTCACTGATACATGTATAGCAAATTGGTTACAATTATTATAAACTTAGATTTAATCTCTACGGGGACTAAATGTTCATAACTCTAGGTGCGCCATAGAGCAAAAATGGCCAGAATAAATCCGGCCATAACTCATAAAATCTCTATTTACTACTGCGATAATAAATAATCTTTAAACTTTTGATAGCTGTTATCCATCACAATTTGATGTTTTGCTTTATGATAGAGCTCTTCTACTTGTGCTGGTACTTCATAAGGAATATTTAATTCTTCAAACACATCAGGGAATTTACATGGATGTGCGGTAGCCAAAATTACATAAGCATGCTTAGGTAACTGGTTTTTAGCTTTTGCTTCTTTTACTGCTAAATAACCTGTAGCTGTATGTGGGCACATGATGTAATTTTGATCTTGATAAACTTCCTTAATAGCCGTTCTTATAGCGTCATCATCAAAAGCTACCGAGTCAAATGCAGCTTCTAATTTTGATTTATCGTTATCAAACATATCCAGTATCCTCACAAAATTACTTGGATTACCAACATCCATCGCATTAGCTAAAGTTTGTACAGATGGCTTGGCCGTATAAACTCCAGTTTTTAAATACTGAGGTACAATATCATTACTATTGGTAGCGGCTATAAACTGCTTTACAGGTACGCCCATCTTAGCAGCTAACATACCAGCTGCAATATTGCCAAAATTACCGCTAGGGGTAACAAATGTGATCTCATCAAACTGTTGTTTTAAACGAGCATAAGTATTGGCATAGTAAAACATCTGAGGTATTAGCCTGCTGATATTGATAGAGTTTGCCGATGTAAGGTTAAACTTGGTATTTAACTCTTCATCATGAAAAGCTTGCTTTACCATCGCCTGGCAATCATCAAAAGTACCATCAATCTCTACGGCTTCTATATTATTACCATTGGTGGTTAACTGCAATTCTTGTATTAAACTTACTTTACCTTTAGGATAAAGGATAGTTACTTTGATACCCGGTACGTTCAAAAATCCTAATGCTACTGCTCCACCTGTATCGCCAGAGGTAGCTACTAAAATCCTGATTTCTTTATTTTCTTGCTTTAAGAAGTGCGCCATGATACGGCTCATGAAACGTCCACCAAAATCTTTAAAAGCTAAAGACGGCCCGTGGAATAACTCTAATACAAAAACATCATCTGCTAAAGCATGTAAAGGAGCATCAAAATTTGCTGCATCATCTATAATAGCTTTTAAATCCTCCGCAGAAATATCATCTTTCAATAAAGCATAGGCTAAATCGAAAGCAATTTCTGGTAAAGATTTTTTATCCCATCCGGCAATGATATTTTCATCTAAAACTGGGATATTGGTAGGCATATATAAACCATTATCCGCAGGAAGGCTGTTGAATACTGCCGTTTTAAAATCAACCGATAAATGATGGTTTTTGGTACTGTATAGTTTCATTTTTTTAGTTGGTTGGATGGTTAGTTGGTTGGTTGATTCCTAACAAACTAATACCTAACAAACTAATCAACTAAAACCTAACAAACTACTATAATATAACTGGTCCGTTTTTATTAATTTCTGATAAATATATGTTGCTTGCTATACCTTTATCTAAAAGTACTTGTTGCAAGGTTAGTAACACCCTTTGTGCATCATCCGGCGAACGGAATAAAGAAAATACAGTTGGTCCTGATCCTGAAATACCAAAACCTAAAGCACCGTGATGCATGGCTATTTCTTTCATTTTATAAAACTCTGGTATTAACATAGAGCGGATAGGCTCTACAATAACATCTTTCATACAACGTCCTAGCAAATCATAATCTCCCTGATATAAAGCACTTATCAAGCCAGCAATATTTCCCCATTGGGTAACTGCATCTTTTAACAAGACTTTAGAGCGTATAATCTGTCTGGCATCTCTGGTAGGTACATCAACATGCGGATATAATAAAGCGCAATATAAATTTGGTACGGGTAAAGCTATCACCTCTAAAGGCTCATAACTTTTGATAAGGGTAAAACCGCCAAATAAAGCAGGTGCAACATTATCAGCATGACCATGACCACAAGCTAAAGCCTCGCCTTCCATAGCAAAAGGTAATAATTCTTCTTTGCTTAAAGGTTTGTCTAATAATTCGTTAATAGCAAATATTCCTGCAACAGAACTGGCAGCACTAGAACCTAAGCCACTTCCTAAAGGCATTTTTTTCTTTAGCTGTAGCTTAACGCCAATGTCTTCACGACCAAGTTGTTTTAAGATGCTTTTTACACCTGCGGCTACCGTATTACGGTCGGCATCAAGAGGTAATTTACCACCATCGCCTTCTATAGAGGTAATCACAACACCGGGTTTATCGCTCAGTTCCATGATGAGCTCATCACCAGGTTCATTAACAGCGAAGCCCAAAATATCAAAACCACAAACTACATTAGCAACAGTAGCCGGTGCAAATACTTTTATTGATTTACTGCTCATTACTGGTTAGCTCCTACTTTAACTAAATCAGCAAATACACCTGCAGCTGTAACCGCTGCACCAGCACCCGGACCTTTTACTACCATTTGGGTTTCACAATATCTTTCTGTGGTAAAGGCTATGATATTATCACTTCCAGATAAAGCATAAAAAGGATGATCCATACCTACAGCTTGCAGGCTAATGCTTGCTTTGCCGTTTTCTAGCTTACCAATGTAACGTAAAACTTTACCTTGTTTCTCGGCATCTTGTTTCAGTTGCTCAAAATAATCGTTAGAAGCTTTTAGCTCTTCATAAAAAGCTTCTACCGTTGGCGCTTTAGCACAATTTTCTGGTAAAATAGCTCCTAACTCAACATCAGCAGCTTCCATTGGCAAACCACTATTTCTAGCTAAGATTAATATTTTACGCATGAAATCTATCCCGCCTAAATCATCACGAGGGTCTGGCTCTGTATAACCTTTTTCTTGCGCTTGCTTAACTACATCGTGGAAAGTAACATCTCCTTTGAAGTTATTGAAAATGAAAGAAATAGTACCAGAAAGAATAGCTTCTATCTTGGTAATTTTATCGCCACTGATGATTAAATCATGTAAAGTAGTGATGATTGGTAAACCAGCGCCTACGTTAGTTTCGTATAAGAAATCTACACCATACTTTTTAGCTGTACTTCTTAAATCTGCAAACTGCTGGTAATCGCTAGAATTGGCAATTTTATTACAAGTAACCACAGATATGTTCGACTTGAATATATCTTTATACATGGTACTTGGAATTGGGCTTGCAGTATTATCTACAAACACACAATTTGGCAGATTTAAGCTCTTCATCTCGGCCACAAACTTATTTAAATCTGCAGGCTCGGTTGATTTATCTAAGCTTTGTTGCCAACTTGCTAAATCTATACCGGCCGGGTCTATCAACATTTTTTTAGTATTGGTTAAACCGATGATTTTAATGTTGAGCAGATTATTTTCTACCAAATAAGCATGGTGTGCATGTATCTGCGAAAGCAATTCTTTACTGATATTACCCACACCTACGATAAACACATTTAAGTTCTTTTGCAATTGTGCAAAAAACGCATCATGAACGGTATTTAGGGCTTTTGTTAAATCAGAATTATAGATAATTACAGAGATGTTATACTCTGATGAACCTTGTGCTATGGCAACCACATTTACACCATTTCTGCCTAAAGCATGGAAAAGTTTACCAGCAATACCTGGTGTTTTTTTCATGTTTTCACCGACGATGGCTAAAACAGAAAGATTATGTTCTATGGTGATAGGCTCTAATTTTCCGGCTTGCAGCTCTAGCTCAAACTCTTGCTGAATTAAAGCTTGTGCTTTTTTAGCATCCTCAGGGTTAACCGCAAAAGTAATAGAGTGCTCTGAAGATGATTGCGTAATTAAAACTACGTTTACCTGCTCTCTAGAAAGTAAAGAGAATAATCTGCCACTAAAACCAGCTTTACCCACCATGCCGCTACCTTGTAAATTGATGATGCTGATATGGTCTACAGAAGAAATCCCTCTGATAACGGTTGAAGATGGTTTGATATCATGTTTGATGAAAGTTCCAGGGAAACTAGCATCAAAAGTATTTTTAATAACAATAGGAATTTTCTTCAGAAAAGCCGGAATCATGGTTGGCGGATAAATCACTTTAGCGCCAAAGAAAGAAAGCTCCATAGCTTCGGTATAAGAAAGCTCTTCTAAAGAAAATGCTTTTTTCACCCTTCTTGGGTCGGCCGTCATCATTCCATTAACATCTGTCCAGATTTCTATTTGTTCCACATTTAAGGCCGCACCAATAATAGCACAAGTATAATCACTACCACCACGACCAAGAGTTGTTACCCTGTTTTGGTCATCACTAGCAATAAAACCAGTAGCTACAATTAAGCTATCTTTATGATGCTCGAAGTAGTTTTTAATTAAGAAATTACTTTGCTCAAAATCTACACGGGCATTACCAAAAGTGCTATCTGTTTTAATAATCTCGGTAGTGTTTAAATAATCAGCACCTTCATGTATGGTTTTTAAGATTCTGGAAAGCATGAAAGCAGAGCATTGCTCGCCATAGCTTAAAATAGCATCGCGGGTTTTAGGACTCAGCTCTTGTAAGGCGGTAACACCTTGCATTAAATCTTCCAGCTCTTGAAAAAATAATTTTAATTTGGTTAAAACCTGATTTTGTTGTTGTACCGGAATTAACTCTTTTACGACATGAAAATGTCTTTTTTCTATATCAGCTAAAGCCTCAGAAAAATCAATTCCTTTTATAGCGTTTTCTGCCGTCGTGATTAATTGGTTGGTAACACCTCCCATAGCAGAAACAACGATAACCATTTGTTCTTGCTTATCAAGGTTAGTTTTAACCACATCTATTAACGCTTTTAAAGCATCTACAGACCCAACAGAAGTACCTCCGAATTTTAAAATTTTCATTTTCTTAAACAGCTAAAAATCTTTTAAGCTATGCAGCTTTGGATTTGACATTAAAATTTAAATAAAAAGCGCCTTCCGGTTTGTCGGAAGGCGCTTCGTATATTTTATATAAGCCTATAATTACCTTCCTCTATGCGCAGAGCGTCATGGTGTAAGTAATTGTAGTTGTATAGTTATTGTTCACGTTTTTAAATTATGTGCCAAATCTAAGCTTTCATTTTTTAAATACAAACATTTTTCACAGAAAATAGGAAATTAGTTTAGCCTATAATTATCTTTACAACGGTATGCAGGGATTAGTCATAAAATCAACAGGAAGCTGGTACACTGTTTTAGGTAAAAATCAGCACAAATACGAATGCAGGATAAAGGGCAAACTCAGGATGAAAGGCCTGGTAAGCACCAATCCGGTTGCTGTTGGAGATTTTGTTGATTTTGAGCTAGAGCCTGAGCAAGAAACGGCGGTTATCAGTAAGGTTCACGACCGTAAAAACTATATCATCAGAAAATCTATCAACCTATCTAAACAAGTACAAGTTATAGCTGCTAATTTAGATCAGGCTTGTTTGGTCGTTACTTTGGCTTCTCCACGTACTTCGTTAGGTTTTATTGACCGTTTTTTGGTAACTGCTGAGGCCTATGGAATTCCTGCTATTTTGATATTTAATAAGCTAGATTTATTTAGTGATGAAGGTCTAGAAATTCTAGCCAATTATATGGATTTATATGAAGGCGTAGGCTATAAATGTTATGCGGTATCGGCTGTAGAAGGCACCCATGTTGATACTATTAAAGAATTATTGAAAGATAAGACTACTTTATTTTCTGGTCATTCTGGAGTAGGAAAATCAAGCTTAATCAATCAAATTATACCGGGTATAGCTTTAAGAACAGGTGAAATTTCTGATTGGAGCGATATGGGAAAACATACCACCACCTTTGCAGAAATGTTTGAATTGCCTTTCGGCGGAAAATTAATTGATACACCAGGCATTAGAGAATTAGGCATTGCAGATATAGAACCAGAGGAACTTGCTCATTTCTTTCCAGAGATGCGAAGCCGTATGCATGGCTGCAAATTTCATAACTGTGTACACATTAATGAACCCGGTTGCGCTATTTTGAAAGCCTTAGATGAAGGAGAAATTGAGCCCACCCGTTACGATAGCTATTTAAGTATTTATCATAAAAACGATACGAGGGCGTAGAGCCTCATCCTAAATCCTTCTCCGAAGGAGAAGGACTTCCATGAATAATCAGACTTTAAAAAATCTAACAAACTAATTACTAACCACCTATCCTAAAATATGAGAGCCGTTATCCAAAGAGTAAGTAAAGCTTCATGTACAGTAAACGGAGAAATTACAGGTGAAATAAACACTGGTTTTTTAATTTTATTGGGTATAGAAGAAGCTGATACTTTAGAAGATTTAAGCTGGCTGGCACAAAAAATTGTGAATATGCGCATTTTCAATGATGAAAACGGTTTAATGAATAAATCTTTAGCCGATGTTGATGGCCGTATCTTATTGATCTCTCAGTTTACGCTTTTCGCACAAACAAAAAAGGGAAACCGTCCTTCTTTCATCAAAGCTGCAAAACCTGCACAAGCAATTCCGCTTTATGAAAAAATGATTGCCAAGCTAGCTCAGTTAAGCAATACCAAAATAGAAACCGGCATTTTTGGTGCCGATATGAAAATAGAGCTCTTGAATGATGGCCCCGTTACCATCATGATGGATACGAAGGATAAAGACAGGCATTAATTTTAGGTTTGGTTTTTGAATAAGGAAAATAAAGCTGCTTTTTGCGGCCGTCTATCTTATTAAAAACCCTATGATTACAACTGAAGAAGAGAAAAAAGAAGCTCAGGAATTCTATAAAGAAGCCTTACAATTATTAAAAGAGTGCGGTGTAGATTTTATGCTAGGAGGCGCATTTTCTTTATTTGCCCATACCGGTATTTACCGTGATACTAAAGATCTGGATATCTTTTGTAGACCATCCGACTACAGTAAAATATTGCAATTTTTTGCCGATAAAGGTTTTACTACTCAATTAACAGATATCCGCTGGTTAGCCAAAGTTTTTAAAGGAGATTATTTTATTGATATCATTTTTGATACTGTTAATAATATCTGTACGGTTGATGATAGCTGGTTTGAACACGCTACACCAGGCACTTTTGCAGGTGAGGAAGTAAAGTTTTTATCTCCCGAGGAACTTATTTGGTGTAAAATATATGTCCAAAATCGTGAACGTTTTGATGGGGCAGACATTAACCATGTGATTCTTAAAAAAGGTAAAGAATTAGACTGGGAAAGGTTACTTTCCCGATTAGACCAACACCATCACTGGCATTTACTATTGGCTCAAATCACCATGTTTCAGTTTGTTTACCCATCAGATTTTCATGAAATTATCCCTAAATGGTTGTTTGATGAATTGATTCAAAGGGCTAATAACCAGTATCAGTTACCGCCACCTGTAGTTAAGGTTTGTCGCGGCCCGGTGATAGACCAAACCCAATACAGTATTGATATAAAAGATTGGGATTATAAAGTCTCAACCATCATGACTACCTAAAATTTCTTACCATGACAGATACAGGAAAACTCACAAAAATAGCTGCCGTTGCCGATATTCATGTAAAAGAATCTGACAAAGGAAAATGGGTAAATTATTTCAAAGAAATATCAGAAAAAGCTGATGTTTTGGTTATCTGTGGGGATTTAACTGATACCGGCGACGAGTCTGAAGCTGCCGTTTTAGCCGAAGAATTAAAAGCTTGCAGCATCCCCGTAGTCATGGTTTTAGGCAATCATGATTATGAAAAAGGCAGAGAGAAAATGATTCGCCAGCTTTTAATAAAAGACCATGTTCATGTTTTAGATGGAGAAGCTATCGTGATTCATAACATTGGTTTTGCGGGTATCAAAGGCTTTGGTGGTGGTTTTGATAAGCACATGTTATCTATGTTTGGCGAAAAAGGAATGAAAGATTTTGTACAGGAAGCTGTAAATGAAGCTTTACAACTAGAAAGAGCTTTAGCCAGACTAGAATCAGATCATCAGGATATTAAAAAAGTAGCTTTATTACATTACTCGCCCATTGTAGAAACAGTAAGAGGTGAAGCTGAAGCTATTTTTCCATTTTTAGGTTCATCCAGATTGGCCGAGCCTCTCAGCAGAAGAAATGTTGATGTAGCTTTTCATGGCCATGCACATATTGGCACACTAAAAGGCAAAACACAAGATGGTATAGAGGTTTTTAATGTTGCCAAACCTTTGCTTTTACGCGATGGTTATGATTGCCCGTATTTTTTGTACGAAATAACTTCTTAGCTTCTTATTATTGCCAAAGATTCCTGATTTTAGCATCATGGAAATTAAAGAAGCACAACAACTGGTAGATAATTGGATAAAAACTACAGGTGTAAGGTATTTTAACGAGCTTACCAATACAGCTATTTTAATGGAAGAAGTTGGTGAGGTTGCCCGTATCATGTCTCGTAAATATGGCGAGCAATCTTTCAAAGAATCTGATAAAAAAATTGATTTAGGCGATGAGATGGCCGATGTACTTTTTGTTTTGATTTGCTTAGCCAATCAAACTGGTATTGATTTAACTGCTGCACTAGAGAAAAATTTGGAGAAGAAAAGTATTAGAGATGCAGACAGACATCGTAACAACGAGAAATTAAAATAATGCAAGAACTCATTAACAAAACCATAGCTTTTGTAAAGCAAGAACTACAAAATGCCGAGGCCGGGCATGATTGGTTTCATATAAAACGCGTTTGGAAAACAGCTAAAAACATAGCCGCAGAAGAAAATGTAGATTTAAAAGTAGTAGAGTTTGCTGCTTTATTACATGATATTGCTGATGCTAAATTTCATGATGGCGATGAAGAGATAGGTCCAAGAAAAGCAGGCGAATTTTTAAAAACTTTAGCTGTTGATGAAGCAACAATCACCCACGTACAGCAAATTATTAAAAACATGTCTTTTAAAGCTAGCTTAGGCGATGTTAGTTTCAGCTCGCCAGAAATGTTAGTGGTACAAGATGCGGATAGACTTGATGCCATTGGCGCCATTGGAATTGCCAGAGCTTTTACTTACGGCGGTTATAAAAACAGAGAACTTTACAACCCTGAGATTAAACCCGAGCCTAACCAAAGTAAAGAGTCTTATAAA
This sequence comes from Pedobacter glucosidilyticus, assembly GCF_002483235.1. GTDB lineage: Bacteria > Bacteroidota > Bacteroidia > Sphingobacteriales > Sphingobacteriaceae > Pseudopedobacter > Pseudopedobacter glucosidilyticum_B. The sequence goes on along the minus strand of NZ_DLHN01000034.1, from coordinate 5,394 downwards.
AAATCTACCGCTCCAACCATCAACCATTTTTATGAAAAATTACTCTTATTAAAGGATAAGATGAACACGCCAACGGGTAAAAAACTAGCAGCAGACAGACATGATTTTATGGTTCAATATTTGACTCAGTTCTATGCAGAATGGAACGGAGAAAAATAAACCATGGAAAACACTTTTTTATATTTCGCTTACGGTAGTAACCTCAATAAAGCATTAATGGAGTTTAGGGTTAATGACCCTGTAACAGTTGTTGGACCAGCCATTTTATACGGCTATGGTTTGGCTTTCCACCAGCTTAACGCCGATGGTAGCGCTAGAGCTAACCTCGTTATTTCTGAAAGCGAAAATGTACATGGTGTTTTGTATCAAGTACATAACCAACATTTTGAATTATTGCAACAAACAGAACCTCAATACCAATTACAAGAATTTGAGTTAGAAGGTCGTACAGGTTTACATCAAGCTTATGCTTTTATTTGTATGGATGAAGCAGAGGAACTTAGTCCAGAAAGTGAATATCTAAATACCCTATTAGAGGGCGCAACACAACATCAATTACCCGAAAATTATATCGCTTATATCAAACACAAAGCAAATTTTAGAACAGAAGTATAATTTTACAGCCACAGCCAGCCGAAATACATGAGCATCATGAAACCGCTGATGATGGTCATACCCATAGCATTTTTAAAAGATGCTGCTTCAACTCGGTTTAAACACTGTTTAAACCACCACAAAAAATAGCCCAATATAGGTGTACAGCATAAAGCGAAAATCCAGAAATTTAAAAGCTCGTCTTGTCTATTCCAATAATCAAACATCAGGGTAAAACCCAAAAAAAATACAAGGCCAGAAAATATAAAAGAACCCTTAACACCTAGTAAAAGGCTTAAAGTTTTATCGCCACGCTTGCTATCCTCCTCGTGTTGGTAAACTTGCGTAAGTGGATAAGACGCTCCAATTAAGCAGGAAGCAATTAACCCAGCTTGTAAGATATCGGCGTTAAGCCCCAAATCATACTCGCCTATAGCTTGATAAGAGCTGTAGTAAATAAAAAATCCTTGGAAAATAAAAACCACCAAAAAACTTAAAACAGGATATTTTTTAATGCGTATACGCGGATGACTGTAGGCTTTTGAAAAAGAATTATAAATGGCAACCGCTAAAGCAAACTCAAAACTTACTAAAAAAGCCAGCAACAGACCAGCCCACTCTAAGATATAAGCCGTTACCAATAAAGATTTTTGCACTTTTGGCGGCTCTTTTATCAAGGCAATACTGCCTTCATCTTTATCAAAATAACTATTGTAGGCATTACTTGCCGGATACACAAATAAATGCCAAACTATAAAAACTACAATGGCATTGTAAATGTTAGGATTAGGTACTTCGCTATAAGCAAACAAATAAACAGGGAGCAACAACAAAGAAAAGGGAAGGCGTAAGTGTAAAAAGGTTGACTTCATTTACTTTGTTATATTTAGCATGAAGGTAAAAATATTTAATTTTTTTGAATGAGCAGTGTTATATCGGCAATTGGTACCAGTAATCCATCAAATCAGTTTGCGCAAAGTCGCATACTGGAATTTATGAAAGAAGCGCATCAGTTGGAGAGCAACCAGGCTCGTAGATTAGAAAAATTATATCAAGTATCTGGGATAGATTACAGGCACTCGGTATTGCAAGATTTTGGTAAGCAAAAAGGAAATTATAGCTTTTTTGGTAATGATGATGGGCTTAATCCCTTCCCTACAACCGCCGGCAGAGGTTTTATATACGAGCAAAATGCTTTACAAATTGCTTTACAAGCCGTTGAAGATTGCTTAAAACAAATCAATTTTAACCCTCAACATATTACGCATTTAATTACGGTGAGTTGTACGGGTATGTATGCCCCAGGTTTAGATATAGAGCTGGTAGAAAAACTGGGCTTAAAGCCCGACACCGAACGTACTTGTATTAATTTTATGGGTTGTTATGGTGCTTTTAATGCGCTTAAAGTTGCTGATTATATTTGCAGAGCACAGGCTACAGCTAAAGTTTTAATTGTTGATGTGGAGCTGTGTACCCTCCATTTCCAAAAAGAAAATACTTTAGATAATTGGCTGGCAAATTCTTTATTTGCTGATGGTGCAGCGGCTGTTCTGGTGCAACATGAAGAGCAAACTGCTGATAAACTTTTCCATATCAACTCTTTTTATAGCGAGCTGATTAGCAAAGCCAGAAATGAAATGGCTTGGCGCATTGGCGACTTTGGTTACGAAATGCAACTTACCAGCCAAGTAGCCAAACAAATTAAAGGAGGCATTAAGAACATTGCTGATAAACTTTTGAAAAAAGCCCAGTTAGCTTTTGATGATATTGGGCAATACGCCATCCACCCAGGTGGCAGAAGAATTTTAGAAGTTTGCGACGAAGCTTTTCAGCTCCATCCTGATCAAAATGAGCATGCTTATGAAGTATTGCGAAATTTTGGCAATATGTCATCAGCAACGGTACTTTTTGTCTTAGCGGCACTCGGTAAAAAGCTCAAAACCAAACAACGGGAAGAAAAGATATTAAGCTTTGCTTTTGGTCCTGGCTTAACTTTTGAAAGTATGGTACTTACATATGCCTAGTTTTAACCACAGAAGTACAGCGTTAGAAATCATGGATGATTTCTCGCTAGAGCAACAAGCTATAGATCCGGTTTTAAAAGAGTTGGAAGTGATAAACAAATTACTGGGCGGATTTCAGGTGTTTTATCATGCCTTCAAGCAATTCTCTATTCAAAATAAAGATATTATTTGTGATTGGGGTTGTGGTGGTGGCGATAGCTTAAAAGTTCTGAAAAAGCATTTCAACAAGAAAAAAGTATATCCATATTTTATTGGAATTGATGCTACACCCAGTGCCATTACCTTTGCAAAAACACAGCACCAAGCACATGATATCCATTTCAGGCTGGCAGACGTACTTCAGGAACAATTCTTAGCCGAAGAGTTTGACTATGTTATCAGCAGCTTATTTACCCACCATTTTAATGATGATGAATGGAAGAAACTGGTAGAAAGAATGGTGTATACCTCTAAAAAAGCTGTTATTATTAATGATTTACACCGCCATTGGTTTGCCTATTATTCTATTGGCTGGCTTACCCAAATCTTCTCTAAATCGCCCATGGTAAAACATGATAGTAAATTATCGGTATTAAGAAGTTTTACCAGAAAAGAGTTACAAACATTATTAGCCCAAATGGGTATTAAGAAATATAGCATCAAATGGATGTGGGCTTTTCGTTGGCAGGTTATCATTTATAAATGAGTAAAAAACCAAAAATATTTATTGCTGGTGGCGGTTTAGCAGGTCTTACCAACGCTATCTTATTAAGCAAAGCAGGTTTTGAAGTTTGCCTTGCCGAGCGTAAATTTTACCCTTTCCACCGGGTTTGTGGCGAGTATGTAAGCAATGAAGCATTACCTTTTTTAAAAAGTTTGGGGTTAAACCCCGAGGATTTGCAGGCGAGTAAATTAGAAAAATTAATTATTGCTGCGCCATCTGGCAAAACCATTCAGGCTCCTTTAGATTTAGGCGGATGTGGCGTCAGCCGATATATCTTAGATGAGCAACTTTACCTCATCGCTAAACAGCAAGGCGTAGCATTTCTTTTGGGCGAAAAAATCAGTAATATTCATTTTCAAGATGAACAGTTTAACATCTCTATTAGCGAAAAAACCTATCATGCAGATGTAGTAATTGGTGCTTTTGGCAAACGCTCTAATTTAGATAAGCAGCTTCAGCGTTCTTCTTTTTACAAGCGCAGCCCTTATATGGGGGTTAAATATCATATCAAATTAGATTTCCCGAAAGATACCATCCGTTTAGATAATTTCGAAAGCGGCTATTGCGGTCTAAATAGCATTGGAAATAATAGCTATTGTTTGTGTTACCTATCAGAAAACAAGCATTTAAAAAAATACGGTTCTATAGCCGCTGTAGAAGAACAAATACTCAGCAAAAACCCTTTTTTGAAAGAAGTTTTTCATCAAGCAGAATTTCTTTGGGATAAGCCAGAAACCATCAATGAAATTGCTTTTGAGCGCAAAAATCTCATAGAAAACCATATCCTCATGTGTGGCGATACTGCCGGAATGATTGCCCCACTTTGTGGAAACGGCATGGCGATAGCCATACACTCAGCAAAAATCCTAAGCTCTTGTATCGTAAATATTTGCCAGGATGGTATCAATCCTTCAAAAAGAACCCAACTAGAGAAAATTTACAGTCAACTATGGCAACAAGAGTTTGCCAACAGGTTATTTATAGGTAGAACTATTCAAAAACTATTTGGTCGTAATGTATTATCCGAAATGGCTATTGGTAGCCTCAACCATTTTCCTAAACTGTTATCTTTCTTGGTAAAGCAAACACATGGGGAAGTTTTTTAAAGTATAAAGTACAGAGTAGAAAGTATAAAGACCCTAAAGAGCGAGTTTTTTAAAGTATAAAGTACAGAGTAGAAAGTATAAAGACCCTAAGAGCAGATATTTAGGAGCTACCTTTAATCATTAAATAATATTCTCCGAAGAACGAGAGACGGCCTATGAAGATTTGGAAGGAAAGACCCATAAATCTTTTGCATAAACTCTCATAAAGCACTATCGGAAAACAATCCGACGGGTGTTGTAGTAGTTTTCAATATGCAAAACCTTTCACACCACTCAGGATTGTGGTTAAAGATTTATTTAGACGAAACGACAAATATTCATAAGCCTTGATTTTTTGTTCACTTTTTTATCAAGAAAAAAGTGAATAGGGTTGGCCGCCTATGAGGCCGGAAAGACTTGTGCGCAATAGCCGAAGCCGCTACCCGGCTAGGGTAAGAAAGCCTTTGTACGCAATAGCTAATTAGTTCATAATATCTTTAATGATAATAATTA
>NZ_DLHN01000034.1:0-334 GCF_002483235.1 Pedobacter glucosidilyticus | reverse complement strand
GCATGCGCTATAGGCTTGGTTGTGTAAGATTTTTTAATTTCTGCTGCTGTTTTTTCGTCTTTCCGGCTCTTGGGGATTGCTCATGCGTTTCGGGATAGTCTATTTTTTATGAATGGTTGTTCCTTTCTAGAAGTAGAAAGTATAAAGAACCTAAAGAGCGGATATTTGAATAGTAAAAAGTACTGAGTAGAAAGTATAAAGAACCTAAAGAGCAGATATTTAGGAACTTCCAATAATATTAAACCAAACTTTCCGAAGAACGAAAGACGGCTTATGAAGATTTGGAAGTGTAGGCAAATAAATCTTTTGCATAAACTTTCATAAAGAACAGGCG